>JACKAA010000001.1 GCA_020635275.1 Ignavibacteriales bacterium
TTTTATATTCCGGGGTTCTAACTACTACAGCCCTATCTGTGGGAAGCGCATCAAGCAATCCAAATAAAACTGAACGTCTATCATTCGTATTATTTAGTTTGTTGGTTGAATAATACCACTCACCCCAAGCTCCAATAAAACCAGCTTCTAAGTAAGCAATTACATCAGAGTTAACTTGAAGAATTGGTTTAAGCTGTTCAATTTGCTGAAGAATAATACTAAGCGGTGCATCTGCTCCATTTTGATTATTGGTATATGAAAAACGCATTACAAGTTTCGCTCCGCCCTCTCTTGCTGCATCTAAATCATTACGAACAGTATTTAAGAAATCATCCGAGAGTGGTGAATTTATAAATTGTGGGATTGTATATATCCTCTGAACAACAGAAACGTGATAAGGTTTTAAATTATTAATTAAACTTACGGTAACTGGCGAACCCCTATAAACAGAAAATCCTCTTTCTGGATTAGAAAATATCTCACTACTTTCAACAAAACTTAATGTCGAGGTATTTTGAGCCACTAATAATGATGAGATCAATAATGTGAAATATAAAATATTTAAAGAGGTTTTAAGCATTAAATTCATTCCTATTTATTTTAACAGAATTAATTTGTTTGTCATAAATTCATTATCAGAGCTAACAACAGCGTAGTATACGCCGCTATTCATATTTTCTGCATTCCATTTATATGTAATTTCATCAACGTTTGAATTGAAAGTTTCACTTTTCACATTTCTTCCTAAAATATCATAAATATTTAATTCAAAGTAGCGCTTAAAACTATTCGGAGAAATCTTAAATTTTATTGTAGTTGTTGGATTAAAAGGATTCGGGAATGCAGGTTTAAGTTCAAAATCATTTTTCATGATTTGACCAAATGATTCAATACCGGTGACATCACTAGATTCAACTGCACCAATATCAATAAAATCATTATTAATTCTGTTATTTCCAAAATAATCTAAATCACCATTAAGATTTTCACTAAATATGTTTCCATTGTCTACCGCATTGGATCCTTGTTGAATTGCAGGATTGTCCAAAGTTGGATCTACTAATAATGGGTCTCCAAATAGTGAATTTTCTTCTTGAGAAGAATTACTTTTATAAGAATCAAAATCTGTGTAAGTATTAGATTTCCAATTCCACTTTGCTGTACCTTCAGTATAATAAAGATTATTGCTGAAAAGATTATCACTACCGGTTTTTGTTGAATTATCAACCATAGGGATATTGGAATTTGAGTAAACAATATTGTTAGCAACCAAATTATTTTCACAATAATATTGAACTAATATTTCAGCACCCCAATCAAAATTTTCCGTGTTATTTTTGTACAGCGTATTATTAATTATTTTACAATTATCTGTAGAACCTCTTTTACTATCATAACCGCCAAATGCAATACCAAGAACAATATTTTCTCTTACTAAATTATTTCTCACAATTATTCCACTCGTTGATTTCCCACCATGTTCACTTGCTATTTCAATCCCAATGTTGCAATTATAAACTGTGTTTCTTTCAATTATAATGTCTTTACCTCCATCAACATAAAAACCATCAGCACTAGCTTCATCTCCATATGCTTGGTTTCCACGACTATCTATATTATATGCGATGTTGTTAAATACAATACCATTTCTTGCTTGATCTAAAGCCGGAGTTGGACAGACTTTTTCGTGTCCAATAAAATCATATGCAATATTATTATTATCATGAACGGAATTATTTTTAACAACAAAATTATCAACATTGCCGTTAAGGACTAATGATTCACTCCAACCAAGTTTACAATTATAAATTTCATTTCCATCAATCAAAATATTGCTTATTGGATTAGTTGGATGAGTTCCATAGACAGCCAAACCATGGGAGCCGGCATTGTTTGCAGTTTGCTGAATAGTATGAATTTTATTTTTTGTAATTTCAATATTACTAGATGACCCATAAACCCAAATGCCCGCCGGAAAAATTGAATTATTAGAAACAACAATATTTCTAATTTCAAAACCAATAATCTTAATATAATTTTTATTGACTATTCTCACCAAACCTTGAGGATCATCATTTCCGGCTTGATAATTTGCCCCATCAATTATTGGATTTTCATTTGGATAGTTCATTAAAACAATATATCCATTGGTCTGATCACCATTGTTGGGGAAGGTAATTTTTTCATAATAAGGTTCACTTTTCTCTCTAACTAAAATTGTATCTCCCGCAACTGCAGCCTGAAGCGCACTTTGTATGCTATTAAAATCACCATTCGATTCAGCAACTATATAACTTCCCGCAAAAGCAATGCTGGAAAGCATCATCAAATTTATCACAATATACAATGATAATTTTTTCATAATTCTTTTTGTTTGGTTAAATTTAATTTTGTTTTTGCAAGTTCAGTAACCTTTCTTATAGCTCCTGGAAAGGTTTGCCTAATATCAATATTATCAGTCGAGTTAAGAATTTCCTTCAAGGACTTCATAAAAATATCTTTGAATTCAGTTGCAACATTAATTTTGGAAATTCCTAGGGCAATTGCTCTCTCTATATCTTCATGAGGAATTCCTGAAGAACCGTGTAAGACCAAAGCAGTATTAGGAAGCACACTTTTTATTTCTTTTAATCTTCCAAAATCTAATTTTGGCGTCTCCTTATAAAACCCATGTGCGGTTCCAATAGCAATTGCCAATGCATCAACCTTTGTTTGTTCAACAAATAATCTTGCTTCTTCAGTTTTTGTAAATTTATCACCTTTATCATGATCCTGTCCAAGTTTTGCAATAAAGCCAAGTTCTGCTTCTACGGGTACATTATATTTTTTTGCTGCTTCAACTACTCTGCATGTCAAAACAACATTCTCATCAAATGATAGTTCACTTCCATCTATCATTACAGAATCAAAACCGGCATCCAAACAATTTCTTACTAATTCATAACTATTTCCGTGATCTAAATGAAGCCAACCTTGAACATTATATTCTTCAAGTGCTGCTTTCGCCATTGCCACCGAGGTTTTTAACCCCATATAATCAATTGAACTTTTAGATAATTGAAGAATGACTGAGCTGTTTTGCTCATTAGCTGCAATTAATAATCCTTTTAATGTTTCAAGATTATAGAAGTTGGCAGCTATTATTGCTGAATTGTTTTTCCTGAGCTCAATATATTTTTCTTTAAGATTCATATTGTTTATTCTTCGAACCCGAATTTATTTTTACCTAATTCAACAATTTGAGTGTAATTTTTGAAAGCAGAAGTGCCTCCTGCTGATGTCGTATTAATTGCACCGGTCAGGTTGCCAAATTTCTGACAATTCTCAATACTTTCCCCCGATACATATTTAAAAATAAATCCAGCATCAAAACTATCCCCTGCACCAATTGCATCAATAACATTATCATTTAAGTAGGCGGCAACTTCCAATTTTATATTTTTAGAATAAGAAACTGATCCTTTGTTTCCTTCTTTAACTATAATAGAATTTGCAAAATTTTTAATTTTGTTTATTGATTCATCAACTTTATTTGTCTGAGTTAATTTAGTTATTTCAACTTCATTGGGTAAAAATACATCAACATAAGGAAGCAGCTGTTCCAAATCTAAATCCCATTTTTCTGCCGGATCCCATTGGGGATCAAGCGAAGTAGTTAATCCATTTTCTTTTGCAGATTTAAAAAGAACAAATAAGTTATCTTTTAATTCAGGTTGAAGAAATATTGATGAAACGTGAATATGTTTTGCTCTTTTTAATTTCTCAATTTTTATATCTTCTATTGACAGATGTTCCATCGCTCCCGAATGCGTAACCATTGCTCTATCTTGATCGAAATTCAGAACTACTGTGGCACCGGTTTTTAATTCATCATCAATAATTATTAAATCTGTATTTACATTTTTATTTTTTAGACTATCTAAAACTAAATTGCCAAATATATCATTCCCAATTTTTCCGATGAAACTAACTTTAGCTCCAAGGGAACTTAAATTACTTGCAAAAATTGCAGAAGAACTTCCCAAAACTAAATCCATCTTATCTGCTAACTTTTCTTTCCCAATCTCAGGAAAAGAATCAATTTGATTTAGTATCAAATCTACATTTAATTCTCCAATTACAATAACGTCAAAATCTTTATTCATTTTAATTTTCACCTACAGCTTGTTGTGGTTCCTCATCTTCTTCCATTGCTAATAAAAAGATTGAGACAATAGCAAAAACAATTCCCGTTACAATTATAAAATGCGGAAATACTTGGTAAATTATCAATGATAAAACCACGGTAATTATTGGGGCGACGGCGTTCACTAATGGACTTACAACAATAGCCTTACCGTATCTGAATGCAAAGACTAAAGTTAAAGCACCTATCGAATTTAACAATTGTATAACAAATGTTAAATATGGTCCATCCCATCCCCAATTAATTTCTTGGCTAAAATCAGTCATTAACAATGCAAATGGAATTAAAATGATACCGGTCAGCGTCATATAGAAAAATATACTTTCAGCTTTCATTGATTCATTAGCAAACTTCATAACGAAAGCCTGAAATCCCCATGCAAGAAAAACAAGCAAGGAAAGTATAACCCATAAAATTCCGCTAGAATTAGCATCATCACCTGAAGAATATGATAAAAGTGGAATTGCAATCAATGCAAAAATAATTCCGATCCAACTCCTTTTGCTTGCTTTTTCTTTTAAAAATAATAGCGATAAAAAAATAGTTATAACAGGAGAAAGTGAGATAAACGGGAATACTAAATAAGCCGGGCCTGTTCTTAATGCTTGAAACAGAATAACTTGTCCTCCAGCTCCGGTAAATCCAATAATTAAACCAAGCATAATTGATTTTTTATCTTTCTCAATTTTAAAGTCAACTTTTTTTAGAACAACATAAGCTGGCACCAGCATTGTAAGAGCCCAAACGCAATAACCCAAGGTAGCTGGGAAACCGGCTTTCTCCGGAATTTCTATCAATGCGCCCCACAACCCCCAAAACAGGGTTGTAACAATTGCATAAATCAGCCAGTGTTTATTTTTCAATATTTCCTCCAGTTGCACTTTGATAAACGGCTAAAACTTCTGTTATTTTGCTTTGCACAAAATCGCGCGGATTATTTTCAATTAAGCCTTCCCTTAGCTCTTTATATTGGTTGGGAAGAAACTGGCTTATTAAAGATTCTGAAATATTAACCCTTTCCAAATTACTCAACATTTTTTCAACCGATGCATCAACATTTTTATTTGACCAGTAGTATCTGATTCTATCGCTATAGCTATATATTTTTGCTAATTCAATTTCATCTTTTGTTCCCTTGTAATGCCCCTTCCAATAATTTGGATTTTTGTTCATTTCCACTTCAAGAACTTTATCTAAATTTGAAACTTCTACACTATTTTTATTCTTAAAGATCTGATTTTCAATAAGATTCAAAGAAAATAAAGCTTCTCTCATTGCAAAGGTTAACCAAGGCCCTACTTTTAATATTGCAAAATGATCTTCTACCATTTTTATTAAATCATCATTTTTTTGGTAATCTGTAGAGTGAGCTTCAAAGTATATATTTTTATAAGATTCAATCTTCTTTTTTAAGCCTATATTTTTCTCGCTTGAATAAGGAAGCACTTTGGAATCTGAGAATTCAACACCTGGCTGCACTACTACTGCAATAACTCTATCCCAAGCCTCTTCTAATCCTTGTGTATAAAAAGCTTTTCTGCTTAACTCAATTGTTTCTTCTAATTCTTCGGGAGTAGTTAATTTTATTTCCTCTTCATTGTCAATTGCGCCGCCAGGAATTGGAACGTCTGTTCCAATAACATAAATTGGTTTCGAAATAGTATTAGAATTCTCTTTGAAAACTTTTTCTGCAACCATGCACAACCTAGCTGCTCTTTCGGTAATCGTTTTTGCAGATAATCTTCCATTATTATTCTCATCATCTGCTAAAACAAAACTTGTGTCTAAATGAATTTTTGTATACCCCGCTGAGACATAAGCTGCTATTTGATCTTCCGCATTTTTCATTGCTTTATAAGAATCAATATTTCGCCAAACATTTGGACCTAAATGGTCTCCCCCTAAAATTAAATTATCCAATGGAAATTCAATTTTATTAGCAATAGTATAGACATAGGATACAAAAGCATTAGGGGTCATGGTTGTATATCCGCCAAATTGATCGACTTGATTTGAAGTTGATTCAATTAATAAATTGTATTTATTCTTTTTGGCATGTTTCATAGCAGCTTCAATCACAAATTTGTTGGCTGAACATACGGATGTAATTCCAATTTTCTTTCCAGCATTCAATTTATTTAGTAATTTGCTAATAATCATAATTAACTGGTTGTTTGAATATTTTCATAGTTATAGAGCTTGACACCCTGCACAACTCTTGTTATGACACCCGATTCAGATGGATTGTCAGGTTTTAATCCCAATTCAAGCGATTTAAAAAAACCTAAAATTTGAGCTGGGAGTATTGAAAGAATAGTCAAAAATTCTTCCGAAATTGAATCATTCTGATCAGATAAAATAATTTTAAGATCAACATCTACATTAGAAATATCGTGTTCCATGAAGCCTATTCGAAAAATACCACTTCTACCTTTATTAACACTTTCAACCAGATCCAGTTCATATTTTTGTGAGTAACTATTATTTGAAAACAAATATGTTACTAAGGTACTTTCATTAACTACAGCCTTTGGTCCGTGTCTAAATCCAAGGAAAGAATCGTGTTTGCAGATTACTTTACCGTCTGACAATTCTTGAAGTTTTAAATGAGACTCACGTGCGATTCCTGTAAATAATCCAGAACCTAAGAATACCGCTCTTGTAAAATTTAAGGAAGCAACTTTTTTTAGTTCTAAAGAATAGTTATCAATTATTCTTTTCCCGTATTTATAAAGCTTCATCCTTTGATCACTCAACTTAAATATATCATGAATCCTACTGATTAAAAGGCCGCTCAAAAGCATAGATGAAAAACTTCCTGTCATTGCCAGACTTTTATCATCAGATTCTGGGGGAAGAATAAACACAAAGTCATTTTTACCTTTGGATTCAGTTGCAAGTTTTCCACTGGAATTACACGTTACAATAAGATTATATATCTCAATGCAGTATTCTTTTGCTAGATCAACTACTTTACAGCTTTCAGGACTGTTTCCAGATCTGGCAAATGAAATTAAAAGGGTTGGTTTTTCTTTAAAAAAATATAATTCCGGATGAGTCACTAAATTTGTAGTAGGTACAGCTCTTGTCGGATGCTTGAGATGTTTTTGAAATGGTCCTTCTAATACTTCTCCGACAAAAGCAGAGGTTCCAGCTCCGGTTAAGATAATTTGTAAATCTTTTTGATGAAATACTGGATCTAAAAATTCAATAATCTCAGATTTTCTTTCTTCTGCATACTCCCAAGTTTTTAACCATAAGTCTGGTTGTCCATTTATTTCTGAAGCGGTATAAAAAGCACCTCTATTATTTAGAATATCCTTTTGAATACCAAAGATTGAATTTTTCATTTGCAATCCAAGTTCTTATTAAATTATTTTTCAAAAGATAGCTATTTTGTTTTTACTTGTCAAGCACTTTCGTTTACTTATTTTAATATTTTCTTTCAATTACTTACCCTTTTTTATAAATCATAATTAAACAATTTTTTCACAATAAAACTCAAAGGAAACTTGATATTCTATATTAATAAGGCTTTATTATTTGGAATTCATCATCAAAAGTTAAATATCGACCGTATTTACAAATAAATACTAATACTTTGATTTTTAGATCAAAATAATTATGTTTACCATTATTCAAAAATAATAAGGTTACGAAAGCTGATGGAGTATCAAAAAAACCTAAATAAAGATGAAACTAGCCAGAGACGATCTAAAATATTAGAAAAAATTGAGTTTGAAGGAACTGTTAGAGTTAAGGAACTTAGCGAATTACATCACGTAAGCAAGGTAACAATTCGTAATGATTTAGACCAACTTGAAAAAAAAAATCTTCTAGTGCGTGCACGTGGCGGAGCCATGAAATTACAAAGGGTTGGGATTGATTATAATTTAAATGTGAAATCAATGAAACACTCCCTTGAAAAGCAGGCAATTGGGAAAAAGGCAGCTGAACTTGTTAAAGATGGAGAAACTATCATTTTAGATTCTGGCACTACGACATTAGAAGTTGCAAAAAATCTAGATAAATTTAACAATTTAACAGTAATAACTAATTCATTACATATTGCTGGACAAATGGTAGATACACCAAATGTAAGAGTAATAGTTCCTGGGGGCTCATTAAGAAGAAACTCACTTTCGTTAGTTGGATCCTCTGCTGAAGAAATTCTGAAGAATTATTATTGCGACAAAGTATTTATTGGAGTTGATGGAATAGATTCAAATTATGGGATTTCCACACCTAATTTTGAAGAAGCTCATTTAAATAATGTTATGATTGATAATTCACGTGAAGTTATTGTGGTTACTGATTCTAGTAAATTTAAACATAGAAGTTTTGCAAGTATTGCTCCTTTATCAAAAATCCATACAATAGTAACAGATAAAAATATCCCCGCTGATGAAAAACAGGCAATTGAAAATCTAGGAATTAAATTAATTATAGTAGGATAATAAAATGAAAATTCAATTTAGGATTTTTATACTCGCAATATTGATTTGGCAAATTAATAGTGTTGCTCAAACGACTGGTAAGGAAATATTACTGAAAAATTATAGGCCTAAAAGTATTTATAATATTCCTATCTCAAAAATAACCAAATCTAAATATCCAATTATTGATATGCATTCACATCCATATGCTAAGACAAAAGCAGAGCTTAAAACCTGGGTAATGAATATGGATGAGGCGGGAATTGAAAAAACAATTCTACTAACGAAAGCTCATGGTTCTGAGTTTGATTCATTAATTAACTTTTACTCGGACTATAAAAATAGATTTGAATTGTGGTGCGGATTTGATTACACAAATATTGATAAACCAAATTATGGGAAAGAAGCTGTTGAAGAGCTAGAAAGATGTTATAAAATGGGGGCCAAAGGAGTTGGAGAACTTGGAGATAAAGGGATAGGATTAATGTACTGCAAACCACCAGCACCGGGCATTCATATAGATGATAAAAGGTTAGATCCTCTTTTAGAAAAATGTGCTGAATTAAAAATGCCAATCAATATTCATGTTGGCGAACCGCAATGGTTTTATGAAAGAATGGATTCCACAAATGATGGTTTGATGAATGCCTTAGATTGGAGACTTGATAAACAAGAAGGCTTAAATCTCAAAGAAGTTTTACGTACTCTTGAGAATGCAGTTACAAACCATCCAAATACGATTTTTATTGCTTGCCATCTTGCAAATCAAAGTCATGATTTAGAAAACTTGGGGAAGTTATTGGATAAGTATTCAAATTTATTTGCAGATATTTCTGCAAGGTATGCAGAGAATGCTCCAATTCCTCGTTACACAAAATCATTCTTTGAAATGCACAACAACAAGTTATTTTATGGTACAGATATGGGATTTGAGAAAAGTATGTATGAAGTCACCTTCAGAATTTTAGAATCTCTTGATGAGCATTTTTATGAAATTGAATTATTCAATTATCATTGGCCACTGAGTGGGTTAGGTCTCAATGAAGAATCATTAAAAAAACTTTATAAAGACAATTATGGTAAATTTATTATTAATTAGATATTTATAACCTATAATAACATATGTTATGATATAATGTTTGTATATACTAAAATTGTATGTCTTCAAAAGTTTATGGACAAAGTTAGTATTTATTTAACAGAATTCTCAATGAGTCTTACTTTTAACCTTAGATTTTTGCTTTCAAAAATAGCAGAAAAAAAATTTAGTTTCCGAAATTATTTCAGCAAATCTTTAGTCTGTACCAGCTTATGTATTAGAAAATATTTTGGTTTATTCGATGACTCACATTTAGCTACCCAGGTATGGTAGGGAGCCTCATTTCGGTGATTCGGGTTTTAAACTTTTTTACTGGGCTTGTTTGGTTAAGCTGGAGTTATTATTACAGCATATGTAGGCCGCTTTTTGAAATTTCTGAAACTTCCAAAAGATGCTTTGGGTTATGCGGGATGAACCTAGGGTGGGTTTGGTTAAGTAAATGCCAATCTTCGTAACTTCGTAACATTGTAACTTTTTACTTTTACCTACTAATTTGAAGATGGTAACGAAGTTACGATGTTACTTTATATACGCCCATTTGACTTTATTTAATTGGGAGTAACCGCAGTCGATAATTTTTTGATCTTGCAAACTTAGTTTTTCATCCAATATTGTGGGCGTAGACCACTTTCTAACATGGGGGAAACTGACATTTACGATCTTAGGTTTACCTTTGAAAAGTAATGTCTCACCACTTTTTTCGTTTAAATCTTCAAACATGTTATCTGGTCTTCCTTGCACGCGTGAAACTTTGTCGTTTATTAGATCGTTATAGTCTAAGGCTTGCAGTTGCTGCCAATCAAAGTAATTTAATCTTTTGTTCTTAAATCCTCTTGCTCCATTGTTAAATGAAAGTTTCTTAATTGCTTCAACTTCCTTATAATCACCCCAAAAAGGCATAGCCATTGTCCTTACAAAAATATCATTCGTTGCCAATTTATTAATTGTTTCCATTCTTTTCTTTATTGTGGGGGTATAAAATTCTAAATCTCTTATTAGCTTTTCATCAATGCTGCTAATACTAATTTCAATCTGAACCATATGCTTCATATTTTTAAGTTGATCTAAATGATTTAGAATTAGATGACTTTTGGATAAAATGTGCAGCATCCATTTATTTCCATTATCCCAGTGTTTTTCAAACACTTTTAGTATTTCTAACATGACATCACGATTATATTGTTTTTTTAATTCATTAATTACTTGCGGTAAATAGTATTCGTTGCTTTCATTTATCTGCACTCTTTTTAAATGCTGTGGGATTTCTTTAAGGTTTTCAAGATGTTTATCCAATCGTTCAGCCATATTAAATTGAACGGCTACATTCTCAAAAAACTTTTTTCGTTTCTGATTTTTTACTTTTGCAGTAAAGAGTGGAGAGTAACAATACTTACAGCCAAAAAAGCAGCCGATAGTTGGATTTAATGTAAATGGATGATCATACTGTCCAATCGGAAACTGCGGATTTAACGGTGGTGAATCATTTGTCCGAAATTCAATGTTGAGAGTTCTTTTAGCCATCAGATATACCTAAGAAATATTCTTATCGAAAAATATAAAATTTCCAAAATACATTATTAAAAAAATGATGAAATCCACTAGGACATTAGTAACTTCGTAACTTAGTAACTTTTTTGATTTGGGGTTAGTTAGGAGTTAAATATATACTATTATAAAGTTACAAAGTTACTATTACAGCACATGTAGGCCGCTTTTAGGATTTATTAAACTTCCAAATGGTGCTTTGGGTTATGCGGGATGAACCTCGGGCTGGGTTGCTAAGGGGTCGAGGCAGAACAGTTCTAATATATAAGCTAGTACTTGAAGCAATTCAATATTTTTAAGAAAGATATTTTTATTTTTCACACATGGAGAATTTATGGTCAATTTTTATTTAGTATACTAACCATACTATTATTCAATTTCTCAATATATACTTGATTAAATATTGTTCTTTTTATTGGGTATATCCTCGGGAGATCTTTTTCGAAGTCATCTAATAAATCTTCTGAAATTAGTTCTAAATCTCTTAATACCCATCGCCTATAAAATCTATTTTTTGATTTTTCTCTTCTACTAAATGATTCTGGCTGTGTGAATACGAATGCCTTTAAATGACTTTTATTCACCGCTATATAAAAAATTATTTGATTAATTGTGAAAGTATCTACCAAATAAAAATCAATTTTAGTTGAATTGTTTTTAAAATTTAAGAACTCTTTTTTTAAACGGTCAACTTCAGAGTCATCAATTCTCAATTGCTGTTTAACAATGTTAATAAATTTGTCTTCAGTATCGGTTAATTGAAAATTCAAATAAGTATAAATATTTTTAGCGTCTACATTCTCGTAGATAATAGGGAAGTAAATAATTTCTTTTTTTTTAACAGCTTTTAAATGAAGGATTGCAAAATTATTAAATACTATTTCCAATTATATACTCTCTAAAAAAGTGTATAATTAAAATAATTAAAATTATCTTAATTTGTTAAAAAACCATATATTTGAATATGCTATCGGAGAAATCCCACGACAGCCCTTTAATAAGACTAAGTGTTTTAACTCTGAGAGCTTCTTGGGTCTTACGTCTTAATTTATGGTTAAAGAAGCTAGTTAGCATCCCCTAAGCTGGATTCGAAAAATCTCTTTTGTGAACGTAAAAATTTACAACTGTCAAAAGCTTAGGGGTAAATATTAAATTTAAAGTCTCATTAACTACTATTTCCAATATTTCGTAACTTCGTAACTTTATTTAGTTAGGGATTGTTTATTAGCTGGTTAATAAGTTATTTTTTAGGGGCGGTTTGTTGGTATGAAGTTGTTTCCACATCTTTTTAAAAACTTTTCTATAAAACTACGTAAAGTAAGAAAAGGTTAGTTAGGGTCAATTAGGTGATATATTAGCATTGTTCTTAGTTCCTAAACACCCAAAGAGCCCATTTTATTTCCTTCACGCACTTCACTTACTTTTCAGAGGTCTAAAACCTATATAGAAATAAATTATAATATTTTTTTCCCGGTAGAAGTACTAAAAAAAGTACGTGAAGTAAGTGAATAGTAGTAAATAGTTCGATTATGACTTGTTTTCGAATTTTATTTCACGCACTTTGGTTTTTGAAAGTACGTGATTTCACGTAGTTTGGTAGATGCTATAGTCTAATAACTTCGTGAACAACGGCGTAATCAACAAAAAAGCCCCAACTAAATAAAAGAAGGGGCTTGAAAGTAGCTGATTTCACGTACTTAACGTACTTTGGTTTATTTCCACTCGTAGAAGTATTCATCATCTCTTCCATCACTATACTGCTTCCTATCAACATTGATTCTGCGGAGCTTCATCTGTTGTGTAAATTTCGTCTTAGATGTCAAACCATCAAATAGTCTATTAAAAGTTCCAAGTAGAATTTCTCTCTCAACTTTTTTAGCTTTTAACATATCTTCAGTCATCAATCCTCTTCTATTATCCTTACCTAAAAAGTCATTACCTTTTTCTGGGTAATTTATATCAAACCATTCCCAATCATTAGTTTTAAGCTTATCGGCAAACAATTCAAATCTGTTCATACTTAACTCTTTAATTGTAGCCTTCGCTTCATTCTCTAATACAATTTTAACTTTATGTTTATCACTCTTATAATTATATAAGTACTGAGCAAATTTTGGTAACTCATTTCCAAGTGATTTTATAAAGTCTTCTGGGTTACGATTAAATGTTGGTTTGATATTTAGAGCATCACCGGTTTCTATGACATTAAATCTTCTGTCATACTTTTCTATTAGCATTGGTAGTGCTTCATTACTAAAAAAGAACATATTGGCATCATTTGTGGCTTCATAGGCCCTTAAAAATTTTTCATTAATAATCATATTATGTTCAGAGATTAAGGATTTTAATTTAGATTTAACACTTCTCTTCGTCTTTGTTTCATCATTAGCAACTTCATTAAAAGCTACAAACAACTTGTTACTCATATAACCATTAAAATCGCTTTGCAGTCTATCGTCATCAACTACTATGGTCTGCTTTTCCCCAAATAATGGTTTTATAATCTTATCAAAGAATAAGTTTTTACCAGCGCCCGGTAATCCTTGGAACAACCAAGTGGTATCTACTTTTTGTCTTGTTGTGAAAACATAACTTAACCAATTAATAAAATGCTCTCTTTCATTTTCAACGGGTATAACATTCCTTAAAAGGTAAAATGTTCTTGGGCAAGCAACTTCGAGTTCAATCTTTTCATCATTTTTTTCATAGAACATAAATTCTGTCGGTGTAAAAAGGTTAAATTTTCTGTTGTAAATATCAAACTTACCCCCAAGATCTTGCGGCATAAACTTAACTCTAAAGTGTGGAAAGTTTTGCGGAGGTTTTATTCCATGATCTTTAAGCAGCTCTATAATTTTATTCCTCTCAATACCAAGTTTTGGGACATCTTCCTCAGCATCATAATAACCATAAGCATCACTGGTCATATCGTACATTGGTACAACTGGATCATTAGTAATATGATCCTCTAACTCATCTGTATAATCTTTCTCTAATGCTTTTAATTGTTTTCTTAATGAACCCACATCTTCTCCAAATGACTTTTTAAGCAGCGGCAATATTTCTGAGATTGTAACATCATTATTTACTATTGATAGAAAATCCAGAACCTCTTCTTTTGCTTTTCTTTTAGATAGTGCATTGCTGACAGATGCTCCACTGATCAGCTCATTTATAACCCAAAAAACCCCATCATCTGTTTCTTGAAATTTCTGCATCAGATCATCTAGACCATTAGCTTTAAGATATTCATCCGGGTCTTTGTGCATCCCAAACTTTTTAGGATCAACTACAAATGGAACAATTGAAGTATGCTTCAATATTAACTTAATAGCTTCCCTTGTATTACTAGGGCCAACTCCATCATTATCAAATACAATTATTAAGTGTTTAATTTTTCTTATTTTTAATTCATTAAGGTGTCTTTTACCCAACATACCTTGTCCAACTGCAACCACATTGTTAACCCCTAGAGCTTGTAGGTATAAAACATCGGGGTATCCTTCAACAACAATTAGTGTATCTTCCTTTTTATCAACTTTATCAATCCCAAATAAATCATCTTTCTTTACTCCGGGCGTACTGTCCCAACGAACATTATCATGAACCTTATTGTCATAGGTAGTAATTGTACTACCACTGGGTTCTGTAGATCTTTTCAAAAATCCGGTAATCAGCCCTTCGGCATTGCGGTAAGGAAAAGCTAATCTAAAATTATCACCAAAATGGCCTTGTAATTTTAATTTTGACACAACTTTTCTTTTATCTTCATCACTATCTATTAACATTTTCTTCACATCATAATCTTCTGGTAAATAAAACCAGTCGCTATTCTTTAGAACTTCTGGGTCATATTTACGTTGATTTACTAAATAGTCCAGAGCTTCTTTCCCTTCCTCTTTATATAGTAGTTCTTTACCTCTTTCTACAATTTCATTTAGTAAAAAGCTGCGTGTGATTAGCTCATCTTGCTCTTGCTTTTCCTTAAGGGTTTGTTTGGGGATGTTTAGGGTCTGATTAGGATCAATATTTAGATTGAACTCTTTTACTAACCATTTAATAGATTCTGGAATAGTCATCCCAGTAACCTTATATACTAGATGAATGGATCCAATTCCTTTGACTTCTTTACAGCCAAAGCAATTAAACTGATTTCTGGTGTAATCTAGATTAAATGGAGTTCCACTTTTAGATGGGTGCTTTGTTGGGCAATTTCCTACTAATGAATTACCTCTCTTTGTTAAGTTTGTTGCTCCAAGTCTGACAGCAACGTCTACGATATTTAGGCTATCGTTAACCTCTTGATAAATTTCCTTTTTGATTTTGTTTGACATAATTGTTCTCTGATTTCGATTCTGATAAAGCATTGTGTAAAATACTTTTCAGAGTGCGGATGTATGTACTGTAGCGCATTGGTTTAACCTCTCCACTATCAGTATAATATTGGTCTACAAGATTTATTAGTTTACTATTTTTAATAAATCTAAAGACCGAAATTGGCCCTTGTCGACGATGCTCAACCAAATCGAGCCCCGAGGCCATTAAGAATGCAGATAAATAAAAATCCTTATTCTCATAAATTTGTGTTTGTATCATATTCTGATCTCCACTATTTGTGTATGGATTAATCCCAGATATAGTGCTGGTCACACTGTTGTTATTTGTTCTCCTTAAATGATAAGACATAATGAAAGTTATCTTAGAAGTTTATTGAAGAGATCGAGAGAAAAATGTTAACCAGTTATTTTGTTAAAATTATTTACTCGATTTAAGAATAATGATTACAACAAGTTATTTATAATCACACTTGAATATCCGATTATATTATGACATTGTCAAGTTTTTTGAAAATAATTTATAATAATTTAAAGAATTTTTTCAAATTCCATTTTTATAATAAAAAACAATACTATGCCATTTACTATGCCACCCATCTTTAAGTTGTTGTTATATAAGTAGATATGGGGATTGAAAGATACTTTGTAATCAGCAGGTTGCGGGTTCGAGTCCCATCACCAGCTCAAACTTAAAGCTTTGTAAAACAATAATTTACAAAGCTTTTTTGTTTTTGATACATTACCTCTTTTTCTAAATTCTTCCAAACATTAAAATCAATTTTATGAATAGTTTCTTAGGTTATTTCTTATTTCTTTTCTCTTAACAAAAAGATTTATTTGTCATAAATATTATTACCATAAATCCAAACCATATTCCCAGCCCTCTCTCACTGGTTCTTTTAGATAAACATTTAATTCAGGTCGATTTGTAATTTTCATATTCTTCGAATCCCATTCAATTTTACCCCCATGATTTACTGCAATAATACCTAGAAGCATTACTTCAGTCATTGGTGCTGCATAATCAAAGTTTGAACCCGGCATTGGTCCATCTCCTTTTACTGCACGCACAAATTCTGCAACCGGTCCCCCTTCAACTCGCGGATATTTTTCCGGAATTTTCAATTTGTTTAACTCTCTCATTGCATCAAGATCCATAAGATGAGGATCGTCTGAACGGTTATTAGTTGTAACAATGTTTTTTTCACCTTTAAATATAGAACCATCTGATGGTAAATCACTGGTTAATCCCCATTCTTCTTTTATATCCGGAATTGGATTTGGTCCATTATGCCAATAAAACTTACATGGCTTTTTAGTACCACGTGCTTCAAATTCATATCTTACCCTTACACTGCTAGGAACAATATATTCGTTCCCACCAGTAACTTCTTCAGCTTCAATGGTTACTGGTTCGTACAAATCAAGCAGCCATATTGGAGCATCAGCAACATGACAGAACCAATCGCCGAATTGTCCAGTACCGAAAGGATGAAATCCGCGCCATCTTTTTGGATGATAATTTTTATTAAACGGAATTTTTTGATTTGGCCCAAGCCAAAGATCATAGTCAAGACCTTCTGGTATTGGATCAACCGGCGGTGGAAAACTTTCCGGCATGTTAAAATAATTACCATCCCAGTTAGGACCACCTATCCAACTATGAACCTCCGTAATCTGACCAAAAACATCTGCTTCATACCATTCACGCAGCCTCCTTATACCTCCATATGTGTGTCCTTGATTGCCCATGTTTGTGATAACATTATATTTATGCATTGCTTTACGGAGTGTTCGGGCTTGCCAAATGTTGTGGGTTAGCGGTTTTTGAGTAAACACATGTATACCGCGTTCCATGCAAGCAATGGTTGCTGTAAAATGTGTGTGATCTGGTGTATTGATACACACTGCGTCAATCTCATCTTCCATTTCATCAAGCATAACACGGAAGTCACTAAATGTTTTTGCTTTTTTAATCTGTGGATATTCATCAGCATACTGGAATAACATATTCGAATCCACATCACAAAGGGCGACAATATTTTCATCAGCACATCCTTCAAAAGCCATACTGGCTATATTTCCGCACCCTATCATGGCAATATTGAGTTTACCGTTTTTTAAAGCTCCAATCCTTCCAGTTGAGCAATAGGGTAAAATAAATGTTCCTGCAGTTGCTGCAGCAGCTGTCTTTAAAAATGATCTTCGATTATAAGATTTCATATTAATTCCCTTGACAGTTCAGATTTTAATTATTTTTTCACCGGTTTTCCGGATTATTTATTTGTTATTAAAAACATTTATCTAAATATTCAAAACAATTTCATTTTTATTACTTTCATAAGCACTATAAATAATCATCAAAGTATTTTCAACATCTTCTAAAGTTGAGATTGGTTTTTTAAAATTGGTAATAATATTCTATTTTATTCTCTGAAATACAATTAAATAAACAATTTCCGAAATAATTTATCATAAATTTGTAATTCTCCAAAATTAATTATTAGAAATATTTTTAAAAATTTCAGTCAATTAAATAACAAAGAAACACTTTTCATTAATACGGAAACCAGCTGTCGTAAAAAATGATGGATTTGTTGTTGAATAATTCAAATTTAGAACGTTCACTAATATTACAATATAATGAATCTTTCTATTTAATATTCACAAATGTTGAAGGCATTGTTAACAATTGGTATTGTAGAGTCTTTGCTAATCTATAATTGCCTTCGGAATTTAAATGGAGCCGATCAGTCTCCTTATTCCTAAAATAACGCGTATGTGAATCGGATAATGGATATAAGCCGCTATTAGAATAAAGATCAATTATAGGAACTGCCCAATTCGAAGCAGCTTGTTTGAGAATATTTACATATGCCTCAAGATATAAACCTTGTCCGTTGCAAAAATTTTCTTCCGGTTGAACATTTCCTTCATTAAATTTTGCATAACCGCGATGCAGTGGAGTTAAAATTATAATTTGCTGAGTTGGATAATTTGTTTTAAGATAAGACATAACTTTATTAATGCGGCCGCAAAAAGTAGTATCGTCATATATTGGAACTCTGTACTTACGCATAACAACTTTGCCATTGTGATTGGTTTCTTTCATTGTTTCATTGTAAAACTCACCCAGTGGAATATTATGATTATAATCATTAGTGCCGGCAAAAATGAAAATTGCATCAATATTCGTTTCACGTTCATTTTTTAACTTAACAGCTTGATCAAAGATATCATCCCACTGATGGCCGCTTATTCCATAAACAAAAGGTTCAATCCCAAGTAGTTCAGTTAGATATTCCCAGTAAACACTTGATCCATCTTTTGGTTTCTGCGTCATTGAATCGCCAAGATAAGCAACGCGTTTTTCATTCCATTGTGAGTTAAGAGTTTTTTCCGAATCTTTGATTGTAATTTCAGCAACAGATGAATTCTGACTTTGCCCGTAATTGAGTACAATTAAAGCTAATAGTGAAAACAATGTGGCCGTAATCTTTTTCATAAATTAAATTTCCATAGATTTAATAGTAATTTGTACTAAGATTAAATTATATACATTAAGCGAAAATTTTAAAAGCAAATAGGTTGAAAAATTAATATCTAAATCGGAAACCATCATTTTAGCATTTGTTTCTCAATTTTATAATAAAGAGTTTGTCCAAGCCCTTCACAATATTGTCTTTTCCAAAATGCCATTCCTATTTTTTCTAGAACTTTTTGTGATGGATAATTTTGTTCAGATGTTCTTGCAATAATTAAATTCAATTTTAAATTTTCAAAACCATATTCTATACAAGCTTTTGCCGCCTCGGTCGCATATCCTTTTTTCCATTCTAGTTTTAGAATTCTGAATCCCAAATCAATATAGTTTTCTTCGTTTAATTTTAATCCACACCAGCCAATAAATTTCTTAGATTCTTTTTCCTCGATAGCCCAGCGTCCAAATCCATGTTTTTTATATTCTTGATAGTTTACTATAAATTTTTCAGCTTCTTCAATATTTTTAAACGGTAAGTCTCCAGTATATTTAATTACTGCCGGATCTAAATTTAATTGAAACAAATTTATAGCATCACCAATATTAAATTCTCGCAATTTTAATCTTACTGTTTCTATTATTTCTTTCAATTATATTATTTCTTTCTAAGTTGTAATTTCTATTAACTTATGATCAATTTGCTTAAAGGCTTATTACTGATTTTGTTTTTTATTTATTTCTAATTCTTTTATAATGACTTTTTACAAGTGTATTATTAAATATTTCTGTGGCCAAATGCTCATATTTCTGATCATTAATTAATTTTGAAAATAGTGGTATTCCATCACCTAAAAGAATTGAAATTCTTGTTATTATCAATTCATCAATTAAATCTTCTTTCAAAAATTCTTGAACAGTCTTACCTCCATCAATATAAAGGTTACTGTATTTCATTGAGTTTAACTTTTCTATAATACTTTTAGGATTTCCTTTTATAATATTTACTTTACCATTCAGAAATTCAGGTACTGATTTTAATGCACTGCTTAAAACAAAAACGGGTTTATTATATGGCCATTCACTAAATTTTAATACTTGCTCATATGTTAATCTTCCCATAACAATTGCGTCAACAGAATTCATAAATTCATTAAATCCAAAATCACTCCCTTCCGGATTTGGAATATCCATCAACCAATTAATATCACCATTTTTTTTAGCAATAAAACCATCAATACTTGTTGCTATATATACTTTATTGGGCATTTTTTAACCTTCATTAAAACATATAACCAATATTTATTTCGTACTTATTTTTTTACAAATTGTTCATATACATAATCCTAAGATTTACAGGATATAAAAATTATTTAGACATTTTTAAGTTACATTATATTTCACTTAAATAAACTAATAAGATTTTCAGACTTAATTTCTTGCTCGGGAGAAAAAGAATTACTATCCATATAGTTTAGTATACTATTCAATAATTGTTTAGCTTCTAATCTATTATCAATATTTTCCAGTAAGTCAATTCCGGTAAGAATAATTTTACCTTTCCCAACTTTTGCTTCAATTATAAGTCCCAAAGATCTGGCTTTAAACCAATCATCTATAATTCTTACAACCGGTTTAATATTATTGCCAAGTGCATTTAATAAAATTGCATTTGAATGACTCATTGCATCCCACCATTGATAATTACTGAATGATTGCGTTGGGAATTCTTTTATCATTGGATGATTGGGATCGCACAAAATTCCTAATGTATGAGGAGCTTGATTATGTGTCCAGGCTGTGTTCCAAAAAATACTTGAAAATCCCACAGCAATGTCTCCGCCTTTTTCATTTTGAATGCTTCCCTTTTTAGGAGTGATTACTGCTTTTCCTCCATTTTCAATATATGACAGAATTTCATCATTTATTTCTTGAACAATTTTTATATCACTATTTTCCTTAAATGGATTTGAATTAGGATAAACCCAAAAATCCCATGAGTTTTTAAATTTATCAATACTAATTTCAAGCTTATACATTGCCGGAGATTTTAATGAACTTAACGAATAATTAATATTTCCAATTTCAATATTATTCCCGATTTGGATATTAGTTGAATTCAAAATTCCATTTGCAACTTCATTGTTTTGCGAATCAAGAATCTTCCATGTTGGAATTATATTTTCTAAAGGTTTAGGTCCAAAGTGTGCAACTTCAATTGGAACATTTAAATTTTCATCAGAAGTAAAAATAAACTTTTGAAATTTTGCCAATGGAACTGTTGAATTACAAAATTTATTATATTCTTCAGCAGTTACATATCCCTTTTCTTCCCAGAATGGATCAAGGACTCCGACTAATGCAGTGCCTTGTCCAGGAAAATCATGAAGATCCAATAATTGAAAACCTCCCATATTTTTTGAGCGCAATGCTGCTTCAATATCTGCTTTATAACAAAGCGTTTGAAGTTTACCGGAAGCATAAAGAAAATCATCAGCTAAATCAGATAAGTTATTTTCATCTAAAAATGATTGAAATATCTCAAAATTTTTCGGGTACAAAACTCCATCATATTTAGACATCTCTTTGAAATTTGGATAAACACACCATTGCCCAATTTCATGACTAAGGATAGGTTTACTTTTTGACTGAACAATTTTATTCCAATTAAAATCGGACTTCGGCGGTTCAGAATTGATAATGCTATTTAAACCGGATCCCCAAGCTTGAATTCTTGGATCAGGTAAACTTATAAAATCATTTTCTTCCAATTCAGGCCATCCGGAAGCTCCCGCATATAATCTCCGATTATCTTTCATTTTCCAATAAGATACAAGTTCGTTTAAATATTTATCTTTATTCTCGCCGGCTGGTTCATTTCCATATAACAGAAAACAGAATGATGGATGATTTCCATATTCCTTTAATATTTTATCTCCTTCTTTATAAATGTAATTATCGATCGGTTTTCCATCACCAATTGTTGCACCTTGATTTGCCCATGAAGCACACTCTATTTGTAAATACATACCAATTTTATCGGCTGCGTTAAATGCAGCTTCCGGCGGGCACCATGAATGAAATCTGATGTGATTAAGTCCAAAGCTTTTTGCAACTTTAAATATTCTCTCCCATTCTTTTTCTTCTGTTGGAGGATAACCAGTTTTGGGAAATATTGCACACTCTAATGTTCCCCTTAAAAAAGTAAGGTTACTGTTAACTTTAAATTGAGTTCCGTCTACTTCAATTTTTCTTAGTCCAAAATTTTCATTTTTATAATCATTAAAATTATCCCCAATTAATTCTGTAGAAATTTCATATACATTTGGTGAAAACTCATCCCAAAGTGAAAGATTAGAATAATTAATTTCTGTCAAAATTATATCAATGTGCGGCTGAACAGTAACTTCAACTTCTTTTTTTTCAAATGTTTCACCAATTTTAGATTTTATTGAGAATTTTAATTTTCCATTTAATTCATCACTAGTTTCATTTTTAAGTATTGTCTCAACAACTATTTTCTTTTCAGATAAATTTGTGGAAATTATTACTTGATCAATTTTGACATTGCTCTTCTTTGTAATCGAAATTTCACCAATAATTCCATTCCAATTTGATTGAGTATGATCAGAAATACTATGCGAATTTTTTCCGGGATTAACATCATTAACTCGGTTATCAATCCTAACAGTTATGTAATGTTTTCCGAAGGATAAATTTTTAACGGAATACCTATGCGCTGTACTTAAAGAATTCTCGCTACCAATCATAATATCATCAATCCAAACCGTCGATTCCCAATGGCATCTTTCTAAAAATATTTCAATTGGTTGATTTGCCCAATCTGATGGAATTTCAAATTCACGCTTATACCAAGCGGTACCTTGGTAATGCTTTTTGGGCTGAAGCCAAAATGGCACCTTAAAATTATTTCGATCTCTGAATTTTTCGTATTGCGGAAGCTTAAAAAAAGAAGAATCAATTATATCACCGGTCCATTTTGTTTTTAAGGAAATATTTTCTCCCTTACCATTTTCAGCCATTGATCCCGGAAGATTAACAGTCTCATTAAAATTTTGTGCGTACCATTTTTCACTTACCCCAACATCCAAAGAATCAATTTTGAATTGCCAAGTTCCGCTTATATCAATTTTATTTTGAGAGAAAATTATACTAGGCAAAATACATAATGCGACTAAAATTAATAGCAAACTATTTTTATGCATATGGACTCCATTGATTAGTGATTAGTTTTTTATGTATTAAGGCCCCGCTAAAATATTTATCTTCATTCAGTATATTATTTAATTCAGTATTGGCTTTTTCAATTTCCCTTAATCCTAACTGCCCTAATCCAATTAAATATTTACAGTGAAGCCGATTTACTTTATCTAAATCCTCCTCCCAAATTTGTAAGTCGGGCAGAGAAACAGCAAAGTAATCAATTTTAATTTTATCATCTATATGAGTCTTTCCATAATCAATTAATTTGTTAAATCTATAATTAGCTTCATCTGGTTTACCTAATTTTAATAGAGCTAAACCTTGATAGAAAATATCATCTGGTTTTTGATCATTATAAAACATTGCAATTGATAGTTCGCTTTTCCCCTCTGAAGCTAACTCCCAGTATTCTTTAGCTTTATATTTTTCATTTTTTAATTCATAAGCAACACCGAGCCAATAATTAATGTCATACTCTTTTGCTCCGGCAAGTTTTCCTTCTCCAAGATTTTCCGGATATACTTTAGATTTATTAAATAATTCAATTGCCCTTTCTACTTCTTTTTCTTTTAAACTTTGCTTAGCCATTTCAGTAAGACTTAAAATATATTGACCAGTTACTTTGCCTTCGCCACCTTCCCATGGATGAAATTTTCTATTGAGTAATAATTCTAAAGCTTGTTCATATTTTCCTAAAAAGTTTAGAAGTGATATTCTTTCCAAATAAAGATCATCCCGTGCATTCACTTGTTCTATGTTATTTTCTAACATGGATAATCTAAAATTATAATCCTTATTTAGCTTCTTATATAATTGATCCAGTTCCATTAAAACTCTTCCATCTGATTGATCAAGCTCAAAGGCATTTTCTAATTCAGTTAGAGCTTTATCCGAATTCTTTAATTTATTAAAGTAAGCTAAAGAAAGATTTCTTCTTACTGTTGGAAATGAATCATTAATCTCTCTGGATTTTTCCCAACATTCAACAGCTTCATTATATTGACGATTTCCATACCAATAATTTCCTAAGTAATAAAAAGCTTTAGAATCTGAAGGGTTTATCTCAACAGCTTTTTGTAAAGCAATCATTTCTTCAAGTTTATTTGGGAAACAATGGTCGGAATTTTTCTGAGAGGCAATTGTGAAGACATTCTTTGCTTCCTCTACTTTATCTAACTTATACAAATAGTATCCCTTGAAATACCAAGCCATTGGATAACCATCATCTTTATTATCAGTATAAATTGAAATGAAATTACTCGCTTCCTCATAAAGCCCAGCCATCATATAATCTAGTGAAACTTCAATATAATTATGAACATTATCTCGCATCATTTTTTTCATTTCATTTAATACATTGCCATTATTCGAGATAAGATACTTTTCGTAAATTATCCCAAAATTAAAATGATCTAATTGCAAAGATTCATTAATAAATTTAAGTGCTTCTTCATTTTTATTCAGTTTGCGTAATAGTACAATTTTTAAATGCCGAGCTTTTTGGTTAAGACTATTCCTCCATAACGATCTTTCAATTATTTCATACGCTCTTGTATAATTACCATAAATTGTATCAATCAGTGCGCAATTCAAAAATCCACTGTCTTGCCATGCACCATTCCAAGTTGACTTAAAGAATGAATCATAAGCTTCTTCAAGTTTCTCTTGCATCTGTAAGCAAAAACCTAAATTATATAACGGTTCACCATCATAAGGATTCGGATTAAATTCTGTAAGTGTTTCAATTGCTTTTCTAAAATAAGGCTCCGCTTTTTGAATTTGTCCGTGCCTCATTAAGTAAAGACCCATTGCATTATTATTTCTAGCATCACCTGGTTCTCTTTTCAATGCTTCTAAATAATAATCTGTAGGATTGAAAGTTGCATGTCGATATTGTTCTAGATGCAATCCGGTTAAATAAAGTTTTTCAATAGATGTAATTTCTTCCGGACTTTTAACTGCTTTAGCTGGTTCAGGAATAGGTTTTAATTCATCTGAATCTGTTTGCCAGTCAACTAACATTTTACCATTATTAGCAAAGACAGATATATAAATATTTTTAGAATCATTTAATCCATCAATAGTTTTATCATAACTCACATTAGGAGATAAATCAACAATATCTTCAAAAATTATTTTCCCATCACTTTTTAATTTTATCTTCGAATTTGGATATTCGCTTGTTGTATATATTCTGATATGGGCTTTTTCATTATCCAATTCTAGATTTAACATTGCTTCTTTAGTAGCATTTTTAATAACACCCAAATCACGATAAGGCATAAAATATTGATTAAAACTTTTTTCTTCATATGGCTGAAGCCAAGAAAAATCGGGCTGGTTATCGGTATAAACACCGCACATTAACTCAATATAAGGACCATCTTCATCAGTCAGGTTACGATCCCAAGCTTTACCGAATTCTCCATTTCCCCATGTCCATTGCTTTTTACCAGGAGACTGATGATGATCTGCGACATGTAACATTCCAGCTTTAGTATCATTTTCATATCCGCCAACAAAATTATATTTAGAATTTACCGCCATGTAACTTGTAGGCACTGGAATATTTTTATAGCGGGATATGTCAACTCCGGATGAATAATCAACTTTGTAATAGGTCCCAGTTGCGATTGGAAAAGTTGAGACATCACGTTTACCATGATCAAACACAGCATTTACATCCGGTGGAAAAACTGATTGATACTCATCGTTTACCTTTACGGCTGGATTTGCCCACCAAAGAAAAGTTTGAGGATGAGGTGTTGGGTTATATAGTTTAACCTTTATTTCCAGATAAGCTTTATCAGGATAAAGTGTAAATCCCATCATGCCTTTTGTACGAAACATTCGTTCTAATTCGCTGCACCAAACTGTAACGCTGCCATGATCATTATTTTCAATATAAGAATCAACAGGATCGTAAGTCGTAGGTCTATGATGCTGAGGCCAGTTAAATTCAATACCCCCGGAAATCCATGGACCGGTTAATCCAACTAATGCCGGCTTAATTACTTGATTGTAATATACAAAGTGTCTCTGTTTTATTTTATCATAAGCCATTTGTATACGTCCCCCCAATTCAGGCAGGATCATAATTTTTAGATATTTATTTTCCAAATAAATTGCATTCCACTCTTTATCTTCTTTCTCATCTAATATCTTTTCAATAATGGGGTAAGGATAAACTACACCACTGCTTCCTTGATAAACTCTCTTTTCAAGAAAAATTGGATTTTTTTCAGGTTTGCCAATTCCATAAGTAGGAATTGTAACTACTTCTCTATAGGCTTTAACTGCGTCTTTCATATTTTCAATTTTTTATTTCTGTTAAAAAATTAGTTTACTAATTCATGTTCAATTTCTTCAAGAGATCTGCCTTTGGTTTCTGGGAGTTTTTTATAAATAAATACTAGTCCAAAAACACATATTACTCCATACAGCCAGAATGTACCCGAAGCTCCAAATGCACTATTTAATAAGGGGAAAGTATATGTTAAAATAAAGCTTGCCAACCAAAGTGAGAAAGTTGCAACTGCCATTGCAGCACCTCTAATTCTATTTGGAAAGATTTCTGAAAGTACAACCCAAGTAACTGGAGCAAGCGACATTGCATAACATGCAATTGCTGTAATCACTAATAAAAGTAAAGCCCATCCGGAAATATTGAAATAATAAGCAGTTCCCATTAAAGCATAAATTCCAGCTAAACCACCAGCACCAATTAACATAAGTGCTCTTCGCCCAATACGATCAACTGTAAATATTGCAACAAAGGTAAAAATCAGATTGACACTTCCGGTAATTACAATATTAAATAATGTATCTGAAACACCATAACCAGCTTGACTAAATACTTCTTGAGCATAATTAAATATTACATTAATTCCACACCATTGCTGAAAGGCAGCAAGTACAATCCCTACAAGTAAGATTTTTTTCATTCCAGGTTCGAATAAAAATCGGAAATTTACTTTATCAGACTCACTCGTTAATGTTTCATGAATATTTTGATATTCTATTTTTGAATATTCACTTCCGCCAATTTTTGAAAGAATTGCTTCTACTTTATCTTTACTCCCATTTTTTGCAAGCCAGCGTGGACTTTCCGGAATAAAAAACATAAAAATAAAAAATGAAACTGCTGGAATTACTTCAGCCCAAAACATCCATCGCCAACCCATTTGTCCATTCCATGATGCTAAAATGCTTGCATTAGTTGCATCCATTGGAACGGGATCCGCTATTTGCCAATTAATAATTTGTGCGGCAAGTATTCCAATTACAATTGTCAGTTGATTTAATGAAACATATTTTCCACGAATAGTTGCGGGAGATATTTCTGCAATGTACATAGGAGAAAGATTTGAGGCCAATCCAATACCAATTCCGCCTAAAATTCTATACATAATAAATAAGTTAAAATTATTGACTGCACCAGTTCCAACTGCAGAAAGTGTAAATAAGAAAGCAGAAAATATTAGAAGTCTTTTTCTTCCATATCTATCGCTGAGTACTCCAGATAACATGGCTCCCAATAAACATCCTACTAAAGCGCTGCTCATTGCCCAACCTTGTAATGTGGGAAGTGAAGAAATATTAAAAAACTGTTCATAAAATGGTTTGGCACCACCAATAACTACCCAATCATAACCAAATAATAACCCTCCTAAAGCAGAAACCATTGATATTAAAAAAATGTACCCTGCATTAAATTTCGTTTTTTGTGTCATATTCTATGATCTCAAAATTTATGTGTGTTAATAATACGAATGATAAAATGAAAAATAAATAGAGAATATTTTGGAAATGATGGATTATCTTACTATATAATCTAAGTAATTATTTAGGATTGAAAAATGTTAAAAATGGATGGTTTTAAGGATCAAAAATCAATTATTCTACCTTAACAAATAATAGAAGAGTGTAAGAATCATCCTGTAATTAGAAATCTTTTTATTACTGATATTGGAATTTATCCAAATGCGAATGAGCATTTCAGACAAAGGGAAAAAGGCTGCAATCAATATATTTTAATTTACTGCATAAAAGGAAAAGGATGGATTAAAAGTAATGATAAAAAAGTAATAATAAATGAAAATGAATTTTATATTCTTCCACCAATTTTTCCTCATTCCTATGGAGCGGATGTAAAATCACCATGGAGTATTTACTGGTTACATTTTTCAGGACATCAATCATTTTTTTTTGAAGATATATGCGGTAAAGTTTTTACAATTACTAATACAAAAGATTCACGTAAAGAAGATAGGTTAATGCTTTTTGAAGAAATTTACCAAAACCTTGAAATGGGATTTAGTCTAGAGAATCTGGAATATATTAATTTAACTTTATGGCACTTTTTAGCTTCGTTCAAGTTTGTTAAACATTTTCGGTTATTAAGAAAAATTCAATCTAATGATCCAGTAGAAAATAGTATAAAATATATGAAGAACAATTTAAAACTCAATTTAACACTAGAAATGATGTGTGAGCAGATTGGTTTGTCACCGTCACACTTTTCTACTCTTTTTAAGAAAACCACTGGGCGTTCACCAGTTGATTATTTTATTAGTTTGAAAATTCAGTATGCATGTCATCTTTTAGATACAACAAAAATGAGAATTAAAGAGATTAGCAATTATCTTGCTTATGAAGATCCTTATTATTTTTCCAGATTGTTTTCCAAAATAATGATGGTATCTCCGACTGCATATCGTAAGTTGGAGAAAGGTTAGCATTACTATAAAAAGGGATGGATATTTGTTAACTTAAATGATGTATTTTTAAGGATTTCAAAATTATAATTCTATTTATATTCATTCCATAAATAAAGTCAAATTAGAATTTTATCAAAATCTTTCAGTCTAAGTATTCCAAATAATAAGGGGCTGTTATGATTTATACTAATATGGTAGTAATTAGTAGAATTATAAGATCAAATAAAATAGAAAAAGGAATTTGTAATAATTTATATTTTCATAAATGAATTTAGTTTTGTTCAATCTAGTTTTATTGCTTTATTATTTTTCACTGGAAATATTAAACTAAATAAGTAACCAATAATTACTGCTGAACAAAAACCGCTTGCCGCATATAGCAGCAAATTAAGATCTGTATAATTACTAAGTAAATATTGAAGAATAGCACTAAAAACTAAGCCAATTATTGCACCTATTCCGTTTGCTTTTTTTGCGAACATTCCTAACAAGAAAATCCCGCCAAGTCCGCCAACAAATAGTCCAACTATTAAATTAAATTGATCCCATAAAGATTTAATTTCCCAACTAACCATTAATAATGCAAATGTAGTTCCAAATATTCCAATGACAAGTGTAACAATACGTGCAATAATTAGTGATTGATGATCTGTTGCATTCTTTTTAAAGCGTTTATAGAAATCTGTAGTAAATGCAGTAGCAACAGAATTCATACTGCTGTCTAAACTTGACATTGAAGCCGAAAAAACTGCAGCAATTAAAATTCCTGATATTCCTGCCGGTAACTGAGTTATAATATACCAAGGGAAAATGGCGTCTGTATTTGTTATTGCAATGTTCAATTCACCGGGATGAGTTTTATAAAATACATAAAGTGCTGTTCCAATTGCAAAGAATAAAACAGTTGAGAACAATGGTAATATTGCGTTTATCCAAATACTTTTTGAGGCTGACTTTTCATCTTTAGTGGTCAAGTAACGCTGTATAACTGTTTGATCAGTACCATAATTAATAAAATTAATAAATATGCCGCCAATTAAAATCACCCAAAATGTTGGATGCGACAAACTAAAATTAAAATCAAACATCATTAATTTATTTTCAAGTTTGGCTATTTTAGAAAAGTTCTCAATTCCTCCATTTATTATAAGAATAACTAAACTGATTAATGCGCCTCCAATTAACACTATTACTTGTATAACATCAGTCCAAATTACAGCTTCAATACCTCCAAGTACTGTATAGAAAATACTTAATATTCCAAGCACTGAAATACATACATAAATATTAATTCCACTAACAAGTGATAACGCAATGGACGGTAAAAAAAGTACAATACCAATTCTACCTAGCTGAAATAATATAAACACTAAACTGCCAAGTAGACGAACAATTAAATTGAACCTCATTTCCAAAAATTCATATGCAGTTGTAAGATTTAATCTTCTGTAAAATGGAAGAATAAAATGAGCGATAAAAGGAGCAACAATTAACATAGATGCATTAAGAACAAAATAACTCCAATTAGTTGCATAAACTTTTGCCGGAATTGCCATAAAAGTAATTGCACTTAATAGTGTTCCAAAAATGCTAAGAGCAGCTGCCCACCATGGAATTCTACCGCCAGCTTTGAAAAAATCGTTAGTAGTTTTTTCCCTTTTTGAAAAATAAAATCCCATAAAAACTAAGCCAGATAAATAAACACTTAAAATCATATAATTTAATAATCCAAATTCACGCTTATATTCAAATTCAGCTTTTAATACTAAAGGTGTCCGAATTCCAGGTTTAATTTCTCCGGATGGTATAATAAAGGAATTATTATTTTTAACTACTCTTGTTGTAACGGGTGCGTCAGTTTTTATTTCACCAGCTTTTATCCAAGTATCGGTAATTGTATGATAAGCTAAAATATCTTTACTAAAACCTTGGTGATTATTTAAGAGAGATAATTTTTCTGAAGAAAATTCATTTTTTTGATTAATATCTTGAGTTGAATTTATTTGATTTGTCAGATTTTCAAGTTTCTGAAATACTTCTCCATTATCACCTGAAAAAACTAATATATGATTTGCTCCTGATTCAATGCCTGTTCCGGCCATAATATTAAGCGGTTTATCATTAATTCTAATATCATTCAATTTTTTCCAAGTCTTTGAAATTAAATTATATCTGTATGAATCATTTAGCATTATTGAGCTATTATTAGGATTTATACTTCTTCCGCTAAATAAATAGAAGCATTCATTGCTTCCATTACTTTGAATTGATGAAACAGGTAATATTCTGGAAGGTCCAGGCCATGATTGTAGTTTCTCCCATTTAAATTTTGATGAATCAGTTTTTTTTGACAAGTCCAACATGAAAAAATTCTTTGTCGAAATTGCGTTACTCATATCTTCTTGTCCGCTGGCAATAAATATATTATTCCCATTTCTGGCACCTGTCATAAAGGCAAGCGGTATTGGAAGTGAAGGTAAATTTATGATTTCAATATTTTTATTCCTTATATCCGGCTTCAAAATAAAAACTTTTGAATAACATGAATCAGAATTACTTCCGCCAATAATTATGAGTCCGTTCTTATCTTCAATTGATACTCCATATGCAGCTTCAAATGGAAGCTTAAGTCTTTCTGAAGTAATCCACTTAACAGGATTCTTTAGATCTAAAAGATAAATATCATCATGCCAGATTTTCTTACCACCTTTCCAAGGTGGGTTTTCTGGGAAATTTGCACCACCGGCTACAATCAGAATATCATTATAAATACCAATATAAGATCCGGCAAGACCAGGTTGAATAACACTATTTGGGCTTGGAGGAAGCTGAGGTAATTCTGACCAAATTACATTGTAGTGAGATTTATTTTGGCCATAAATAGAAATAACATTGTAAAAGAATAGAAGTATGAAAAGAACATTTATTTTTTTTATTTCTTTCATAATTTGTTACAGTATTCAAAAAATCCAATATTATTTAAGTCTTTCTCTAATTCTATTTCTTCATTTTTTGATATGCTCTGAAGTGGAATTCTATTTGGACCGCAATCTAATCCAATGAATTTCATAATTTTTTTCCCGCAAGTAATATTTCCCCTATATTTTTTTAGAACATTACAAAACAAATGCGATTTATGTTGTAAACTTCTGCACGTGTCCAAATCATTTATTGCGAATGCTTCTGTCATATTTTTGTACAAACTAAAACAATGATTATAAGTTCCGCCAACGCCGGATTTATTTCCATAAACTAATGAATCAAGAAACATTTCATCCAGTCCCCACAACATTTCATATTTTCCATTACCAATATAACGGCACTGATCAAACTCATGAATATTTGTATCAGTAAATTTAACACCGGCTAAATTATTAATTTTATCTTCAGCTTGGTTTAAAAAATCAACTACTGATAAATTGAATTTATTTAAAGGAGGAATATGATAATAATAAAATGGTAATTCGGGTGCGGCGATAGCTATCTCTTTACAAAACTCAATAAATTCATCAATTCTTGTTGGAGGTAAAAACGCAGGAGCCATAGCAGCAATTCCCCAGGTCTCAATTTTTTGAGCATGTTCTGCAAGAACTTTCTGATCCTTTAAATTTGTACCACCGGTATGTACAATTATTTTAAAGTCATCGTCACTTACTTCTTTCCATTTTTCAGCAAGCACTATCCTTTCCTCAACTGTGAGCAATGCTCCTTCACCGGAAGAGCCCGCAATAAATGCTCCATCTAAACCATTTCTTTTTAGAAACTTATAATAATCAGAAATTAGGTTAAAATTAATTTCACCATTTTCAAACATTGGTGTAAAAGGTGCAGCTATGTAACCATTAATTTTTTTCATTTAACTTTTCTTCTAAATATTTGGTTGAATAATTTTGTTGCAATTAATTTAATGAATTATCTAATCTTTCATACTTTCTATCAGCTGCCAACTTGTTAATAACATTCTTGGAATATGAAATGGACCTTTCCACATATTGCCCTTAATTGTTGTAGAGAGTCTTCCATCTCTATGAAAATAGCCAAACCACTCACCATAATCATTATCAGGAAATAAATTAAAAGTATAATTATGAATTTGTTCATGTATCTTCAAATATTTAATATCTCCAGTAATTTTAAATGCATATAAAGCTGCAATTATGGCTTCACATTGCGGCCACCAAAATTTCATATCGTGCCAATATTCTGTACAAGGATTATTTTTAACATCTCTATAATATATAATTCCGCCAAACTCATTATCCCATCCCCACTTCCAGCTCCAGTTAAAAATTTTAACTCCAAGCTGTTTAATTTTTTCATCGTTTCTAATTATTCCCTCTTTCATAATAAACCAAGCGGTTTCAATAGCATGACCAGGATTAAGCAATCGTCCATCAAATGAATTTATAAATTTTCCATCAGTCGCAACTGTTTCTAAAACTGCTTTAAATTCCTCTTTCATAAAATCATTTTCAATTTCATTAATTGAGTCTAATATAATATTATCTATAAACGAACTTTTATTAATATTTCTTAGTGTCTGACCAACAACTATATTTATCATTGGAACACTTAAACTTTTCATTGATCGAGTTTTTGATAATGTTTTTTCAGGAATTTGTTCAGGAGACTTAAGATAGTGCAAAATCAATTTAAATAAGCTTAGAGCTTTTTCTTCATACTCCTTGGAATTGCTTGCTTTAGCAAAGGCCGAATAAGCCATACATGCAAAAGATTCAGTAAAAAGATATCTTCTTTTTCTTAATGGTTGTCCTTCTTTGGTCAGCAAAAAATACATCCTTCCATCTGAATCAAATCCATATTTATCAATAAATTCTATTCCATGTTTTGCAAGCTTAAACCAATCATTCTTTTTTTCTGCTGTATTATATAACTCACTTAAGAGCCAAACAAATCTTCCATGAATCCACATTGCTTTATCTGTATCGAGGATCGTTCCATCTTTATCAAGTGAAAAAGTATATCCTCCGTTATCTAAATCAATAGAATGTTTTAACCAAAAAGGAAGGATATTTTCTAAAAGGTGGGTTTTATAAAAACCAGCGATTGATTCTAAATAATTTTTTGAATTAGTATCGGTCAATGAGATCATACAGAAATTAATTTATATTCCTTGTTTTTCAAGAGTTACAAATAAAACAAATATACTGCAAATTTTAGTTTAATTTCTTTAATTCTGTGTAGCATATTTATATATCACAAATAATAATAATGTAATATATTTTTTGATGTATAAGATCTTAATTAATTGAATAATCATAAAGTTCAGATAAATTTTCTCAGTTTATGTTTTGATTTAATTCTAAAATTTGTCCATCCTTTTTCAAATGTTCTTTAATTGATTCATATTGCAGATTATGAATTCCAATATTTTTTTCTATTGATAAAACCGCAACAGTGCCTGCACTCTGACCCAATATCATGAATACTGGTTCCATACGAATTGATCCAAATGCAATGTGTGAACTGGAAACGGCTACAGTGACTAATATGTTTGAACATTCTTCTCTTTTAGGTATAATTGATCCCAATTCTATTTGGTAAGGATTTTTCGGATGAATTCCAATATCACCTTCATTTTGAACAAATCCTTCAGGTGTAATATACCTTTGAGTGTTATGTGAATCCATTGTATATGATCCCATTCCAATTGATTTATTTACCGGATTTTTTCCAAGTATTTCATTTTCAGTCATAACAAACGAACCAATCATTCTTCTAGCTTCTCTTACATATATTTGATGAGGCCAATTATTATTATCAAGAAATTCATCTTTTGCAAGGCCCCATTTTTTCATTTCATTTTGAATATCTTTCGGTACACGAGAATCATTAGCTATAAAGTAGAGTAAACCTTTTTGATAATTTTCATGCTCTTTAATAATTTCTCGCCTTCTTTCATAAGAAGCCTCCGGATAGTCATAATTCATTCCAATATAATCAAAACTGAACGGACCATGATTATTTACATCGGTCTTTAGATTTGGAATAGGATCGAATTTTTTAAAAACCTCCTGCCATCCTGAATTAAATATTCTAATTAAAAGTTCGTATTGTTCAGGATTGTAACCAATTGGTTTTTCGAATTCTCTCTTATTTCTTTGATTTTTTGTCAAGCAAGTCCTATAACAATAAGCTTGAACTTTATTATCTCCTTCTCCTCTTTTACCAGGATATTCATTTGAGATAAGTGGTAAAATTCCACTATTAGGATTTTCTGGATCTATATATGGGCTAATTTTCAAATCACCAAAATGGTGAGCGTGGTGAAGAATACCAATTTGAACACCATTCCATTCTTCATTGTAAGTTTTATTTGACTCACGACCAACGGTATAACTTACATTTGCAGAAGCCATGAGATCACCTTCATAAGTAGCATCAATAAAAATTTTGCCTTTATATTTATTTCCAGATAATGTTTTTATAGAAATAATTCTTCCGTTTTCTTTATTAACACCGTTTTCTCGATCCAACCATTCATTTCTTATAACTTGAATTTTGTGTTCAGCAATAAAATCTTCAAATACATTTTCAGCAATATGCGGTTCAAAAATCCACATGGTTTTATTTTCACCATCTATGGCAGGAGTTCCTTGACCAACATTTCCATATTCTTCTTTTTTTTGCCAATTCCAATTTTCTTCTTTTTCATAATACTTATATATGCGATGATAAAACTCACGAGCCAAACCACCTATTACTCTTTTGTTTCCAGTATCAGTAAAGCCCAATCCTGAAGAAGTTAATCCACCCAAATGTTTATCTGGAGAGACAATAATTACAGATTTTCCCATTCTGGAAATTTGTACAGCAGACATTACGGCAGAAGCGGTTCCACCATAAACAATTACTTCAGCAATTTGTGTTTTCTCATTTGAATTTAAGCTTTGGTCACAGCCATAAATGAGAATAAGCAAAATAATGCAAAAATTAGGAAGTATATTTTTCATAATCTTGAGTTCTCTAATTAGTTGATTTTTGAAATCTCAAATAATTTATTTAATATTTCTACCATTGCAAAAGTATCTAGCTTACAATACTCAAGTAAATTTTTTCTGGTTTCTTCAATTATAAACATATCTTTTTCATGTAATAGATTCTCAAAAGCCAACGAAGCAGAACCACCGTCAGAAATATTTAATCCTTCATAACTTAATTCTGGTACTAATGCAGGTAAAACTTTTTTTATAGAATATGAACCGTGCATCTCGGGAGCATAATACCACTTTTTTTGAAATGGAATCATTAAATCAATAATTCGGTCAATTAGTTCATCAATTTCTTTGCTGAATTCCGGAAAATCTGTTGCAATTGAATTCAATATCATAATCTCAAAAGATTTGTTGTAAACAATTATCTTTCCAACAGATTTGGTGTCTTCAAGTAAATTTTTAAGAAATGAAATCCTTGGTTCTACACCAGTCTCTGCCAAAAACTCTTTATGTTCTAATTTACTTTGTTTGCTTTTTTGATAATGCAGGCTATATTGAAAAGGTATTTGCTGATATGGTCTTGAATTATCAAATGCTGGCACTGCCGGTTGAAAACTTTCAAAATCCATAAAATAAAGTGGGTAATCGAAAGTGCTAAGATAAGATTCAATTGCTGCGCTATTAATTATTGTTTCACCAGTTTTATAACTATATAATTGCAATTGTTGGCTTGAAGGCAAAATAAACTCATCTGGAATATCATCAAGACTTATTATTCCACTATCATATAATTCAAACTTTCTTGTCAAATGCATTCGGGAAATATCAAAAACTGAATTTTCAGGAATATGATTCCAACAATGACCAATAAAGCTGCATTGATAAGGATCGCTGCAGTGTAAGCCAATATCAATATTGGGTATTTCTTTTTGTAAAACTACACTTTTAAGCCGTTCGACTTCTTCATCAATCCAATCCATATTTTCAATAGCAAACGGTAATAGTGATTCAACTTTAAAAAATTGAGATAAATCAAGTTCACCAAATCTTATGTATTCATTATTAATATAAATTATGGAAATGTCCTCAATTTCCAGACCGCAGTTGCTCATAACGTAATACTGCACTGATATATCATTTATATTTGTTTCAGAAACTGAAGTTGAACTTTTTACTTCATATACTTTCCACTTATTTCCATTTTTTACAATTATATCTGCATATACAAGAACTTCATTATACATAAAGGCTGCTTCGTATATTACATTTGTGCCATTTTCAATAAGTTCAATTGTATAGTCTAGAGCTTGTGAATATGCTCTTGGATTTGATGGACTTGAATCGGCTCCATCTGGAAAAAGCTGTTGAGCCAAATGGCCTACGTTATGTCCTCGATCAAAAATTGCTTGCTGTTGTTCTGAAACTTTATCTTGCCAATTGTAATGATGCTTATAAAGATATAAATGCTTATCGCATTGCAAACCTTTTAGAAATGTTGATTTTGAAAGAATTGCTTTATCATTCATAATTTTCTTTTCCCCAATAGAACTTACGAATAAATACTAATTTACAAAATTGAACTATCTATTTTTTACATAGAAATTAATAAAATTATTTTAACTTAAAAAAATTTATATTTATCCAAAACCTATTTTTCAATTTTATTTAGAACTGAATTTATGAAGGATTTTTTTGAATTATTTTTGTTAATAAAACTTACATAAAATTATTGGCATTGTTGTTTTTTGAATTTTAAATTGTAACTTCAATTTACATAATATGATAAAACTATATGTTTGAGAATACTTTAATTTCGTCCGATAATCACTGGGTAATTTGGGCAGTATTATTAACTGTTGCAGCTTTTAGTATTTGGGCAGAAAAAACAAAACTAGGTAGCAAAATTTCATCTGTAGTTATTGCAATTTTCGGAACTTTTCTTTTGTCCAATCTTTCTATTATTCCATCTTCTGCGCCGTCTTATGATATCGTATGGAGTTATTTAGTTCCATTAGCAATTCCCTTATTGCTTTTTAAAGCTGATCTAAAAAAAATTATTAAAGAAGCTGGCCCGACTTTAATTGCTTTTACATTTGGAGCAATTGGTACAATCTTGGGTACAATTCTAGCTTTTTTTGTAATTCCATTAGGTGAAAATGCTTGGCAGTTAGCAGCAATTTTTTCCTCCACATATATTGGCGGTTCAATGAATTACGTTGCGGCAGCTGAAGCTGTTCAGTTAAAATCAGCAAATTTATTAACTGCCGGAATTGCAGCCGACAATTTAGTTATGGCTTTTTATTTTATTATTCTTTTTGCTCTCCCTTCAATAAAGTTTTTACAAAGAAATTTTTCAACTTATAGTGAAATAAATTATGAAAATTTATCTCAAGAAATCAGCTCTGATATAAATAGTAATTCAAGCATCAGCATGGTAAATCTTTCTAAAGCTATGGCTATATCTATAAGTTTATGCGCATTTGGATTCTGGTTATCAGATATTTCTGGAATTGAAGGAAGTGGTATTCTAATAATAACTGCATTAATTATTTTATTGGCAACTTTATTTTCTAATCAGATGAAAAATATAAATGGTGCGGAAATTATAGGAACTTATTTAATGCAGATTTTCTTTGCAACAATTGGAGCAAGTGCCAACATTTTTGTAGTGTTAGAATACGGACCTATTTTATTTGTATTTGCAGGATTGATTTTAACAGTTCACATCACATTTTTACTGGCAGCCGGTAAAATATTTAAACTAAATTTAGCAGAAATTGTTGTTGCTTCCAATGCAAATATGGGCGGACCAACAACCGCGGCTGCAATGGCAGTTGCAAAAAATTGGAAATCTTTAGTTATTCCAGCAATTCTAGTTGGAACATTAGGTTATGCCATTGCAACATTTTTAGGTGTCGGCTTAGGTTATTGGCTAAAATCTTTTTAATTATTTCCTATTTGTTTACTTTTAATTAGGTATAGTCCAAAGTTTTCATTTTCAATAATTTTGATAATAGCTTTTCCTCTTCCAGTTCCAGAAGCCGAATATTTCCAATGGTTAACTCATCAACATTTATTGTCAATAAGGATTTCATTTGATTTCTAACTCGCTCCAATTCACGATAAAGAAATTCCATCTTTCTGCGTTTTTCCAATACTAATATACTCATCATTCCCCCTTTCAATAGGAATATATTTATATTAAGATGTTTTGTCTTGTATTTTCGGTAAAAAGTAAAAAAAGTTTAAATTTATTTTAAGTTAATTATGAAATTGTAATATTATCATTTAATAAACATTAAAATTATATATTTTATACTCTTATCATAATTGTAATATTTTATATGCCCAATCAGTTTTTAGATTTAGGTAAAAATTTTTCTCTTTAAAACTTTTCATTTTGCAACTCGTCTTAAGTATTGAAAAAACAATTATGTAATTAGTTGTTGGGAGGAAAGAATGAAATTCAGAACACTTATAAATTGGTTTATAATAAGTATTTTTTTAAGTACATCTATTTTTGCCGGAGTTAAGGATTTAGAGAAATATTATAATAGAATTGAAGAAAACTTAATTGTTGGAGTTGAATCAGATAATCAAGGATTAAGAATTAGTGCAGCCTATTTTTTAGGTGAAATTAATTCAGAAAAAGCTGTTATTCCACTAATGAAAATGTTAAAAAGCAGTCCAATTGAAGAAGAAAGACTGATTGCAGCCTTATCACTTGCTAAAATTAAATCAGAAAAAGGCATCTACGCAATTAAGCAAAGAATTAAATTTGATGAAAGTGAAAGAGTTCAGCGATTATGCACAATATTTTATAATAATCATAAATTAGAGAATATTAGAGGAGATGTTATTGTTGAACCATTTGACTTAGCTGACTTGAATCTTGAATATAAAGGTATTAAATTACAGCAGTTTTTAAATTAGTATAAAAAAATTCCAAAGAACGGTTATTCTCAAGTAAAAGTTTTTTTTGATGAGTAGCCGTTCTTGCTCCCCTAACAATTCTTCATTTTATTGAAATTTATAGTCAAATCCAATATCTAATGCACCATAATTAGAAGTTCCAAAACCGATTCTGATATTTAAAGCTGTATTATTACTAAACCAGTATCTTACACCGGCATTTAATCCCAGCCAAATTCCACCATGTGATTTATCTTTTACCAAATATCCAATTGTTTTTATTTCATTCTTAACACTTCCAACATTATATGCAAGAATTAATCCCGCCCAAGGATCTATCTGTTCATTTGCCATATAAAAATGATAATTTGATTGGAATCCTAATAATACATTTGTGTAACTCCAATTTACATTTGGAAAATTCTCTGAATAGCTCCAATATCTTAATACTCCTCCTATCCCTAATTTTCCAGTTTCATTTAATCCTAATTCATCAAGTGAAATTCCATATTCATGATTTAATCCTAACTGCACTGCATTGTCTAGAAAAGAAAAACCTAAAGTTGGACCAGCTATATGTTTATGTATTGCAAATTGGCCAAATAAAATTGAAGGAAATATTATAACGAATAAAAAAAATATTTTTTTGTGGACCATCAATTACTCTTCTTAGTATTGTGATCCACAAAAATATAAAAAAGTTAATTCATATATTTAACTTAGTAAAATTAAAATGAGCCTGAATCGATAAGTGTTCCGGCACTATCGTATTCCCACCATTGACCGGTTCCATCAGCATTCCACGCAACTCTTTTATCAATTGTAAAATCTCCACTTGCCATTTCATAATATGTGAATTCGCCTGAATTATCATTATTGGAAATAATTTCAAGTTTATTTGAATTGTCACCATTGTAAGAAAATAAAGATAAATTGTAAACATCAGATGTAGTTGTAAAATATGTCCATTCAGATGCAACAGTATTTGAATTTGGGTCATAAATTTTAAATGTTCCTTGCTGTGTTCCTATAGTTTCTTGAGCTTCAAGAAATAATGTATTATTAAAGGTTTGTTCACCATCTGTACCGCTGAGATATATTGACCATCCAAAATCGGTAGTATTTTCAAAATAGTTCATATTAATAGTTATATTATTAACTGTCCAACTTTTTGTCCAGTCTTCATTTACTTTTAAAAATTGTTGGTTGCCGCTTGGTGGTGTAAAATAAAAACTATAAACACTAAATGAGTTTGCAAGTGTAGTAAAAACATTAACTTGCTGAGCATATGGATTACTTGATTGTTTTATTGCATTTGGTATATCAATAACTTTCAAACTTAGTTCTTTTGCTGTTTGATTTTCCGGGGAAGATGGATTTTCATCATCCGAACAGCTTATAAAAAAAATGAGAAAGATAATTAGTAAACCCAAATATTTGATATTCATACTGTCTCCTATATTAATTTGAAATTTAATAATACAAGATATCTTTTTATATAAATAATATCAAATATTTAGGCTCTTTAAACAACTATTACTTTAATAAAATACACTTTTTACTTAAAATATTTTTACCTTGTTGTAATGTGTAAACATAAGTTCCACTTGCTAATTCGAATGCATTAAATCGGATTTCGTAACTACCCGAATTTTTAAATTCATCTATTAACGTATTGATATAGTTTCCAAGTATATCATAAACTTTTAGTTTTACATGATTAGATTCTGAAAGTGTAAATGAAATTTTTGTACTAGGATTAAATGGATTAGGATAATTTTGCATTAATAAAAATTCATCAACTAAAATTTTATCAGTTTCTACATCAACAGTCCCATTGTAACTATAAATGTATTTTTCGAAATTAGACCATCCTCCAAAACCATCATAAATTAAAACTAGTATTTCTTGAACCTCACCTTCAGCATTGTTTGTATATTCACTAGAATTTACTATAATCCATTCTTCCGCAAAATCTTCCCAAGTATAATAAGTATCTTTTATTAAATAGTTATTTGTGTCATATTCATATTCATTTTTAATTTTTGTAACTATTGAGAATCCCATTATAGAAAACATTGAAGTTGTTGTGTAAACAATACAGTTAACATTTTCATCGTATTCCCATTCAACTAAAGTATAATTACTATCTGCCCATTGGTTATTGTCTACATCCCATGCTTTGTAGAGTTGACTGCTCATTTCACCATTTATATAGTATTCAGTTGTAGTTATATACGCATTTTGATACTGGTTATCATTTGCAGACCAATCTTTTTCTAATTTTTCAATTTCTCTATTTAGATTATCATATGTAAATAAAATTTCGCCGTCAACATCCCAGTTATTCGCAAAATCATTCCAATTATAAACAGCAATTCTTGTATTAAGTTGACCTGAATATTCATAGACCTCTTTTTGATCCTTAATCCATTCTGATGTGTCTGTATCTAAATCATAATATATTACTTCTGTAATTATTCCATCACTAGTTTGATATTCAAACTTCCTTCCATAATCAATAATTCCATCGTCATAAAAGTACATTTCCATTTTAGCAACATCATTTCCAGTATATTCCACTACCATTTTTGATTCTAAAATCCATACGCCGTCAACAATAGTTTCAATTGTTTGTTGAGATAAAAATCCAGAATTATTATAACTCATTATTACTCTGTTATCGTCTTCCCAATTATCTGGAATCCATATTTGTCCTAAAATTTGGGTTGGCATATTTTCATTAGTTGACTGATTTTCAAATACAATTTTTCCGTTAACTATTTTTGGTTCATTTTTTTCAAATTTGGCTTGACTCGAATGCTGTTGAGCATAATTTAAACTACAAAAAGCAATAATTAAAAATGTAATGAACTTTTTCATTTCAATTTTCTCCTTTTTTTTGATCAACTATATTTCTATTTATTGTTGCAACTATATTTATAATGCTTTTTAGTGATACAGGCTTTTTTTGAATAATTATTTTTGCAGTGGAATCTAAATTTTCAATTTTTATTGTGGCGTGATCAATTAACAATATTGTTTCTAAATTTCTAGAAAGGCATATTATTTCATCTATATATTCTTCAGATTTGATGGTTTTAAAATCTATATCCGTTATCAGAAAATCTATTTTTTCGTTTTTCAATATTTCAATTGCTTCATATGGATTTTTTGTTGTATGAATGCTTTGAAAATAATCAATTACACCAAGTGCTATTCCTTTAGAAAGATATTCTTCATTTAACACTATCAATATTGATTTCAAAGGTTTTTCTCTTGTTTTATTATTGAATTAAACAAAAGTTATACCTAAAATTAAAGTTCGAATATGATTAAAAATCGAATAGAAGAAAGCAGAATACGATGAGTTGTTAATTTTATTTAACAGTAATTGTTAATTTGAATTTACAACTTATTCTGTAATAGAATTGAATATTCATTAATTTTTTTATGAAGAGAAACTCTAGATAAATTAATTAAATCTGCAGTTTGAGATACATTAAATTTATTTTTCTCTAGATGATAAGTTAGATATTTTTTTTCAAAACTTGATACAACCTTATTATAAGCTGGTTTATATTCTTCTTCAAAATTGAGATTATCATTATCTGTAATATTTTTATGTTGAAAATATTTCTTTGGCAAATCCTCCTTTCTAATAATTTGAGAATTTGTTGTTACAATTTCCATTCTTATTAAGTTTTCCAATTCTCTAATATTTCCCGGCCAATCATAATCTAAGATTAATTGCAATGTTTCTTTATCAAAATATTTTTCAGAATGATTATATTTTTTAAAGAAATGCTTAATTAAAATTGGAATGTCAGACTTTCTGGCAGAAAGAGATGGAACTTCAATTTCTACAACATTTAACCTAAAATATAAATCTTCTCTAAATTTTTTTTGAATTATTAAATCGGGCAATTCTTTATTGCTGGCACAAATAAAACGTACATCCACTTTTTTACTTTCATTTGATCCAACTGGTTGAACAACTCCATCTTGTAAAACACGCAGAAGTTTTGCCTGAACACTTAAACTCATTTCACTTATTTCATCCAAAAAAATTGATCCGCCTTCAGAAGATTCTAACAGTCCTATTTTATTATGAATTGCACCTGTAAAAGCACCTTTAACATGTCCAAATAATTCGCTTTGAATTAATTCATCATTTAATGTTGCACAATTTATTGGAATAAATGGTTTATTTTTTCTATTTGACATAAAGTGAATATTTCTTGCAACTAATTCTTTACCTGTTCCGCTTTTACCATAAATTGCAACCGGAAAATCTGAATTATTTGAAATTCTTATAAGTAATTTCTTTAAATCATTTATTGCCTCACTTTCTCCAATAATTTCAGGTAATTCATATTTAGAAAGCTTTTGCTTTAATTTAAGATTTTCATTTATAACTTCTAAAGCAGCTAAACTTCTTTTTATTCTTATTAATAATTCTTGCAAATTAATTGGTTTAGTTAAGTAATCGTCTGCACCTAATTTCATTGCTTCAACTGCATTTTCAATTGAAGCATAAGCTGTCATAATTATAAATGGTGTATCATTTTTTTCTTTTACTTTTGCAAGCAATTCAATACCATCCATTTCAGGCATTTGTAAATCTGAAAGAATTAAATCAAAATGAGATTTTCTAAATATCTCAAATGCTTCTTTACCATTGTGGGCATTTGTCACATCAAATTTATTTGCATTAAGGAATGCACAAATACCTCTGTTTAAATCATGATCATCATCAATTACTAATATTTTCATTATCTTCATTGTCCTTTTTGATTGGTAAATTTATAGTAAAACTAACCCCAATAGTTGTATTTGATGCTTCAATTGTTCCTTCATGTGCTTCAATAATATTTTTAGTAATTGCTAATCCTAATCCACTGCCTGATGATTTTGTTGTAAAGAATGGATTAAAAATGTTTTCTAAATTTTCTTCTTTTATTTGCTCACCTTCATTTGCGATTTGGAAAAAAACAGTATCATTTATCAAGTCAGTAATAATTTTAATTTTTCCGTTTTTAGGATTAAAATAAATTGCATTGACTAATAGGTTAGAAATTACTTCTTCAAATAGAATTGCATCTAGTAAAATAGTCTCTGAACACTTGAGTTTTTTCTCGACGATAATATTTTTTGCCTTTATGTCATATGAGTAATTCGAAATAACTTTTTCTATTAAATTACTTAATTCAATTTTAGATTTTTCTAGATATGGTTTTCTGTAAAACTTCTTAAAATTCAATAGCATTTCTAAAAATGAATTTAATGACATTTTTATTTCATTAACATAAATTTTTGTTGTTTCATCTTGAGAAGATTGCATTTCTAAATTTTGAACCCAAACACTTACAGCACTAATTTTATTCTGTATTTCATGAGATATTTTTGAAACAGTTTCACCAATTAATGCTAGCTTTTGCTGTTTAGTTAACTCTGCCTTGGTTTTCACTAATTCATCAATTTTAAGTTCAAGTTTTTTATTGGTCAAATTAAGTTTTTTATAGTTTTCTTTTAACTTATCAACCATATCATTAAATGAATCAATCAATAATCCCAACTCATCGTTTCTTTGGATATTTATTTTGGAATCAAAATTACCCTCACCAATACTTTTTGTTACATCTGCAATTTCACCAAATTGAGAAGAGATTTTTTTTGAATACAGATATGTGATAGTTACAATTAGCAGATAAATGAATAAAGAATAAGTAAAAAGTCTAATAATAATAGTATTAAATTCATCATATAAATAAGATAAATTAAGAGTTAATATAAAATTTGAATAAAAATATTCATTATATCTTGAATTATAGATTAAATCATCTTTCCATATATAAACATTATTTTCTGATTTGCTGGATTTATTTATAAATTTATCTGCGTTTTGATTTACCCAAGTTTTGTTTGTTGAATACATTATTATGTTATTATCATTAACCATATGGAACTGAATGTTGGGCGAGTGATAAACTTGAGAAATGATTTTAGAAAATATTGCTCTTAGATTTATTTTCAGAATTACATTGATGTTTTCACTTTTTCTTATAAAGTAGAAATCATTAAAATTGCTTTTAGAATTAATGCCAAAATATTTGTTTCTATCAATTGTTAATGTAGTTTTTATTGCATTTATTAAATTCTGAATTGTTACTTTTTCTAATTTATTTTTATTAAATATTATTTCTCCGCCAAATACTTTGACAAGGGAGCAGTTCAATCCATTATTATTTACCTTATTAAAAAAATATACTTCTTCAATTATTAAATCGTTTTTTTCTAATATGTAAAGTAATTCTTTATTAACATCTTCAATACTTAACTCATTCAATTTAAGATTAATTAAAAATCCTTCAAGCAATAAATCGAATTTATTGAATTCATTAAATGAAGCTTTATCAAATAAATTTTTATATGCTTTTAATTCTTTATTTGCTGTGTTATTTATATAAGAAATCCCATAAAAATAAAAGTATAAAAAGCTCCCAATTATTAGAATAAAAGATGAGATAAATACAAATAAAATTAACTTGTTTGAAAACTTTTTTATTTTTTTTCGCATTTAATTTAAAAATGTTTCTGAATAATTAGGGATAATAAAATTAAATTTAACGTTATTAACTCTTTTATTTAACAAATAATAGCTTGGTCCCTCATAAAAAAGGTATAGAGCCGCTACTTCATCTTTTAGAATTTTCTCGAGTTTAGTGTAATATTCTTGTATTTCTTCTTGATTATTTGAATATTGAATTGATTCAAATATTTTATCAAATTCTTCGTTAGAAAAATTTCCCAAATTTATCTTACCTATATTTTTTGAATAAAAAAGTGAATAATACTCAATAGGATCTGGGAATGCGGGCATCATATTTATCCTAAATAGAGTTGGTTGAATATTTTTTATTTCTTCGTAATAATTATTTGGCTTTGTTATTCTTTTATAAGAAACTTTTAATAAGCTTAAAGTGTTTTCTAAAATCAGTAAATCTCTGTATTCTAAATTGGTTAAAATGGATACTTCAAAATTAGAATTAACACAATTTTTACTTAATTTATTATTATTTATTAATGTAGGATTTTTTAAATCCAAAAAATGTAGCGGCACTAAAGTTTCTGCTTTTAGATTAAATTGGTCGCTGGTTTGTGTTATATTTTCACTAAATGATTTTGCAATATTTTTCCTCAATACTTTATATGATTCGGAATCTTTTCCTTCTTTAAAATAAAATCCCCAATATCTTACCCCAACTCCCTTATCAATTTTTTTAACATTATAATTTTTTAATAGTACGGTATCATTAATTATTTTCTGGAACTCAGAATTATTAATACTTATGATATGGGTATTATTTTTTAGAAATTCACCAAATCTATTTTCTGTTTCTCTAATATTATTGTATTCAATGGATTGCAAAATTGGCAATCGTAATCCATCTTTATTCTTACCATGATAGTTTTTATTTTTTACAAGTAATAGATTATCATATTTTGTAAATTCAGAAATTCTGAACGGACCTGTACCTACTGGATTATATTTAAATTTTTCATTATAGAATTCAACTGCTTCTTTTGCAACTATATAAAAATTTGGTGATGCTAGTACTTTAATAAATATACTGTATGGTTTGACTAACTGTATGTTAAGCGAAAGTGAATCAATAATTTTTATTCCAATAATTTCATCAATCTTTCTGTTATAAAATTCAGTTATTCCTAAAATTTTATTGTTAATTATTTCCCAATTACTAAAATTATTTTCTTGTGTTGCAAGACGTTCAAATGAATATTTAATATCTTCTGAATTAAGCCTTCTTCCATTTCCATCTTTAAAACATGGATTATCATGAAAGTAAATATTACTTTTTAAACTAATTCTATAATTTAATTTATCTGCAGATATTAATATTGTATCGGCTAAATTAAATTCAATTTCATTATTTTCAGTAAATGCAACTAATCCTTCATAAATATTATTTGCAACTTTCCAGTCTGAACCATACATGATTTGTAATGGATCTAACGTTTCTACTGGATCCCTTAATAATATTTTCAGTTTTTGGATTTCTTGTAGTTTAGAGGATTTTGTATCTTTTTTTTGATTGCACCCGATTGGTAAAAATATAAGTATTGTAAAAAATATATGAAGTATGAGTTTTTTCAACAGTTAATCTTTAGTTCTAACTAGAAAAAACTTAATTGAATTACAAACTAATATTTTTTTTTAAAATAATAAATATTTTGTAAATCAGTCTAATGAGAATGACAAGCTCCATTGGAATTAATGATTAATTCATTTTTTGAAAATTTAATAGCAGCTTCTTCAGCAATTTCTTCATTTGTAAATATTAATTCTTTTTCAGCTCGCTCAAAATCTTCTTGTAATCGCCATCCTGCGGATTTACAAATTAAATGTGAACAGTCCGATAAACCTTCCACTAATTTTGAATGACTATTTCCATGTTCATTATGTGAATGTTCATGAGATACTTTATGATGAGTAAACTCGTTCTCTCTTTGCTCAATATCTTTAATAACTCCATTTTCCACATCATAAATTAGAAATCCATTACATCGTCCAACATGTCCTGTAATTGTTGTGAAATCATCCGTTGCAATTGCTATTTTCATTTTTAACCTCAAATTTTATTGTATAATTTTTATAGCTTTTCCACTTACTATGCATTCTGCAATTTTAGATCTGGCTATTTTAATAATTCTTCCAAAAGTTGCTCTAGATATTTTCATTCTTAATGCAGCATCTTCTTGTGATAAATTTTCTAAGTCAGCTAAATTTATAGCTTCTAATTCGTCTTTTTCCAAGGAAATTTCTTCGAGAAATTTTAAAGGAATTCCATTTGGTTTAAAATAATTGGCTGCTGATTTACAACAAGTATTTCTATATTTTTTTGGTCTCGGCATAATAATTATGAGCATATGCTCATAACAAAAATATACAAATTAATAATTTATTACAAACAATATTATTAAAGTAAATCTTTTACTGAATTAATTTTAAAGGTAGGTTTATACTTTCCGTTGTGTTTTAAATCATTAAATACTCCAGTGGAAACGAGTGCAGTATCAATATTGAACTCATTTCCCATTGCAATATCTGTTTCAATTCTATCCCCAATAATTAAACATTTTGCGGGATTTACATCAATTCTTTTGAGCGCTTCGATCAGCATATATTTAGAAGGTTTGCCAAAATGTTTTTCTAGTTTTCTATTTGTTCTATGTTCAAGAGCAGATATTGTTGCACCTGCATCAAGAATTTCTCCACCTTCAACTGGACATGTATTATCAATATTTGCTGCGTAGAATTTTGCTCCATTATCAAGAGCATTAGCGGCTATTTCTAATTTTTGATAGTTTAAAGTTCTATCTAATGTAATAATTACTATATCTATTTTTTGGGGATCTTCAGAATAAATAATTCCACTATTTTTTATTTCATTAATAAACTTTTTTTCTCCAATAGCAAAAAATGTTTTTGATGAATAATATTTTTGAAGATAGTTTTTTAGAATAAGTGTGGAATTAATAATATCGGTCTGGTTGATATTAAATCCATTTGATTTTAAAAATTTGTAATAATCTTTAACAGTTCCGGTAGTTTTATTAGAAATGAAAATTATTTTTTTCCCAATTCTTTTAAGTTCATTTATAACTTTATCTGCATCGGTAATAATTTTATTATCAAGATAAATTGTACCATCTAAATCAAAAATGTAGCCTTCATATTTTTTTTTCATAATTTATTTGTTTTTAAGCCAGTCCTTTTCCATTAATCGAAAACATTCGTTAAGAAGTCTTGGTTTATAAGAAAGTTCTGTTTCAGCTTTGAGGTTAATTAATCCAGATTTTAATGGTCTTGGTGCTGGCTGATTTAGTTCAGAAGTTAATATTGGAGTGACAAAATTCATATCAAGATTAAAATACTCAGCTATTCTTTCAGTAAATTCATATCTATTTAACAATTCGGCACCACCAATATTGTACAATCCGGTTTTTGATGTATCACATATTTTTTTAATTGCCGAGGCAATATCATCCAAAAAAGTTGGATTATTAATTTGATCAGTTACAATTCTAATATTATTCTTATTTTCTAATGAATTCACAACCCATTTAACAAAATCCGGTCTTCCAAATCTCGCAGAACCAAATAGTACGTTTGTTCTAATTATTGTAGAAGGGATATTAAATTTCTTAATTATATTTTCTCCGGCCAGTTTGCTTCTTCCATAATAACTAATTGGATTAGGTAAATCATTTTCTGCATATGGACCGTTTAGTCCATCAAAAACATAATCAGATGAAATATGAATAAGGTGTGAATTTGCCGGCACACAATATTTTGCCAAGTATTCTATAGCATTCACATTAATATTCCAGCAAGTCTCTTTTTCTGTTTCAGACTTATCAACATTTGTATATGCGGCTAAATTAATTACAAAATCAGGAAAAAAATCCAAAAATAATTTCTTTACTTCAATTTTATTACTAATATCAATTTTTGTATATGGCAATTCTTCAAAAAAGGAATCATCTTCAAATGAAGCTAATCTTATTTCATAATTATCATTATTTAAAAATAAAGATGTAACTTGCTGACCAAGCATTCCGTTTGATCCAATTATTAAAATTCTATTTTTTATCATATGGTTTTAATTTTTTTTCTAAATAATAATTTTAATTATCTACAAGTTTAATATAATTAAATTTTTCTTTTCTAATATTTCCAAAAATATAAAGTTATTTCTTTTTCCTATAAATATTAATTTTTTTTTTAATTATGTTTAAGACCATTATAAATATTGATAAAAGTTCAAAATGAAAATAGGAATTACTTGTTATCCGACTTACGGCGGAAGTGGTGTTGTTGCAACTGAATTGGGGAAAGAATTAGCTCATTTAGGGCATGAGGTACATTTTATAAGTTATGCTTTACCTCATCGTTTAATAAATTTTGTTGAAAATATTTTCTATCATGAAGTAGAAGTAAGCAATTATCCATTATTTGAACATCAACTTTATGGATTAGCCTTAACAAGTAAAATGCTGGAAGTAATTGAATATGAAAAATTAGATTTACTTCACGTTCATTATGCAATTCCGCATGCAACAAGTGCATATTTGGCAAAGCAAATTTTAGACAAAAATGGTTCGGATATAAAATTTATAACTACTCTGCATGGAACTGATATCACACTTGTCGGCTTAGAACCATCATTTTTACCATTAGTAAAATTTAGTATTGAAGCAAGTGACGGTGTAACTGCAGTTTCAAGATTTTTAAAAGAAAAAACCCTGACAAACTATCATATTGAAAAAGATATTGAAGTAATAAATAATTTTATTGATAGTGAAATTTATAAACCCGTATGTAATGAGCAATTTAAAAAACATATTGCACCCAAAAATGAAAAAATATTAATTCATACATCTAATTTTAGACCTGTAAAAAGAGTAAGTGATACAATTAAAATATTAGAAAAAGTTAAAAAGAAAATTCCAGCTAAATTAATTTTAATTGGTGACGGACCTGATAGATCAGAATGTGAAAGACTTTCAAGAGAATTAAAATTGGAAAAAGATGTGATATTTTTAGGAAAACAAGATGGCTTAGAAAATTTATTAAGTGTTGCAGATATATTTTTAATGCCATCACAATCCGAAAGCTTTGGACTTTCTGCTTTAGAAGCAATGTCTTGCGGTGTGCCAGTAATTAGTTCAAGCGTAGGAGGATTACCGGAATTAATTGTACATAACAATACTGGTTTTATCGCAGAATTTGCAGATGTTGATAGAATGGCAAAATATGCGTTAGAACTTTTGACTAATAAAAAGAAATTTGACTTCTTCTCAAAAAACTCACGCGAAAGAGCTGAAAAAGTTTTTGAAAAGAAGCTAATTGTACCACAGTATATAAAATATTATGAGAAAATATTATCAGAATAATTTATGATGCAATAATTGGAGTTTTTCCAATACTATAATGTGTAAATCCTAATTGTTTTGTCTTTCTTCTGTTAAAAACATTTCTTCCATCAAATATAATAGGTGCTTTTAAAGATTCTTTCACTTGTTCAAGATCAGGATTATTAAATTCATTCCATTCAGTTAAAACTAATAATGCATCTGCATTTTTTACTGCTTCATATTGATTTTTTACATATTCAATTCTATCCTGTAAATAGAATTTTGCATTTTCCATTGCTTCAGGATCATAAGCAGTAACTAAAGCTCCCAATCTTAATAATTCGTTAATAATAACAACCGCAGGAGCTTCCCTCATATCATCTGTATTAGGTTTGAAAGCTAATCCCCAAACTGCAAATTTTTTACCTTCTATATCATTATTAAAATGCTTCAATACTTTATTAACTAATACCATTTTTTGATCTTTATTAACTTGATCAACCAAAGTTAACAATCTCATCTCCGCGCCTTTTTCTTTTGATGTTTTAATTAGAGCATTAACATCTTTTGGGAAACAGGAGCCACCATATCCAATACCGGCATATAAAAATCTTTTACCTATTCTATTATCACTTCCCATACCTTTACGCACTAAATCAATATTGGCACCGACTTGTTCACAAAAATTTGCTAACTCATTCATAAATGTAATTCTCATGGCCAAGTAAGAATTTGCTGCATATTTGGTTACTTCAGAACTTTCCGGATTCATTTCAATAATTTGGCTACCATGTGAGGTAAACGGATAATATAATGATTTCATTTTTTTCATTGTATTTTCAGAAGATGCCCCAATAACAATTCGATCAGGTTTCATAAAATCTTCAACAGCATATCCTTCCCTTAAAAATTCAGGATTAGATACTACTTCAAAATCTTTAACATTATACTTATTCATAATTGAAGTTACTGCAGCGCAAGTGCCAACCGGAACAGTACTTTTATTAACGATAACTTTGAAATCATGACCAGGATTTTCAATAAGTATCTTTGCAATATCCTCTGCAATTCCGTATACATATTTTAAATCTGCAGAACCATCTTCGCCTTGAGGAGTTGGCAAGCATAGCATTATAATTTCTGCATCTAAAACTGCATGCTTTAAATCATCCGTAAATGTTAATCTCTTTTTAGCAATATTCCTATAAAATAAAATGTCTAAACCAGGTTCATATATTGGAACCTCAGCATTTTTGAGTTTTGTTAATTTTTCAGGATTATTATCTACACAAATAACATCATTTCCCATCTCCGCAAAACATGTACCTGAAACTAATCCGACATATCCAGTTCCGATTACTGAAAGCTTCATTTAATTCTCCATTAAATTTTATATAAAAAATCTTTTTCTATTTTATTAAATTCTATACCTAACTTATCTTTATCAGAAATTATCGGATTTTTAATGTCCCAGTTTATTGAAATTTGCAAATCATTATAAATAATACATCTTTCATCTTTTTTGCTGTAATAGTTTGTACATTTATAATGAAATATCGCTTCTTCTGATAAAACTGAAAATCCATGAGCAAAGCCTGGAGGAATCCATAATTGTTTTTTATTTTCGGATGATAATTCAGCTGAAAAATATTGACCAAAAGTTGGTGACCCAAATCTGATATCAACAGCTACATCAAGAACTTTTCCTTCTAGCACATGGCATAATTTACCTTGAGCAAATTCACCGACTTGATAATGCAATCCTCTAATAGTACCGAATGATGATTTTGAAAAATTATCTTGAACAAATTTCTCTGAAATACCAATATCATTGTATTTTTGTTCTGAAAATCCTTCAAAGAAAAATCCTCTTGAATCATGAAATACTTGCGGTTCAATAATAAATAAATCTGGTAATGGTGTTTCAATTTTTTTAAGCAAATCTAAAACCTCTTATTTTTATGCCAATTATAAGCTGTTAAAATTATATCATCTAAATTATATTTTGGTTTCCACCCAAGAATCATATTGGCTTTTTGATTATCTGCAATAAGTATCGCTGGATCGCCCGCTCTTCTTCCAACAATTTCTGAAGTTATTTTATTTTTAGTAATTTTCTCAGTTGTTTCAATAATTGATTTTACTGAGTTTCCTTCACCTGTTCCCAGATTTATAATTTGCGATTCAGAATTATCATTTAAATAATTTAATGATCTTAAATGTGCATCACCTAAATCATCAACATGAATATAATCTCTAATACAAGTGCCATCAGGTGTTTCGTAATCATCACCATAAACAAATACCTTTTCTCTTAAACCCAATCCAGTATTTATCACAATTGGAATTAGGTGGGGTTCAGGATTGTGACTTTCACCTATTTCTCCATCAAAACTTGCACCGGCTGCATTAAAATATCTTAAACAAACTGATTTAATGCCATATGCTGCTTCAAAATCTCTTAACATATTTTCTATTATAAGTTTGGTCTGAGCGTATGGATTAATTGGATTTGTTTTTTGTTCTTCAGAAATTGGTACTTTTTCTGGATTACCGTAAAGTGAGCAAGTTGATGAAAATACAAATTTCTTAACGTTTGTTTCAACTGCTGCTTTAATTAAATTATAACTGCCAATTACATTATTTTGGTAATATAAAGATGGATTTTCTACTGATTCACCAACATATGCAAAAGCTGCAAAATGAACAATAGCATCAATCGAATTATTTTTTATTACTGATTTTAATTCCTCAAAATTCAATAAATCGGCAACTTCTAATTTTACACTTTGCGGAACTGATTCTTTATGTCCTCTGCTTAAATTATCTAAAACAATACATTCTATATTGTTGTTTACTAAAATTCTTACAAAATGAGAACCTATATAACCGGCTCCGCCAGTAACTAATACTTTCAATAAATTAATCCTTTATTAAATTTTAGGAATATTTAAAATAATAGTAAAAATATGACTAACCAAATGGAAAACAAAACTCATAAAATGATTTATTGATAATTATATAATATTATTTTAGTTTATAACCTAAAATAATAAATATTTAGGAACCATGACAAATTTAACAAGTAAAGCACAAGCAAGAGAAATGGCCGAATTAACATGCCGTTTATCAAGAGCTTGCAGTAAAAAAGAAACAAGTTTTGCAGCATTATTTCAGCTTACTCCAACTGAATTAAGATGTTTGAGAATGTTTAGTAAAAAATCGACTGTATCAATTAAAGAAATGATTGATGAATTAGAAATTAGCGCCGGAAGAGTTACACATATTCTTACAAGTTTGGAGCAGAAAAATTATATTACGCGAAGAGTAGATAAATCTGATAAAAGAAATCATTTGGTAGATTTAACTCCAGAAAGTAGAAAATTCATTAATCTTTTAACAAAAAAGCACATCGAACTACATCAAAATATTCTTAATAATATTAGTGATGATAAAAAAACATTTGTTTCGCAAATTATGAAAGAATTAATTGATGCTTTAGAAAATTGGAGTGAAGTAAATAAGGCAAAACTTCAGAAATAATATATAAAATAAAGGTGAATATAAAATTATATTCACCTTTATTTATATTAACATCCTTCTCGTTTCTTTTTACCAGTAGTTTTTTTCAAAGTAATTGTTGCCGGAGCTTTCAATTCAGGCATTTTGACTTTTTCAGTATTATCAGCTGCAATATAAGTTTGTAATTCACCGCCAAAAAATTTACTTATTTCAGCAAGTTTATTGTGTTTATGCTGTTCCTCTATAGTAGGATTTTCTCCGCATGTACATTTTGGAAATAAAACTTCATTTTTCCAACTATCAATTCCACCTTTAATTATATTAACAGATTTATAATTATTTGATTTTAGTAAGAACCAACCTTGTGATGAAGTTATATCATTATCTGAATAAAGAAGAATTTTATTATTTCGTGATAAATCAGATTTTAATAATGAGGTAACTTGAATATTTTCTGAAGAAGGAATTCTATATTTAACGAAATCTTCCTCATTTCGTAAATCAATTAATCTGTAATCAAATTTTCCTTTTATTATCCAATCTGCTAATTCACTAACTCCAATTTCACTTATTTGATCAGGCGAAATAAGGGATAATTCTTTCAAATTAACTTTTGTATTTACATTGTCATTTGGATTACCTGCAAAAATTGAAATTATTCCAAGAATTACAGCGATAATTCCAATTCTTTTTCTTGCAGGTATTTCGGCAAAAGCTTTAAGTAACATATTAACCTCTCGCTTTTGATTGTTTATTTGCCATTAATTTTTCAGCCCATTCAGCTGCTGTAAATCCGCCAATTGCCATAAGAATAACAACTAACATTATTAATCCATAATTGATGTCTAATAATTCCGGAAGGTTTATTTTTCCCATAGCAGTTGAATAAAAGAAATCTGTTATATAAGGGAACATTTCACCAAATACAAAAATTCCAAACATTCCGCCAAGAGCATAAAAGATTGCATCAATTCTTCCGGTACTTATTGCAACCGCTGAAGTTCCCGGACAATAACCGCCGATGACAAATCCTACTCCGAGAATTAAACCTCCCAACAATTGAGGAAGTAAAAAAGTTTCTCCAAAATAAACGAGTGAAAGATCCAAAACTCCAACCCATGAGAAATAAAATAAACCAATCATTGCAGTAACAATTGCAGTGAACATAACTTTAAAGACTCTCATATCAGTAAAATAAAATTGAGCAGCTAACATTCTTGCAGATCCAAAGCCACCTTTTTCTAATACAAGTCCGAAAAATATTCCTATTACAAAAGCTACAATTAAACTAACTTCATCATTGAAGTAACCAAATTTGAATAAAGGTGCTGTCATGTCCATTGTCTCCTTACAAAATATGCCATTCCATAGGCGCCAACAAAAACCATTATCATGAATGCCCAGCCGCCAACACTAAGCATTGCTCCGCCAGTTAAAGCTTGACCACTTGTACAGCCACGAGCCATTTTTGCTCCAAAACCCATTAGCGAACCCCCGATAAAAGCATATAGAAATCTTTTACCCTTTGAAAACCGTGGTCCTTTTTCAACCATTAATTTATTTCTTCCAGAAATTGCTCCAGAAATAAAACCGCCCAAAACAGCACCTAGAATATTAAATGTAAGCCAATCCTTAAATGGATTTTTTGTTCCATCACCTAAATAACCTTTATAAAAATCATTGTTTTCTGTTTGAGATGGTGCAACTTTATCAACTGCAACTGATACAGCTGTTGATAAAACACCTGAAGCACCCAAGCCTCTTCCCATAATTAGAAATGTACTAAGCAATACAATTCCCAATAACAATCCTATTAAATAAGGATTGGTATAGTGTTTTTGAGTTATGTGGCCTTCCATAGCATTATCTTCATGATGATGTGAAAACCACTCTTTGAATTTTAACATATAATTTATTCTCCGTAAAATTAGTTAAGTGCAAACCAATGACTATACTGCCCGGCAGCAACAATAATAAAACGTAAAATTAAACCACCAATTATTACTAACAATGGAGCTATTGGTGTATGATGTATTTTATGATTAACAGCTAATAATTGTATAATTAACGGTATTATTATTCCAATACCAATAACAAAGACCCAAAAGCTTGAGGCAAATTCACCAAATAATAATAAATCTGCTGCATGGGCTTGAACTTCAGTTGCTGTTTTTAACCCAATAATAAATAATGCAATGATGAATAATTCAATTATCAAAAAAGCATTATCAGCTTTTGCTAATAATTCCCTTTCATAAACATTTTTTGCAATCACATGAACAAATGCTGCAGCACCTGATAATCCGGAAATTAAAAACAATAACCAAAGTACAGCAGAACTCCATAAAGGTCTGGCACCAAGTGAACTTAATAATACACCGGTATACAAACCAATACCAGCCCCAAAAAACATAGTTACTACGCCAAGGTTTTTTATTAATAATGGTTTACTCAATAAGTATTCTTGCCACTTTTTTACAATAGGAACTTTTTCAACAATTAGTTTATGTGGACTCATCAACATATTTGCCAAAAGAATTGGATAGACCAAAATTAAAATCCATGAACCCCAAGACATTGCTGAAGTAACTTGAAATGTTGTATATAATCTCCAAACATATAATTTATGCTCTAAGTCTAAAAAAAGAGCAAACATGCCAACGCTTAATAAAACTAAGCTCATAATTGGCAAATAATAACATGAACAATTTGTTTCTTTATACCTACCCTTGAAAAGAAAATAACCAGAAATTAACATCATACCTGCAACCATTCCACCTAAAAATAAATATACTGGAATCTCCCATCCCCAAACAGAAAGAATAGGATCTATCATATGATTATGTCTTGTTGTTGTAATTTCTAACATCGTAATCTCCTAAATCAAATAATAAATATTTGGTTTTGTTCCAGCTTCCGGAATTAATGAATGATGCTTTCTTGATTCTAATAATTTATTTACTTTACTATTTGGATCATCAAAATCTCCAAAATACATACAATGTGTAGGACAAACAGAAACACAAGCTGGATCTTGTCCTTTCTCAACACGATGAATACAAAAAGTACATTTATCAACATATCCTTCCGGGTGAATATATCTTGCATCATAAGGGCATGAAGAAATACAAGCTTTACAACCAATGCATTCATTATGATTAACGAGAACAACTCCACCAACATCATGATAATGACTTGCACCGGTTGGACAACATGATACGCATGGTGCATCAGTACAATGATTGCATCTTTCGGTTCTAATTTCTAACTGCAATGTTGGAAATTTTCCTTGTGATTCCGTTGTTATCCAATCTCTGCAAAATCCTTCGGGAACATTATTTTCCGCTTGACATGCAATTACACAATCTTGGCAGCCGACACATTTTCTAGTATCTATGACCATTCCATATCTTGCCATAATTATGCCCCCCACTCAATTGTTACAAAATTAACATTCATTCCTGTACCGCCCATTAAGGGATCTATTTTATATTTAGTTATTAGCTGAGAATCACTAGCGCCTTTGTTAAATGTCTGTCTATACATTTTTGATCTTTGTCCAAAACCATGAACCATATAAACACAATCTGTTCTTATTCTTTCTGTTGCTTTAATTTTAACTTTATTACTTAAAATACCGTCTTGATTTTTTAATCTGACATATTCACCATTTTTAAAACCCATTCTTTTTGCAACATCAACATTAATCCAAACTTCATTTTCTTCCATAAGATCTGATAAAAATCTATTTGACTGTGTTTTACTGAATGTATGGACTGGAGCTCTGCCAAAAAGCAATCTGAATGAACCTATAGGTGGTTCCTCAGGTTTAGTGTATTTAGGGATTGGATCAAACCCGACTTCCTTTAATCTTAATGAATAAAATTCAACTTTACCTGTTGATGTATAAAAATTTGGAGGATTATTTGCATCATTATATATTTTTTGTTCTGGTCCTTTTATAACCCCTTTTTCTTTGAGTTGATCTAAACTTAAACCAGCACTTTTTAATCTTGTATCTAAATACTCTTCAACATCCTTCCATGGGAAATAATTACCCAATCCTAATTTATCTGCTAATTTTTTAGCCATCCACCAATTTGGTTTTTGATCATCAGGTTCTTCCACAACTGGTTGACGCAATGAAACAAAACCTTCTCTAAATAGTGGTGTATTCAAATCATCATATCTTTCAAGATAAACAGATTCAGGCAACACAACATCTGCATAACCGGCAATTTCACTTGGAACTACATCAACAACAACTAACAAATCTAATTTTTGAATCGCATCAATTGTCTCTTGTGTATTTGGTAATGCTTGTGTTAAATTTGTGGCATAAACAAACCATCCTTTTAGGGGATATGGATCACCTGTTAAGGTTGCTTCTCTTAGTCCGGTGGAAATTTTTTCTGCTCCCTCAGCAAAAGGATATTTATGATGAGGGTTATCAGCAGCACCTTTTTCTGATTTTGGATAAGGCGGATATGGATAACCTGGAATGCTAACACTTTGAGGATTATACAAACCACCTTTTTTACCCCAATTTCCCATCAATGCATTTAATAGTGCTATTGCTCTGCTTCGCTGTGTATCATCACCATACCAAGTAGTATGTCTTCCCGGATGAATTATTGTTGCCGGTGCATATCTTGCCATTTCTCTGGCAGTTTCTCTGATCACTTCTGGATCAATTGTTGTTTCAATATATGCCCATTCTGGAGTATATTGGGCAATTTCATATTCAAATTGTTCAAAACCAAACGCATAGTTATCAATAAATTCTTTATTATATAATTTTTCTGCTACAATAACATTCATCCAAGCTAAAAGTAACGCCATGTCTGTGCCAGGTTTAATTGGCAAATAATGTTTTGCTTTACTTGCTGCAACTGAAAATCTTGGATCAACAGTTATAATTGTCGCACCGTTTTCAACAGCTTCTGCAAATTCCTGAACTTGAGTATTGTGCATATTTTCACCAAGATGAGAACCTATTAATACTAAACATTTAGTATTCTTAATATCTGTTCTTTCTGGTGAACCAACTACATCTCCATAAGTTAATTCAAATCCTACTTCTCTTGGTCCGCGACATTGAGCAAATGATGGTGCTGTAAGGTTTGGGGTTCCGTAAGCTTTCATTAGATGCTTAATAAAATTTCCACCTATTCCATGGCTGAATAATGCCATAGCTTCTGGACCATGATCAGCTTTAATTTTATTCATTTTTTTTGCAATAAAATCTAAAGCTTCGTCCCAAGTTACTTCAACAAATTCTTCTTTTCCGCGAGGTCCCTTTCTCAGAAGTGGTGCTTTTAATCTTGATTGATCAAAGTGGGCTCCAATTCCGCCCGTACCTCTTGGACAAAGTCTTCCATTACTTAAAGGATCTTCCGGATGCCCTTCAATTTTCCATAATTTTCCATCTTTTATGTAGGCTATTGCACCGCACTTCCAGAAGCAAATATCACAGAATGTTGGAATTTTTTGAACACCTTTAATTTTTTTGCCAGATTTTTCTTCAATCTTTTCTGATCCTTTTACAACGGTACTCATTGAAGTAGCTGCAATTGCAGCTCCAAAACTTGCACTTGTTATTTTTAAGAAACGTCTTCTTGATAGTGAATTCATGTAGAAATTCCTGAAATATTTTTAATTAAATCTTTTATTGAACCGCATTGTGAATATTTTTCATAAACATCACATTCACGGCAATCTCTATTTTCACAAATTGTATTTGGGTGATTAAACGTCCAACATGGTTGTTCATGGCTTTGAAATGCATTACAAGTTTTTCTATCTGATTCAGAGCATTTTACAACTTCCCAGCATGGAATTAATGAATAAATTGATTTGATTCCATTTATACTTATTTTGGATTCATTGATCGCTCTTCTAATACATCTTAATCTTTCTAAATCCATTTCTGAATAAATTCTTTGGTTGCCGGAAGATTTGTGTGGAATAATTAATCCTTCTTTTTCGTACATTCTCAAAGTTGGTATAGAAATTCCAAGTAGTTTTGCTGCTATACTTATCGGATAAACTGGCATTCTTTTATTTTTAATTGCTTCCATATGCTCAAATAGTTAATATTTACAACTATCAACTTTCTTGCCATTCAGAATTATTAACATTTTAATCGTTTTTAATTAAATTCATTTACATTCCTCTTAAAAATTGGAAAAGATAATTTGTCTTCTTTCAATTTTTGGGAAAACAAATATTTGTTATCCTATTTAAATGGTATAATTTAAGTGATGTTTTGAATGGTATTGACCTCAATTTTTATTATTGAGGTCAATCAAAATTAACAACCGCCAACAACTCGTTTTTGTTTCTTTTCTACTTTTCCGGCTGGTTTATTATTCTTAATCATTTCAGGGATAATTGTTGAAGCTTTTTTTCTAAATTCAAATGTTGTAGTTTCAATTTTATTTTGCGGAACAGAACTTTGATCAAATCCTAAGATATTTTCTGTAAATTCTATTAAACCACCCTTTAAAATTTCAATATTATTATAACCTAATTCACTAGCTATAATTGCAATTCTTCTTTCTGTCATTTCATCATTAGTAATAAAAACATTGCTTCTATGACGTAAGGTTAAAAGTTTGTTTGGTTCCTTTTCAAAGAAATTATCTATAGTGAAGGATATAGAATTTGGTAAATTTAAATTTTTATATTCTTCAAAAGTTCTAAAATCAAAGATTTGAAGTTTTTTATCTTTTTCAATTATTCTGTAAGCTAATTCATCTGAACTAATTTCTTTAAGCTGATATGATTTTACAAACTCTTCATTTTTAACCAATTCGATTAATCCAGCTTTTCGTGGCGGAAACATAAATGCAGCGAATGCAATAAAAATTCCTACAGCAGTTAATCCTAAATAATAAGGTGTGAATCTTATTGCCGGTTTTTTAATATTGTTCACTTTATTTTCAATTATTGATGTTGCCCAAAATGCAAATAAAGCAATTGAAGTTAAGATAAATGCAAAAACTGATTGGGAAATACCAAGTGTGTTAAAAATTCTTACACTGCCAAAACTGTAAGAATTATAAAATTCTTCCCAAAGTGGATAACCTTCGGCAAAAAGTAATATCCCTATTACAGAACCAAGTATGAAATACATTGCATCAATTTTACCAATAGCAGCTGCGCAAACACTTGTTCCCGGACAAAAACCGCCAATTACAAAACCCAATCCCATTATTAATCCCCCTGCAATTGCAGCTCCAACAAAAAGAGGATTTATATAAATAAGATTTATATCTAAATATCCCCAATGATCTAACATAATTGTACCGAACATTGCAACTAATCCGGCAGTAAAAAAAACTCTTAAAACAGTGAAATCATAACCATAAAATAATCCAACTAATTTTTTTGATGTTGAAAATCCGGCTTGTTCCAAAATTGCACCGAATGCAACTCCAATAACTAATGCAACAATAAAATTCAAATCATTACTAATAATATCTGGTACTAACGGACCCATTTTATAATCTCCTTATAACCAAAGTTTTCTAAAAAAATATGCAAATGCGTAAGCTCCACCAAAAATGGCAACCATTGTTAAAATTCCTCCGGTTGATAAAACTGCCATTCCGCTCAATGCTGCTCCGCTTGTGCAGCCTCTTCCTAATTGCGCTCCAAATCCAAAAAGAAGTCCTCCGGTTAGTGCTGCAATAATTCTTACTTTTGATTTTATATTTGGTCCATGTTCAAGAGTAAAATTTAATCTGTCTGAAATTAATCCAGAAATAAATGCACCTATTAAAACCCCAATAACTTCAAAAACCAACCAAGATTTTAAAGCACTGCCGGAATGTGTTTCGGAATATTCTGAAAAGAATTTTGAATTGGCAGTATGTTCAGGTGTTATAACATTTACTGATTCAACTAATATACTTTTAATTGCCCCACTTGCTCCTAAACCTCGACCGGTTATATAAATTGTGGCCACTAAAAGTAATCCTAATAAAAACCCAGCTAAGTAAGGATTCATGTACTTTGTCTGCATTATTTTTTCTCCTCCAAATTTTTATTCCCGTAATCATCATCTTCTAGTTCTTCATAACCGGTAAACATTGCCTTTAAATTTGATGTTAACGTCTCACCAGTAGTGATTAAATAAAGATGAACAATAACAAACGAAACCAAAAAGAAAGCTGCAATTGTATGAATTATTGCAATGATTTCAAGCGAATCTATATTTAAATATCTTATCTCATGTCTTTGAGGATATCTATAAAGAATATAAAGAATTCCGGAGCTTACCATTATTGGAATTACCAATACCTTTAATCCAAAATAAGTTAATTTTTGCATGGGATTTAATTTTCTTAAAACCGTTTTCTTTGTAGGATGTGGTGCATCATTAAATATTCCCCACAAATAATATCTCATTTGGGCTGTTAAATTTTTATAAGTAGGTAAATATTGTTTCCATTCTCCTGTTGTAAAGTGCCAGAAAATTGCAAACACAATTAAGGTAATGAATAAATATGCCGCAATGTTATGATAAGCAACTGCTTCTTCAAATCCGAAAAAACTATAACCACCATGAATCTCAAATCCGGTAAAGGCAAGAAATATTATTAAAATTGCTTGAAGCCAATGCCAAAATCTTTCAAAGGACCTATATACATAAACTTTTCTAGTCATTATTTTTAACTCCATTATTTAACTTTTTAGCTGCAAAAATTCTTAAGGAACCATGAATAATAATTCCTACAATTGCTAATATTATATTCCAAATACCAAGGAAATCTACTACTTTGGAATAATCTCGTCCTGGCATATAAAAATCATTTAGTTGGGCTAATCTGCTGTTTTCTCTTGTGTGGCATTCAGAACAATGAACTGAATTTATAGCTGAAGATACTTGGTGATTGATCGGCCAATTCATTTCTGTATGTATAAACGAAATATTTCCGCTAAATGGTAAACCTGCATCTTTCATTCCTTCTTTACTTGCAGTTTGCCAATTGAAATCCTGCCAAAATGCACCTTCACCTTTGTTATCTGAATAAAGTTTTGGCTGAATTAATATTTTATTGACAGGATCAAAAGGTTGAATTGCTCTATGAACCTTTACTGGAATTATTTTTGATTCTGAATCTTTATATGAACCATGAAGCTCATTCATTACAAGAGCTTTAGTTGTATCATCAATTACATCACCTTCCAAATAATGGGATGCAGTTCCATTAAACCATTGATATTCCGGCTTAATATTTCTATCCCAAGTAAAACTTCCTTTTATTGATAAATATGTATGATTCCCTAAACTATCTTCCTCATGATAAGGTTGACCGTTTTTTAGTTTACCGGCTTTTGACCAATCCCAAGTCATTTTAGTAGATTTTTCTTTTGCATAAATTGGAATATGACAAGTTTGGCAGGCAACTTTTAAAGTGTGTTCATTTAATATTTCTTTTTCATGAGGAGTTGCAGTATGGCAGTCTTCACAGAAAATTCGATTATGATTCATTGAAGAAAGTGAATACATTTTTCCGGCAATTATGTGCTGTTCTGTAGTATGGCAGTCAACACATTGTAAATCCATTCCATCAATTGCCATATGTACATCAATATCAGAAGAAGGCTCGAACATTAGACTGCTTAAATCTCCGTGCTTAACATTATCACCGCCGCCGCCAAAAAAGTGACAAACACCGCAATTTGATCTTTTTGGCTTTCCAACATTTTCAGCAATTTTATTAAAATTTAAAGTTGCTAAAGGTTCACCACCAGCATTTGGTGCTTTGGCATAAGTTTCTGTATTATCATGACAAACCAGACAATCAATATTGTTTGCATCTGTAAAACTGAATCCTTTCTCATCCATTCCATAACCGATATGACATTTAGCACAACTTTTCTCATTTCCTTGAGTTCCAATGCAAAAATTGTTCATTGCATTTTTTTTACCTATTGAAACAATACCTCTGCCTTCAATATATTCTTCTCGCTCCCAATTCCAATGGTTAGAATGCATTACTTCTTCATGACGTTTATTATGACACTCAATACACTCAGCAGTGACTTCATTTGGCGAATGGAATTCTTTTTGCAGTCGTGCAAATTTTGAATGATCAACGGAAGGAATATGTTTTTCCCCGAAACTATCTCTTAACTTATCCAAAACTGTTTCTTCATAATTTTTTGTTGTTAAAGTTCCAACTGCAACAATTATCACTAAGATTAATACTCCCAATGATCCAATAATTTTTTTCATATTAAACCTTAATTTTTACAAATCATCAATGTTATTTTATAGTATAAAGTATTGGGAGTTTTACTATCAATTTTGCTGCCAAATATTTTATTGCTTTATAATCTAAAAAGTTTATAGTATAAAGCTTTCTTCCTATTTATAAGAAATAACCAGCAGATTTTAATTGATTTATAGAATAATAAGATGTGATATCTGATATTTTAAGATGGGGAATCTTATTCCCATGAAGGTAAAATGCATTCTTTAGAAAGATTTTTAAGTTGATTCTCATATTTTGAAATGGATTCTTTCATTATTTCAGAATCTGATTTGTGACAAATAAAACAAGCTCCAACAGTCAAAATTCTTTTTTGCTCGTCAATATTAAACGGTCTTACATTTTCTCTTGTTGAATGTTCTTTATTTGGCATTTTCAAAAATCCAATCCATGCATCTTCAGGTAAATTATCAAATTCAGATAATTTATAATTTGGTTCAAAAATCCATCTGCCAATATTGTTATAAATAATGTATTCCAGCTTTCCTCTTCCATATCCAAGAGCTAAGGAATTATTATGGCAAGATTCACAACTTCTGCTTTCTTTTCTTATAGTGTGAGTGACTGATGGAGCAAATAATCTTTTGAACAGTAATTCCGGATTTTCGTTTTTATAATTAGATTTATCCAAAGCCATTATCATACCTGGAATAAATGTTTCAACCAATTTTGATCTTTTGCCATCATTTATTTCTTCTCTTATTCCTAAAGTCGGTAATTCTGCAAAAAATTCTCCATTATATTCCACCCAAGTTGAGTCAATTTCTTTGTTTTCCAATAGATCAAAACCTTCAACATTTTTTTGATAATCTGTATGACAGCCTACACATTGAGGAGCCCAGGCTGTATGACAACTATTGCATGTAAGATTTTTATGCGATTTGGCAATACATTCAAACTTAGGAGGATTAAGTGGATATTCTTTTTTTGTCTGTTTTCCCAAAAGTTTAGCATCTCGTCTATTATTTAAAATTGAATTAACAATTGGAGTTTGGGACTTTTTAACTTTTATAAATTTTCGGTCTTCGTCTGTAATTTTATTTATTTCAGCAATTTTCTTTGATTCAAAATCAAATTCTAAAAGAGTTATTGTTTCGTGTTTTTCTCTTGAATGACAATCCTCACACTTAACCAATATTTGTTGTTCTTTGTGTTCATAGAAATTTCCGTCTCCCATTATTTCATATGAAATGTGACAGTCAACGCAAACTAAGCCAGCTTCAAAATGAATATCGGGAATTACTTTTTCAAAAACTCTTCCGTCTTGCAATAATCTATATTTTTCTGATTCATTAAATTCATCACTTGTAAAACTCGTTTCGTGCCAGCCTTCATAACTTGTAGAAATTCTTCCTGATCTTGAGTGGCAGCCAAAACAATGATCATTCGTAATATTTAATGAAAATGAAGGATGAAATTTTAGTAACGCTGAATCTTGATGAGTAATTTTTAGTGAATCATAATACTTTAATTCTGCTAAGGCTCTATCACCATAATTTAAGTGACATGCATTGCAGCCACCACCTCGCGATAATTCTGTTATAGGACCAAATTCATTTTTATTATTTCCCAAATGGCAAGAGGCGCATAAATTTCTTAAATGCGATTCAGATGCGGAATATTTAATGTTTTTAATATGAAATTTTCCGGAAGGTTTTTCAATTTCTTCAAATGCAAATTTATCAACACTAATTACTCCGCTCATTGTCGACATTAATGAACTGTCAACTCTTTCAGCTATTCCAGGGTGACAATTTGTTTGACCACATGTTTGTTTTGCATCAGCCAAATTTCCCGGTATTTTAATCACACCTTTGTGAGCAGCATTTTTTTCTTTTGAGTTTTTATCACCTAAATGGCAAGAGGAACACCCAATTTGCATTGGGTTGTGGAATTTTGAAAATCCTTGTACTTCACCATGACACTGAATACAGCTTTCTGATATAGCAGATAAACTTTTAGTTCCGGTTTGTTTTTGATATAAATTTACCCAATCAATTTTGAATGCAAAATAGTATATGGCAAAAAGTATTGACAAACTTCCAATAATTATTAAAATAATTTTTTCTAGTGTTTTATGGTTTAATTTTGAATTCATATAATTATACTACAGATGGTGCAAACATTTTAATCTATTCGCAATCTTATTCATTCATTTTAAAAAATTGAAGTGATTTTAGTGTTTATTTCAAAAATAAATAAAAAACCCAACTCTTATTTAAGTTGGGTTTATAGTCTTAATTTTTCTTATGATAATTATTAAACATGTCTCCAAATAAATTCATCATCCTCAATAACTTCAGGATTCAATTTCCCTTTTGTCAGTAATGACTTTAAATCTTCTTTGGATATTTTTTTATCATCTTTAATGCTATTCAGCAATTCATTAAAATAACCTTTTGTAATACTGAAACTTGCTAAATCAAAATAATCATTAAAAACACTCATAATTTTTGTTGCATTTGAAGTTTCAAAAGATCCGGTCACTTTATCCCGCCAATCAATTTTGTTCCAAAATATTTTTTTTAGCAGATAAATTGCGTAATGAACTTCAGTTAGAGGAAATCTTTCATTAAATCTTGTTGCTCCAACTTTTTCAAAATACACTTCTGCTTTTTGATTTGTGGCGCCTTCTTTGAGCCATTCTCTTAAGTAACTAAATACGGCTTCACCTCTTTTAATTGTCTCTTCATCACTAAAAGTTTTGTATGTAGTTAAATAATCAGATTTACGAACTTCATTTAGCCATTCATATTTTAGATTATCGATTTCATCATCAACAATTTTTTGTAAATTTTTAATAGCCATGCTAACTCCAAAATTTTTACAATTTAATTTTATCTAATTATACCAATACTCAAACCTTCACCATACATCTGTTCTTTTATCTTCTTTATACTTTCTTGATAAAAAGCTCCGCCTGCAAAAATATTTTCTAACTCTTCACTTGTAAATTTACCAGTTTCCTTAAGCTGAATAAATAACTGTTCGTTGTAACCTTTAATTATGTAAAAATCACCCAAATCAAAATAATTATTAATTACAGTCATAAATTCAATTGCGTCTAAAGCTTTTAAAATCCCGGATACTTCATCTTTCCAAGCAACAAAGCTCCACAATACCTTTTTTTCCAGGTATAAAGCATAATAGACTTCTGTAAGCGGAAAACCTTCTTTAAATCTTTTATCACCAATTTCTAAAAAGTATTTTGCAGCATCATCATTGGAAGCTCCTTTTAGAAGCCAATCCAATAAATTTGAGAAAAGAATATTTCCTCTTTTGCTTAATTCAGAGTCGGTGAGTTTTTTGTAAGTATCTAAGTATTGAGATCTTTTAACCTCTTGAACCCATGTATCGGTTAAATTATCTAAATGACTTTCAACAATTGCTATTAAACTTTCATAAACCATTTTATCCTCCTTATAGTTTAGACAATAAAATGATACTTAATGTTATTATCATACTTATTTATCTTAATAAAATCAAGTTATAATATTTTACAAAATACAGAGAGTTACAAATTTTATTATATTAAATGTTAAAATAATTTATGAGTGGAGTTAAAATGGATCATTTAATAAATGGATTAAAAGTTTTTATTGAAGGAAATTCTAAGAATCAAGCAATAATTTTTGTTCATGGTTTTCCTTATGATCATACAATGTGGAATAATCAAATTGAAGTTCTTAAAGAGAATTATTATTGCATAAGTTATGATATAAGAGGTTTGGGTAAAAGCTATGTTGGTGATGGTCAATATACAATGGAAGCTTTTGTTTGGGATTTATTTTCTGTAATGGATGAACTTCATATTGAAAAACCTATTTTGTGCGGCCTATCAATGGGCGGATATATTTCATTAAGGGCCATTGAAAAAGAACAAAGCCGATTTGCTGGATTGATACTCTGTGACTCAAGATCCGAAGCTGATAATAATGACGGAAAAATTGTAAGATCAACCGCAATTGATAAAATAAATGTTCAAGGTGTTGAAGCTTTTGTCAGTGAATTTGTCCCAAAATGTTTCCATCCAAAAACTCCTGAAAGACTAAATGAAATGTATGAAAGCGTTTTAGAACTAACTAAAAATCAAAATTCAGTAGGTGTAAAAGGTTCATTGCTTGCAATGATTAGCAGAAGAGATACAACTGATTCATTAAAGAAAATTAAAATTCCAGCATTAGTATTGGTAGGTAAAAAAGACGCTTTAACACCACCCGAAATAATGGAAAAGATTTCGAAGAAAATTAAAAAATCTAAATTTTATATTGTTCCAAAAGCTGGACATATGTCACCATTGGAAAATCCAAAATTTGTAAATGAAAAAATTGAGGAATTTATGAGAAAGAATTTTATTAGTGAAAATTAACTATGTGAGAAATATATTCACCATTCTCATAAATAAATTTTGCGCTGAAACATTTCTCCTCAAAAAGCCAGGGAATGAAATGTCTGTCGCCATCCCAAAGATTTAAATCTATTAATTTATCATTTGGAATCCATTCTAAATGTCCTTCCGGCGAATCTATTAATTCACCTTCAAACTTTTTGAATACAAAAACCCAAACATACCAATCATCCTTTCCATCAAACATTGGAAAAGTTATTAAACCTTTCATTTTAGGATTTGTAACTTTTAATCCAGCTTCTTCATAAACTTCACGAATTGCACATTCTTCGGGTGTTTCACCTTGTTCTAATTTTCCGCCAAGTCCATTCCATTTCCCTTCATGGTAATCATTTTCTTTTTTATTACGATACAACATTAAAGTTTTATCGTCATTCATTACATAACAAAGTGTGGCTAATTTCATCTTCTACTCGCTGTCATTCCCGAATGATTTTATCGGGAATCTATTATAAAATTTCCTGGATTCCCACTTTCGTGGGAATGACAAAAACGTACTTTTAACTTGTTAGTCCTTTCCCTTTCATCAAATATTCTTTTATGTAATCACTAACTCCATCTTCAAGAGAAGTGATTTCTTTATCATATCCTACTGATTTAATTTTATCAATGTTAGCCTCAGTAAAATATTGGTATTTTCCTCTTAAATTTTCTGGCATATCAATAAATTCAATATTGGGTTCCAAATCCATTGCATTAAAAATTGACGTTACCAAATCGACCCAAGTTCTTGCTTTACCTGTTCCAACATTATATAAACCACCATCATTATTTTCTAAAAAATGCAAAGTCATATCAACAGCATCTTTCACATAAATGAAATCACGCATCTGCTTTCCATCATCAAACATATCATTGTATGATTTAAAAAGTTTGACTTTCCCGGATTCTTTAATTTGTCCGTAAGCTTTATGGATAACACTTCTCATATCACCTTTATGATATTCATTTGGACCGAAAACATTAAAGTATTTTATGCCAACAATTTCATCCAATATTTCTTCCCGTTTTGCCCAAAGATCAAAAAAATGTTTCGAGTAACCATACATGTTTAATGGTTTTAATTGATCCAGTTTTTCTTCATCATCCAAATATCCATTTGTTCCATCACCATAAGTTGCCGCACTTGAGGCATAAATAAATCGGGAATCTTTTTCTAAACAATATGCTGCAAGATTTTGAGTGTACTTAAAATTATTGTACATCAAATAATCTGCGTCTCTTTCAGTGGTGGAAGAACAAGCTCCCAAATGCAAAACAGCTTTTATCTGAAATGGAATTCTATCTTCTTTAATTAATTCAATAAATTCTTCTTTGTGATAAAAATCTGCATATTTTAATCCTACTAAATTTTTCCACTTTTCACTTTCACCAAGATTATCCACAATAATTATATTATCGCTTCCCATTTGATTTAATCGCCAAACAATTGCACTGCCAATAAAGCCTGCACCACCGGTTACAACTATCATTTCATCCTCAAATTCAATTATTTATTAAAGAGTAAAGTTATAAAATTTCATTAAATTATATCCTCAAATTCTCGATAAATAATAAGAAAGATAGGTTTTATGTTATTCGAACAATTAACTAAAATATTACAAGAAAGAATAATGATCCTCGATGGATCTATGGGTGCATTTCTCCAACAATTTAAATTAACTGAAGAAGATTTTAGGGGTGAGAAATTTAAAGATCATAAATCTCCTTTAAAAGGAAATAATGATATTCTTTCTATTACTCAGCCAGAAATAATTAAGAAAGTTCACCGATCTTATCTTGAAGCTGGTGCTGATATAATTGAGACTAATACTTTTAATGGTACTTCAATTTCTCAAGAAGATTATAAAACACAAAATTACGTTTATGAAATTAATTTTGAATCAGCTAAAATTGCCAAAGAATGTGTAAATAATTTTTTGAAAATAGATTCATCAAAACCAAGATTTGTCGCTGGAGCAATTGGACCGACAAATAAAACTCTTTCAATGTCTTCCAAAGTTGAAGATCCCGGAGCGAGAGATTTAACTTTTGATCAAATGAAAGATTCTTATTATGATCAGGTTAGAGGATTAGTTGATGGCGGTGTAGATATTTTACTAGTTGAAACAATTACAGATACATTAAATGCAAAGTCAGCACTTTCTGCGATTCAGCAATATTATAAAGAAAAAAACATTGCACTTCCAATTATGATCTCAGGAACAATTGTTGACCAAAGCGGCAGAACTTTATCTGGACAAACATTCGAAGCTTTCTGGCACTCGATTTCTCATACTCCAAATTTATTAAGTGTTGGATTAAATTGTTCATTAGGTCCATCACAAATGAAACCTTTTATTGAAGAGATTTCTGAATTAGCAAGCTGCTTTGTAAGCATTTATCCAAATGCCGGTTTGCCAAATGAATTTGGGCATTATGATGAAACACCTGAGCAAATGTTTAAGGTTCTTTCTGAATATGCAAAATACGGAACGTTTAATATTGTTGGGGGCTGCTGCGGAACTACTCCAGAACACATTAAGTCATTTTCAGAAATTGCAAAATTATTTAAACCAAGAATTCCTAAAGAAAAAAACACCTTGCTTTCTTTAAGCGGATTGGAACCTTTAGTTGTAAGACCAGATTCTAATTTTATAAACATTGGTGAGCGCACTAATGTTATGGGTTCTAAAAAGTTTGCTCGTTTGATAAAAGAAGATAATTTTGCAGAAGCATTAAGTGTTGCTCGAGATCAAGTTGAGAATGGAGCTCAAGTTATTGATATAAACATGGATGATGCAATGATTGATGCTGAAACTTCTATCACCAAATTTATAAATCTAATTACATCTGAGCCTGATATTGCTAAAGTTCCAATAATGCTAGATTCATCAAAGTGGTCAGTTATTGAAGCCGGATTGAAATGTTTGCAAGGGAAAGGAATTGTAAATTCAATTAGCTTAAAAGAAGGTGAAGAAGTTTTTAAAGATCACGCACAAAAAATATTAAACTATGGTGCAGCAGCAATTGTTATGGCTTTTGATGAAAAAGGTCAGGCAGATACTTATGAAAGAAAAATTGAAATTTGTGAACGTGCGTATAAAATTTTAACCGAAGAAATTAATTTCCCCGCAGAAGATATAATTTTTGACCCAAATATTTTTGCCGTTGCAACCGGAATTGAAGAACATAATAATTATTCAGTTGATTTTATAAACGCAACAAAATGGATAAAAGAAAATCTTCAATATGCAAAAATTTCTGGCGGCGTGAGCAATGTTTCATTTTCCTTTAGAGGAAATAATACTGTTCGAGAAGCCATGCACTCAGCATTTCTTTACCATGCTATAAAAGCCGGAATGGATATGGGAATTGTTAATGCTGGTCAGTTAGAAATTTATGAAGAGATTCCCAAAGACTTATTAGAAAAAGTTGAAGACGTTCTACTAAATAGAAAACCAGACGCAACAGAAAAGTTAATTGAATTTGCAGAAACTATTCAGCAAAAAGGTAAGAAAGAAGTAAAAACTGAAGAATGGAGAAACGATTCGGCAATCAATAGATTAATTCATTCGCTTGTGAAAGGAATTGATACTTATATAAATGAGGATGTTGAAGAAGCCAGAAAAGAAATAAATTCACCTCTTCAAGTAATTGAGGGTCCGTTAATGGATGGGATGAATAAAGTTGGTGATTTGTTTGGTTCGGGTAAAATGTTTCTACCCCAAGTTGTAAAAAGTGCACGAGTAATGAAAAAAGCTGTGGCAATTTTAACTCCATATATTGAAGCTGAACAAACTGCCGGTGAAGTTAAAAAAGCCGGAAAGATACTGTTGGCAACTGTAAAAGGCGATGTTCATGATATTGGTAAAAATATTGTAAGTGTTGTTTTAAGCTGTAACAATTATGAAATTATTGATCTAGGTGTTATGGTTCCATCCGAAAAAATACTTTCTACAGCAAAAGATAAAAATGTTGATATGATTGGCTTGAGCGGATTGATAACTCCATCACTTGAAGAAATGGTTCACGTTGCAAAAGAAATGGAAAGAGAGAATTTTAAAATTCCATTGCTTATTGGCGGAGCTACAACCTCTAAAGTTCATACTGCAGTTAAGATTGATGAAAATTATTCGGGTGATGTTGTTCATGTTCATGATGCTTCAAAAGCTGTAACTGTTGCTGGTAAATTGTTAAATGAATCATCTCAAAAAGATTTTATGAATGATATTAAAAATGAATATGATCGTTTAAGAGAAAACCACAATAAGAAATACTCTTCCAAAAATTATATTTCACTTGAGGAAGCAAGAAATAATAAACTTCAAATTGATTGGAAAAATCAAAAAATTGCTAAACCTAATTTTTTAGGAATTCAAACTCTTAAGAATTATTCTCTTGAAGAAATTAAAAAATATATTGATTGGACACCATTCTTTATCGCTTGGGAAATGAAAGGTAAATATCCTACAATTTTTGAAAATGAAATTTATGGTGAAGAAGCCAAAAAACTTTTTAATGATGCTCAAATAATTCTAAATAAAATTGTAGATGAAAATTTACTTACAGCCAATGCTGTTTATGGAATTTTCCCAGCAAATAGTTTTAATGATGGTATTCAACTTTATTATGATGAAAGTAGAGAAAATATAAAAACTGTTTTGCATACATTAAGACAGCAAGAAGATAAATCGGCCAACCTAGCTTTAGCTGATTTTATTGCTCCTAAAAATTCCGGAATTGATGATTACATTGGTGCCTTCGCAGTTACAACCGGAATTGGCGTAAATGAGTTAGTAAAAGAATTTGAAGAAAATCATGATGACTATAATGCAATAATGGTTAAAGCTATTGCTGATAGATTAGCAGAAGCTTTTACTGAATTACTCCATGAGAAAATTAGAAAAGAAATTTGGGGATATGTCTCAAACGAAAATTTTGAGAACTCAGATTTAATTTCCGAAAAATATCAAGGAATTCGTCCGGCTCCGGGCTATCCGGCACAACCGGATCATACAGAAAAAATTGCACTTTTCAATTTGTTAGATGTAGAAAATTCAATTGGAATTTCACTAACAGAAAGTTTGGCTATGGACCCGGCTGCTTCCGTTTGCGGACTATATTTTGCAAATCCGGAGGCTAAATATTTTAACGTTGGCAAACTCAGCAAAGATCAAATTGAAGATTACGCAAAACGTAAAAATATGACTTTTGCAGAAATTGAAAAATGGTTAGCACCAAATTTGAGATACTGACAATTTATAATTTTTATTATTCAGTTAATCTAATTTTTATTTCACCCTTACCGGTTTCTAATGTCCATACTGGAATTCGCAATTCAATTCGTTTTAATCCTTCGATTTGACGATCAAGTTTCAATGGAGCAGGATCCAATGAAATTACAGAGAAAGTCAAATTAGGATGTGAAATATTTTCAATTCTTAATTCTTTACTGTCTTGATGCAAAATTGCTCCACCTTGAATTATTTCGACATCGGCAGTAGTAATTAATTGCCAAGTAATAGTTTCTGTAGTTTGTGAAATTTCAAATTGATCCGTAATTAGAAGCGAAGTAGGACTATCTTTTTCAAAACTTCTAATTGCTTTTTTTAGGTTTTTACCATAAACTTCTGTTAAATCAAAAGAGGCAGAAGGATTTATCCTATCTTCAAAAGTCAACAACGGTGCAAAACCTTCATTTATAAATAATTGATTGTTAACAGAAATAGTACTATGTCCAAAATTATTTTTAGTAATCAATGTCCATCTTTGACAATTCTGATCTTTGCACCATAGATCGAAACCGGTTTTTTCTAATTCATAATAACTTTGGTTTCCCGGATCAACTACCCATCGTACCCCATTTAATTCAAAAACAAATGATCCGGCATCCATATTTCCATGATTGTTAGTTGCTTTTCCTCCCTTGCCTCCAAAATAATAATGATGCTGATCATTTTCACCGCCATTAAAAATTACAATCGGATTGTCACCTTCACCTTTCCATGCAGTAGGAAATGCTTCTTTATTTTTAGGTTCAAATTGAGAAATCCATACTAATGCAGGTGCCGCTAACCGAGGCAAATTTGTCATTTCTTCAGCCGGAAGTAAGAACCGTTCTTTTTCAAAAAAAATTTCTTTCCCCATTCTAGAAGCAAACCAAGCTAAATTGAAGTTGCCAATATTATTACGTCCATCGCCACAATCTGAAAAATTAAAATACATGCCAGAAGGAGCATCACAAAGAACTTTAAAATATGCACTTTTAAGAAATCCAGGAAAGTCAGATAAATCAAAATCTGCATTAAATGCACTTTTTAACATCTCAATAGTAATTATTGTGTAACTTGTTCCATAATCCCAATAAGTTGATCCCTCTGGATAAACTCCATCTGGATTATACTTGACAAGTGCATGAGGCATTCCTTCTAATGAACGATTAATAGTTTTTGCTGCTAGTTCAGGATCTTTCTCAGCAATAGCAATTGAAGCCGCAATCATTCCACCATTGCATACTTGATTCCAATTATGAGTTCCATTAATCCATCCCTGAGGTTTTTCATAACTTGGATTAATACCTTTTTCGATTAAGGCATTTAGTGCCAATTCTTTTGTTGAATCAGGTAAATCACCTGCAGTCCAATCAAGGGCAAAAGCTACCGCAGTTGACATTTCTGCCACATCGAGATAATGAGATGGATTCCAATCACTAAATTTACAAACAGTTACTAATTCATCATTTATTCTTTTAAGAATCTTTGAATCTTTTTCCATCATATAGATAACACCAAACAATGTCGTACGATTCAACATTTCTCTTGATACACTTAGCAGCCTTTTTCCGGTTAATTTGCGCTCTAAAAAAGGTTCATCAAGAATTTTTTCAACATTTATTTTAAATGCTTCATACAAATTTTTAATTACTGGATCCGTGTCTAGTTTACTTCTAATTTCTTTTTTATTTGTCGTATTAAAAATTAATCGCGGTTGAGTTTTTGTTAAATTATTTTTCATGTACTCAACAGTAAATGGTTTATTTAATTTAGTGAGATCATCTTCTGCACAATTTATTGTATCTGGAAAAATACACAGTTGTATTAAAAGTGATAAAACTAATAATGGTTTTGAAATTTTCATTTTGGTCTGCTTTTAGTTATTCAAAATAATTTTAATCAAAATACAAGTATTTTTATCTAGATTCTACAATAAATGTTTTAGTTACGTAAAATATTCCATTTTGTGATAAATTTTATCTTTCAATTTTACATGTAATATTTACTTAAATTATTTGTTTATTTCATTATTGCTTCTTATTTACACTTTATCTCTGTGGCTTAATTGTTGCTACATTATAATAAGTTTAAATTATTTAATAATATAATTTATCCTATTTATGAGGTAACAATGAAAAGTTTACTACAGACATTTTTTATTTTCTTCACTCTATTTTCCATTTCAATTTTTGCCCAGCAAAAAATTATTAATCATAATTGTACTGATATTTCTCAAATTCCCGAATCCGCAATAATTCAAGCAAAAGAACAATTGCACATTGCATACGGACATACTTCGCATGGAAGCCAAATTACAACTGGCATGAGTAGTTTAGATAATTTTATGGGTGGAACCGGTTTATACAATTGGCATGATGGAATTGAAGATGGATCATTAGATTTAGATGATTATTTTGTCAGTGGTGATTTAGGAAATCCAGATAGGACAACATGGGCTGAACGAACCAGAGAATATCTAAACAACTCAAATAATTCTGATGTAAATGTAGTCATGTGGTCATGGTGCGGTCAAGCAAGTAGTGCTACTATTGAAGATATTAACACTTATCTTAATTTAATGACTGAACTGGAAAATAATTACCCCGGATTGACATTTGTTTACATGACTGGTCATTTGGACGGAAGCGGGTTGGATGGAAATTTACATTTAAGAAATGAACAAATCAGAAATTTCTGCAAAGCAAATAATAAATATTTATTCGATTTTGCAGATATTGAATGTTACGATCCGGATGGAAATTATTATGGTGATAAAAATCCAACAGATGCTTGCAATTATAATGATAACGGTACATCAAGAAATTGGGCTGTTGAATGGCAAGATAACCACACTGAAGGAGTTGATTGGTATAATTGTTCTTCTGCTCATTCTGAACCATTAAATGCAAATCAAAAAGCTTATGCAGCTTGGTGGCTTTGGGCATCAATTGCTGGATGGGAAAGTGGAGTTGCAAATGTTGATTATCATTCAATTCCAATTAATATTGAATTAGCTAACAATTATCCAAATCCATTTAATCCAATAACAATAATCCCATTTTCAATTTCAGCTACTAATGATAATCAATCTGAATTTGCACAAGGAATAAATGTAAGCATTAAAGTGTACAATATTCTTGGCAGTGAAGTTGCAAATTTATTGCATGAACGTATAAATCCAGGTAAGTATGAAATAAAATTTGATGCCGGTTCATTATCAAGCGGAATTTATTATTATACTCTCACAACTGGCAATTTTACTCAAACAAAGAGAATGATTTTAATGAAATAATTTTAAATGATATGATCTTCTGAGACCGTATCTTTTAATAAATTAGGTTTTCTCTTTTTCTTGAGTATCTTCAAAACTTTTTTCATACTGACGTTTTGCTTTTTGACTCATACCCATACTTGAAAAACCTCCATCATGGAATAAGTTCTGCATTGTAACTTTCTTTGTCAAGTCAGAAAATAGCGTTACACAATAATCAGCACATTCATCTGCAGTAGCATTCCCTAATGGCGACATTCGATCAGTAAAATCAAATAATGAATCAAATGCATCAATTCTACTGCCAGCAGTAGTTCTAGTTGGCGATTGAGAAATTGTATTAATTCTAATAAACTTTTCTCTTCCATAAATGTATCCAAAACTTCTAGCAATTGATTCTAATATTGCTTTTGCATCTGCCATATCATTATAGAGATCAAGCGTGCGTTGAGCTGCAATATAAGATAATGCGACGACAGAACCCCATTCATTTATTGCATCATAATTACGGCAAGTTTGTAAAATTTTATGTAAAGATAATGCAGATATATCTAACGTTTTTAAGAAATTTGCATAATTAATATTATCATAAGGAATATCTTTTCTTACATTTGGTGACATTCCAATAGAATGAAGTATAAAATCAAATTTACCGCCAAATTGTTCCATAGAATTTTTAATTAATTTTTCAATATCATCTAAACTTGTAACATCGCAAGATATTACTGCGGCATTTAGCTTTTTTGCTAATTTATCTATTTCTCCCATTCTAATTGCAAATGGAGCATTTGTTAAAACAATTTCAGCACCTTCATCATAAGCTCTTTCTGCAACTTTCCACGCAATTGAGCTTTCATTTAATGCACCGAATATTATTCCTTTTTTACCTTTTAGTAAATTGTATGACATAGCTCTTATAATCCTTTTTCTATTTTTTTTATACAATTGATTTAAAAATCAAATTCAATATTCTAATACTATCTAAAGTGATTTTTATTTTTTAATGATACAGTATTATACACAAATAATAAAATGAAAAAAATATTTCTTTTTAGATTTTGACTTATTTGATAGAATTATAGAATAATTTTACATAATTACTTTTAATTTTTAAAATGTTAATAAGTTTTAAAAACTGAAGACTAAGAATTTAATTTAAAGAAGTTTTTAACGTTTTGTTAGAAATTATTCAACAAGTTTCATTATTCTATTTACCCTTACTGAACTGAATAATTCAAACGGTTTTGTAAAAGGAATGTTAGAATCCCATGACCAGAAAATAATTATGGGAGTTCCAACAATATTTTCACGCGGAACAAATCCCCAAAATCTGCTATCGTAACTATCATCTCTATTATCACCAACCATAAAATAATAATCTTGTTTTAGTATATACTCATTAGATTTTTCTCCATCAATAAGAATATTTCCATCTTCAATGGTGACAACTTCCCTATCAAATTCTCTGTCAATAATTGTCTTCCAATCGTTAATATTTCCTTTAGTCAAAATAATTTTATCGCCTTTTTTAGGAATTACTAACGGACCATAATTATCTTCATTCCACTTTTGAGATTGAGGAAAAATTCTATTGTTTTTCATTCCTTCATTTTTAATTTGCATTGTTTGATAAAGAATATTAGCAGGAATTGGTGATCGTTTACTATTTACAAACACAACTTTATTTTTTATTTCAATAGTATCTCCGGGTAAAGCCAAACACCTTTTTACCCAAAATTCAACTGCATCATCTTTTAACTGAAATTGATCTCCAGGAAATCTAAAAACAATTATTTCATTCCTCTTTGGTTCACGAAGTGCGGGAAATCTATAATGTGGAAGCTCAATATTTGTAAAAGGAATATACGACGGAGTTGAAGCCCCAAATACAAATTTATTAATAAAAAGTCTGTCACCAACTAAAATGGTTTTTTCCATTGAAGGCGTTGGTACAATAGAACCTTCAATAAATGCAGATGTAACAAAAACAAAAATTATTACTGTTAATAGCAAACTTCTAGATTGTTTTAAAATATTTTTCATTTATATCCTAATAAATTATTGCATATATATTTTGACGATATAAATTAGGAATTGGTTCTTTTAAATATCATTGGGGAAAAATATTTGCCCTAGCTAAAATATCTTAAACTACGAAACTTTTCGTAATTTGATTCGTCATAATTTATGGGAATGGAGGAAAAATGACAAACTATAAACCAACTGAATCAGAATTGGAGATTTTATCAATACTTTGGGAATTTGGGCCTTCAACTGTAAAGTTTGTAAATGATAAGTTAAATGAGAAAAAAGAAGTAGGATACACAACGACGTTAAAGATTATGCAAATAATGTTTGATAAAAAACTAATATCGCGAGAAAAACTTGGGAGAAGTCATATTTATAAATCAAAAATTAAAAAAGATGAAACCCAAGGAATATTGTTAGAAAAAATTTTAGAAACTGCATTTTCAGGATCAGCCAGCAAACTTATTATGCAAGCTTTGGGAAGATCTAAAACAAGTAAGAAAGAAATTGAGGAAATAAAAAAATACATCGAAAAAATTGAAAGAGGACAAGATGGAGCTCAATAACTTTATTCATGTTTTAGGTTGGACTCTTGTAAATTCATTATGGCACGCACTACTTATAGCAATTTTATTGGGAATTTTATTATTACTAATTAAACCAAAATATTCACAAATTAGAGTTTTGCTTGCATTTGCATCATTAATTTTAGTATTTGCCGCATCAGTTAGAACATTTGCCGATTTATCAAATTCAATTAATAATAATGAATTAAATAAAATCAATAATGAAGCACTAACTTCCAAATTATTATTTTTTTACGATTTAAATTCTAATACGAGTAATTCACAAAACATTTCTGAAGGAGTTTTTTCTCATCAAATTCTAAATACAATTTCATCTTTTGCAAATAATAACTTAGAAATCATTGTAATACTTTGGTTCGCCGGCATTTTACTTTTATCATTAAGAATGTTTGGAGGTTATTTATATCTCCAAAAAATTAAAACAAAACAGTTATCAAAAGTCGATGAAAAATGGGAAAATTTGCTTAGGACTGTTTCGTATAAATTGAGAATTAAAAAAGTTATTTATTTATATGAATCAGCTATTGTAAAATTTCCAACAGTAATTGGATTTTTCAAACCAATTATTTTAATGCCAATCGGAATTTTAAACAGCATTCCAAGTGATCAAATTGAAATGATTTTTGCTCACGAATTGGCTCACATTAAAAGATCAGATTACCTGCTTAATTTAATTCAATCATTTTTAGAAATTATTTATTTCTTTAATCCGGCAGTTTGGTTTATTTCAAAAATAATTAGAAATGAACGCGAATTTGCTTGTGATGATATGGCAATAGAGACTTTTGGAAATAAAATTATATTAGCCAAGGCTTTAATTTCTGTGCAAGATAAAAAATTTAATGAACCAGCAATTGCATTATCTGCAATTGGCACAAAAAATTCAATATTTAGGAGAGTACAAAGAATGTTAAACAATAATAATACTTCCATTAATTATCCAAAGAAACTTGGACTTTCATTCTTGTTAGTAATTTCAATTATAATAATTTCTGTTCTTGCTTGCTCTACATCCTATGACTCAATGAATGATAATAATAATTCAAATTCAAGTTTTGTCAACTCAAATAACAACCAGATGATTAATAATAATCCTGAATTAAGTGAGAACTTTTCTGTTCAAAATATTGAAAGGACAAAAAATATTGAACCAAGCAAGAAGATTGAGAAAATTAAAGCAATAAAAGAAAATGGAAATTTCAATTTTCATAAAGATGGAATTAATTGGAGCGGAATAGTAAAAAATGGTAAAGTAATTGAATTATATAAAGATGGAAAAAGAATTCCAGATAATAGGATAAGTGAATTTGAAGATGATATTTTAAAAACTTTGAAAGAAATAGATGAATCATTGGAAGATCTTGATATAGATTTGAGTGAATTTAAAGTCAGTATGCAAAAATTAAAAGAAGAAATGAGAGATTTAAAGATTGATCTTGATTTAGATGAAATTACTAAAAATTTTAATTCAGAAGAATTTCGTAAAGAAATGACAGAGTTAAAAAATTCATTGCAAGAAATGAAATTTGAATTTAAAGAACAATTACGAGAAGAATTAAACCAAACATTAAAGGAAAATAAAAACATTAAATTAGATATTGAGCATTTCAAATCAGAAGAATTTAAGAAAGAAATGCAGAATTTAAAAGAAGAATTCGAAAAGTTAAAAGATATTAAAATTGATATTGATCAAGAAGAATTGAAAGAAAGTATGAGAGAATTAAAAGAAAACATGCAGAATTTAAAAATTGATTTAAGTGATCTAAATATTGATTTATCAAGCCTAAAAGAGGATTTACAAAAATTAGAAAATTTTGTTAATTACTTAAGAAATGATCTATTTCAAGAAGGATATTTAAAAGATCAAGATAAAGATTTTGAATTTAATTTGGATCAATATGAAGCTGTTTTTGAAGGAAAAAAATTGCCACAAAATCTTCATCAAAAATATTTAGAAAAATATGAAGAATATTTTGGTCATAAATTAAAAGATGAATTTAAACTTAGAAACTAAGACTGATTTTTTTTAAAGAAATTAAATGGAATTTCTATTTTTTAACTTGTCAATTATAATTCAACATTTTTATAAAAACATTATTTGAAAATATTTTATTTGAATATTATTCTTTCAAATATAATTGCCAGTATTACAACCAAAACACAGCCAATAAAATTAAACCATAAATATGGAATATCAGTAAAAAAGAAAAATAATATAACTGCAATCTCTGCAATAATAGCCGCAAGAAATACTGAATTACCACCAACTTTTTTAATATAAAAAGCAACTAAGAAAATTCCCAATATTGTTCCGTAAAAAAGTGATCCCAAAATATTTACTGCTTCAATTAGCGAACCCAAACTATTGGCAAAGAGAGCAAAGAAAATTGCAAACGAACCCCAAAATATTGTAAATACTTTTGAGGCAATTAAGTAATGTTTTTCACTTCCCTCTTTTTTTATCATTCTTTTATAAATATCAATTACAGAAGTTGATGCGAGAGCATTAAGCTCAGCAGAAGTTGAAGACATTGATGCGGATAAAATTGCTGCTAATACAAGTCCAATTAAACCGGTAGGCAAGAATCCTAAAACAAAACTTAAGAATATATAATTAGTATCATTTCCATCACTTAAAGGATTGCTTTCTTTGACAAGTTCACTGGCTTTATTCCTTATTTTTTTTACTTTTTCGTTTTCTTTAATAACATTTTCTTGTTCTTTAATAATTTTAGTTTCATCATTTAATTCAATTGCAGTAACTAAATTATTAATGGATTCCTTTTTTCTTTCATGAATTTCATTGAATTCATTTTCCAATAAAATATATTCATTAGAAAATTTACTCTCTTTAATTCTATTTTCTTCAACCGGATTAAAAAATAACGGTGGCGTTACAAATTGATAAAAAACAAAAACCATTGCGCCAATAAGCAAAATAAAAAATTGCATTGGCACTTTAATTATTCCGTTTAATAATAATCCCATTCTGCTTTGGGCAACTGAACTGCCGGAAAGATAACGTTGAACTTGAGATTGATCAGTGCCAAAATAAGATAGCGCTAAAAATGTTCCTCCAATTAATCCTGACCAAAAAGTATATCTGTCATTTAAATTAAACGAAAAATCAATTGTATTTAGTTTTCCCATTTTACCGGCAATATGCAGAGCATCAGAAACTCCAACATTTTCAGGCAGAAGTTTGAATATCATAAAAAATGCAGAGAACATTCCGAAAAATATAATTGTCATCTGAAGCATATGTGTTTTATTTACAGCGCTCGTGCCACCGGATGCAGTATAAATTATAACAAGAATCCCAATCACAAAAATTGTAATATTAATTGACCAACCTAATATTGCTGAAATAATTAATGCAGGAGCAAAAATTGTAAATCCCGCTGCCAAACCTCTTTGAATTAAAAACAAGAAACTACCTAGTGTTCTATTTTTTAGATCAAAACGGGATTCTAAATATTCATAAGCCGTATAAACATTTAATTTGTGATACAATGGAACAGCAGTAATTGATAAGACTATCATTGCAATCGGCAAGCCAATATAAAACTGAACAAATCTCATTCCATCAACATAAGCCTGACCAGGAGTTGATAGAAAAGTTATGGCACTTGCTTGTGTTGCCATAATTGAAAGCGCAACAGTATACCATGGAGTTGATCTGTTGGCTAAAAGAAATTCTTTAACATTTTTACTTCCTCTGCTTTTCCAAGTGCCATATGCGACAATAAAAAGCAGAAATCCACCCATAACAATCCAATCAATAATACTCATTCAAAAACCTTTCTGAATAAGTAAAAAACAAAAAGCCACAGGCCAAGATTGATCATTACAATCCAATAAAGCTGTGACCATTTCTTCAAAATTGGAGGTTTTTCAGTCACTTCATTTTTATTCATTACTTCCCTTTGCAGAAATTATATTTACAAAAAGTCTGTATGCACCTGGAACGCCGGCCGGCAATTGCCTAAACCACGAAAGTGCAGTAAAAATAAACGCTCCCTTTCCATAATTTGCATAAAGTAATCCGCCTAATTTAGATGGTTCACCTTCATCATTTCCAGCCAACAACGGATACAACTTACCTTCCCAACTATCAGCAAAATATAAACCTCTTTCCTGTACCCAACCTTCAAAATCTTTTTGAGTAATTTTATTAGGAAAATTGAAAATCTGATGCTTAGGTACTAAGATTTCAAGTTTAGCATCTTCTTCGGCGATTCTATCTCTGCCATTTGTACTAAACGGATATGGCCCAATTTGATCAACTTGAAAACCAAATCTTGTGTTATGCTGAACAATCCAGGTTCCACCATTTTTTACAAATTCAATAAGCTTGGTTTGCTGTCTTGCTAAATCTTGTCTTGTATTAAAAGCACGCACACCGCAAATTATCACATCATAATCTGATATATCTTTGTTATCTAAATCTTCATCAGTTAATATATCAACATTAAATCCAATTTGTGTAAGCGATTGCGGAATTTCATCTCCGGAACCCATTATGTATGCAATTTTTCTAGGTTCAATTTTAATATCTAACCTTACTAAATTTAATTCGACCGGTTTTAGAACTCTTTGATAATCAATATGAGGATAATCTATTTCAATAATTTCATTTCGATAAACTTTTCCATTCATCTCCGCTAAAATTTTTGCTTCACCACTAATAGCTTTTACACTTGGAGTAATTTTGAACGAAAATGATTTTTTATCTCCTTTTTTCACAATAGAAAAATCAATTGATTTTGGTTCTAACTGCCATTCATTTGGAAGATCAATTTTCAATTTGCCATTTGCAGAATCAATTTTTGAAATTACATTAACATTAACTACATGTGTTTTACCATTTGGGAAAACCAGCGAATTCTGATCGACTGATAAACTGATTTCAGGCAAAATTGCAAATGGTCTTATTTGTTCACCATTAACTGCATCATTCCATCTATGAACTGTAGGAACTTCATAAATAAAAGTTTCACCATTTATTTTTACTTTAAATTTTGTTGATATAGTTGGCTTTAACTTTGGCTTCACCATGTTTTCTTCAGAAATTGTAAACCAAAAATTATTGTGTTTTTCTTTTAACCAATATGGTGTTGTATATTCTTGATCGAAAGGAATTGAAATATTTTCTTTACTATTAACAGGTTTATTTAATTCCAAATTTTGGGTTAAGTCTTTTTTTGAATTTGAAAAAGTTGTTGCAATTTCTTCAATAACTATTGGAAAATTAGAGCGATTTACAATCATACTTTTCACATCAATATTTTGACCAGGACTTATTTCAGATTCCCAAACAATTGATTCCATCCATAGTCCGCTGCACATTTTAATAATTTCTTTAATTTCATCTTTCTTTTTATTTGACCAATATTTGTCATCAATTTCATCAACTTGTATATAAATATCAACAAGATCAGGAATAATTTTTTCTGGATTCTCAGGATCAAATGCATTAATAACTAAATTTATTTTTGATTCAATTTGTGCTCCGCCATGAAATCTTTTCCAAGAAATATCAATTCCATCAAATAAGTTTTTATGAGCGCTGTCGCCGGCCAAATAATCAAAATATTGTAATTGAGAACCTCTTGATGGACTTACTCCAAAACCTTGACTTTTATGCATTGATCTGCTTTCAGCAGAAAGTTCATTATATGATTTCCCAAGAATTTTGCTGTATTCTCCAATATCAATTGCAATTGCTTTTTCAGAAGGACTCCAAGTATTCCAATACAATCTTTTTGCTTGCCAAGGCTCTAATTCTTTTAACTGTTCTTGAAATCTATTTGGATCTGCGGCCGCATAAAAAGCTTCTTCTGCTAAAATTGCGGAAGTTAAATGATGCCCATGACCACCTTGAGTTTTGCTGAATCTAGTAAGAATAACATCCGGTCTAAATTGCCTAATCACTTTTACTACATCACCCAGTAATAATTCTTTATCCCAATTTTTTAGAGTTTCTTCTGTAGTTTTTGAATAACCAAAATCTATTGCCCGTGAGAAAAACTGTTCAGCTCCGTCAATTCTTCTGGCAGATAGAAGTTCTTCTGTTCTAATTACACCAAGTAAATCACCTTGTTCATTGCCAAGTAAATTTTGCCCACCGTCTCCTCTTGTTAAAGAAAGGTATGCAGTTTTTGTCAACTGACCTTTTGACATAAAAGCTAAAACAGCGGTATTTTCATCATCAGGATGCGCGGCAATATAAAGCACACTGCCAAGTACGTTTAGTTTTTTTAATGATTGATAAATTTCGCTGCTTGAATATAAATTCGATTGAGCAAAGCTTGAATATTGATTTAGATTTAAGAGCAATACAAAAGTCAAAAATTTGATAGGTAAACTGAATTTTGCCAAACAATTCTCCTTTCAATAAATTGTGGTTACATTAAATATATAAAAACTGTGGAAGTTATTAAACTTTGTATAACTTCCACTAATGTTCTACAAGCCTTTTATTATTGCTTCAATTCTGGATTTTTGTGCATCAGGGGCCTTGTCATAAGCAGTTTCATAGTTTTCTTTTGCGCCTTTTTTATCACCTTTATTATTTAAAGCTTCCCCAAGACTATCGTAAACATTCCATGCATCCGGATGGCGTTTAATGTTCATTTTAAATATTTCAATTGCATCATCAAGTCTCCCTTGATTTATCAACTGATAACCATAAATATTTAATTCAGCTTCGGTTGAATTCCCGATTGAAGCTTCCATTAATTTGTCGCCTTCTGCTTTCTTTCCAGCAGCTGTTAATAAACCTGCTTTAACTGACGTATTGTTAAAATTATTACCGCCGTTCATAGCTAATGCTTTATCAATCCAAACCATTGCTTCATCTAAATTGATATTGTTATTAAGGCAATATCTTGCAGCAGCGCCCCAAGCAGCTTGATTAAATCCTGGCAAATTTGATAATTCTTTTTTGTATGTATCTAATGCAACATTGTGTTGATCAAATTCAATTGTAATCGGAACTTTAATTTCTCCCCAATGAATATTTAAATTTGCTGAAGCAAGTGAATAATTATCAAAATAGATTGTCATCCATTCTTTAAATTCTGATTTCTCCGGTTTAGCGTTAATTCTTAATGCATCATTTTCCTTTTCATAAAAGAAACTTCCCCAAGCATCTGTATCATTACTAAAGATTATTGTCCATTCATTTTCTTGAACAATTGCATGAATTCCATATTTACCGGCTTTTAGTTCCGAACCATTTACTTTTGCGTTATGACTTAATGAAATTGTGGTATTTTCATTTGCACCAACTCGCCAAGGCATTGGTTTTCCATTACCAAATGCATTAGGTGCAAGACCATAAGGCACTAATTTCCCCCAAATATCTCTCCCTTTTGCTCCCGGACTGCTATAATTTATTTCAACAGTTGCAAATCCAATGTCATGAACTAATTTTACTTTTGGACTAACTCTCACGAATGAAAGATTTGCTTGAGAAAAAACAGTACTTGAAATAAAAATTAGCATCAACAGAGAACCAAAAATTTTGTTTTTGCTGTTTAACATAAATTTTCTCCTATTAACTTTAATTTAAGATTATTTATCCGTTTTTAGAAGGATAAATTACCTTTTTTTAGACGCTGATTACAATAGTTAGTTATAGAATTTAAAGTGTAATTTTTAATCTCTTATTTAAAGAAATTTGGAAAACGTATAGAAATGTATATTATTTCATTTTGTTGTATATTATATTCATTTTAAGCCTTAGAGTTGAATTTTTACACAATTATTTCTTGTATACTTTTTACTTTTTCCCGATTATTCTTATATGAATTTTACAATTTATCATATCGCAAATAATCTTACTCTAAAATCTTTAGAGAACTTACGCCCATCTCCACCTCGCCCCATTTAGGGGTAAACTATATACATATCGAAAAAAAACAATTAATTAAAATTAATTCAAAAAGGTAGAAAATGATTTCTGTCGGTATCATCGGTGGAACAGGTTACACCGGAAAATACATTGTAAAATTTATAAATGAACATCCAAATGTTTCTGATTTCAGCATTTATGCAAATAAAAGTGCAGGACAATCTTTACACGAAGTTTTTCCAGATTTGGTTTCTGAAGTTGAAAATCAAACAGTTAAAAATGCTGAAGATTTAGATCTTTCTCATGATGTTTACTTCTTTGCACTTCCTCACGGTGAATCTTTTAAATATGTTCCAATGTTAATTGATGCTCACAAAAAAGTAATTGATTTAGGTGCTGATTTCAGATTAGATAATGCTGAATTATTCTTGAACACATATAAACTTGATCATACTTCTCCAGAATTTTTAAAATCAAAAATTTACGGATTAGCAGAAGTTGCAGATAATTATGAAAGCACTAATTTAATTGCAAATCCGGGATGTTATCCTACAGCAGCATTATTATCTGCAATTCCTTTAGTTAAATATTTTGGTGAAAATATTTTAAGTGTTTCAACTGTTTCATATTCCGGAATTAGCGGTGCCGGTAAAAAAGCATCTACTGATTTACTTTTTGCAGAAAATTATAATAGTGTAAAAGCTTACAATGTTGGAACTCACAGACACGAAGTTGAAATTGCACAAGAATTAAACAAATATAGTAATGAAATTGATTATTCATTGACTACTCATCTCTTACCGGTTTTTAGTGGAATTTATTCAACAACAATTATTCACGTAAATGAAAATGTTGAACAAGAAAATATTAATTCAATTTTTAACCAAGAATATTCTGGAAAAACTTTTATAAGATTAAGACAAACTCCACCTGAATTAAAATGGGTAATTGGTTCAAATTATTGCGATATAAACGTTAAAGCAGCAAAGAATAAAATAATTGTAACTGCAGCAATTGATAATTTGATTAAAGGAGCTTCAGGTCAAGCTGTACAGAATATGAATAAAATGTATGGCTGGGATGAAGCTTTAGGAATAAAAATTTATAAGGAAGAATTTCAAAATGTCTAATTCTATGATTACAGATATGGAAACAAAAATAATTTATCTTGAAAACGGTTCGGTGACATCTGCAAAAGGTTATGAAGCTTCTGGAATTCATTGCGGATTAAAAAAGAAAAATAAAGATTTAGCATTAATTCTTTCAACAGTGCCGGCTGTTTCTGCTGGAGTCTACACAACTAATAAAGCTGCCGCTGCACCTGTAGTAATTTCTAAAAAAATTACTGATGGTTCATCAAATGTTAAAGCAATAATCTGTAATTCAGGTAATGCAAATGCCTGCACCGGAGTTGATGGACACTTAGATGCTTTGGAAGTACAAAAAAAATGTGCAAAAATTTTAGACGTAAATCAAAATGAAGTTTTAGTAAGCTCAACCGGAGTAATTGGAGTTAGATTAAATGTACCTGCAATTGTAAATTCATTAAATATCTTAAAAGATAATTTAAGTAAAGATGGCGGATTAACTGCAGCAGAAGCTATTATGACAACAGATACAGTTTCAAAACATTTTGCTGTAAAAGTTGAACTTTCCGGCGGTAAAATTACAATAGGCGGTATAGCTAAAGGCAGCGGAATGATTATGCCGAATATGGCAACAATGCTCGGATTTGTAACAACCGATGCAAAAATATCCAAAAATTTATTACAATCAGCACTAAAAGAAGCAGTTAATGATTCTTATAATAAAATTTCTGTAGATGGTGAAACAAGCACAAATGATATGGTCTTGATGATGGCAAACGGAATGAGCCAAGTTGAAATAAAAGAAAGCTCTGAAGATTATTCAATTTTTACTTCAGCGTTAAAAGATTTGTCAATTAAAATGGCAAAATCAATTGTGTTTGATGGAGAAGGTGCAACAAAATTTATTACAATAAATATTAAAAATGCTCCAACAGAAAAAGATGCAAATCTAATCGCAAAATCAATCGCAAATTCACCATTAGTCAAAACTGCAATTAATGGCGGCGATCCAAATTGGGGAAGAGTAATTTCTGCTGCAAGCAGCTGCGGTGCAGATATTAAACCTGCAAACTGCACACTTTCATTTAATGATTTAGCTGTTTTAGAACCCGGTTATAAAATTGATTACTCGGAAGAAGAAGCTGCAAAAATATTTGCACAGAAAAATTTTGTTATCACATTAGATTTAAATGACGGTAATGCAAACACAACTTGGTGGACTTGCGATTACTCAGAACAATATATAAAAATTAACGCACATTATAGAACCTGAGAGATAAAAATGAACTTAGCAATAGTTAAAATCAGCGGAAAATATTTAGAAGAATTTACAAGCACTATGGCTGGTGTAAATCTTATTAAAAATTTACAACAAAAATATGAATCAGTAATTCTAATTCACGGCGGTGGTAAAATGATTACCGAATGGGCTGAAAAAATGGGAATTAGATCAGATTTTTTTGAAGGCCAAAGAATTACATGTAAAGAAACTATGGAAATTACTGCTGCAGTTCAGGGCGGATTAATAAACAGTAAACTGACTGCTTATTTACATAAACATAGGGTAAAAGCAATTGGCTTAAACGGAATTGATATGGATTCATTTGTTGCTGAATATGTGAATGATAAATTAGGTTTTGTAGGTAATCCAGTATCTAAAATTGAAGATGCAAAATGGATTAAAGATTTATTAAAAGATGATGTTCTGCCGGTATTTTCAAGTATTTGCAGAGATGCAGAAGGAAATTTAATGAATGTTAATGCTGATTTATTTGCCGGAGCAATTGCCAAATTACTTAAAGCTGATTCTGTTTTCTTTGTATCTGATATTGAAGGAGTTATTCTTAACGGTCAATATCAAAATTCACTTTCAGCTGATCAGCTTAAAAATGGTATTAGTACAGGTGAAATAAACAACGGAATGATTCCAAAAATTAACTCATGCTTAAATCTTTTATCAAATGGCGTCAGTAATATTTGGATTGGTAATGAAATAAATAATAATCATGTCAAAGGAACCTGGATTGTCAACTAACACAGAAAATAAAAGTTATCAGGTAAATACTTACAGTAGGTATAATGTTGAATTTGTAAGAGGCGATGGTGTATATCTTTTTGATAAAGCCGGTAATAAATATCTTGATTTACTAAGCGGTATTTCCGTAACTGGTTTAGGACACAAAAATAAAAAATTGATAAATGCAGCAGTAAATCAAATTGATAATTTATGGCATACATCTAATTTATTTACTTCAACTCCTCAAGAACAATTAGCTAAAAAGCTATGTGAAAAATCTGGACTTAGTAAAGTATTTTTCTGTAACTCTGGAACAGAAGCAAATGAAGCTGCAATAAAATTTGCAAGAAAATTTGGAAAAGGTAAATCGACAATTATTACAACTGACGGAAGTTTTCATGGAAGAACTTATGGAAGTTTATCTGCCTCCGCACAAGAAAAATTATGGGAAGGATTTCAACCGTTAACCCCTGGATTCCAACACACTCCTTATAATAACATTGAATCAATAAAAAATGCAATTGATGAAACTACAATTGCAATAATGGTAGAACCAATCCAAGGTGAAAATGGAATTGTTATTCCTTCTCATAATTATTTGAATGAAATAAGAAATTTATGCGATGAAAAAAATCTATTAATGATAATAGATGAAATACAAACCGGCTACGGAAGAACCGGTAAGTTTTTTGCATATCAACATAATAATATTTTACCTGATATTGTCACTTCCGCAAAAGGAATTGCAAATGGTTTGCCTCTTGGTGCAGTTATTTGCTCTGAAAAAGTTGCTGAGGCAATAACACCCGGAAGTCATGGTTCAACTTTTGGTGGTAATCCAATTTCTATTGCAGTTGCAAATAAAGTTATTGAGCTGATTACTCCGGAAGTTTTAGAATATATAAATTCAATCGGATTGAAATTAGCTGAAAAAATTAAATCGGAACAAATAATAGAAATAGAAGAAATTAGAAACAAAGGCTTAATGTTTGGATTAAAAATAAATTCTAATATTGATGTAAAATTACTCGCAAAGTCTTTCCTTGATGAAAAAATAGTGGTTGGAACTGCTGGAAATAATGTCCTAAGATTATTACCGCCATATGTCATCGATGTGAAAAATATTGATCATTTTGTGTATATTTTGAAGGATTTATTTAAAAAAATGAATATTTCAACAAAAGCGAGTTAAAAATGTCATCAAAATTAGTAAGACAAAACAAAATTAAAAGAATTTTATCAGACAGAATTATTTCGAACCAAGAACAAATTTTAAAACTGCTAAAAAATGAAGGTGTAACAATTACCCAAGCAACATTAAGCAGAGATTTTGCTGATCTTGGAGTAATCAGAACTTTTACACCTCTTGGTGTTCAATATGTTATAAGCAGCACAGATTATGGCAAAGAAATTGCAAAATTAGTCGGTTTAGAAATATTAAATGTTGCTCATAACGGAAACTTAATTGTACTTAGAACCTTAGCGGGAAGAGCTCAGGGTGTAGCTCACTATATTGATAGAATGAACAAAGAAGAAATTCTTGGTACAATTGGTGGTGATGATACAGTATTAATAATTCCTAATAATGTAAATAATATTGAAAAAGTTTTAGATATTCTAAAGGATTTAATAACAGACAATTACAAAAAATGAGGTTAAATTAAGATGCAAAACAACAAAATAGTTGTGGCTTATTCCGGTGGATTAGACACAAGTGTAATGGTAAAATGGTTAAGCAAAAAATATAATGCAGAAATCATTACAGTTACCGGAAATTTAGGACAAAAGTCCGAACTTATAAATCTTGAAGAAAAAGCTTTAAGCACCGGTGCATCCAAAGCTTATATTGTTAATCTTCAAAAAGAATTTATTGAAGATTATGCTTGGAAAGCATTAAAAGGTGGAGCTTTATATGAAGGAGAATATCCGCTTGCAACAGCAATTGGACGTCCTTTATTAGCCAAACTAATGGTTGAAATTGCTCAAAAAGAAGGTGCTAACATGGTAGCTCATGGTTGCACCGGAAAAGGAAATGATCAAGTTAGATTTGAAGTGGGAATGAAAACTTTAGATCCAAACTTAGAAATTCTTGCACCATTAAGAGAATGGGAATTTAAAAGCAGAGAAGAAGAAATTGAATATGCAAAAGCAAATGATATTCCAGTTTCTGCAAAGTTAGAAAAATTATATTCTATTGATGAAAACATTTGGGGAATTGCAACTGAGTGTGGAATTTTAGAAGATACTTCACAAGCACCCCCAGACGATGCTTATCAAATGACAATAAATCCAAAAAATGCTCCTCAAGAATCTGTCGTAATAAAAATTACTTTTGAAAAAGGAATTCCAACTAAAATTGATGGTGTTGAAATGCCAGGTACTCAGTTAGTTAGTACTTTAAATGATATTGGCGGAAAACATGGAATTGGCAGATTAGATATAATTGAAAACAGAGTTGTTGGAATTAAATCAAGAGAAGTCTACGAAGCTCCTGGAGCAATGATTTTACATGAAGCTCATAGACAATTAGAAAAATTGACATTAGATAAAGATACATTTAGATATAAACAAAATGCTTCAAATACTTATGCAAATTTAATATATGATGGTTTTTGGTTTACTCCATTATTTGATTCTTTAACTGCATTCTTTGATAAAGTACAAGAAAGAGTAACCGGCGAAGTTACATTAGAACTTTACAAGGGAACAATAAAAATTCTTTCCAGAATTTCTGAAAACAGTTTGTATAGTCAAGAACTTGCAACTTATACAGAAGAAGATGCCTTTAATCATAAAGATGCTGAAGGATTTATCAACATTACAAGTCTACCACATCAAGTTATTACAAGACATACAAAAAATAAATTTGTTGTAGTAAAAAGTTAGCTGGAAGTATATTCCATAAAATCAAATTATAAATTTCATTTTTTATGAAGTCATCCCGAACTTGTTTCGGGATCTTATTTTTAGGATATTGAAGCAAGTTTACCTAACAAATTGAATCAAAATATTCTTATCTTTTTTATTATATGATTTTGTTTTTCGTTTGTAGTTAATTATTTAATTAAAATTTGTTATTTGTAATTAATAAAATTCTTTTATTCACAAATCTAACGGTAATATTTAATGCTTTGGGGTTCACGGTTTACAGAAAAATTTGATGATAAAGCTTTAGAATTTTCTTCTTCACTTTCTTATGATATAAATCTTTTAGAATGGGATATTAAGGTTAGCAAAGCTCATTCTAAAATGCTGAATAAGATTGGAATACTTACAGATGAAGAAAATAAAAATATTCAACAAACATTAGATATTATTTTATTTAAATATAATGATGGTACTTGGAAGCCCAGCATAACAGAGTTTGAGGATATTCATTCTGCCGTTGAAGCTGAACTAACAAAAATAATTGGAGTAGTCGGTAAAAAACTTCATACAGCAAGAAGCAGAAATGATCAAGTTATTACAGATGTTAGACTTTGGATAAAAAATTCAATAAATGAAATTTCAAACTCAATTATCAATCTTCAAAAAAGTTTTGTGGAAATTGCATCACAAAATGTTAATACATTAATGCCTGGCTACACTCATTTGCAAAGAGCACAGCCTATTTCCTTTGCATTCCATTTACTTGCATATGTTGAAATGCTGGAAAGAGATAAGGAAAGATTTAATTTCACTTTTGAACAAGCCGATGAAAATATTTTAGGTTCCGGTGCATTAGCCGGATCCACAATTGAATTAGATAGAAATTTAACTGCGAGTGAATTAGGTTTTTCTAAAGTTTCTGAAAACGCACTTGATTCTGTTTCAAACCGTGATTTTATTTTAGATTTTCTACATTCATGTAATTTAGCAATGATGCATCTAAGCAGATTGAGTGAAGAAATTATTTTATGGACTTCGTTCGAATGGCATTTTATTAAACTTGGTGATAAATTTACAACCGGTTCATCACTTATGCCTCAAAAGCAGAATCCGGATTTAGCTGAATTAATTAGAGGCAAAAACGGCAGAACTTTTGGTAATTATTTTGCTCTCCTTTCTACAATTAAATCTTTACCATTAAGTTATAACAGAGATTTGCAAGAAGACAAAGAAGGTATGTTTGATTCATATTTTACACTTTTCGATTCTCTTAATTTGATGTTCGAAATGATTAAAAGTATGAAGGTCAACAAAAAAAGATTTTCTGAAGAGATTGACGGCAGTTTTATGCTGGCAACAGATTTAGCTGATTACTTAGTTTTAAAAGGAATTCCATTTAGAGAAGCGCATAATATTTTAGGCGAAATTGTAAAATTTGCTACTGATGAAAACAAAAAATTGAATCAAATTACTTTTGAAGAATATAAAGAATTCTCCCCTCTCTTTGAAAAAGATGTTTTTAATTATCTCTCCTCCGAAACATGTCTTCAAAATAAAAAAACCTATGGATCACCAAATCCTAAGTTAGTTGAGGAATCAATAAAAAAGTGGAATAACTTACTAAATTAGTTTGTTTTATAATTTTTTTGATCATTTAATACTAATAAATTTTGTAATTTTAATGTTTAATCAAAAACTTCAGGAAGATAAATGAAAATAACAACTAATTTTCTTTCTATTTTTTTTATTGCTTTTTTTTTCATTTCATGTGAATCAACAAACTCACCAGATAAGCAAATTTCAACTTATGAAGATGCTGTAAATTTTAGCATAAGTAAACTAAATACAAGTCTTAATGAAGTCCCTCAACTTAAATACCCAATAAGAACGAAAGGATTTGGAGAATGGGAACTTACAGAATCAAGTGCATGGACAAGTGGATTTTATCCGGGTTGCCTATGGTATGCAAACCAATTAGTCAAAGATAAAAATTTAGAAAAACAAGCATTGCAATTTACTGAAGGTTTAGAAGATCAACAATTTAATACAAATCACCATGATATTGGCTTTATGATGTTAAACAGTTATGGACATGCATTTGAACAGATTGGGAATGATAAATATAAGAATATTTTATTGCAATCAGCTAATTCACTTTCTACAAGATTCAATAAAAATGTAGGTTGCATTCAATCTTGGAATGGGGACTTTCAAGTTATAATTGATAATATGATGAACCTTGAATTATTATTCTGGGCTTCAAAGAATGGAGGCGATCAAACTTTCTATGATATTGCAGTAAGTCATGCAGATAAAACTATTGAGAATCATTTAAGAAAAGATGGTAGTTTATTCCATGTTGTAGTTTATGATGCAAATACCGGAGAAGTATTGCAAAGAAAAACTCATCAAGGATATTCTGATAGTTCAGCATGGGCACGAGGACAAGCTTGGGGAATTTATGGTTTTACAATGACATTCAGAGAAACTAATGATAAAAAGTATCTTGATGCTGCAGAAAAGATTGCTGAATATTTTATTAATCATCTTCCTTCTGATTATGTCCCTTATTGGGATTTAAATTTGCCTGAAAATGATGATAGACAATATAAAGATGCTTCAGCTGCAACAATAGCACTCTCAGCATTTCTTGAATTAAGAAACTATATTGAGAATACATCAAAATATGATGACTTAATTGAAATTATATTTAATTCATTATTTTCTGATTACATTTCAGTTAATACAAATACAAGTGGAATTATTAACCACTGTGCCTATAACTGTAATAGCAAAAATCCCTATGATTGGGATGCATCTACTATTTGGGGAGATTACTATTTTCTTGAAGCTTTAGTCAGATATAAGCAATTGAATTAATTTTTTAAATTTACTTTAAATAAATTCGTTTTCCTGTTTTAGCACTTTTTCTGGCAGCATCTAAAATTTGCATTACTATTATATTATTTTCTAATGAAGATAAATCATAAGGCTGCATTGTAATTTCATTTCTTACTAAAGCAATTAAGAATTCAAAAGGATCTTGATATGGATGATTCCGCGATTCTAATTCAATAATATTTTCTTTTTCATTTTCAACAAATCTTGTCTTAAGTTCAAATTTATTTTCAGAAATCACATATCCGGTTTGACCATAAATTTCCATATCTTTTCTGCTAAAGGGCCAATTCCATGATGCTTGAATAATTCCTTGAGCTTTTGGATATTCTAATATTATTGTAGCTTCATCATCAACTTTTGGATAAATCTCCGGTTTAATTTGTTGAGTTATCGCAGTAACCGAAATTGGTTTTTCCCCTTTCATTAACCAAGTAATTAAGTTTGCACCGTAGCAACCAAAATCAGTAATAGCTCCTCCGCCATTCATTTCAGGATCTGTTAACCAATCTAAAAATTCTTTATTCACTCCAATTTCTTTTGGTCCTTTGTGTCCGTCATTAACAATTATTTTTCTTAATTCACCAATTTTATTTTCATCATTTACAATACTATAAGCTTTATGATTTGTAGCGTACCAAGTTGTTTCATAATTCGTAATTAAATAAATATTATTTTCATCAGCTAATTTTTTCATCTTAACGGCATGTTCAAAACTAACTGCTAAAGGTTTTTCAACCATCACGTGAATTCCTAATGGAGCACATTTTTCAACAACTTCCAGATGATTATAAATTGACCCAAATGCAGTTACCGCTTCAGGAGTTTTCTTCTTAACCATTTCTTGAATATCTGAGTAAAGTATATTTTTATTTATATTATAATCTTTCATTAGTCTCTTAGCGAGTGCTGTATCTGTTTCCACAATTCCAACAATTTCAAAATCACCAACATTTGCTCTTCCTAATATCCAATGAACATGGCTGTGCGATAATCCTATTATGCCAATTTTAAATGGTGCATCATTTTTTGAAAATACATTTTGGCTTATTAATAATATTAAGATCAATATAATATTTTTCACAATTTTTCCTTTTTCTTTACTTTGTTAAATGTATATAACATTTCAATTCCAATTTGACCAAATCTTTCTTTGTATTTTACTTCTTCTAATTCAGTAACATCAAATTCTTTTGGATCATCATATCTAATAGGAAATCTTTCATCAGCTCCAATAACAATAGGACATTTTTCATCTGCATCTGAACAAGTCATTATTGCTGCAAAATTATTTTGCGGATTTGCTTTATCTGAATAAACTTTTGAGAAACATTTTAGTGGTTCTTTATCATCAGAAAAATTTACCAAATAATTTGGATTTTCTGAATCATCTAATTTTTCTATTTGAAATCCGAAACTGCTGATTGCTTTTACTGCTCTTGGATTAAAAGCAGTTGCTTCAGTTCCTCCAGAAAAACATTTTACATTTGGAACATTAAAATATTCAGCAGAAGTTTGTGCCCAAATCTGACTCATATGACTTCGGCGTGAATTATGTGTACAAATGAAAATTAGATTTATTTCTTCATCACTTTTCAGTTTCCCAGAAATATATTGAGCAAATTGATTTAGTAATTTTTTCCTTTCAGTCGGAATTTCATGAAACCGTTTTTCTAATTCTGAGATTTTATATTTGAGGTTTTGTTTGATCATATTAAAAAAATAATTCTCTTGTCATTCGCGAATGTTTTTATCGGGAATCCATCTTTTTATACTTTAAGATTCCGGCTTTAAGCATGCCGGAATGACCCAGGTTTATAGCAACTTCTGATTTAAATAATTTATTATCTTTTATACCCAACAACTGTAATACTGAAGATACCTATTTTATTTTCTCTGAAAGTTTTTATTTCTGTTTCATTCAAATATTCTTTTAGAATATTATCTGGTAATTCAATTACCTTTGTTCTTTTTACTTCTACTTCTTTAAAACCAGTTTGTTCAATCAGATTCAAATAATCATCTTGCTGAATCGCACCGGCTACACAACCAGCATACATTTCTGCTGACTGTTTTAATTTAGAAGGCAAATCTCCTTTTACTACAATATCAGAAACACAAAAATGTGCACCGATTTTTAATGTTCTGTAAATTTCAGAAAATGCTTTCTCTTTATTTGGGACTAAATTCAACACGCAATTACTAATTATTACATCTGCTGAATTTTCTTCCAATGGAAGATTTTCAATTTCACCGAATTTAAATTCAACATTTTCAGAACCTAACTTTTCTTTATTCTTATTAGCTTTTACAAGCATTTCTTCAGTGAAATCAATTCCAATCACTTTTCCTTCTTTGCCAGCATATGGCAGAGCAACAAAAACATCATTTCCGGCACCGCAGCCTAAATCAACAACAATATCGCCTTTTTTAATTCCAGCATATTCAGTCGGAACGCCACATCCTAAACCCATATCGGCATCTTTTTCATATCCTTTCAATTCCGTATAATCATCCTGCATCATGCTGTAATCAATTACTTTTGAACTGCAGCCGCATCCGCAACTTTTTGATGCAACAGCAATTTCGGTATATTTATTTTTTACTGTGTCTTTTAATTCTTTTTCACTTTTCATTTCTACTCCAATAAATTTTATTTTTTGAAAATAAAGTAAACCGCCAAAACTAAAAACGCGAAACCAATTAGGTGATTTACTCTTAATGATTCTGTCTTAAAAAAAGTAAGGGAAAACAAAGTAAAAACAACCAATGTAATTACTTCTTGTAGCACTTTTAATTCAACTAGACTAAAAGTACCTCCGTTTGCATTGAAGCCATATTTATTTGCCGGTACTTGAAAGCAATATTCAAAAAATGCTATTCCCCAACTGATTAAAATAATTGCGAACAAACCTAAATTTTTAAAACTATCTATTTCTTTGAATTTTAAATGTCCATACCATGCAAAAGTCATAAAAGTGTTTGAAGCAATTAACAATAAAACAGTATAGACACTATTCATATAATTCCTAAGTCAGTTTTCAATTGTATTTTTAAAATATTTTTTCTTAATGAAAAGAGAAACATTAACGAGTGCAATTAAAACCGGAACTTCTACCAGCGGACCTATAACTGCTGCAAAAGCTTCACCTGAATTTATTCCAAATACTGCTATTGCTACTGCAATTGCCAGTTCAAAATTATTGCTGGCTGCAGTAAACGAAAGTGTTGCACTTTTTGGATAATCAGCCCCAACTTTTTTGCTCAAATAAAATGATACAAAAAACATAATTACAAAATAAAGCACAAGCGGCATTGCAATTCGTATTACATCAAATGGAATTTTAATTATGTATTCACCTTTTAATGAGAACATTACAAAAATTGTAAAAAGAAGTGCAATTAGTGTTATTGGACTAATTTTAGGTAAGAATTTTCTGTTATACCAATTTTTATCTTTTACTTTTAACAAAACAAAACGTGTAATCATTCCAGCTAAAAATGGAATTCCTAAGTAAATAAACACACTTTCAGCAATTTGTGAGATTGTTATATCAACTTTAAAGGACTGTAAACCAAACCACTGAGGTAGAACAGTTATAAAAACATAAGCATAGATTGAAAAAAACAATACTTGGAATATTGAATTGAACGCAACTAATCCGGCGGCATATTCTGTATCTCCTTTTGCCAAATCGTTCCAGACAATGACCATTGCAATACATCTTGCAAGTCCGATTAAAATTAAGCCGGCCATATAATGTGGATAATCTTGTAAAAATACGATTGCTAAAATAAACATTAGCAATGGACCAATTAACCAGTTCTGCACAAGTGAAAGAGAAAGAACTTTTAAGTTTTTGAATACATCAGGAAGCTCTTCATATTTAACTTTTGCCAAAGGCGGATACATCATTAAAATTAATCCGATTGCTATTGGAATATTTGTGGTCCCAACTTGAAAAGAATTCCAAAAATTAACAATGGCTGGGAAAAGATATCCTGATAAAACTCCTAAAAACATTGCTAGAAAAATCCAAAGTGTTAAATATCTGTCCAGAAATTTTAATTTTGTTTTCATTTTATTTCGTTATTTACCGAATTATGCAGCGCATATCTCTTCTCTGCAGAGGTTTTTAATTACTTTCTTATCAGCAATTATTGATTCTTCATCATCAATCCAAAAATCTAATGAAGAAAGAATTGAGCTTATTCTTTGATCTGAAGGATTTGTGTTAATCAAATAATTTACCCATTTCCCATTCTTACTTTCTACTATAAATCCAGCTTCTTTCAAAATTTTTAAATGCTGTGAAACTGTTGAGTTTGCCAAGTTTAACAAACCTCTAATTTCACAAACGCATAAAACCTTTGATTGCAAAGCTTTTAATATTCTCAGTCTGTTAAAATCGGATAATGCTTTAAATATTTTTGTTTTTTCGCTCATTTTCATTTCGTTATTTACCGAAATATAAATATTTGATCGTAGTTTGTCAAATAAATTTAAACATCTACCTTTTTGTATCTAAAAACACTAATTCGAATAATTTGTATATATTTGTGCATAAATTAATAATAGGTGCATATGAGTAATTCAATAAGCAAAGAACACTTAAATATTTGGGCTGATTACATTCTTAATTATTCTTTGAATGGAATTTCGAAAGATGATATTGTTATGGTAAAAGGAGAAAAAATTTGCTGGCCATTGATTTCTGTTATTCAAGATAAAATATTTGAAGCCGGAGCAATTGCTGATATAAATATTGTTCCCCCTGATAATGACAGAGGAAAGGTTTGGGGATCTTCAATTGCAAGATTTGGAACAACAGACCAAATTACAAAGGTTCCGCAATGGCATATTGATAGATATAATAATATGACTAAGTTCATTGAAATTTTAGGAACTGAAAATCCGGAATTCTTTCAAGGTCAAAATGATAAGCTTACACAAGAGGTAATGAAAGCTGACGAACCAATTAAAAATATTCGTCTTGCTAAACCTTGGGTTTTAACACTATTCCCTACTCAAGCTTTTGCTGAAATGGAGGATTTAAGTTTAGAAGAATACACAAAGGTAATCGTAAATGCCTCGATTGTTAATCCGCAATTACTTGAGGATATTGAAGAAGATATTTATCAGCTTATGGATAAAAGCAAAACTATTAGAATTGTGACAGAACATCCTGATACAGAAAAATTGCTTGAATTGTCTATGTCAATTTCAAATCATCACATTATTAAATGTACAGGTAAAAGAAACTTTCCCGATGGAGAAGTTTATACTAGTCCTGATGCAAATAGTGTTGAAGGTGAAATATTCGTTGACCTTCCCGTTTTTCAAGGCGGATCTGTGATTCAAGGAATTTACTTGAAATTTGAAAATGGAAAAATTATTGAATACAATGCAAAAGTTGGACAAGAAACTTTAGCAAAAATTATTGAAACAGATGAAGGTTCACATAGGCTTGGTGAAGTTGCATTGGGAATGAATAACGGAATTGAAAAAGTTTTAAAACATCCCTTATTTGTAGAAAAAGTTGGAGGTACTTTGCATATTGCCATTGGAGCAAGTTATCCCAATTGTTATCCAACAGAGGAAAAATCTTTGGATGATTATTTTAACAATGGTGTAATGAATAAATCAGCTCAACACGTTGATATTGTTACGGATTTTAGATCAGGCGGAGTTGGAAGAGCTGTCTATTTAGATGATGTAAAACTTGAACAAAAAGATAATATTTGGGTCGTACCTAAAATTTCTTAATTGGGAAAAATCAATATGAGAATAAATATAAACTCAGAAATTGGAAATCTTGAAAGTGTTATAATCCATACACCAGGTCACGAAGTTGAAAATATGACTCCTCAAAATGCTGAGCGTGCTTTATACAGTGACATTTTGAACCTATCAGTTGCAGCAAGAGAATATTCCCAATTTAAAAAAGTGCTGAAAAAATTAACAAATGTTTTTGAGGTGACGGATTTATTAAAAACTGTTGTTTCAGATAAAGATTCTAAAATTGAATTAATAACTAAAATTTGCAATGAAGAAAATGTACCTGAAATAATTGATTATTTGCTTGATCAACCTCCAGCAGAATTGGCAAGACAATTAATTGAAGGTGTTTTGGTAAAGGAATTCAACTTAACAAAATATTTAAGCGATGAACGATATGAGCTTCAGCCTTTACATAATTTCTTTTTCACTCGTGATGCTTCAATGTCTATTAATAATAATGTTCTAATTGGAAAACTTGCAAATCAGGTTAGAGAGCGAGAAGCCATAATTATGGAAGCGATTTTTAATTGCAAAAAAATATTTGATACAGAAACATTAAATCCAAAATCAAATTATTTAGCAAAAAAAATTACAATTGAAGGAGGCGATCTTTTAGTTGCACGCGAAGATATTTTACTAGTTGGAGTTGGTGCAAGAACTACGGCACAAGGTATTGATTATTTGATCGAGCACTTTAAACAATCAAAAAGAAAAATGAATATTATTGCTCAAGTCTTGCCAAGGCAACCGGAATCATTTATTCATTTAGATATGGTTTTTACTTTGCTTGATAAAAACAAATGTTTGATTTATCCCGAAGTTATATTGAACAATCATGCTTATGAATCAATTCATATTTCAATTGATAATGGGAAAGTGAAAAGTATAAATGAAGAAGATAATTTAATTCAGTCATTATCAAAATTAGGTATGGATCTAGAGCCAATATATTGCGGCGGTGAAAGTGATCATTGGATTCAAGAAAGAGAACAATGGCATAGCGGAGCAAACTTTTTTGCTGTTGGTCCTGGGAAAATTATTGGTTATGGAAGAAATGAATATACAATTGAAGCAATTAATAAAAAAGGATTTGAAGTTATAAAAGCGAAAGATATAATTAGCAATAAAATTAAACATAATGATTATAAAAAATATGTAATCACAATAGACGGGGCAGAACTTGCAAGAGGCGGCGGCGGATGCAGATGTATGACTATGCCAATAAATAGAAAAAATTTGTAAAGGATGTTTTATTAATGGGTGAAAATGTTCTTATTGGATTGGCGGCAATTATTGTATTTGGAATATTTGCTCAATGGTTTTCTTGGATACTCAGATTACCTTCTATTTTGCTATTGCTTGTTTTGGGTTTTATTGCCGGACCAGTTACCGGTTTATTAAATCCAGATGAATTTTTTGGTGAACTCCTATTTCCTTTTGTCTCAATATCTGTTGCAATAATACTATTTGAGGGCGGTCTCAGTTTAAAGATTTCGGAACTCAAGCCGGTACTATCCGTTGTAAGAATTTTAATTACAATCGGGACTATTATCACATGGCTGCTTACTACTTTAGCATCAGTTTATTTCCTTAAGCTTTCAATAGGTGTTTCACTTCTGCTCGGTGCTATTTTAGTAGTGACCGGTCCAACCGTAATAATTCCATTATTACGACTTGTTAAACCAAAAGGGAAAATAAATTCTATTCTAAAATGGGAAGGCATTGTAAATGATCCAATTGGTGCCATGCTTGCACTTTTGGTTTTTGACATTATAATTTCCTCCGGCGTAAAAGAAGCAACTTTTACAGTCATTTTAATAATTATTAAAACTCTGTTACTTAGCAGTATTATAGGAATAGTTGGGGCATATATTTTAGTTTATATGTTTAAGAAAGATTACATTCCAGATTATCTTCAAAGTCCGGTTTCTTTAGCAACAATAGTTTTGGTATTCGTTTCATCAAATACAATACAAACTGAAAGCGGACTTTTTGCGGTAACAATAATGGGAATAATATTAGCTAACCAAAAGCAGGTTGTTGTTGATCATATAATTGAATTTAAAGAAAATATTGGAGTTCTTTTACTTTCTGCATTATTCATAATTTTAGCTGCAAGATTACAATTTTCAGATTTAGAGTTAATTGGAACTGGTGAAATATTATTTGTTCTATCACTTATTTTATTAATTCGTCCGGCTGCTATATTTTTATCATCCATTGGATCAAATTTAGATTGGAAGGAGAAAATTTATCTTTCATGGATGGCGCCACGTGGAATTGTAGCGGCTGCAGTTACTTCTGTTTTTTCATTGGAATTACTTGAGCATGGTTATGAAGAAGCAAGAATTTTAGTTCCAATAATTTTTTTAGTAATTATTATTACAATATTAATATATGGACTAAGTGCAATTCCGCTGGCAAAAATTCTTAAACTGTCAGATTCAAATCCTCAAGGAATACTTATAGCCGGAATTAATAAACTTAGTCTGGAAATTTATAATGCATTATCTAAACATAAAATAAAAGTTCTTTTAGTAGATAACAACTGGGAAAAGGTGACAAATGCAAGGCAATCAGGTTACAATACTTGTTTTGGCAGCGTTGTTGCAGAAAAGACACACGAAACAATGGATTTAAGCGGAATTGGAAAATTTTTAGCATTAACTCCAAACAAAGGAATTAATTCATTAGCCTCTATTTACTTTTCAAAAATATTTGATAGCTCAAACGTTTACCAAATTTATACCGCTCCAAAACACAATCAGGATGTTCCAAAAGAATTGCGAGGAACTTTATTTTCATCACAAAAGTTAACCTACAATGATATTCAAAATAATGAAACAACTTTAATTGTAAAATCAACAAAGGTCTCTGAAGAATTTACTTATATAAAACTCCGGGAAAAATATTCACATGAAATTTTTCATCCTCTATTTAAATTAAGCAGTGAAAATAAAATTGAAATATTTTCTGAAGATAATTCACCAAAAATTAACAAAGGAGATACAATAATAAGTTTAATACTAAACGAAACATAAAGGTGTAATATGAAAAAAATCTTAACGTTTTTGTTTTTGTTATCTTCAATTTATTTTGCACAAAAAACTTTGAACAACGAACCGTTGGCAAACACTTATTCAATAGTTGCAATTGATACTTTAACAGGAGAAATGGGTGTTGCTGTTCAATCACATTGGTATTCTGTTGGAACAATTGTTTCTTGGGGTGAAGCTGGAATTGGCGTAATTGCCACACAGTCATTTGTCAATCCTTCATTTGGACCAAGAGGTTTAGCACTTCTTAAACAAGGACTAAAAGCAGATCAGGTGCTTAAACTTATGATTGAAGCCGATGAAGGCAGAGAAGTTAGACAGCTAGCAATTTTAGATTCGCATGGAAACATTGCCGCACATACCGGTAAAAAATGCATTGATGACGCTGGCCACATTGTTGGCAAAGATTATTCAGTTCAGGCTAACATGATGTTAAACGACAAAGTATGGAAAGCAATGTCGGAAGCATTTGAAAATTCTTCAGGACCATTGGAAGAAAGATTAATGCTAACATTGGAAGCAGCAGAAAAAACCGGCGGAGATATCCGAGGAAAACAATCAGCCGCTCTGCTTGTAGTAAAACCAAAATCTACCAATCAGGTTTGGCTTGATAGAAAAGTCGATATTAGAGTTGATGATAATCCTGAACCTTTAAAAGAGTTAAGAAGAATTTTAAAAGTTCATCAAGCTTATGATCATATGAACAAAGGTGATTTGGCAATTGAACATAATGATATGGATTTAGCAATGAAAGAATATTCTACTGCTGAAACAATGTTCCCTGATAATGAAGAAATGAAATATTGGCATGCTGTAACTTTAGCAAATATTGGAAAAGTAAATGAGTCACTTCCATTATTTAAAGAAGTATTTAAGAAAAATAAAAATTGGGTTACTTTAACACCTAGACTTATAAAATCAGAACTTTTAACTGTATCAAAGAATGATTTGGAATTGATCATGAATCAAGGAAAATAAAATTAGTTGATATTCATAAATATTCTTTTTACGTTTGGAATGGATGAGGAACTTAACATCTTAATAAAAGGGTTTATCTTAAAACCGAAAAAAAATTAAAGATTGTGAATCATCTGGAAGTTACTCCACTTCCTTCTAAAAATTTTACTCATCGCAAGGTGAGAGGAGGTTACAAAGCCTTCATTTAAATCGAATGATTTTTATGAGGGCTTTTTGATTTTTAAATAAAATTAATTGTTTAGCTTAAGTTATATTTACCTATATGAATAATAAAAATGATCAAAAATATATTGCTAAAACTGCTTTTGGTTTAGAAGAAGTTTTAGAAAAAGAACTCAATAATTTGGGTATCTCTAATACAAAAAAATTCAAAAGAGCAGTTGAATTTACAACGGATAAAACCGGATTATATAAAGCCAATTTAGCATTAAGAACTTCACTTCGTATTTTGAAGCCATTTTATTCGTTCAAAGCACAAAATCCTGATCAGCTTTATAAAAAAGTAAAAGAATATAATTGGGAAGAACTAATTCAAATTGATGACACATTTGCAGTTGACGGAGTTGTAAATTCAGAATTTTTTACTCATTCAAAATATGCCGCACTTAAAGTTAAAGATTCTATTGTTGATAGAATTAGAGAAGTTAAAGGGAAAAGACCCAATATTGATATTAAAAATCCTAAAATAAGATTAAACGTACACATTGAACAAAATAAATGTTCATTATTATTAGATAGCTCGGGTGATTCATTACATAAAAGAGGTTACAGAGTTAAAGGCGGAGAAGCTCCATTGAATGAAGTACTTGCTGCCGGAATGATCTTATTATCTGAATGGGATAAAAATTCAAATTTTGTTGATCCGATGTGCGGATCAGGAACTCTAGCTATTGAAGCGGCTTTGCTTGCAAACAATATTGCTCCAAATATAAATCGTAAACATTTTGGATTTATGAATTGGAAAGATTTTGATCAAAATTTATTTCAAAACGTAAAAGCCAAATTGATAAATGAGCAAATTAATTTTGAATATGAAATTCACGCTAATGATTTAAGCAGTAAAATGATAGATATTGCAAAAAGTAATGCTATTACATGCGACATTTACAATAAAATAAAATTTAGCGTAAATGATTTTAAAAATTTTGAGCACAACCTAAGTTCCGGAATTTTGATTACAAATCCACCTTATGATGAAAGAATAAAACTGGATGATATTAAAACATTCTATAAAGAATTTGGCGATACTCTTAAAAAGAATTTTACCGGATTTGATGTTTGGATTTTAAGTGCTAATGCCGAAGCATTAAAAAGTATTGGACTAAGAACTTCAAGAAGACTGCATCTTTATAATGGACCTTTAGAAAGCCGATTCTATAATTATCAAATGTACCACGGCAGTAAAAAAAATAAGTATGAAAAAGATTGATAAATATTTTGATGCAAATAAGAAGTTATGGAATGAAAGAGTTAATATTCATTTTGAGTCTGAGTTTTATGATAACAAGAAATTTATTAAAACAAAAAATTCATTAAACTCTATTGAGCTTGAAGAATTAGGTAATATTAAAAATAAAAGCATTCTACATCTGCAATGTCATTTTGGACAAGACACAATTTCACTTGCTAATCTTGGTGCAAAAGTAACAGGTATTGATTTTTCTGAAAACGCAATTGAGAAAGCCAAAGAATTAAGTAATATAGTAAATATAAAAGCTGATTTTATTTGCAGCAATATTTATGATTTGAAGAAATCACTAAATAGAAAATTTGATATCGTTTTTACGTCTTACGGAACAATTGGATGGCTACCAGACATAAACAATTGGGCGGAAATTGTTTCGTATTTTTTAAAACGAAACGGAAAATTTATTATTGCTGAATTCCATCCTTACATTTGGATGTTTTCCAATAATTTTAAAGAAATTAAATATTCTTACTTTCATACTAGTGCCCCAATTAAGGAAGTAATTAAAGGAACTTATGCGGATAGAAATTCTGACGTGAAACTAGTTGAGTATGGCTGGAATCATTCGCTTTCTGATGTAATAAATTCTTTAATTTCTCATGGACTAAAAATTGAGTCGCTCAAAGAATTTCCTTATTCACCTTATAATTGTTTTTCAAATCTCATAGAATCAAAAAAAGGGAAATTTGTTTTTAAGGATTTTCCAAATTTGATTCCTATGGTATATTCATTGAAGGCAAAAAAAATTTAATTTTTTTTTCATCCTCGAATTCATACTGATCGAAGTCGAAGTATGATTTATACTTCATCTGCAAGAATTATTGGGAATCCGGAAAATCAATTAGGATATTACTAATAGATCCCCGATAAAGGCATTCGGGAATGAACTGTGTTAAGAAACAAGATTTAGATTATAATTATTTATAAATATAGAATTAGATTTAACAATAACAAATAATTGTTTGATAAGTTTATTAGCCACAGCAATTAAAGCAGTTTTCTTCTTTTTGCCTTTAGTTAATAATCTTTGAGATAGTTCTTTACAAGCATGATTATACTTAGATGCACTTAAAGCAGACAAGTAAAGTAATGTTCTTAAAGTGGAGTTACCTTGCTTAGTTATACCAGAAGTCTTCTTCAGTGATCTCCCAGATTCTTTTATCGAGGAGTTATGCCAACGTAAGAAGCTATTTGTTTATAATTATCAAAATTACTCAAATCTCCTAAGTATGCTATTATTCCGCTTGCTGTTTTATTACCTATTCCATTAATGGATATTATGCTAGCATAGGTAGAACTATAATTGTCCTTAATCAATTTTGTTATTTGTTCTTCTAAATGATTCATCTGATTATTTAATGATTTTATCACTGCTCTTATGGATTTTAATGTTTCTTTATTACCTTGATCTAATAATCCTTGAGAGTGTAATAAATTTTATTCATCGTTCTTTGTTTAGTGAGATTGCTCAGTACTGTTCTTAATGACTTAATTTCTTTCTGTGCATTACTTAATGGCTTATACTGACTTGGATTTTGTTCTACCCCATAATAAGCTATTGTTCTTGCATCTACTTTGTCGGTTTTAAGCCTTAACATCTTCATCTGGGAGTAACGTTTTTTCGTAAGTGGATTTATTACACTAAATTTAACTGACTTACTTTCCAAGTAAGAAATAAACTTAATGTGATAATTCCGGTTGATTCCATTACAAAATGAAGGTTGTTACTTAATGAACTGTACTGTTTGATTATATTTTTATATATTTTTATATCCTTTAATATTATTGGAATACTCTTTTCTGAAAGTAAGTGGTTGTTTTTCTTTGCTTATTGCTGCTGTATCAATTTTATCTTTTGATATATCACAACCAATGACAATAACTTCCTTTTTCTTTCATTACTCTGACTCCATTATTATTTTTAGGATATCCTTTTTGTAAGAACAGGATAATAACTTTTTACTAGCATCGCAGTCTTGATACAAGCTTCTAAAGCCTAATAAACTGTTCAGTATAAAAAGTTAGCTTATGATGTGACCATGCATTCCCGCTAGTCTTTTTGACTAAATGACACGTCGGTCTTTACCATCATAATCCCGTTTTACTCCTTTTCAACCCTAAAATATAATCTTTTTCTCGCTCCTTAAACATACGATGACATTTGATATCACCTATTTATCTAACAAAAATTTTCCTTATCAAAATTATTAATATTGCCAAAATTGTATGAGGAATTAAAAACCAAAAAAGTGTATTTTCGTAAATATTAAGAAATATAAAAACAGAAATTATTAACAGTTGAAATCCCAAACCTAAAAGTGAAACCAGACTTAAAAACCATCCGGGCAATTCTTTGGTTTCAATAGCTTTTTTATCAAGTTTAAAAATTATATAATCCTGCCAAGCATAAATAATCAAGTATAGTTTGTGCAAAATTTTTAAGACTTTTGGATTATCTCTTTCATAAGGAAGTGGCTCATCTCTTTCAAAAATTCTGCTGGTTTGATCTCCATTTACCTGATATCTTTTTATCAAATAATAATAATTAAATATACTACCTTGTAAATGAAATAATATAATTGTTGAAGAAACTATTATTAAATTTGAATCGAGACCATGAGCGATGCTTAAAATAAGTGCAACATTCACAATAAAATCAAAAATTGAATCTAAATATCTTCCAACCATTGAAAGCTGATTTCTTTGTCTGGCAATTTCTCCATCAGCAGCATCTAGTAAACTTTTTACCAATATTAAAATTGCTGCATAGATCATAAATTGGCGTACAAAAATTAAATAAGAAGCTAATAATCCAATCACCAAAAATGAAAAAGTAATGGAGTAGGCTCCAATTTTTGTTGGAAGCAGGAATTCTACTAATTTTACTGCAAATGGTCTCGCATAATCAGAAAAATCTATAAATTTTTTATCTTCAGGTAGCTTTGTCATCTTGTAAATTCAAACGAAACAATAGGTTAAAAGTTTTGTATAATTACGTATTCTTTATTTCTAATTGTTTTCAAAGTACAAATTAAATCTAATAAAACAAATTAACGTATTGAATATTTTAGCTATAAATTGGAGATGTATTAAAAATCCGGAAATGGGTGGAGCTGAGATTCATTTCCAAGAAATATTTAAAAGAATTGTAGCAAAAGGTCATTCAGTAACATTAACTTCTCATAAATTTGATGGCGCACCAGAAACTGAAAATATTGATGGAATTGATATAATTAGAATTGGCAATAAATATTTATTTGATCAGCAATTTAAAAAATTTTATTTATCTCAACTTAAAATTCAAAATTTTGATTTAGTTGTGGATGATATTTCTAAAATTCCATTAAACACACCAAAATATATTGACAAGCCAATTATTGGAATTTTGCACCACATTCATGGAAATTCACTTTATAAAGAAGTTCCCTTCCCAATTGCTTATTATGTTGCTAGAAAAGAAAAGCAAATTCCAAAATATTATAATGAAACTCCAATATTTACCGTCTCTAACAGCACTAAATCTGAATTGGTAAAATTAGGTTTTGATGAATCAAAAACCGGAATATTATATAATGCAATAGATCAAGATTTATTTAACAGCATTAAAGTTGAAAAATCTGATACTCCACTGATCTCATATGTTGGAAGAATTAAAAAGTATAAAAATATTGATCAGATAATTGATGCAGTTTCAATTTTGGTTCAAACAATTCCGGATCTAAAATTTTTAATTGGCGGAAAAGGCGACAATTTGGAAAACCTTAAAAAGAAAGTTTCTGATCTAAATTTGGATAAAAACATTGAATTTATTGGTTATCTATCGGAAGAGAAAAAAGCAGAAATTTTAGGAAAATCTTGGTTATTTGTTACAATGGCTGAAAAAGAAGGTTGGGGAATTACTGTTATTGAAGCAAATGCAATGAAAACCCCGGCAATTGGTTCTGACGTTCCCGGCCTGAGAGATTCCATTAAAAATGGTGAGACAGGATATTTGGTGCCATTAGGTAATTCAAAATCACTTGCACAAAAAATTGAGAAAATTATTAAAAATAAAGATGAATTAAGCAGATTAAGTAATAATGCTTTTGTATGGTCAAAGAATTTTTCATGGAATAATTCTGCTGATCACTTTTTAGAAAAAATTGGTGAATGGTATCCGGAATTAAAAGAAAAAATTTAGCCTGAATGCCAATAATATTATTTATATCTTATAAGTTTGTAAAATTTACAGCTTTTAAATATGAGACAAACAGAACAAAAACGGTATTTTGAAACATTAAAAAGATATGAAAGAAAGTTCACATCTGATGAATTAAAAGAATATAAAATGTTGTTTAAACGGCATAAAGATGATGAAGATCTTGATAATATTTCATTCAATAAATTGAAAGATCTTTATACAAAATATTATACAAATAGAGAAAAAATTGATATAAACGAACTTTTTAAGAAAAAATAATATTCAGAGGAATTAATGAATACTGATACATTACGAAAAGTAATTGGATTTTTTGTTTTTATGATAACGAGCGTTGTATATTTTGCAACTGTACAACCTTCTGTTTCTTTTTGGGATTGTGGTGAATTTATTGCATCATCAAATTTACTTCAGGTTCCTCATCCACCGGGAACTCCTTTCTTTCTAATCTTGGGCAGATTTTTTTCAATGATTCCCTTTGCCGATAATTTAGCATTTAGAGTTAATACTATCTCAGTTGTATCAAGTGCGTTTACTGTATTATTTCTTTATTTGGTTGCAATTAAAATAATTGAAAATTTTAAAAAATCTGAAGAACCAAGTTTAATTGAATCATTAGGAACTTATTTTGCCGCAGCAATTGGTGCTTTATCTTTAGCATTTAGTGATACTTTTTGGTTTAATGCAATGGAAGCTGAAGTTTATGCATTAGCTAACTTTTTTATTGCATTTGTAACTTGGTTAATGGTTGTTTGGAATGAAAAAGCTGATAATGAAGACAATGAAAAATATTTATTATTAATAGCTTATTTAGTAGGACTTTCAACTGGTGTTCATTTAATGTCTGTTCTCGCAATGGTTCCGATCGTATTAGTGATTTATGCTAGAAAATATATGCTAGATGAAGAGCACTTCAAAAAAACAGCATATATTTTTCTTGGTCATGTTGCAGTAATTCTTGCAATTGCGGCTGCACTATGGGCATCAGCACAAACAAATCCGCCCTCCCCAGAAGAACAAAAAGCATTCGATTCAAAATTTTTAATGATTTCTCTTTTTGCAAGTGTAGTTTATATGGGAATATTTTATAAAAAATTATTTCATAGAAATTCATTTTACATACCAATAATTATTGGTGGAATTGCATTATTTGCTACTTACCCCGGAATTGTAAAATATATTATTAAACTTGTTGCGTTATTAGGTGGAAATGATATTACACAAAGTGTTTTTGTACTGTTCGTATTAATTGGAGTTTTAGGATATCTAATATATTGGTCAAATAAGCAAAACAAGCAAACTTTACATTTAATAGTTAAAAGTATCCTGTTCGCAATAGTTGGATTTTCATCTTATGCAATGATAATAATTAGATCAAATCAAGATACTCCTATTAACCTTAACAGTCCTAAAACATTTCCGGAATTTGTTAAGTATATGAATAGAGAGCAATATGGCGATCAACCAATATTTAAGAGAAGATTTACAGCTGAGCCGCATCAAACTGAAGTTTATTCAAGATATTCCAGTGATTTAGATTTCTTCTGGAGATATCAAATGAACCATATGTTTAACAGATATTTATTATGGAATTATGTTGGCAGGGAATCAACTATTCAAGATTCAGGAGTTGATCTTTCTCAACTATTTGCAGTTCCATTTATTATTGCCTTATTCGGACTTTTTTATCATTATCAGAAAGATTGGAAAATGGCAACAGTCTTTTTAATAATGTTTATTTTCTTAGGATATTTAACGGCATTTTACCAAAATCAGCAACAGCCTCAGCCAAGGGAAAGAGATTATTTTTATGTCGGCGCGTTCTTTGTTTTCTCAATTTGGGTAGCTTTAGGTATTAGAGGAATTTTGGATATGATTAAAACTTCCATTAAAAGTGCAAGTCTGCATAAACCGGCTTACATAGGATTAATTGCGGTATTAATTGTCCTTATTCCAATAAATATGTTAAGAGCAAATTATTTTCAAAATGATAGATCAAGAAATTTTGTGCCTTGGGATTATTCATATAACATTTTGCAAAGTGCAGCTCCCAATGCAGTAATATTTACAAATGGTGATAATGATACTTTTCCACTTTGGTATTTACAGGACGTTGAGGGTGTAAGAAGAGATGTTAGAATTGCAAACTTAAGTTTGCTAAACACTGATTGGTATATAAAACAATTAAAAAATACTGAGCCGCACGGAGCAGCAAAAATTAAAATGAGTTTATCAGATGAACAAATTGATAGAATTGCTCCAAGTCAATGGCAGACAAGAAAGATAAATGTAAATATTGAGCCTGAAACTTATGCTGAATTAGGAATTACTGATACAGCTACTATAAATACGGGTCAAATGTCTTGGAATATGGAACCAACAGTAAACTTTGGAAATATCAAAGCTGTTAGAGCTCAAGATATTGTTGCAATGGATATTGTAAGATCCAATATAAATGACAGACCAATTTACTTTGCTGTAACAACTCCGGATAACAGCAAAATTGGATTAGATGATTATTTACAAATGGAAGGTTTAGCTTTTAGAGTTATTCCTAAAAAGACCAGAGATTTCTTTAATGCTGTTGATGCAGATGTTATGTGGAAACAATTGATGGAAGAACCTGAAGGTTTCAGCAAGGATTATGCTCCCGGTTTTAAATTCAGAGGTCTCAGCGATTCAACAATTTTTATGGATGATAATCATGAAAGATTAACTCTAAATTATAGAAATTCCTTTATCAGGTTATCCTATTATTATTTATACGTTACAAAAGATATTGATAAAGCAGTTCAAGTATTGGATAAAATGGAAGAACAAATTCCAAGACATTTACACCCTATGGATTATAGATTGCTTAACGATGTTGCTAACAGGTATTTTGAAGCCGGTCAAATTGATACTTACCGAAAACTGGCAAAAGATATTGAAGCTGAAGCATTACGTGAACTGGAAATGGATCCAAATGATTTTAGCGGTAATTTTAATCCTTATTTTGTGCTAAAACAAGTATATGATAATTTAAAAGAATATGATAAATTTTTGGGGATCTTACAAAAACTTAAAACAATTGCACCAAATGATCCAACGGTTGATCGGTTAATTAATGAATACACAAAATTATCTGCAAGTAAAAAACTAGAAGCTCCGGAAGTAAAAGGAAATTAACCAAATAACCTCCGGAGAAATATTTTCTTCGGAGGATTTATTCTTCAATGTAAGCTTTTTCAAATGCAGCTCTTTCTTCCGGTTTTAATCTGTAAGGCTTCATGGTTTCCCGGTGTACAAACAATCCTTTTTGAGTACCGACTGACGCAAGCTCACCTTTACTGTTGTAAAAATTAAAACTCATAATTGCAGATGCATTATTTAATTTGGATACCCAAATTTCAATTTTTGCTTCATCATAAATGTATAGCGGTTTTTTATAAGTGATTTCTGTGTTTACAAGTACGGGTGCGATTCCCAATTCTTCTAATTTGTTTAATGGCAAACCAATATATTCTAGAAGTTTTGTTCGGCCAATTTCCATCCATTCAATGTAAACTATATTGCTCATGTGACCAACATAATCAATTTGGTAAGTATAAACTTGCTGTGAAAATACAATTTTATTCATTCTACACTCTATTATTTAATTTTACATTTAAATATTCAACAATTGATTTCGAATCATCAAAAAACTGAATTAAGTCATTTTTTCTTTTTTCATACTTAACTCTTTCTTCCATTGGAGAAAGTATTCTTCTCCACATACTTCCTAACGTTGCTACTGGTTTTTCTGCCAGCACTTCTTTATTAAACAATTCCCAAATAAGTGAAACTTCTAAAAGAGTCCCGGTTCCGCCAGGTAAAATAATAAATCCATCTCCATGCGATATTAAATTATCTAATCTCTGAAATAATGTATCACATTTTATTTCGCGAGTTAAATGCCTACTTGACGGTGAATTAAATAATGCAACTGTAACACCAATTGCTTCTTTATCTTCTTCAACTGCTCCTTTAGAAACTGCATCCATTATTCCTAATGATCCTCCGGAACATACATTATAGCCATTTTTTGCTAACATTTTTCCAAGCAAATATGCTTCTTCATATTCCGGTTCACCATTTTTTGGCATTGAGCTGCCAAATACTGTAATTGTTTTATTTTTCATTAAATTCCCATAATTTGAACAATAACCTTTCTATTTCTGCTTCTATTATCAAAATCAACTAAAATTATTTGCTGCCAAGTACCCAATAATAAATTCTTATCTTTGAATGGAACTTGAAAAGATGCGCCTTGCAGTGAAGCTCTTAAATGTGAAAAACCGTTTCCATCATGCCAAGTCATATCATGATGATAGTTTTTATTTGAAGGAACCAATTTTTCCATAAATTCAGGATAATCTTTTAATAAACCCGGTTCAAATTCAATTGTTGTAATTCCTGCTGTAGCCCCCGGAACAAAAACTAAAACATTTCCTTCACTAATTTCACTAGAGTTTACTTCATTTTGAACTTGATTGGTAATATCAATAATATCTGTAAATCCTTTTGTTGAAACTGAAAATGAATTGGTAGAAATTTTCATTTTTATCTTTAAGTTTTATTGAAAATTAAACATAAATATAATACATCTAAGAATAAAAGAATTTTATAATTAACTAACAAATCACACAATATCTCATTAAAATTTGATAGATTTTAGTCATTGAAAATTTTATTTATGGAGATTTTATGGTTTCAAAAGATTTTATTGAATTGGAAGATAAATACGGTGCTCATAATTATCATCCGCTTCCAGTTGTTCTATCAAAAGGTGAAGGTGTATTCGTTTGGGATGTAGAAGGAGAAAAATATTTTGATTTTCTTTCAGCATACTCAGCAGTTAATCAAGGTCACTGTCACCCAAAAATAATTAATACTTTAGTTGAACAGGCAAAAACTTTAACACTTACTTCGCGCGCATTTTATAATGATGCTTTGGGACCTTATGAAAAATATATAACAGAATATTTTGGATATGATAAAGTTTTACCAATGAATTCAGGTGCAGAAGCTGATGAAACAGCATTAAAATTATGCCGCCGTTGGGCTTATGATAAAAAAGGAATTCCGGAAAATGAAGCAAAAATAATTGTTTGCGAGGGTAATTTTCATGGAAGAACAATTACAATAATTTCAATGTCAACTGATCCGGATTCTTATAAGGGATTTGGACCTTACACACCAGGATTTGAAGTTATTCCCTACAATAATTTAGAAGCATTAGAAAAAGCTTTGGAAGATCCGAATGTTGCTGGATTTTTAGTTGAACCAATTCAAGGTGAAGCCGGAGTTTTTGTACCTGATGACGGTTACTTGAAAAAAGCTTACGATTTATGTAAAGCTAAAAATGTACTTTTTATTGCAGATGAGGTTCAAACCGGAATTGCAAGAACTGGTAAATTATTAGCTTGCGAACATGAAAATGTAAGACCCGATATTTTAATTCTTGGTAAGGCATTATCTGGCGGCGTATTGCCGGTTTCAGCAGTTTTAGCAGATGATGATATTATGCTGGTAATTAAGCCTGGTGAACATGGTTCAACTTTTGGCGGAAATCCGTTAGCATGTAAAGTTGCAGTTTCAGCTCTTGAAGTTGTAAAGGAAGAAAAATTAGCTGAACGCGCCGAAAAGTTAGGTATGCTTTTTAGAAACGAATTAGCTAAAATTAATTCACCAATGATTGAATTAATTCGTGGTAAAGGTTTACTAAATGCTATTGTAATTAAGCCTACTAATGGTAAACAAGCATGGGATGTTTGTGTTAAGATGAAAGAAAACGGTTTACTTGCAAAGCCAACCCACCAACATATTATTCGTTTTGCACCGCCTCTTGTAATTACTGAAGAACAAATTTTAGAAGCTGTTGGAATAATTAAAAAATCTTTGGAAGAAATGTAAATTATTTTAAATGTAGAGACGTAAAATTTTACGTCTCTACTATTTTATTTATCGTTAATAATTTTTCTCATTTTAACTCCTTAATTGACTATATAATTATTTATCATATACACATATCTTATTCTCCACCAACCTCTGTAATTAGGCAAAATTTCATAATCAGGAACAATGTCAATTACAACCTTACATACTAAACCTATGTTGGGAGCAAAATACTCATAAGAGTCAATATAAAGTGTATAATCATCAGCTTCATTTTCTCTTGTATAAATAACGTAGCAATTGTACTTACCAATTGGTGTTTCAATTATTTCATTTTTCGAGATACATTTTCTTTCCTCAACATTCTTAGAAGTAAATATTCCATTATATCTTATTAATGAACTTCCATTCCAAGAACTATTCAAAGTAATATTGGAAGGAATATATAATCCTTTACTAAAAAGGGTATCGCCACCTTTTTCAAATATTCCCATATGATAAATACCATCTTCCCCAAACCAGTATGGCTTATTATAATTGACATACTTACTTTGATCGAATGAATAAAAATCAAACACATAGGAAGGGTAAATAATATGATTTAATTTAATATCAATACTATCTATAATTTCCCATCTAATACTTTGTTGAGTCACATCTGAGTTGAGTAACAAACCAAAAGAATTGAAGTTTTTATAAACTAATGCTGAGTCTGAACTCCCAAGGTCTGGGGTATATCTGGTATATTCCCAATTATTACCAATTTTTGCTGGTAATAAGAAATGTGAAGTAGTTCCCATATATTTTGGTTCATTAATACTTTCATTACAAGCAGTTAAAATAAACAGTGAGAATATTGTTAATGTAATTTTGATTTTTCTTATAATCATCATTTTCATTTATTTTAATTTTATATGTATAATATTTAATTTATAACTATTAAATAATTTTTTAATATAAATATTAGTATTCTATTATCCTTTTATTAAAAAGGGCTTTCGAGAACAACAAAACTACTTCTTATTCTTTCCTTAAATTTATGTGCGGCAAATTATTACAAAATAATTTAAAGAACAAAAATTATGTAAATTACATATAATTATAATTCAAATTATTAATATTATTTTTTTAATAATATGGTTTTTAATGCAAGTTATTTTTAATGGTTTGCCAATATGAATAATTATGTGATTTTTATTTAATTAACCTTTGCAGCATTCAGCCACTGATCAATTGTCATTTTTAGGAAGTTTATATTTATTGGTTTGGAAATGTAATCATTCATTCCAGCTAAAAGACATTTTTCTCTGTCTTTCATGCTTGAGTGAGCTGTTACTGCTATTATGGGAATTTCGCCATTACCATCGGATAATTGTCTAACTATTTTTGTTGCTTCTAAACCATTCATATCTTTAAGTTCAATATCCATTAAAACTAAATCATAAGTTCCTTTTTTAATATTCTCAATTGCCGTTGTTGCATTATCAACACAATCGACATCATAACCGGCTTCCTGCAATAATTTCTGTTCAACTTTTCTGCTTATTGGATTATCTTCAACTAACAGTAGTTTTGGTTTTACTTTATAATTTACCCTCTTTATAATTCCATCATCTGTAACTTCGTCTTCTTCAACTTTTCCACTTTCTAAATCAATAGTAAATGTAAATTTTGTACCCATTCCAATTTCAGATGACGCTGAAAGATTTCCATCAAGTAATGAGAGAAGTTCTTTACAGATCATAATATGAAGAACACCGGAAGTTATTCTTGAGTCCTTATCTTTAATATAATTATTATCACTAAGAATTTTTTCCAGCTCAGAATTAGAAATTCCTTCACTAGTATCTTCAACGGAAGTAATTATTTTTTCCTTACCCGGTGAAATATATTTTTTTCTGATTGATAATTTTACGCTACCGGTTTCTGTCAAATTTATTGCATTTCTTAACAAGTTAGTAAGTATCTGTAAATACTTACCTTGATCAGCAATTATTCTTTCCGGAATATTCTCTTCAATATCATAAGTTAAATTAAGTCCTTTAAGTTCAGTATGCGGAGATAATGAAGAAGTCAATTTTTCTATTTCATCTCTAATATTGAATTCTGTATTTACAATATCAACTAATCCTTCTTGAATTTTAGATATTTCAACAACGTCATTTATTAGTCCTAGCAATGATTCTGCCGACAATTTAGCACTGTGTGAAAATTCCTTTAATTCATCTTCATTTTCAAAGAGTCCGTTTTCTATTAATGTTAAGAATCCTAAAACAGAGTTCATAGGAGTTCTAAGTTCGTGACCCATTTTAGAAATTACATTAGATTTTTTATTACTCTCATTTGATATACTTGGGATAACATTATTATTTTGCTTTTTACTCTGCTTAAGAGTTTCAAGTTCAGAAATTATTGCTTTATCCTTAAGATATTGTGCTGTTATCTCTCTAAATGATCCTTCTAAATGAATTTCTTCATCAATTGACTTTCCTCTGCAATCCATTAGATAAACATCGACTTTATCTTTTTTAGCTACTTTAATTCTATAGTTTTCAACCTTGCCTTTACTTTCAATTTTCTTAACTATATGATTTTTCACATTATCATTTTTTAAGAAATCATTAAAAAAGTTAAACTCGTTCAGATCAGCGTCATTTTGAACTTCTATAATTTCTTTGAACGCAGAATTGCAATTCTGAAGTTCACCATGCAAATTTATTAGAAAAAATGGAGTCACAGATTCTTCGAAGAAATCTTTATATAAATTCGAATCTTCACTTTCTTCTTGGTGATTTGCAGATTTAAAAGATTTATTCAAAGTTTTATTTGTAGCTCTTAAATGACTAGCAACTATTGAAATAACTAACATTAAGAAAGATGTTGTTATAAAAAGGTAAAGATTCATTCCCGAATCTAACAGTAAGTTATTTGTAACAGCAGAAATTCCAAAAATTAGTAAAAAGTAACCGGCAGCTATAGTTTGGTTTACAGTTCCCCAGTACAAAAATAATGATAAGGTAAGCATAAAAAGTACAGCAGCAATCATATTATAGATGTATAGTGAAGGAAGATGATATACTACAAAACTTAAAGAAGACAAAATGGACAATAAATAAATATGTGTTATTACTTTATTCTGTTTTTTGCCAAACTTTGTTTGAAGAACTATTAAAGTTAGAAAAGAAACAATTGTTGGAATTAATCTTGCAAGATAAATTTCATATCTAAACTGAAAATAAAATTTAACCTCTAGAATTAATGAGATTACACCAAGAATTGCAGTAAAAGTTGCAGCAATTGTTAATGGTACTAATTCCGAGGATATTTTGGATTTATAGCGCTTTTTAAAAGATTTGGTATTTTCCGATTTTTCATCGGATTCAAATTTTATAACTTTCAGCGCTTGTCCCATTCTAATAAATATTATTTAATAACGATATATTTTTGTAATATTATCGTGTATATAATTACTATTTTAATAGTGGTAAAACAATTTTGTGATTGAAATCACAATAAAAATTTAAATTATGGCAGAATTCTTTTATTCAATAGATTTATCGCTTTTCTATTTCATTAATCACACAATATCAAACCCCCTTTTTGATAAATTCTTTCCATTTATAACGGATTTGAAAAATTGGTATTTGGCTTATGCAATTTTATGGGGAATTTTATTTTTTAAAGGCGGAAAAATCGGCAAAATTGCCGGAATAATGTTAATTCTATTAATTGCAGCATCTGATCAATTATCAAGCAATCTTCTTAAAAATTATTTTCAAAGAATTAGACCATGCAACGTTTTAGATGATGTGAACTTACTTGTTAATTGTTCAAAATCATTCTCTTATCCATCATCACACGCACTAAATAATTTTGCTGTCGCTTTCTTTTTTTATAAACTATATCCAAAATTAAAATGGACTTTATTCATAACTGCCGGATTAATCGCACTATCGAGACCTTATGTTGGCGTTCACTATCCATTTGATATTTTTTCAGGAGCTGTAATCGGCAGCATTGTGGGTTATTTATTTGCACTTTTAACATTTTATTTAAACAACAGATTTTTTACAAAACAAATAACTAATAATGAAAACAAAACTTGAAATAGCAAAAAACTGGCTTCCTAGATATACAGGGACTAAAATTGATGAATTTGGCGATTATTTTTTATTGACAAATTTCAATAATTATGTTTCAAAATTTGCTGAACAATTTAATTGTGAAATTAAAGGAACTGGCAGACCAATGCAGGCCGCAACAAATTCTCATGGTTTATCAATTATAAATTTTGGTATGGGATCTGCAAACGCGGCAACCATTATGGATTTGCTTATTGCTAAAGATCCAAAAGGAATATTATTCTTAGGCAAATGCGGCGGGCTAAAACAAACTACCGAGCTTGGTCATTTTATTTTGCCGACTGCTGCAATTAGAGGTGAAGGTACAAGCAATGATTATATGCCGCCGGAAGTTCCGGCTCTTCCTTCTTTTAAACTTCATAAGTTTGTTTCTGAAAAAATTGTTAAACATAATTTAGAATATCGTACCGGTGTGGTTTATACATCAAATAGAAGAGTTTGGGAGTGGGATAATAATTTTAAAAATTATTTGAATAATTTGGGAACAATTGGAATTGATATGGAGACTGCAACAATTTTTATTGCAGGATACGCTAATCATATTTCCAGAGGAGCACTTTTATTAGTTTCTGATTTACCAATGGTTCCGGAAGGTGTAAAAACTGAAGAATCTGATTTATTAGTTACACAAAATTTTGTCGATTTACATTTGCAAATTGGTATTGAGGCTATGACCGAAATTGAAGCAAAAGGTGAAAAAATTAAACATTTTGTATTCTAAAAACTGTAATTTAATACTTGATTGGTAAGCAATTTGAAACTATTTTATGATAGAAATGTAAGACTTAAAAAGGTTGAGGTAAGAATGAAAAATTTTCTGATTTTGCAATTTTTTATCACTTTAGCAGCTTTTTCTTTAATTTCAGCACAAAATCAAATAAGTGAAGATGAAGTTAAGAATTCACTTACAAAAATATTTGATTTAAGTAAAAATCAAAACTTTGATGCTTTGGCATCTCAAATATTATATAATGAAAAAAATGAGAAACGTGCATATAATAAAAATGATGCAAATGAAGCCAAGAGTGTTAAAAGAATGGCAAAAAAAATAAAAGCTTATTTGGATTTAAGCGATTCGTATGAATATGAAAGTCTTACTAATTTAAAAGTTGATAATTTACCAGCAGCAGAATTAAAGGTGAATTTTAGAAGCGGTGATCAAAAATTGACCATCACTTTTGATTTTGTAAAACTTAATGGCAATTTGCTGCTTGAAAACTTTAAATAGGTTAAAATTATTTAGCATATTTACTTAAATAGTCAATTCCCTTTTGAGCAATTTCCCAATTTTTATTTGATGAACCTTTTGTTAGTAATCCTTCGTCAATCATTGTAGCAGTTTCAAAATACATATTACTTAACCAAACTTCTTTATCCTCTCCTTTTGGAACTGTTAAGTCTTTATCAGTCAATTTATTTTTCATTTCCTTCTTAACAAATTCAGTAACATCTGCTTCTTCTGAACTTCCGCCAAGATAAATAAGTGCTTTCAAAATTGGTATTCTATAATTTACTTGAGTAGTAACATCTGAGTCTTTATTATTTTCTTTTACTTTTTTATCAATTTCTTTCTGATTTAATGTTTCAATTTTTTCCTTAACTTGCTCAATTTCTTCTTTTGATACAGAGGAAATTTTATCAAATGCAGATTTAGCATCTAATAATTTTTCATAAAATTTTTGATAAGGAATAATTTGACTTAGTAATTTCTGAGCTTCTTCAACGCTTCCATTTAAGATTTCTTCAGAACTTTTCAACTTCATTTCAGAAATTAAATTATCAACATTTCCAAAAAGTGAAGTAAATGAGGAATATATTTCTTCTTTTGTATTATTCAATTCTTCGGTATCCAATTTACACCCAATTTTAATTTACTTTCTTGTATAATCGAAGAAAATATATTAGAATTAATATGCCACATTTATTTTAACAATTTAAATGGAGTGAAAAATGGAAAAAAACATGGGAAGCCAAGATAAAAATATTCGCCTAATTGTTGGTGCAATTTTATTGGTTATTGGTTTTTTTAGTTCATTTTGGCTAAGTATAATTGGTGTTATATTAATTGCAACCAGTTTAATGGGATTTTGCCCGGCTTACGTTCCGTTTAAGATAAATACAAATAAAGATAAAAAATAGAAAAATAGTTATTTAAGAGAGTAAGAAAATTTGGAGTAATTTATTTTTTCTTTTTCAACTCTTTTTTGCTATACTTATTTAAAATATAGTTTTGAATTTCTTTCAGCGGATATAAATTATCCATAAATAAAATGTGCATTTGCATTCCATCTAAAATGGCGGCAAATTCATATGCCATATTTTTTGGCTCTTTAACTCCGGCATCTGTAAAAATTTCCTCAAATTCTAAAAAGAATTTCTGAAAAAATTTTGGATTTAAAACTTCCTCAAATTTTACTGGTGATGGCTGAAGCATAAAGTTTAAATAGAGTTTCCAATAATCTTTATTTTCTGAGGTATATTTAACTGTATCCATAACTATTCTTTGCAATTTTTCTGATGGATCTTTCAATTCGTAAATTGGTTCCATCATTCTTTGCATTTCGTTTAATAAATGCAAATAAATTGCTTCAACAATTGCTGTCTTGCTCTCAAAGTAATTATAAATCAAACCTTTTGATATTTTTGCATCTTTTGCAATATCACTAATGGAAGTACCTTTAAAACCCTTTTCAGCAAATAATTTCAAAGATGAATTTAATATCTGAGTTTTTGAGCGTTCTCTAATTTCATGAAACTGTTCTTCAGTTCTCGGCATATTTTTTTTGATTGAATAAATGGTTAGTCATAAATTAAATTATTGATTTTTATTTGTCAAGTGCATAAAAATTTTTAAAATAGTTGACAAGCGTAAAATTTTTTATTAGTTTTTGACTGAACGTTTAGTCAATTATAAGGTTCAGAATGAAAAATCTATTTTTTATACTTCTTATCTCAACTGCCGCTATGTTTTCTCAAGATGCAAAAGAAATAGTAAAAAAGGCAAATGATTATGCACTGGGCAAAACTTCACAAGGTGAATATACAATGTCACTTGTCCGTCCAGATTGGCAAAGAGATGTAACAATGAAAGTTTGGTCAAAAGGTCTTGACTATTATATGATTTTAATTACTGCTCCTGCCCGTGAAAAAGGTCAAGTTTTTATGAAGCGAAATAAGGAAATGTGGAATTGGGTTCCTTCAATTAATAAAATGATTAAAATTCCGCCTTCAATGATGTCGCAATCTTGGATGGGTTCAGATTTTACAAACGATGATTTGCTTAAGGAATCATCAATAATAAAAGATTACAAACACACTTTAATTGGTGAAGAAAAAATTGACGAGTATGATTGTTATAAGATTGAATTAATTCCATTGCCAGAAGCGGCGGTTGTTTGGGGAAAAATAATTTCTTGGATATCCAAAAATGAATATTATCAATTAAAAGCAGAATATTATGATGAATTTGGTGATCTGATAAATACACAATCAGCATCTGAAGTTGAAAATGTTGGCAACAGAGTTTTGCCTTCAAAAATGGTTATGATCCCGATGGATAAAGAAGGTAATCAGACAATTCTGAAAGTAAATAATATGACATTTGATAAAGAAATTCCGGAAAGTTTCTTCACTCAACAAAACATGAAAAAGGTTAGGTAAATCTTAAAAAAGTAAGATTAACGTAAATATCAGAAAGAACAGATTTATGATATTCTGAACAAATGGCAGAAATAGCAAATAACAAATGATAAATTACAAATAAATTTCAATGCTCAAAAAGCAAATTCAAAAACAATAAATTGTAAAATGATAAATATTTTTTATAGTAGACAATTATTAAAAATCAAATTAACACAATGTTCTAGATCTATTTTGCAATAAGTTTCTAATATTCTTTATGAGATTTGAGATTTTTGTATTGAGATTTATTTGATTTTTGATATTTGTGTTACGGAATTACACAAATAAAATTGGATCATTATACAACTAATAGATTAAATAGGAAATATTAGATTGAAAACATTTATAAAAATGGCATGGAGAAATATTTGGAGAAATAAGAAAAGAACTCTCCTAACAATATTTTCAATTTTCATTGCCGTATTTTTATCGTTGTTTACTCGCTCAATGCAAATTGGCGTTTATGACAATATGATCTCAAACGCCGTAAAATTTTCATCAGGGCATATTCAAATTCATAAAAATGGTTATTGGGAAAATAAATCACTTAATGAAATTTTTAAAGACACAAAAGAAATTGATGAAATCCTTAAAAATAATAATAATATTGAATTCTATATTCCGCGCATAGAGTCTTATGCACTTGCTTCTTCAGGCAAACATACAAAAGGTTCATTGGTAATTGGAACTGATCCTGAAAAGGAAAATGAATTAAATAAATATTCGCAAAAAATAATTAAAGGTGATTATTTAAATTCCAACGATAAAGCCGTTGTCGTTGCAGAAAAATTAGCAGAGTATTTAAATATTTCTGTCAATGATACAATTGTAATGCTGGGACAAGGTTACCATGGAATAACTGCCGCAGCACAATATAAAGTTAAAGGTATTATTGATTTTCCAATTCCGCAACTTAATAATCAACTTATTATTATGCCTTTGGCTGAAGCAAAATATTATTATGCTACTGATAATCAAATCACTTCCCTTTCGTTAATGCTTAAAGATGCTGATAAAGTTGATGCTACAATTGCTGAATTAAAAAATAGTTTAAATGATGAATACGAAATTATGCCTTGGCCAGAAATGAATGTCGAACTTGTTCAGGCGATTCAAAGTGATAGTATTGGCGGAATAATTATGCTTGGGATTTTATATGTGGTAATTGGATTTGGTGTTTTCGGTACAATAATGATGATGACAATGGAACGTAAAAAAGAATTTGCAGTTATGGTTTCAATAGGAATGCAGAAATTAAAAATTCTGATTGTTGTAATTTTTGAAACACTATTTATCGGCTTAGTCGCTGTATTATTGGGGATTCTTATTAGCTATCCTATACTTTATTATTTTTATCAAAACCCAATACCGCTAACTGGTGAATTAGCTGCAACTTATGAAACATTTGGAATTGATCCGATTATTCCATTCTCAATCAATGCACATATTTTTGTTAATCAGACTTTAACGGTTATTGGTATTACAATATTGGCAGTATTCTATCCGCTTTCAATGATTTTAAGATTCAACATTATGAAAGCGTTAAGGAGCTAGGGAGAAGAGAAATGACAAATAATAAAATACAAATTACAAATAAAGACCAATGAGTAAAATTCAAAACAATAAACCTATTTATGATCTTGAAGATAGAACTTTCAAATTTGCAAAAGATTGTAGATTATTTATTAAAACACTGCCAATAACAATTGCAAACAAAGAAGATTCAAAGCAATTAATTAGAGCATCCGGTTCTATTGGAGCAAATTATAGAGAAGCAAATGAAGCTTTAAGTAAAAAAGATTTTTTAATGAGAATAAAAATTTCAAGAAAAGAATCTAAAGAAAGTGAATATTGGTTAAGTCTCATAAATGAAACAAATAACTTAAATGACGATAAAGCTGCAAGACTAATTCAGGAAGTAATTGAATTAAAGAAAATATTATCAGCAATTATTGAAAAATCAAGATAGCACAAAGTTTGATATTTCCATTTTTAAAATTTATTTGTTTTTCGCTTTTTGATATTTCTGAATTGAGATTTGTTTGTTATTTGATATTTGCATTTTGAGATTTAAGAATTTGTGTTGAGGTTTAGATTTTACAAAATATTTTAGTTTTTATTTTAAGGTAAACAGAAATGGTATTAAGTATTGCTTGGAAAAATGTTTGGCGTAATAAACTTAGAAGCATAATTGTTATTGCCTCAATTACAATTGGTTTAATTGGCGGTATTTTCTATTTGGCTTTTTCTAATGGAATGGTGCAAACACAAATTGAATCAGCAATTAATAATGAGATATCAAATATTGAAATTCATAATCCCTCTTATTTAATAAATGATGAAACTAAATTTGGGATAAATAACACTGGCGAAATTATTGAGAAATTAAAAACCGTTGATGGCATTAAAAGTATTACAACCCGATTAAAATCAATAGCAATGGTCAGCTCCGCTACAACAGGAACTGGAATTTTACTAAATGGGATTGATATTCAAAAAGAAATTGAAACAACCAACATTAATAATAAAATTGTTGAAGGCAGTTATTTTGAGAAACCAACCAGAAATCCAATTGTTATTGGAAAAAAATTAGCAGATAAATTAAAAGTAAAAATTGGATCAAAGATTGTGGTTACACTTCAAAACATGAATGAAGATATTACTTATGGCGCATTTAAAATTGTTGGAATTTATAAAACCGATAATACCAATTTTGATCTGTTTAATACTTTTACACAAAAAGAAGATTTAAATAATTTGCTTAGTTATAAAAATAATGAAGCAACAGAAATAGCAATATTGCTCAACCATAATGACTTAACTGATACTGTTGCTGCAGAAATAAAAAAAATATTTGCTCAGGATATTGAAGACAAAGATATTGTTATTCGATCTTGGAAAGAGATTCAGCCAATGCTGCAAATGATGAATGAAATGACAATTCAATTCACAATGATTTTTGTCGCAATTATTTTATTTGCGCTTAGCTTTGGAATAATAAACACAATGCTTATGGCAATTATGGAAAGAGTTAGAGAAATAGGAATGTTAATGGCAATTGGAATGAGCAAAATTAAAGTTTTTCTAATGATTATGATGGAAACAATTTTTTTATCAATAACCGGTGGAATTTTAGGAATTGTTATCAGTTGGATTTTAGTACAATTTTCATTCAAAACCGGAATTGATTTATCAGCAGTTGGAGAAGGATTGAATTCTTGGGGCTATAGTTCATTTATAAGACCTGAGCTTGATTTGATATACTATTTTATGATTGCACTTCTTGTAATATTTACGGCAATATTTGCCTCTATTCTGCCGGCAAGAAAAGCATTGAAATTAATTCCATCAGAAGCAGTAAGACAAGATATATAAAAGTTAAAAGTACGCGTCAATCTGAGGAGCAAAGCTACTAAAGAATCTCAATATTTTATCATTACAAAATAATAAAAAAAGTATTGTGCAAAATTTCAAGTAAATAGGAAATTTATAATGAGCATTATTAAAACAATCAATCTAAACAAAATTTATAATGAAACAGTTGTACCGGTTCATGCAGTAAAAGATGTAAATCTTGAATTTGAACAAGGTGAGTTTACAGCTATCATTGGTCCTTCGGGATGCGGTAAAACTACATTGCTGAATTTAATTGGAGGATTGGATTCACCAACAAGTGGAGAAGTTATTATTGATGGAACAAATATCAGTAATTTAAAACCAAAAGAAGTCATTGATTTCCGATTACGAAATATTGGATTTGTTTTTCAGTCATATAATTTAGTTCCGGTTTTAACAGCAAAAGAAAATGTTGAGTTTATAATGCAGCTTCAGGGTTCTGACAAATCTAAACGAGATGAAAGAGTTAAAATTCTTTTTGAACAAATTGGATTGATTGACAGAATGAATGACAGACCGAGTAAAATGTCCGGTGGACAGCAGCAAAGAGTTGCAGTTGCACGAGCTTTAGCCTCAAAACCAAAATTTATTTTAGCAGATGAACCGACTGCAAATCTTGATTCAGCCGCTACAAGTAATTTGTTAGATATAATGCTTAAACTTAATGAAACTGAAAATACAACATTTATTTTTTCAACACACGATTCAAGAGTAATTGAAAGAGCGAGAAGATTGATTACTTTAAAGGACGGTCAAGTTGAAAAAGTAGAATAAAACTTTTTAAGACATATTTGTCATTCCCAACTTGATTGGGAATCCAGTATTTACATTATTAGATTTCCGATTTAAGCATTCGGAAATGACAAATGAAAAACAAATATTTTGAATTTTAACTTAGATGAAAAAACTTATTATAATATTTTATTTAATCTCCATCAGTCAGATTCTTTCTCAATCACAAATTGAGTTAAATGGTTATTTGCAAAATATGCAAACTGTTTGGGCGCCAAAGCAATTTGATAATTGGATTTTTTCAAACTCAATAAGCAACAGAATTAATTTTCATTATTACCCTTCTTCAAATATTACATTCAACTTAGGATTAAGAAATATTTACGATTACGGTCAATTAGTTCAAATGTTTCCAGACTATGATAAACTTGTAACCGCGGATAATGGATTAGTAAATCTGACAAAAAAAATATCATCAAATACTTCATCTGTTCTTTATAGCAATATCGATAGACTAAATTTATTTTTCTCATTTGAAAATTTTGAAATTCAAATTGGAAGGCAAAGAGTAAATCTTGGAATAAATTATGTTTGGACACCAAATGATATTTTTAATTCATTTTCATTTTTAAATTTTGATTACTTGGAGAAATCCGGAAGTGATGCAGTCCGATTTCAATATCATTTTGATTATGCATCTTCATTACAATTAATTGCTAAAGCAGATGAAAATAAAAATATGACTTTTGCAGGCGTGATAAAATTTAACAAGTGGAACTATGATTTTCAATCAATTGCCGGATTTTCAGATGAGGATTATATTTTTGGCGGTGGTTGGACTGGTGATATTTTAGGTGCAGGATTTAGTGGTGAAGCAACTTATTTTAACAGCAGAGAAAATATAGATGATATTTTTGTCGCTTCAATTGGCGGCAATTATACTTTTTCCAACAGTTTATTCTTAATGGCGGAATTTTTATATAACAGTATTGGATCAGATAAAAAAAATATTCAAACAAGTAATCTTTTTGATTTAGAATACTCGGCAAAACTTTTATCACCAGCAAAATATTCATTTTTTTTCAGCGGACAATATCCAATTACTCCTCTTCTAAATTCTTCACTTGCAACTATAATTAATCCAATTGACGGTTCATTTTTTATTAATCCATCACTAGATTTTTCTTTAAATGAAGATGTTTATTTGTTGATATCGGGTCAGGTTTTTATTGGTGATGATTTAACAGAATGGGGTGAATACGGAAAATTTTATTATCTAAGATTAAAATGGAATTTTTAATTCAGAAAAGTCATATTTTAATTAAATAATAAAGGTTTTGCTATTTATCCATCAATTTTATACTTGATTTTATCATAATTTATATGTACATATCTAAAGTAATCCTTAACATATTTTTACTTAAAATAAGACACTATATAAGGATAATAATGCACCAACAACAATTAAATATTTCATCCGTTCAAAAAGACTTGCCAAAGTTGATGGATTTAGTAATTAGAGGAGATGAGATAATTATTACCAAATCAGATATCCCAATTGCTAAAATTTCTCCAATAACTGAAAAAAAAGTTAGTTATTCAACTACATATCTGCAGGCAAGATCAATTGAAAAAAAAAGAAGTCCTTTTTCAGATGCGCCAGAATATTGGTTTGGTTAAATTAGTATTTACATAGCAATTCTGATTAGATTTTCTTTGGGGAAATCTTTATGCTTTTTTGAGATTTTTCCTGCTTCCATATTGTACTAAAGCCACACCTAATAAAATTACTATTGATCCCATTATTGTTGTTAAATCAATTTTTTCATTTAGATAATACCAGCCCAAAAATAAAGCAATTACTGGATTTATATAAGAGTATGTTGAAACAAATGAAACCGGAAGTATTGATATTGCATAAATATAAGCAACGTAACCCAAAAAGGAACCGAAAATTATTAAATAGATCATTGCATAAATACCTTTTTCTGATAATGTAAATTCATTTTGTTCGCCCAAAATTAATCCAATAATTATTTGCAAAATTCCGGCAGTAATCATTTGAATTGAAGCTCTCATAAGTGGATGAGAATTAAACTTTTTGTACTTTGCATATATGCTGCCGGAAGACCAAACCCAAATTGAAGCTAAAATAAATAGTATTCCGGTTAAATATCCTGGATTAAAAATTGTTTCTATTTCACTAAAGAAAATTAGTGAAACACCAAAAAATCCAATTATAAGTCCGCCAAAAATGTATTTGTTTAAATTTGGTTTATCTGGTAAAAAGGATTCAATACTAACAATCCAAAATGGTAAGGTCGTAATTAATAAACTTGATAAACCACTTGGAACCCACTTCTGTGCATAAACTAAAAACCCATTTGATAAACCAATTAACATTATTCCAATAACTATTAAGTTTTTAATCTCACTTTTTGGTGGAAGTTCCATTTTTCTAAATATCAAAAATAAGAGTAAAGTTGGGCCCGCAATAAACCATCTAATTCCAGTAAATAACATTGGAGGTAAATCTTTAATACCAATTTTAACAGCAAGATAGGTTGTTCCCCATACAATACAAATTGAAACCCAAGCAAGGTAAGCACGGAATTGTGTTTTATCCAAAAGAAATTCCAAAAAATGAAAGACAAATATAATTAGGATTTTCTCAAATTAATGAAATATGTTTTATTTTATTTTTTGTAGTTTTCGAACTTAACAAAATCATATTTTTATGGAAAAACTAAACATCAGATTTGCCAAAATTAAAGACTCTAAAGTTATATTAGGCTTTATAAAAAAATTAGCGGATTATGAAAAACTCTCACATGAAGTTAAAGCTACGGAACCAAATCTTGAGAAAACACTTTTTTCACCAAATAGCAATGCAGAATCAATATTAGGATTTTACAATAATGAACCCGTTGCATTCGCTCTTTTTTTTCACAATTATTCAACTTTTTTGGCACAAAAGGGATTGTATCTTGAAGACCTTTTTGTTCTGCCGGAATTTAGAGGGAAAGGATTTGGAAAACAGATGTTAAAATTTTTGGCAAAGATTGCCTTGGAAAGAGATTGCGGCAGATTCGAATGGTCAGTTTTAGATTGGAATGAACCGGCAATTAATTTTTATAAAAGCATTGGAGCTGAAATTAAAAATGAATGGTTATTAACTAGAATAACCGGAGATAAATTATATAAATTATCACAATAATTTTATCAAACAAACTTGAGTGAAATGGAAACTTTAAAAGAATATCTATCTGAATTCCCTATTTTATTTGTATCACTGCAGATTATTGGAGTTTTGGTTTTAGCATTTGTAGTGTACTTAATTTTCAAAAAAATTCTTGTTTCGGGCATTCAAAGAATTGTAAAAAAAACTAAAACCGATGTTGATGACATTTTAATAAATGAATCTATATTAAAAAGAATAGCTTACATTGCACCAATTTTGGTTATATCACAATTTTTATACTTAGTTCCGCAAGTTGAAAGTCTGTTTAAGAAATTTACTGAATCGGCAATTTTACTAATCTTCCTTTTAATTATTGGGTCATTTATTAATGCAGCAAACGAGCTATATGAAAAATCGAAACAATATGAAAGGAGACCAATTAAAGGTTATTTGCAAATTGCTAAAATAATTATTTATATCCTTGGTGGAATTGCAATTATTGGCTTACTTACCGGCCAGCAGCCTTGGGCAGTTTTAACTGGAGTTGGAGCTTTTACTGCAATTCTTATTTTAATTTTCAAAGATACAATTTTATCATTTGTAGCAAGTATTCATATTTCAGCTTATGATTTAGTCAGAGTTGGTGATTGGATTGAAGTTCCTCAATTTAATGTTGACGGTGATGTTTTAGATGTTGCACTTCACACAATAAAAGTTCAAAATTTTGATAAAACAATTGTTGTTTTCCCAACACATAAATTACTTGAAGGTGCATTTAAAAATTGGCGTGGAATGCAGAAAGCCGGGGGCAGAAGAATTAAAAGATCTATATTTATTGATTTATCAAGCGTTAAATTTTGTGATAAAAATTTATTAGATAAGTTTAGAAAAATTCAATTATTAAAAGATTATATTGATCGAAAAGAAGAAGAAATTCAGAAATATAATGAATCTAAAAATGTTGACACTTCAGTTTTTGTTAACGGCAGAAGATTAACAAATATTGGTACATTCCGTGAATATCTTAAAGCTTACTTAAAAAGTAGAGAAGATATTAATAAAGGTTTCACTTTTTTAGTCAGACAATTAACACCTGGACCAAGCGGAATACCAATAGAAATCTATGTTTTTGCAAATACTACTGAATGGGTAAGATATGAAGAAATTCAGGCAGATGTATTTGATCACATTTTTGCGGTAATTACAGAATTTGAATTAAATATTTTTCAAAATCCAACCGGAAAAGATTTTAGAGCTTTAGGTGAAAGACCGGATTAAAAAGTATAACTATGAAGAATTTCAAAAAAGTATTTAAAGTAAAATGTCCAATTATTGGAATGATCCATATTGATCCTTTACCTGGAACACCTAAATATAAAGGCAAAGTAAAATCAATAATTGATAAAGCAGTAAAAGAAGCAGAATTTTATTCAGAAGCGGGAATTGATGCAATTGCAATTGAAAACATGCATGACGTTCCTTACCTAAACAGAAATGTTGGTTCCGAAATTTCTACTTTAATGTCAATTATTGGTTATGGGATTAAACAAAAAATAAATTTACCAATTGGAATTCAAATATTAGCGGGAGCAAATAAAGAAGCAATGGCGGCAGCAAATTCAGCTGGATTGGATTTTATTAGAGCGGAAGGATTTGTTTTTAGTCATATTGCAGATGAAGGATTGATGAACTCCGATGCGGGAGAATTATTAAGATATAGAAAACAAATTGGTGCTGAAAATATTTTAGTTTTTACAGATATAAAGAAAAAACATAGTTCCCATAGTATAACTGCTGATGTAACAATTGAAGAAACGGCAAAGGCCGCCGAATTTTTTCTATCTGATGGATTAATTATTACTGGAAGAGCAACCGGTGAAGAAGCCAATATTGATGAAATAAAAAGTGTGAAAAAATCTACAAAACTTCCTATAATTGTTGGGTCCGGAGTAAATCTAAAGAATTTAGAAAATTATTTTCCATTCTGCGATGCAATGATTATTGGCTCATACTTTAAACAGAATGGTAATTGGGAAAATGGGGTTGATAAAAATAGAGTTGATATGTTTGTGAAAAAAGTTAATGATTTGAGGATTAAGTAGTTATAACCTTTAGGCTGAGTTTTACACTTTATGTCGCAGACTGAAGCCTGCGGCTACTTTGTTACTTTATTTAAATCAATTAAAATGATAAGCTTCTAATAAGTTCAATCCGGATTTTATTATATAATCATCATAATAAGTAGAAAGTATTGGCTGATTGAATTGATTTAAAAATCTAATTTCAATGTCATAAGTTCCTTCAGTAATTTTAAATTCCCCAACATAGCAAAATCCCGGCATTGTACGCCAAGATCTTAGATCAGCACCTTCAGTTGCATCAACAGCTGCATTTGCAATTCCAACCAAAATATCACCTAAAATTCCATCATCTGTTTCTTTTTTTATTGTTCTGCCCAATGCCGAAGCACCTATTCCCTTTATTAAAGCTCTAGTTATAGTTTTAAAGTAAATTATACTTTTTTGTGATTCAAAAGTTTTTTCAGCAACATTATTCATATTTTCAAGAAGCTGAAGTTCACCAACTTTTGAACTATCAACAAAAACCTCAATTGAAGTTACTTCTGAATTTGATGAAATTATTTGCGGAAATTCAAACTTAAAATTCCAACCGTACTTAATTCCTGGAATTGGAATTGCATCTGCATAAAAATTTGTCGGATCAGAAATTGTGACAAAATCATTAAAGGTTGTAATTCTTGCTCCAACCGGTTCTTTAATTGGAGATTTACCTGTAAATGAAAGTACATTTAGATAAATTGCATTATTATTGTTTGAATCAGTAACAGCTTTAGGTTTATCAAAATTGTAAACATCAGGATAAGTTTCCCAAGCTTCATTTAATTGTTCATAAGATATTCTGCTGTTATCATATTCCCCTTCTGCACGGAATATTAGATAACTTAGGTAATTGGATAAAACATTGTTGTAATAATTAAGAAGAACAGGATCGACTTTAAATTTACTATCATCAGACGAATTTAATTGAGCAACCTGTTCTTCAAGTTTAACATCTAATACTGAAAGTTTATTTGTGATACGTCTAACTTCAACATAAGCACCGTCAAAATTATTAAGATGGAGATAATTTAGAGACTTAAAAATATTGATGTACAAATCTTCATATACTTCTCCATCATAAGCTAGAGCATTATCATTAAGAAGAAATGAAAAAACACCTTTAGAGATACTTTTTGTATAAAGTTCCTCAATAGCAGATTCTGCAAGCTCAAATTCTTTGTTGCTTTCTTGATAATTACCTTGGTAATGAAAAATTATTCCCTTATCAAGGTGAAGCAAAACTCTATCTTTATCACCATACTCATCATTCAGTTCAGCTTCATTAATTTTTTCTGCTGCAGAATTAAAGTTACCATTTTGAATTTCAGTCAGTATTGGAAAATAAAATTCATAGTTTGTTCTTATTGATGCACAACCGGAAAAAAGTAAAGTTAACCAAACAAATAATACAATTATTCTTTTCATACAAATAAAATTTTAATTGATCTAATCAACAATTATGGAGCGTAACTACCTTGACCAATATATTTTTTAATCTTTTTGTTACCGAGCCATACTTTAAGATTTTTTTCAATATCTATTAGTTCTAAATCAACTTGGTAAAGAATTACTTTTTCACCTTCGTATTTATCTTCAACGGAATTGATTATACCTGTTAATAAAAAGTCGGCGCCAATTTCTCTATAGAATTTTTTCATAGTTTCTTCAGATGAAAAATCTTGCTGATCTGCTCTCTCTTCTCTAATTTGTTCTCTTTCCTCTTTGGACGCAACAAAAGAAACTTTTCCTGAGTTTATTAATTCTCTTTCAATATCTTTTGCAAAAACATCAACAACAATATGCTCACTGCTTTTATTTCTAATATTTCCAACTATTACAACAGGCTTCTTTCCAGCTGATGTCATAAAGTCAGTTAACCATGGTCTCCCTAAAACATCTTCAACCATTGTTTCTGCGGTTAATCTAGAATCTGTATCATTCCATTTTCCACTTAAATCAACAACTTCCTTTGTATCAATTCTTGAAACTTCTCTTGAACTGCAGCTAAATAAAAAGGATACAAGCATTACACTTAATAAAACATTAATTAGCTTCATAATTAATTCTCCTTGTAAAAAAATATATTATAGAATTTGACAAATGATCTTAATTTTACATCATTTTATTAGAAAAGCGTTGATAAGTAATCTAAAAATTTAGAAATTGAATGTCTATGAAAAAAATCTTTTTATTATTCTTTCTTTTTAATATTTCAATTTTATTTTCTCAATCAAAATCCAATTTGGTTGGAAGCGGATTTGGTTTAGGAACTTATATTGGCAATTTTCCTTCGCAAACTACATTAGGGACTAAATTGTTATATGAAATGAATTCTCCATTTTCATTTTTTGATAAAATTCAATTTCATTTTTCTGCTGCTCAAAAAGTTGAGAAATTCTTGCCCGGCTCATATAATTATGATCATTATTCTTACTTCTTGAGCTTAGGCACAAGTGGATTATTCAGACAATTCCTAAATGAAAATTTTTACTTTCAAGAAGGTTTGGGAATTATTTATTTAAATGACAGATCTTTTGATGATATTGATATTTGGAATTTCGGTGCAATTTTAAATTTACTTGTCGGTACAGAAATTAATAAAAATATTGATCTTTCACTTCACTTGGATTATGGACTAACATTTAATAACACAAATGTTAGTTATACTTTAATAATGATATTAGTTTCCTACAAATTTTAATTAAAGTTCATAAAGCTCTTTCATCATCTGACTGTATTGCTCAAATGTAAGAGCTTGTTCAGCATCACTTAATGCACTTGGCGGATCTGGATGAAACTCAACCATAATTCCATGTGCCCCAACAACTTTTGAAGCTTTTGCCAATGGAACAATTTTATCTCTCACTCCAATCGCATGACTTGGATCAACAATTATTGGTAAATGTGTCATTTCTTTTAAGAAAGGAATTATTCCTAAATCTAAAGTATTTCTTGTGGTAGTTTCAAAAGTTCTAATTCCTCTTTCACATAAAATTACTTGTCTGTTGCCATGTGATAAAATATATTCGGCAGCATTAAGTAATTCATCCACAGAGCTCATCATTCCCCTTTTTAACATAACAGGTCTATGAACTCTACCGACCTCTTTTAAAAGTGAAAAGTTCTGCATATTTCTTGCACCTATTTGCAGAATATCCGATTGCAGTGCAACTTCTGCAACTTGTTCCGGTGCAAGCACTTCTGTAATTATTGGAAGATCATATTTTTTACCGGCACTTTTTAATTCATTTAATCCATCAAATCCTAAACCCTGAAAACTATAAGGTGAAGTTCTTGGTTTAAAACATCCTCCCCGTAGAATTTGAGTTCCACTTTCTTTAGCATGTTTTGCACAAGAAAAAATTTGATTATGCGATTCAACAGAACAAGGTCCGCCGATTACAACAAAATTGTTACCGCCAATTTCTACATTATTTACTTTAATAATTGTATCTTCCGGTTTATAATCTCTGCTTGCAAGTTTATAACTTTTTGGCTTTTTGTTTTTTACCAGTTTTTCTTCGGTTTCTTTAGGTTTAATTTCTTCTGATTTTTCTGAATTAACTTTGTTTCCGGTAAAATAATCGAGTTTTGCTTTTGTAATTTCTTGAGCAGGATAACATCCTAGTACTTTTAAAAACCTTGTATGCAATCCTAATTCATCCAATAAACTTTGAATATTTTCATCTTTTATATTTCCGGCAAAATCCAAATAAAACATTTCTTCCCAAGGATTTCCAATAATTGGACGTGATTCAAGTTTTTCCATATTAACATCATATTTGCTGAAAACTGTTAAAGCACTTAACAGTGAACCTGCGGTATGAGCAGTTGCCATAACAAGTGAAGTTTTAGTTGGAATTCTTGAATCAATTTCTTGCGGTTTTCTTGAACAAACTAAGAATCTGGTATAATTTTCAGGCTGATTAGCAATTTCCCTCTGTAATATTTTTAAATTAAAAAGTTTGGCAGCTTCTTCACTTGCAATAGCTCCATATTCCGAATTGCCTTCTTCTTTAATTTTTTTACCGGAAAGTGCAGTATCAGCAAAATATTGAATTTTAGCATCCGGCAGTGTAGCTAAAAATTTATTACACTGAGCCGCTGCCTGATAATGAGCGAAAATAACTTCCAATTTTCCAATTGTTGAATTTTCTGTTCCAACCAAACAATGTTTAACCTGAAATTTTTCTTCGCCTACAATAGATAATGTTGTATGTAAGAGAAGATCATAAACTTCATTTATTCCACCGGATGTTGTGTTTTCAATTGGCAGCATTGCAAAATCTGCTCTGCCCGCTTCAACTTCTTCGGCAACTTCATCAAATCTATCTTTACTTATAAATATGATTTCTTTATTAAAATGTGCAAAAAATTTATGAGCTGCCATGGAACTGTATGAACCTTCAATTCCTTGGATTGCCACTCTTATTACATTTGTTCCATTATCAAAAAATGATGAGCGGAAATGATTTTGTTGAAGTCTTACTGAATCATCTATTATATCGTAAAATATTTTGGAGACATAATGCGAATCTAAACCAATTTCTTTTCCTTTAGAAATTATTGAAGACAATAACTCAGTTTCTCTATCTGTATCTCTTATTGGTTTATCTGATTCAACTTTTGTATTAATTACATCTTCACTTAACTTTCTTCTATTAGCAAGTAATTTTAAAATCTCAGAATCTACATTATTAATTTTTTCGCGTATATTATCAATATTTTGGTTGTCTTCCATTTTTCGCCTGAATATTAAAAAAAACTGAATTTGAAACTACTAAATTCTGCAATTCAAAAAAAGATACATAAACGCATTTTGTTAAAATAATATCATTTAAAAGAGGCATTTTTATCTTATTATAATTATTTTTACATATAAATTTTTGAAATAATATGAAGACTAAAACCAATCTATTTCCCTTAAAACCGCCGACAGAAATTCATACAAATACAATTTTGGATAGCATTGTTGAAGGTGTTTTTACTGTAGATGAAAATCTAAAGATAACCTATTTTAATCATGCAGCAGAAAAAATAACTGGAGTTCCAAAAGAAGAAGCTATTGGTCAGTATTGTTTTGAAGCTCTTCGCTCAAATATTTGTGAAAAATCTTGTCCAGTAAGTGAATCTCTAAAAACCGGAAAAAGTACAATAAATCTGCAAGTAAATATTTTACGTCCGGATGGAAAACAACTGCCGGTAAGTATTAACGCCTCTGTACTAAAAGATGAAAATGGAAAAGTAATTGGCGGAGTTGAAACATTTAGGGATTTATCAACAATTGAAGCATTGCGTAAAGAGATTAAGAAAAAATATACTTTCGAAGATATTATTTCCAAAAATCATAAAGTACTGCAAATTTTTAGTATTCTGCCAAATATTGCAGAAAGTGATAGTACAGTTTTAATTCAAGGACCAAGCGGTTCAGGGAAAGAATTGTTTGCACGTGCAATTCATAATCTTAGTTTTAGAAAAGAGAAACCTTTTGTTGCGATAAACTGCGGAGCATTGCCTGATAATTTATTGGAATCAGAACTTTTTGGTTATGTAAAAGGTGCTTTTACAGATGCAAAAAAAGATAAACCGGGAAGATTTGAATTAGCAAAAGGCGGAACAATTTTTTTAGATGAAGTCGAAAGTTTATCGCCGGCAACACAAGTAAAGTTACTTAGAGTTTTACAAGAAAAGGAATTTGAACCACTTGGATCAGTTGCGCCAATAAAAGCAAATGTTAGAGTAATTTCTGCAACAAAAGATAATTTAGCAGATTTAATTAGAGAAAATAAATTTAGAGATGATCTTTATTTTCGTTTAAATATAATGAAGATAGAGTTGCCTCCACTTGTTGAAAGACGTGATGACATTCCACTTTTAGTAAATTCATTTATTGATAAGTTCAATCATAGAATGGGAAAATTTATAACATCTATATCAAATGATGTTTTAAATATATTAATGAAGCATAATTATCCCGGAAATGTTAGGGAACTTGAAAATATTATAGAACATGCAATGGTAATGTGCCAAAATGAAGAAATTCAAGTTGAACATTTGCCAATTGAGTTTTTATCACAAGATTTTATATCGCACTCACCTAAAACCCCGGAAGAACCACTGCAAAAAACCGAGTGTCAGGCAATATTAGAAGTTTTACAAAGGCATGACTGGAACAAGAATGAAGTTGCAGAAGAATTAAGAATACACAGATCTACTCTCTGGAGAAAGATGAAAAAATATGGCTTAATCTAGTTTTAGTTTTGCAACATGTTGCATTCACACATTGCAACAATGCAACAATTTGTTTTATGTTTATCAAAGAATAACACCTCAATCACAACATTATTCTTCTTTTATATTTTGGCTCGCAAATTGCATAAGCGATTAAAATTAACTTTTTAGGATTATGAAACTGTTAGCAATTCCAAATTTTGGAGAAAGAATATCACCAAGATTAGACTACGCAGAAAGTTTACACCTTATAACAGTTGAAGAAAATTCAGTAATTAAAAAGGAAACTATAAAGATAATTCCTCATAATCTGCTTGATAGAATCAACTTAATAATTGGCTTAAAACCAAATGTAGTTATTTGTGATGGTTTATCAGACTTAATCTACAATAAGTTAACAGAAAATAAAATAGAAGTAATTCCATGGATTCATGGCAGTGTAAATGAAATAATAGAAAAATATCTTAATGGAGATATTCAAGTTAAAGCAACAAAAATTTAATTAAATAATAATATAAGGTTAGGGAGATGTCGCAAAATCGTAGAGAATTCTTAAAGACTATAGCTGCAATAGGCGCTAGTACTGCTGCAATCTCATCTGTTACTCCAAAAAAAACAATCGCTAAAACAGAGCCATTTCTTAGTGAGGACAGAAAAGGGGTTTTGGTTGATACAACCGTTTGTATTGGCTGCAGAAAGTGTGAATGGGCTTGTAAAGGAGCTCACGGATTTGAACAAGGTGATTTTGAGAATTATCAAAATGATGAAATTCTCAATGTACAAAGGAGACCTTCAACTAATAATCTTACTGTTGTAAATAAATATATTGATGAAGGTACAAGAACAGTAAAAATGCAATGTATGCATTGTGAGCATCCAGCATGCGTTTCTGCTTGCATAGTTGGTGCTATTTCAAAAAAAGAAAACGGTTCTGTTGTTTGGGATACTGATATGTGTATCGGCTGCAGATATTGCATGGTTGCCTGCCCATTTCAAATTCCTGCATTTGAATATTATAAGGCCCTTGATCCTAAAATTGTAAAATGTGATTTCTGTATTGAAAGAACTAGTGAAGGTAAATTACCTGCCTGTGTAAATATTTGTCCGGTTGAAGCTTTGACCTATGGAACAAGAAATGAATTAATTGATGAAGCTAAAAGAAGAATAAAAAATCATCCAGATAAATATTTTGATCATGTATTTGGAGAATATGAAGTTGGAGGAACTTCGTGGCTCTATTTAGCAGATAAAAATCTTGCTGGCAATGTATTTCCAAAATTAGGAAATAATACAGCGCCGGGAGTTTCAGAATCTATACAACATGGAATATTCGCATACTTTGTTCCTCCAATTGCCGTTTATGCATTATTGGGAGGAATAATGTGGCTTACAAAGGAAAAAGAAACTAAGAAGGAGAATAAATAATGGCTCACTTACATATTCCAACTCCTATTAGTAAAAAATATTTTACACCAGGCGTTATTATCCTTGCATTAATAGCAGTTAATGGACTAATATTTTTAGCCGGTAGGTTTTTATTTGGGATTGGATCAGTAACAAATCTTAACGATCAATATCCTTGGGGTATTTGGATTGGATTGGATGTTGCAGCGGGTGTTGCATTAGCTGCCGGCGGTTTTACAACTGCCGCACTTGGTCATATAATGCATAGAGATAAATATGAAACTATAATTAGACCTGCACTTCTTACTGCAATGCTAGGCTATACTTTTGTAGCAATGGGCGTTTTTGTAGATATTGGACGATGGTATTATATATGGCACCCACTTGTTATGTGGAATGGAAATTCTGCTCTGTTCGAAGTTGGTATTTGTGTAATGATGTATTTGACTGTGCTCTATATAGAATTTTTACCAATGGTTACCGAAAGGTTTATGGGAAAAGTTAATCTACCAGGATTCTTAAGCAGATTTAACAAAATTGTTGATAGTATATTACACTCCCTTGATAGAGGACTAAGTAAAACGATGTTCATTTTTATTATTGCCGGTGTAGTACTTTCCTGTTTGCATCAATCTTCTTTGGGAACATTAATGATAATTGCCGGACCAAAAATGCATCCATTATGGCAAACACCTATTCTACCATTGTTGTTCTTATTGTCAGCATTTTCTGTTGGTTTCCCAATGGTAATTATGGAATCGTTAACAGCATCCAGATCATTTGGATTAAAACCGGAGCTGGATGTTTTATCAAGTCTATCAAAATTTGTGGCACCATTGCTAGGCATTTATCTTATTGGAAAATTAGGCGACATGGTAATTCGCGAAACGTTTGTTTATTTAACTGAATTCAATTTAGTTAGTATTTTATTTGGTGTTGAAGTTATTATTGGAGTTATTGTTCCACTAAGAATGTTCCTTGCACCAGCGGTTAGAAAATCACCAACAGGATTATACATTGCATCAATGCTAGTTATTTTCGGTGTTCTAATGAATCGCTTTAATAATTTTGTTACGGCATATAGTCCACCTTATGCAGTTGAAAGTTATTTTCCGTCAATCGGTGAAATTTCTGTAACTCTTGGTTTTGTTGCACTGGAAATTTTATTCTACAGACTTTTTGTTAAAATATTTCCAGTCATTAGTATACCATCCGATAAAGCCCATATTAAAACAAAATATGCTATACGCGGAGCTGTAAAATGAGAATACAATACATTTTTAGTCTGATATTTTTTGCATTTATTTCCGTTTCTTATGGTCAAATTGAAAATTTGAAAACACATACACAAATGAATTTGGATTGTAAGAAATGTCATATTTGTGATACTCCGACAAAAGCTAATCCATGCTTAATATTATGTCCAAGAAATAAATTAAAAGTTGTCCGTCATTTGCCGGAAGAGGGACCTGAAAATTTAACTATTGATAAAATTAGCAGTGATGAGGATTTGTACGGACCTGTAAACTTTACACATAAACTTCATTCTGAAATGTCTTTAATGTCCGGCGGTTGCTCTATTTGTCATCATTTCAATCCTCCGGGAAAAATAGTTAAATGTTCTCATTGCCATGAAACAGCCAGAGATAGAAAAGATAAAACCAAACCGGATTTAAAAGCTGCGTTTCATCGTCAATGTATGGATTGTCATAAATCGTGGGAAGAAAAAACAGAGTGTGAAAGCTGTCATAGTCTCAATAGTAAAAAAATTGAATCAACTGTAAAAATCAAAGCAGAAAAGGTACATCCAGAAGTAAAAATTCCGCAAAGAGTTATTTATGAAACTGATTACGATGAAGGAAGCGTTGTAACTTATTTCCATAATGATCATAGTTCATTATTTAATCTCGAATGCAGTGATTGTCATGATCAGGAAAGTTGCGCAAATTGTCATGCTGAAATTAGATTGGAATCAATAAAAGCTGATCCACACGAAAGATGTTCAACTTGTCACGATACTGAAAATAATTGCAACAAATGTCATAAATCAGAAATTGCAAGACCATTTGATCATAAAATTAAAACTGGCTTTGATATTGCAACTTATCATTCAGATTTAAGTTGTGCTGAATGCCATAAAACCCAAAATAAATTTTCTGGATTAAAACCAGATTGCGTTGTTTGCCACTCAACAAGTGACGGTTATTTTAATCATAGTATTACTGGTATTAAGCTAGACGAAACTCATGTTGAATTCTATTGTGAAAATTGTCATCAAGATAAAGATTATTCAAGAAAACCAATATGCAATGAGTGCCATGATGATGACATTAGTTTTCCAACTTCAATTCCCGGTGAAAGGATAAAATAAAATGATATTCAGTTTTACAAAAATTGGAATGAAACTTATACTTATTGTATCTCTAACAGTAATAATAATCTTTGCTGTATTTGCATATTTCAGTATTCAAGATCAATCAGAAAATTTAATTACAGAAGTTGAAAGACATGCAAATCAGTTAAGTGAAACAATAAGGCATAGTACACGTTTTGATATGTTGGCCAATAGACGGGAACATGTGCATAATATTATAAACAGAATTGGAGAAGAATCAAGCATAACCAATTTAAGAATTTTGAATAAAGAGGGAGAAATTATTTATTCAATTCACCAAGATGAGATTGGTGAAATGGTTGATAAAAATGCAGAAAGTTGTTACGCATGCCATGCTGAAAACCAGCCTTTGCAAAAACTTTCAATTCAGGAAAGAACCAGAATTTTTAGAATTGATCCCGATTCTTCAAGAACACTTGGCATAATAAATCCTATATATAATGAACAAACTTGTTGGGAAGCTGATTGTCATGCTCATAGTGAAAAACAAACAGTTCTTGGTGTTCTTGATATTGCAGTTTCTTTATCTGAAATAGATAAAGTGGCAGATCAAAGCAGTATGAATATGATCATTTATACATTATTTGCAATATTACTAATTGCAATTGTATTACGATTAGCAGTAAAAAATTTGATTCGAAAACCTGTTCAAAATTTAGTTAAAGCTACAAATTACGTTGCAATTGGTAATCTCAATCATCGTATTGCCTCAAGCAGAAGAGATGAACTTGGTCAACTTGCTAACTCATTTGATAATATGACCAAAAATTTATCTGAAATGCGAATGCAATTATTTCAATCGGATAAGCTTGCATCATTAGGTAAACTTGCGGCAGGTGTTGCTCATGAAATAAATAATCCTCTAACCGGTGTTTTAACATACAGCAGTTTTTTATTAAAACGCGCACAAGATAATCCGGAAATGAAAGCTGACCTCGAAGTAATTGTTAGAGAGACAAAAAGAAGTAGAGAAATTGTAAAGGGATTGCTGGATTTTTCTCGTCAATCAACTCCAAGAAGAGGCAAAGTTAATGTAAACGAAGTTATAGAAAATGCAATAACAATTGTTTCAAACCAATTAAAAATAAATCACGTTGAACTAAAAAAAGAAATGCTCAATACTTTACCGGAAATCTCCGGCGATGCAAATCAAGTTCAGCAAGTAATTTTAAATTTAATTGTTAACGCAATTGATGCTTTAGGAAACAAAGGTGGAAAAATTGAAATTGTTACAACTGAGACAAGACTTTCACCATATGGAGTTACAAAAATAAGAAATGCTACATGTCCAAAAGGTCATGACCTTATGGATAGTGAACATAAAATAGATGGAAGACCTTCAATAAAATTAAAAGCTAAGTCAGGTAAGAATGAAGGATTTATTCACCTTGATCCAGTTTATGGAAACCACAATCATCATTATGGAATTGAATTTAATAAGAATGAAATCATAAAATTATTCTGTCCTCAATGCGGAATTTCACTTGTGGATGAAAATGATAAAGGCCCGGATTGCGGTGCACCAGTTTATAATTTAATTATTCCTGAACAAGGCATTCTTAAAGGATGCACAAAATTTGGATGCGGCTGGCAAAAATGGGATTTTGTTGATAAAAGCGGCGATAGAAATTTTGTTGAAATTAAAATTTCTGATAATGGCTGCGGAATTAATAAAGACGATCTTGATAAAATTTTTGATCCATTCTTTACAACAAAAGGACAAAAAGGTACCGGACTTGGTTTATCAGTTATTTGGGGAATCGTAGATAATCACAAAGGTAAAATAAGCGTTGAAAGCGTAGTTGATAAAGGTACAACCTTCACTATCAACCTGCCGGAGTAATAAATGAAAGAAAGCACAGATATATTAGTAATAGATGACGAAATAGTAATATTAGATGCCATAAAAAAGATCGCATCATTAATTGATTTAACCTCCGATACATGCCTAAATGTTGACGAAGCCTTAAATAACTTAAATCAGAAAAAATATAATCTGATTATTTGCGATATAATGATGCCCGATAAAGATGGCTTTGAACTATTACATATTATTCGCCAAAAAAGAATTCAAACACCAATAGTCATAACAACCGGCTTTTCGACTTTAGAGAATGCAGTAAAAGCATTGTATGAAGGGGCAATTGGATTTATTCCAAAACCTTTTTCTGTTGATGAATTAACAAGTATTATTAAAAGAGGTTTGGAATATGGCAAAATTTTTACAGCACAAAATTCATTTACAAAAAGTAAAAATGAAGACTTGCTTTCATTTGTTCCGTGCCCGCCAAAATATTACAGATTAGGTTATGATAGCTGGATGAATAAATCAAGCGAGGGTACAGTCTTGATTGGTGTTACAGATTTATTCTTAAAATCAATTGGAATGATTAAAGAAATTGATTTTATGAAACCTGAAGAAACAGTTTATCAAGGAGGAACGTGTTTAAAAATTTATGATAACAACGAGTTTTCACATCAGGTTATAGCACCAATTAGCGGTAAAATAATTGACATAAATGAAAAAGTAATTGTTAATAAAAGTTTATTAGAGAAGGATCCATATTTTCAAGGATGGATATACAGAATGATACCTGAAAATTTAGAACATGAAATAAATAATATTATTCCGTGCAGTTCAGATATTTGAAACAATTTATTTATTGTAATATAATCTAGGAGAAATGAAATGGCACTTTTTATTTTAGCAGTAATAATTTTTATTATTGCTGATATCTTAATTCGGTTTATAATAAAAAGAGTTCAAGAAAAGAAAGCGGTTGCAGATAGAGAAAAAGCTCTTGAAGTTAGTCTTAATCTTGATTTTAGTAATGAAGCAAAAACATTAAAACGAGCTGAAGTCGAAAATCCAAAAGCAAAAATACTCTGTGTTGATGACGAAGAAGTTATTTTGGATAGCTTTAGAAAAATATTAGTATTGGATGGATATTCGGTTGATACTGTTGAAACCGGTCAAGAAGCTCTTGGTTTAATTCAGGCACACCACTATGATTTTGTTTTTACAGATCTCAAAATGCCGCAAATGGATGGAGTTGACGTAGCAAAAGGTGTAAAACATCTAAGGCCTGATATTGATGTTATAATAATTACAGGATTTGCAACCGTTGAAACAGCTGTAGAAGTAATGAAATTCGGAGCAATGGATTATGTGCAAAAACCGTTCACCGAAGATGAATTATTAGAGTTTACAAAAAAATCTTTAATTAAAAGACAAGACAGAATTAAAAAACAGCTAAGACCTAAAGTTCACATTTCTCATTTAAGCGGAGAGGAATATTTTCACTCAGGTGAGTTTGCAATACCTGGCGGAGTATTTATATCAAAATATCATTGCTGGGCTGCAATTGATCAGGATGGTAATGTTAAAATCGGCGTTGATGATTTTGCTAAAAAACTAATTGGTAAAATTGATGATATTGAATTTCCAAATCTTGGAATGAATATTAAAATTGATCAGCCTCTTTTTAGCTTAAAACAAGGCAGAAGACACATTTCTTTCCGTTCACCTATAACGGGTAATGTTACTGAGATAAATTCAAATTTAGAAGACAATTTGGAGACATTAGAAATTTCACCGTATGAACAAAACTGGATATGCAAAATAGATGCCGATAATTTAGATACAGAAATTAAAAATTTACAGATTGGAAACGCTGCCGTTAATTTTTATCAAGAAGATATTGAAAGATATCAAAACGAGTTAAAGAAAATTGGCACAACCAAAAATGGAGATAAAGAACAATTATTTAAAGGTGAATTAAGCACACTTGACGATTTTAATTTTGAAAAAATAGTTAATGAATTTTTTACAAAATAATTTAATTTGAGGCTTTCTTTAAATCTTAAGAAAGCCTCTTACCCTCCAATATTTTATAATTCAGATTTTACATCCTTATTTGACAATTATAAATTTTCTAACTATATTAAAATAAGATGTTGAAATCTTTTATAACTATAAATATTATTTTTTTGTACTTAAACAAAATCAGCCTATGAAAACATTTCTTATTTTTTTGCTGTTTTTAAATACATTTCTATTTTCACAAAGTTCTTCAGTTTGTTTTGATTGTCATAATGATAAAGAATTAACCCTTTCAAGAAATAGTAACGATATTTCACTTTTTGTTGATGAAAGCAAGTATCATTCTTCTGTGCATGCAGATTTAGATTGCATTGATTGCCATGCAGATTTTGATCCAGAAAATATTCCGCATAAAGAAGGTGTAAATATTGCAAAGGTAAATTGCTCAGATTGCCATGATACTGAAGAATTTGCCGAAAGTTTTCATGCTGAAAAACAAATTCAATGTTTTGATTGTCACTCAAAACATCAAATTCAAACTGCCTCTGTCATTAAAAAAAATCAAGTTGATTTGTGTATAACTTGCCATAAGCAATCTTCGGTTAAAACTTACACTCAAAGTGTTCATTTTGAAAAACTTCAAGAAGGAAATGAAAGTCTTAGCTGTGTAGGTTGTCATGGCGGTTCTGCTCATAAAATTGCCGAAGCAAATGTTACTGAAGAAGTACTTCATAATATTTGTGGAAACTGTCATGAACAAACTGTTCACAATTATGAAAAAAGCCTTCATGGTATTGCACTTGCCAAAGGTAAGTACTTAGCACCTAATTGTATAACTTGCCATAACCAGCATAATATTTTATCAAGCAAGAATACCAAATCTAAAACATATAAAATGAATGTTCCGCAATTATGTGGAAATTGCCATAAAGATGGAACTGATGTTTCTGAAATGAAGAATATTGATCAGAAACATATTTTAGAAAACTATTCAGAATCAATACATGGTGATGGATTATTTAAAAGAGGACTTATTGTTACAGCTGTTTGTAATGACTGTCATGCTTCACACAATATTTTACCACACCAAGATCCCAATTCTTCAATAAATAGAAATAATATTGCAGCAACATGCAGTAAATGCCATGCACAAATTGAATCTGTTCACGTAAAAGTAATTGAAGGTGAGTTATGGGAAAAAGAGCCGCATAAAATTCCAGCTTGTATTGATTGCCATCAGCCTCATTCTGTTAGAAGAGTAATTTATGATGAAAAATATACTGATAACTATTGCATGACATGTCACATAGATGAAAATCTTCATATGGAAAAAAATGATAAAAGAATTTCACTTTTTGTTGACTATAAATCATTCAAAAATTCTGCTCATCAAGAAAATTCTTGTATTAAATGTCATACAAATATTAATGTTGCAAACAAACCTGTTTGTTTAAATAGCGGTCCGGTTGATTGTTCATCTTGCCATGCTCAAGAAGTAAATGATTATGTTCAAAGTTACCATGGTAAACTACATGCTGAGAATAATGATGTTGCACCTTATTGTACCGATTGCCATAGTAAACATGAAACAAAATTAAAATCTGATCCGGAATCGATGACATTTAGAAAAAACATTCCCGAACTTTGTGCAAACTGTCATCGTGAAGGTGAAAAAGCTGCTGAAAGATATACTGGTGATCAACACCACATTGTAGAAAGTTATAATGAAAGTATACACGGATTAGGATTAATAAAAAGTGGATTAACAGTAACAGCAGTTTGCGTAGATTGTCACACAAGCCATTTAGAATTACCAGCATCCGATACTCTTTCAGCGGTAAATCCTAAAAATATTCCTACTACCTGTTCTAAATGTCATTATGGAATTTATGAAAAATTTCAATCTAGTGTTCATAGTCCTAATGTTACTAAAACGGATAAAAAATTACCTACTTGCTATGATTGTCATAAATCTCATTCAATTGAAAGAGTAGAAAGAGGTGATTTTAGACAAGGAATAATTGATCAATGCGGTACTTGTCATGAAGAAGTTACAAGAACTTATTTTGAAACATTTCACGGTAAAGTATCTAGGTTAGGTGAAGTTGGAGCTGCAAAATGTTACGATTGCCATGGTTCACATAATATTCTTCCGCCTGATAATCCAAATTCTACTTTAAGCAGAACAAATGTTGTAGAGACCTGCAGAAACTGTCATCCGAATTCAAATCATAAATTTGTCGGATATTTATCACACGCAACACATCATGATCAAGATAAATACCCTTATTTGTTTTACACATTTTGGGCAATGACATTTTTATTAGTTGGAACTTTTACATTTTTTGGGTTACATACCTTATTTTGGTTCCCAAGAGCTTTAAAGGAAAAAAGAAGATTAAAAAAAGAGCATGAAAAACATAATTAACAGTTTTTTTAAGAATGATCAGTGAGATAATTTCAGTGGAAAATTCCAGTAGTAGTTCAAATAAATATGAAAATAAATATTATCAAAGATTTGCGCCATTTTTAAGATTTACACATTTGCTGATAGTTATAAGTTTTTTATCATTAGCCGTAACCGGAATGATAATAAAATTTTCTGATGTAAGTGTTTTTCAAACTCTTTCCGATTTTCTCGGAGGGTACCAAGTTACAGGGTTTATTCATAGAGTAGGTGCAATAATAACATTTATTTATTTCGCTTTGCATCTTCATTTTTTATTTAGAAAACGTAGAGAAACATCAGCAAAGTACTTATTCACTGGCGAAAACTCTATGATGTTTAATAAGCGCGATTTTACTGAATTTATTGCAACTATGAAATGGTTTTTTGGCAAAGGACCAAGACCTGACTACGGAAGATGGACCTACTGGGAAAAATTTGATTATTTTGCAGTTTTTTGGGGCGTAGCCGTAATTGGTTTTAGTGGATTAATTTTGTGGTTTCCCGAAATTTTTACATACATCGGAATTCCGGGTTGGTTTATCAATATAGCAACAATAATACATAGCGATGAAGCCCTTTTAGCAGTTGGTTTTATTTTTACTGTACATTTTTTTAACACACATTTCCGTCCGGATAAGTTTCCTATTGATATAACGATTTTTACTGGAAGTATGCCTGTTGAGGAATTAAAATATGACAGACCAAGGCAATATAAAGCTCTTATGGAAAGCGGAGAATTAGACGACAGATTAGTACCGCCTCCAAGTCCGTTTTTAGTAAAAATTGCAAAGATATTCGGATTTACAGCTTTATTTATTGGATTATCAATAATAATAATGATTATTTATTCAATGATTTTCCTTTATAAATAAAAGTTAATGTAAGCCTAAAACGGCAAATTTATATTAAATTTAAAATCAGACCTTTTTCTATTCTTTGTTTGACAATAATCCAATTTCTAAATATTTTAGAATAGGATATTATTATCCTTTAGTCAATTAATCAGTTTAAACGGAAACCAAACAAACAGTTGATCATGAAATTAAAACTCATCTTTTTCCTTTTACTTGCCCCTTACATAATTTTTTCACAAACCAATTCAGACTGCTTAGATTGTCACACTGATAAAGAATTGACGTATGAAAGAAATGGAAAAGAAGTATCATTATTTGTCGCTGAAAATAACATAAAATTATCAGCTCATGGAAAATTAAATTGCGTTCAATGCCACTTAGGTTTTGATGCTTATGATATTCCGCATAAATCTGGAAATAATATTTACAAAGTTGATTGTGCAAATTGTCATAAAGATATTGCTGCCCAAAATAATACAGATATTCATCACCGACTTAAAGCAAAAAATGGCATTTCAATTCCAAATTGCATGACATGCCATTCATACCATGAGACAAAAAAGATAGCTCAAATTGAAAATAAGGGAAAATATTTTTGCTCAGATTGTCATTCAGAGACTAAAACTGCAGATGGTTTTCATAAAAGAAATTTTGTATCTGATGAAACTTGTGCCGATTGCCATGATAATGTGAATGAAAATAGAAATATATTGGCAAAATCTGTTCATGAAAAACTAGGATGCGTTGATTGCCATGTCTACGTTGCAAATAATTTGGACGATCACGCTGATGAACCAACTTTAGCAGTTGAACAGGGTTGTTCATTTTGTCATAGTGATATTGTTAAAACACACCAAAATAGTATACATCATATAAAAACTTCTGAGGGTAATGTCGATGCAGCCATTTGCTCAAGTTGTCATGGAACTCATGATATTCTTCCTGCTAAAGACGATAGCAGTAGAGTAAATCCAAAAAATTTAGCAACAACTTGCGGTAATTGTCACGACGATCCATTGTTTGAAGAAAAATATGAAATGAGTGTTGCATTTCCAGGCAAAATGTATTCACAGTCAGTTCATGGAAAACATGTAATGGCAGGCGATACAAATGCTGCAAATTGTTCCACTTGTCATGGTGTTCATAATATAAAAAATAGAGTTCAAGAAGGATCAAAGATTTCGCCTTTAAACTTGCCCAATACTTGTGTTGAGTGTCATGAAAAAGAAGTAATTGAATACAAAAACTCGGTTCACTGGATGAGGGTTCAGCGTGGAATCAAAGATGCACCGGTGTGTAATGATTGCCATAATGAACACAGTGTTGAAGAAATCACCGATGAAGGCAGAGAAGCCAATCGTCTTAAAATGCAACAGGAAACTTGTATCGGCTGTCATGAAAATTCCAGAGTGGCAGATAAATATGGAAAAAAAGGCGGGCAAGTTGAACAATACTTAGAAAGTTATCATGGTTTGGCAGCAGTTAGAGGTGATAAAGATGCTGCAATGTGTGTGGATTGCCATAATGTTCATAGCATTCTTCCAAGTAAAAACCCTATGGCATCAACAAATGTAAATAATGTAACACAAACATGTCAAAGATGTCATACTGAAGCTACAGAAATATTTTCAAGAAGTTATTCTCATGAAACTGAATCAGAAAGCGCTAAATCAATTGAGAACATAGTAAGTTATATATATTTCTGGTTAATAATTGCTGTTATTGGCGGAATGTTCGTTCATAACTTAATTATCTTTTTATTTGAAACGAGAAGAAAAAGAAGAAAAGAGAAAAATGCTATTAGAATGCCTAGATTTACAAGGAATGAAGTAATTCAGCATATTCTATTAGCTGTTTCATTTATTGTTCTGGCAATTACAGGTTTTGCATTAAAATACCCAAATAGTTTTTGGGCTGAAGGATTAAGAACTTTGGGAATGTCAGAACCAGTTCGTCAATGGGTGCATAGAGCTTCTGCTGTATTAATGATTATTTTAAGTCTTTATCACTTATTCTATCTATTATTTACAGCCAGAGGAAGAGATGTATTAATGGAATTACTACCAACCTTTAAAGATATTACAGATGTTCGTGATAGTTTGATGTATTATTTAAGAATAAATAAAGAACATCCGCAATTCAATCAATATGATTATGCAGAAAAAGCAGAATACTGGGCATTAATTTGGGGAACATTTGTAATGGCCGTAACTGGTTTAATTTTATGGTTCCCAACAATGGTAGGTGATTGGGCGCCGATATGGTTAATTAAAGTAAGTGAAATTGTTCATTTTATGGAAGCCATATTAGCAACTTTAGCAATTCTGGTTTGGCATTGGTTCTTTGTAATATTCCGTCCTTCTGAATACCCAATGAGTTTTACTTGGACAGATGGAAATATGACATTGGAACATTATCGCCATCATCATGAGAGACATTTTAGAAGAATTATTCTTGAATGGTATGAATTCAATCATGAAAAACATCCCCGAAATAAATTGACTAACTATACTTCCCTATTCAAAAAAACGTTAGAGAAAAATGATTTCAACTTGGAAAGAGTAATTCAGGGCGAATTAAATAAAGATCTTGAATTACGAATGTGGTATGAAGAAGAAACTGAGAAAATTAATCAGAAATTATCTGAAAGTTAAATTTACTAAGTGATACTATTTTTAAGGCGACTATTATGGTCGCCTTTTTTTTGTTGTATTTTAATTATACCTATATCTCTTATTTTATATTTGTAAATTGTCAATTTATTTTTCTATCTTGCAAACAGGGTACAGAACAATTTAAATCCATTCAAAATCCGGAGATTGAAATGAAATTAAAACTCCCTTCTTCAGCTTATAATTGGATTTCTTTAAGTGGAGCCGTTATAGCAATAATAAGTTTATTTATGATAATATTCTTATTTGCAATTTCATATTTTCTTGATAGGGGCGGATCATATTTAGGTTTAGTTATATATATTATTTTACCCGCTTTCTTAATAGGCGGTTTAATATTAATCCCTATCGGAATGATTAAAAACTTCAACAAAGAAAAATCTGAAATAAAAAAATTGCCATATATTGATCTAAATCAAATTGCCCATAGAAATGCTTTTATGATTTTTATAACAGGAACAATTGTTTTCCTTTTTATTTCTGCATTGGGCAGTTATGAAGCTTTTCATTACACTGAATCAACAGAATTCTGCGGAACCTTGTGCCATTCAGTTATGCAGCCTGAATATGTCGCATATCAAAATTCAGCGCATGCAAAAGTAAGATGTGTTGAATGCCATGTTGGAACCGGTGCCGATTGGTATGTAAAATCTAAATTATCTGGACTTTATCAAGTATATGCCGTTTTGGCTAATGTTTATCCAAAACCTATTGAAACACCAATTAGCAATTTAAGGCCAGCTCGTGAAACTTGTGAAGAATGCCATTGGCCGGAAAAATTTTATTCAAGAAAACTTAAATTAGAAAAGCACTTTTTACCGGACGATCAAAATACTGAGTGGGATATTTCCTTAATTATGAAAATTGGACCCTCTGATGATGCTAAAGGACTTACCGAGGGTATTCACTGGCATATAAATCCAAATGTTAAAATTGAATTTGTTTCTTTAGATGATAAAGAACAAGAAATTCCTTGGGTTAAATACACAAATAAAAAAACCGGAGAGGAAAAAGTATATATTGATGAGAATTTAAATTTTGAAGAAAATATGCTGGATACTTTACATATTAGAACAATGGATTGTATTGATTGTCATAATAGACCTTCACACATTTATAATCCTCCGGCATTTTTTGTTAATAACGCACTCAGCAGAGGTGACATTCCTAATGAATTGCCTGAAATTAAAAGCTTGAGCATGGAAATTTGCGATGAAGAATTTAATACAACCGATTCAGCTTTGACATATATTGAAGTAAAAGTTAAAGAATTTTATTTTGATAATTATCCGGAAATTGCTGATACAAATTTAGAATTAATTGATAAGGCAATTTTAGGTTTACAAGAAGAATACAAGAAAAATATTTTCCCAGAGATGAAAGTAAGGTGGGATGCATACCCAAATAATATTGGACATTTAGAATTTAATGGCTGTTTCAGATGTCATTCAGATACTCATTTAACGAATGATGGAGATACTATTTCTAAGGATTGTAATATGTGTCATGAAATAAATGCTCAAGGACCTTCAAATAATTTACAAACAGCAAGTTTTAACGAATCTTTAGAATTTGTGCATCCTGAAGATATAGATGAAATGTGGAAAGAAGGACTTTGTACCGAATGTCATACAGGTTTAAATCCTTAATAATTGGTGGAACAATTTATTTATTTAGGTTTATAATAAATATTAGTATTGCTAAAACAAATTAAAATCATTATTTTATAAAAAGATATTAGTATCATTTTATTTGAAATTACAAGGAGGTAAAAGTGCAAAAAATATCTTATATGTTAATCTTTTTATTGGCTTTTTCATTTACTGCATTTGCTCAAGCTCAATATGTTGGTGTAAAAACTTGCGGTATGTGTCATAAAAAACCCGAACAAGGTGAACAATTAAAAATTTGGGAAGGTAGTGCCCACGCTAATGCATTTAAAACACTTCAAAGTGAAGAAGCAAATAAAATTGCTGCAGCTAAAGGTTTAGGAAAAGCAGCTGAAGAAGCAGCATGTTTAAAATGTCATGTATCTGGTCATGGTGTAGATGCAGCATTATTAGGCAGCAAATTTAGCATGGAAGACGGTGTTCAATGTGAAACCTGCCATGGTGCCGGTTCTGAATATAAATCTAAAAAAGTTATGGAAGATCATGCAGCATCTGTTGCAGCAGGTATGAAGGAATATAAGGATGAAGCTGCTATTGAAGCTCAATGTGTATCATGTCATAATGAAGAAAGCCCTACATACAAAGAATTTAAATTCAAAGAAATGTGGGATAAAATCAAACATCCAGTTCCTGCAAAAGGATAATATACATATATAAATTTCTTTAGGCGTTTATTAGGATATAGTAAACGCCTTTTTTATTTCTCCATTTTTTACAAAAATTTTTTAGGATAATTAAATCTTTTTTTCTTATATTTTGATAAAAGTGTTACAGATACTATGTTCATTTTCTTTATACTGTTTGTAACATTTTGAATGTTTATAAATCTTTAATTCTACATGTTAAGAAAAAAAAATGAGTGATAAATGCGATTAACAAAATTTTTCTTACCCGCTTTTTTAACTGTAGTTACCTTCCTTAATTTAAATGCACAAAATATTAATGGCAGAATTACTTCTTCTGTTTATGCATTTGAAAGAGCGTCATCTTTAACAGAACAAGATATGTTTTTAAGAGGTTATGAAACCTTGGTATTGAATATAAACCAAGATAATTATTCCCTTAGAACAAGAATGAACTTTGAGACTAATTTTGGAAATGATCTTTATTCTGATCCAAGATTTAGACTTTATAATCTGTTTTTTGAAGCTCGGAAATTATTTGATGTTGCTACTGTTAAACTTGGTCGTCAACCAATTTTCAATCAAGTTGCCAGCGGATTATTTGATGGGGCAAATGTAAAGGTTGATGTTAGTGATTTTACTCTTCAAGGATATTTTGGAGGTAATGTTCCAGCTTATCAAGAAGCTAAAGTTACTGAAGATTGGAACTCAAACAGAATTTATGGCGGTAAAATTGCTTATTCGGGCTTGGATGATTTTAATTTTGGTCTAAGTTATGTTGATAAAAATTTTACTCCTATAGAATATGAAGCTCAAAGGTTAGATGCAAATTTTAATCCTATAACAGTTTTAATTCAGCAAGCTTCAAATCAGTATAAATATGGTTCCGCAACTGCATCATATATGGGTTTACTTGACTTAAATGCTGTTGTGAACTATGATTTTAATTTTATGAAATTATCCAAAGCTGAATTTAGCGGAAGATATGAAGCTATTGAAAATCTTGGATTAAACCTTTATTATAATTATAGAGCTCCTCAAATAAGATATAATTCAATATTTGCCGTTTTTGATTTTGGTAACACTCAAGAAATTGAAGCTGGAGTGGATTATAAAATTTCTAAGGCATTTTCAGTTATTGGAAAATTTGGTAATGTTGAATACAAAGATGATAATTCACAAAGATTTACTCTTGGTTTAAATTCAGAGTATGGAAGTTTAAGTTACAGACAAACTTTAGGTTATGCCGGTGAACTTAGCTCTTTATCATTTTATACCGGAAGAACATTTTTAGATGGATTATTAACTCCTTCTATTGGATTAGCTTATACAAATTACAAATTAACTGCTGATGCTGATGAATCGAATGATATAATTTCATTATTGGCTGGTGTAAATGTAAGACCTTGGCGAACACTTTCATTTGATCTTCAAGGACAGTTTTCAGATAATAAAATCTACAAAAATGATTTACGTTTATTCTTTAAAATTAACTATTGGTTCAATACAAACTTAGATATATTATGAAAGTAAAACATTTCTACATTCTAATTGGATTATTATCCATCGTATACTTTGGTTTTACTAATAAAAATTATTCTGATCCTGTAAAAAGTAGAAACAAAGACATTATAAAATTTTCTCATAAAACTCATGATGGTGTTGCCGAATGTGCAGAATGTCATTCGAAAGTTGAAGAAAGTACAAACTTAGCTTCTTCTCTTCTTCCGGTAAAAGATGACTGCGCCGCTTGCCATGATGTAGATGATGATGAAAATTGTTCAATGTGTCATTATGAAGATGTTAATGAAGCACTAATACCCGGCACTTCTGAACTTCTTTTTAATCACAAATTTCATTTATCTGATCAAAAAATTGAATGCGAAAAATGTCATAGCGGAATTTTAGAAGTTAACTATGCTTTCGAAAGCCCTACTTCGAGCCCTGGTATGGAAATTTGTTTTACATGTCATAATAATTCTTCAGTTGCAGCTAATGAATGTGAACAATGCCATATTTCAACTGTTAATTTAATTCCGGAGAACCATAAACAAGTTGGTTTCTTTAAGAATCATAAATTCAATAATGATAATTGCGAAATGTGTCATAACACTGAAACATTTTGTGAAGATTGCCACACTGCAACAGTTAGCATAGATGAAACAAATTTAAGTAATGATTTTTATACTCCATATTCACCGCATAATTATGTTGATGGAACAAAACAACAAGTAATTACCAGAATTCATGATTTGAATTATAGATTTACACATGGAATAGATGCTAAAGGAAAAACAAACAACTGTCAATCATGCCATCAGATTGAAACATTTTGCTCTGAATGTCATGCTTCAGAAGATGGTGATTTTGCAATGGGCGGTATTGTTCCATTATCACATACAAGTCCTAATTTTATTACCGGTTTAACTCCAGGATCTGAACATGCCGTACTCGCAAAAAGAGATATAGAAAGCTGCGCTTCTTGTCATGATGTTCAAGGGGCGGATCCTAATTGTATACTTTGCCATTCAGATCCAGATGGTATTCAAGGCACAAATCCAAATACTCATCCTTCTGGATTTATGAAAGATATTCATGGCGATTGGCATACAGATGGTGGTTCAATTTGTTACAATTGTCATTCAAATACAAATACAGCAGGTATTGGATTCTGTGGTTACTGCCATGGAACTGATGCAGATTAATTTAATTTCAAAATATTGGTAAAAAAATGAGAAGTAAATACATAATTATAACATTAGTTTTGGTAACTTCAACTTTTTTATATAACTGTAGTGAAGTTCAAGATGAAATTACACAAGCTCCAATTCTTGAAGGCGTTCATCCAGATGGATTTGCGAAATTGGGATCTCAAGATTTCCATGGAACAATCCTTAAAGCTAGAAATTGGGATATGAGCGGCTGTAAATCTTGCCATGCAAGTGATTTCTCAGGCGGTTTAAGCGGAACAAGCTGCAATGATTGTCATACACAAGCTAACGGTCCTGAAGCTTGCAATACATGTCATGGTGTTTTTGCAGATGAAACAAAAATAGCTCCGCCTAGGGATTTAGATAATAATTTTGAAACTACCGCAAAAGGAGTTGGCGCTCACACAACTCACATTTATGAAAATGAATTAAGTTTACCTTTGGGATGTTTCGATTGCCATAGCGGCGATTTTGCTAGTGGAAATTTTGTTACTGCACATATAGATGGTTTGCCCGCAGAAATGAAACTTGATGGGTACAATCAATCAGAATTAACTTGTTCAAATACTTATTGCCATGGAAATTTTGAATTTAAGAAAGATGATGTTGAAGAAGGTTTTGAATATATTCATAAAGGTGAAGCAATAGTTGGGGAAAACTTTTCTCCAAAATGGAATCAAGTTGATGGAACACAAGCCGCTTGCGGAACTTGTCATTTAATGCCTCCAAGGGGACATTTATTAGAAGGTAGTGATCCTGATGGAATAACATGTTCAAGTAATAATTGCCACCCTTCTGCTTATAATGAAGATGGCTCATTAAATATCTACAATCATGCAAATGGCGAGAAAAATTTAAATTAAGCTAATTATCATATTTTTGAAAGAAGGCATTCATTTTGAATGCCTTTTTTATTTATATAATTCCAACAATTTTTGAATTTAAAAGAGTGCTATTTTTCTCTAAAAATGTCACAATATTTAAGTAATTTTACAACCGTAAATATTATTTTCAATTGTAAAATGCACTAAAATCTGAATATATGATCGAAACAATACATTCAATAAATGTTCTGCTACCAATACTCTATTTTCTTACTTTTTCAATTTATTTATATGATTTTGTTAAAGATGAAAGCAAGGTATTTAATGTAAAAAGAGTTTTTTTATTTATAACTCTGTCTTTACATATTTTGTATTTGTTGTTTAGAACAATTGAGTTTAATCACCCTCCAATTACAAATAAATTTGAAATTTTCACAGTTTTAGCCTTTTCACTTGGATTTGCATATTTTCTTTTAGAATTACTTACAGATATTAGAGGAACTGGTGCATTTATAGTTTTGTTTTCACTCGTTTTTCAAGTTATATCTTCACTATATATTCAAGACTTAATTGAAGTTAAAGAAGTTTTAAGAAATAGATTGCTTGGCGTTCATGTTATGAGTGCTTTACTGGGTTATTCAGGTTTTACAATTGCTGCAGTTCACGGGGTGTTATTCTTTATGCTTTATAAGGATATTAAAATTAATAGATATGGATTAATTTTTAAAAGATTACCAAGTTTAGAAATTTTAGAAAAACTAAATTTTTATTCAGTTCTTATCGGTTTTATCCTCTTGACAATATCCATTTTAATTGGATTTATTTGGCTCCCCGTTGCATTCCCCGATATTAGTTATGTTGATCCAAAATTGATTTCTGTAAGTATTGTATGGCTGGTTTTTGGTATAGGAATTCTGACAAAATTAATTGCAAAGTGGTATGGTAAAAAAGTGATAATTTTTTCCTTACTTGGATTTACAGTTGCAATTTTATCATTACTGGCATCAAATATTTTTGCGGATAGTTTTCATTCTTTTTATTAAAATAAATGCTTTTTATAGAGTATGAATTTAATAGGTATTTCAATAAATCATAGAACTTCATCAATTGAGTTAAGAGAAGCTGTTCATCTAAGTACAGACGAACAAAAAGATTTTATCAAATTGTTGAGGAATGATGTTCTCAAAGAAGGTTTTGTTATTTCAACATGCAACCGAACGGAAATTTTTGGAATTCCTAAAACTAATTCTGTTGGAAATAAAGCTCTTTTTGAAAAACTTATTAATTTTAAAAATGTTGATGGATTGTCACTTGATAATATTGAAAAGTTTGAATCTGAAGAAGCATTAAAACATGTGCTTAAAGTTTCATCTGGAATTGATTCTTTAATTATTGGTGATAGTCAGATACTCAGTCAATGCAAAGAAAGCTTTAGAATTTCTGTTGATCAAGAATTTTCAAATACAATTTCAAGAAAAGTATTTGATATCGCTGCTCGTGTTGGGAAAAGAGCAATTAAAGAAACTCTAATTTCGCAAGGTGCTGTTACGGTTAGTTATGCTGCTATTCAAGTAATTGAGAAAATTTTTGCTAACTTAAATACGAAAGAAGCATTAATAATTGGAGCCGGTGAAACAAGTGAGTTGGCAGCTGTTCATCTTAACAGTAGAAGCATTGGCAAAATTACAATTACAAATAGAACTGAAGAAAAAGCCGGTCAGTTAGCTAAAAAAGTTTCCGGCTCAACAATAAAATTTGAAGATTTTAGAAATCATCTTCATAAATTTGATATAATTATCAGCGCAACAAGTTCAACCGATTTTATTGTAAATTATGATGATATAAAAGCCGCAATTCATAAAAGAAAAGGAACACCAATATTCATAATGGATATTGCGATTCCGCGTGATATTGATCCAAAAGTTAAAAAACTTGATAACGTTTTTTACAATGATATTGATTCATTAAATATTATTGTCGATCAGAATTTGCATAAACGGAAACAAGAAATTCCTAAAGTTGAAGAAATTATAAAAGAAGAAATAGATGGATTTTACAGCTGGTACAACACTTTAGGAATTGTACCTACAATAAAATCATTACGATCTTTCTTTGAAGAAATTGAGCATGACGAGTTAAGCAAAATTAGACACAAAGTTACAGATGAAGATTATATTAAACTTGAAGATATGACTAAAAGATTAATTGGAAGAATTTTACATAATCCGACAATTAAACTAAGAGAATTGGCTGAATCCGGAGACAACTTAGATAAAGCGAGTGAGCATACGAGCGCAATAAAATTTTTATTTAATTTAGATAACATTCCAAAGAATGGTAAAAAAGAATAAGAGGATTTTTTGAAAAAAGATAAACTTATAATAGGATCTAGAGGAAGTGACCTTGCATTATGGCAAGCCAATTTTGTTAAGCGGGAATTGGAGAAGGCCAACAAAGGATTAAAAGTTGAGATAAATATAATCAAAACAAAAGGTGATAAAATTCTTGATGTTGCTTTATCAAAAATTGGCGATAAAGGATTGTTTACTAAAGAATTGGAAGTAAAACTTTTAAATGATGAAATTGATATTGCAGTCCATAGTTTAAAAGATTTGCAGACAGAATTGCCTAAAGGATTAAAACTTGCTTGTGTAACAAAACGTCATCCGGTTGAAGATGTAATTATTGCAAAAAAGAAAAAAATTACAGTTGATAAATTAACGCAAGGAGCTACAGTTGCTACTGGTTCTCTTAGAAGAAAATCACAATTAAAACACTTACGTCCCGACTTAAATATTGTTGAGCTTAGAGGAAATGTTCCAACAAGAATTCAAAAATATTTGGACTCAGATTGGGATGCAATAATTCTTGCCCGAGCCGGAGTTGAGAGGTTAAAGCTAAGCAAACATATTTCATCAATTATTGATAAAGAAGTAATGCTTCCTGCAGTTGGGCAAGGTGCACTTGGAATTGAAATTAAAAGCACAAATAACTTTGCTGAGCAAGTTATAAAATCAATTCATGATGAGAACACTTTTGCGGCCGCTACAGCTGAAAGAGCTTTCTTAAAAAAATTAGAGGGTGGATGTCAAATTCCAATTGGAGCTTTTGCAGAAGTTAGAAAAAATGGATTATACTTAACAGGTTTGGTTGCTACGGTTGAAGGTGATATAACTTTACGTAAAACTTTACGCGGCAGCAAAAAAGAAGCAGAAAAATTAGGCAAGCAACTTGCGATTGATATGATTAAGGCTGGAGCTAAAAAAATTCTTAAAGATATTTACGAAAGCAGATAGTTGGAAAAAGTTTTAGAAAATATAAATATTGTTTTAACAAGAGCTAAAGATCAATCCGTTGAATCAATTAAATCTCTTGAAGAATTGGGAGCTAATGTAATTTCATTTCCAACAATTAAAATTGTAGAAATTACAAATACTGAGTTGCTTGATAAAACAATAAAAAATATTTCTGAGTTTAATACAATAATTTTCACTTCGGAAAATGCTGTAAAATATTTTCTAAAAAAGATTGACGACTTAAATGTAAATTTTGAACAAAAGGATTTTTTTGTAATTAGCATTGGAAGTAAAACTTCGCAGGTTTGTGAGGAGAATAATATTCTAACTAATTTACAACCTAGTAAAGCAACCTCAGATGTTTTAATTAAAGAATTAAAAGGTATCGATTTATCAAATAAAAAGATTATCATTCCATGTTCAAAATTAACGAAACAAGATCAATATAAAGAATTAGGAAATTTAGCAGAAAAGCTAGTTATAATTCCAATATATGATAATGTTGTAAATGATGTTATAAATTTAGAAACTGAGATAAAGCAAATAAATTCATCAAATATTGATCTATTTATTTTTACGAGTCCATCTACCTTTAATGGATTTTTAGAAATAATGAAAATTGAAAATCCAAAGGATTATTTTGCAGATAAAAAAGTTGCAGTAATTGGACCTGTAACGGAAAAAGCTTTAAATGATTTTGATATTAATCCAGATATTATTCCAAATGATTTTTCAATGAATCATTTGATAGAAACAATTAAAAAGTATTATTCAGAAAAATCATTTGTTAATTAAAATACAACTGTCATTCTGAACTTGTTTCAGAATCAAGCAAACATAGTAAAAATAAGATGCTGAAATAAATTCAGCATGACAACAATTTGATAATTGAACAAAGGATATAAATTGACACAACTTAAAAACGATCTCTTTTTAAGAGCATGTAGAAAAGAAAAAATAGAACGAACACCTATTTGGATAATGCGACAAGCTGGTAGATATCTTCCAGAATATAGAGCAGTTAGAGAGAAAGCAGATTTTCTAAAAATGTGCAAAACTCCAGAACTAGCTGCAGAAGTAACTTTGCAGCCGATTGATATTATTGGTGTTGATGCCGCAATTATTTTTTCAGATATTTTAGTAATCCCGGAAGCAATGGGAATGCATCTTGAAATGCATGAAGGAAAAGGACCAGTTTTCCCATCTCCAATTAGAACTGAAGCTGATTTAAATTCACTTAAAAATATTGATCCAACTTCAGATTTAAAATATGTTTTAGATGCAGTTTCATTAACCAAAAAAGAATTAGATGGAAAAGTTCCTTTAATTGGTTTTAGCGGATCGCCTTGGACTTTATTAACATATATGGTTGAAGGCGGCGGATCAAAGAATTTTTCAAATGTTAAAAAGATGATTTACAATAATCCAAAACTTGCTCATTCAATTTTGGAAAAATTATCAGATGCAATTTCAGTTTATCTTTCTGCTAAAATTGAAGCTGGTGCAAATGCAGTTCAGATTTTTGATACTTGGGGAGGAATTCTTTCTCAAGAAGATTTTGAAGAATTTTCCCTTCAATATATAGAAAGAATTATAAGCAATATTAAAAGAGAAAATGAACCAGTTATTTTCTTTCCTAAAGGTGTTCATTCAAACTTAGATAAAGTTGCAAATTGCGGTGCAGATGTTTTAGGTCTTGATTGGACAATGGATTTAGGAAAAGTTAGAGAATTAGTTGGAGATAAAGTTGCGCTTCAAGGTAATATGGATCCAACTGTTCTTTATGGTGATGTAGAAGTTATAAAAGATCGTGCTTTAAAACAATGCAATCATATGGAAATGGAAGTGGTCATATTTTTAATTTTGGGTCATGGAATTTTACCAGATATAAAACCAGCTCATGCTAAAGCATTAGTTGATTTTGTTAAAGAGAACAGTCAACAATTTCATTTGTAATAATTGTCATTCCCAGCTTGACTGGGAATCCAGAGACTTTTAAAATAGATTCCCGATAAAAACATTCGGGAATGACTTAGAAATTTTTAGTTAGGAAAATTATGTTTAACATAGATTTAGATTTAGTTAGAAAGTACGATAAGCCGGGACCACGCTATACGAGCTATCCAACGGCTCCGCAATTTCATGAAGGATTTACTGCCGAAAATTATATTGATGAAATTATCAGAACAAATAATGCTGATAATCCTCCGGATCTTTCACTTTATTTTCATATTCCTTTTTGCGATACACTTTGTTATTTCTGCGGCTGCAACATGATTGTTTCGCGCAATAGAGATAGAATTAAAGAATATGTAAATGCTGTTAAAAATGAAATTGATCTTTTAAGAACATATTTAAAACCAGATAGAAAAGTTGCACAACTTCATTGGGGTGGCGGAACTCCAACTCATTTAATGCCTGATGAAATTCATGATTTAGTTTCGTACATAAATCAAAATTTTGAGTTTGTTGACAAACCAGAAAACGGATGTGAAATTGATCCACGTGAACTAAACCTTCGATCACCTAAAAGCATTACGCGAAGGTGGTTTTAACCGTATCAGCATGGGCGTTCAAGATTTTGATGCGAAAGTTCAAAAAGCTGTTAACAGAATTCAGCCAGAGGATTTAACTAGACAAGTAGTCGATTGGGTTAGAGAATTAAAATTTGAAAGTATAAATTTAGACTTAATATACGGTCTTCCCTTTCAAACCGTTGGGGACTTTGAAAAATCTGTTGATGCATTAATTGACATTTCACCGGATCGAATTGCACTTTTTAATTACGCGCATGTGCCATGGATGAAAAAACATATGGCATTGATTCAAGAAAAAGATTTACCAGCACCAGAAGAAAAATTACAAATTCTTAAAATGTCAGTTGAAAAATTAACATCTGCCGGATATGAATTTATTGGAATGGATCATTTTGCAAAACCAGATGATGATTTAGCAAAAGCTTTACACGAAAAAAGATTGTACAGAAATTTCCAAGGTTATAGCACCAATGCCGGAACAGACTTATATGCTTTGGGAATTACAAGCATTGGCCAATTTGGAAACATTTATTCACAAAACTTCAAGACAGAAAAAGAATATTATGCAGCATTGGAAAATGGCGAATTCCCTATCATGAAAGGTTATGAAATGACACAAGATGATATAATTCGTAAAGAAGTTATTATGAGAATTATGTGTGATTTCGAATTGAATTTTGCTTCAATAGAGAAAAAGTTCAATATAAAATTTGAAGAATATTTTACTTGGGGATTAAACAATTTTGATGATTTAATTTCTGATGGATTAGTTGAAATTAAAGATAGAAAAATTAAAGTTGCAGAAATGGGAAGATTACTCATTAGAAATATTGCAATGAATTTTGATGGATTTTTAGAACGAAAAGAAGATAGCGGAAAATATTCTAGAACAGTATAATTTTTAGTTGTCCTATCAAATCCGGTATGAAACAAGAATCTGTCATTCCGGAATTTTCGTAAGAAAATATCCGGAATCTGAAAGTTAAATGGATCCCCGATAAAAACATTCGGGAATGACACAAAGGAATAAGATTAGAAAGTTAAAATAAATGAAAACAGCAGTAGTAATATTAAATCTTGGCGGACCCGATTCTTTAGAAGCCATAGAACCTTTTTTATATAATCTCTTTTCTGATAAAGATATATTCAAAATTCCAATTGGACAAAAATTATTTGCTAAAATAATTTCGAGTCGTCGTGCACCAAAAGTTTCTGAAGAATATAAATTGATTGGCGGCAAATCTCCAATAAATGAATGGACTGAAATTCAAAGAAAAATGTTGGAAGAAAAATTAAAAAAATACGATTCTAATATTTCAGTCCTCACTGCAATGCGTTATTGGAATCCGATTACAAAAGATGTTGCTGAAAAAATTAAAGAGCAAAATTTTGATAGAATAGTTTTACTTCCACTTTATCCTCACTATTCTATTTCAACAACCGGTTCTTCATTTAATGAATGGGATAGATGTTTTACTCCAACCAATGAAAAAGTTTTACGAGTTAATAATTATCAAACAAATCTTAAATATATTTCTGCATTAAATGAGAGAATTGATAAAACAATATTACGTTTTCCAGAAGAGGTAAGAAATGATATTCAATTAGTTTTCAGTGCACATGGAACTCCGATCAGTATGGTAAAAGTGGCGATCCATATTCTCATCAAATTAAAGAGACTATGGAAAAAGTTATGGAGGAAAGAAAATATTCTCATCCCTCATTTTTATGTTTTCAAAGTAAAGTTGGTCCAGTAAAATGGCTAACACCAGCTACTGACACTATGATTGAAGAACTTGCTTCACAAGGTAAAATGCATTTACTAATTATTCCAATAAGTTTTGTTTCAGATCATGTTGAAACTTCATTTGAACTTGATATTGAATATCGTCACGTTGCCGATGAAAATAAAATAGAGAATTATATTGTGATGGAAGGATTAAATGATTCTGAGCTTTTTATTGATGCTTTGTATGATGAAACTATAAAAATTTTAGATAAATAAAATCTATGGCAAAAAAAGTTACAATTTTAGGTGCTGGAATTAGTGGTTTGGCAACTGCTCACTGGCTTGAAAAAGCTGGGTATAATGTTGCAATTGTTGAGCAAAAATCTGAACCAGGCGGTGCAATGGTAACAAAATCAGTTGATGGTTATTTAATTGATTTTGGTCCAAACAGCGGATTGGAAACAACACCTAAAATTAAAGAATTAGTTAATGATGTTGGTCTTGCATCAGAAATGATATACGCAAATGAAGAAGGCAATATTCGCTACATTTTAAAGAATAATCAACTTCTCCCCTTGCCTACTAAACCTGGCGCATTCTTAAAAACAAAATTATTTTCTACATCAGCAAAATTAAGATTAATGAAAGAACCTTTTGTTGGAAAATCTGATGATGGTTACAACCAAAGTATTGCTGAGTTTGTTGAAAGAAGACTAGGGAAGGAATTTTTAGATAATGCAATTGACCCGTTTGTCTCTGGAGTTTATGCTGGTGATCCAACAAAACTAAGTGTTAAATCAGCATTCCCAAAATTATACAGATTAGAAGAATTATACGGCGGCTTGATTAAAGGAATGTTCAAAGGTGCTAAAGAGAGAAAGCAAAGGAATGAAGAATCAAAGCAACACGCGAAAATGTTTTCTTTCAAAAATGGAATGCAAACATTGCCTAAAGCAATTGCTAAAAATTTAGAAGGCAGAATTTATTTTGATAGCATTATTGATAAAATTACAAGGAGAGATGACAAAGTAATTTTAGATATTGAACACAAAGGTGAGAAAGGTCATATCGTAAGCGATGCTTTGCTTTCTACAATTCCCTCGCATAGATTAAGCAAAATTTCAGATTCAATTGATCCGGAATTAACCAATCATTTGAATTCGATTTACTATCCCCCGGTTTTAGTTTTATTTTTGGGATATGATAAAAAAGCTATCAAACAAAAATTAGATGGATTTGGATTTTTAATTCCTTCAAAAGAACAGAAGAAATTTTTAGGTGCAATTTGGAGTTCAACAATTTTTATAAATCGCTCTCCAAAAGATAAAGCCGCCTTTACTATTTTTATTGGCGGAGCAAGAAATCAAGATTTTACAGTCGATCAAGCTGAAGCTAGAATTGAAGAAGTATTAAAAGAATTCCATACTGTAATGGGAATAAAAGGAAATCCTGAATTAAAGCAATGGAAATTCTGGAATAAAGCTATTCCACAATATAATATTGGTTACATTGAACATGAAAGATATTTCCAAAAATTTGAAAGTGAGAATCCGGGAATATTTTTAGGTGGAAATTATCGTGGTGGAATTTCTGTTGGTGATTGCATAAAAAGCAGTTTTGAAAACTTTGAAAAAATTAAAGAGTATTTAGAAGAATAATTCATACTGAACGAAGTCGAAGTATGATTTTTTTCATGTCATTCCGGAAATTTCGAAGAAATTATCCGGAATCTCAAAAAAAAAGAATAGATGCCGGATCAAGTCCGGCATGACAAATTTAATGACAGAGGTATATATGGCGACATATCCTACAAAAAGATTGAGAAGATTAAGATTTAATCCAATTGTTAGAGATTTGGTTAGAGAAACAATTTTAACAAAAGATGATTTAATTTATCCAATGTTTGTGATTCATGGAGAAAATATTAAGAATGAAATTAAATCAATGCCCGGCGTGTTTCAATTTTCAATTGAGAACTTAGTTGCCGAATGCAAAGAATTAGTTCAGCTTGGAATTAAAGCAATTATTTTATTTGGAATTCCAGAACATAAAGATGAGCAAGGCTCTGACGCATATTCCGAACATGGAATTATTCAAAGAGCAATTCGTGCAATAAAGTCTGAAGTGAAAGATTTACTAGTTATCACGGATGTTTGTTTATGTGAATATACTTCACATGGACATTGCGGTTTACTAAAAGGTGACGAAGTTTTAAATGATGAAACTGTTTCTCTCTTAGCTAAAGAGGCAGTATCTCACGCAGAAGCAGGAGCAGATATGATTGCACCATCAGATATGATGGATGGAAGAATTGCTGCAATTAGAAAAGCATTAGATTACAAAGGATTCCAAAATATTCCAATTATGAGTTACGCTGTAAAATATGCTTCAGGTTATTATGGACCTTTTAGAGATGCTGCAGATTCAACTCCGGCTTTTGGTGATAGAAGATCACATCAAATGGATATTGCTAATGGAATGGAAGCAATTCGTGAAGCAGAATCTGACATTGAGGAAGGTGCTGATATTATTATGGTTAAACCAGCCGGAGCTTATTTAGATGTAATTAAAGATGTAAAAGATACTTTTCAAATGCCAACTGCAGCTTACCAAGTTAGCGGCGAATACTCAATGATTAAAGCCGCTGGGAAATTAGATTGGATTGATGAAGAAAGAGTTATAATTGAATCTTTAATTGCAATTAAACGTGCCGGTGCTGATATTATTTTAACATACTTTGCAAAAGATGTAGCTAAGTATTTGGATAAACAAAAATAATAGATAGAAAAGTCTGTCATTCCCACGTAAGTGGGAATCCAGAGTAACAATTACTAGATTCCCGATTAAAACATTCGGGAATGACAATACACAATTAATTTTAGGTTTTATATGAACATCTCAAAAAGTGAAAAATTATTCGAAGAAGCTCAAAAATTCATCCCAGGCGGAGTAAATTCTCCAGTGCGAGCTTTTAAATCCGTTGGCGGCAAACCATTGTTTATTAAAGAAGGCAAAGGTTCAAAATTTACAGATGCCGATGGAAACGAGTACATAGATTATATTGGTAGTTGGGGACCTCACCTTTTTGGTCACAATCCCGATTTTATAATTGATGCACTAAATGAAGCAATTAAAAAAGGTACAAGTTTCGGAGCTCCGACAGAAATTGAAATAAAAATGGCAGAATTAATTACCGAACTTGTTCCCTCTGTTGAGAAAGTGAGAATGGTAAACAGTGGAACCGAAGCAACAATGTCAGCAGTTCGTGCTGCTCGCGGATTTACCGGTAGAGATAAATTTATAAAGTTTGAAGGTTGTTATCACGGTCATGCTGATTACTTTTTAATTAAAGCTGGTTCTGGGGCTTTAACTTTGGGTGTTCCAACAAGTCCTGGAGTAACAAAAGGAAACGCAGCAGATACTCTTTTGGCTGAATATAATAATATTGAGTCAATCAAGGAATTAGTTGCAAACAATAAAGATGAGATTGCAGCAGTAATTATAGAGCCAATTGCGGGAAATATGGGTGTAATAAAATCTGAAGATAATTTTTTAAAAGAGTTGCGTTCAATTTGTGATGAAGAAGGAATTGTATTAATATTTGATGAAGTAATGACTGGCTTCAGAGTTGCAAAAGGAGGAGCTCAAGAAATTTTAGGAATTACTCCAGATCTTTCAACTTTTGGAAAAATTATTGGTGGTGGACTTCCAGTTGGAGCTTTTGGTGGAAAAGCAGAAATTATGAATCAGATTGCGCCAGTTGGACCAATTTATCAAGCAGGAACTTTGAGCGGAAATCCTTTAGCAATGTCAGCCGGATTTGCTGCATTAAATTATATCAAAAATAACCCAAATATTTATGATCTGTTAGAAGAAAAATCTGCTTACTTAGCTGATGGCTTTGCTAAAAATTTAGAGAAAATAGGTAAAAAATATGCGATGACAAGAATCGGCTCAATGATGTGTTTGTTTTTTACTGAAGAGGAAGTTACAGATTTTCAATCAGCTGTAAAATCAAATACTGAACTTTACGGTAAATATTTTCATAAAATGCTTGAGCAAGGGATATATTTAGCTCCGGCGCAATTTGAAGCATTATTTGTTTCAACTGTTCACTCAAAAGAAGATTTTGATAAAACTATTAATGCTCATTATAATTCTTTAATTGAAATTCTATAAATGTGTTTTTAGTTTTATAATATTAAGTTTTGAAATATATTGTTCCAGTATTGAAACAAATTGATTTATGGCTGATTACGAAATTAAGAATGAAGATATTTTAGATAGTCTAGGTGAAGGTGTTTTTACTGTAGATAAAAGTTTCCGTATTAATTTTTTTAATAAAGCAGCTGAAAGAATTACGGGGAATAAGAAAGAAGAAGTTATAGGTGAGTTTTGTAAAAATGTCTTTAAATCAAAAGTTTGTTTTACCGAATGCCCAATCGCATTAGTTCTCAACTCAAAAAAAAATATTTATGATTTTGAATCTAAAATAAAAACTGCGAACGAGAAATTTATTCCCATCAAACTAAATGCAGCTGTACTTCATAACGAAGAAGAAAAGCCGATAGGCGGTGTTATATCCTTTAGAGAAGTTTCTGATCTGGAAAGAATTGAAAAAGATTTAAATAAAGATTCAAATTTTCACGGAATTATTGGTAAAAGTAAACCAATGATGGAAATTTTTGAACTGATTAAAGAAATATCAGATTCAGATGCACCGGTATTTATTCATGGTGAATCCGGAACCGGTAAAGAAATGATAGCAAATGCTATTCAGCAAACCAGCATTCGCAAAGATAAAGTATTTATTAAAATTAATTGCTCTGTATTGCCAGCTCATTTGTTGGCAAGTGAATTATTTGGTCACGTAAAAGGTGCTTTTACAGATGCAGTAAAAGATAGACCGGGCCGATTTGAAATTGCCGATGGCGGAACTATTTTTCTAGATGAAGTTGCTGAAATGCCTCTTCAAATGCAGCTTCAACTATTGCGTGTTTTGCAAGAAGGAACATTTGAAAGAGTCGGTGAATCAATTACAAGAAGAGTTGATGTAAGAGTAATTGCTGCTACAAATATTAATATTGAGGAGGCTCTGAGAACAGGCAAATTTAGAGAAGATTTATATTATAGATTAAACGTAATTCCAATTGAAATTCCACCATTGAAAGATCGTCTGGTTGATTTAATACCTTTAGTAAAACATTTTCTAAATAAATTTTCATTACTGTATAAGAAAGAAATAAATGATATTGATGATGAAACTTTAGAACTAATTTCAAATTTTGAATGGCGAGGAAATATTAGAGAATTAGAAAATGTAATTGAATATTCTTTTGTTCGAACAAATAATTCAAACATTATAACAGCTTCAAAATTACCTCCAATGATACGAGGAAATAACAATAAAAAAAGAGCGTTTAATAAATATTATAATGATGAAGAGTCATTTGAAAAACATCAACTTCTTGATATTCTTGAAAAAAATCATTGGAGTAAAACAAAAACTGCACAAGAACTTAAAATTGGCAGAACCACACTTTGGAGAAAAATGAAACAATTTGGAATTGACGATCAAGAAAATTAGTTTCATGTTTCATTAATGGAACATATTGTTTTAATCATTCTAACCTCAACTATAACAACAAATTGCAGAATCATCTCAATTGTCTAATTATAACTTGGAACATTTTGTTTCAATTAATAATTCGATAATCACCTCTTTTAATAAGATTTTCTTGGCATCTTAATTGCAACTAAGATTAAAATCAAATTAAATAGGATTAAAAATGAAGGAATTTGCAAAATACTTAATAATTATCTTATCCTTTATTTTAGTTATTACAGCTTGTAATGAAGAAGAAAAGGAATTAGCAATTACTCCGGGAGCTGATGGCGGACTCTCAAAAAATAGTTGTGAAGGATGCCATACTGATTATGATCTTTTAAAGGAAGTGTATACTCCTGATCCGCCCTCAACAGGTGGTGCCGGCTGTGGCGGCGAAGCTCCACATTATGAGCCTTATGATAGAGTTGTTTTAAAAGGTGAAGGATACGAAGACTTTAAAAATAGTGCTCATGGTAAATTAGGCTGCGTAACTTGCCATAATGGAGTTGATTTTGCCGATAGTAAAGATCAAGCTCACTCCGGTGATTTTATTGCAGCTCCTTCGTTATATGCAACTGAAAAATGTGCTACATGCCATCCTGATGTAGTAGCAAGAACACACAACAGTACTCACGAACAAGGCTGGGGCCAAAAAAGTATGGTCACTTTAAGATATGGACTTGGAACCGGTCAAGATAAATTTACTCAGCTGCCTGAAGAATTAAAGCATGGTTACACTGCAAACTGCCAAACATGTCATGCTACTTGTGCTGAATGCCATGTTACAAGACCTGCAGCCGGCGGCGGTGGTTTATCTGATGGACACAGATTCAATAAAACTCCGGATATGCGTAAAAATTGTACAACTTGCCATGTTAGTCGTGGCGGACACGCATATTTTGGCGAAGGTGTTGGAACAGTACCTGATGTTCATTTAACCAGTGCTGGCTTTGATTGTTTAGATTGCCATTCAAGAAATGAAATTCACGGTGATGGTAATTATTATGATCAAAGATATAAAAACCAATTAAAACCGGAATGTGAAAACTGCCACACAAATATTGCTGATGTCAATAATTTCCATAAAACTCATATGGACGATTTTAATTGCCAAACTTGTCATTCACAAGATTACAATAACTGCGGAAGCTGCCACGTACCTGAGCCTGGAACAGGACACGGAGGTGCTAGAGTTGAAGCTCATCTTAAATTTAAAATTGGTATGAATCCAATTCCCGAAACCAAACCTTATAAAATGGCGACTTTAAGACAATCTTTGATGGCGCCTGATAGTTGGGATGGTTATGGCGTGGACATAATGCCTAATTTTGATGTAAGACCGACTTATAAATATACAACTCCTCATAATATTCTAAGGTGGACTGCAAGAACAGATACTACTAACTATGATTTTGTTGAGGGAATTGCTCATCCTAAATGTTCACAAGCATGCCATATAATTAAAGATGGAGAAGGAAATATCAGAAATAAAGAATATTACTTATTCCAATCTGATTTAATTGAAGATTGGGAAAAATCAGCAACAAACCAATATACAGTAGATGGAAAACTCCCTTCATGGTGGGATGTTGAATAAAAATAAATAACCAAATAAAAATAAATCTCAAAAACACTAAGGAGAACAAAATGAACGAACTTAAAAAATTATTTTACTTACTACTTATTATTCCTATTATGTTCATCAATACTGGTTGTAGTGATGATGATAATGGTACTGATCCCGAAGTCAACGAAGCTGAAGTTCTGGCAAAATATTTGGAAGATAACGGTAATCCAGTTACGACATTTGCTCAAATGATTAAAGCTACAGATGTATACAATGCAATTTTAGCAGGAGATCAAACTCAAGTAGTATTAGATATTAGATCAGCAACAGATTACGCCGCTGGACACATTGAAGGAGCTATTAACGTTGCTTCTACAGATGTTTTAACTTATTATGAAGCAAATAATTTATCTAGTAAAGCTGTTGTAGTAGTTGCTTGTTATTCTGGACAAACAGCTGGATGGGTTACCGGATTAATGCATTCAATGGGATATAAAAATGTAAAAGATCTTAAATGGGGAATGTGCAGTTGGAATGAAGCTACATCAGCTGGATGGGTTTCAAATACAAATATGGCATCTAAAGGAAACAGAGGCGGTGACATGGTTAGTACAAACTTCCCAAAACCAGCAGCTGGTGAATTACCTGCATTATCAACAGGATCGAAAGATGGTGCTGCAATTTTAAGAGCAAGAGTTGAAGCTATTTTTGCTGGCGGTTTTACACAAAAAATTGCAAGAGATGGTGTTATGGATGCAACAGGAGATTATTTCATTGTAAATTATTGGTCAACAGATCATTATAACTGGAAACACTTAAATGGTGCAGTTCAATATACACCAGGTGCTACAAGTGATTTAACATTGGATAACGCATTAAAGACTTTACCAACAGATAAAAAGATTGTTATATATTGCTATACAGGTCAAACATCAGCTCAAACAGCTGCTTACTTAGCAGTTTTAGGTTATGATGTATATTCATTACTTTATGGAGTTAATGGAATTGATTGGGACAATATCCCAGCAAATAAATTTGTTGCTGAAACTGAAGTACATGATTATCCATTAGTTCAATAAAATTTATTATTAAAAAGAGTCCCTTAATTGGGACTCTTTTAATTTATATAGGTGATTAAAAATGAATGAAATGTTAGGCAATCAGTATTTTATGGCAAGGAATTATATGGAAGCTGCAAATACTTTCCAAAGCGTCTTGCATGATGAGCCTAATAATTTAAATGCAAAAAAGAAATTAATTATTTCTTTAACTCAAGTTGGAAAGTATTCCAAATCTCTTGATTTATTCTTTGATCTAATAAATGAAAATATTGATTTTATTGTAGATACAGATCCGATAAAAGACGATTGCCCTTGCGCAGAATTGGTTAATAATTTGGAACTTGTAACAAAATATGGAACTCATAGTTTAACAACTTTGCAAACATTGGGAATTCTGTGGTTATATTGTGATATTAATAAATCAGTTGAGTATTTTGAAAAAGCGCTGCAAGTAAAACCAAACGATGAAAAAACTAATGCAATTCTGTATATCTTGAAAAAGAAGCTTTCAGATAATTCACAAAATTATGATGTAAAATATCCTTCCTAAAATTTCTAACTTGAAACTTTATCCTTTATTGGCTGAGTTGTAAAAAAATCCTTATAAAATCTTTCAATAAAACTATCACTTAGTTCTTTCATTTTTTTATACTCTTTAGAAACCAGAACTAAGCCGGCATGAAACTTTTTATTCAACTTCCAAACAACTTCATCATTATTATAATTATTTAGATCCGGCCATTCTTGTTTTGCCAACGAAATAATAATTGCACCAAAAAGATTTTTTTGTTTTGGTAAAGCATATTCTTCGCCATCATTTAAGTTTTCAATAACTGCCCATTCCTTCCACATATTTATTCCGGTAGATTCTTCAATTAAATTAGATAAATTTGCACCTCCAACACGCGCTGAGGTTTCCAGAAAATAAAATTTCCCTTCTTTATCCTTTATAAATTCAGTATGAGAAACACCTTTTTTTAAACCTAAAGATTTAATCACTTTTTGATTAAGCTGTTTTAAGCCTTTTTCTTCAATACTTCCCTTATTAACTGTTCTGCTGCAAAAAACCCTACCTTTGTGGGCAACTTCAAAAGGAGGAAGTGCATATTCATGGACTTGAGCAAATTTTATTTTTCTATCAATAATTATTGAGTCGACATGATAAATGTTACCCTCAATAAATTCTTCAATTAAATAAAGTGATTGTTCATCTCCTAATTTATTTATTGCATCCCAAGCCTCATCTGATGATTCACATTTTTTTAAACCAATTGCTCCTGCTTGTGATCGTGGTTTTAAAATATAGGGAGGTTTATTGTTTTCAAGAAATGCATTAATTCTATTATGATTTAGAACATGAACAAAATTTGGAATTGGTAAACCATCATCCTCGGCTTTTATTCTCATTGCCAGTTTATCTCTAAAATACCTTGCAGTAGTATCTCCCATTCCAGGTATTCTTAAATGCTCCCTCAATTTTGCAGCTTTTTCAACATCAAAATCATCCAAAGCTATAATTCTGTATATATCTTCTGTTCTTGCTAAAAAGCTTACACTTTTAACAAGATCATCAATATTCCATTCATTATTATTATCAGGCATATAAAAGATTTCATCAATATAATCTTTCGGCCAATTTACATTTTTTAAACTGTCAGATGTAACCAATAAAACTCTATTACCTTGATTTTTACATTCAATAAGAAAATCAAATCCTTTTTCAAAACTGGCTAAACACAAAAATGTTCTGCTATTTTCTTTCATGGCTGATCCATAATGTTAATTGGATTTCAAAATGCTAAATTATTTTAAATAATTCAATTATTATCTAAAATCAATTCAAATAATTGTACAATGCCTAATAGTTAAGTATTTTTGCTTATTAAAGATTTTTTTTAGGATAATTATGAAACAATTTTTAAAATTCACTTTTGCTTCTATGCTTGGCTTTTTCTTATCAATTGCATTTGTAATGTTCATTTTCTTTGTTTTCACTTTTGCAATTGTCTCCTCAATTGATACTACAGAAAAAGTTACTGTTTCAGAAAATACAATTTTAGAATTAAAATTTGATTATGAAATTCCGGAAAGAACCACTTATGAACCTATTGTGACTTTTTCAGCAATTCCTTCTATGCAAAAAAATCTTGGCATGAATGATATTGTAGATGCAATTGAATCAGCAAAATATGACAATAAAATAAAAGGAATATTTATCAATCTTGATAATGTAATTGTTGGCGGCTTATCAAAAATAAATACTCTGAGAATGGCATTAGAAAGTTTTAAAGAATCCAATAAATTTATTTTGGCCCATGGTAATTCAATAGATGAAAAAGGTTACTTTTTGTCTTCAGCTGCAGATAGTATTTACTTAACTCCAACTGGTTCACTTGAATTTGATGGATTTGGTATTGAAGTAATGTTCTTTAAAAAAGCCTTAGATAAATTAGAAATTGAACCGCAGATATTTCAGTACGGAAAATTTAAAAGTGCTACAGAACCATTTAAGCTTGAGAAATTTAGTGAAGAAAATAAAATCCAGTTGGATAAGTATTTATTTTCTGTTTATGATAATTACATAAGTACTTTATCTGAAGCGCGCAATATTGATGCAGAATCTTTAAAATCATATGCAGATAAATTATTAGTCAAATCCGCTGAAGATGCAATGAAATTAGGCTTAGTTACGGATTTACTTTATAATGATGAAGTTGAATCAAGATTAGAAGCTTTAATGGATTCTTCTTTGCAAATTAAGAAGATCTCAGCAAAAAAATATTTTTATTCCGTCAATAATAGTAACTCAAGCGATAACAGAATTGCAGTTATTTATGCTTTGGGTGAAATTCTGAACAATGAAGGTGATGAATTTACAATTGGAACCGAAAACATAATTAATTCAATAAGGAAAGCTAAAGAGAATAAAAAAGTAAAAGCAATTGTAATGCGGGTAAATTCTCCCGGCGGTTCTCCTTTAACTTCTGATATGATTTGGCATGAAATTGAATTAGCAAAAAAAGTTAAACCTTTCATTGTTTCTATGAGTAATATGGCGGCATCCGGCGGTTATTATATTTCATGTAATGCAGATGTAATAGTTTCAGAACCAACCGGATTAATTGGTTCCATTGGAGTTTACGGTGTTTTACCAAATACTCAGAAATTTTTTGATAATAAACTGGGTGTAACTTTTGATAGGGTTTTGACCGGCGAGAATTCAAATTTATTTTCAATAACAACTCCAATGAACAAAGAGCAAAAGAAATATTTTCAAAAGCAAATTGATGATATCTATTTTGATTTCGTTGATAGAGTTTCAAGAGGTAGAAATATGACTTTTGAAGAAGTAGATGAAATTGCTCAAGGAAGAATATGGAGTGGAATTGATGCTAAAAATATTGGACTTGTTGACACACTTGGAGGTTTGGATTTAGCTCTCAATATTGCAGCTGAAAAAGCAGATATCAAAGATTATAAAATTGTTGAATACCCAGTTCAGAAAGAAGCATTTGAAAAAATAATGGAATTATTATCATCTGAAATTGAAAGTAAAATCTTTACCAAAAATTTACCTGAGGAAATTTCTAAAGTTTCCAAATTTACTGAGTTTCTAAAGTACACAGGAATTCAGGCAAGATTACCTTTTGAATACATAATAAATTAAATATTTTATAAACCTCAGAGGTTTACGTTTTAATGTAAAAACATGCTAAGTTTTGTAAAATTAGCATGTTTACAATAAAAGCTATATTATCATTCATAAAGTTAAACAATCAAATTTGGGATTCATATTCTGAGATTGCTTCGACAAAATCGTCTCGCAATGACAGAACAACTTAATTAAATAAATTTTAAATGGCTCGGAGGTTTTGAAAACCTCCGAAGTTTACTTTTATATTAATAGTAAAACTTAAACCCAATCCTTGCCATTAAACCACTCATATCAAAGACTCTTTCAAAAATTCTTTTGTGTCCAACTATAGGATCGTCAATTTCATAACTCCAGCTTGGAGCAGAAGAATGGTAAGTCAGTTCTGCAATTACATCTGAATGGCGGCCAAGTTGAAATGCCATTCCCATACCCAAACGCCAATTAAAATCAAAAGCGCCGTCAAATTCATCTTCATCCGGATGTTGATAATTTCTGTAAAAAAGCAGTAATGCTTCAACTCCAATTCCGCCTGTAACATAAGCTGAAACTCTAGGACTCATAGGAAATTTAGCTTTCATATTAAATAAAACAGGAATACTGTGTAAATTGGTTTTTGCTCTAACTTCATTTAATTCAGATTCAAAATATCCGTAGTAATCATTCAATTCAGAAACCAAAGATTGGTCAACATAATTTTTATGGAACCAATCAATACTCCAGCCAATATCAAAATTTTGATCAATATATTTACTACTTTCAAATCCAATTACAAAACCATTTTCTGTTGCTTCGGGACTAAAATTACCTAATTTAATAGTTGAGGAGCGGTGTTGAGAAAATATCAATGAAGTAGAAAATAGTATAATGATACATAATAATTTAGTTTTCATAATTCCCTCTTAAAAGTACATATTACCTTCTTCTAAGAGCAATCATAATGCCATAAAAAACATTGATTTTAAGCAATTTTGGATTGTGTTAATTCAATATTTGTACAAAGAAAGCTACAATGACTAGAATAGTCAACAATATTTTACAGAAAAATTAAATTAAACCTAGTGCTATGGAAAAACCTAATAACATTAGCATAATTCCAACAATTATATGAATTGTATTAAATGTGACCTTTTCAAGAAGATATTTTCCAATTGAAGAACCGACAAATGCTGAAATAATTCCGGCTATTAATAAAGTACTTAATCCATCAGTTTGAAACATCTGAGAATTAAATTTTAGAAATGTAAGGCCATAAACTGTCAATCTAACAACATCAATAACTATTGCTGATAAAACCATTGTGCCAATAAAAGATTTTTTTTCAAGTCCAGCATGAACCAAAAAAGCTGTTCTTAATGCACCTTGATGACCAGAAATTCCACCAAAAAAACCTGAAAGCAAACCGCCAATAGGTATCATTTTATTACTAAAATTAATTTTCTTTAAGAATGGAATTAATTCAACAAGTGCAAAAATTATCATTAAAATACCGATTGCTAATTTAACAGGAGAAATTTCAAATAAATTACCCCAAAGTTCAAATTGAGCAATGCTTTCCAATTCACTAAAATAACCTAACAAATATGCCCCAATTATTGCGGTCAATGCTGCAGGAAGTGTAAAGCTCATTACTACTTTTAAATTTGCATACTTCCCCATTAAAAAACCTTTATAAATATTATTTGCAAGATGAACAATTGCAGTAGCCGCAACTGCAATTTCCACAGGAAAGAACAAGGCAAATGCTGGCATTAATAATGTACCAAGACCAAATCCGCTAAAGAATGTGAGTCCGGCAACAAAAAGCGAAACTAATGAAATTATTACTATTTCCATTTTCTATATTTAGTAAGAATTAAATGATTGCAAATTTAAGTTATAAACATTTTGATACAATAGCACGAGTATAAAATTATAAATATAAATAAAATCTGACCTATTGTATTTTTATAAAATTTAATATAATTTTCACGGCCATTAATTAATTCAAATATGTCTTTTCAATTCATTTAATTTAGGAGTCAGTATGCATCAAAAATTTATTAAGAAAATTACAGCATTATTTTTGGTAACTGTTTTTCTTTCTTCATGTTATACTTACACTTCAGTTGTTGGTGAAGGTGCAAAAGGAAATGAAGAAATCACTGCTTGGAATCATTATGTTGTTTACGGATTAGCTCCCGTTGGTGTTTCAGACTCAAAAAAAATGGCAGATGGAGCTGAAAATTATACTGTTACTACAACACATACTTTTGTAAATGGATTGATTGCCGGTATTACTTTTGGTATTTATACTCCAACAACAACTATTGTTAAAAAGTAAATTTTAATAACCGTAGGGAGTAAATAAATCTCTCTACGGATTTTAAATAAATTTAGTATGAAAAAATTTGTTTTATTTATTTTAATAATTGTCACTGCCATTTTAGGTTATAATGTATTTGATATTATTATTAATGATTATAGCCGGCTCACTGAATATGGATTTGGATATTTGACTGGGTTATTTGTAATGCTTATAATATTTCTGGCATTAACAATATTATTAACTAAAAATATATTAAAGAAAAAATAACTGAGTAAAATAACTCCTATCTGCAATTATTCACCAGTTTATTTGACTAAATTTTTGAGATAATTCCAAAATTAAAATTTATTCTTTTTCTAGTCTTCTTTATATATAATGTTATACTTAGTAATTAGTCTGTGAAGTGATCTTCTGTCTAAACCGCATTCCATTGCTGTCTTAGAAATATTCCCTTGATTCTTTTTTAAATGATGAGAAAGATATTCGGTTTCAAACTCTGCAATTGTTTGTTCTTTTGCTTCTTTGTATTGCAGATTAATAAAATTACTTAAACTTGGTGCAGCTTCACTTATTAAATATTTTGGTAAATCTTCTTTTTGAATAACCGAAGTTGTACATAAATAATAAGCTCTACCAATCATATTCTGTAACTCTCTAACATTTCCAGGCCAATGATAAGATTTAAGAAGTTCTTTTGCTTCCGGTGAAAAACTTTTTATTGGTCTATTTTCTTTTTCACATAAGCCCGAAAGATAATGTTCAAGTAACGGCATAATGTCATCTATTCTTTCACGTAAAGGTGGTATTTGCACCTGAATTGTATTTAACCTATAAAATAAATCTTCTCTAAAATTTCCACTAGCCACTTCTTTTTCCAAATCTTTATTAGTTGCCGCAATAATTCTTACATCAATATCAATTTCTTTTTGTCCGCCAACTCTACGAATTTTTCTATCTTCCAGCATTCTTAATAATTTAATCTGTAATGGAAGGCTCATATCACCAATTTCATCAAAAAAGAAAGTACCTTGATTTGCAAATTCAAGCAGTCCAGGTTTTGTTTTAACCGCTCCTGTAAAAGCTCCTCTTTCATGACCAAAAAGTTCACTTTCAAAAAGATTTTCCGGCAGTGCTCCACAGTTAACAGGTACAAATGGCTGATCGTGTCTATTACTAAGTTTGTGTATTACTCTTGCTATTAATTCCTTACCTGTTCCACTTTCACCTACAATCAAAACGTTCATCATTTGCGGGGCAATTTTTCTAACAACATTTAACACATCTTTCATTTCACTACTTTTGTAAATAATGCCTTCCGTTTCAATTATTGGATCACTAACGTTATCATGAGATTCTTTTTCCTCAACGGCTTGCAACGCCTTATCTATGCACTCAAATAATTTTTTTGAAGTAAATGGTTTTTCAATAAAATCAAAGGCTCCAAGCTGCATTGCTTCAACGCTTGCTTCAATTGTTCCATAACCGGAAATCATAATTACTTTTGATTCCGGAATATATTCTTTGGCATATTTCAGCATATCAATACCGGAATATTCATTCATTTTTAGATCAGTTAATATTAAATCAAATTTTTGTGATTTAATAATTTCTATTGCTTGTTTAGGATCTTGTATGGTTGTAATATTGAATATTTTTTTGCTTGAAAGAATCTTTTCAAGACTAATCAGCATTTCTTTTTCATCATCGATAATAAGAACATTAAGCATTTTTCAATTCCCCCAGAAAAGTAATAGTAAACGTTGTCCCTTCGTTTATTTTACTCTTACAATTAATTTCAGCATTATGATTTTTACAAATATTTTGAACAATATACAATCCCAATCCGGTTCCTTTATCAGAAGTTTTTTCAGTATAAAATGGTGAGAATATTTTATCTAATGATTCTTCTTCTATTCCAATTCCATTATCATTTATAATCAACTGTATTTTATCTTCACTATTTTTTTGAACTATCACTTTTAGTTCACCGCCATTAGGCAAAGCATCAACTGCATTACTAATTAAATTAAGTAGAACCTGTTCAATTTGATTTGGATCGCCGTAAACCAAAGCTTTACTTAATTTAATTTCTCTTATGAGATAGATTTTTTTCTTTTTAATAAGTGGTTCTAACATATCAATAATATTTTCAACATGTATTACTAAATCAAATTCAGCAAATGTTTTGGATAATTTTTTGCTATGCTTTAGTATATTTCCGGTCACTTTGGAGATTTTGTCGATTTGATTATTAATTACTTCAAGATCATCTTGATATGGTTTCAAATTTGAATTATTGTCCGCTTCATAAATTAAATAATCTGTTCTGGACATAACAATTGCCGAATGGTTATTTATATCATGAGCCATTGATGCAGTTAATTCACCCAGAGTCACCATTTTATCAGCTCTCTGTAATTGTTCATAATGCATTTCATCAATTTTTTCACGAGAATCATTTAATTCCTTAGCCATTCTATTGTAATGATAATTTAATATCGAAAATTCATCCCCGCCTTCAGCAGGCAGTCTCATATTTAAATTACCTTTTTCAATAGCATCAAGAGCAAGTATAAAACTATTCAATGGTTTATTAACATATTTATTGAACATTGAATAAAATACAAGCGCCAGAAGAAATATTAAAAGTGTTCCAAGAAAAATTAAATGAAAAGACCCAGTGTAAAAATTTATTTCTGCTTTTGTTAAATCGGTATCTACATCTAAATAAGATATTATCTTATTTTCTCCATGGCAAGGCTGGCAACGTTCTTCAATTATAATTGGCTGAATTGCTTTATAAACATTTGAATGTTTATCCAAATAGACTTCACGTTTATCAATTTTCAATATGTTTTCTTCAACATGTCCTGGAGAAATTATGTTTATACTCTTTCCAATTTCTTTTGGATCATCAGTATATTTAATAGTGCCTTCTTCATTAAAAATTCTAATATGTTCAATTGATTGATTTTGCGAAATCTGTTCTACAATTTTTTGAATATTTTTTTCATCGCCTTTCATCATTGAATCATTGAGACCCTCTATCATCAAATCAATCACAGTTTCAACCATTAAAATTGATCTATCTTGAAAATTCTTTTCAACCTGACTAAGTAAAAACCAAACAGGAATACCAACACTAAAAATTATAAGAATTATAGAAAGTACTATGAATTTACTTTTAATAGTTTTAAACATTGTTCCTCATTAAAGAGAAAGTGAGATTTGCTTATGGTGACACTTATGTCGCACAGAGACTAAAATGCCACATTAATTTTAATTTATTTTACAAATATTAAATTTTACATCCAATTTAATAAAATATTTTTCTTAAAAAAACTTGCAAAACTGCGCAAATTTAACGGTTTTGATAGTATTTAAAATTATTAGGAAAAAATAAATTATGGAATTTACAATGGCATAACATTTGACAATTATAAAGTAATTATGATCAAAGTATTATTAATATCGGTTGATCAAACTATTAAATTATTTATCCAAGATAACTACAAGCATTTTCAATTCATTACATTTAATTCAACAAAAGATCCTTTGGATATAATGTCCCAGGTATGTATAACAAACCCATCCGTTTTAATTTTTGATGATGATTTTACAAGTCCAAATTCCGAACATCTTCTAAATTCAATTAAGAAAGTTAATCCAAAACTACCAATTATTTTTCTAACATCGAACAGCAGTTTGGAGTTCGGGCGTATTATTAATTCAATTGGCGTTACATTTTATTTAATAAAACCTCTTTCAAATATTGATTTTTACGAATTTTTAAAATCAAGCATAAAGGAGAAGTCAGATGTTATTTTTTAACCAATTAAATGCCAGGAGAACCGTATGATGAAAAAAAATTGTTATTTACTTTTTATCCTTTTATTATCAGCATCATTGATGTTTGCGCAGGAATTAAAAGTCGCAACAAATGGTGTATCGCCTAGACAGGCTGCTGATGTTGCCGATGATTATTATGATCTTGCATTTAATGGTTTACAAAATGTGGGAACAAACACAAAGGTTTATGTAAAAGGATGGTGGGCAGACTCAACATTAACTGCTCCGGTATGGACGTTAACAACAAAACCAGCAGGATCTGCATCAGTACTTGGTGCAACATTAGATGTTGATGAATCAACTCAAATTATCACATTTATACCGGATCTAGTAGGAACCTATAAGATTCAACTTGTTGATGGATCTGCCTCAGCTGAAATTACAATTAATGCAGGTACTTATTTAGGTGTAAAAGCAGGAGCATTAAATTGTAATACTTGTCACAGTGCTGTGGTTGAAAAATGGGAAGCTACAGGACATGCTGATATTTTTACTCAAGCAATGGCAGGAACTTTAAGTGATCATTACGGACCAAATTGTGTGCCTTGCCATACTACCGGGAATGATCCAAACGCTGACAACAATGGATTTGATGACAGAGATTGGGTATATCCTTCAGGACCGGATTCACTTAATGCAGGAACCTGGGATTTACTTTTAGCTAATTCTCCAAATGCTATGCAATTAGCTAATATTCAATGTGAAAGTTGTCATGGACCAGGCAGTCAGCATAATGCAATTACAACCGATTCAAAAATTGTTTCAAGTTTAGATGTAAAAAATTGCTCAATTTGTCATGATTCAGGTACTCATCATGCTTTTCCGGATCAATGGGAACATTCGGGTGAGGATGCAACAGATTTTGACGGCCGCGGATTTCACGGCGGACATGCTATTGGAACATGGGTAGCAAGAGGTGCAAGTGCAGGTTGCGCACCTTGTCATAGTGGTTCGGGTTATGTTCAATGGGTTAAAGAAGGAAAACCAATTGATGCTGGCGGATTACCTGCTTCAATTGCAAATGTTCCAGAACCAACTTTAATTACTTGTGCAGTTTGCCACGATCCGCATGATAATTCAAAACCACATCAATTAAGATTATCTGATACTCAACTTGGAGATGGTACACCTGTAACCGTAGAATTATATGGAACAGGGGCACAATGTATGGAATGCCATAGAAGCCGAAGAGTTGCTGCTGAATATACTAATAATCCAGCAAACGGAAGCTCGCATTTCGGACCGCATCATGGACCGCAATCTGATATGCTTATTGGTGCAAATACTCCTGATTTCGGTTTTAAATTACCAAGTTCAGCTCATAACAGAATTCCAAATTCATGCGTAAGCTGTCATATGGCTGGAGATCATGTAGCTGATGCAGAAGGAAATATTATTCATGTTGGCGGTCATTCATTTAATATGAATGATGCAAATGGTGTAGATCATGTTGAAGCATGCGAACCATGTCACGGAAATATTGGAGAATCATTTAAAGATAAGAAATATTTCATGAACAACAATGCAGATCATGATGGTGACGGTGTTGAGGAAGGATTACAAGAAGAAATTCATGGAATGCTTGAAGAACTAGCATCTTATTTACCGCAAGATGCAGAAGGTAATGTTGATATGAGCTCTAAAACAAATCCGCCGGCAGTATTAAAAGCAGGTTATGCTTATTTCTGGGTTGAAGAAGACAGAAGTTTTGGTATTCATAATCCAGCTCTCACTGTTTCAATTCTTAAAGCTGCTACTGAATTACTGAAATACGGAGCAGATATTGCAGGTGCAATTCAAAGTGTTTCCGATATACCAATGGATCAAGGATTCCAAGTAAGAGTTGTATGGACTAAATTTACACCTGATGATGGTGTTGCTACTGATCAAATAGAATCATATGTAATTTTAAGAGAAGTAAATGATGTTCCTCCAGGAAATATTCAGAAATATTCATCAATAGATGAACTGCCAAATGGAATAACTAAAGGAAATCAATTTTTCTTAGCTGAAGGATTATGGGATGTAGTTGCTGAAATTCCAGCAATGTTATTCGCTGAATATGCTGCAGTTGTTCCAACTCTTTATAACGATGTTGAAACTACATTTAAAGTTCTTGGAAAAACAGAAGGTGGAGTTATTGCTGAAACTGAACCAATGAGCGGTACTTCAGTTGATAATCTGGCACCTGCTGTTCCGGGTAATTTAACTGTAAATATTAAGGATACTGGTTTCGAATTATCTTGGGACGAATCAATTGATAAAGACTTTAAGCATTTTTCAATTTACAGAAGTGTAACCCAAGGATTTACTCCAACTGAGTCAGATTTATTAGCTAATACAATTGATGTTATGTATTTAGATAATACAGTTACATCAGGTACTCAATATTTTTATGTTGTTTCTGCAAGTGATTTTTCTGGCAATATGAGTGGATTTTCAAATGAAATTAACGCTATTTTAACTGGTGTTAATATGGAAAGCGGAATTCCAACAGAGTATGCACTTAATCAAAATTATCCAAATCCATTCAATCCAAGTACGGCTATTAAATTCTCATTGCCTGAAGTTACTAATGTTAAACTCACAATTTTTGATGTGACTGGACGTGAAATAACTACTTTAGTCAATAAAGAAATGAATGCTGGATTTTATTCAGTAAATTGGAATGCTGTAAATATATCATCGGGAATTTACATTTATAAACTTGAAACAAATAGTTTCGTAGATGTAAAGAAAATGATATTATTAAAGTAATTTCGAATATTTTGCCCAAACCCGATCATTTCTGATCGGGTTTTTTTATACCCTTTTTGAAACAAATCGTTTCTTTATTGTGACATTAATGTCACAATGAGACTTAACTGTCACATTTAAAAGAGCTCAAAATCATCACTTTTTTCTTTAGAAATATTTACAACAATAACATTAATTAAAAAATCAGCAAAAACGAGTTAAAATGCTGTTTTTAAACTATTTACTTAAATAGATAAAGACCTCCATTTATTTATTTTTCTGGCATAGCAATTGCAAATAAAATATTACTATGTCAAGAATGTTACTAATATCAAACGATAACGAACTAAAGACTTACTTAAATTCAACAGCAGAAATTATGAATTGCGATTTTAATTTTTGTAATAGTTCAAAAGATCCAGTTGATATTATTTCTGAAATTTTTAGAAAAAACTCTACATTATTAATTCTTGATGATGATTTTATTGCTCCAAACTCAGTTAAAATACTTGAATCAATTAAAAAAGTAAATTCCAAGTTATCCATAATCTTTATTACATCTGATACAAGTATTGAGTTGGGAAGAAAAATAAATAACATAGGCGTAAAATATTATTTAATGAAACCAATTAGTGAAGATAATTTAAAAGAATTTGTAAGATCAGTAAAATCACAAAATGAACAACATATTTTCTAATCAACTATATAGGAGGAGCATTATGCTCAAAAAACTAACTTTAACTATGCTGATTTGCTTTCTATCAATCAGTTTAGTAAACAGCCAGACGATAGAAATTAAACCTTATGGTGTTTCTGCTCGTACAGTAGAAGCTGATACCAATGATATTTTTGACTTAAAATACAATGGTTTAGCAAATGTGGGAGTTGGAACAAAAATTTATTTAGCTGGAATGGCTGTTGACACAACTTTTAACAGTCCAAGCTGGAGCATTACTGCACAACCAGCCGGATCTACAGTATCAATTTTAGCTAATGAAGATCTAAATGAAACCACAAAAATTATTGCATTAATTCCTGATGTTGCCGGCACTTATAAAATTGAATTTACTGACGGCGGATTAACATCTGAAATAGCAATAAATGCTGCTTTGTATATGGGGATGCCTTCAGCTGGTCTTTCATGCGGAACATGCCATTCAGAAACACAAGCATTGTGGGAAGGAACTGGCCATGCAAACGCAGTTCAACCATATACAGATGATCCTACAGGTCATTTTCAAAACAGATGTATGGGCTGCCACACAACTGGATATGACGAAAACGCTACAAATGACGGTTTTGATGATTTTGATTTTGTTTTCCCAGCAACTTTAGCTGAAGGAAATTATGATGCATTAGTTACAAATTATCCTGATGCTATGCAAAGAGCAAATGTTCAATGCGAAGCTTGTCATGGACCTGGAAGCAATCATAATGGTCAAACAGCCGATTCCAAAATGGTAATGGCTCAAACTATTGCAACTTGTGCTTATTGCCACGATGCTGGAACTCATCATGCAATTCCAGCTTCTTTTGTTGAGTCTGGTTTAGATGCAACAGAATTTGATGGTCGTGGATTCCATGGTGGTCATCAAGTAGGTGCTTTTGTTCAATCTGCTGGAACCAGAAATGGATGTTCACCATGTCATAGTGGTGCAGGATATGTTCAGTGGATTAAAGAAGGACGCCCATCAGATGGTTTAGGTTTACCAGCAGCAACAACTGATTTACCAGATGCTACTAATTTTAATTGTGTTACTTGCCATGATCCACATAATGCAGAAAACCCATATCAATTAAGAGCAAAAGAAACAACGTTAGGTGATGGAACTGTAATTTCATTTGAAAAATACGGAACAGGTGCTCAATGTATGGATTGTCATAGAAGTCGTCGTCAAGCTTCAACTTATGCAGAAGATATAAGTAATGGAAGTGCACATTTCGGTGCTCATCATGGTCCACAAGGCGATATGCTTTTAGGTAAAAATGCTCCTGATTATGGTATTGAATTCCCAAGTTCACCTCACGGTGTTGCCGGCGGTAACGCTTGCGTTGATTGCCATATGGCTGGTGAAAGTGCATTTGATGCAGAAGGTAATTTACTTAATTTCGGCGGTCATACATTTAATATGAACAATGAAGAAGGTGAAGATAACGTTGAAGCATGTGCACCTTGCCATGGTGAAGTTGGTGAATCATTTAAAGAGAAAAAATTCTATATCAATGGAAATGCTGATCTAGATGGTGATGGAACTGCAGAAGGATTACAAGAAGAAGTACATGGATTATTAGAAGAATTAGCTCAATATTTACCAAAAGATAATAATGGAGTTGTTTTAATTCAATCATCAGCAAATTTTGAAAATGCAGCAGATGATAGTTTAACTCCAAGAATTATGAGAGCCGGTTATGTTTACTTCTTTGTTGAAGAAGATAGAAGTATGGGTATTCACAATCCACAATTTACTGTTGCAATGTTAGATGCTGCAATAAAAGAACTAGATGGAACAACTGGTATTAATTATGAAAATAATCAATTGCCATCTGAATACAAACTATCACAAAACTATCCAAATCCATTTAACCCAACAACAGTTATTAATTTCTCAATTCCAGAAAGCGGAAATGTTAAAATTACAGTTTATGATGCTATTGGTAGAGAAATTGCTCAACTAGTTAACAAAGAAATGCAAGCAGGAAATTACAATATTGATTGGAATGCTGTTAATAATGCTGCTGGTATTTATTTCTACAGAATAGAAACAAACAACTTTGTTGCTACAAAGAAAATGGTATTACTCAAGTAGTTAAATGTGTTGTTAATGTGAATGATAAAAACCCGGCCAATTGGTCGGGTTTTTTATTGCTTAGTAATAACTATATAAGCAGAATAATCAGAAGGTTTGTACTCAATTTGTGTGTTTGGATATGGTTCAACTTTTATAAGTTCTATGTTGTAACCAAATATTGTTGAATCAGAATTAGAAAATGATTTATTTGAATGTAAAGAAAACAATATTGAATCAGAATTATTGATTAGCTGAAACTGCAGTTCTGCATCACCTTCCCACACACATATTACATCTTCAGGACATCTTGAATCCGTTATTAGTTCATTAAATTCGACTGATAGGTTTTCATCTGAATTACTTAATTTTTCTTTATAGTTAATTTGAACAGTATCGGCAAGAGTGAATGATTTTACATTAGGTGATAATATGTTATCAGCACAATTTGTAATTATCAAAGATATATTCAACAAGAAAATCGAAATATAAATTTTGCTTCTGATCTGCATAAACAAAATCCTTCAATTTACTCTTGGGAAAATGTACAAAACGTTTGGATAATAATAAATTGCAAAAAAAAAGCGAATGCAAAGTACACTCGCTTTTAATCTCAAAAAAATAAATAACAACTTTTTAGGTTTCTTTTGTTCTTCTAACCGCAGAAATAATAAAACCAACCACCATTAAAATAACACCAGTCCAAACCAAACCAATAAATGGTTTTATACTAGCCTCAATAGATAGAATCTCACTTTTCATTTGTGCAGGTTGGTCGCCGCCACCATTAATACTGCTTAGATTTAAGTTTACAGAACCACTTGCATCTAGGTTTGTCATTTCAACCAATAAATCTATTTCATCTATTTTCTGACTAACAAATTCACGATTGCCGGCAGCACTTTTCATTTGCGGTTCAATCTTATATGACTTATTAGCTGATTCAACAGTAATATTTGCACCAATAGTAAAATCACTGCCGCCCATCATTGCAGACATTGCATCTGAAGGAAAATTAAAACTATCGAATGTAATTTTATTTCCCATATAGTCAAAACTATCACCTTTCTTAATAGTGACATGCGTTCCGTTATGTTGCGATTGAGAACTTCCATCTTCAAAGCTTAAAGGAGTAATGTAAAAATCTTTTGTGAACATATTCCAGATTGCAGGTTCACGCATTAAACTATTATTAAATGCTGCAACATACATTACGGGTGCTATGACCGAAGAAGAATTACCTTTTTCAACTTTTATTTCAAATGCATATTTTTTACCATTTTCAATTGGTTTATACCCTAAGAAAGTAAGATCGTAACCAAAAACACTAGTTGATTTACCTTTTTCTAAATCAACAGAATCTTGATCTGAATGCCCCCCAGTTGCAACTACCCCAAGTAAAAATAATGCAATTCCAATATGGGCTATATATGCACCTAGTTTTGAAGGTTGTTTTCTGGCAATTTTATAAGCAATCTCAAAGTTAACAACTATTGTAAAGATTGATGAAAATGCTAAAAGAATAAGCATTTCTTCATAAACACCGCCCCAAAAAACTACAACCAAAGTTAAGACCAATGAAATGGCAATTGGCGAAATTAAATTTTTCCAAATTACTTCACCTTTATTTGATTTCCATTTTAATATTAAACTTAGTCCATTTAGTAAACCAATTATAATTGCGATAGGAAGATTTAGTTCATCATAAAATCTAATTTCAACAGCTTGACCAAAAATTGGTGCAGATGTACCGGCTAAAACAATTAATGCTGAAGCTATTAATGCGACTGCGCCTGTAAACAATGCCAATTCTCTTGAAAGTAGACTTTCTTCAGCTTCAAATTCATTGTTAAGATATTTCCATCTATAGATAAATCCAAAAATACCAATAAGGAAAAAAGAACCAATAAAAATTACCAGCATTAAATAAACTAACATTCCAGGTTCAGTAAATGAATGAACTGAAGAATCACCAAGAATTCCGCTTCTAGTTAAAAATGTACTGTACAGAACAAAAATATAAGTTAGCATTGCCAGAATTAAATTTGTTTTAACAAATCTGCCTGCTCCGCCACTTGATTGAGTTTTCTTTTGAATGATTAATGTATGAATTGATGCAACACCAATAATCCAAGGAATTAAGCTAGAATTTTCAACTGGATCCCAGCCCCAATAACCGCCCCATCCTAAAATTCCATAAGCCCAATAACCACCAAGCATAATTGCAAAACCTAATACCATCGTTCCTATTAACATCCATGGGAAAGCTTGTTTGACCCAATCTTTATAGTCATTTTTAATTATTGCTGCCATTGCAAATGCAAATGGAACAGTTGACATTGAAAAACCAAGGAAAAGAAATGGAGGATGAATCTGCATCCAGAAATTTTGCAGTAAAGGATTTAACCCTTTTCCCTCAATAATGAAATCTTTAATAGCAATTCCATTTGCCGTAAGCAATGAATATAATTGAGAATCTATTTTAATAAATGTTTTATTTGCTGCTCCATCTTCAAATAAAAAGTTTTTAATAAACGGTAAAGATAAAAACTGACTATCAATACTTTTAACATCAATAAAACTTGGATCTAACCAAATATAATTGAACGGACTCTTTAGCAATGGAGTAACTAAAAATAATAGAAAAGTTAAACTAAGAGTAAAAACCATCATTACTCTCGGTTCTAAATCTCCTCTTTTGGAAGTATACTCTAAAAGAATAATTCCAACAATTGCTGTAAAGAGAACCCAAAGCAAAAAGCTTCCTTCTTGTCCACCCCAGAATGTTGAAAGAAGCAAACCAGTAGACATACCGCTTCCGCTATAATTAAAAACATAATTATATTGATATTGGTGTGTTAAAACAGCATGAAATAATAATACACTCGCAAAAATTGACATTACTGCTGTTACATGATATCCAATTCTTGCTTTGACTAATGTATTTTCGTAACCTTTGAATGTTAAAAAATACATTACAATTGTAAATAGTCCAGCTATAAAACCAATTGTAATTACAATATTACCCAGCATAAATTACCTCTTCCCCCTTAACTAGATTTTGAGGATTCGTCGAATTGTTCTTCGTATTTTGAAGGACATTTTGTTAGAATATCATTTGCGTGAAATTGACCATTTTGATATTTACCGGTAACAACAACAGATGTAGAAGATTCGAAATTATTTGGAATTGTTCCGTCATAAATTACTTTCATTTCATTTCCCAAATAATCTTTCATATAAAATGAGAACTGTTTATTTGTCTTATCTATATGATAGCTTTTTTCCTTAACCCAGCTGCCTGTAGCTTTCATTGTTTTACTTGAGGTAATTATCTTGCTGAAATTTTCCTCGTAAGAAATATTTGTTTCTGTAAATAGATATGCCATTATTGCCATAAATACAACAATAATAACACCGCCAAACATATATTTATTTTTCATTTTTTTGCTCCTTCAGATCAACTTCAATTTCTTTTAATCTTTTATCTAAAACATTAAGGTAGGAAAAAATTCCCAGCCAAATTGTTAGAGTTATAAAAAGAACTATGTATAATGAGTTATTTTCTAAAAATCCTAATAAACCTTCCAATTGTGCCTCAAATGTGTTTTCTTAAAAGTTTGTCTTTTATAATAATTGATTTGTATCCAATTCTCCACATCCAAAAATAAAACATGGTAAATGCAACTAATGACATATAAAAAACAATCTGCATAGTACCATTCATTTTAAAATCAACAACTGGACCTAAATTATCGTCATTTGCTGATCCAGGATGAAGACCTGCCATTATTCTAGGCATAATAAAAATAAAAAACGGTACTGTCAAAAAAGCAATAATTGAATAAACTGCTGATAATTTGGCTCTTTTATCTTCATTTTCTACTGCTGACCTTAATGCAAATAATGAACCATATATTAACAACAGAATGAAGATACTTGTTTCACGAGGATCCCAATGCCAAAAAGCTCCCCATGTAAATTTTGCCCAAATTGAACCGGTAACGGTTGCCAAAATTGTGAAAATCATTCCTAATTGAAGTGCAGCATTTGATTTTGCATCATCATCCATATTTTGTTTTCTCAGATATTTGATGCCGTAAATCATTGCCATTAAAAATGCAATAACAGATAACCAGGCTGTTGGAACATGAAAAAATATAATTTTAGCTTTTTCTTCCAATCCTGGGATGTTAGGAATTTCATACCAAACTGATGGGCTTGGAACTATTGGCAGAGCAAAACCTGCAATAATAACTGCTGCCATTAAGACAAATAGAATTGATTTATATATCATATATAGAATAATCTTAATTAATTTTATACTGAAATCTAACTAAAATACGTATCTTAGAAAAGAATAAACTATCCTTATTAATACCAAGTTAAATTTAGACAAAGATATATTATTTAGAATTTTTATTCAAGGGTATTATTTATCAGAAGTTATCTAATTGTGTGAATTAAACAGAAAGCTGGAATTAAATTCCAGCCTTCTCGAATATTTATGCCATCATTAGCAAATAAAGAATTAATAATATAATAAATGGTGAACCGAGTTTTAGAAAGCCAAAAATCATATCTTTAAAACTAATTTTCTCATTTTCATTATTATTTAAATTTTCCATTTCATACCTCTAGAAATCATATTTTCTTTAGTTTTTTTTGCAAAAACGTTAATTAGTTGAATATTTTACTTAGCTGGCTTTAGAAAATGGAGGGCTTCGAGGTATTACTTTATTTATAAATTTTTTTGAAAAATTAAGAATTTGGGATAAGGAGAATATATGTTTGGTGTTATTAAACTTTTTATTATCATCAGAAATTTTTAAAATGTCGAAATTATCAATTTGAGATACATTTTTATTTTTTAAATCGAATGTTTTCTGAACTGAAGTATTTTTAAGACTAAAGTAATAATCACTTATGTCTACAACTGCAGAATTTGAAATTGTTTTATTAGTATTAGAATTTTGGGGAGAATAATTAAAATAAAGTCTGAACTGGGAACAGATTACAAATAAAATCAGATTGATAACCAAAATTCTATATTTAGAATTAAAGTTGCGTATTTTTCGTAACAATTTACAAGACTTTCAAAATTGATATCGATACAATGTAATTAGAATTTTATAATTTGCAAAGCCAATATTTTTACAATAATGAATATTTATTTCTTACTTAATTGCTTTTTTTTTAATGATATTTACCAACTAACTTTTTACAACTTTAATTTTAATTAAGATGACAGTCTTTTGGATTGGTTTCAATTTACTGATTTTGCTTTTACTTGCTTTAGATCTTGGAGTTTTTAATAAAAAACAGCACAAGATTAAAACTCGCGAGGCTTTACTTTGGACTGCATTCTGGATTTTTCTTTCCTTATTATTTAACGTTTTTATCTATTATGCTTATGAATTGAATTGGTTGGAAATTGGCTTACATGATAACGCAGCCATAAATGGTTACGATGCAGCATTAAAATATTTTACCGGTTATATAATTGAAAAATCACTAAGCCTTGATAATATATTTGTAATCGCTATAATTTTTGGCTACTTCAAAGTTCCTAGTGAGTACCAACATAGAATCTTATTTTGGGGAATTTTGGGTGCACTTGTTCTTAGAGGAGTAATGATTTTAGGCGGTTCGTCTCTCCTCAATAAATTTGACTGGATGATTTATGTTTTTGGCGGATTGTTATTACTTACAGCTCTAAGAATGCTTATAAAAAAAGAAGAAGAGTTTGAACCAGAAAAAAATATTTTGGTAAAAATAACTAAGAAATTTTTCAGGATAAAATTAGATTATAACGGACCGAGATTTTTTATAAAAGAAAATCATAAACTTTTTATTACACCAATGTTTTTGGTTTTAGTAGTTATTGAAAGCACAGATGTTCTTTTTGCAATCGATTCTATTCCTGCAATATTTGCAGTAACAACAGATTCCTTTATAGTTTATACTTCTAACGTTTTTGCTATACTGGGATTAAGGTCGTTATATTTTGCATTAGCTGCAATGATGGAAAAGTTCAAATATATAAAAATCAGTTTGGTCTTTATTCTTGCTTTTGTTGGTATTAAAATGATTATTTCTCACACTCACCCAATTCCAACAATATATTCCCTTATTGTAATTTTAGTAATTCTTTCAGTTGGAATAATTACATCAATTTATTCAAGCCGCAGAACGGCTAATTGATTCGCCAATATTTTATGATTTTTTCAAGTAATACATTTATTTAAATCATCTATAATATCTATTAACTTTGCAAAACATATATCGCACCTTAAATTATTTTCGTGTTGCACTAGAAAACAATGATCGCATTTCATTGTATTTAAGTTATCAATAACAGTAAAGTGAATTTTATTTATACTGCATAGCAAGGCAATATTAAATATTTCCATATAAATGTTGGAATCAATTTCTTCCAAACATTCAATATTTAATACGAAAAATTTTATTTCTCCAATAAAACTTCTGAATATTTCATGGAGCTCTTTTATAATCTTTATTGAAGCTTTACCGCAATTCAGCTTTAGAGTAAGAGTATTATTCTCCAGAATTGTTTCAGACAAATATGTTCCACTATAAGAATTAGTAATTATTCTATCCCCCGATAAATAATATGATAATTTTAGTGTAGCTTATTTTTAAATCGATCTAATTTTTAATATGCCTCTAAATTCATTTCTAATTCATCTTTGTAGATCAATTTTTTTAAATCAAGAATTATAACAATTCTTTCATCAAACTTTGCAATGGCTGTTATATAATCTGCATCAACACCGGCAACAGCAAATTTAACATTACATTAAATTAATAAATTAAAACTTCGTGTTATTTTATTTCTAATGGAGCCAACTTTAATTTGTTGTGGCATTTCAATACCTTTTCAGTAAATGTTTTAATATCTTCTCATAGCTTTGATTTTCTGAAATATGATTCCTTCATTATCAATCCATACTTGAAATTCAATAACATTATAATCGTTAAGCTGGAATTTTAATGAGTTTAGAATAGGATCTGTTAAAATATAGTAATTGTAGTGTTATTTTTTTCATTGAGTAATAAGTAATTAAAAATATATTAATATTTTAAATAATTTATTTAATATTGATTATTTATAAACAACTGCTTTATAAAATATGTAATGATCCGATATTAATATTAATCAATTCTATTTCCCCCGATAGGGTTGGTTACAAAGAAGCGGATAGATCAAACTATCCGCTTTACTATTTTTAGACTTATTTACTTAGCTGTACAAATCTTTAAAAATAAAAAGCCTCCCGAAGGAGGCTTATGAACGAATTAAAAATTTTATTTTACCCTCTTCCCCTTCTGCCTTTTCCCATTCCGTTTCCGCCTCTTTCTATATCACTATTTATAATTTCATCATAAACTTCTTGTGCTAAGTATTGAGGTGTATAGGTTTCACCTTGAGCACTTATATTTTTGGTAAATGCTCTTAAATGATTTCTTGAGCCTCTCATTAAATTATTAAAAACCATTGTAATATCTTCATTATCAACTATTTCATTTATTTGTTTTTGTAAATCTAAAATATCAATTTCTTCAATTGCTGCACCAACTTTTAAAGCTTCTAATAGTGATTCATTTCCTTTAGCAATTAGATCATTATAAAGATTTTGCAGAGTTTCATTTTGGAAAACTCCATGTTCATCATTTATTGCCGGATCTTCAATAGAGTATCTGTCTAATAACATTTTTATTGCATTTGTATGTTTATCTTCACTTTTAGAAATATTATTGAAAACAGTTGCATTCCATTTTTCATATAAAGCTATATAAACATCCCGGGCAAGTTTTTCTTCTTCGCGCATAAATACTAAACTTTCAATTTCTCCATCACTTAAATCTTCAAGTTCCATTGATTCAAGTATTTTTTCCAAATCAGCATCTGATGAATTTAATGTATTTGATTCAACTGGTGATGAGCAAAATGTAAAACCTAATATCATAATTGCTAATAATAGTGCTTTGTTAAACGGACTTTTAATTATTGCATTCATTTGTAACTCCTTTTGATTGATTTTTTCCATTTTTCCACATTGAAGTCAACTCGCATGCCAAACGAAAAATCAGCCAAATTATCTTCTATTTGCATATTTTTGAAATAATCGGAACCAATATTCGACTTATCGGTCGATATATCTCGCCCTTATTGTCATTTTTTAATATCATAAATAATTCTATTTCACCTAACTCTTTGGATAACAACAAGTTACAAGCAAGCTAAATTTGGCACAATATTTTAGTACCGTAAAGAAATGATTTGCCATTGAGGAAGGAGAAATATAAATGAAAAAAATAGTTACAATTTTATTAGCATTTTCAATTACTCTATTTTTATCAACATCCTTATTTGCTCAGGATAGTTCAAAAACTCAAACTAAAGGAAAAGCTGGTAATAAAGTAGAAGCAAAACATGGTAAAGGATTTGTAGATGCCAATGGAGACGGATACAATGATAATGCACCTGATCACGACGGTGATGGAATTCCCAACGGTTTAGATGAAGATTATGAAGGTCCAGGTAAAATGGGATTTGTTGATGAAGATGGTGATGGAATTAATGATAACGCAGGAATGAAAAGAAAAGGTCACGGCAACAGAGCAAAATTTGGAAATGCCGGAACCGAAACATCTGGTCAAGGTATGGGAATGCAAGGATCCGGAAGTGGTTTTGGACAAGGACAAGGTTCAGCCAGTAAAGGAAATGCTGCAAAAGGTAAACGCAAAGGAGGAAATTAGTAGATTTCAATTTATACACCCGGGTTAAATTGATTATACTAAACCAACAACATAATCATAAATAAATGGGAGTAAAAAAATGAAAAAGGTATTTTCACTAACATTAATAGCATTTTTAGTCTTAGCATTTTTAAGCAGCAATTCTTTTGCTCAGAGCAATCCTGATATTGGACAAATGTTAAAACTTAAAATTCAAACTTTCTTAAAACTTAGTGATGGAAATGGTGACGAGATTAGAACAAATAATCAAGAAAAATTAAGATTAAAAGACGGAAGTGGTGACAATTGCGGATTTGTTGACGCTGATGGTGATGGAATATGTGATAATTGTGGATTTATTGATGAAGATGGCGACGGAGTTTGTGATAAATGTGGAGAGGCTGGTTTATATGATAGAGATCGCGATAGACTAAACGATGGAAAAGGATTAAAAGTTAGAGGCGGAAAAGGTAGTTAAATAAATTTTAAGTTAATGGAGTGTGGAGGGATAGAGTTATTCTATCCCTTTTATATAAGCTTATGTTTAAGAAAATTAAAAAAATACTTGTGTTATCAATTTTTATAAGTGCTAATTTATTTGGGCAATGGAATTTTAGTATTTCGACTTCTCAAGAATATAATAATAACCCATTTCATTATCCTGATCAAACCTCGTCATTTATTAGCTCTTTAAATTTGGGCATTGAGCACGAAATTAAATCTTTTGGTTTAGGTTATTATGGAAACTATTCTAATTTTAACAATATGACAGACAGAAATTTTTATTGGCATCAATTTGGATTTTGGAATGCCACTAATAATTTAATGTTTGGTCTTTATGTTGAACAAAGAATAAACCAATTAGAATATGAATATTTCGATTATTCAAATTATAATGCTTATATAAAACATAAAGCTAGCACCGATGGATTTACATTTTTAACACAAGCCGCATTTACTCTTACAAGTTATGATCAACTAAGTGATCTCAATAATTGGATGGGATCAATTGGAACGAGCATAAATAAATCTTTTGAAAGCAAAACAACAATTATTGGCGGTGTAAATTTTAATTACAAAAATTATTATGAAACAAATCTCGATACTACTGAAACAATGATGATGAATTCAAGGAGATTTTCATATACCGAATCGAATTCAGCTTACACAACACAATTAAATTATTATCTGAGACTTGCTCAATCACTAACTGAAACAACTGGATTGGCACTTCAGTATACTGGCAGAAATATTATTGATGGAACTGCAAAAACTGTTAGAGAATTGGAATATGCTTACGGTGATGAATCCCAATATTTTGATGATCCAATTAGTTATGAAGGATATACATTGAATTCTCAAATTACACAAATTTTACCTTCAGAAATTACATTAAGACTTTCATATTTCTATAATTACAAGGAATACCCTTCTCAAGGAATTTATTTAAATGAAGAAGAAATAGATGATAATACAATTAGATTAGATGAGCAGCATATTTTTAATTTAAGTTTATCTAAAACTGTTTACTTGGGTAATGAAAATGATTACGCTTTATATTTATCACTTTCTTATCAAATGATAAATAATCTTTCCAACAGTTATTGGTATGATTATAAAGCAAATTCATTTAATATGGGAATTGATTTCCAATTTTAAAATTGACAAATAAAAAAGGCGAACAAGGTCCGCCTTCCATTTTTAGAAGCCCTGAAAAATTCAAAACACCAGTCATTCTGAGGAGTCTGTTCACTAACAGACGACGTAAGAATCTTAATAATTTGAGTTAAAAATGAGATTTCTCACATTCGTTCGAAATGACAATTTCTTTATTTTTCAAAAGTCTATTTTAATTTTATTAGCTTCTTCTAAAAAGCAGAAACAATACCTAATCCAACTTGCCCATATTTATTTTCCAGATCATAAGTAAATTCACAAAATGGTCTAACATTTCTTTTCAACATCCAGCCCAAATGTCCGGTAACTTTTGAGTACTTATATCCTCCTAAATCTGAATCCTGCCAATTATAAAGCGCCGCTGCATACCAATTACTTTTGTCACCTCTTGGAGTATAAATTAGTTCTCCCATCATACCTTTTGTCTCAACCTCAGCTGATAGAACTGTTGGCGAAAGTGGTTGTTTATCTTTACGCAGTACATATTGAAAATTAAGCTCTAGCATATCATTATAACTTAATGTTAAATCTGGTCCGAACATTGTAGTTTCATTTGTGAATGAGTTGTTGTTACCGTCTTCCAGATCTTCTTTGCCATAATAACCGAAACCACCAATTCTGAGAAATTCACCAATATCCTGCGAAAGTCTTCCAAAAACATTTTTATACGGATCGTAATCAAAATTTCTTAATTCATCAGGTTCACCAATTCCTGATCCATTAAGTATTTCAACAATAATATCCGTCCCCGAATCAAATCCATATGTCAGCATAATACCTCTATCATATGTCAAATCAATTCTTGAATGACCAATACTATTTTTGTACAAAAGATAATCTTCAAAAGTTAATCTCAATTCTCTTTTAAACAACGGATCGGAAACTTGAAATTGACCAATATATAAATCTAATTCTGAACCAAACAAATTATTAAACATAATAAACGCATCTTCAATTCCTGCTACTTCACCTCTTTCACTAAAGAAAAAATAAAAATAGTAAGCTATATTTGGAGCAATTTCTCCTCCCGAAAGCAGTTTTAAAATATAAGGCGCATTAAAATCACTTTTTTCAGAATTATTATTATTGTAAGTAACTAAACCTTCAAGTCTAACTGCAATTGGAAAATCACGAATTAAAGATAAATCATCATCACCGGTATTTACATAATATCTTGGATTATCTTGATCAGCTAATTTAAATCCATTTCCAGCAAACTCATCTCCGTAAGGTTTTAATTTTGGAAAAGGTGCATGACAAGTTGCACAGCTCATATTGTACTTTCTCGCAAAAGCAGGAATAGCCAAAACTAATTCAGATAAAAATAAAAGAATAGAAAAGGCTAAAATTAATTTTACAAATAAATTTTTCATTTTAAATTCCTCCATTAATAGAATACAGTAAATTCAGTAGAGTGTTCACCAACTTTAATTGTTTCCATTTCATCTTCAGGCACACCTAAAAATTCACCAACAGACGTAACAAGTTTTTGATAGTTAATAGTTGCTACAACTTTAACTTTTCCTTCAGCAATTTCATTTGGCAGTGTAAAAGTAAATGTTTCAATTTTAGTTTCACGCGGTCCAATCCTATAATCAGGTCCAAAGGATTTTGTGTTCCACTGTTGAATTGTCATTCTTCCTTGTGGATCAAAATATGGTTTTCTAAATATTCTGTCTCCTACCGGAACAGCATCTCTTTGCACACCTTTAAAATCTGGATCATCCAATGCAATTCCCATATCTTGATATGCTAAAACATCAGCAGCAATAGTGTATTCTTCACCATCAAAACCTTTCTTATCAACCGGAATGTGGAATACATTCCCTTTTGAATCAACTGCTTCAACATGCAGCCAAACAATTCTATCTTCAACAGATCCGGTTGGGAATTTATGTCCGGTTTTTTGATTGAATAGAGCTGCAGTTAATTTTACAACTTCTCCAGGTTCTGCTTCTCTAATATCTGGATGGATTCTAACTTCAATTGTTCCTTTCACTTTTCCCGGATCATGTGCACCATGAAAAAGATGAAGTTTTGTATCCGGTTGAACTTCGCCCATCGATGCACTTTTAAATTCAGCTTTTGTCATGTGACAATTTTGGCATTGTACTCCTTCCTTATAATACGGGCCTTCTTTCCATTCAAGATGTGTAGATTTAACCCAAGTGCCAAAAGGACTTTTTTCATTATGGCAAATTCCGCAAAAATCACCAGAAGAATGTAATTCAGATTTTACAATTTCATGTTCCGGTGAAGTTATTCCACTTTTACGGGAACTATATTTTGTTTTACCAGGCGACATGATGTAATTAAAGTTAAAAGGGGTATCGCCTTCAAAACCAGTAATAGAATGACAAACATCACATGAAACAGATTCATTTGCTCTTGAGTTTTCACTTGGAAATGGAGGAGGAACATCACCTGCAATAAAAGCTATTGGTGTATGACAACCATTACATCCTGCTTTAACTTCAGCGACCTTCTCATCTTTTTCTGCATGCGGCACGGCTAACTTAAAATATTCAATTTCATCCCAATGATGGGTATATGCTTGAGACATCATTGCTTGAGTCCATTGTTGATAAAAATCAACATGACAAGAAGCACCACAAAATTTTGGTTTTTGAAAATCATCATAACCAAAGTCACCCATCTTTGTTGCTTTTTGAGCTATTAATGGAAATGTTAAAACGAAGAGAATAAAAGAGACTAATATCTTATTATTCATGATTACTCTCCTTATTAAAGAAATGATTGCTTCAACTTAAAAAATTGTTCCATCACTAACAAATTAAAAATAATTTATTTATATAGATTTATTAATTACTTGAAATTCTTAATGCGAATAGTGGATTGAATAAATCAACTTTATTAACTTTACTTGTTTACAAGCAAATTTCTATTTTTAGAAAGGAGAATTTAAAGTAATTAAATAAAAATTTATAATTGGTGATATTCTGAAAAAGTTAAATCTTCAGCCTAAAAGTTTAATTCTAATTTTTATTGCAGTTGCTGTCCTTATCATTTCATCAGCTCTTTTTGAACTTTTTCAAAGCAAAAATGAAATGTACGATTTAATGGCAGAACAATCCCATTCACTTCTAGAAACAACTTTATCTGCTTCAAATAATGCATTACTTTCTTATGAAACAATTGATTCTGAATTGAAAGTCAGATTGCTGAACAATGCCAATTTAGTAAAATTACTTTACGAACGAAATCTATTGACTGATAAATTACTTAAGCGTATTGCAGTTGAAAATAACATTTATAGAATTAATATCTTTAGCATTGAAGGTGAAAAATTATTTAGCAGTAATGAAGAAATTCATACTGATCTTGAAGAAAATTATTCACCAAGTGATTATTTGTATCCGATTTTTAATGATGAAGTTGATACGTTAATTATTGGACTTAAAAAATCTAGATATCAAGATGAATTTCGTTTTGCAGTTGCAGTTGCTTCTACAAACAGAAGTGCAATTGTGGTTAATATAAATGCTGAAGATTTGTTAAAATTTAGAAGACAAATAGGTTTTGGCAGCTTACTTAAAAAACTGACCAATAATGATAAAATTGAATTTGCCGCTTTGCAGGATTATAATAATATTCTTGCTGCATCCGGTAATGTTGAAAATCTAGAAGCAATTGAAGAATCAGAATTTTTATTAAATTCATTAAACGATTCAACTTTCGCATGGCGGATTTTAGATTCTGACACACTGCAAATATTTGAAGCTGTTCATCCCTTTTCTCACAATGGAAGACTTGTTGGTTTATTCAGATTAGGATTATCCCTAGATCCTTTAAATGCAATTAATGAAAGAATTATAAGAAGATTAATAATTATTGGAATAATACTTTTTGTTTTGGGTTCACTATTGCTGACTTATATTTTTACCCAACAAAATTTTGATGTTCTTCAGAAAAGATTTAAAATTGTTGAGGCTTATTCCGACAAGGTTTTGCATAATGTAAGTGATGCAGTAATTGTAATTGATGGAAACAATGTAATTAAAATATCTAATAACGCTGCAAATAAATTACTTAATCTTGATGCTAATTCTTTAGATAATAAAATTGAAACACTTAATTTAGACCAAAGCTGTTTTAGGATATTTAATACAAATTTAGGACTCGAGCAAATTGAGTGTAATATTCAAAATGATAGAAAATATTTGTTAATATCAAAAAGTACTTTTGAATCTGAAAATAAATCTACGAACACCGTTTTAGTAATTAGAGATTTAACAGAGCAGAAATTACTTGAAAATCAAATTCAACGAAAAGAAAGAATGGTAGCAATGGGCGAACTTGCATCCGGGGTTGCACATGAAATAAGAAATCCATTAAATACAATTAGCACAATAACTCAACAGCTTAACAAGGATTTTGAACCAATAGAAAATAAAGAAGAATTTAAAACTTTATCAAACTTAGTAGCAAATGAAGTTAAAAGAATAAATCAGACTGTTCAAAGTTTTTTACGATTTTCAAAGCCTGAAAAAATTTCACCATCCGAATTTTTACTTTCTGAATTAATTACTCAAATTGAAAACCAGTATAAATTAATGCTGAAAGAAAAATCAATTACATTTTCTCACAATCTAAATTGGGATGGAATTGTAAAATGGGATAGAAATCAAATTCAACAAGTAATAATGAATTTAGTTCAAAACTCATTTGACAGTATTGAGAATAAAGGTGAAATTTCTATTGAATCATTCAAGCAGAATGAAGATATCATTATAAAAATAAAAGATAATGGACCCGGAATTCCTTCACATATTTTAAATAAAATATTTAATTTATACTTCACCACAAAAGCAAAAGGCACTGGAATTGGTTTAAGTATTGTTCAAAAAATAATTATGGAACATGGTGGTATAATTAATGTTGAAAGTGAAGAAAATAATGGAACTGAATTTTCAATTAAATTGCCAATAATTTATAACAGCTAAAACATAAAAGTATTATGGAAAAATTATCAATCCTAATTATTGATGATGAAGAATCACAATTACAATCGCTTAAAAGTTTTTTGACAAGAAGAGACTATGAAGTTACGACAGCATCAAATGGTGAAGATGGTTTTGATGTTTTAAGTTCCAAATTTATAGATGTAGTTTTAACAGATTACAGAATGCCTAATTGGGATGGATTTACAGTACTTAAAAAAGTTAAAGAATTTAATCCTGAAATTGATGTAGTAGTTATGACAGCATATGGAAGTGTTGAAGATGCTGTTGATATTATGAAAGCCGGCGCTTATGATTATTTATCCAAACCTATCGATTTAGATGAATTGGAGAATTTATTAAATAGAATTAGAGAAAAACGATTCTTAGTCTCTGAAAATAAATTATTGAAAGAGCAACTTAATGAAAAATTTAAATTTGATTCAATAATTTCTGAAAGTAGTATTATGGAAGAGGTTCTTAATACTGCTGGAAGAGTTGCAAATAGTAAAACATCTGTATTAATAAGAGGAGAAAGCGGTACAGGTAAAGAACTTATTGCGCGTGCAATTCATCATGCAAGTCCAAGAAAAGACAAACCATTTGTTACTGTAAATATTTCATCACTTGCTGAAAACTTGTTAGAGAGCGAATTATTTGGACATGAAAAAGGAGCATTTACGGGAGCAACAAATCAAAGAATTGGAAGATTTGAAGAAGCTGACGGCGGTACATTATTTATTGATGAAGTTGGCGATATTCCTCTTCAGGCTCAAGTAAAATTATTGAGAGCAATTCAGTTTGGTGAAATTCAAAAATTAGGCGGTAATTCAACAATTAAAGTTGATGTAAGAATAATAACTGCCACTCACAGAGATTTGGAATCGATGATAAAAAATGGCGAATTCAGAGAAGATTTATTTTACAGATTAAACGTTGTTTCAATTCACCTTCCTTCGCTAAGACAAAGAAAAAGTGATATTCCTATTCTGGTTGATCACTTAATTAAAAAACATGCAGAAATAAATCAAAAAATTATTTCTTCAATTTCATCAGAAGCTATGGATCAGTTAATGAAATATCAATATCCGGGCAATATCAGAGAATTAGAAAATATTATTGAAAGAGCTGTTGTATTATGCAGAGGAGATTTAATTACAAAATCTGATTTGCCCGCACAGATTGGTAAAATATCTGAGAAAAAAATATTTGATCCTACTGATCTTGAAGATGGTTATGAAGAAAAAGTAAGATCGTTTGAAAAAGAAATTATTTTTGAAGCATTAAGCAGAACAAACGGCAATAAAAGTGCAGCAGCCAGAATATTAAATATTACCGAAAGACATTTAAGAAGCAGAATAGAAATTTTAGACATAAAAGATGATGTAAACAAAAAAAGAGAAACATAGGTTTCTCTTTTTTGTAATGCGGTTATTATTGAGGGAATTCTAATTTTTGCCGCCTCTTTTTTGACTTCCTTTAGGTCCTGTTCCATCACATTCACCTGTGCCTGATCCACTGCCTGCACCTGAACCTTTTCCAAATCCTGTACCGTCTTGAGGTCTTACACCAGAACCGCTGCCATCTTTTAATCCATAACCTTTGCCTTGTCCTTGATTATTTGTACCAGCATTGTCACAAATTCCATCACCGTCTGCATCTACCCAATTAACTCCCTGAGCACTGCCAGACTGCAATGTTTGTGCTTTTACCATTTTTCTATTTTGATTGTTTTGTTCTTGAGCAAAAACTGATGTTGTAAAAACTGAGACTAATACTAAGATAATTGAAAGATTAATTAAGCGTTTCATTTTTAACTCCTTTTTGTTTTAATTGTGATTTCCCAAGGAGTTTAGAAATTATTGTGCCAAAATAAATTATTTGATTTGAATGTATTTTTACAACTTTTTAAGTAAAAGATTCCGTGTCAGTCGATTTAATCGACTTGTTGGTCGAAAATAAAAAAAGCTGATCATTAGATCAGCTTTATGTTTGTGTACAATTTAATTTTTTTAATTAGCAGAAATTAGAGTGTGTCTAATTACCTTATTGGAATCTGATTCATTAAATTTATTACCGGTTATTGGATTAATAAACAATGCACAACCTTCTAATTTAACAACTCCATATTCTTGTGAAAACCACACATAAGCTTCATAATTCTTAAAGTTGCTGCTTAAAGGATTATTAATATCCGGGAAGTTTATACTAATTGAATATTTAAATTTTTCTGCATTTACAGTTTTACTCAATTCACTAAGTTGGACTGCTTCTTTTCCAACATATTGCCCTAAAGCTGTAATAATATTTAATTTAAATGCTCCAAAATTTATCGATCCTTTATAAGCTGTCCATTCTCCGGCGTTTTCAAAAGGATATGATACCAACAAGAAAGTTTCATCTAAATTTAAAGATATTTCCATATCTAGGGAATCAGGTATTAAGGAATTTATACCTGCGGTGTCCGCATAAAATTCTAATGAATTTTCAGTGATTTTAAATTTTGAAAATGAACTAAAAATTGATTCTTTTAAATTGTAAGCTTCATCACATAAGAAATAGTCATAATTGCTCTCTGTTCCATGATTACTTACAGTAACCTGTCTTGTTCCAAGGTTTTCATAATTACTTGTTGATGAATTTAAAGTATCTACGTTATACTTAAAAGAATTGCCCACATTTACCGGAAAAAATTCTGAGATATTATCGCTATAATCATTTATATCTTCTGGTTCATTTGTAGTTGAATTGGAATCGGCACAATTAATTAAGACTAACGAAATTATTATTAATGAAATAAGCAGTTTAATTTTGCTCACTTTTTAATTCCCCTATTTGTTTATATTCATTTTGTTTGCTAGTCTGTGTGAATTTAATAGTGAATTTTGTTCCGGTACCTTTTTCACTTTCAACTTTAATTACTGCGTCATTTAGATCACAATACCTTTTTACTAAAGCTAAGCCTAAACCATTACCATCAAATTTTCTTGTGTAACCTTGTTCTTCTTGCGTAAATGGCTTAAACAATGTTGGAAGAAATTCTTGAGATATACCAATGCCAGTATCACTTATATCAACACTTAAAACACCTTCTTCATTATTATAAATCTTGATTTTCACTGAACCTTCTCTAGTATATTTAAGTCCATTATCAATCAAGTTTACAAACAGTTGAGAGAGTGAATATTTATCACCAAGTATACTTGTATTTTGGGAAGTGTTTTCAAATTTTAATTCTAAACCTCTTTGTTTAGCTGTGTACTTGAATTCTTCATACAAACTTTTAATTACTTCATCAACAATATCTATTTTAGTTTTGAACACATCAAATGTACCTGCTTGAAATTGTGCCATATTTAAGATTGAGTCTATTGTTCGAGTTAATCTTAAACTGCCAATTTGAATAGCGCTAAAAATTTCTTTATATGATGAGTCCGGTGCTTCGTTTAATTCTTCATTTAATAGTGATAAGTAACTCATTATTGTATTGATTGGAGTTCTAATTTCATGTGACATTCCGGCTAAAAATTCAGTTTTCAGTTTATCAGATTCTTCTGCTTTCTCTTTAGCTTTGATAAGCTGCTCTTCATATTTTTGTTGAAGTGTAATATCTTCTATAGTACCATCATAAAACTGGACTTCATTTTTTGGCTGAATTAAGTTTCCGCTTAAACTTACTAAAATTTTATTTCTTTCTTTGTTTAACAGTTCAACTTTATATCTGTTGATACCATTATTTTCATTAATTTTTTTTATGATTTCATTTTGTTTTGTGACTCCACCAATTAAAAAACTATCAAATTTTCTACCGTTAATTTCATCTAGTTTTTTATAACCCAGCAAACTTAAAAATGTTGGATTAGCATGAAGTATCATGCCTTCTGTAGAAAACCTAAAAATTCCTATTGAAGAATTTTCTACTAAACTTTTAAATCTTTCTTCACTTTCTCTTAATTTGGCTTCCATTCTATGTTTGTAAAGAGCCATTTCAATTGTGGTGTTTAACTCTTTTTCTTCAAATGGTTTAATTAAATACCCGAAAGCATCAGAAATTTTTGCTCGTTCTAGAGTTGATTCATCTGCATTTGCTGTTAAATAAATGACAGGTACATCAGAAGTAAGGTGTATTTTTGTTGCAGTTTCAATTCCATCAATAGGACCCTGAATCATTATATCCATTAAAATGAGATCAGGATTTTCTTCATTGGCGGTTTTTACAGCCATTTCTCCATTAGATACAATTCTAATTACTTCATAACCCATTGCTTTTAAGCGATCGGCTATTTCCATGGCAATAATTATTTCATCTTCAACAATAAGAATTCGGGATTTATTCATGAATTAACTGGCCTTCTTAATTAAATTTGGATCCGGAAAATTAATTTTTACAATCGTTCCGTTGTTATTAAAAAACTCAACTTTACCGTTAAGCTGCATTGTTAAATTATATACTAATCTTAATCCTAGAGATTCAGACTTTTCAATATTAAAGTTTTTAGGTATTCCCTTTCCATTATCGCTTATTTTAAGTATTAGTTTATGATTTTCATCATATCCCATATCAATTTTAATCTCTCCATTCTCGCTTTCCGATAGTCCGTGTTTAAGTGAATTCGATATCAATTCATTGATAATTAATCCGCATGGAACAGCCGTATCAACACCTAGTTCAACTTTTTGAACATTATTTTTTAATTTAATTTTTGTTTGATTAACGCCGTAAGACTGGAATAAAAAGTTCGTCAATTTTTTAACATATTCTTTAAAATCAATATTTGCTAAATCTCCTGACTGATATAATTTTTCGTGAATTAATGCCATAGATTTAACTCTGTTTTGTCCGTCTCTAAACATTTCTATTGTTTGAGGATCTGATAATTGTTTAGATTGGAAGAAAAACAAACTTGAAACAATTTGTAAATTATTTTTTACTCTGTGATGTATTTCTTTTAACAAAACTTCTTTTTCATGAAGTGAACTGCTTATTTCTACTTCTGCTTTTTTTCTTTCAATATTTTCTTTTTGAAGTGACCTTAATGCACCTTCCAGTTCATGTGTTCTATCTCTAACTCTATTTTCCAATTCTTTTTTAATTTTGTCCATTTCCCTATTACTTATTGTAATTTTCTCGGACATTTCATTAAAAGAGTTAGCAAGAAATCCGACTTCATCATTTGATTTTATATCTACATGCTGGGAATAATCGCCTTCAGCTATTTTATTAACAGCCGCAACTATTTTTGTTAGTGGTTGAGTAAATACTTTACCAATAAAAAAGACAACAACAGAACCAATTATAAATAGCAACAAACTTATAATTCCAATATTAGTCTGCAGCTCATCAATTTTATCATAAACTGTTGCCAATGAAAAGCCCATATAAATATCTCCGATTTTCACATCATTAACACTAATTGGAGCATAGGCTTTCATTATTTCATATTTAGTTGAAATATTTTCATTATTGTTTTTGTAATCGTTAAGAACTGCTGTAAATGAGTTATATTCATAAAAAGTCGAATCATCTTTAGAAATTATAACATATCTAATTTCTTCAGTTTTAATAAGTTTTTCAATTTCCACTTCAGATGCCGCATGATCTTCAAAATACATACCTGAGGAAATTCCATATGCTGCTATTTTTGCAATCGAATTGGCTTTTGCCTGCAGACTGCTAAGTCTTTCTTCTTTAAATTTCATTGGGAAATAGAAATAAATAAAGAGGGATATAACTGCGAGTAACAGTGTTGTTACAATAGTAAGCTTGTATTTAAGGGAAATAAATAATTTCTTTTTCATATATAATTAATCGATAACTTCTTGAAAAATTAAAGCTTATTCCCCTAAGTGTAACATTCTCAACATTCCTAATATTTAAAGAAATTTAAGGAGAATGTAATACATTATCGAAAATGATAGTTGGTAATTAAATATTTATTAAAAATTAGGTGAGTTAAAATGAATTTTAATTAAAGATATATCTGAAATTCTGGATCTGATGGACGAAGTTTATCATACATATTTCTCAATGAGTTGAATGCGGCTTCATTTCCTCTTTGAGCAGCTTTTCTGTACAATATAGAAGCTTTCCCTTTATTTTCTTTAACTTGTATTCCATTTTCATAACAATATGCCAGAGCAGCTTCTGCTAATACCGATCCGCTTTCAGAATATTTCTTAAGAATTGCTAATTCTTGCTTGTAGTCTTTAAGTTTACTTGATTGAATTCTTATGAATGCTAACCTTACTTCTGCTTCACTACTGCCTAATTTAGCAGCCGAATTAAAATAATTAACCGCCTTTAAAGAATCTTTTTTTACTAGAGATCCTGAATAATAAGCTAATCCAAGTTCAATAATTGAATTTATATGATTTTGTTTTTCAGCTTTTTGTAAGAGCTCAAACGCTTGCTCTTCAGTTAAGGAATAATCAATTCCTAATGCGATAAGACCAGCCCAAACATACATTGCATTTGGATTTTCTAATTTGACTTCTTTTTCAAGATTTGCAAAGAATTTTTCCCTTTGAGATATTTTTAGCAATGATTCCGCAGCTTTGTATGATCCGAGTCTAAAAGCTTTTAAATAATTAGCTGCTGCCATAATTAAGTTTTCTTTAATACCAATGCCGTATTCAAGTAATCTTGCTTCAATAAGAAGTGCTTCCGGACTACCGGAGCCAGCCGCCAGTTTAATTAAATTTACAGCAGTTGTATCTTTTACATCACTTAAATCTTTAGTCTCTTTTACTTTTAAGAGTTTTTTTAATTCACCATGTTTTGTATCTAAAATTTTATTTAATATTTCCTTTTCTTCATTTTCGGATAATGAATCTTCAGAAAAATTATAATAGTCCAGTTCATACTCATTTGAAATAAGAGCAGAAAAATTATTTTCTTCAATTAAACTTTCGTCATTTTGTAAATTTTCAATTGTAGAATCTTGAGTAACAATTAATCCTTGTTTTTGAAATTCCAGTAAAACTTTTTTTGCTTCCTCAAAACCTTTATTGGCGGATTTTTTTAACCATTTTTGGGCTTCAGCTAAATTTTTATTAACAATTAAATTATCTGTGTGCAATAATCCAAAAATATATTGCCCTTGTTCCATTCCGCTTTCAGCAGCAACCTTAAAATTTTTGTAAGCAGAAAATGGATCCCAAGGAACTCCAATTCCGCTATTTTGCATAATTCCAAAATTAAAATTTGCAGCAGGTAAATTTTTTGATGCAGCTTTTCCAATCCAATATGCCGCTTCAAGTGTATCTAATGGAACTCCGATGCCTAAAATATATCTTATACCTAATTCATGCTGAGCTAAAGGATCACCTTTTCTGGCTTTTTCAGTTAATACATATGTAGCAGCTAAACTGTACGAAGGATATTTCGGTTTAAATAATTGTGTTTTTTTACTAAAACCAGTTTTTTTAAAAGCTTCACTTTGAGTTGTATTTTCTTGTGAAAACGAAATTGTTACAGAGATTAAAACAAATAATGAGATAAGTATTTTGAGATTATTTTTGTACAATATCTTATAAAATTTAGTTAACGTTTTTAACTAATCTAAAGATATTTTTGTTCCCTTCTCTTGAATAGTGATTTTCATCCATAAGCTGTTCAATAATAAAAAGTCCCATTCCCCCTTCAGGCAAGCTATCAATGTCATCAGGATCAAATTCCAATACTGGTTTTCCGGTATTTAATCTTGGTTCGCCGTAATCGATCAGCTCAATACTAAACTTATCAGAATCAAACCACATGCTAATTTCAATCTGATTAGTTTCATCACCTTTATATGCATGCTTAATTATATTATTAAGTGCTTCAGCTAAACTTAATTCAATTTCTTTAATTTTTTCATCGAATAAATTATTTTCTTCACAAAAAGTTTTAGTTATAAAACAAACGGAACTAACGTTTTTGTATTCACTATCAATTGTAAAATTCTTTTTATTCATTCTTCTATTCAATTTTTAAGAAGATAATCAATAGGGGGAATCCGATTACAAAATAATGTTAATAAAAAATAATTCTTTAAATAAAAAATCCAGCATTGAGGCTGGATTTAAATAAATGGTTTTGCGGAGAGTTAGGGATTCGAACCCCAGAAGGACTTGCATCCTTAACGGTTTTCAAGACCGCCGCATTCAACCACTCTGCCAACTCTCCATTTAGTTTTTTGCGTATTTTCGAAACTTTTTAAATTTACTTTAATGAAAATATTGAGGAAGTGGTAACCAATTTAGTCCCCATTTTTAACAATTCATTAAAATTAAGATTCTAAATATCATGATTATGAAAAGAATAATCAAGAAATAAATAGTTGGACAATTATTGAATCTAAACATCTTATAAAATTGAGACAAAAGAATGAGGTTATTTTAGTAGTTTTATATAATATTTTTAATAAAAATGGCAAAGAAAATGAGCAAAAAAATCATTTATTTATTTCCATTAATTTTTATTTTGGTTCATAACTGTCAGCAAAAAATTGACATTAAAAGAGTTCCACAATGGGCAAGTGAGGCAGTCTGGTATCAGATTTTTCCCGAAAGATTTAACAACGGTGATAAAAATAATGATCCCAAACCAATTGATTTAGCCGGAGGATGGCCTTACAATATCCCGGAAGGATGGCAAAATCATCCATGGACTTCAGATTGGTATAAATTACAGCCTTGGGAAAATAATGGTCACGATTTTTATTGGAATGCCGGTGTAAGAAGATATGGTGGCGATCTTCAAGGTGTTATTAATAAATTAGATTATCTACAAAATTTAGGAATTACAGCAATATATTTTAATCCCGTTTTTGAATCTCCTTCACTTCATAAATATGATGCATCTTCTTATCACCACATTGATAATAATTTTGGACCAGATCCTGAAAAAGACCGCCAAATTTGGAGTGAAGAAAATCCAATTGATCCCACTACCTGGCAGTGGACAACAGCAGATAAATTATTTTTAGAATTAATTAAAGAAGCGCATAACAGAAATATTAGAGTAATTATTGATGGCGTTTTTAATCATGTTGGCAATACTTTCTGGGCGTTTAAAGATTTAATTGAGAAACAAGAAAAATCGCAGTTTAAAGATTGGTTTTCCATTAAATCATTTGATGATCCGAATACACCGGAAAACGAATTTGATTACGAAGGCTGGTACGGAGTTAAAGATCTGCCCGAAATAAAAGAAGATGAAAATGGTTTAGTAGAAGGAGCAGCTAATCATGTTCATGATGTTGTAAAAAGATGGATGGATCCAAATCAAGATGGTGATCCAAGTGACGGAATAGATGGCTGGAGATTGGATGTTGCAGAAATGGTTAAACATAAATTTTGGCAAAAATTTAGAACTTGGGTAAAGGAAATTAATCCCGAAGCATATATTACCGGTGAAATTTGGTGGAAGGATTGGCCTAATAATGTAATGATGAATGCTTCACCTTGGCTTCAGGGTGATCAGTTTGATGCTGTTATGAATTATAGATTTACCCGTGCAGTAAAACATTTTGTTAGTGATCAAAAAAATAAAATTTCTGCTTCAGCATTTGCAGATACAATTAATTTTATCAGAAAAGATTATAACAAAGAAAATTTATATGTATTAATGAATTTACTCGGAAGCCATGATACAGAAAGACTTGCATCATTAATCGTAAATCCAGATTATTGGTATGATCATAATGCTAATCCAGCTCAAAGGGAAACTTTTGATGTTAGAAAACCAAATGAAATTGAAAGGATGAAGCAAAAATTAATGGTTGGAATTCAAATGACAATGCCCGGTGCACCAATGGTTTATTATGGTGATGAAGCCGGTATGTGGGGTGGTGACGATCCCGATTGCAGAAAGCCGATGGTTTGGCCTGATTTAATTTATGAAACAGAAGCCACTCATCCTTTTGGGAAACAAAGATCAATAGATGAAGTAAAATTTGACACAGCATTATTTGATTGGTATAAAAACATAATTAAAATTAGAAAATCTAATGATGTATTACATAAAGGTGATTTGAATTTTATTCAATCTAATGATAGTGATGTTTTAATTTTCGAACGGCAGTCAAATGATTCAAAAATAATTGTAATTGCAAATAGCAGTTCTGAAGAAAAAAATATTGAACTAAATTTCGGTGAGAGCAGTTATAAGAATTTAATAAATGGGAATGAATTTAAGTCCGGGACAAATAATATTTTATTAAACCAGTTTGAAATAGCAATTCTAAAAAATAATTAGTTTATAATAACGCAAGCAAAATTCAACTAAAATTGTGCAATTATTTTTATGAGTAGAAGGAAAGCAAAATTTCTATTTAATATAATTTTAATAATTATTCCTTTTCTCTTTTTTATTCTACTTGAATTTTCTTTAAGAATTTTTGATTACGGAATTGATAATTCAACGTGGATAAAAATTAATAATACTCACTATGGATTAAATCCTAAAGTAGCAAGCCGGTATTTCAATAACGTAAAAAATATTCCTGAACCAATCCAAGATGTTTTTGCTATTAATAAAAAACCAGACACATATAGAATCTTTTTGCTTGGAGGAAGCAGTGCGGCTGGTTTTCCATATATGCCTCTTGGTTCTTTTTCTAGATATATTAGACAAAGATTAGAACAGAACTATCCTGAAATAAATATTGAAGTTGTAAATCTTGGATTATCTGCAGTAAATAGTTATACCATACTGGATCTCATTATAGATGTGCTTGAGCAAGAACCGGATTTAATTTTAATATACGCCGGCCATAATGAATTTTACGGAGCTTTAGGCGTTGCTTCCATGGAATCTTTTGGTAGATCAAGATCAATTGTAAATCTTATAATTGAGTTAAATAAATATAAGGTCACTCAATTGGTAAGAAATATTATTGGCGGAATAATGTCAATATTTTCTGTAACATCAAATTCACCAAGTGGAACATTAATGTCCAGAATGGCTGAAAATAAAACTATTGAAATTGACTCGGAGATTTATTGGCAAGGACTTGAACAGTTTGAAGAAAACATGACAGACATTCTAAAACTCGTTAAAGATAAAAAGGTGCCTGTTATTATTTCTACTATAGTCAGTAATTTAAAAGATCAAATGCCATTTAATTCCAATGCAAATACAGGAGCAAACAGAGTTTACTCACAAGCACGTAAAGAAATTAATTTCAATAACCTTACCGCAGCAGACTCCCTTTTTAGATTAGCAAAAGATTTGGATCAAATTAGATTTAGAGCTCCGGAAAAGATCAATGAAATAATTAAAAAATTAGGCGAGCAATTTAATGTGCCAATTTTGGAATCAGAAAAAGTATTAAATCAAATTAGTCCCTGCCATATAATTGGAGATAATTTAGTTATTGATCATCTTCATTTATCTCTAAAAGGAAACTATGAACTGGGAAATTTATTTTATAATAAAATTTCTGAATTGAAACTGCTGCCAAATATTGAAAGCAAATTTAATTTATCCGATCAAGATAGTTTGACACGAGTAAATTTTAAATTCAGTGATTTAGATTCTACAATTGCTGATTACCAAATAAAATTGCTTAAAAATGATTGGCCGTTTATAAATCCCAAAAATAAAAAAGAAAAGACCGAAATTATTAAATTAAAAAATCAGATTGATTCAACTGCACTTGATTTTATTCAGGGAAATGAAACTTGGGAAAAATCGCATAGAATTTTAGCTAATCGTTATATCAAAAATGGAGATTTTGAAATAGGTAAAAAATATTATGATGTTTTAATTCATCAATACCCTTTAACAATTGAGTATTACCAATACATTTCTGAGCAGCTTATAAGCAAAAATAAATTTAACGAAGCAATAGATTACTTAACAAATGGAAATAAAATTAAAAGCAACGCTTATTTTACAAAATGGCTGGGAATTATAAATCTTTCAATGGGACGAATTGATAGTGCAATTAATTATCTTGAAAAAAGTATGAAGTTTTCAGCAAATGATCCGCAAGTTTTATACAATTTAAGCGGTGCATATGTGAATAAAAAAAATTACAGGCTTGCTTTGGAAGTATTGGAAAAATGTCTAGTCATAAATCCTAATTATACTGAAGCAAAAAATTTAAAAGTACAATTATTGCAAGCAATTAAATAATAACTTTTGTAAAAGAAATTCTTTCCGCTCTAAATTAAAAGATTCATTTTTATAAAACTAATTCAGTTAAAATATAGCATATATAAAAGGAGCTAATGCAGAACCTTGCGTAAGAACTATTAGTGCTCCTAAAAGTATTAAAAAGAAAACAATAGGAAAAAGCCACCATTTTTTTCTTACTTTTAAAAACTCAAAAAGTTCTAAAATTATTTTTAATTTACCCATCTTTAATGCAATTTTATCTTATTATTAATAACAAAAATAAATAAAGTTGTATTAACTTATATTAATTTTAATCAATTTTTATTCAATATTTTTTATGGAAAATAATACAAAATCCAATAAATTCTTTTACGTAATCCTAATTTTAATCCCGATCATATTTTTTATTCTTTTAGAATTTTCTTTAAGAATTTTCAATTATGGAACAGATATTTCAACTTGGACAAAAATTACGGAAACACATTACGGATTAAATCCCGGGCTTGCAAAAAGGTATTTTAGTAATGTTAAAAATGTTCCTGAATCTATTCAAGATGTCTTTGCAATTGAGAAAAAGCCAAATACATATAGAGTTTTTGTGCTAGGAGGCAGCAGTGCGGCAGGTTACCCTTTTATGCCTTTGGGTTCTTTCTCAAGATATATTCGCCAAAGATTGGAAATGAATTATCCTAATAAAAATATTGAAGTTGTAAATTTAAGTTTAACTGCTGTTAACTCATATACAATTAGAGATCTTTTCCCAGATGTGCTTGAGCAAGCACCGGATTTAATTTTAATTTACGCCGGTCATAATGAGTATTATGGAGCTTTAGGCATTGGTTCAATGGAATCACTTGGGCAATCGAGGTTTGTTGTAAATTTAGTATTACAATTAAATAAATACAAAACAACTCAATTAGTTAGAGATTTTCTAAAATTTGTTGTTTCTCTATTTCACCAAGATGATGTTTCTTCAAGCGGCACACTTATGTCGAGAATGGCTCAAAATCAAAAAATTGAGTATGGTTCAGATATTTTTAATAAAGGAATTGAACAATTTAAGGGAAATATTTCTGATGTAATAAGTATGGCAAAGGAACAAAATATTCCTATAATTATTTCAACACTCGCATCAAATTTAAAAGATCAAAAACCATTTATTTATGACCAGGCCAATGATTCAAAAAATGCCAATCTAGTATTTAATAAAGCAAAAAAAGAATATGATAATTCTAATTTTGAAAAAGCAGATTCCTTGTTTAGAATTGCTAAAGATTTAGACCAGCTAAGATTTAGAGCACCGGAAAAAATTAATTTAGTTATAAAAGAATTTGGTAAAAATTTCAAAGTTCCAATAGTCGATTCAGATTCACTTTTAAGTCAGATATGTGACAATAGAATTATTGGTGATCAAGTTATGACAGATCACTTACACTTAACTCTAGATGGTTACCATGAGTTAGGAAAGTTTTTCTATGATAAAATGAATCAACTGAACTTATTACCAAATGAAAAACCAAAATATGTATTTGAGCTACAAGATAGTATGACAAAGGAAAATTTTCTGTTCTCTAATCTTGATTCAACAATTGCAGCATTTAAATTGAAAATTCTGAAAAATGACTGGCCGTTTAAGAATAAAAATAAGCTTTCATTTAATTCACTAATAAAACAAAATAATTTTGTTGATTCGTTAGCTGCAAAGTCAGTTAATAATGAACTTGATTGGCATAAAGCACATTTAAATCTTGCAAATTATTACATTAAGAAAAAAATATTAAGCAAATTTATTGAAGAGATAAAAATATTAATTTTTCAATATCCCATTATTACAGAATATTATGAAATGCTTATTACTGAATTAATTAGTCATCAGATGTATGATGAGGCTTATGAATATTTAATGAAAAATTATAATATCAGCAAAAATCATTTCTCAACAAAATGGCTCGGTATAGTTGAATTATCCAGAAGAGACTTTACAAAGTCAATTCAATTCTTAGAAGAAAGTTTTAACTATGACAAAAATGATGCTCAAGTTTATTACAATTTAGCCGGAGCTTATTCACAAATTCGAAATTACAAAACAGCACTTGATTATATAAATAAATGTCTAAATATAAATTCTAATTATGCAGGTGCGGCAAATTTGAAATCACAATTAGAAAACATTTTATTAAATCAAAACAAAGTTAAATAGCTTTTTTAACTGATTTGTTTATTGCACTTGTTAATAATGATATTTAAAATTAAAAAGGCCGGTTTTATTCAAACCAGCCTTTTTTTTGATTAAATGTTATTAAACTTATTTTAGTAACATCATCTTTTTATTAGAAACAAAATCACCTGAACTTAGTTGATAAACATATAAACCACTTGCTAAATTAGATGCATTGAAATTAAATTCATATGATCCAGCAGTCATTTCTTTGTTTATTAAAGTTTTTACTTCTTGTCCTAGTATATTATAGATTTTCAATGTAACAACGTTTGTCGCTGGGATTGAGAATCTAATTTGTGTAGTTGGGTTAAAAGGATTTGGATAGTTTTGTTCTAATGAGAATTTGTTTGCTACTAAACCTAAGTTTTGAACACCTGTAATATCTCCTGCAGGACCGGTTTCAGATTGTGAACTTTTATCTTCTTGATCACCTAACCATGAATCTGTTGGAGCTGCATAGGGTTGTACAAATTTTCTATAGCCAGCTTGTTCAATATATCTTACTCTATAAGCAAAATCACCAAAACCGCTTGCTTCTTGAGTCATTGTACCGCCTTGAACAAATGCATATCTGTAAATAAATCCGTTCCAAGATGGAGCTTTTACAGTTAATGTAGCATCATAAATCATATCACCGTCAGGATCAGTTAGTTCCAATACTTTCATTGTATCGCTGTCTTCCCATCCTTGTGAAATAACGAATGCAGGTTGTTCAGAAATCCAATAAACTTGATCATTAGCAGGATCAAAAGTTGGAACTTGAAGGTCAGCATTTGCAGCATCAGTCATATCAACAGAGAATGTTATTTCTACACCATCATTTAGGATTGCATATGTTGGAAGAACATCGTCATAATAAACTACATCTTCTTCTTGTGCAGCAACACCTTCAAACAGAGCGTCACGGTTACCACCACCTTGACTTAATGGTCTTTCATAACCATCACTCCACATATTAGCTTTGTTTGTATCTGCAAAAGTTACAAAATATTTGAAGAATTGTTCACTTCCGACTACTCCGTTATCAAATGGAATACTTAAAAACCATGAATTAGGATTTAAGAAGTCTTGATTTAATCTTGAAATTGATGCATCACCATCACTCCATCCATTAAAACTTCCTCTTATTTGTGCAGAATCAGTATTAGGATCGAATAACCCTAATTCTTCCATTAAAGACATATCAACTGTGAATACAATGTCACCATCAGCAAGTGTGATATTTGGATTTGCATCATCCCAGAAATGAGTAATAACATTACCTGTATCAGTTACACCGTATTTTCTGTCAGGTACTGATTCCCATGTTCCAGATGCAGCATCACCCGCTCCATAAACATATTTGTAAGCGAGTATTGATCCTGATAATATTGTATCTGCAACAACAGTATAAACTGAATCCCCATCGTTATCAGCCATAGGAAATGCTCCATTTTGCCAATCAGTAAAGCTACCAGCAACGTAAACGTTTGTTGTTCCTGGTATAACATTTCCTTGTTTAATTGGCAATCGCATATCAGCATTAAATTCTACTTGAGTTGATATACCAGTATAAGGCGAATAATTATTGAAAAATGATGTTGGAACTGTCATGTCTGCGTCTCCAACAACAACACTTCTATTACCTTTATTTTCATCTTTTCCGTCCCAACCAAGACCAATATTAAACTTATATTCATAAGTTTGACTTGGATCCATTGCGATTGTTAAGGTATAAATTTCATCGCCATCATCATCAGTCATAACTTTTTCTGAATTTGCTGGCGGTTCATTTAACCAGTTGTTAAATCCACCAGGAACTGTTACAACATCTGTTGTTTTGTCAAAATTGCCGCTGGCAATTTCAAGACGCATGTCAACATTAAATGTAACGTTCACCTGGGCTTGTATTTGGGTCATCCCAAATAACATCAGTAAAGGTAGAACTAGCAAATATTTTTTCATATTTTGTGCCTCCATTTTGTTAAAGTAAAACAGTTATTAAATTAAATTATATAGTTAAAAACTAAGTGTCAATCCAAAACTGTGAGTATTATCTAAATACTCTAATTGCTGATAAGCATAATCAACTTGAATTCCTAAAAGATTTGATTGATCATACTTTAATCCAACACCGAATGTTAAACCTTCTTGAGAATCTTCCAAAAATAGAGTTTTATAACCTCCACGTAAAAAGACTAAATTATTAAACAAAGCAAATTCGCCACCAACATTTACCCATTGATTATTATCATTAGGATAATTTGCATCTACTGCAAAAGTAAATCTTTGCCCTTCTGCAAACATTATATCCTTAGAAATTCCAATTTGCAGCCTTAGTGGAAGTTCAAAATCATCTGTATTTAATCTTGCATCTACAGTTTCATTATTTCCATTTGTTGTTTGGTCCTGATCATACCTGACCAAAAGGTCATCACCGGTAATTTGCATTTTTGTGCCAAAGTTTGTAATGCTGCTGGCAAACTTAATTCCATAAAAAGGAGTTGTGAATACCGTTCCAATATCAACAGCTACACCTTCTGCACTAGAATTATAAATGTTTTCTCTAATATATTTTACATTAGCTCCAACAATAAAGTTATCTGTAATAAACCTTGCATACGTTAAACCAAAAGCATAACTTCCGGATGAAAATTTTTCTCCGGTTCCTTCAGGCATTTCTTCGGTTGTAACTTCCATATCTCCAATGTTTAATGCTGTAACATTTAGACCAATATTTCCACTTTCTCCTGTAGGGATAACTACACCAAAATAATTAAGATTTATATCCGCAAACATTTTTGTGTAAGTAAATATCCCTTGGAAACGATCAATTTGTGCAATTCCGGCTGGATTCCAATACATTGAGGATGCATCATCTGCAACTGCCGAATAAGCACCTCCCATTGCATTAGCTCTTGGTCCAACTCCAATACTCAAAAATTTAGCAGCTGTCGTTCCAGTTTTAGATACACCAGCTTGAGCAAATATTATGCTTTGGAATAAAAAAGCAAACAATATCAAATATTTCAAATTTTTTAAACTAAACACTGTTTTCTCCTTGAATTTTTCTTCAAGTAATTATGTCTACTTTTACTTAATAATTGCAAATTTTCCAATTTTATCACCAATTCCCGGAGCTTCAACCTGATATATATAAACTCCATAAGAAATTGCTAATCTGTCTTTAGTTAACATATCCCAGTCATATGTACCATTGTTTAACTCTGAGTCATGATAAAGAGTATTTACTAATTCACCGTTTACGGTAAATATTCTTATTGTACATTTTGAAGGAAGATGAGTAAAGTGCAAAGATCTTGGACCACGACCAGTATTGTAAGGATTTTTTATTTCCCATTTAGCTGATGCAACATATGGATTAGGTACAACCTTTATGTTATCCAAATCTTCTTTTGCTAAATCAATATCAGTTTTACCAGCAGAGGTTGTAAAAGTAAATTTATCAGCCGATAAAAATGGTTTCTTAAGATTTATATAAACCGAATCACCAGCAGTTGGAAATCTTTCTCCATTTGGATTTGCACCAGAAAGATAGAACCACCATGTTTTCTTTTCAACACCGTTTTGATCTTCTTCAAGGAATACTATTCTGTCTCTTGTTGCTCCTTTCGCCGATAATATACCAGCCCCATCTGCCTTTTCAATATCAACAAATCCAAAATTTATAAAGCTTTGAGAACTTTTATTAAATACTTGGAAATTTACCGGTTGAGACGGGAAAGTATTATTAGAAAGAACAAATTCTTTAGAAGTTCCAACTCCGACTTCACCAAAAATTATAATGTAATCATTGGGTCTTTGTTCACCTTTTTCAGTTTGAGTTATTAGCTTTTCAAAAACATAATTCATTATTCCTTCATTGTTCCAACCCGAATTTTCAATATCAAGTTCAACCTTAGCTTCGTTATTGAATATTAATCTAAAACCATCTACAATTGGCTGCTCGTAATCAGAACTTAAATTTGTGCTTTTATCAATTAAAACAACATTATCGGTCTCATCAACTAACGTAAAGTTTTTGGTAGTAAGCGTATCAGGTTTTGGCGGTTCACCAACTTTTATAGTGTCTTCGAAACTTATTGTATAAGTATGGTTTTCTTTAACTTTTAGCTCATCAATTATACTATAAGTAACTTTACTTGTAGTTGTTCCCTGCACTCTTTTAATTTCTCCAAGAGTCGGTTTTATATATCCTGCAGTTGAAGCTTCCGGACTAATTTTTACAACATTCTGACCTGTTATTACTGACCCATCAGACTGCAATGAAATTTTTATTGGCGACTCTGTTGGTAAAATTTCACCTTGAGGATAACCAAAATCATATGATACAAGTGCATAATAATAAGTAAATCCATTTTTCACAGTTGTATCAACATATGAATGCTGCAGGCCTGTATTATCGCCAAGGTAATAATTAACTCCATTTATTCCAACTGAATCAAATCCAAAATAATTATCTACTTTGTCAAATATTGCTAATGGTGTTTTAAATGTTTCTATACCAAAACCGCTTGTAATATTTTCTGCATCTTGAAATGCTGGATCTTGAGCTCTGTAAATTTTATAACCTTCAAAATCAAAACCGTTTCCGCCAATATTGTTTATGTAAGTATCAAATGATGTTTCAGCAATATTATCCCAATATAAGGTAACTCTGTTATCACCGGCTACTGCTGTTAAATTTGGTGTTATTGGCGCATTAGCAAACTGATAATCATTTTCATAGGTTTCTTGAACTCTAACTTTTTTTCTAATTATTTCTGCTTTTCTTATTATTGCATCAGGATCTTGAGCCGGTCCGTTTGCTAAAATAACTGAAACTGAAATTGGTTCAGATTGACCCGATTTAAGAGGGAAGAATCCGGAAGAAATAAATAAATCATATTCTCCCGCTACTACTTCCAGCGGATCATAAAATCTTCCTGGTCTCATTAGTCTGAACCATGTGACTTCATCGGCTACAGAATTAAAATCCCATGAACCAGCGGCATCATATTGGGCATTTGTAATACCTATTTGATCTGTTTCAGAAACATCTGTAACATCAATGCTTGGTTCACCCGGTAAACCAAAACGGGCACCTGAAGTTGGTTTGCCGTCTCCTTCACCTTCATCACCTGTATCCGGAACTCCGTCTAAACCGACATCATCAGTCAACACATTCCAGTCACCTTCATCATCAATTCCATTATCTCTTGATTCATCGACCATTTCATCAATACCTTCATCGATTAATTCATCAACTGCACCATTATTATCATTGTCAATACCATCAGCATATTTTTTACCTAAATCTTCTGCTTTTACATCATAGAGTACAATTCCGTTTGCTACTGTCACTCGATAGTAAGGAGCATCATTAGCTGCCTGGTTAATCATTTCTTGCGTAATTACTGGACTATCTTCTTCACCATTATCATCATTATCAATAAAATCAGCAAAAGCGTAACCTACATCATCTGATTCGACCATGATTAAATGAATTTTATCCGCAGCCGGATTTGCCGGCCATCTTTTCCATTGATCACCAGCAGCAGCATTAACCATTTCTGTTGTTATTATTGGACTATTACTTTCAGCATTACCGTTTTGATCAATTCTATCTGCATAAGTTACTCCTTCTTGATCCTGAAATGGAATGTGTGCTTCATTTTCATCAATTAGTCCGTTCAAATTATTATCAATAAGATCACCAACGGTTTCACCGACTAACATAGCTTCTGATACTTTTGGACCAAACTCTTCACCATCACCATCATTATCAATTCTGTCAGTAGAATTTCCGGGTGTTTCAAGAAATGCTTGACCAATAATTCCAACAGGGTCACTTCCAAAATTTGCAGATCTATGATCATTATCATAACTGAATCCTATATCAACTAATAAATCAAATTCAGAAATATCATCTTGTGAATCTCCATCTCCGCCAACAAAATCTGCATGCCAAGCTGTAACAGCGGTTTTAGGAATATCTTTTGTCCCATCATTTTTTATATTATGCAATACATAAATTGCGTCCTGAACTAAAAATTGCGACCAAGCCAAGGCTCTAACATCCATCAAAATTCCCATACCTTTACGTGTCATATCTGTACTATCCGGGAAATAATTTGCATATCGGCTGTAAAGATCATCTGAAGCTCTGTAAAAGATTTCTTGGTCAGCTCTAAAATCATTTTTTCCGCCAAGTCCGTTCCAGCTTCCTTCCCAACCAGGATCATCTTTATCATTCATTCTATCTGGCCAAAATAGAGGCCAAGTAGTTTCATCGGCACTAGAAGCAACTTCTCTGGTTGCTCTATCGTCATTATAATAGCCAGGTGTTGGTTCTAAGTTCCAACTGCCGCCATCTGGTGAACTTCTATAAGTTGGCACATCAACAATTTTAATTGTTGTTCCGGTATTATCAACAACCTCACCGCCAATAAAAATAGCGGTTAATGCAAGGTAAACTTGTCCAGTATTTTTCGGCCATTCATAAGGTGTTTGAACATAGATTGGAAACTCTCCACCTGTTCTTCCAGTAAAACCAAAATTATGGATTGTTGTTCTTATTCTATTTCCTTCCATTTGGCCTTTTGCTCTTTTACCAGAGTCTCCTCTTTCTTTTCCAGGAATATATTGAGCATAATTTCCAATGGAAATCAATAAAACGAAAATTATAGTTAAAAGTGATACTGAACTACGGTTCATTTAAAATCTCCTTTAAATTTTTCTCAGAAAGAGAAATCTAAACCAATTTGAATTTTTCTTGGTGCTTCATAGTAATATGGTCTAGTTAAATAATCCCCAACTGTATTTGGTCTATTTTCATCAATAACATTTCTTAGACTTTGAGCTTCAGTTGTAAAATCTGCTAAACCTGTATCTGTAAATACATCAGTTATAATTTCTGAATCAAGCAAATTAAATACCTTTGCATATAATGTTATCTCATAACCACCAATATTAAATACATTATGCACCTTAAAATCTAAATAAAACTGATCTGGTTTTCTCCGAATGTTTCTGCTATACCCTGAAGTTAAACCTCTATCTGCGGTAGCTTGAGTAATTGCCGGAGTATATGGCAATCCAGTGCCGTATCTTGCAATTAAACTTGCACCCCACGAATCCATTCCGTAGTAGAAAGAACCGTTAATCATATGTCTCTGATCCCAATCAAGAGGAATTAAGTAAAGAGTTGGTTCATCATTTCCTCTTTGAGCATTGAAATCATCTTCCGGAGTAGAGTTACTGCCCTCAGCAAATTGATAAGTATAATTTAGATTTAATGAAAAGTTATTTGAATATCTTTTACTTAAATTGACTGTTACTCCTTTTACATTTGAATAATCCCTATTTGTAAAAATAGAATAAGGAACACCATTTCTTGTTTCTATAAAAGCACCTGCTGTAATATAATCTCTAATATCCTTGTAGTACATTGTCATATCAACTAAGTAATCTTCAAAAAATTCCTGTCTGAAACCAATTTCATATTGAGTAGTTTTTTCCGGTTCTAAATCCGGATTTCCATATACTGAACCAGTGCTACCTGTTGTTGGAACTTTATATGAAGCTCTGTCAAATAATCTTTGGTATTGCGGAATTTGTAAGAATTGACCATAAGAAAAATGTACAACACCTGATTCACTGATTGGATATGCAATTCCGAACCTTGGTGCCAACTGCCATTTAGCAGTAGCATCTTTGTAAAAGTATGGTTCTCTTTCAGCTAATGTTAAATCTTTTAATTCATCTCTCAATGGCACGTTTATGTTCGGATCTTCCGGATCAACTAGCACTTTACCTTGTGAATCAAAATAATCTAATCTAAGTCCAATATTAATGATGACATCATCAAATTCAATTTTATCCTGAATATAAGCTGCAGCTGCGATTGGATCTGCATCATATATTTCTCTTGCTGTAGCTGTTACAGAAGGTATTTGAGGAACGAAAGGTGTTACTTGAACATTATTTACTGTTTTAGGTTCTAAATTATAATCATCATATTCGAGCTTATCAGTTTTACCTTCAAAACCAAATTTAACCAAATGATGTTCACTTACTTGACTTGTAAAATCGAACTTACCTATGAATGAACCGGTTGTTCTGTAAAATCTATGTAAGTTTGTTCCTTTATCATGAAAAGCATAATTTACTTTATTTAAGGAATCCGGGTGTAAATAACGGGAGTCATATGGATTTTCAAATGTATACTCATTAAATTCTCTATTAAAGTAAGAAGCTTTTACAGTATAAAAAGAACTTGATGAAAATGTATGTGTCATTGTAAAAGTTGTACTTAAACTTTTAGAAAATTTAGTTACATCTCCATCCGGATTTAGTTTATAATCATGATTATAATCTTTAAATTCTTCATCTGAGAATAAACCTTCTAAATTAAATTTAAATGCAGACGAAGCAAACCAGCTTAAATTAGCAACTCCAATTAATCTTTTACTGTAGTTCATTGCAACAGATTCGCCATCGCCGGGTGATCCATCTACGTTATATTGTCTTTCTCCGTACAACCATCCATCATCATAATTATAACGACCATTAACAAAGAATCTTATTTTATCATTTGTTAAAGGAATCGGACCGCTTAATGATGCTTGAACATTATAATTTTGAACAGGGTTGACATTATCAATATTGTAAAAAATATCTTTATTCGAACTGTAATAATCACTTGAGTATAATTTTACATCTCCATGAAAATCACTTTGTCCTTCTTTTGTTACAGTATTGATAATTCCGGACATTGCTTCACCGTGCTCGGCATTGAATGTACCACTAATTACTTGCAGTTCTTGGATGCTTGAATTATCAATTTCAATTCCACGACTTTTATCATAAGAATCTGTTACGGAAATGCCATTTACTTTATATGCAATTTCTTCAGATCTACTTCCTCTTATATGAAAGCCGCCATCCTTATCAGTTGTAACACCGGATTGTAATTCTAAAAGATCATTTAATTCAGCTACCGGCAAATTTTCTATTTCTTCAGATGAAACTAAAGACTGACTGGAAGTAACATCTTTTTTAATACCTCCAGATTCCGCTTGAACAATAACTTCACCAATCTCTACAGTTGCTTCAGCTAATGTTATATCAATTCTAGTAGTAAGGTCAATTGAGATATTGACTTCACTCATAATTTTTGTCTGATATCCCAAATATTGAAACTTTACGTTGTATTTTCCTGGTTGGATATTGAGGATAACATACTTACCTTCAAGATCAGTTGCAGCCCCAATTGTAGTACCTTCTAAAGTAATATTTACAAAAGGAAGCGGCTCTCCTGTTCTTTCATCAGTAACTTGACCCGTAAGTTTACCGGTCGTTCCTGCTTTTACTAATGTAGATAAAGTTATTAAAATTATAAAAAATTGTAAAAATCTTTTCATGAGGAGCTCCTCGTTATACTTTTCTTTTTAAGATTTTTAGTTCAAAAACTTCAAAAAATTCTTTCAATAAAACTAAACATATAAAAAGTTTAAATTGTTTGAAATACCTTTGCTGATCCCAAATTTTTCAAATTTATATCAATGTTTATTTTAGCTTTTAACTTTTCAACATAGCTCGCTAAAATTTCATTTTTTAGTTTAAACTTAACTGCTAAAAGTGCTGTTTCCTTAGCTTTTTCAAATTCAACAGGTTCACTTTCCTTTTTCTCAAGAACCTTAAAAATTCCATAAATTTCTTCTATTTGTATAGGACCTATAACTTTATTCAATGCACTTTGTTTGAATATATTTTTTAGGTTTCCAAATTTTTGAATTGGTGTTAGTCCTATTTTACCGTCATTTTCTGCCGTAATTTTTCTAATAGAAAAATTACGGGCAAGTTTCCCAAAATCTTCTCCATTCTTCAACTTCTTTACTAATTTTTCCGCCAATTCTAAATCATTAACTAATATTTCCTGAACATTAATTTGCTCGTGTGTCGAGAAAAAATCCGGGTGATTTTTATAAAAATCAAAAACAACACTATCTTCTATGTTATAATTATCAATTATTTCAGAAATTTTGTACTTCATAAATAAGTTTGTACTTGCCTTTTGAAAAGTTTTTTCAACAAGTTCATTTGAATCATAATTCTTTTCATCAGCAATTTCTAATAACTGGTCCTGAAGCACAATTCCTTTTATCACTGTTTCAAGATTTTTTTTTGAATTTATTTTTCTAAAATGAAACTCGGGAATTCTATATATTCTTTTTTGAATTTCATTTTCTGAATATTCTTTTTCTTTGTATTTAACAGCAATTGTATCACTAAAAATTATTGGAATTTCTTTTTCACCATTTATTTTCAGTTCAATGCTTTCCCAAATTTTATTTATAGATTTATCATTAAGTGTTATCTCATCAAATTGAACAACTTTATTAACATATTCTTTTTCGGATGGTCTTTTTTTTCTAATTCTTAAAATTTGAGATAATTTACTTTTCTTTTGCTGAAATTCGTTTTCTGTTAAGAGTGGATGAGAAACTCTATCTTCCAATTTTATAATACTAAATCCATGTTTTGTTTTAATTGGTTCTGAAATTTCACCGACTTTCATTGAAAATGCAACGTCTTCAAATTCTGGTTCCATATCTCCCCAAGAAAAATATCCTAAATATCCGCCATTTTCTCTTAAGGTAGAATCAGTAAAAGTTTGTTTAGCCAAAGTATTAAAATCAACTCCAATTTTTAGAAGTTCTGCAATGTTATTTATTTCTTCTTCAGTTGGAGCAAATAAATGGCGGGCAGCAATTTTCTGATTTGAACGTAAAAATGCTTCTCTTAATTCTTTATCTGAAGCATCTATTTTTGCATAAATTTCTCTGTCTTTTAAATAACCAAGAATTGTTTGATTTTGGGTCCAAGCTAGTTCTTTTTGGTATTCATTGTTATTGTCAATTATATCATTGTTATCATAATTTTTTAAAAGCAACTCAGTGATCATGCTGTTTAGAACTTCTTTGCGACTGATAATGTTGTCTTTAATTCCGGTCTGTATAATATAATCCTCATATCTTTCAATAAAATCGGATTGACGAATATTATCTTCTCCAACTATGGCAATGTCTGGGTCATTATTATTTTGGCATGCTTGTAATAACAGCAAGATTGAAAGAGAATTTAGCAGAATTAAGGCATTATTTGAATGGAATGTTCTCACTATCTTTCTTTTTAGGTAACCTAAAATTTTTTGAAAAATACTTAATTTTATTGGTGTGAGCGTATTATTCACCAAGAAAAATACCAAATTATTTATCATTAGAAAACTACCATAATGTAGTGTATTCTTATAAAAAAAGCATTTTTTTAGAAATTACCTACCTAAATATGTAGGTTATTTTTAAATTCTTACAACTTCATTCTTGCTTAATTCAAAAAGCTTTTCAAAAATTCTTCTGAAATTAATTTTAATTTCGTCAATACTCATTTTTAATGATTTTTCTATAGCAAATAAATTATTGCCTTCGGTTACTTTCTGAAGTAATTTAAGTTCTTCTTTTTGATAACTGCCGTTTATTTTTTTATCGCTAATAAATTTTATTGTTTTGCGGGCAATTAAAGAATTTATAATTGTTTTTCCGGCTACAACATCTTCCAATAATTTCATTAATTTCTGTGATGGAGCATTTTTATGAATATATGCTATTGCGCCATTTGATAGTGCATCGAATATTTTTTCATTCTCTTCATTCATCGTAAGCATTACAATAAGCAATTCAGGATTTCTCAATTTTAGCTGTTTTATTTCATCAATAACAGAAATTCCTTTATGCTCTAAATCAATTAGTAAAACATCAGGCTTAATATTATCAATTTCTTCTTTAAAATCATTTAAATTTTCAAAGGTATAAGAACAGTCATAATCAGAAAATCTATTTATGAGTATTTTAATTCCTTCTCGTATATTTTTTATTTTTTCTACAATTACTATTTTTTTCATTTGTACAGTATTATTCTTCAGAATACTGCAAAATTTATGGAAAATCTTTTTGTGTTTGTACTACACAAATGTGGTGTTTTATTTAAGAAAGGTTACATATAGATGAAAGATACTACACATTCAGTTAGGTTTTAAACCAAACCTTCTTTTATTGCTTTAACAACAGCTTCAGATTGTGAGTGTACATGAAGTTTTTTGTAAATATTCCTAAAATGAAATCTTACAGTTTCAACGCTAATATGAAGGTGATCTGCAATTGCTTTATAACTGCTTCCGCCGACTAATCCACTAAGTACTTCTTTTTCTCTTGGAGTTAAATCAATACTTTCAACTTTTTCATGAACAGGCTTATTATTTTGAAAATAGTCAACAACTTTTCGGGCAATATTTGAAGTCATTGGAGCTCCGCCATCGTAAGCTTCCTTAATAGCTTCTAACAATTTTGCAGGAGGTGTTTTTTTTACTAAATAACCAGAAGCTCCAGCACAGAGTGCTTCAAAAATTAAATCATTTTCATCATATACTGTAAGTATTAAAATCAATATTTCATTTGAATATTTTTTTATTTCTCTAATTCCTTCAATTCCGGAAATTCCAGGAAGGTCGATATCCATTAAAATAACATCCACATCAAGCTTTTTGATACTGCTTAATAAATCTTCACAGTTGGAATATGCTGCTTCGCAATGATAACCTTCTGTTCCATCTATTAGAAGTTTTAATCCTTCTCTTATTGTATTACTATCTTCAACAATAACAACTTTTATCATTTTAATGTTTTTTGATTATCTAATGTTACCAATATAAGTAACTGTAGTGCCTTTACCAACATCAGAATTTATTGATAATTTGCCACCTATTTTTTTGGCTCTGCTTTGCATATTCTTTAAGCCGTTACCAAGATTTTCTTGAGATGTATCTAATCCAATTCCATTATCTTTTAATATCATTATTAATGTTCTTCCATTAACATTGGCATTTAAAATAATTTCTGAACATTTACTGTGAGTTATTGAATTATTAATTGCTTCTTTAAATATTAAAAATAAATGCTGACGATGTTCCATTGTAAGTGAAACTTTTTCAAGTGATTTTAGATTTTCTGAACGGAATGATATTTCGGTATCGGAAAGTAAATCTGAATAAGTATCTTGTAATCTAAGAATCAGATCATAAAGTGAATCTCTTTGAGGATTTACAAGCCAAACTATATCACTCATTTTATCAATCAAACTTCTCGATTTGTTACTTATTTTATTCAGATTTTTAATAATATCATGTTCTTCTGTTTTTAATTTTGTTGATATTACTTCACTTAAGATGGAAATTTCAGTCAAGCTGCTTCCAATATTATCATGCAGATCAGCAGCAAGTTTTGTTCTTAACCGTTCAACTGCTAAAATATTTTTTACTTGTGCAGTAACTATATAAATTATTATGCTGCTAATAAATCCAATTACTAAAAGAATAAACCACCAGGTTTTCCAAAAAGGAGTTTTAACAATTATTGATAAAACGGCTCCTTCGTTATTCCAAATTCCATCATTGTTGGATCCAAGTACTTTGAAATCATAATTTCCATCATTTACATTTGTATAATTTGCAACATGCGAATAATTGTTTTCCACCCATTTTTCATCATAATTTTCAAGAATATACTTATACATATTTTTACTTGGTGTCGTTAAATCAAGGGCTGTAAACTCAAACTGGATATTGTAACTATCATATGATAGTTCAATTTGCTTTACATTTTTTATAGAATCGATATTATCTAAAATTATTCTTGTAGTTCCGTCTGATGATTCAATATTGCACTTTGTTATAAATACCGGAGGAATATTTTGATTTTCTATAAGTTTATTCGGATAAAATGAATTCATTCCATTTATACCACCAAAATAAAGCTCTCCATCTTTTGTTTTATGGAATGCACCCCAGAAAAATTGATTACTTTGAAGCCCGTCTTTTATATCATAATTTCTAAACTGATTTTTATTAAGACTAAACTTGGAAATACCATTGTTTGTGCTCATCCATAAATTGCCTTCATCATCCCCAAGTATTCCATAAATAACATTACTTGGTAATCCATCTTTTTCTGTATAGTTGGTAATTTTGTAATTATTAATTGTGTCGCCTTGCATTAGCAAATTTATCTTATTCAGTCCGCCGCCAATTGTTCCAGCCCAAATTATTAAAGAATCTGAGTTAATATTATTTTTATCCTCAAAAATTGAAATTACTCTATTATCACTAAGTCCATTACTTTTATAGATCTTAAAAAATGAAGCTTCCTTATTATTTTCTGTCTCTAAAATATTAATTCTGTTTAGTCCTTGCCATGTTCCAATCCACAAATAACCGTATCTGTCTTGTAAAATACAATTAGATTGAATTCTATTATCACTTAAACTTAATGAGTCGTTTGGATCATGCCTAAAGTGCTGAATAATATTCATGGCTGGATTTAATTTATCCAAACCATCTTCAGTCCCAATCCACAAATTCCCTTTATTGTCTTCAAAAATATCTTGAATAATATTACTTGAAAGTGAGTTGTTATTACTTACTCTATGATTATAAACTTTAATATTTTTTATTTTATAACTTGGAGCCGATTGATAAAATTCAATTTTATTTAATCCACCGCCCCAAGTTCCTACCCAAATATTTCTATCTTTATCTTCAAATATTGCAGTTACAACATCAACACTCAGTCCAACATTTGATGAATTAAATCTTTGAAATTTATTTTCATACTTATTAAATCTTGTTATTCCATTACCTAATGTTCCAATCCATATATTTCCTTTTGAGTCCTCTTCAATTGCTCTAATCATATTGTGACTAAGACTATTATCATCCGTTGGGTCATGATTGAACTGATTAAATTTTTTGTTAATATTTATTTTATTAACTCCGCCGGCAACAGTTCCAATCCAAATTAAATCCGAGTGATCTTTGATTATATATCTGAGGAAGCTATTACTTAAACTTCTCAGGTCTGATAGGTTATGTTTATAATTGATAAATTCATTTGACTGCTGTAAATAAATGCTTAATCCATCTTCTGTACAAATCCATGCATTATCATAATTATCAATTAAAATGCTTGTAACATTATTATTAACTAAACTATTTGAGTTGACAGAACTTTTGAAATTTGAAAAACTATTTAATTTTCTATCATATTTAAATAAGCCGTCATTATAGGTTCCAATAAAAATATTGTTTTTACTATCACAACTTAATGCCCAAATAGAATTACTATTTAATTGAAGAATTTTTGAGCCAGTTGACATAAACTGCTCAACAAAATTTGAAGATTTATTATAAGTAAACAAACCGTTTTCATTTGTTCCAATCCACAGCAATCCTGCTTTATCTTGGCACAACGCACGAATTGATACATTTTCTTGTTCAAGTAAATTTACTTTGCTGAATGAATTATCTGATTTACTAAATTTGAATAAGCCGTAATTATTTGTTCCAATCCATAATTCTTTATCTGAATCCTCAAATATTGCTCTAATATTATTACCGCTTAAATTTGTAGCATTATAATTTTTGTTTAAAAAATTAGTGAAAGCATTTGTTGAATAATTATACTTGTTTAGTCCGCCGCTATTAGTTCCAATCCAAATATTATTTTCAGAATCCTCAAATAAAGACCAAATAAAATTATCGCTAATTGAATTTGAATCCATTGGATCGTGTCTAAAAATTGTGAAGTTATAACCATCGTATCTATTTAAACCGTCTTCAGTTCCAAACCACAAAAAACCTTTACTATCTTGCAAAATTGCATGTACAGTAATTTGCGATAAACCATGTTCAATTGATAAATGTTCGAAGGTAAGATTTTTGTAATTTAATGATTGTGAAGTAATTAAACTGCAGGTGAAAAAAAATATAAAGAATATTTTAAGTTTTTTTTTGAAGTTCATTTTCTTCAAAATTATGAATTAAATTGATCTTGGCAATTAAAATACTAAAAATTAATGATCATATTAATAAGAAATTATAATAGTTTATTTACTAAATCAAAACACGTATCTTTTGAATCAAATTAAATATTGATATATGGAAAATTCTGCATTAGAGAAAATACAAGATTATTATAAATCTTTAAGTGAAAACGGTTTTAGTTGTTTACATATTACTAAAAAACAGTATCACTTTGAATTTACGGTTCAAAAAAATAAATATAACTTTAAGGTATTAGTTTACTTTGGCAAAAAGGGAGTAAAAACCGTAATTCAAGGAAACAATGAATTGAAAGAATACCATGAAATTGACAGTATAATTTCTGGTAAACTCATTCTTCCATATAATGATGAAGATATTTTTTATGATGAATATATCGGAACAGATGAAACCGGGAAAGGTGATTATTTTGGTCCTTTGGTAATATGTGGTTTTTATTTAAATAATAATTCCCAACCTTTTCTTCAAAATATTGGTGTGCGAGACAGCAAAGAATTAACAGATTCTCAAATTGAAATTATTGCATCAAAAATTAGAAAAGAATTTCCTAATAATTACTCAATAGTTGAAATTAGACCGGAAAAATATAATCAGCTTTATGAAAGTTTTGGCAATTTAAATAAGCTTTTAGACTGGGGGCATTCCAAAGTTATTGAAAATCTGCTTGAGAAATATCCGACTAAAAATGTCATAATCGATAAATTCAGCAAAACTAAAATCAGTATTTCTCAAAAAATGAATTACAACAATATAAATTTTATTCAGTTGACAAAAGCTGAAAGATATATTGGAGTTGCAGCAGCTTCAATTTTAGCAAGAAGTACTATGAATAGGTGGTTTTCCAAAATGAAATTAGAAGGCTTTAATTTGCACAAAGGAGCCTCAGCTGAAGTTGAAAATGATGCAAAAATGATTGTTCAAAATTTAGGTGGAGATAATTTATATAAATTTGTTAAGCAACATTTTAAAACAACAAAAAAAATATTCGAAAATTAATCTAACTTTTTAGAAAAAAAGTAAGAAATCAACTATATTTAAAATTCATTTTATTTAGGGACACAATGGTAAAATCAAAACAAATTAAAAGAATTGGACTTTTAACCGGTGGTGGCGATTGCCCTGGATTAAATGCTGTAATTAGAGGAGTTGCTAAACCGGCACATGATCACGGATTAACTGTTTTGGGTATTCAAGATGGTTTTGAAGGTTTGGTAGAAGGAAAAGCTGTTGAACTTTATAATAAAGATGTTTCAGGTATTCTTTCACAAGGCGGAAGTATTTTAGGATCTTCCAATAAAGGTGACCCTTTCCATTGGCCGGAAGATATTGGCGATGAAATTCAAATATTAGATCGTTCAAAAAAGGCATTAAAGAATTATGAAGCTTGGAATCTTGATGCAATAATTGCAATTGGCGGCGATGGAACAATGCATATCTCAAATAAACTTGCAGAAATGGGAATGAACATTGTTGGCGTACCAAAAACAATAGATAATGATTTGGAAGCCACTGACCAAACATTTGGTCATGATTCAGCTGTTTTTGTTGTTTCGGAAGCTTTGGATAGATTACATACTACTGCTTCTACGCATCACAGAGTAATGGTAATTGAAGTTATGGGACGTTATGCTGGCTGGATTGCATTGAACGGAGGTTTAGCCGGTGGAGCTGATATAATTTTATTGCCTGAATTTCCATTTAACTGGGATGTAGTTTATGATAAGGTTGAACAAAGAAGTATGCAGGGAAAAAGATTTAGTATTGTATGTGTAGCTGAAGGTGCTAAAGCACAGAATGAAGAAATGGTAGTTAAAGCAAAGGATATTAAACGTACAGATCCTATACAACTTGGTGGAATTGCAGAACATGTTTCTAAAATGATTTCTGATAATACAAAAATTGAAACACGTTATACCGTATTAGGTCATTTGCAAAGAGGCGGAAGTCCAACACCTTACGATAGAATTCTTTCTACAAGATTTGGAACTTATGCTATAAATTTAGCAATGAATAAAATGTTTGGCAGAATGGTCGCTCTTAAAGGATCAGAAATTACTAGTGTTAAAATTGAAGAAGCCATAAAAAGACAAAAACTTGTTACAACTGAAAATCAAAGTGTTCATTCAGCATTACAAGTGGGAGCAAGTTTTGGCGTTGAAGAAATGGATCATAACGTTGTAAGATGGATTGGCGCTTATTAAAAGTTAAATCATATTAAAAGTCAGATGAAATTATTTTGCTTTTTTTATAAAAAGTATTATTTTTAGGGTCTGTATTTTAATGGGGTCGTAGTTCAGTTGGTTAGAACGCCTGCCTGTCACGCAGGAGGTCGCGAGTTCGAGTCTCGTCGGCCCCGCTCTTAAAAAACCTTGTAAATTATCCATTTACAAGGTTTTTTTGTATTTAATCAGTTTTTGTAACCATCCTTTTTAGCATATTTTTTTGCAATTAATATGTTTCCCTAATTAAGCAGACAATTGAGAAAGTAAATTTATAATAATATTTTGTACATCAAATATTTGAAAAATTAGTTTAACAATTAGTAACCGCCTTAATTGATCAAGCTTTAGAAAAAAATGAGGAATTTACCATAGAATAGAGTTGATTTCTATAAAGCTTTATCAAATATAAAATTGAAAAATCTTGGTTTGGTTTTTTGAATAAAAAGATAAAAATATTAATTAGCCTCACAATATTTTCTGTGCTGACTTACTGGTTTGTTATTCCATTAAGTATAAAAATAATATATGGAAACGCAATCCCTGAACTCCCAAATTTAACAGGATATTCTCAACACATAAATGATATTGTTAATCAAGCTTATACAAATGCTTTAGAAAAACCTTATTCTGATATTGAATTAGGAAATCTTGGCATGGTATATCATTCAAACTTTTTTTATGCAGAAGCTGAATCTTGTTACACAAATGCCAAAAAATTAAATGATAAAGAATGGTTATGGTATTACTATACTGCTTTATTGAAAGAAGAATTAGGTGATACGAAAGAAACAATTGCCAATTTAAAAAGAGTAGTTGAAATAAATCCTAAGGTTACTTATGCTTGGTTTAAATTGGGAAACTCATATTTAAAGCTGAATCTTCTTGATGATGCTGAAGTTGTTTTTAAAAAAGCTGTAAATTCTGAAAAATTTAATTTTAGCACGGAATTTAATAATAAAGAAACTTTCCCATTAATTGCCCATGCCAGATTAAATCTAAGCAGAGTTTTCATTAAACAAAAAAATTATGATGAAGCACATAAAGAATTAGAAAAATTATTAGAAGAATATCAAAGATTTGGACCAGCCTATCGTCTACTTGGACAATTAATGTTTTTAACCGGCGATTCACTTAAAGGAAAAGAGTTAACAATACGTGCAGGTGATTTCGATAGTTTTCAACCTTTAATGGATCCGATCTATAGTGAATTATTCCTTAAATCAAGAAATACAAATTTTATTCTAAAACAAATTGATATTGCCCTGAAAAGTGAAAATTCTGATTTAGCAGAGATACTATGCCAACATATTTTACAGTTCGATCCAACTGATATTGAGGCAATTTCAAAATATGTATTGGTTTTACTGGTTAAAAGTAAATATGAAAACTTAGGTGACTTCTTAAAGAAATATTATAAATATTACATAGATAATGATGAAAAATTGTTTGTAATGGCTGAAACTCTTAACAGGTGGAATCAAAATGGATATGCTTTAATGTTTACTGAACGAATTATTAATGTTAATCCGAATTTAATTAAAAACCATATTCTTTACTTAAAGTTAAGAGCGAGTAATAGTGTTGATGAAAGTTTAGTTAAACATTGTGAAAAAGTATTAGAACTTGATCCAAAAAATTCTGAGTTAATTACAGAGTACGGCAGATTATTAGCTTTGCAAGGTCAAACCGATAAAGCAAGATCACAATTTAAAGTTGCTCTTAATTTAAATCCAACCAATGAAATTGCACTTATTCTTCTTGGAATACTTTATGAAGAAAATGGTGATGTACCTATCGCAATAAAATATTATCAAAGAAGTATAGCTGCTAATCCTCTAAACGTAAACACAGTGCTAAAACTTGGAAATTACTACCTTCGTTTGAATAGATACAAAGAAGCACTAAAACTCTTTGAAAAATCGCTTAAATATTCGCCTAATAATTTAGAATTATTAGAGAGACATGCTTGGATTCTCTCAGTTAGTTCCGATCAAAGTATTAGAGATGGTAAATTAGCTCTTACAACTGCTAAAAGAATATCATTGATGAGAAAAGATAATCCGGATCAAGAGATTAGGTCTGTTATTACATTGGCTGCGGCATATGCAGAAAATGATAACTTTAGTATTGCTATAAATATTTTAAATAGTTTGATAAACCGGGCAAAGCAGACTCAGTCGGATAGATATATACCTCAAATTGAAGAAATGATAAAATTATATAAAGAAAATAAATTTTTTAGGATTTAATAAATTTCTTCTATTTAAATCAAAATAAATATTCAAATCAAACCTATTATGCTTGAGAAAACTTGTTTAAGGTTTTTAATTATTTGAATTTTGCTTTTTCAAATAATCATACTTTTCCGGAGTCATTCCGCACGCAAAAAACATTGATCTGATTTCAGTTTCAGTTTTACAATTTGTAAATTTCAAAAAATCTATAAGATTCCTAAATTCAACAACATTGTTTGAGCTTATTATTTCTTTAACTTTTTTACAAATGTTCATAGATTACTCAACATTTACAAATATTAAAATATTCGAGAAATTTTATATCTTAATAATATTTAATTCTTAATTAAGAAAATAATTCTGCTCTAAGAATAATTCAAATAATTTAATAATTATAAAAATATAGCAAAAAAGGTTATTGTATATTATTTTGCAAATTCTGATATTGATGATTAAATTTGTGTTCTAATTTAATACATGTTGTTGAAGAAATTTATTTTATACTTTTGTAGTTAAATTATTTATTATAGTTTGAATTAAATCGATGAAAAGGATTAGAAATGTCTATTTCAAAAAAATATCTAAAATCAAAACCAATTTGTAAAGTAACTTTTAGAATTCCCTCAAATATTGGCATTAATCATAAAAAAGCTGTTGTTTTAGGCAGTTTTAATAACTGGGATCAAAATTCTCATCGCATGAAAAAGCTTGTAAAAGATGGATCATTTTCAATTATTGTAGATATGGAAGTTGGTAATGAGTATGAGTTTAAATATTTAGTTGATGATCATATTTGGCTAAATGATGATAATGCAGATAAGCAAGTTACAACTCATTACGGTGATTCAGCAAATTCAGTAATTTCTGTTTAAGATATTATTTTACTTTAAGGGGTATTGTTAATTTAAATACACTACCCTCTTCTAATTTACTTTCAGCCCAGATTTTACCGCCATGCTTTTCAACAAATTCTTTGCAAAGTATTAATCCTAATCCGCTGCCTTTTTCTTTTTCGGTTCCTTTTGTAGTAACATGTTCATCTATCTTAAAGAGTTTTGCAAGAATTTCTTCCTTCATTCCCACACCATTATCAGCAATTGAAATTAATAATTTATTTTCTTCATTTTCTTCAGCTTTAATTATAATTTCTCCGCCTTGCGGTGTAAACTTTATTGAGTTTGATACTAAATTCCTTATTATAGTATCAATCATAAATTTATCTGCATTTAGGTTGTATTGCTCATTAATATCTGCTGTTAAAGTAATTTTCTTTCTGGCAGCATTTACATGATAAAGTGCAATTACTTCATTTACTAAGTTATTCAGATCAAAATTAATTGGATTAAATTCAATTCTGCCGGTCTGAATTTTCGACCATTGTAAAAGGTTTTCTAATAAATTTTGAATGTTTTTTGAAGATTTATGAATGCTTCCAGTAAATTCTTTTATTTCTTCTTTTGAAAGTGTGTCAATATCTTCAAGCATTACTTCTGCAAAACCTGTAATTGAAGTAAAGGGACTTCTTAAGTCGTGAGAAATTATGGAGAAGAATTTATCTTTACTTGCATTTAATTCTTTTAATCTCGATTCAGATTCTCCTAACATCTCATTTAATCTGGCAAATTCATTTGCATTTTCTTCCATCAATTCCTTATTAAATTGAAGTTCTTCAACAAATCTATCCATTTCTTCTTGTGCACTTAATCTTTCAGTTATATCATGGAAAGCTGCAACACAGCCTTTAATTTCTTCATTTCTCTTAATTGGAGAAACTACATATGAAACAGGAAGTAATTCGCCATTTTTCTTTTTATAATAATCTTCCGGAACTCTTATTGTTTCACCGGTTTTAAATACCTGTTTAATTGCACATTTTGAATCAAGGCCTTCATTATGGTTATGAATTATATTGTGAATATTTTTGTCTTTTAATTCATCAGCTGTATAACCAAGTAAATTTGTAAACTCCGGATTAGCAAATTTTAATTTTAAATCGGAATCTATCATAAAAATTCCGTCACCAATAACGGAAGTGATTTCTGTAAATTGAGCTTCACTTTCCGCAAGTTTTGTTTCAATCTCTTTTCTTTCAGTTATGTCTAATCCTACTCCTAATAACCCAATAAATTCTCCTTGTTCAGAAAGTCTTGGGACAATATTTGCTAAGATCCAACGGTATTTATTTTTTACATTTTTGAATCTTACTTCAAATTTAAATATCTCTTTATTCTTAATTGATTTTAATATGTTGCTCTTAAATAATTTTTGATCATCTTTATGAACAAGTTTTTCTATGTTAAGATTTTTATAACCGGATCCCACAAAATCACTTGTCTTTTTATTTACATACGTAGGCTTAATCCTTTTATCGGATAACCAAATCATTACCGGTAAATTTTCAGCCATACTGAAAAATCTTAATTCACTTTCTTTTAATTCCTTTTCAGTTCTTTTTCTTTTATCAATATCACTTAATGTACCAGCATACCGAAGCGGATTATTATTTTCACCTCTAATTGCCACTTTACCTTTATCAAGCACCCATTTCCATTCACCACTTTTTGAACGTACTCTGTATTCACAAATAAATTGATCAGTTAATCCTTCTAAATGTGATTGCATTGATTCTAAAACATTATCTATATCATCTTCGTGTATTCTATTTTCCCAGGTTCTTAAATCTGATTTAAATTCACCGTTTCTATAACCTAATATTTCGTAGTATTGTTTACTGTAAAAAATTTCATCCTTTTCAATATTCCAATCCCAAAATCCATCGTTTGATCCATCAAAAACAATTTGCAAACGTTCAGCGTTTTCAAGCAATAAACTCAATGCGTCATCACGTTCTTTAATAATTTTTTCTTTATCTATCTCATCAGTTTTAGAGTTATTCTCATCTTCTTTGGATTCTTTATATTTCTTTAATAATTCTTCATAATTTTTTCTAAGTGTTTCTTCTCTTGCAACAACCTGAACATAATCTACTTCATTCTTTGTTTTGATTGGTGTAAATTCTAATGTAAAATAGAGCTTTTTACCAATTATGTTAAATTCTAATTTGTCCTTAAAATGTTCTCCATTAAAAGCTTTTTCAAACCAACCGTTCCACTTTGATTGCAGATTGTTAAATCTTGTTAAACCAACATAAGAATTTAGTAATTTCGAATCATCAAGAGGTTCATTTACAAATATTTCAAAATTTTTCTTAAAGGATTGATTGCTGTAAGCGATTTGATAATCTTTGTCAAAAGCAATAATTATTTCGCTTGTACCATCTAGAATAGCTTGATGGTTTGGTGCAAGTTTTGGGAGAAAAACTTTTTCTTTAAGCATAAATAGAGTATACTATTAATTATAACTCCTACATTATCGTATTTTATCTGCCACTTTTTAAGAACTTCTTTAATTTTATTTCGTCTATTTAAATAAAGAAAATTGAGGGAAAATCATGTTTACATTTATTCTTTGGGTAATTTTGGCAATTTTTTCACTTCCGTTGGCAATCGGAGTCTTAATAATTTATCCGTTTATTTGGCTGTTATTATTACCATTCCGTTTATTAGGTATTGCAGTTGATGTTGTTTTTCAGATATTAAAAGGAATAATTTTATTTCCCTTTAAAATTTTGAAAATTGTTTAAAAATTGTCGATAAATTTCTTTTAACCAATTCAATTTCTTACATTTCTAAGATATAATATCTCATTAATTCATTTCATTTATCCAAACTGTTCAAAATGAATCAAAAAAAATTTGAAAATAGACTTATTAAAGAAAAAAGTCCTTATTTATTGCAGCACGCTTACAATCCTGTAAATTGGTTCCCGTGGAGTAGTGAAGCTTTTGAAATTGCAAAAAAAGAGAATAGGCCAATTTTTCTTTCAATTGGGTATTCAACTTGTCACTGGTGCCATGTTATGGAACATGAATCTTTTGAGGACGAAGAAGTTGCAAAATTATTGAATGCAAATTTTGTGTCAATAAAAGTTGATAGAGAAGAAAGACCAGATATAGATAATATTTATATGTCAGTTTGCCAAATGTTAACAGGCAGCGGCGGTTGGCCGTTAACTGTTATTTTAACTCCAGATCAAAAACCTTTCTTTGCCGGTACTTATTTTCCAAAACATTCTCGTGGTAGAATTGGAATGATAGAGTTAATTCCAAAAATAATTGCAGCGTGGAATGAGCAAAAAAATGAGATTTTAGAATCAGCTGAAAAAATCACACAACAAATAAATTTATCACTTGAAATAACAAATAAAGAACGCATCTCTAATTCAATTTTTGAAGATGCTTTTAGACTTTTTGATGAACGATTTGATAAAGATTTTGGCGGTTTTGGAGAAAGACCTAAATTTCCTTCACCGCATAATTTATCTTTTCTATTGCGTTATTACAAACAGACCAATAATGATCAAGCTCTAGAAATGGTTTCCAAAACATTATTTGAAATGAGAAAAGGCGGAATTTATGATCAAATTGGATTTGGTTTTCATAGATATTCAACTGACCAAAAATGGTTTTTACCCCATTTTGAAAAAATGATTTATGATCAAGCAATGCTGATTATCGCTTATTCTGAAGCTTATCAAATAACAAAAAATGTTTTCTTTAAAAAAACAGTAGAAGAAACAATTGAATATGTTTTACGTGATATGACTGATATAAATGGAGGATTTTATTCTGCTGAAGATGCTGATAGTGAAGGTGAAGAAGGGAAATTTTATGTTTGGAAAAAGCAAGAATTAAATGAGTTGCTCGGTAAGGAAGATTCAGATTTTATTTCTGATGTTTTTAATATAACAAAACATGGAAATTATTATGAAGAAGCAACAAGAGAAGCGACCGGATCAAACATTTTATTTATGAGTTATTTGCCTAATCAATTAGCAGAAAAATCTAAAATAGCAGAAAATGAATTTCATTCCAAACTCAGCACAATTAGACAAAAAATATTCAATGAGCGAAAGAAAAGAATTCATCCTTATAAAGATGATAAAATTCTAACTGATTGGAATGGATTAATGATTGCTGCATTATCAATTGCTTCAAAAACTTTTGATAATAATATGTATTCAAAAAAAGCAGAAGATGCAGTAAAGTTTATATTTGAAAATCTATTTGATAAAAATGGAAATTTGCTGCACAGATTTAGAGAAAATGAATCTGCAATTTCAGCTCAAATTGATGATTACGCTTTTTTAATTTGGGGATTATTAGAGCTTTACGAATCAACTTTTAAAATTGAATATCTCAAGAGATCAATTGAATTGACTGAAACTGTAATAAATAATTTTTGGGATAAAAAAAATAATTCCGGTTTTTATTTTACTTCAGAAAAATATTCAAATTTAATAGCCAGAACAAAAGAGTTTTATGATGGTGCAATTCCTTCCGGTAATTCTGTAATGTATTCTAATCTAATTAAACTAAATAAGATAACAACAAAAATTAAGTATTTAGAATACGCCGAAAATTTGAGTTTAGCATTCAAACAAATTGTTGAAAGAACACCTATCGGATTTTCTCAATTTTTGAGTGGTTACAACTTTGCACAAAATATTTCTTCCGAAATAATTATTGTTGGTGAGAAGGAAAATAAGAATACAAAGGAAATAATAAATTTAATAAATTCAGATTTCTTGCCTTATAAAGTTGTTATACTTATTGATCAAAACCAAAGTGATCAGATAAAAGAAATTGCTCCTTTTACAAAAGATTATGAAATGATTAACGGAAAAACGACTGTTTATATTTGTAAAGATTATAAGTGTGAACTTCCAACAACAGAAATTAATAAAGTGAAGAAATTATTAAAAATTTATTCTGATTAAGAAGGTAGTTTGTCTTTTACAAAGTTAAATAAATATGCTCCAAATAAAGCTCCAATTAAAGTTGAAACGGCAACATATTCTCCACACCCAATTTGAGCAAAAATAGGTCCAGGACAAGCGCCTGTAATTGCCCAGCCAAAACCAAAAATTACACCCCCTATTATTGTTCCTTTATTAAATGGTTTAGCTGAAAAATCGAGATTTTCTTTAGACAAACTTTTGATCTTAAATCTTTTTAAAATTTGTACGGAAATTACTCCGGTCAATACTGCAGTACCAATAACCAAATACATATAAGATTCTTCGAATTGAAACATTTTTTGAATTCGGAACCAACTGATGACTTCAGATTTTGTTAGAATAATTCCGAAAAGTAGACCAAAGATTAAAGAAGTGACTTTATTCATTATACTAACCAAGTATATATTAAACCGCCAATAAAAAAAGAAATTGTTGCCGCTAAACTTCCAAATTGAAGCATAGAAAGACCTGTTATTGAATGGCCAGACGTACAGCCTTTTGCATATCTGCTTCCAAAACCGACGAAAAATCCGCCGACAAAAAGTATTATAACACCTTTGACCGAATAAAAGTTATCGGGTAAAAAATAAGAATTTCCATCTCCCAAGAGAAAAACCGCAAAAAAACTTCCCAAAATAATTCCAATAATAAAATAGAGTTTCCATGAATTTGATTTAAAATTATAATCAGAAAAAACACTTTTTGTTTTAGGTAAAATAGTTGTACAAATATTTTGTAAACCGGAAGAAACCCCAAATTGTTTATTTCCGATTATCAAAAGTGCCGGAACAAACAAACCAATTAAAACTCCGTAGATCAACCAATTAAGATCTTCAAATATCATTACTTAGCTCAAACTTATTATTTTATATGAATATAATATTTTTGCTGTTTTTTCTAACATTGCAGAAACAGAACAATATTTTTCCATTGATAGATTTACTGCTTTTTTAACCTTTTTGGGATCCAAATTTCCATAAAAATGAAACTCTATTTCAATATTTGTAAATACGGCCGGAGTAAGATTATAATCCCTTTCCCCATTAATGAAAATTTTTAAATCTCTCAAATCTTCTTTTTGTTTTTTTAATATACTTATTATATCCATAGCTCCGCACGATCCTAGACCCATTAAAATCAACTCCATTGGTCTTGCTCCGGCATTCTGTCCGCCAATTTCTTCCGAGCCATCAATATGAACTGAAATTTTTGAACTGCCAATTCCTTCAAAGTGAAAATTTTCATCTATTCTATTTAACTGTACTTTCATATTTATTTTGATCTTTCTATTGCTTGTTGAATATCATTTTTAATATCTTCAACATTTTCAAGTCCAACAGAAATTCTAATAGTTGAAGAATTAATTCCAACTAACGATCGTTCATTTTCTGATAATTTTGAATGAGTTGTTGAAGCCGGATGGGTAACAATTGTTCTTGTATCGCCTAAATTTGCAGTAATTGAAGCCATTTCTACTGAATCTATAAATCTTTGCGCTCTATTAAATCCTCCTTTGATATTAATTGTAATTATTCCTCCACCTAATTTCATTTGCTTTGTGGCTAAATCATGTTGTGGATGGGAGGACAAAAAAGGATATTTTACTAAATCAATTTCATTTTCATTACTTAAAAATTCTGCTAATTTAAGCGCATTTTCAGAATGTTTTTCCATCCTTACAGAAAGAGTTTCCAGACTCTTTGATAATATCCAAGCATTAAAAGGAGAAAGTGAAGGTCCGGTTTGGCGAGCAAAAAACCTGATATCTTTTATCAAATCTTTTCTTCCAACAGTTATTCCGCCAATTACTCTACCTTGGCCGTCAATATATTTTGTTGCAGAATGAGTTACCAAATCAGCACCAAAATCAATTGGATTTTGAATAATTGGAGTTGCAAAACAATTATCAACAACTAAAATTATATTGTGCTTTTTGCAAAGATTTCCAGCCATTTCCAAATCAATTAATTCTAATCCGGGATTTGAAGGAGTTTCAATAAATAAAACTTTGGTGTTTGGTTTAATTTCTTTTTCCCAATCTGACTGATCTTTAGCATCAACGTAGGTGTATTCAATTCCCCATTTAGGCAAAATTTGAGTCAAGATTTGGTGAGACGAGCCAAATAGAGCTCTGGAAGATAACACATGATCTCCGCTAGAAAGCAATGCCGCTAATGTACCGAAAACTGCCGCCATACCTGAAGAAAAAGCAAAACCATCTTCAGCATTTTCCAAATTACACATCTTTGTTATAAATTCAGATGTATTTGGATTAGAAAATCTTGAATAAATATTGCCATCTACTTCTTCAGCAAAAAGTTCTCTTCCATGTTCAGCACTATCAAAAACAAAACTTGAAGTCAAATAAAGTGGAACGGAATGTTCTCTATTTTTACTTCTTTCGGTTTGTGTTCTTATTGCTTTTGTTTCTTTTTTCATAAATAATTTGAAAATATTTTACAATTCTTGACTAAATAAAGCTTTATAATCATATAGCTTTGATGCAAAAATTAGGATAAATTATCTAAATATCAATTTGAATATTTAATTTATACAAATGGATGTAAAGATTTGAAGATTTTATTCAATTTATTGAGTTTTTATGAGAGATAAAAATTTGGATAAATTTTTTCCGGCTAATTTAATTTCGCTTTCAGTATTTTGATCAATGCAGTTACCATCATCATCAAATTTCTTTTCAATTTCTGCAATAGATACAACTCTTGGTAAAACAATAGATCCAATATGAGAGAAAACTGTTCTAAGCTGTTCTAAAGATTTTGTAGCACCTAAAACTCCGCTGGCAATTCCGACTAATCCAACAGGTTTGCCTTTCATCATTGATGGATAACCGGAATTTTCAATCATAAGTTTTAATTTTGCAGTAAAACTGCCATTATATTCAGGCGAGCCAACAATAAAAGCTTCGGCCGATTTAAGCAGTTTTCTTAATTCAGCTGAATTATCGTTTTCAATTTTTTCACCCGGAAATGGAAGATTAAATTCTTTGAGATCAATTTCAACTACGTTGTGTTCTTTTTTAAGTAATTCTTGTTTTACAATTTGAAGTGTAAATCCAGTATAGTTCTTTGTTTGAACACTACTGTTAATTAGGGCAATTGTTGCCATATTATTTTCTTTCTCGAAGTAAAAAAATTATTCTGATTAAAAGTTAACTAAAAAAGTGATTCTTTGGTAATAAAGATTTTTTCACCAATTTTATTTCCATCAAAATAATTTTCTTTATTCTGAGATGAATGAATTATATAACTACCTTCATTTTTATAAGCCGTAATTTCAATAGGTTCACCATCTGTTTGACTTATTGTTAATTTTGATGTTTGAGGAGGAAGATTCGCTGCTTCGGTATTTATAAAAGTTGTATTAGTTAATCTGCTTAATGCACTTAGAGCATTTTCTGTTTTTGCAGAATCAGTTTTTGCACCGTCAATTGTCCAAGAATTATCAACTTTAACTAGATCAAATGACTCGCTTTCATTTGATGAAAATGTAAGTCTATTCCAATTATTTTTATCAGATTTTAAAACTGTTTCATTTCTAAAACTGTTCACATCTTTATTGAATGTCATATCAAGAAATCCGTCAACTTCATAAACGTCATTTTCATCTGTCAACCTAACAAATGTAGACATTGTTCTTGGCTGCTGGAATGCAAATTTGCCAATAATAATATCTAATACATCTGATCCATTTTCCCTAACAACAACTCTAGTTGCAGCTGAATCGACTTGATATTCAGTCCATTTATTTTTACTGCGTGCGGCAACTCTTTTAGGTTTTATTTGCATTAGTTGATTAAATATGTTTTCAATTTTGTTATTAGGTACAGAAAAACTTTTACCATCATCACCGCTAACTTTCCAAATATCACCATCTTTCAAGAATTTAACTTCTTTTCCATTTTGTGATTTTGGAAAAATTGAAAAACTAGAAATTGAACTTGTGTCAATAGAAACAATATCTGTGTTAAATGATTTTTCTTGCTTGGTTGATTCAGTTGAGAATACTAAAATTACAACCACAAGTAATGCAGCAAATACAAGCCAAAGTGTTTTGTTAGAATTTTTATTAAACATAGTCAGTCGATTTTATAATGTTTCTAATTTTCTTTTTGTATTGAAAACGGATCGCTCCGAATAAAACAATCAATAATATTGGAATTAAAAAGTTAGCATATTTTACCAAAGTCTTTGTACCATCTTCTAATTGTGCATCAAGAGGTCTGGATGTTACACCTTTAGTTCTAAGAGCAATTAAGCCAGTATCATCCGAAAGCCAGTCAATTGCATTAGTCATTAAACTAACATTATCCGGCTGAAGTTGTTGAGCACCTTGCCCTTCACCATTTGTTGCAAAATCACCATCACTAAAGACAACCATTTTTGTTTCGGTTCCGGCTATTTTTCCTTCCAATGCTACAGCAACTGGAATTGAAGACATTCCAAAGTCTGAATTTTTCCATTGTTTTTGAATGTTAAAAAATAATGGTAATGTCTCTAAAGATGATTTTTCAGATGAAGTCGCTAGAGTCACATAACTAATTGAAGTATCCTTGGGCGCAATATTAATTGAGCTGGCAAATGGAAGTAAAACAGTTTCCAAACCTTTCGTAATTGGGTGATCCGTAAATTTAGAAATTATTGGCAAATATGGAAAACTTACGGGTGTGTTCATTCTAAAGAAACCTTGCTGCTGCTGAACCATAACATTACTACAATTTGCATCTAGCACAAAATTTTCTTCAATTGAAACACCATACTTTTGAAGCCAATTTGAAAATCCTGTATTAACAGCTTCACCGGAAGCATTTTGAAAATTACCTTTAACATTATTTATTGCAAGTAAAAGTCTGCCTCCTCTTGCCAAATATTCATCTAAATAATTAAAATCTCTGTCTATTACTGAATCTTCAGGAGCAATTACTGCTAGAGAACTAATATTTGAAGGAATACCTGATGTATCAGATAAAGTTACCGTCTGAATATCATACATTACATTTAATTGTGCATTTAACTGCTGCAGAGCTGACAAACTAGGTTCACCATGACCTTGCAATAAACCAAGGACAGGCCTATCCTGCATAGAAATTTTCTTAATTGCAGTAGACAAAGCATATTCCATAGCAGCACCGGGCTGAATAAATGGAATAGGTTCTTTTTTATCACCTAATTGAACTAAAGCACCAAGATAAGCTTTTTGCTGCTTTAACTGATCTTTATCTCTTACGTTGATCATAATTGGAGAAATTCCACTCTGTTGAGCTTTCATTTCTGTTTCTTGGTCTTCATTCGGATTGATAAATTCATAAACTACTTGAGCATCGGATCTGTTGGAATATTCAATCAACAAATCTTTAAAATCCTGTCTTACTTTTTCAATGTCAGGCGGTAAATTTTCAGAGAAATAAGATGTAACCGTTACGGGTTCATCCAAATTTTCCAAAATATCAATAGTAGCATCACTTAAAGAATATCTCTGATCTTCAGTTAAATCAAGTCTGAAGAAATACCTGGTTGATAAGATATTTACAAGTAGAATGATTGCAATAACCAAAAATAATGTTGTTTGAACTTTTCGTTTTGTTAACATAATCTTTTATTACTCAACTATATTTCGTTTTGATAATACTGTGTCTGCCAATAATAAACCAATGGCTGTAATTGAAAAGAAGTAAATTAAATCTTTAGAATCCATAACACCGCGAGAAATAGATTCATAATGAGTTGATAAACTTAGATAATTAAAAAAGTATGCAATAGTTCCAGTGAAACTGCTTGCAAGCACATCAAAAATAATTAGAAAAAATACACCAACAAATAAAGCTAGTAAAAATGCAACTATTTGATTATTTGTTATGCTGCTGGCAAATAAACCAATACTGGTAAAAGCTGCGCTCATTAAAAGCATTCCTATATAACCGCTCCACACAGAACCGTGATCTATTGGTCCAAGCATGGAAACTGAAATATAATATGGTATTGTTAAAAGAAGGGCAACTCCAATTAGCATTAAAACAGAAAGAAATTTACCTACAACAATTTGCCAATCAGTAATTGGTTTAGTTAATAGTAGTTCTAATGTCCCGCTTCTTTTTTCTTCTGCTAACATCTTCATTGTTAATGCAGGTATGAAGAAAAATAATGTCCAGTATGCAACAGAGAAAAAAGGCATTAATGTAGCTTGACCTATAAAAAATATGTCCGAACCAAACAGCCAGGTAAAAAATCCGCTTAGGCCTAAGAATACTACTAATAAAATATATGCAGCAAGCGAATCAAAAAATGTTCTAAATTCTCTTTTTGCAATTATCCAAATTGGTTTCATGTTTTATCCTAAAATATTTTTCGTCATTCCGAACTTGATTCGGAATCTGTTTTAAGGTTTTAAGATGCTGAAAAAAATCAGCATGACTGCATTAATTTGTTTTATTTCGTTTTTTATATATAAAACTTTTTTACATCTCCATACTTCGACTCCGCATAGTATGAATCTGGAAAAACAAAAAATTAATTTGTTGTTAATTCTCTAAATATATCTTCAAGTTTTGTTTCAATTGGTGTAAGTTCAAAAAGCACCCAATTATTTTTTACACACATTTGAAATATTTCTTTTCTAGAACTTGCATCATTTTTACTATTTACTAAAAATGTAAAATTTTCATCTTTAATAGGATCAACCATTGCAACAGTATCTAATTTCTGAATTGCTTCAATAACTTGATCTTTATTCTCAGCTTCGGAAATACCTACCTTTAAAACTTCTTGACCTTGAGCTTGCTTTCTTAAACTTTCAGAAGTTCCGTCTGCTACAATTTTGCCATCATTTATAATTAATATTCTATCACAAGTTGCTTCAACTTCAGGTAAAATATGAGTACTGAGAATTACTGTTTTTTCTCTACCAATTTCTCTGATTAAATTTCTTATTTCAACAATTTGGTTTGGATCTAAACCTGTTGTTGGTTCATCCAATATTAAAATTTCCGGATCATGAATAAGCGCTTGTGCTAATCCAACTCTTTGTTTATACCCTTTAGATAATTCATTGATCTTTTTATGTTTTTCAACATTTAATCCGCAAACTTTTACCATTTGTGCAATTCTATCTTGAACTTTATTTTTGGGAACATTTTGCAGCTCAGCCACAAATTGCAAATATTCTAGAACCGGCATATCTTGATAAAGCGGATTACTCTCCGGTAAATAACCAATTAGAGGTTTTACCTTATCCGGATCTTCCAAAACAGAAATTCCATTAACCTTTGCATCACCATCTGAAGGGGCCATAAATCCAGTAATAATTTTCATTGTTGTAGTTTTTCCGGCACCATTTGGACCTAAAAATCCTAAAACTTCTCCGGTTTTAACTTCAAATGAGATATTATCAACAGCTCTTTGCGTTTGATATTTTTTTGTGAGATTAGTTACAGTAACACTCATAAATTCAATTACCTATTTTTTTCGGGGTGAAAAATATAAAGTCATTAAAAAAAATTCAACATTTTCAGAAAAACAATTTAATTTTACACCAGTTTTAAAACATGGTTCCAAAATTTTCTCTTTTTTTTAAAATTCTTAAAAAAAATCATTTTTCTAGAATTTTAATTCCATCTTGTCCTGCAACTATAACTTTTGATGATAATCTTAAAAATAAACCGTGTTCAACAATTCCAGCTCTATTTTCTAACTTTTCTGCAAGTTCAAAAGGATTTTGAATTACTCCGAAATTTGCATCAATAATGTAATTTCCTTCATCAGTTAAAACCGGAATTCCACTTTCATATGTTCTTAGATTTGGCTCACCATTAATTGATTCAATAAAAGAAGAAATAACCGGAGATGCGAATTTTATTACTTCGACTGGAACAGCCCATTTTTCACCCAATTTATTAGAAAGTTTAGAATCATCAATAACCACAATAAATTTATCACTAGCCTGCACAAGAATTTTTTCTCTTAAATGTGCAGCACCGCCGCCTTTAATCAAATTGAGATATTTATCAACTTCATCAGCTCCATCAATAGTTACATCAATTTTTTGCTTATCATGAAATGTGATAAGCGGAATATCCAATTTATTAGCTAATTTTTCTGTTTGTATTGAACTTGCTATTGCAACAATATTTAAAAGATTACCGGTTCTTATTTCCTGTGCTAATTTTTGTATTGCATAAAAAACGGTCGATCCGGAACCTAAACCAACAACCATTCCGGATTCAATTTCTTCAACAGCCTTTTCAGCGGCAAGCTTTTTAAATTCTTCGTTCATTCTTAATCCTTAGGATTTGTAGCAAATACTGTTAATTCAGTTATAAATCCTCTATTTTCCATTTCTAATGCAGAAACAATTGCATGAGCAATATCTTCACCAACTAATTTTGTCGGATTGAAATTTCTTTCCGGTCTTCCTGAATTCACAACAAAATCAGTTTGAACTTCGGAAGGATTAATCAGAATAACTCGAATATTGTAAGGACGCAATTCTGCTCTCCAACATTCGGTCATTCCTCGTAAAGCAAATTTTGATGCAACATAAGAAGTGCCTCCAGCAAACCCTTTTGTAGCAGCTGTTGAAGCAATATTGATAATATCGCCGCCATTTTTTTCTTTAAATATTTTTGAAGCCTCTTTTGCTGCAAGAGCGGCACCAATTACATTTGTTTGAAGAACATCGTTAAATTTTTCAACATTAACATTTTCCAATAATTCAAAATATCCAAATCCGGCATTGTTAATTAGAACATCCAAAGTTCCAAATTGTTTTAAAATCGATTGAAATAATTGCTTTACTTCAGCTTCTTTTGAAACATCTGAAACAAAACCAATCAATCCATTTTCTTCTGCAGCTTTTTCTAATTTTTCTTTATTTCTGCCAGTAATTATTACAGTTGCACCTTTCTCTTTGAGCATTAATGCTGATGAAAGTCCAATACCTGAACTACCGCCGGTTACTAAAATTATTTTATTATTTAATTTCATTTTTTCCCTTTCTTTTTATTATTAAAGTTACCCTGATCGTATTCAATATTCAACTTTTTTGATATTTAATATTTTGAATAATCATCTTGAACAGCATATCTTGTTATTAAACAAGCATATAGCTAAATTTAAATTTGATTTAAATAGTTTTATAGAAAGGATTTAACTTGCAGAAAAGCAATGTATATATAGAAACTTACGGCTGCCAAATGAATGTGGCAGACACAGAAATTGTTCAGGGGATTTTAGCAAACAAAGGTTATGATCTAACAGAAGATATTAATAATGCGGATGTTGTATTACTAAACACATGCAGTATTAGAGAAAATGCTGAACAAAGAATTTACGGAAGATTGGGAAACATAAAAACACTCAAAACGGGAAAACCTAATCTTGTAATTGGAATTTTAGGCTGTATGGCAGAAAGATTGAGAACTGATTTGGTTGAAGATAAAAAAATTGTGGATTTGGTTGTTGGTCCGGATGAATATAGAAGATTACCGGAATTTATTGATACTGCTTTTGCAGGGGAAAAAGGCATTGGCGTTAAGCTTTCAAAGACTGAAACTTATGATGATTTAATTCCATTCAGAGCAAATGATGACGGACTTTCTGCATGGATTTCTGTAATGCGCGGCTGTGATAAATTCTGTACTTTTTGCGTTGTTCCATTTACACGCGGCAGAGAAAGAAGCCGATCACTTGAATCTGTTGTAAATGAAGTGAAACAATTATCAAATCAAGGTTATAAAGAAGTAACTCTGCTTGGTCAAAATGTAAATTCTTATGATGATAACGGAAGAGATTTTGCTGATTTGCTGGCTGCAGTTGCTGTTGTTGATAGAAATGTTAGAGTAAGATTTTCAACTTCTCATCCGCAGGATTTTTCTGATAAATTACTTTACACAATTTCTGAGCATCCAAATTTATGTAATTATATTCATCTTCCAGTTCAATCAGGATCAAATAGAATTTTAGAATTGATGAACCGAACTTATTCAATTGAGCATTATCTAACAATTATTGAAAAGGCGAGAAAAATTATTCCGGGTGTTTCATTTTCTACAGATATTATTTCAGGATTTCCGACAGAAACTTATGAAGATCATTTAGCAACTTTAGAAGTAATGAGACAAGTTCGATACGATGGAGCTTATATGTTTAAATATTCTCCTCGTGAAGGAACTAAAGCTTACAGAATGAATGATGATGTAGATGAAGAAACCAAATCTAAAAGACTGACTGAAATAATTGATGAACAGCAAAAAATTTCTTTCGAAATAAATCAAGAATTAATTGGTAAAGAAGAAGTTATTTTAATTGAAGGATTCAGTAAGAAATCTAATGAATTTTTAGCTGGAAGAACTGACACAAATAAAGTTGCAATTATTCCGGCAGAACAAAATATTGAAAAAGGTGATTACGTAAAGGTAAAGATTACAAAAGCAACTTCAGGAACTTTATTTGCAGATGTGTTAAAAAAAGTTGATCTTACAATTGAAGAAAAACATAAAACAGCATAAATGAAATACTTATTAAAAATATTTTTATTCCAAATTTCTGTGCAAATATTTGCTCAAAGTGTAAACATTATTCCTCAATTAAAAATGATTGAATCTGGTGGGTTGGACCAAGCTATTTCTGATTTAAATAAATTGAAACAAACCAAGCCTGGTGATCCTAATGTAATTTTTCTTGAAGCTGTTGTTACCGAAGATGGTGAAAAATCCTACAAACTTTATGAAATGATTTACAATAACTTTCCCAATAGTCAATTTGCCGATGCTGCATTATTTAGAAGTTTTTCCTATTTCTATGCTTTAGGTTTATATAAAAAAGCAGAGGAACTAAAAAATTAGATTAGCAAAGATTATCCAAGATCTCCTTACCTAAAAAACACTGAAAGAAGTTTTCCTCAAGTTGATGAAATGTTAATTGTTGAATCAACACCATATATGAAATTAAAATCCCAGTGAATTAAAGTTTACAACCCAAGCTGGGGCATTTAGTAATTTTCAAAATGCTGAAGATCTAAAAAATAGATTTCTTAAAGATGGACTTTACATACAAAAATAGTACCCAAAACAGTTAATAATATTAACCTGCATGTTGTAACGGTTTGGGTAATTTTGCAACAAAACTGAAGCTGAAAATTTCTTAATTATTTTAGAAAATAAGTATTCCTTAAAAGGAAGAGTGATTAAACTCGACTAAGATAAATGGAATTAATTTTTATTGGAACAAGTTCTGGAAGAACTTCACTTACTAAATTTCATTCTTCACTTTTATTTAAGATCAATTCAAAAAATATTTTAATTGATTCCGGCGATGGAATTTCTAAAGCTTTACTGAATCAGAAAATTTCTGCAAATAAAATTACTGATATAATTTTTTTCTCATTATCATTCAGATCATTTAGCTGGATTGCCATCTTTAATTACTCAAATGATAATAAACAACAGATCTGAATCTTTAAATATTTTTACATATGCAGAACTTGTTGAATCTCTAAAACACTTTCTAGAAATCAGTTATATTTTTATTGAGAAATTAAACTTCAAAATCAATATTGAAGGATTTGAATTTGGAAAAAGAAATAAAAATTCTAAACAAATTTATTTTTACTGCAAAAACAAAATTCACATATAAAGAATAAACACAATATTGAATCTGAAACAATTAAATTTTTTATCAGCTGGATTTTTGTTTAATGTTGACAGTAAAAAATAATTTATACTTCTGATATTGGTGATAAGAATGATCTTTATTTATTCCAGAATGAATCACCAGATATTTTTATAACTGAATCAAACCATATTGAACTAAAGGAAATTGAAGAAGCTGCAAATTTACTTAGACTAAAAAAGTATATTTGACTCACATTGATGATGAAAGCACAATTTTAAGTTGGTATAATAAACTTTCAGAAGATCAAAAAGAGATTTTTTATTCTTGCCGAAGATGGATGAAAATTAGTTTATAATTTTATGGAGAATTAAATACATTCCATCCGTTAGCTAATGGATGGAATGTCTGTTTTTAAGTTTATTTAAGCAGAATCATTTTTTTAACTTGCGTAAAATCTCCGGCATTCAGTCTGTAAAAATATACTCCCGATGTAAAGTTTGAAGCATTTAATTCAACTTCGTAATTTCCCGGTTTTTGTTTTTGATTTACTAATATTGCAACTTCCCTTCCAAGAATATCGTAGACAATTAGTTTGACATTAGCATTGTCATCCCGAACTTGATTCGGGATCTCAGAATTATTTAGATGCTGAAATGAATTCAGCATGACAGTATTATTTGGAATTGAATATTTGATTGTTGTACTTGGATTGAACGGATTTGGGTAATTTTGTTCTAATGTAAATTGTGCTGGAATATTTTCATTTTTATTTTCTTTTATCCCTACTGGTAAATCAGTAAAATTATTATCGTATATTTCTTTTACAACACCAGCAATTCTTTTAGCTTCAGTTATTGAACTTAGCCTATCTTCTCCACGTCCACCAATTATTGCGCAAATTACTTCATGGGATTCATTTTTCCTGAAAGTAAATGGACCGTAGCTAATTAGCATTCTAAAGTCATTAGAATACTTATACAACCAACCAGAATTTATAACTGGATCACCTGATAAAACAAATGTTGGATTAACGGAATTAGAATTCGTTAAAGAATCATTAAAAACCGTATAACTCGTATCAAAACTTGAAACTGTAAACATTTTTCCATCATTATATCTTCCACCCAACATTAAATTCCTTAGCTCAATTTCATTTAGCGGATCTCTTAAAGCAGAATACCATTTTTGATAAGGTGAAAATGCATTCCAATTTAACTTTTTTGATCCTAAAATAATTTTACTCTGAAGTAATTGTCCTCTATATAAAACCGTACTATCTAAAGGAGCATCTATTCCTAAATCAAATATCGAATTGCTATTATTATCAATAAATGTTTCACCTGGAATAAATTTATATGGTGATTGTAAAGGATACATAATTAATGCTGGAGGTTTAGAAAGAAAATGACTATGTGATTCTGAGGATTCTTCATTTTCATCATAATTATATGTTATTCCATATTGATAATTTGTATCACAACAAGCTATATCATTATGATAATCACCTATATCAGCGTCGATTATAAATGCAAAATAGACAGAATCAAATACTTCTGATATAATACCAGTGTTTTCTATTTCGTATCTTACAAAAAAAACATTTTCCAAATCCCCAGCATTTGGAGAAGCTGAAAGAAAAACAGTCTGTTTTACTTCGATTCCTTTTGGAGTCATTCCAACAAATTCTCTTTCTGATTCGGGCAATCCATCATTATAAACGCACCATGCTGTTAAGTCTCCAAGTAAATCTGGCATGTCTTCATTGTAATCCCATTTACCATTATCATTTAGATCAATTGGATTATATATTCCATCTTTATTACCGTCAAAAAAATTTGCTCCAAGTTCAACTGCTTTTTTCCATTCTTGCCAGCTTTCTCCAAAATCTTTATCTGTTGTTTTAACTACATAGATTTTATTTTTCTCGTCTTGCGGATTCGCATTTACATTACCTGGAATGTAGTCCATAATTCTGTTATCACCGTTAAGTATTCCGTTTGCCCAAATTTCATTATTATAAACTCCTGAGATTGCAAAGCCCATAAGATCAAACATATCACCTTCATCAAATTGTGGTTGATCTGGCCATTCAGATTTAATTGCACCAATGCTGCCATAATTATTAATTTCAAAATTAAATTTATTCATTTCAATACTTAATGTATCTTCATTCTGTGCGTAAAGTATAAAAGAGTAACTAAGTGCAATAAATATAATATGGAATTTCGTTTGACTTATTTTTTTCATTTTCTATTCAATTTAACACAGATAACAATATCTTGTTTTTTAATCCTAGAATATAATTCTTTTAGTAAGAAAAAAAATCAGTATAAATACGTAATCAGTAAGAAATATTATAATTTTTTTGCTTTATTATATTATATTTCTTTTATAAGTATGTCATTTTGATAGACATTTAGGTAAAATATGGCGGATCATGGAATAATTGGAAAATCCAAACAAATAAAAGATTTAATTGATATTTCTCAACAAGTTGCAAAATCTGATATTTCCGTACTTATTTATGGAGAAAGCGGTGTTGGAAAAGATGTTTTTGCAAGAACAATTCACAAATTCAGCAATAGATCAAATAATAAACTTATAAGTGTAAATTGCGGTGCAATTCCCGAAGGTATTTTAGAGAGTGAACTTTTTGGTCATAAAAAAGGTTCTTTTACCGGAGCCATTGATGACAGAAAAGGTTACTTTGAATTGGCAGATAAAAGTACACTTTTTTTGGATGAAATAGCTGAAATGCCTTTAACAACCCAAGTTAAGCTGCTTAGAGTTTTAGAAACCGGTGAATTTTTACCTCTTGGAAGTGAAACAACTAAAAAAGTAGATGTAAGAATAATTGCAGCTACAAATAAAGATTTACAGACAGAAGTAGATGCAAAGAGATTTAGAAAAGATCTTTATTTTAGGTTAAAAGCAGTTACACTTTACATTCCCCCATTAAGAGAAAGAAAAGAAGATATAATTTTACTAATTAACCATTTTCTCAAAAATTACGTTGATCTAAACAACAGTATTCTGCCTAAAATTACAAATGATGCTTATGAATTGTTAACAAATTATTCTTGGCCAGGAAATATTAGAGAATTGAAAAATGTTATTGAAACTGCTGCTGCCTTGGATACCAAAGGCAGATTAGACCAGAACTCTTTTAATAATTTGCTTTCTTTTACCCGACTAGAAGAAGAAATTAGAAATTTACCTGTTACTCTTCATAAAACATCAGAATCACTTGATAGAGAAATTATTTTGGGCGCTTTAATTGAAATAAAAAAGGACTTAAACGAATTAAAGAATTTTGCTTACAAAAGTAGTAATGTTAATACTCAAAATAGAGAGACAGATTTAACCGAATTAAATGAAATTGTGCCCATTAACATTTTAGAAAAAAATGCCATTATTAATGCTATTAAATTCACAAAAGGTAATAAAAGGAAAGCTGCAAATTTGCTTGGTTTAAGCGAAAGAACACTCTACCGGAAATTAAATGAATATGGAATCTAAATTAAATGTTTTACATCTCACATTTTTTAATTTAGATAATTACTATATTTAGTTAACATCTTTACAAATTCATGAAAAAATTCTTTAAATATTTTCTACTATCTGCTCTTATTTTAATTTTAGAAAATTGTTCATATTCTTTTACCGGGTCTTCGGTTCCTAAACATTTACAAACTATTGCAATTCCTTTTTGTATTGATAGAAGCGGAAGCGGTGAACCCACAATGGCTGATGATTTTACCAATACTTTAATTGAACAATTTATTAGCGATAATTCCCTTTCCATAACTGATAAATCCAAAGCTGACGCAATTCTAGATTGTACAATAAATTCCATCTCTGATGCTCCAACAGTAATTGAAGGCGGTGAAAATGTTTCTGCCAGAAGAATTACAATTAGTGCACGTGTAATTTATAAAGATTTTGTAATGAAGAAAACTGTCTTTGATAAGAACTTTTCAAATTACGGAGATTACGTTAATTCAGGAGATATTTTTACAAATAGAGGTGATGCTATACAAGTGGCAATTGATAGAATTACTGAAGACATTCTTCTTGCAGTTGTTTCAGATTGGTAGCATATTGTAACATCTCTAAATTATACTTATATTAAATGCTCGTTTTTTATTGAATTTTGTTTGTTCAGAATATTGTGAGTATTGATGTTTTGACGGACAAAATTTTTTGTTTAAACAATTTTTATTAAGGGTGAGTAAATGCTTTTTGATGAAATTATTTTAGTAACATACATATTGACTATGCTCGTCCTGCTATTCTTTGCCAGTCATGGTATTATAATGTTATTTTACCACAGAAAATATATTGAAAATATACCGTCACCAAATGATGATTTTGAATTGAAAAGTGTTACTGTTCAGTTGCCAATATATAACGAACAATATGTAGCAGAAAGACTAATTGAATCTGTCTGTAAAATTGAATATCCTAAAAATTTATTAGAAATTCAGGTATTAGACGATTCAACAGATAAAACCGTAGAAATTTTAGAACAACTTGTAAATAAAAAAATTCTTGAAGGTTTTGACATAAAACATGTTCGCAGATCAGATAGAAAAGGGTACAAAGCCGGAGCACTTAAAGAAGGATTAAAAACTGCAAAAGGTGAACTTATTGCTATTTTTGACGCTGACTTTGTTCCAAATCCGGATTTCTTAAAAAATACTTTAAGATATTTTACAAATCCTAAAATTGGCATGGTTCAAACAAGATGGGAACACCTTAATGAAGATTATTCAATCTTGACAAAAATTCAAGCATTGGCACTTAACGGTCATTTTGTGATGGAACAGCCAATTAGAAATAGAGCTGGATTTTTTATCAATTTTAATGGAACAGGCGGAGTTTGGAGAAAAGAATGTATTGAAGATGCAGGAAATTGGCACGACGATACAATTACCGAAGATTTAGATTTAAGCTACCGTGCTCAATTAAACGGCTGGAAATTTATCTACCTTAGAGATATTACTACTCCTGCTGAATTGCCAGCAGAAATGAATGCATTAAAAGCTCAGCAATTTAGATGGACGAAAGGTGCAATTGAAACTGCTAAAAAATTATTGCCTCAAGTTTGGAGATCGAAAATTCCTTTGCGGATCAAATTGCAATCTACATTTCATTTGACAAATAACATAGTGTTTCCGTTTATTCTTATTGCCGGAATTTTAAATGTTCCTCTTATATTTATTAAGAACAGCGGACCTTATGCAATATTTTTTAATTTTATGTCAGTTTTTGTAATTGCATTTATAAGCTCTTTTCTTTTTTACCTTTATGCACAAAAAGATGTTTATTCAGATTGGAGAAAAAAAATAGCTTTATTTCCAATATTTATGGCCGGAAGCATGGGCTTTGCGGTAAATAATTCAAGAGCAGTTTTTGAAGGTTTGTTAGATAGAAAAAGTGAATTTGTTAGAACACCCAAATTTAAAATTGTTAATAAAAATGATGCAATTATTCCCAATTCTACTTACATGGCTGCACACAAATTAAATTCTACAATAATTGTGGAAATTATTTTAGCATTTTACTGTCTTATTGGTGTACTTGCTTCAATTTATTTTATGGAAATTGCCGCACTTCCATTTCAATTAATGTTCTTTTTAGGATTTTCATCAGTGGCTGGAATGTCAATTAAACAAACTTTGGATAAAAAAAATACTTAAAGGAGAATTCCTTTTATGGATAAATTTGCTTTGGTTTATGAATTTAATAAAGAATCGCCATTAATTACATACAAAGCATCCAAGGAATTAGAAGCAAAAAATTATTCTCGAGCATTAGAATTATTAAATTATGCTATCGAAAAATATCCTTATCATCCACTCGCCTATTTTCTGTATTCTTCTGCATTAGCGTATAACAAAGAATTTGACAAAGCTAAAGAATTTGTAGCAAAAGGCGATGATATTTTGGGAGTAAAAACCACTGCCGAATATTATTTAAACCAAATTGAAAAAATAAAGTTAGAATCTGAAGGTATTAGCCTTAATTTTGATGACACCGTTAATGAAGTATTAAATGAATCTTTTCTTGAACCGGAAGAATTTGAAACCGTGGATGCTTTCGATTTAATTAGTGAAAAAGATGATGATTTAGAAATTGACGATTCTTCAAAATTTGATGATGTATCTATTGTAACAGAAACCTTAGCAGAGATTTATGCTTCACAAAGCAATTATGATGAAGCTATTGATATTTATAAAAAACTTGTAAATATTAAGCCGGATTTAAAAGAAAAATTTGAACATCGAATTACTGAGCTAAAACTTGCTATAGAAAATAAAAAACAAAAAAGATTTGGAAACTAGTATAAAATCCTCATTATTTATTCCCATCAATTTATTTAATTTGAAAAATTTTTAATCTTGGAGATATGATGACATTATCAAGAAAAAATAATGTAAACAATTTAATTACTAAATATTCTTCTTCCTTTGATTATAAAAATAAAGAAACTGCCATAATTTTAGCTGCTGGACATGGAAAAAGAATAAAATCCCAAACATCAAAAATGCTGCATAAAATTTGGGAAAAACCGACAGTTCAAAGAGTTTTTGAAGCATGTAAAAAAGGTTTGCCCAAATCAAACTCCATAATTGTAACCGGAATAAAAGCTGAAGATGTAATTCAGGTTATTGGGGAAAAAAGAAATAATATATTTGCATTTCAAGAAGAACAAAATGGAACCGGTCATGCAGTGCAAATAGCCCTTCAAAAAATCAGTAAGAAAAAATACAATGGTATTGTCTACATTCTTCCAGGAGATATGGGATTAATTGACGAAAATACCATGAAAATGTTTAGAAAGGAATTTATTAAATCAAAATCCGATATGATGGTTTTAACTGGAATTTATAGTGGAAATCCGGATGAAAACAGTTATGGAAGAATTGTAAGAGTAAAAGATGTGGATGATAAAGGAAAATCTTCAGGTAAAAATGCCGGAAAAGTTATTGAAATTATTGAACATAAAGATATCTTAAATCTTGATGATAAAAAACCTCTTGTTAGAAATATAAATGGACAAACTTATTCATTTACAAAGAAAGAACTTATAAATAATAACGAGTTTAACTCTGGTGTTTTTGCATTTAAATATGAGTATTTGGTAAAGCTTATTAACAAAATTAAGAGTGATAACGTTCAGGGTGAAATTTATATTACTGATTTAATAGCTCTGTTTAATAAAAATAACTTAAGTGTTGGAGCAATAAGTGCAAAGCAACAGCACGTTATTATGGGTTTCAATAATAAATCTGTTTTAAAGGAAATGGATGCTATTGCAAGAAAGCTGGCCTATGAACAAATTAAAGATATAATTGCCATTGATGATCCTGATGACTTTTTTATTGCTGAAGATGTAATTGAAGAAATTGTCAAACAGGATAAAAAAGGAACTCCATTAGATATTAAAATTGGAAAAGGAGTCCATGTTGGTGAAGGAGTGAAATTAAATTATAACATTAAATTAAGAAAAAATGTATATGTTGAAGGAAATGTATATTTAGGTAAAAATGTTATTATTGGTGAAAATGTTCACCTTTCATGTTTTCCAAATCAAAAATTAGAGATTGGTGATAATGTAGAAATTCTTTGGGGTGACATTATTAAGGGAAATTTGGTTATTGGAGAAAACTCACGAATTGAATCCAGTGTGAATATTACCGGCAGCGATGAATATCCCACAAGAATAGGAAAAAATGTTATTATAAAAGGAACTAGTTATGTGTTTGGTTCTGTAATTGACGATGATTTATTTGTTGAACATAGTGTTTTAATAAAAAAGAAAGTAGATAAACTGATTAGAAAAGATGGAAAAGTTCAGGATATAAAATTCTTTTTACCTATGCCTGAAGGTATTGATGCAATTGAAGATTTATAAAAACAAAAAAGCGATTTCGGATATTCCGGAATCGCTTTAGTAATCTATATTAAAGTATTATTGTGTTCTTATTTAGCTTCTAAACTATTTACAAACTTTGTAAGTTTGGATTTTTTTCTAGCAACATTATTTTTATGAATTCTACCTTTAACGGCTGTTTTATCCAAATATGCAACAGCTTCTTTTAAATTTTCTTCGGCAGCAGCTTTATCTTTAGTATCTAAAACTTTTTTAACCAATGTTTTAACTTTAGAAATAGACGCTTTATTATTTGCTCTTCTCTTCTCGCTTATTTTAATTCTTTTCTTTGCCGACTTATGATTTGCCATTTTTTCCTACTTAAAATTATTTAGAAGAGAAAGTTAGAAAAATTATTTTTTTTGTGCAACATTAAATTGTTCAAAAACTGATAAATAATTACTATTTTTGCATGAAAATATGCAAGAAAGAAGTAAAAATTGCTTAAAATAAACGAAATATTTTACTCAATACAAGGTGAAGGCACAAAAACTGGTCAACCTTGCATTTTTATCCGCTTAACTTACTGCAACTTAAGATGCACTTATTGCGATACTGAATATGCATTTTATGAAGGTAAAGATATGAGTATTGATGAAATTTTTACCGAAATTAAGAAGTATAATTGCAATTTGGTTGAAGTAACCGGCGGCGAACCTTTAATGCAAAATGAATCATTTGATTTAATGACACAATTATGCAATTCTGGTTATTCGGTAATGTTAGAAACAGGCGGCAGCTTACCAATAATTAATGTTGATCAAAGAGTAAAAATAATTTTAGATTTAAAATGTCCATCCAGCGGAATGGAAAAAAAGAATGATTACAGCAATATTGATTTTATTAAACAAAGTGATGAAATTAAATTTGTCATAGGCAATAAAGAAGATTTTGATTGGTCGAAAGAAATTGTTAAACAATATAATTTAGATTCAAAATGTGTTGTTTTATTTTCACCAGTTTTTGGTAGAATAGAGAATAGAGAACTAGTTGATTGGATTCTAAAAGATAATCTTAATGTAAGATTTCAAACACAATTACATAAATATATTTGGGAACCGGATAAAAAAGGCGTATGAAAATAGCAAAAGAATTTAGATGGGAAATGGGACATAGACTTCTTTGTCATAATGGAAAATGTTTCAATTTACATGGTCACTCATATAAACTTATTGTAGAGTTTAAAGGCGGAGTTGAAAAAAATGGAATGGTTCTAGACTATTTTGATGTAAAAAATATTGTGGGACCAATTGTTGAAGAGTTGGATCACACATTTATAATTAATGATAAAGATTCTGAATTAAAGGAAGCAATAGAAAAATTAAACTCGGCACATGTAATTGTTGATTTTGAAACTACTGCAGAAAATTTATGTCATTATTTTTTGAAAAAAATTAGAGAAGCTGATTTACCTTCAAATATAACTGAAATTATGGTAAAAGTTTGTGAAACAGAAAATACTTATGCTGAAGAATCTGTCTGCTTAATTGATTACAACAACCATGATTAGAAATTACCTCCATCTTTTTGATGGATAAATTCTAATTCCGGCTGTTGCCATAAGAGCAGAATATGAATCATCATTTGCCAGCATTGAGTTCCAGGAATACAAATATTTTAGTTCGCCAAATAATGCAATTGGACCTTTCGCCAAACTAACTTCTGAGCTAATTCCTCCGTAAATTCCAAAATTTCCAAATCCTTCATTCTCATAAATAAATTCACTTTGTGCATTTTTACTTTCTTCATCAATTAATGAAAATGTTATTCCGGTTAATAATGAAATATTAAAAATACTTTGCGGAATTAAATGATATTGAACTCCTCCGTTAAAAATTAACTGCTTAAAAATTGCAGTATTTTCTTCAATTATGTTTCCTTTAGTGAAATAGCTAGATTCTTTTCCAAAGTATGAAAATGCACCTTGTATTGTAATTCTGTTACTTGTTGCAATACCTGTTGAGATGCCTAAAATTAAGCCATCAGAAGAACCGTAAATACTTTGAAAATTTTTAGATTGAACTCTTAGGTTTCCGGCGTATATTGATAAATAAGATGCTTTCCGTTTGAGAATTTGTGCAGAATTATTTTCAGTATAAATAATCAGTAGAATAAAAATTAAAAAAAAGTATTTCACAATGTTATGATTTTAGATTTTTAAAGTTGCAGCTAAATTAAATATTTGAGGTAATATTTCACCTGATTTGCCAAAAATTGAATAATCTGCTGAATATGTCAATTCGGTTGGTTCAATATTAATTTCAACTATGTAGGCTCCATAATTTTTTGCAGTTTGCGGAATATAAGCAGCCGGATACACAATTGCAGAAGTACCTACAACAAAACAAATGTCGCATTCTTTTGCAAATTTTTCACTATTAGGAAATGCATCACCTCTTAAATTTTCGCCAAACCAAACTACGTCCGGTCTTATAAGACCATTGCATTTTTCACAATGAGGTACTTTTTTTTCAAATTTTAATTCTTGATGATTGTAAAATGTCTTACAGTCAATGCAAAAGTTTCTTACAATACTTCCGTGCAGTTCTTCAATTTTTGTGCTGCCAGCTCTTGCATGCAAATTGTCAACATTTTGCGTAGAAATATAAACCTTAAAAAATTTTTCAAAATCAACAATTGCCTTATGTCCATTATTTGGTTTAGATTCATCAACAATTTGCCTTCTGTATTGATACCATTCCCAAACCATATCCGGATTTTTCATAAATGCATTGAAATTTGCTAGTTCTTCAGGTTTTAATTTATTCCATAATCCATCTTTGCCTCTAAAAGTTGCAATACCGCTTTCAGCTGAAATTCCGGCTCCTGTAAAAAATAAAAGTGTGTCAGCTTTTTTTAAACGTTCGGCAAATTCTTTTTTGAATTCCAATTTTTCCATCTCAATTAAAATAAGGTATCTTTAAAGTCATCAGATTTATTAATATTTCTGGGAATATATAATTGAGTTTCGGCTAAAGGTAAATATTTTGTCCAATTATTTTTATTCTCTATTTCAGAAATAATTGCACCTTTATAAGCATTTGTTTTTGCACTTAGCTCATCTGCATGATATAATACAATAGCTTCCAGAGTTTTAGGAATTACAGGTGAAGCAAATTCTAATTTACCTTGATGACTTAAAACTAAATGGAGCAATTGAGTCTTTATTTCATCAGGAAAGTTTTGAATTTTTGAACATTCTTTTTCAATAATGTTTGCAATTATAACAATGTGCCCAACCAATTTACCTTTATCCGTATAATCAAATCCCGACTCAAACTCTAATTCTTCAACCTTTCCAAAATCGTGCAGAATTGCACCGGAAATTACTAAGTCTCTATTTATTTCCGGATGAATGTCGCACATCAAATCGCAAATTTTAATTATTTCAAGAGTATGTTCAAGCAATCCGCCAATATAAGCATGATGCCAAGCTTTTCCGGCGGGTACTTTTTTGTACTTTTCAAAATTATCTTTAGTTAATATTTGTTCAATTAGCTTTTTTAAATTTCCTTCAGAGATTTTATTAATTCTATTATCTAACTCAGATTCCATTTCTTGAAGAGGACGTTTGGATTTGGGTAAAAAATCTGATGGATTAACATTATCCTCTTTTACTGCTAATCTAATTCTATCAATTTTAATTTGAGGCTGATTGTTAAATTCATCAAGCATGCCAAGGATTTTTACTACTTTTCCTTCTTTGGCATCACTAATAAAAGATTCAAAGCCGTCCCATACTTTTGCATTAAAGCTGTTGCTTTCATCTCTTAATTCCAAATCTAAATATTGCTTGCCGTTTTTAGTTGTTTTTACAGAAAGATTTGTGAGCAGTAAATAATGCTCTAGTTTTTCATTTATTTTTAGCGAACTCAAAGATTTTTGATTAAGCATAATTAGACTGCCTTTGATGTTTGTTCAATAATGCTATCACGCGGAATTCTTACAACAACTGATCTTCTTAAAAGATCAATTGTAATTGCCAGCATTTTTTCTTGATTACCTGTTTCGTAAACAATTCCTTCTACATCTTTAAATGGACCTGAAATAATTTTTACATGACTTCCAATTGCTAATTGATCAGTTACTGTTATGTCACTTCCCTTTTCCAGCATTTTCTGTAAATTTTCAATTTGCCAGTTTGGTACTATTGCCGGCTTACCTTGAAAAAAAATTGATCTTACAATTGCATATTGTTCTAATGCAATCAATCTATCTTTTTCAGTGCCTTTTACAAAAATATAACCGCTAAATAAAGGTTCAGTAACTTTCTTCTTTCTATCACTCCATTGCTTTACTTTGGTAATTGTCGGAAGATAATATTCAATTCCACAAGCCTTAAGCTGAGTTTCAGCTTTAAACTCATGTCTTGGTTTTGTGTAAAGTGCATACCATTTTTTTTCCACTGAAAAATCAGGATTTACCAAATTAATTTCCTTTCGAATGAATATTAAAAAACATCACAAAAATAAGTAATAAATAAATTAAATTTTACTGATTGGACTAAAAATGAAAACTTTAATTATGATTTGATGACACCAGTTTTTCAAAAGTTGTTTCAACAATATCCGGTGATGCATCCAAACTAAGGAAAGTATGTACGTTTAGATTATTGTAATTATTTTTTTCTTTCTCGGTAATGTCATTACCTAAAACAACAACAGAAACTTTATTATGAACATCTTTTTTTCTTAAAGATGAAACCAATTGGAGACCATTCATAAGTGGCATTTTATGGTAAGTAACTAATATTGAAGGAGTTTTCTCAATTATAGTATTTAGTGCTTCAAAACTATTTTTACAGAATTTAACTTTGAAGTTATTGAATTTTTCATCAATAATATCTGTATAAACTTTTTGTAAATCTTTATGTTCTTCTAAAATTAAAATTGTATCTTCTGATTTTGGAATAGTAAAATGGAATTCACTTCCTTTATTTAATTCCGAATAAAACCAAATTTTACCACCATGTTTTTCAACAATTTCTTTTACCAAAGTTAACCCAAAACCGCTTCCTTTTTCTCCGGCAGTTCCCACTTTAGAATATTTTGCATCAATTTTAAATAATTTATCTTGATGTTTTTCATCAATTCCAACACCTTCATCAGCAACTATTATTTCAACCATATCATTTTTATATAAATCAATATTTACAGAAATCGACTTACCTGAAGGCGTAAACTTAACGGCATTACTTAATAAATTAGTTATTACTTGATTAATCAATCTTTCATCTGCAACGACAAAAGTGCCGTGCTCGCCATTAACTTTTATTTTTATATCTTTTCTTATTACTGATCCGGTTAAAACTGAAACACAATTATCAATAACATCTCTTACATCTATTCTCTGCGGATTAAATTTCATTGTTCCGGTTTGCAGTCTTGTCCAATCCAGCAAATGATTCACCATTTCTAATTGAATTTTTGAAGCATCGTAAATGTACTGCAAGTACTCTTTTCTCTCATCTTCAGAAAGTCCAGGTTCATTTATTAAAATTTCTGAAAAACCTAATAAGCTGCTGAAAGGAGCTCTTAAATCATGGGAAATAATTGATATTAGTTTATCTTTAGAATTGTTAAGATTTGTTTTAGAATTAATTACTTCATTCAATTCGACTTCATGTTTTTTGAAATCCGAAATATTAAATAAAACACTTATAAATTTATCATCGTTTAAAGAATTTGATAGCCTTATAATTTCTCTAAACCAAACACTTTTACCGCTTTTTGCTATAATTTCAATGTCCTGTTCTTTCTGATTTTTATTGCCGTTAAAGTAAAATCTTTTAATATTATTGTAAATTTCTTCAGCTTTGTTATCTGAAATAAGTGAATGATGCTTGTAAGGAAGATTTGTTAATTCCGAGCTAGAATAACCTAATAAATCTTCAAAACTATTTGAACAATTAAAATTTCCGTCGTAGTTCCATTCTAAAACAAAAAAATTATTTTGATTTGTTAAAAATTCATTAAGTAAGTCTTTATTATATTTTTCGTCCATATCCAGAAATTTTCTATAATTTATTTTACTCTTTTATTGGCCTAGTAGGAATTCCCATTAGTTCCATTTTCCTATAAAGTGAAGAAAGACCAATATTTAAAGCTTTTGCAGCCTCTTCCTTATTATTATCGTATTTTTTTATGATTCTCTTAATATGTTCCTTTTCAAAATTTATTGTTGCCTCTTTTAGTGAATCGGGCAAGTTATTTAAATTGACAGATGTATTTTCATTATCGGAAAGATCTGTCACTTCTATTAGGTTTCCAGTTGAAAAAATTATTGCTCGCTCAATAATATTTTCTAACTCTCTAACTCCGCCTCTCCAATCATAATTAATTAACTTTTTCATCGATTCATTAGAAACGCCAAGAACCGGTTTTCCCATTTCATTGCAATATTTACTAACAAAATGATTAACTAAAAGTGGAATATCTTCTCTTCTTTCATTTAACGAAGGAAGTTTAATTTCAACTACATTTAGTCTGTAATACAAATCTTCTCTAAATTCACCAACTTTTGTTTTTTCATATATATCTTGATTTGTTGCAGCAATAATTCTTACATCCGTTCTTACAGATTTAGTTCCGCCAACGGGCATAAATTCTTTGTCTTCTATCGCACGTAAAAGTTTTACTTGTAAATTGAGCGGAAGGTCACCTATTTCGTCAAGAAATAAAGTTCCACCATCTGCAACTTTAAATAAGCCGTCTTTATCACTTACAGCTCCGGTGAAGGAGCCTTTTCGATGTCCAAATAATTCACTTTCAATTAAGTTCTCAGAAATTGCACCGCAATTAATTGGAAGAAATATTTTATCTTTTCTTAGACTGTTGTAATGAATTGCTTTTGCAACTAATTCTTTACCAGTTCCACTTTTACCGGAAATAAAAATATTACTGTTTGTTGGTGCAACTTGCGATATAATTCTGAAAACTTTTTTCATTGGCTCGCTTTTACCAATAATATTTTCAAAATCTACATCAGCAGAAATTTTTTGTCTTAAAAATTTATTTTCATCTGATAATTTTTTAAAATCGAGCAATCTTTTCACCCTTATTAGCAAGTCATCAAATTCAACTGGTTTTAATAAATAATCGTAAGCTCCATTACGAAGAGCTGCAATTGCTGTTTCGACCGAAGCGTATGCTGTCATTATTATAAAATAAGTATCAGGTGAAATTTTTGAACACTTTTCTAATAATTCCATTCCATCTATGCCGGGCATTTTTATATCTGAAATAACTAAATGAAACTCTTGATTTTTAATCAATTCAAAAGCTTCTGAACCATTGGATACTGTGGTTGTAATATATCCTTCTTCATTTAAAATAAGCTGTAATGAATCTCTAATTCCCTTTTCATCATCTGCAATTAATATTTTTGTTTCCATTTTAAAATCCTTATAATTCCAGTTTTATTGGAAGTTGAATATTAAATTCACTTCCTTCATTTACTGTACTTTTAACTTTAATTTCACCATTAAATTTTTTTATAATTCCGTAACTAACCGAAAGTCCTAGTCCAGTTCCTTTACCAACTTGCTTTGTTGTAAAAAAGGGATCAAATATTTTTTCAAGAATTTCATTTTCAATTCCAATTCCGTTATCACTTATATCAATGTATATATTTTTTTCATCAAACTGTGATTTTACTTTTATTGTTCCCTCACCTTGAATTGCATCTAAAGAGTTTATGAGGATATTAATAAAAACTTGTAGAAGTTGATCAGGTACAATTTCAATCATTGGTAATTTTTCATTCAGGTTAGTTTTAAATTCTACCTTCTTTACACGTTTATCATATTTTACAATTCCGACTGCAGTTTTAACTACTTCATTAATCTGTGTTAATAAAGAATCATGACTTGGCGGTCTTGAAAGATCGACAAGCTCTCTTACAATTTTTGAAATTCTGTTAATGTTATCTTTAACATTTATCAATTGATCACTCATAAATTGATCTTTTGATTTACGCTGAAGAATTTGTACTATTGAAGAAATTGAGGCTAAGGGATTTCCTATTTCATGTGCAACACCAGCTGCTAACTGACCAATTACAGCTAGCTTTTCAGATTGATCAACTTGCTGCTGTAATTTTCTAACCTCGGTAACATCTGTAATTACAATTGTTCTGCCAAGATACTCATTGTTTTCACCTGGCAATTTTGCTACGTTAAGCTGTACTGGTAAAACTCTGTTATCTTTTGTTTTTCTTTCGGTCTCAATTAACTTTGCAAATCCTTTTGACCTAACTTCATTAATAATTTCTTGCAATTCAATACGATATTTATCACCTTCCGGCAACAGAGCTGTGGATTTTTTACCAATTATTTCAGCTTGAGAAAATCCAAATAATTTTTCTGCACCATTATTCCATGCAACAAATTTTTCATCTTCATCAACAACCATAATTGCCGAATCAAGATATTGAAAAATATTTTGTAGATATGAAGGTGTTAATCGCAATTTTTACTCTATTAATAACTGAGAAAACTAATCTTTGGTGTTTTATTTTAAACAAAAAATTTAAATTGTAAATATCGTTAAATTTGGATCAAATTTCATTTGTTAATAATTAATCATAATTGTGTTAAAAAACACAATTATGTAATAAAAAAAATGTTAAATACTTTATTTAACTTGTCAAATAAATTTTAAGAATAATGAAAGTTAGTTTGAAATATGTTTTTAAGAAATAATTTTATAGTAATATTCCAAATTTTAGTTCTGTCAGCATTATTATTTAATAATGTACATCCACAATTGCTAAGACATGATGATTTTACTATTAAAAATGATTATTGGTATTGGCGTTCTGATGGAAATCAATCGATTCCAAAAGTGGAAGACGGATTATTACATTTACAACTAAATAATGCCGTGGACAGTTTTTACTGCAATACAGAAATTTATGATCCTGTGGTTTTATATTTACCGGGAACACAAGCTAAAATAAGATTGAAAGCTTCTAAAATTCATCATGGATCGCGCGGTTGGGGATTTTGGGATGGTCACCTTGATATATTCTCACTAATATATGATTATGATGTTGCCTGGATAATGCAGCAATCAAGTTCTAAATCTGAAGAAGCATACAATTGGTTTTTATTTGGCTCAGATGGTGACACGTTAACGAACCGGCAGACATATAACTTACAAAACAACATAGATGAAACTGAATGGCACACATATAATATCATTTGGGATATTAATTCTGTGTCGCTTTTTATTGATGATAAATTTATATATAAAACAGCTAAAAATTTACCAAACGAAGAAATGCGATTAGATATTTGGATTGATAATCGTGTTATCAATCTTTTTACTCCAACCGATCTTTTTAACAATAATGTTAATAATTCTGAAATGTACGTTGATTTTGTTGAAATTTCCGGGATTAATGGTCCTGCCATAGAAAGACAATTAAGTAAAAATATTTTACTTTGGGAAAGTCCAAATACATTTGCCAGCGGCAATACAAATGAGCTTTGGAAAAAATATGAATTTAATTCAGAATCAAGTGGAAATGTTCTTATATTTTTGACGGGATCTGCAGAAAAATATGTTAATAGTAGTTCTGATGATGATGATCTAAAATTTATATTTAATAGCAATGATTATGGTTGGGATACTCAAAATTCATTGAATGGAAATATACAAAACGGTAAGGGTAAGTCAATTATAATTTCTGAAAATATTGTTTCAGGTAATCAAACATTAGAAATATTCTCAGATGTTACTCCATTTTTAAGAGACATTATTGTTGTTCATTCAAGTGATGGTTCACTAATTTATTCAAAGCATTATAATGAAACTGCTGCTGAGGAAGATGGCATATGGAAAACAATTACTTTTGATACTGAAAATGAAAACGATATTATTATTATTGTTTCAGGTACTGCTTATGAAAATGATGGAATAAGTCTTGCACTTGATAATAATGACTATGGCTGGGAAGGAATAAATTCTTTTGAAGGTTCGGTTTTGGAAGGAACACCTCATACTGTAGTTATAAACACCCAAATATCAGCTGGTTCACATAAACTTGAGCTTTTTAAAAAAGGTAATCCAGAGCTTTATTCAATAGCAATTTATGGTGCATCAAATATTACTGGAGTAAATAGAATTGAAAATGCTGATAAGAATTTTATCATAAAAATTAATCCAAATCCATTTAATAATTCTGCAAATATTAGTTATACAACATTTAGATCTTCAGTTAATAAGATTTCTATTTATAATATTCTTGGACAAAAAATAGCAACACTGATTGATGAATTTCAACCAGTAGGCACTTATAATTTATTTTGGGATGCAAAATCCCAAACATCAGGATTATATTTTTGTGTTATTGAATCTGATTATTTCCAAAAAGTTGAAAAACTACTGTTGTTAAAATAGAAATCCGGAATAACATTGATTATCATATTATTAATAATTTTTACAGCAATATTGCTTAATTACTTAACATTCTTGGTTGGAATTTCGAAGGGAATAAAAAATGTAAGTAAGCAAGTTGTTGATAAATCTGAGAAAGAATTTATTTCAGTAATTATACCGTTTAGAAACGAAGAGTCAAATATTCTTGCTTGTTTGAAAAGCATTACCTCTCAAGATTATCCAATAAATAATTATGAAGTTATATACATTGATGATAATTCAGAGGATAATTCTCTTGAACTTCTTGAAATGCATTCCAAACCAGATAATATTAAATTGTTAAGATCTGAGTTTGATTTAGCTGACCGAGCTCACAAAAAGAAAGCTTTAAAATTTGCGATTGAAAATTCAAAAGGTGATATTATAATTACTACCGATGCTGATTGTATACATGGAAAAAGTTGGTTGAAAATAATGTCAGAACAGTTTGATGAAAACACAGCTTTTGTATCAGGCCCGGTTGAGTTTACAAGTGATGGAAGTTTATTCAGTGAACTTCAAAAGATTGAGTTTTCAAGTTTAATAATTGTTGGAGCCGGACTAATTGGAATTAATAATCCAATAATTTGCAACGCAGCAAATTTGGGATTTAGGAAAAGCGTGTTCAATGAAGTGGGCGGTTATGAAGATAATCTTAATTTAAGTTCTGGTGATGATGAATTTTTAATGCAGAAAATTTTCAGATTAACAGACTATAAAATTAAGTTTTGTTTAAATAGTGATGCCATTTCACATACCAATCCAAATAAAACTCTAAATGAATTTTACCAGCAGAGAAAGAGATGGGCAAGTAAAGGGTTTCACTATGTTGATAATAATATTGTTTTTAAACTAATTCTTATTTTTCTATTCTATTTGAGTATTCCAATTCAATTATTACTTGGAATCTTTTTCGATTCAGTTTTCTTAATATTATTTATTATTAACTTATTATTAAAAATCGGTTTTGAATTTAAAATTGTTCAAATTGATTCTCAAAGATTATTTAGAAAAGCAAAGAATTTTCACTTCCTCCTAGCAGAGTTCTTACATATTCCTTACATAATTATTTCAGGTATTTCCGGCATTTTTGGAAATTACAAATGGAAAGGCAGAGAAATAAAACGTTAGTAAAATAATTTCAAATCTAGAAAAATGTTTTGGCTACATCCAATAATAACGATGGTTTATTTACTACTGCTGTTTTAGCAATTTGTCCCAAAGTTATTTTATTTTTAGGAATTTTCTTAAGATCATGAGCAATGTTGTTATATTTCTCATCAGTTAGATTATAAATACCGTTTTTTATTCTATTGAACATTTCATGTCGCTTACCTAATCTATCATGCCATTTTTTTTCATAAGTAAAAATTGAATCAAGAGCATCATTTATAATAGCTTCACCAGCAACTTTTCCTGCAATACTTCCGCCAATCATTCCACTTATAATTCCACCGCCGGAAAGTGGATTAATTTGACGAGCGGCGTCGCCGACGAGCATAATTCCGGGTGCAACAATTTTCTCTAAAGTTGGTGTAAATGGAATTCCGCCAGCAACTTGAGACAATAATGATGCGTTAGGATAATGAGTTTCCATAAATTCATTCAAGTAAGATAAAGCTGATCTTTTTTTTCCAATATCACCAGTAATTGCAAGTCCAATATTGGCTAATCCATTTCCTTTTGGAAAAACCCATAAATATCCTTGTGGTGCATAAATGTTTCCCCAATAAAAATAACAAGTATTTTGATCTACATTAATATTTGAGGCAGTAATTTGAATTCCACTTTCCATTGCTCTAAAATCGGAATGAGTTTTTAATCCAGCCCATCTTCCAACCCTTGATTCAACACCATCTGCAGCAATAACAATTTTAGATTTTACTTCTTTTTGTTCACCTCTATATTCAAATTTAACACCCGCAGTCTTGCCGTTCTCGGATATTATTCCATTTACATAAGCTCTTGTTAAAATATCAGTTCCAACTTTGGCAGCAATATTTGCTAATTCATAATCAAAAATCTTTCTTTCAAGAATACAGCCTTTACCTTCAAATTCAACTTCAATTTTTGTTTTATCCGGAGAAATAAAACTAAACTTTGTTATTTCAGTTGCAATCCATTTTGGATCAGGTTCAATAAATTCTTTTAATCCGGCCATGCTAACAGCTTCACCGCATCTAACCGGATAACCAACATCTCTGTCTTTTTCCAACATCAACACAGAAACGCCCTGTTCGGCAGCGAATTTTGCCGCCAATGATCCTGCGGGTCCGGCACCGACTACTATTATATCATATTCTGTTTTCATTATTCGCCTTAGCCAGATTTTTATTAAACTTTAAAACTTCAATGGGACATGACCAAACACATTTTACGCAATTGGTGCATAGTTCTTCTATTATTGTTATCTCTGCTTCTTTTAATTCAATTGCATCTTCTGGACAAACACCTACACAGCATCCGCAAAAATCACATTTGTCAGGTAATATTTCAATTAGTAACAATTAGTATTCCTTTCAGTAAAATACGTTGTTATTAAATAATTATGAATTAATAATAATAATTAAGACTTAAAATCCAAAACAATATGTCGATAATCTATTATAAAAGAGGACATTAGCTAAAATATTATTTTATATAGTAAAATATTACTGAGACCTCAATGATAGATTCTTTTAAGGGTGAAAATTTCGAATTATTTAAGTCAATTTTTAATGATGCAGAAAACGGTATTTGCATTGTTGATTATGATGGTAAATTTGTTGAGCTCAATAATATTTTTGCTGATATGTTTGGCTATGATAAAGTTGAGCTAATAGGTAAATATTATTCCGAAATCCTTACTGAAGATTCACGTGAAGTTGTAGAGACCAACCATTTAAAAATATTTAATGGCACAAATATTCTTAAAGCTGAAGAGAAAGTTCGCCATAAAAATGGGACTTTCTTTTATGTGCAAACAACAAATCTTAGAATAAATGATGAGTTGGGCAATAAACTAAGAATAACAACCGCGGTTGACATTTCGAATAGATTGAGGAATGAATTAGTTCAGTCTGTGCTCTTAAAAATTTCAAACCTTACAAATCTTAATACCATAAATGAAAAATTATATGCGTCTATTCATCAAGCATTGTGTCAATTAATTCCAATAAGAAATTTCGCTGTGTGCATCAAAAATAAAATTACAAATCGTTTAGAGTATCCTTATATACTTAATGAAATGTACAAGGAAGACAAAACGTTTATTGAAGCTGAACATAATTATATTACAAAGAATGGAAAAGCATTAATACTGAATGAACATAACGTTAAAAATCTTATTGGAACCAATGAATTGCATGCATATAAAATAAAGCCCAAATCAATTCTAGGAATTCCACTTGCTGTACAAAATGAAATTCTTGGTTCATTGATTATTAAAAATTACACTGAAAACAAATACACTAAACAAGATTTAGAATTGCTGGAATTAGTTGCTGGTCAAGTTGCAAGAGTGATTGAACGTAAGAATTATGAGGAAGAATTAGTATATGCTAGAATTAAAGCAGAAGAAGCTGTAAAAATAAAATCCGAATTTTTAGCACAGATTTCACATGAAATAAGAACACCTTTAAACTCAATTTTAAGTTTTTCTTCACTAATAAAATCTGAGTTGAATGGAACGCTAACGCCTGAACTAGAAGAGACATTCAAATACATAGAAAGCGGTGGAAACCGTTTAACAAGAACTATTGATTTGATTCTAAATGCTTCTAAATCACAAAATAACCAATATAAAATTATACTAGAAGAAATTGATCTTACCAAAGATTTATTAAAACCAATTGCAGAAGAATTCAGAGAGCCTGCTGCAAGAAAAAATCTTAATCTGAAACTTGAAGCACCCGAAGAAAAATTAAGATTGGTCTGCGATTTATATTCAGTGCATCAACTATTTTCTAATTTGATAGAAAATGCGGTAAAATATACAAGAAGTGGTGAAGTAATTATAAGTGCATTTATCAATGAACTTGGTAGAATACAAATTGATGTTATTGATACTGGCATTGGAATATCAAATGAATATCTACCAAAATTATTCGATCCGTTTTCGCAAGAAGAACAAGGTTATACTAGATCATATGAAGGAATTGGACTTGGACTTTCATTAGTAAAAAGTTACGCTGAATTAAATAGTGCTGAAGTGAAAGTAAAAAGTGAAAAGAATAAAGGTTCTGTTTTTTCGGTTATTTTTAATTAATATTCTCTACATTCAATTTTTCCCTATATTTACTTCTAAACGATAAAACTTCTTTTTCATGAAAAATTTTTTAATTTTATTTATTTTATTTCAATTATCAATTATTGCTCAAACTGATGAAACCAAATACCAATGGCCAACTCCATCATTTAATGCCAGTCGCGGATTAACTGCCACATTTGGTGAATTTAGAAACACCGGATCATCTGATCATTTTCATAATGCAGTTGATATTGGAGAACCAGATGACAATCCGGTTTATCCTTCAATAGATGGTGTTGTGCACTATTTTTCTAATAATGGTTATGATTCTTATATAAATGTAAAATCAATTATAAATGGAAAGAAAAAACATTTAACATATTACCATGTTGTACCTAATCCATCTCTGTACGTTAATCAAGTTGTAAAAAAGGGTGAAACAATAATTGGAACAATTTATAATGGTGCAGCACACGTTCATTTAATTGAACGAGAATTTATGGATATTTCCTCAACTAGTTTAGGAAATGAAATTAATCCAGTTCGGCCAGAAGGCGGCTTAGATCCATACTACGATTCATATCCTCCAGTTATTAATGAATCAAACTTAAAATTTTATGAAGATGGAACATCAAACCAAATACCAAATAATCAGCTTATTGGGAAAGTAGATATAAGAATAGATGTTAGAGAAAAAAATGGCACGTCTTCATCAAATGTTAATAATGGGACATATATTTTAGGTTACAGAGTACTTTCAGAAAGCGGCAGTGAAATAATTTATGAACCTAAAGATAATGGTGTAAAATACAGATTCTATTACATCCCAAATGATAATTATGTGCATAATGTATTTGTTAAAAATGTGGCTACATTATCTGATCCAATTTACTGGCTTACAAATGGGAATGGTGAAAAACAAATAAATGAAAATTTGACTGTGTCAAATAATTATTTAGATACTGATTTATTTAGTAAAGGTAATTATCAATTGGAAATATTTTCTGAAGACACACGAAGCAACAAGTCGTCAAAAAGATTTCCAATAACCGTTGCCAAACTTCCTCCCGAATTAAATACAGTTGTTGTTAAAGATAATAAAATTAAAATTTCCTGGACTCCGTATAAACTTAACAATTTATTGGGATACCGAATTTATTACTCGGATGACGGAACTCTAGGTAATTGGAAGTTAGCCGCAAATGAAGAATCATTAAAATCCGAAATGGATAGTGTCATTTTTAATAATCCAAATGATTTTTATGAACCATCAAATCAAAATGCATTTTACTTTTATCTTACTGCAAGAGATAGCCTAAATAATGAATCAGACCAAAGCGATATTTATTCAGTAAGCTATTATACAGGTAATTCTCCAAATTATTTAATAGTTGATGGATTTGACAGATATGGCGGAATAGGAAGCTGGAAAGAACCGCAGCATTTTTTTAATACATTTTATTTTGATGCAATTAATAATACTGTAAATTATAATATTTCTTCATGTTCAAATGAAGCAGTAATTAATGAAGAAGTTGATCTGAAGGATTATGATATGGTTGTTTGGTTTTTAGGTGATGAATCTCTTCAGGATAATACTTTAACAAATCCCGAACAATATAAATTAGCACTTTATTTAGAAAATGGCGGTAAGTTATTTATTACAGGAGAAGATATTGGTCAAGACTTAGACACAGAACACAGCAAATCAGAATCATCAGATACTTTATTTTATTATCATTATCTAAAAGCTAAGTTGATGCACGACGGTTTAGATTTGCTCAACGAAATTAATGGAGAAGTAGGAACTATGTTTAATGGAATAAATATAAACTTTGGAGAAGTTTATCCAAGTGATGCTCCAGATGACATTGAACCCATTAACGGCTCCCAAACAATATTTAATTATAATTATGATTATGAAAGAGATGGAACCTATAGAAAAGGCGGTATAGCATATACAGGTTATTTTGGTGAAAGTAGTTTTGTTGGTCAAGTTGTTTATTTATCTTTCCCATTTGAAACCATAGGAAACATAAATTCCAGAAACAATCTTGTGACTTTTATTTTATGTTATTTTGACATTATTACAATTGATGTAAAAGAAAATGAAAAGTTAATTAATGACAAATTTGAATTATCACAAAATTATCCAAATCCGTTTAATCCGACGACAACAATTAAATATAGTGTTCCATCAAATATGAAAAGTGAAAAGGCAGAAGTAAAATTAGTTGTTTATGATGTTTTAGGTAGAGAAGTTAAAACCTTAGTTAATCATGCACAGAAACCTGGAAATTACCAAATTGATTTTAATGCCAATAATCTGCCAAGCGGAGTTTATTATTATCAATTTAAAGCCGGTTCTTTTATTCAGACTAAAAAAATGGTATTACTTAAATAATGAAAAAATATAATAAAATATTAATAGTACTATTTTTACTAACATTAAAATTAATTGCCCAATCTGAATATAATACTGAAATAATTTCAAAAGGATACTATTACGAAAATAGAAATATAAAAGTAAATGTTTTTAGAGATAATGATTTATTGTATTCAGTTGATAAAATATTAACTCCGCATTTTTCAATTCCAGAATCAATTGTGCTAAATAATGGCAATTTAGTTTTAATTCATTCTTTAGAAGGAATTGTTGAAATATTTAATACAGATTCTAAGCAGATCTTTCAAAAAGCATTTTATAAATTACCACCGCATAGAGAACAATCAATACTCTTTGATAAAAATAAAAATGGATTCGCTTTATTAATTTCTGAGGAACAAATAAATAATCTATATATTGTTTCTGATGCTGGAAATTTTCAAGATTCAATAAAAGTTAAGGATGGATTAATTTCGGGAATTTCAATATCTGATGGAGATTTTATTTCTTATTCAATTTTTAATTGGGATGAACTTAAATTAATTACAAATACAACTTTTGTAAACTTAATTGACAAATCTGAATTAAGTTTTCCAGTTAAATTTAATAAAGGTAAATACAATCTTTCTCAAAATCTGTTTTTAGGTTATACAAATAAAAATTATTTCTGCATTGATTTAAATGAAAAGAATGTGTTATGGCAAAATAATTTAGATGAAAAAGAAATATTTGTCGATACCGAATTTAATGAAGATAAAATAGTAATTCTAAAATCTATAAATCCAAGTTATGAAAATAAAAACTGGATTTACAAAAATTACACAGTTGTGGAGAAAGATTATTTAGGTAACGAAGTGAAGAAAGAGAATTTTAATGATGATTCAAAAATATTGGAGTTAGTAAAAACTGCACCCGGAATTAGTATAAAAACTGATAAAGATCTTTATAAAATAAAATAGAAAATATTTGTTTATTTTGAAGAAACCTTAATACCCTTCTCATTATAATTTATTTCATTAACTAAACTATCATTTTCAAATTGAGATTCTTTTTTAATTAGTCCATTTTCAAAATATTCATAAAACTTTCCGTTTTTCTTTCCATTTGCATAAATTCCAAATTTTGATATTTTACCATTAGGATAATAACCAGTTTCTACCCCATTTTTAAGATCATTTTTGTAATAAACTTCTAATTTTATCTGATCATTTGTATAATAATAAATTTCCTTCCCTTCCTTTTTTCCATATAAATAATTTGCTTTACTTTCCATTTTGCCATTATCATATAAAGAAATACTTTCACCATTTAATTTGTCTTGTAAATAATTAAATTTTGATTTCAGAATTCCAAGTGAATCATACTCAAAAGCAAATCCAAATTTTTCACCATTTATATAATTAACTTTTTTGCTTATAATTCCGTTTTCATAAAAGTATGAACATGTTGAATCTAAATTTTCATTATTATAATTCAATATTGCCTTAATTAATCCGCCCACATAATAGTATTTATTAATTCCGTTTATTTTACCTTCTTTAAATTGAAGTTCAGATTTCATTGTTCCATCACCGTAAAATTCCGTAAAGTCTTCTTCCTCTTTAATAAAATTTCCTCTAATATCATATCTAACTCTTTTAACAATTTGGCCTTGAATATATGTATCTACAACTTTTATTGATTTATCGGGATAATAGAAGTAAGAAGTTCCATCTAACAAATCATTTTTATATTTTGCATCAAGAGCCACTCCACCATACTCATTATAGACTTTACTAATTCCTTCAAGTTTTCCATCTACATAATTTCTCTCAACTTCTAAATTTCCATTTTCAAAAAATATCTTTGAAATTCCATTTAACTTACCGTTTTCATAATGCCAAATACCCTGAATTGCTCCGGATTTATAATAAGTTGTTGTAAATCCGTTTTGAATATTATTAACATAATTTGGAGTTGACCAAAGTTCACCGGTTTCATAATACCATTTGGCTTCTCCCTCAAGTTTACCATTCAGATAATTCCAAATCATACTTATTGTGCCATCGGCAAAATACCAAATTGAAATTCCCTCCTCTTTTCCATTAACAAAATTCCACTCTTTCCAAAGTGTGCCATCTTCAAAGAATTCTTTATAAACTCCATGTTTCACACCGTTAACGTAATTACCTTCAGATTCAAGTTTCCCGCTTGGGTAGTATGTTTTTTTAATTTCAGAATTTTGACCAAATATAATGGCAGTAAGAAAAAATAAAAATATAATGAATATTGATTTATACATTTTTGAATGGTTTTAATTTAACAATTGAGTTAGCTGTTTGGGGTTTAAATTATAGATTATTCATTTTTTCAATTAAAAAATTTTCATCTTTTACACCAACATAATAACCTTTAATTTCATTGCCTCCAAAAAATACTATCGAAGGTGTTCCCATAACATTTAATGCGCGGGCTGTCTGTAGATTTTTTGATACATCTATAGAAATAATTGAACTAAACTTTTCTTTTAACTTTTCAACAATTGGAGTTTGATTTTTACAATTATGACATGTTGGCGAATGAAAATATACAAATCCCTTTTTATCTTTAATTTTATCTAAAAATTCAGATTCAATTTTATCAAATGGTATTTGCTGTCCAACAGTTTTTTTCGATTTTATATAAAAACCTATTTGAAAAAAAACGAATAAACCTAAAAGTACTACTAAAACAATCAAAAATGGACTCATAATATTCCTGTAGATGATTAAAATATTTTATACTAATTTGGGTATGAAATATAGTTAATTATAAATTTACTAAGTAGAGAATAAAGAGGCACTTTGTTTACTACAAATTATAAAATTGCATTTTCTGATACAGATCCTGGAGGCATTGTATTTTTTGCCAACTTTTTTAAAGTTGCACATTTTGCATATGAACAATTTTTTGAGAGTTTAAATCTTAGAAGAAATTATTTTCTTGATGAAGAATATATAATTCCAATTGTTAATTCATCAGCTGATTTTAAATTTCCCGCAAAATTTGGAGATACATTTGTTTGTGGTGTTTATGTTGAACAAATTGGAACTACTTCATTTTCACTTAAATATGATTTAATTGTAAATGATAGAATTTCCGCAGAAGTTAAAACGACACATGTTTTTGTAAAGAAAGCTGATTTTAAGAAAACAGATTTACCAAAAGATTTGAAGTTACTGCTTACAGAACATTTAATTTAAGTCTTTTTGCTAATTGATTTTTTTTAATTTTTCCCAATTCTGTTATTGGGAAATTGTTTACAAATAATATTTTTTTTGGAAGTTTATAAGCAGCCAAGTTTTGTTTTAGATATTCAATAATTTCTTCTTCTATGTTTTCAAACTCCTTGCCTTCAATAACAAGGACATAACTCTGATCCCATTTTTTATCTTTAATTCCAATGGCCGCAATTTTTATTGTGGCAAAATTTTTCTGAAAGATTTTTTCAATTTCAGTCAAAGAAATATTTTCGCCGCCTGAAATAATTATATCATCTTTCCTCCCTAAAATCTGGAGATTCCCATTTTCATCGATTTTTCCAATATCATTTGTAAAATAGTCTCCATCTTTAAGTTGATTTTTTTCTTCTGAGATTAAATTAAAATATCCTTTTGCAATTGATTTTGCTGAAATTACAATTTGACCGGAATTTCCGTTTTTTATTTCATTTTTATTCTTATCTAAAATTCTAATTTTAACATTCTGTAAAGGTTTGCCGGCTGAAATTCCAAATTTTTTAATATTTTCAATAGAGCTTAAACTTACCATTGATGAAGTTTCTGTTGATCCGTAAACAACTGCTATTGGCCAATTAGCAGCAATTGCTGATTTCGCTAAATCTTCTGATACCGGTCCTCCGCCTAACAAAAGTAATCGTAAATTTTTCCATGGATTTGTAAATTCTTTAATAATTCTTGTAAGCATAATTGGAACGGCAGAAATTAAACTTGGTTCAGAATTTTTAACGGATTTATATAAATCATTTTCCGTTAATGATTTTGGAATTACAAATTTGCAGCCGGAAATTAATGTTCTGGTAAAAATTGAAAATCCGCCAATGTGTTGAAATGGTAATGAAGCAATCCAAATATCTTCATAATCATGTTTAATGAAGCCATCAGCAGAAACTGTACTTTGATATAAATTTTCAAAAGTGAGATTAACACATTTTGGTATTCCAGTTGATCCAGAAGTGAACATTAAAATAGCGGTATTATTTTTATTATAACTTTCTGGAATAAACTTTTTGTCATATTTTTTAAAGTTTTTTCTATCAAAAATTATTTCACTTAATTTTCTTATTCCCAAAGATTGTGATGTAATTACAATTTCACTTTTAGATATTTCAATAAATTTTTGTAATTCTGCTTTTGTACTTTTTTTATTCAGTATTACTGGAACCGCACCAATTAACCAAAGTCCTAAAACAGACGTAATAAATTCTAAATTGTGCTCGGCTAAAATTGCGACATGATCATTCTTTTTAATTGAATATGACTTAAAATAATTTGCTGCTTTTTGTGCGAAATTAAAAATTTGATGATAAGTAAAAGTTTCAGAATTGTAGATTATAAAAGGATTGTTACCAATTAATTTATCTTGTTCAAGAATCCAATGGTTTTCATTTGAGGCAGTAATCATTTATTATTTCCAAAATGAAACTAAATTGTAATTGAGGAAATTTGACTTCCGTAATTTCAAATTAGAATTCCAATGGCAAATAAAAATCCATAAAAAGCAGAAAGTTTAGCAGTTAATTCAAGAGTTTTATTAAGTTCCTGACCTTTGTAAGAAAAAATCATTTTAATTAATTTTATTGCCAAAGGTAAAGTTAGCAGTGGAAGAAAAACAAATAATCTTTGATTGTAAGTAAAGTAAACAACAAACAAAATAAGATATGATAAAATCATGAAAATTAAATATTGATAACGTGTGAATTTTCTACCCATTTTTACAGCTAAAGTATTTTTACCTACTTCCCTGTCTTCATCAATATCTCTGTAATTATTTACAACAAGAATATTTGTAATTAATGCGCCAACTGGAATTGAAGCCCAAATTGCCAACGTAGAAACTTCAACAACTTGCACATAATATGTTCCAACAGTCCCAACTATCCCAAAAAAAAGAAAAACAAAAACATCGCCTAAGCCATTATAGGCAAGTGGATATGGACCGGCCGTATATGCAATTCCGGCAAATATTGAAAGCAATCCAATTAATAATGTAATCCAAGTTGAAATGTAAACTAAGTATAAACCTAAAATAAATGTTGTGAAGAAAACTAAAAATATTGCAAGTTTCATTTCATTAACAGAAATTAAGCCTGAAGCCAAAACTCTTAATGGACCTTTTCTATCCTCATTATCTGCGCCTGATAAATAATCATATAAATCATTTACAAAATTTGTCCCAATTTGAATTAATACGGCACAAATTAAAGCAACAGCAGCTGCAAGAAAATTAACTTTTGTTTCAAACGAAACTATTGATGTCCCAATCAAAACCGGAACAACAGCAGCCGGTAAAGTTTTTGGCCGACTCGCTAAAATCCATGTATCTAATTTTGTAATGGCTTTTAATGTTTCTGTCATACTTTAAGGTACTCTCGGAAATTTTGAAAAATCCGGTTTTCTTTTTTCGTTATAGGCTTTTTTACCTTCTTGAGCTTCTTCACTCATATAATAAAGCAGTGTTGCATTTCCTGCTAATTCCTGAATTCCGGTTTGTCCGTCAAGTTCAGCATTAAATGCAGATTTTATTAATCTGATTGCAAGCGGGCTATGTTCTAAAATTTGTTTTGCCCAAGTAATTCCTTCTTCTTCTAATTTATCAACCGGAACAACTTTATTTACTAATCCCATTTTTTCTGCTTCTTCGGCATTATATTGTCGACATAAATACCAAATTTCTCTAGCTTTTTTCTGACCAACAATTCTAGCTAAATAACTTGATCCAAAACCGCCGTCAAAACTTCCAACTTTTGGTCCAGTTTGACCAAAAATTGCATTATCTGCAGCAATTGTTAAATCGCACACAACATGCAATACATGACCGCCGCCAATTGCATAACCTGCAACCAAAGCTATAACCGGTTTAGAAATACTTCTAATTAATTTTTGAAGATCTAAAACATTTAGTCTTGGAACTCCATCTCCACCTACATAACCTTGATCACCGCGAATTTTTTGATCGCCGCCAGAACAAAAAGCATATTTCCCATCTTTTGCAGGTCCGTATCCAGTTAATAAAATTACACCTATTTCAGGATCTTCACGAGAATCGGAAAATGCTTCATACATTTCTAAAACTGTTTCGGGCCTAAAAGCATTTCTTTTTTCCGGTCTGTTAATTGTAATTTTGGCAATACCTTCATTTTTTTCATAAATGATATCTTTATATTCTTTTACTTTTTTCCATTCAAAATTCATGTATAATCTCAAATATTTAATAAAAATTCGTTTATTAATTTAAGAAATTCTTCCGGTTTTTCTAAGTGAACATTGTGTCCTGCGTCATTAACAATTTTTAATTTAGAATTTGGCATTAAATAATCGGCTCTCAATAATGTTGTTTTATACTTTTCATCCAACTCGCCAGCAATCAGTAATGTTTTTATATTAATGGTTTTTGCAAATAAATAAAAATTTTGCATTCTTCCTGTGCTAAATCCTATTAAAGAATTTTTGAGTCCGGTATTATTATTTGATGCTATTTTTGATTTTATAAGATTTTCAAATTTGTCTTTTGGTAAATTTTTTAGCGAATTGAACAATGGAATAGTATACCAATATTTTATGAAATCAGATATATTTGAATTTTCAATTTGCTCAGCTAATTTTTCATCAGATTCAATTCTTCTTTTTCTTTCTGATTCATCTTCAATTCCAAAAGAAGTGCTTTCTAAAATTAAAGCAGAAACAAATTCTGGATATTTTAAAGTAAATTCTAAAGCAAGTCTGCCGCCCATTGAATAACCAACAATTACACATTCTTGAATTTTTAGTTTTACCAATAATTCTTTTAGCAATTCAATTTGAGAATCCGAAGTATAATTTTTAACATCAATTGGAGAAGAAGTTTTTCCATGCCCAATTAAATCAATAAAAATTGGAGTGAAATTTTCAGGCAATTTATTCTCAACAAATTTCCAATCATTAAAATTTCCTGTAAATCCATGTAAAAATAATATTGGAGTTTTACTTTTTAGAGCTTGAGGATTACATTCAATGTTTATGGAAAGATTGTAAATTTTTAATATCATTCGGTGAATTTAAAAATTTCTCTATTTCCGACCAATATTTTTTTCGTAGTTCAACAGATTTTTTTGCATCGGTTTTAATTTCAATTACGCAACTATTTTTACTTTTTAATTCACTATTAAGATTTTGTTGAAAACTTTGCCAAGATTTTGGGTTATAATATTTAACTCCAAACGCTTTAACAATTTTTTGAAAATCTAAATTTTGAGAAGTGATAAAATATTCTTCAAAATTATTTTTTTCATTTGCTACGGGAAGCATATTAAAAATTCCGCCGCCATTGTTATTAAGCAGAATAATTTTTAGAGAAATGTTTATTTCGGCCAAAGTTGAAAGTGCACTAATGTTGTGATAAAAAGCCAAATCGCCAATAATTAAAAATGTATTTTCTTTTGATTGTGCAGCAATGCCGGATGCAGTAGAAATAATTCCATCAATTCCGCTCGCACCCCGATTTGTAAATACTTTAATGCTGCTCTTTTTCTTTGAAGCAAAATAATCAAAATCTCTAATTGGTAAACTGTTGCTGATAAATAAATTTGAATTATTAGGAATTACTTTTAAAAATTCATTCGGCCAAAATGGTTCTAAATTAATTTTGGGTTTTTGCAAAAAAGAGTTTTTGATAAATTCAGATTTTTTATCAAGCTGAATTACTTTTTTTAACCAATCAATTTTATTTTCAGGATTAAAATTTTGTGTTTTTAAAAATTGTAAAAATTGAACTGGATCGTTTTCAACTACCAGAGGTTTACTTTTGGAAGGATCTTTTAAATCCCCAAATTTATTAATTAGGATTTTTTTCGCTTTTGTATCTTCCAAATATCTGAGAACAGATTGAGAAGCTGGGGCATTTCCAAATTGAAGAATTAGTTCAGCATCGTCTGTAAAGTTTTGCAGAAATGCCGAATGATTTACAATTATATTTTCATTTTGAGATTTTATAAATCTTAAATCACTTGTTCCATCAGTAAAAATTGGAATATTATTTTTTATCGAAAAGTTTAAAAGTTCATTGTAAAATTCTTTTTCAAAATTATCCCAAGCACAAAAAATTGATACTTTTTGTGATCCCTTAATTTTATTAGAAACATAAATTAATTGGCTGGAAATTAAATTATGTTCAATGTTAAGGTTAGTGTTATCTTTTACAAAATCTCTAATACTGTAAATTATCTCATCGCTAAAAGTTTTTGGTTCCAGAGGTTTTTTAAAAGGGAAATTAAAATGAATTGGTCCATTATTGATTTTAATTCCAGTTGAAATTCCTTCATCAATTTTTGCACAAAAGTTTGTTAAATCATTCTTTTCTAAACTTGGAAGACCAAAATCATAAAAATATCTTATATGATTTTGAAAAATATTTTCTTGGTTAATTGTTTGATTAGCCCCAGTATTTCTCAAATACGCAGGTCTATCAGCTGAACATATAATTAATGAAATTCTTTGATTGTAAGCTTCAATAATTGCTGGATAAAGTTCGGCAACTGCAGTTCCGGAAGTAGTAACAATTACAACAGGATTTTGAATTTTCTTAGCAATGCCAAGGGCAAAAAATCCACTTGCACGTTCATCAATATGAATATACTTTTTAAATTTTTTATTATTAGCAAAAGCTAATGTTAATGGTGTGTTCCGTGAGCCCGGAGAGATGCAAACATGCTGGACGCCAAAATTTAATAATTTTTCAACAAATAATGTTGACCAAAAATAATTACGGTTGATATACTTTTTCATTAACGAAAAGTGATAAGATTGGTTTTAGTTTTATTTCTGATTCCTCATATTCAGCTTTTGCTTCAGATCCTTCAACAATGCCGCAGCCTGCATAAGCATGCAGCATATCTTCTTTAATAATTGCTGATCTTATTCCAACAGCAAATTCTCCGCTGCCGTTAAAATTAAACCAGCCAATATTTCCAGAATACAATCCTCTGTCATGGGGTTCCATTTCTAAAATAAAATTTTTAGCAATTTTCCACGGATCTCCGCAAATTGCCGGTGTCGGATGTAACCGCATTAAAACATCAAAAAGTTTTGTGTCTCTTTTAAGTTTTGCTCTAATTATTGTCCATAAATGCTGAATGTTAGGCAATTTTCTAATTATTGGCTCATCTTCAAAAATAATATCATCAGAAATTTTCATTAACAAATTGTGTATAAAATAAACCACAGCTCTTTGCTCAAATAAATTTTTCTCGCTGTGTAATAAAAAATTTTCCATTTCAACATCTTCAATTTTATCTTTTCCCCTGGGGGCTGAGCCAGCTAGAGCATCAACTTCTATCCAACCTTTTGAAATTCTTGCAAGTTTTTCTGGTGATGCACCAAAAAATGTTGACTTATTCCTTCTAAATGCAAATGTATAACATTTAGGATATTTTTCAGCTAAAAATGAAAGATAGTTTTCAATATTGGCTTCATTTTGAAGTTTATACCGCACTTCTCTTGAAAGCACAACTTTAGTAAGTAATCCGTTAGAAATTTTCTTAAGTGCCTTATTTACAATGTTTGCCCAACTTGTATATGAATTTGTGGCAATTGGGTATAATGAATTAATAATTCCATTTTCTGATTTTTCAGTAAATGATAAGGTTTCAAGATCTTCAAGAAGATTAGAAAATTTATTTAAATCATTTTGGTGATTTTCAGAAATAGTAGAATTATAAATTAAATGTGTTTTGTTTTTTTGATTAAAAAAAAGAAATTTTGGAATAAACCAGTCAGAATCACTAAAATCTTCCCAAATATTGCTGGTTTGATCAGGTGAAAATTTCATTCCACCAACAACTAAAGGAATATCAGTTAAATTGTTGTCATTCCAATTTGATTTGAACGTTTTTTCTATTGAATGAATTTTATTATGTGTTTTTGTTAGTCTTTCTTCACCAAACTCATTAAAACTTAAGAGAGGACAGCAAGCTAAAAATTCCAATTTTTCATTAGTTATTTTCCAATAAAAAAAGTCATTGTTTTTAACTAAGTTTGAAGTTATTAGTTTAATAATTTCAATTGATGAAATTTCAAATGAAAAGCTGGCAACAATTAGATTTTCTTCAGATTTTGGTAAATCAATTATTGAATTTAAAAATTTATTAAATTCTTCAGCTATAGTAGTTTTATTTAAATGCACAAAAGTATTTAAGAAAATTTATGTTTTAAAGTTTGTAATATAATTTTAATTTTATGAGCATTCAACATATAATTAGATAAAATGAAAGTACAATATATTGAAAATAACGGCAATAATATTAAGTGTGAATATCAAAAGCGTAAAAATTCAAAAAAAATTAGCGTTAGAGTTGAAAATTCTGGGATTGTAAAAATATCTCTTCCATATTTTACACCATATTTTGAAGCTAAATATTTTGTAAACAGTAATATTGATTGGATTAAAGAAAAATTAAAAAAAATAGATCAACAAAAAAATGATTTTTATTACTTAGGGAATAAAATTGACATTTTTGTGCAAAATAATGCTAATATTAAAAATTTTAATTATATTTTGTCTAACAATAATTTAATAATTGAAACAAATAAAAATTCTACTGAATTAGAAGATTTATATATTAAATGGTTAAGATTAAAAGCAAAGGAGTATATTCCGAAAAAAGCTGAAGAGTTTGCTCAAAAACATAATTTTAAGTTTAATTCGATAAAAATAAAAAATTTAACTTCCAGATGGGGAAGTTGTTCAATTAAAAAAAACTTGTCTTTTAATTTGAAATTGATGTATTTTAACTATAAAGTTATAGATTATGTGATAATTCATGAATTATGTCATTTGCAAGAGATGAATCATTCACATAAATTTTGGAATTTAGTAGGTGAAATAATGCCTGATTATAAATTACAGAAAAAACAATTAAGTACTTTTCCCACTCATAAAACCTAGGGGGGTCCCGTGGCAAAACAAAAAAAAGAAGAGCAAGTACTTGACTTATACAACTTAGTAGCTAAGGCTCACGATAAGTTGAAAAAAGTACATGCAAAACATCTAGGAACTGAAAAACTAACAACTCCGCAATTTGGAGTTTTAGATGTTCTTATGAGGAAAGGCTCTATTCCATTAAAGAAAATCAGTGATGAATTAATGGTTACTGGAGCAAACATAACATGTGTAATGGATAATCTGGAAAAAGAAGATCTCGTAAGAAGAGTTCATTCTAAATCAGACAGAAGGGTTATCAATGCTGAATTAACACCGAAAGGTAAACAAAAGCTTGATAAAATCTATCCAGAGCATGTTAGAGGCTTAAACGAATTTTCAAAGAAAATTTCTGATGCAGAGATGAAACAATTAGCAACTCTGCTGGAAAAACTTTCCGCTTAAGCTTTATTTAATATAATTCCAATCCACTCATCTTGTTGGCGATGGAATAAGGCAGTTAATCCAATTTGGGCGAACTGCCTTTTTATTTCTTCTAAATCTGTGTGTAATATTCCGGATAAAATTAATAAACCAGAAGAATTTAGTTTATTATACAATTCTTGTTTTATTTCAATTAAAATGTGTGTATTTATATTTGCTAAAATTAGATCAAAATCAGATTCATTAACATCATTAATAGTTCCAAGCAAAACCTCAACATTATTTACTGAGTTTTTCTCTACATTTTCTTTTCCGTTTATGTAACACCATTCATCATTATCAACAGCTATAACTTTACTTGCACCTAGTTTTGAAGCAGTAATTCCTAAAACAGCAGTACCGCTTCCAACATCAAGTACTGTATTACCAATTTTAATATTTTCTTCTAATAATTGGAGCATTAATTTTGTTGTTTGATGTTCTCCAGTTCCGAATGACATTTTGGGATCAATCAATACTTCAATTTGATTCTCTTTTGATTTGTAGGATTTAAAAGTAGGTCTAATAATAATTTTGTCTGAAACTTCAATTACATTGATATTCTTTTCATATTCTTCATTCCAATTCTTACTTTCTAAAGTTTTTTCTGTTATTAAGTAAGAATCAATTAGTTTCTCAACAACTAAACTTTTTAATTTTTCTTTTATTATATCTTGAGTAATATCTGAATCTTCGTAAACGAAAATAGTCAGAAAGTTATCAAATTCATTTAGACCTAAAATTTCCAATTCCCACAAAATTCCGCTTAATAAATCAACATTAAATGGTTCTGATGAAATTGTATATTCTTTATAATTTTTCATAATTTTTTAGTTTCTAATTTTCATATCAGATAAAAACTTACAGATTCTATCCTGATAATTTCTTGCAACTCTGGCACTTCCCTTAAAATTTTGGAAAAATATCGAAAAAGCAATATCATGATTATTTGCACTTTTAAGATAACCTGATAAAGTACTAACTCCACTTAAAGTTCCGGTTTTTGCTCTAACATTTCTATATGCTTTAGATTTTTTCATTCTGTTTTCAAGCGTTCCATCAATACCGGCAATTGGAAATGAATTTTTCAGCATTTCATAATTCTGAGGAGATTTAAAAAACATATATTTTAGTACTTCAACCAATAATTCTGAAGAAACCAGGTTATAATGCGAAATACCGGAACCATCAACCATTTTATAATTTTTATAATTCAGATTAGTTTTTCTAATTAAACTATCAATCATATCAATTCCGTTTTCAGCTGATGCTGGTTTGCCAAAATTTTTTAATGCTAAAGCTCGTAAAGTCATTTCCGCACTTAAATTGTCGCTTTCCTTATTAAGATTATCGATGATATCTGCATACTTCCTTTTTTTCTCATAAATAATTTTTGAATATTCAGGTAAAGTAAGAGTGTCTAATCTTCCCAAAAACTTTACAGAGTTTGCTTCTAATTTTTCTTTTAGTAAAAACAAAAAATAATATTCCGGATTAACAATATTAATTTTGACTGTATCAGGTCTTGATCTATAGGAAAGATCACCTTTTATAAAAATTTCATTTCCCCTATGAAGCCAATCTCGTGTAATTTCAAAATCGGAAGTATCTTCTTTTGTCGTTATTGCTGTGTTTGTAATATCAAAAAAATCAGTTTGAGGAATTAAATTAAAATGAACCGGTTTTCCAATTAAGCCAGCTTCATAAGCAATTTCAATACATGCATCATTTATAATTAACGGCGTCATATAAGGAAAGTCAGATGAAGGATCATCATCCCACATCCATCCGTTTCCCCAAAACAATGAGTCCATATTAGAAATATCTCCGTAGACATTTCCTCTGATCTCATTAATTCCAAATTCTTTTAATGCAAAAACCAAAGTATCTAAATCTTTGGAAGTGAAATCGGGATCGAAGCCACCTGAAATAAAAATATCTCCATAGCAGACAGAGTCCATTATTATTCCGGTATGATGAACCGATGTATTAAAAGTATAATCTGCTCCAAGATATTCTAATCCTGCCGCACTCGTTAATACCTTCATGTTTGAAGCTGGATGTAACAATAATTTCTGATTTTTTTCGTAAAGATTTTTATTGTCGGTTAAATCAAATATACTTACTGAAAATGAAGTAGATTCAAAGTATTCATCTTCAAGAATTTTGTTTATTTCATTAACTATTTCAGAATTGTAATCCTGTGCGTAAAGTGATATTTGAAATAATAAAATCGAGATTACAAAAAAATAATTTTTCATTAAAAATAAGCTCTCTCTCTAAATTCAGTTCCTAATTCGTTTATTACAAAATCTTTAGCTTTTTTACTATCAACTTCATCTAAGCCGACAATAGACATTACGACTTTTGAATATTTGTTTGCCTTCTTAGCAAAATCAATCATTTCTGCATGCAACTCCGGTGAAACTTTCATTAATTCAGCATATTGATTTGGATCGGTTGAATTCAAACTTATTGAAACAACATCAATCAATCCGTCTAACTCAGGTGTAATATCTTTTTTATTGATATGATTTCCATGTCCATCTGTATTTAATCTAGTTTTTCCACCATTTTCTTTAACATATCTTGAAATTTCTTTAACAACATCCCACCTTATTGTAGGTTCACCGTATCCGCAAAATACAATTTCCTTATATTTTTTTGGATCACCAATTTGTTTAATGTAAACTTCAGCTTCAGGCTCTTCCGATTTTTTCATTTTAAGATTATAGCCATGAATAACTGCTTCGCCTTTTCTATCGCAAAAAATACAATCAGCATTACATCTATTAGTTACGTTTATATATAAAGAATCACCAATTTTGTAAACAAATTTAAGCTCTCCTTTTTCACCAATTCCAAACAATTTGTAAACATTATAATTTGTAATTCTTTGAACATCTTCCAAACTAAGATTATGTATTTCAGCAATTTTTTCAGCATTATGAAGCACGTAACTTGGTTCATTTCTTTGACCTCTATAAGGTACCGGAGTCATAAACGGTGAATCAGTTTCCAACAGCATTTTATCTATGCCAACACCTTTTAAAATTTCTCTTATACTTTCAGTTTTTTTGAAAGTAATGTTTCCGGTAAACGAAATATAATGTCCCATATCAGTTAATTCTTTGGCATCTTTTATACTTCCGGCAAAACAGTGAAATTGTGCCCGTAAATTTGTATTGCTATATTCGCGAATAACATTCATAATGTCATCATTAGATTCTCTATTATGAACAATAATTGGCAAATCAACTTTTATAGCTAAATCAATTTGTGCCCTTAAAGCTTTCTGCTGAATATCTTTTGGCGAAAAATCATAATAATAATCTAAACCAATTTCACCAATTGCAACTACTTTCGGGTGTTTTGAAAACTCTTCAAGTGTATCAATAAATGAATCTTTCCATTCAGTTGTATCATGCGGATGAACTCCAACTGCAGCATATACTTGAGGATATTCTTCTGCAAGTTCAATTGCTTTTTTAGATGTAGGCAAATCTGTACCCGGAACAATAATATATTTTACTCCGGCATTTTTTGCCCGTTCAATTACTTGTTCAACTTCTCCATTAAAATTTGGATAAAATAAATGTGCATGTGTATCAATGAACATAAGAACTTACTCCATTTCTCTTTAGAATATTATCTATACAATATTTCCTAAAATTATTGGTTCTTCATTCAATGAAGCTGATATATTTCTTACCTGATCTAAATTTACTTCATCTATTACAGCTATTAAACCAATACCCATGTTAAAAACTTTTCGCATTTCGTTATCTGAAATATTTCCAACATTTTTTATTAACTTAAAAATAGGTGGAACTTCCCAAGTCGACCAATCAATTTCTATTTTTAATCCATCTGGAACAACACGTTTAGTATTACCAACAATTCCACCGCCTGTGATATGTGAAAACGCATTTATCTCAATTTTTGCTATTAATGATTGTATAAGTTCCAAATATGATTTATGAACTTTTAGTAATTCTGTTTTCAAGTCTGAATTAATCTCAGAAATATTTTCATCAAGATTAAATTTATTAAGTAAAACTTTCCTTGCCAATGAATATCCATTTGTGTGCAATCCGTTAGATTTAAAACCTACTAAAATATTTCCTTTTCTAATTTTACAGCCGTCAATAATTTTTGTTTTATCAACAACTCCAACAATGGTACCGGAAAGATCATAATCTTTTAGCTGATAAAGACCGGGCATTTCAGCAGTTTCTCCACCTATTAAAGCAACTCCGTTTTCTTTACAAGCTTTAGCAAATCCGCTAACAATGTTGGATGCAATATTCGGTTCTAATTTTCCGAATGCCATATAGTCCATAAAATATAAAGGTTTTGCACCGCAAACAGCAATATCATTTATGCAATGATTTACAAGATCTTGCCCAACTGTATCATGGATTCCCGAATCAATTGCAACTTTTAATTTAGTACCAACCCCATCAACGCTTGATACTAATACCGGATTTTTATGTTCTTTTAAATCTAGTTCAAAAAAAGCACCAAAATGACCAATTCCAGTTAGTACATTTTTATTAAATGTTGATTTTACTAAATCCTTTATTTTATCAACAGTTGCATCTCCTGCTTCTATATCAACCCCTGAATCTTTATAACTATTTTCCAATCTCATTAATCCTTACTTTGTGTAGTTTATTTTGAGTTTATTCTTAATTGAAACAAAACAATAATTTTCCTGTTAAATGATTCCTAATAAATTATTATTGTAAGCTACTAATTTAATGTAAATAAGTGAATTTTTTTGGGATTTTTGGTAAATTTATTGGTTTAAATAAGGTTAGTTAAAAAATTCAAAATGTTTACTAAAGAATTAACAGATAGAGAAAAATCAATATTAAGATATGTGATCCATCAGTTTATTTTAACTGCAAATCCTGTTGGCTCAAGAAATCTTTCTAAAAAATACCAAATTGGATACTCTCCTGCAACGGTTAGGAATGTTATGTCTGATTTAGAAGATTCCGGATTTTTAGGTCATCCTCATACATCTGCCGGCAGAGTTCCGACTGATTTAGGATATAGATTTTATGTTAATTCTTTAATGGAAACGCCACAACTTAGTCCGGATGAAGTTGACTTTATTGAGTCGCACTTTGATAATCTAAATTCAGAAACAGATGAAATTTTAAAAATAACATCAAGTATTTTAAGCAGCTTAACAAGTCAGTTAGCTTATGTAAGTTATCCAAAACTTGGGAATGCGATTTTAGAAAAACTGCAATTGGTCTCTATTTCAAGATCACGATTGCTTGTGGTTGTTTCAATTAAATCCGGAATGATAAGAACAATTACTTTAGAAGTTGAGGCTGGATTTGATAAAAAGAATTTATCAACAATACAGAGATTATTAAATGAAAGATTAGCCGGCTTAACTTTTAAAGAAATAAAAAATTCCATTAACGAAAGAGTAAAAAGTATATCTAATAAAGATCTTAAACCGGTAATAAGAGTATTTTTAGAATCTGTAAGCGATATATTTAATGATGTAAAAACAAATGATGCATCAATTATTACGGGAGCAAAAAATTTATTAAATCAACCTGAATTTACAGATCCAAAAAAAATAAATAGTATTATTGAACTAATTGAAGATAAAGATATAATTATTCATGTTATTGATGAAGCAACAAGCAAAACGCAAGGAGAATTATCAATAACTATTGGAAGTGAAAGTAATGAAGAAAAATTAAATGATTACAGTGTAATTGTTAAAGAATATAAAGTTGGCCAAATAATGGGCAGTATTGGAATTATAGGCCCAAAACGAATGACATATGCACATGAAATTGCATCTGTTGTTCAAATGGCCGAAGTTCTATCAAAAGTTTTTATTAAAAAATAAATTAGGGAATATTTAATGAGCAGTAATAAAGATAAAAATATGGAAGAAAAAGAAATTGAAATAAATGATTCAAATGAAGAAAAAAATAAAGAAAGTAAAACAGATGAACCAAATACAGAAAATTCTCAAGATGTAGAAAAGAAAATTGACGAGACTGAAAACGAAACTGAAGAAGACAATTCAGAGCAAATTAGTGAATTAGAAGAAAAAGTAAGAAGTCTCCAAGATTCATTGTTGAGAAAAGCGGCTGAATTTGAAAATTATAAAAGAAGAACTGAAAATGATCAGCTTAATTTATTAAAATATGCTGCAGAATCATTCATACTAAAAATTCTACCAGTTTATGATGATTTGGGAAGATCGCTTGCACATGCAGATGATAATAAAACAGAATCCTTAATTGAAGGATTAAAGTTAGTTTATGATAAATTCACTAAAACTTTAGATGACCAAGGTGTTAAAAAGCTTGAAGTAAAAGGTAAAGAATTTGACGTTGAATACCATGAAGCACTAATGCAGCAGCCATCAAATGATGTTCCTGGAAATACTGTTTTAGAAGAAATTGAAGCTGGTTATACTTATAAAGATAAAGTAATTAAACACGCAAAAGTTATTGTTAGTCAAGAAATTGAAAAACCAGTTGAAGAAAATAGTGATCAAAATAACGGCAATGAAGAATAGGATAAATATAAATGAGTAAAAGAGACTATTACGAAATTTTAGGTGTTTCTAAAAGTGCAACTTCAGATGAAATTAAAAAAGCTTATAGAAAATTAGCTATTCAATATCATCCAGATAAAAATCCTGATAATAAAGAAGCAGAAGAAAAATTTAAAGAAGCTGCTGAAGCTTACGAAGTTTTAAGCAACTCTGATAAAAGATCAAAATATGATAGATTTGGACATAACGGTTTAAGAGGCGGTCAAGATTTTCATAGCTATCAAAATGTCAATGATATATTCAGTCATTTCTCAGACATTTTTGGAGGTGGATTTGGCGGATCCTCAATTTTTGACGATTTATTTAGTGGCGGTTCAACATCAAGATCTCGTCAAGCACAAACTGGAACTCCAGGCTCAGATCTAAAAGTAACACTTAAGTTAACTTTAGAAGAAATTGCCGCCGGTACATCAAAAACTATTAAAATTAAAAAACATGAAAAATGCAGTGATTGCAAGGGTTCAGGAGCAAACAGCAGTTCAGGCTTTAAATCTTGCAGTGTTTGTAATGGTTCCGGAGAAGTTAGAGAAGTTTCCAGATCAATTTTTGGACAATTTGTAAATATTTCAGTTTGCAGCAATTGCAGAGGAACAGGGAAAATTATATCAGATCCATGCCGCACATGTTCAGGAGATGGCAGAATTTTCAATGATTCAAAAATAAAAATTAATGTGCCGGCCGGAGTAACAAATAATAGTTATATGACAATGAGAGGCGAAGGAAATGCTGGAAAAAACGGTGGACCATCTGGGGATATTATTGTTGTATTTCAGGAAATTGAACATCCTTATTTTACTCGTGAAGGAGATGATTTAATTTACGATTTATTTTTAAGTTATCCTGAAATTGTATTAGGCACTTCTGTTGAAGTTCCAACAATTAATGGTAGAGCAAGTTTAAAAATTGAACCAGGAACTCAGCATGGTAAATTTTTAAAAATGCGCGGAAAAGGAATTCAGCATTTGAATCAGCATGGTTCGGGTGATCAATTAGTTAGAATTAATATTCACGTTCCAGATAAAGTAAATTCAAAAGAAAAAGATTTACTTAAAGAATTGGGCAATACACCTAATGTTGGTAAACCAAATAGATAATTAATTTTTGAGCTTTTAGGGGAAAGTTCATTTAATAAATAATAAATTCTTAACAGAATTTGAAAAATATATTAAATATTATTTCCCAAAAATTTGGATTAACCCAAACGGAAATTAAATCTATTTTATTTGTTCTTTCCATTTTGGTATTTGGCATTTTTGCAAGAATTTCAAAAATTCATATTTCAGATGAAAAAAATCAAAAATTTGAATATAATTTTCACGATAGCCTATTTAATGCTATAATAAAATCAAAAAATAGTGAAGATATTCAAATTAAAAAGTCAGAAAAAAGAGTTGATTCTGAAGCAGAACTTTATGATTTTAGTAACAATAAATTAGATGGTAAAAAGCAAACTAGTAATTATTTAAAAGAACATAGTATTAATATTAATACTGCTGAAAAAAGTATATTAGTTTTGCTGCCTGGAATTGGTCCTAAGACGGCAGAAAAAATAATTTCGCTAAGAAATATAAAAAATGGTTTTAAGTCTCTGAGCGAATTAACTGAAGTAAAAGGAATTGGTCAAAAAAAATTAAATAATATTAAAAAGTTTTTATATTTAGAAAATTAAAAGTTCCTAACCTCTGGAGGAAAAATGATTAAAAAGAGTGAACCATGGTATATACACGCAGCATTATATGTTGTTATTGCAATTCTAGTTTATATCCTAGTTCGAGTTGCAATTATTGATCCAACCGATTATATGCAAAAAGAAAATTATTATAAAAGCGAATCACATCTTAGAATGGATAATATACGTCAAGCTGAAATTTTGTGGGAAAAACAAAATAAACAATATACCGATAATCTTGAAATGCTAATTTCATTTATTAAAACTGATACTAATGTTCAAAATTTAATGACTGGAATTGATACTTTAACAAATCGTTCCACTAATCCATTTAAGGAATTGACAACAGGTGAATTTAATGCAGATTCATTATTTTTCTCTCCAAAAACACATTCACCATATATTGTTCAAGTTGATACTACAACTACAATTGATACTGTAATTAACATGCGCGGTAAAATTGTAAGAGTTGATACAAATACTGTAATTGGATCTTTATATTATGTTGAATGTCCTGATGGATATGGTTCAATTGGCGACCTAAAGAGCCAATCACTTAAAAACACAGCCAGTTGGGAATAAAACTTGAATGACTTTTTTAACTAATCAAGTTGGAGTAAATTTAACTGAAGATAAAATACAGTTAGTTGAGATAGTTAAAAAAGAAAATAAATTATTTCTGGAGAATGCTGATGAGGAATTTTTCGAAGAATCAATTTTCGAAAATACTAAGGAAGCAAAATACATCCACATTCTCCAGAATGCCTTTAACGAAATAGTTCTAAGAAATCCTCTAATATCGACAAAAATTTCTTTTACCTTACCAACAAATTATTTTTATGTTTTTGAAATTCCAGTTGATAAAAACCTTACTAAAAGCGATTTAAATGATTATATAAAATGGGAATTATCTAAATTATTTCCTGAAGAAAAAAGTAATAATTTTACATTTCAAAAAATTGTTTTAGATTCTTTAAACTTTCAAACCGTTAAAAGAGTTTTAGTATTTAGTATCCGGACAGAGAACTTAAAAAGGATTCACAAATTTTGTGTACGAAATAATTTACAATTAAAAAATATTGATAATGCTCATGTATCATCAGCAAATTTATTTTTAAATAAAGAATCAAATTCTACATTATTAAGTATTTATGTTGAGCAAAATAGAATATCTTGCTTTTTATTTGCCAATAAAAATCTATTATTTGAAAAGCATAGTAAATATAAAAACGTTGCCGAAATACCTCAGTTAATTGAGTTATTACAAGAAGAAATTAATTCAAGGGAAATAGTAAAAAATTCTATTGAACAATTATTTGTTTTTGGTACTTCATCAACAAATGAATTAAAAAATTCATTAGCAGATTTACTGAAGCTGAAATTAAATAAAATAAATCCCTTTGAAGAAATTGTATTTCCTCAAGATCTTAATAATAAATCAATTACTGAAAATCCCGAAAAATTTGCTGCTGCCGCTTCTATTGCTTTAAGACTAATCTGATGAGAATAATAGCCGGAAAATTTGGGGGCAGAATAATTAAAGTCCCAAAATCAAAACTGGTAAGACCAACAACGGATAAAAACAAAGAAGCTATTTTTAATTATTTAGAAAATAAAATAGATTTCGATGAATCTTTAGTCTGTGATTTATATGCGGGTTCTGGTTCCTTAGGATTTGAAGCTTTAAGCCGAGGAGCTTTAGAAGTTCATTTTGTTGAGCAAAACTTTCAGATATATAAAAATCTAATTGACAACATAGAATCATTAAAGGTAAAAGAAGAAACAAAAGTATTTAAAATGTCTTGTATTAAATTTTCTTCATTAAAAAATTTGCCACAATATGATTTAATAATAGCAGATCCCCCATTTTTTAAAGATGATATTTATAAGGTTCTTAATAATCTTATTGAGAATAAATTTGTACATGAAAACGGAACAATTATAATTGAAAGATCAATTCAGACAAAAGATGAGGATATAAAAAACTTTAAAATTGAACCAATAAAAAAATTGGGCGACAGCCTTATTTATGAATTTAATTTTTCTTAGTTTAGCAATGTAAATCAAATTGAAAGGATAATATGAAAACCGTAATATATCCTGGAACTTTTGATCCAGTAACAAACGGACATATTGATGTTATTGAGCGTGCAATTGACTTATTTGATAAAGTTGTTGTAACTGTTGCAAGAAATCCGGTAAAATCTCCAATGTTTACCGTTGAAGATAGATTAATTATGCTTAGAGAAAGTTTAAAACAATACCCCAATGTTTTTGTTGATTCTTTTCAAGGTCTTGTTGTTGATCATGCAAAAGAAGTTGGAGCAGTTGGTATAATAAGAGGCTTAAGAGCTGTAAGTGATTTTGAATATGAATTTCAGATGGCGCTTATGAACAGAAAACTAGATGAAAATTTAAGAACAATTTTTCTTATGCCGCATGAAAAATATACATATTTAAACTCAACAATTATTCGTAATTTAGCTCAGTTTGATAGCGATGTTAGTGACTTTGTACCAAGAATTGTAAGTGAAATGCTTTTAGAAAAAAATGTAAAAACCTATCCTCCAAAACAAGATATTAGAGATCAATAAAAAAATCCGGCATAAGCCGGATTTTAACTAACCATATATTCTACATTTTTCATGCAGGAATTTTTGAATATTTAACTTCTTTTTTCGTTTTGTTTACTGCTGTACTTTTTGCAAATGCTGAGGTTGCATCAAGTTTAAATTGATTTACAACTATCTGCAGATTTTCTGTCAACTTATTCAAGTTTTCAGCAGCTCTTGTTATTTGCTCTGTATTTTCAGTTGATTGTTGAGTAACATTGCTAATCATTTCTAAATTTGATGTAATTTGCTTGCTTGTAGCATTTTGTTCTTCACTTGCAGCTGCAAGTTGATTAATTAAATTAGTCACTTCATCAGTATTGAATATAATCTCAGATAATGCATTACCTGCATCACCAGCTAAAGTTTTTCCTTTTTCAACTTCCTGCTTCCCTTTTTCAATAGCTTGAACAGCTCCAATTGTATCTTCCTGAATTCTCTGAATCATTGTAGTAATTTCATTTGTTGCACCAGTTGTTCTTTCTGCTAATTTTCTTACTTCATCGGCAACAACAGCAAAACCACGACCATGTTCGCCAGCTCTAGCAGCTTCAATTGCAGCATTTAGTGCTAACAAGTTTGTCTGGTCAGCAATTTCATTAATTACTTGAATGATTTCACCAATTTGATCACTCGATTTACCTAATTCTTCAATTGTATTCGCACTAGTAATAACAACATCGGCAATTCTGTTAATTCCTTCAATTGTCTGCTCAACAACTTTACCGCCATTTCTAGCTTTATCACCAGCCTCTTGAGCTTTGGAAGCCGCTAAATGAGCATTTTTTGTACTATCTGTAATTGTATTAGACATCTCTTCAATTGAAGTCACAATTTCATAGGTTTGTGCACTTTGTTCACTTGCCCCAGCTGCCATTTCAACAGTACTTCCAGAAATCTGTTCAGCTGACGAAGCTAATTCATCGGTACTTTGTTTAACTTTGCTTATAATCTCATTTAGTGAAACCGCCACCTTATTTACATCATTTTTCATCTTTTCATAATCGCCTTTATATTCACCAACCATCTTTGCTCTAAAATCACCGGATGCCATTAATCCAAGAATACTGCTTGCTTCATCAATTGGTTCTAAAGTAAATCTTCTTAATTTATTCAAACCTTCAAGAATATTTGCCCAACCGCCAGAAAATTTTGATGGATCCAATGTAAATGATAAATCACCTTTTTCATTTGCTTTGATTAATTTATCAATTTCACTTAGAAGATTTTCTAAAGTTGTAACTTCTTGGTTAAATGTTTGTGCTAGTTTATCTTTATCTGATGCCTCTTGAACTCTTTCAAGACTTCCTTGTGCAATTTTTTGTGCAGCTTCAATTTTCTCAAGTTGAGCGTTCTTAAATTTATCCGCCATTTTTAACAGACTGCCAAATTCATCGCCGCTTTCACATTTAATTTCTACATCAAAATTACCTAATGAAAACTCATTTAAAATATTTACAATAGAATTTATTGGTTTACTGATTTTAGGAGCTAAATAAAATACACTTAATAAGAAGAAAAGAGTTCCTATTGCCATTCCAATAATTAAGTAAACTAAAGCATCGTTTGCAGCATTTTGGAAATCGCTGTTAAGTTTTTGCGATTTAATTTTTAATTGTGCAACTATATCATCAAATTCTGCAATAATTTTACTACCGACTTCTTCACCGGATGTGGTGGCAATAATTGCAGCCATATCATAACTTTGAGATGCTGAAGCACTAATAATTCCATCAGCAACTAAAAATTTATATTCTCCCCAAATTCCTTTTACTACTTCTATTTTTGTAAGAATTTCTGAATTGAAATTGTGTGCTGCAAGAGAATCAATAATTTCATCAATTTTATCTTTGTGATAATTATATGCTGTAACATTGTCCTTAAAATTCTCAGAAAACTCAGCTATTGAAAACTTTAACATGATAAATTGAATTTTTTGGAATTCTGCATAAACTTCTTCTAAATGCTCCTTTGGATTTATAAATTCTGTATATAAAGCATTTTTAGAGTTACTCATCTTATTATTTTGAACAATATTTGAAAGGGCAATTAAAGCCGATATTGTTCCTAGAATAAAAAATCCAAACTGAATTTTGCGAACAAATTTCAGATTTTTAAATTTTTCCATAATTCACCGCTATTATGTTTACTTTAACTGAAATTGAAATTGCATTGACATTTTTACTTTTGCAGGCTTTCCGCCAGATTGAGCGGGTACAAATTTTGCTTTTTTAACAGCTTCTACTGTAGCTTCATCGCAACCGGCACCAATACCTTTAATAACTTTAACATCATCAACTCCGCCTTCTTCATTAATAAAAGCCATTACATATACTTTACCTTGTACACCAGCTCTTTTTGCGATTTCTGGATATTGAATCATCTTGTAGATTTCAGGTAAACCCCCTACAGGTTCAGGCATTTGATCGGCAAATGCTAAATATTCTGTACCTTGTAAGTCAGTTAATATATGGCTATTAGATAAACCTTGAGTTGATGAAGATATAGAAATAATTAAAAATAAAACTAATATCTTAATAAATTGCATTTTTCCCCCAATAATGGAATAATTATTAACATTACACTATCGAGATCAAATTACAAAAGTTGATATTTGGATATGATTTTCGGTATAATTACTTAATCAGAGAAGAAACTCCTTTGAATTCTGGAGTCCCGCATACTTCCAATAATTCAAATAAAATTGATTCTACTGTCGTTATTTCTGCACCATGTTTTTCCATTCTTTTAATTGCTGTCTCATAATCTACTTTAAATCTAGAGGAAACAGCATTTACAGCAAGATTTACTTGAAAATTGTTTATTAGTAAATCAAAAACTGTCTGTTGAACACAAACATGAGATTCTACCCCACAAACTATAATTTGTTCAATATTATTATTTTTTAACCTTTCAAATAGATTATCTGCTCCTGAACAACTAAACGTTAATTTCTTAACTGCATCTCCATTTAGTTCATTCTTAATTTGTTTTACTGTGGGTCCAAGTCCCTTGGGATATTGTTCAGTATAAAAAATTGGAATATTTAAGATCTTAAACCCTTTGATTAGTTTAATAATGTTTTCAACTAATTGAGTATGATTCTGCATAACATTAATTATTCTTTCTTGAATGTCAATAATTAATAATGCAGATTTATGCCGATTCAAGATTTTAGGGTGTCTTAGAAATTTTTCCATATTAATTCATAAATTTTTTAAAATTGAAATTACATCAATCAAAGAATTTGCTTGGTAATCTATGTTTTTGATATGTTCTGATGAGATTGGAGGCTTTGTTTTCCCCGTTAAAACCAATATAGTTTCTGCATTTAATTGCTTTGCCCCCTTTATATCTGATTCTAAATCATCTCCAATCATTATAAATGAATCTGTTATTTGGCAATTAATTCTAGTTAACGCTGATTGAAAATAAATTGGAGACGGCTTACCAATTAAAGCTGCATTTTTTGACGCAGCATATTCAATTGCATGAATAAATGGACCTGCATCTAATTGGATTCCATAAGGTGGATTGCTCCAATATTTATTTTTATGAATTGCAACTAAATCAGCCCCATTTTGAATATATTCAAAAATTGTTTGCATAAGTTTATAATTCCAAAGATTTCCAATATCACCAATTAGAACTGCTTCTGGGTTTTCAAATTCTAAAATATCTGTAAAATTTGCTAAAACATTTTCTGATAAATAAATGGCGACTTTTTTGTATTTCTCTTTAACATAATCTGCTGCAGCATCAACTGCTGTAATAATTGGGAAATTGATATTAATAGAATTCTCTTTAAAGAAATCATAAACATCATGAGAAGTACTTAGCGATGAATTACTTAAAATGCAGCATTTTCCATTTGATTTGTTTAGAAAGTCAATAAATTGGATTAAATCCTTAACTGGTTCATTTCCAATTCTTAAAACACCATCTAAATCAATTAAAATTGGCTTTTGCATTATTTAAAGTACAAAGTCTTTTATTAAATCTAAAATATTTTTTGATGAGGCTAATTATTAATTATTCAATATTAAAGGATATTTTGCTCCTTATTTTTATCTTGACAATATACATTAAGCTACCTAATTTTATATAGACTAAATCTAAATAATACTTTAAAATCTTTATTTTTTGAAATGAAAACTGCAGCAAATTTAAATTTTGGCGAAAAAGCAATAATAGATAGTATAGATCAAAATCACCCTTCTTTTAGGAGAATTATAGAAATTGGTTTTACACCAGGTCAAGAAATTGAGTTAGTAAATAAATCTTTTTTTAATGATCCCCTTGCATTTGCTTTAAGAGGAACAATGATTGCTATTCGTAAAAATGAGGCTGAATCTATTAGAATATTATGACCGAGTTCAACTCAACTTTACCAGTTGTAACACTTGTTGGCCCGCCCAATTCAGGAAAAACAACGCTGTTAAACTTACTTAGCGGAAAAAATTACAAAACTGTAAATTATCCAGGATCTACTGTTGAATATAATGCTACATATTTTCAAAAACAATTTAACATAAATGCTACTTTATTAGATTCCCCCGGAATTATAAGTTTAATTCCAAACTCACCCGATGAACAAGTAACAATTGATGCTCTTTATAATCACCCTAAATTTGGAATTCCAGATCTTATAATTGCAACTGTAGATGCTAGTCAGCTTTCTCGACATTTATTATTAGTTGATCAATTAATACGTTCACATTTTAGATTAATAGTTGTTGTAACTATGGTTGATATTTTAAATCGAAAAGGTTATGAAATATCAATACAAAATTTAAAAAAAGAACTTAAGTGTGATGTTGTTGAAGTTGATGGAAGACATGGCAATGGCATAAATAATCTAGTCCAAAATATTTCTACTATTCTTAAAAAAGAAAAACAAGAGTTAAGTGAAAAACCAATACGAATTGATGAAAATGGTGATTCGCAAATTTTATTAAACAATTATAAAAAAATTGAAGAAATAGAAAAATCAGTAATTAATCCAAAATTAAAGCAGGCTGATCTTGAGAAAGCCAATAAAAGTTTAAATGTGCTGAATTCTTTTAGTCGAAACAAACCAGACAATTTAACTCTAAAACTTGACGGAATATTTTTACATAAATATTTGGGCATTTTAATTTTCTTCATTTTGATGGGATTAGTATTTACATCAATATTTTATCTCGCACTTCCTTTAATGGAATTTGTAGATGAATCATTTGCAAGCTTAGCTAATTTTGCAATTGAAAAAATTGGTTATACTTGGATTGGAGATTTAGTGGCTGATGGTATAATCAGTAGTTTAGGTGCTGTCCTAGTTTTTGTTCCTCAAATTGTAATACTTTTTTTAATTCTTGGATTCCTTGAAGATACAGGTTATTTGGCTCGTGGAGCTATGTTAATTGATAGACCACTCTCCAAAATTGGTTTAAATGGCAGATCATTCGTTCCAATGCTCTCCGGTTACGCATGTGCAATTCCAGCGATTCTAGCGGCAAGAACAATGTCTAACAGAAGAGAAAGGTTATTGACAATTTTCATAATTCCATTAATGAGCTGCAGTGCGCGTTTACCCGTTTATGCATTACTCATTGCATTTTTATTGCCTCTTGAAAAAGCTTGGATTGGCGGTATTGTCCTTTCATTAATTTACTTATTCAGCATGATAAGTTCAGTGGTTATTGCTGCGCTAATAAATAAATTTAGAAAAAGCATAATACGTGAAGAAGATAATTCTTCGTTTATTTTGGAACTTCCTTCTTATAAGTTGCCTCGTATTAAATCAGTAATTAGAAATTCATATTCAAGTACAAAACAATATTTAAAAGAAGCCGGACCAGTAATAATAGTCTTTTCTTTTATTTTATGGGGATTAACATACTTCCCTAATACAAATCCTAAAATAGAAGATACAAACCTAACTCAAGTTGAATATTATGAAGCGCAAAAAGTTGAAAGAATTTCAACATCTTATGCATCATACATTGGGAAAAAAATTGAGCCAATTATGGCGCCATTAGGAATGGATTGGCGAATTGGGGTTTCATTAATTTCTGCTTTTGTTGCTAGAGAAGTATTTGTAAGTGCATTAGCAGTAATTTTTAAAGTAAGCGGCGATGAAGAAACAATTCAGCAATCTTTATTAAATTCTATGCGTAATGCAAAAATTGAGGGCACAGATCAAAAATTATTTACGCCGGCAACAATTTTAGGTTTAATCATATTTTTTGTTTTCGCGATGCAATGTTTGTCAACCATTGCTGTAGCAAAAAAAGAAACTGGAAGCTGGCGAATTCCAATCTTTCAAATAATTATTTTTTCTGGTCTTGCTTATATTTCAACATTTATTACCGTTAATGGCTTACGGCTATTGGGTATCGAGTAAATCTAATATTTCTAATTCTACTATTTTAATAGAACACATTTTTTAATGTCAATATAGTTTCTTGTATTAATTCTAATAAAGTAAATTCCGCTAGATAAATTTTTACCATTTATTCTAGAATTAAAATTCTCAGAATACGTACCAGCAGATTTATTTTCATTTACTAACGTTAATATTTTATTCCCAATCGCATCATAAACATTTATATTAATTAGCTGACTTTCATTTACCATATACTTTATTGTGGTAGAAGTATTAAAGGGATTTGGAAAATTTTGAAGCAATTTGCAATTATTAATCTTAGAACTATTGTTATCAAATTTGAAGGATAATTCATCTTTTTTAACTGGAATTTTTAATTCATCTGAAAATTCTGATTCTTTGTTCTGTTCATCACAAGCACATATTTTATAAAATACAAATTCATAATTCATTGTTGAATCATAAGGATCTTCATTATAATCAGTAAAAGTTGAATATTCTGTACTATCATATAAACAGTAATTAGTATCATTCTTCTTTTTAAAAATTTTATACTGCGAAATGTCGGGTTCAAGATTATCTTCCCAAGTTAATTTTACAAAATAGTTTGTCTTATCCTCTATTTTTTTTGGTTTTGCAGGAGAAGTAAGAAAAGGTCGTTTTTGGTAAAGCTCAACAACAAAATTATCATGTTCAGCTTTTATAATTTCAATACCAATGTTCTCACTTGGTTTTGTATTAGGTACCCAATAACAATTAGTTTCACAATTTCGCGAATCTGACCAAGGTGTAATAACATTAACATTATCAATACCGGGAAATATTTGTTCATCTCCATTTTCACTTTCTTCACCAGATGAATATAGAAGTTTAATAAAACTGCCAGGGAGTTTTCTCCAAATTAATATACCTTCGTTTATTGTTAAGTTTTTGATAAAAGAATTATAATCCTTAGTTTCAGAATTCCCCAATAGCATATTTGAGTCAAATTTCCTGAACTCAACAAAAAAATAACTGCTATAAGAACTGTTACTTTGCATTTTATATACCAATGGATTCTTTAAACAATAATTCATTGTTATTGTACTAGCTTCATTAATAATTGAAGGTTGATACCAATCTTTAATAAATCTATAATATGGATTAATTGGTGCGGGACATTCTCCTTCCATATTTGGACCGTTATAATTTCCTTTTGACATTAAGCACCAATAATTATTTTCTGCTAAACCCTTTAAATCTTCAAATCCAAGTAAATGTCCAATCTCATGAACATGAATTCCAATATGTGAAAAATGTGAAATATTATTAATTTTTGGATCATTCCTTTCTTCTTCATAAGGGAACCCTTTAACAAATCTTTCTCCCATTATATATTCATTTTCAATTCTAAAAGCTTCAGGATTTAAAGTATTAAAACCGTTTTTTCTGTATGTATGACCCGCATAAATTATTGCTAAAAATGTATGATCATTTGTAGTAACGTCAAGATTTTCGTCAATAGCTTTTTGTTTAGCTTCGGATCTAAAAATATTTCCATTGTTTTCATGATAATAAGATTTAACCTTATCAAGGCAAATCCAATCAGGTATGTTATTCTTATCTAAATCTTTATTAAGAATAATCCCTTCAATTATTAAATTACCATTTGACATTATTCTATAGTAATCTCTAATACTACCAAATACTTCTTTTCCATCCGGTGAATACATATTTGGAGCTACATAAATATTTTCAGAAAAAAATAAGTTATTAAAATCATTATATGTATAGGCAGGTAAAGAAAGATTTTTCGGATAATCTGGATTTCTATGTTTTACATTTTGGAATTCAACAAAAAGTAATTTTATTTGAATCTTTGTTTGAATCAATTGAAATTGAGTATTTGAATTTGTTTCTTCCTTTTTATGAGCTGATTTGTAAAGTGGATAATATTCATCTTGGAATTTACTATTATATATTAAATCCTCTGCAATACAAATAACTGGAATAAAATATAATACAAATAATATATTTTTAAATGTTTTGTTCATGACTAATAGTCACGTTTATAAATTTATTTAGATTCAATAATCTTTCTTAATAGTACCATTATTATTTTTCATTTTATAAATGTCATTTTTTTTGTTTGAATATTATTTCCACATGTAAATTGGCAGAAATAAACTCCACTAGTGTATTCACTTGCATCCCATTGCATTTCATATATACCTGGTATTTTATTTTCGTTTACTAAAGTTGTTAATTCTCTTCCAAGCATATCAAATATTTTTATTGTCACTTTCATAGGTTTAAAGTTTGATACATCGTTTTGTATTGAATATTTTATTTTTGTATTAGGATTAAAAGGATTTGGATAATTTTGATAAAGCTTAATTTCAGTGGGGATATTTTTACAATCTATATTAACTAAATTCTGTTGTTGTTTAATGTAGGCCAATGTTTTATAAGCGTTAATTCTTCCATAACCTAAATATTGGTTCCAGCCATTTTCATCATACGGGTATTGACCGATTTTATCTGTATTTTTTGTAATTATATCATATACTTGATTTGGAGTCAGCGTGCTATCTATTGATAACATCAATCCAACTAAAGCGCTGACAAATGGTGTTGCTAATGAAGTTCCGCAACCAACAGAATAACCCGTGCAACATTTATTATTTAATAGCGTTATATCACTCCCAGGTGCTGCAACATCAATAAATGAACTTAAAGGATCATCAATTGGATTTTTTCCAGGACTATAATTCCATCCATCGTAAAAAACTTCTTCATTATCGACCATTCTTGTCGCACTAACTGCAATTACTTGACCCAATTCTCCAAAATTGTATGCAGCCGGGTATAAAGTATCAGGTAATCCTTCTTGATCATTGCCAGCAGCGGCAACACAGACTACTCCACTTGCTAATGCTGTTTTAACGGCGTCTTCGAGGCATTTAAAATTTAATCTTCTTACCCAACTGAAATTTATTACATCAACTCCATCATTAATAGCTCTTATAACTTCCTGTGCACTAAATGTTACGAAGTAAAATGCTAAATGCAAATTCCATCCTAAACTTGCTACGCCTATACTATTATTTGTATTTGCCCCAGCAACACCAGCTACATACCTGCCATGATTTCCAAATTTATCAAAATGACTTTTAACCTTACCAATAAGATCTTCATGAATATTTCCATCACCCACATTACCAAAAACATCATGTATAGCAATTACAATTGAGCTGTCTCCTTTTGTTATATCCCAAGCTTTTTCTGCTTCAATTTTTTCAAATGCCCATTTATTTTCGTTTAGAAATTTATCATCATTTGGTTCGAGCATTGTATAAGCTTGAAATGGTCCTTCAGCATATTCAACTTGGGGTAAGCTTTTTATTTTTTTAATTGCATAATCTATTGGAATTAATTTGTTAAAGTGAAGTTGAACAACTTGAGACCAATCCGGAATTGTGCAGTATTTTTTAGTTCGTTTATTTTGAATTAATGTATCACCCCATTCAGCATCAGGGACCAATTTATGTATTTCATATTTGCCATATAACTTTTCTAAATTGTAAAAACATTTCTTGACCGAAGTATTTTTGATTGCACTAATATTAAGCTTTGTATCACCTTTGTTTGATTTTACTACTTGTTTGTTAAATTTTAAAGTAATTAAATCTGAGTAACGAACTTTAGTATTATCATCAATAAATATTTCTCTTTCTGATATTAGATTTTTAGCCGATATTTTTCTGAGTTGTGCTTTTAGTTCGCTATAACTTGACAAAATAAAAATGATAGAAAATAAACCTAAAATAGTTTTTTTCATGTCTTCACCTTTTCACTTTGTTAATGATTCAACAAAAAGAAAGGTCTCAGACATTCTTAAGAAGACATAAAATAGATTGAATATGAAGTAAAGAGCAGTGATAAGATAATTTTCAATTTAACAAGAAAACTGGCTAACCTTTTTTGTTTATTTGAATTTATTTTTAATTCAATCATACTTATTCATCCCAGTATTCAACTTTTTTAACAGTACCTGAACCTAATGATTTCCAGCAAAAATCACCTGAACAAACAATACTTTCTTTAACATAAAGGGAGCTATTATCAAACTGATTTAATCCTTGTCCTACTAAATTCATTTTAGTTTTTCTATTAAATATTTCGCCACTGAATTTTCCACTGAATAAAACATCTCCAAATTTTTCATATATTGGATTTTCATTTGCTAATTCGTCTCCAATAATTTCAACTTTATTTAACTTCTTATTTTTTATAGGTACAGTATTAACGGCAAGTACTATTTGAAATTCACCCCATGTTTTTCCATTAATTACTTTTCCATTAATATCAAGGTTTTCATATTTGTTGATATTATATAAATGATAAGTATTATGCACTTTATTATTTATTTTTACGATTGATGGAATAAATACAAGTAAATTTCTTAATGTTCTTTCTCTTTCATTTTCATACTGATATTGGGCCGGATCAATTGATAAAAATCCTCCACATGATTGATCTGGATTAAATTGTAAATTGCATTGATATGTTAATTGCTTATAGACTTTTCTGGAATGTTGATTATCAATTTTTACGCCATCAATTTTGCTCAATTCATTATTAAAATCTGAAACATCAATGACTTCCGGATCAACAACATTAGAATTTTCGCATGCTATTAGTAACAAGATCACTAATAAATAAATTAACTTTTTCATTTGTTCCTCCTTTTTTAACATAGAAAAGGTTAGCCAGTTTTTTCTACATTAAATATTTAATTGATTGCATTATTTATTTTATGTCCTTAATAATGAATGAGAACCTTTGTATTAAGACATATTCTATTATAATGCCATCAATTAAAAACCATATAACTTGTTGTTTTTCAAATAGTTAAAGGATGACGAAAGTTAAATTAAATATGATAGTTGGTATGTATTCGCAGTTTTTAGCGGACTGTTGATTTAAATATTATGTAATACCTTTATTATGGTTTATAATTAACAGAAAAAATTGTTTTAGTTCGCAGATATTTGCGAATTATGCTAAACAATTAATTTCTCATAAATTTATTTAAACCAAATTTTTTCATTTTATATCTAAGTGTTTGTTCAGGAATTTCTAAAAGTCTGGCTGATTGAGATTGATTCCAATCATTTTCTTCTAAAGTTTGTTCAATAATTTCTTTTTCCAACTTTTCAACTTCTTCTATAAGTCTGATTTTATTTTTTTTCTTATGTGCTTCCTTAAATTTTTCTACTTCATTTTTTATTTCAAAGTTTAATATAGATAGATCAATGGTTTCAATATGTTTAGGAATAATCGTAACTATTCTTTCAATATAATTTTCTAACTGCCTAATATTACCCGACCAATTTTTATTTTTAAAATATTCCATTAAATCACTGTGAAAAAATTCTGCTTTTTTATCTTGCTGCTTTGAAATTTTTCTTAAAAAATAATTAGCTATTATTGGAATATCTCCTTTTCTTTCAATTAGAGTTGGAACTTTTATCGGATAAACCATTAGTCTAAAATAAAGATCTTCTCTAAATTCACCTTTCTCTACTAAATTAATTAATGGCTTACTTGTTGCGGCAATAAATCTAACATCAACTTTAATTACTTTCGAGCTTCCAATTGGTCTAACTTCTGATTCTTGCAAAACTCTGAGCAGTTTTGATTGCATCTCAAATGATAAATTACAAATCTCATCTAAAAAAAGTGTTCCTTTATCAGCTTCAATTATCAATCCAGTTCTATCTCTGTTAGCTCCGGTAAAAGAACCTTTAATATGTCCAAACAATTCACTTTCCACTAAATTTTCTGGTATTGCACCGCAATCAACTGCAATAAACGGTAAAGCAGCTCTTGAACTAAATTTATGGATAGCTTTTACGACAAGTTCCTTTCCTGTTCCAGTCTCACCTTCAACTACAACACGTGCATCACATTTTGATGCGGCTTCTATACTTTGAAGAAGCTCTATGAATTTTTTACTCTTACCTAGCAATCCAATATTATTATACTTATTTAAAATTGAATTTTGAGTTAGAGGAAGATTAAAGAATTCTTGAATTTTTTGGATATTGCAAATATGAGGTGACACTACCAGCATTAAATTTTCAAGAAAATTAAGATCAGATTTATTAAATGATTTCTTATTCTTTTTTCTAAGGACGAGCAAATAGCCTTTAGTTACACCGGTATATAATATTGGCACACAAATAGCAGATTTAATATCATCACTTGAAAACACATTATCAGTAAATCGATCATCATTTATTAATTCAGTTATTATAATTGGTTCTTTATATTTTATTACAAGACCTATTAAACTGGATTGTATCACCTCATATTTTACATTTTGATTTTTTCTCTCTTTATTAAATATTGTACGACAAGTATCTTCTGTTTTTGGATTAATCATTTTTATTGTTGTAACATCAGTATCAAACATAATTGTAATTTTTGTTGTTATAATTCTCAATATTTCAGAGAAATCATTTAGTTTGCTGACTATTTTTATCAACTCAAAAATTGCATCAGATTTTTCAGCTTCATTACTCATAATTCTAATTTATAAGATTTGTGAAAGTAAATATTATTTTATAATATTTTAATTTTTTACATTAATCCAATATTCAACTATTTTTGAATATTCATGTATAGGAGGCGGTGGAACCGGAAACGGTTTGACTCCCTTGGAATATCTAAATATTACTTCCATAAAATCTCTATTAGAAAATGATTTTGCTTTTGAAAATATTTTCTTAAGAGATTTAAAATCCTTTTTATCAAAACTTTTGAATTCTTTATTTTTTTTAATTGTTGAAATTGGTTTTTTAATTAAATTTTTAAAGAACATTTCATCTACCAGTGCCTTTTGAAAAATTAGATTAATCTTTTCATCTTTCATGTGAACATCTCCCTTTAATTTTTAATTGCTAATTTGTTTTTTAATTGGAGCAATTTATCATCCACCGAAAACATTTTACTAGCTGCATAATTTATATTTATGCAAGTATTGTAATATAAAATTGCCTTTCCATAATCTTTTCTTAATTCATAAATAGTTGCTAACGCATAATAAGGTTCAAATAAATTTTTATTAATTTTTATAGCTTTATTAAATTCTTCAATTGCTTTTAAAGTATCTTGCACTTCAAGTAATGCATCTCCGTAACCGTTATGAAATTCTGCTTTGCCACTGTCAATTTGAATGGCCATTTTATAATATTCAACAGATTGTTCAAAAAAATCCAAATAGTAATTTTGTTTACCTAAAAATGAATATACGATCCCAAGTGAAAATCCTGATTCCATTGCTCGGTTTATGCACTTTTGTTCAAATTCTCTTCCTTTTAATGAATCATTTTCCAAAAAATAAATTTGTGAAAGCATACTGTACAAATCGTGATAAACTGGCTTTATATCTAGAGCATCTTCAAATACGACCTTTGCTTTTTGATTTTCTCCCAACCTCATATAAGATAAACCGAGCATAAAATGTGCTGGTGAATATTTCCATCCTAAGTCAATTAGTTCAGAAAGAATATCAATACATTTTTTATGGTCTTCAATTAAGTAATAAGCTCTTGCAAGATTGTACAACAACATATTATTGTTAGGTGAATATTGTAATGCAACATTTAAATGATTTATTTGATTAAAGTAGTCTTTATTAATTAGACAATTTGACCATTCTATCATTGTAAGTTCAAATGGACTTGCATGCGGCTCTAACGGTTTTAATTTCTGAAATTCAATTTTTGCACCTATTGTGTCTTCTAACCAGCTTAGTGTATTTATCAACCATATTCTTGGTGAAATGAAATTCGAATCCAGTACAATAGCCTTTCTTAAATATTTTACAGCTAACTTTTTTTCACCATGAAAATTATATTGACTTGCTGTTAAAAATGCCTTTATTGATCCCATGTTTTGCGATCTATGCTGAAGCCATGGTTTTAAATCAGTTTTGTTGTCTGTCAATTGGGCAACTATTTGATAATAATTAAGGATTTCCGAAACTAACTTATTTATACTTTGAGGTAATTCAACTTCACTTTTAACAGTATAGTTTTTTGTAAAAATAATTTCTATACCTTTAGTTTTAATTAAGCTAAAATGAAGTTTATAATTATCTCTAAACTCAGATAATTTACTATCAACGTAATAAGTAATATCTCTTGCGCTTAAAAAATCATTTAACTGCTTTCCTTTTGGAATTTTATCACCATAAGTATTGATTAAAGACTCATTTAAACTAATGTGATCATAAATTCTTATTTCATCAAATCCCACAAGGTTTTCAACAATAAGGGACTGAGAAATTTCCGAAATACTTTTAAGTTTTTCATTATTTTCAGATAAAATTTGAAGAGGTAAAACTGCCAGCTTCCACTCATCGTTATCTTTAATAAAATTAATGCTATTTGTTATCCAAAAAGAAGCTATAGAAATTATTAATACTGAGATTGAAATAAGTTTAGTACTTTTTGTAAAATATGGATTTCCTTTTCCTGAAATTTTGTTAAGTTTATTTTTTATTTCTTCAACGGATGAAATACGTTTTTCTTTATTCTTAACAAGACAATTTTTTAACAATTCAATTAATTGTTTTTCTTTTTTAGTTTTTAGTACACTTTTAAATTCTACTTCTTCATTTAAAATTGAAAATAATATTGCCTGATCATAATCTCCTTTAAAGGGTAATTTTTTATAAAGCATTTGATAAATAGTTGCACCCAAAGACCAAATGTCAGTTCTTTTATCAACTTCTTCTCCTTTTATTTGCTCAGGAGACATATATCCAAAAGTTCCTTCAGTTTCATATTCATAATTTGAAATAGTATTTAAAAGATTTTTTGCTAATCCAAAATCTATAATTTTAACAATGTTATCTTTTGTTATAAAAATATTTGAGGGATTAATATCTCTATGAATTATATTCTTTGAATGTGCTTGATTTAAACCTTCAAGTACCTGATCAAAAATTTCAATTATTTGATTAATATTAAAATTTGTGTTTTTGAGTTTCTCTTTTAAAGTTTCACCCTGATAATAATCCATACAAATAAATAATTGTCCATCTGTAGTTTCATCAATTTCGTGAATAGTACAAATATTTGGATGTTGAAATGAGGATATAGATTTGGCTTCGTAAATTAATGTTTGCTTTGATTCTTCATCATAAGAATATAATGGAGATAAAAACTTTAAGGCAACAAATCTATCTAATAATAGATCTTGGGCTTTATATACAACACCCATTCCTCCGCTGCCAAGTTTTTCAATTATTCTATAATGAGTAACAACTTTACCGATCATAGAACGTAATTTATTTTATGGGTGATATTATCAGAAATATTTTTTCAGGATAAGAATCCTTGCGGGGAAATCTACATGTGTGATATGGAGTAACCTTCGAGTTTTAGAAATCTGAATGTTCCTCTCAAGGTATAAATTGTACAATTACAAATAGAAAATATAATTAGAAATAAATAAAAGTCAAGTATTTAAATAATACACTATTTTAAAAACAAGAATAATATTAAATATTTATTTACTTATATTTATTTTATTTCTCCTTCAATTAGTTCATCAACTAGTCTGTTTGTTTTATAAACATATTTTAATGCTTCAATCAATCCTTTTGAATCGGTTGCCACAGTTCTATTATTTTCTTCAAGAAATATTGTGTGTCCGGCTAAACTTTCAATATTTCCATCATGAACTAATCCAACCACTTCTTTATTTATATTAATAACTGAGCTGCCGGAATTGCCTCCAACAATATCATTAGTAGACGCAAAACCAATTGCAGCAGCAAGATCTAAATCTTTTGGCGGAACTTTCCATCTTTCATGTAATCCCCAAGGATAAGTTTTCTTATTGAAAGATTCATATCTATCCCATAAACCATAATATGTTGTTTTGCCAGGAGCAATTGTTCCATTATATTCATATCCTTTAATTACGCCATCAGAAATTCTTAAGCTTGAAGTTGCATCAGGCGGAATTGTATTTCCATAAACAAGTGATATAACTTCTCCAAGTGATTGATTTAAAACATTTAATGTATTGTTTTGCTCTTCAACATTTTGTTTTATTTCATTATACATTTTGTTTATTTCAAGTGTAAATTTTATAAACGGTTCATCAAGATTTAAAATTTCATCTGCACTTAATTCGGCAATTTCATAAACATTTTCTCTTGAATTAATTTTTCTTTTAAGTAAATCATCAATATCAGAATTATCAACAGAATTATATAATATATTTACTAATTCATTTTCAGCACCCAAAATTTTAGTTAAAAATGTTTTATGCGCAATCAGCAAATTATACTCTAATTCATAATCAATAGAATCGGGAAAAATATTTGTTATAGTTAATTCAAGATTTTCATCTTTAAATCCTTCTTCCCTTTCTTCAATTGGTAATTTTTTTTGTTCTGCAAGATTAATTAGCTTTCCCGCAATATTTAATAACTCTGGTTTAATTCTATATTTATTAAATCTATAAACATTGTTTTTCGTGTAATTTTGTTTCAGTTCATCTAAAACTATTTTTATTGAATTCCATATTTCACCATATTTTTCATTTAATTCAGTCGACTCATTAACTCTCTTTTTTAAATCATTTTCAAAATCCAATTTCTTTTTCATTATATAAGAATTTTTTAGGCCGGCTAACCTTCCGGCATAAGATTTTCTTGCATTTCCCCAACTCATTACTTTAAGTAGTAAATCTTCCTTTTCGGTATTTTTCTGATATAAATCAAAATAAGCATTATAAATTGCATTAAATCCAATTAGCGATTCTTTATATGAATAGTCTCGCAGAAATTCTAATTGTGCAAAAGATATTAGTCTATCAGTACTACCTGGTCTGCCTACAACAAATATTGGTTCACCTTCTTCGGCTCCATTTTTACTCCATTTAAAGAAGTTTTCATTTTTAATGGGAATTCCATTTTCATCGTATGCTCTGTAAAACATAAAATCTAATTCATATCTTGGATAAGTAAAATTATCCCAATCCCAGCCAGTTGCGGCAATTTGAAAATCCGGAGCCATTACCAGCCTAATATCGTTATATCTTTTATAACCATATAATGAATATTTTCCGCCATGATAAAGAGTTATTATTCTGCAATTCAATCCTGTTTCCAATTCATATTTTGCTTCAAGAGAATCTTTTATTTGTTCTTTCAAATTAATCTTTTCATCATCAGATTTACCTGTATTCATAAAATTTTTGATTTCTTCAGTTACATCTTCTATGAAAATAAGCTGATCAACAAACAAGCCTTCTACTTTTCTTTCATCTTCTAAACTTTCTGCATAAAATCCATCTTTCAGTAAATCTTCACCTTCATTCTGTATTTCAGATAATTGATTCCTACCGCAATGATGATTTGTCATAATTAATCCGTCACTTGACACAAAAGCGGCTGAACATCCGCCTCCAAATTGTAATGCAGATTTTTGAACATCTAAAAGCCAATCTTTTGAAGGATTGAATCCATATTTATTTTTAAAGTCATCAATCGGAACATTATCAAATGTCCACATTCTCCCAAAATCATCCATTGACCATTTTACTTCTTCAAGATTTATCGGTTCATAAAAACCAGCTTGACCATAAATGTTTAATGCGAAAATAAGTGAGGTAAAAGCAAAGAGTTTATTTTGAAATAAATTCATAAATATCCTATATATTTATTAATTAAGACGAAATTAGACTAAAAAAGTTATCTATTTTATTATTTGAAAATGTTTAATTACAAAAAATATAAAATTTTATCAGATGATTAAGTATTTTTTGATTGGACATTTTATTCAAATCATATATGATAGAAGAAATATTTAACAAACAAAATCAATTAAAAAATAAGCTTCGGCTTAGTTCATCCAAAGAGAGAATTGCAAAACTTAATAACATTCTTAATTGGATTCTTAATAACCGAGCCAATATTAAAACTGCACTTCAAAAAGATTTTAGAAAATCCGGAGAAGAGACGGACATAACTGAAATTTATCCATTGGTTTCGGAAATACGCAATGTCAAAAAAAATCTAAGAAAATGGATGAAGCCAAACTTTGTAAAAAGAAGCATAATTTATTTAACGCATTCGGCATTTGTTAAGTATGAATCCAAAGGTGTTGTTTTAATAATTTCGACTTGGAATTATCCGTTTTTATTATCAATCGGACCTTTGATTTCTGCAATTGCTGCAGGTAATCCTGCTATAATAAAACCTAGTGAAATTTCACCCAATACAAGTGAGTTAATTTCCAAAATGATTTTGGAATTATTTCCAAATAAAGAAATTGCAGTTGTGCAAGGAGATAAAGCGGTTTCAACTGAGTTACTCAAACTTCCTTTTGATCATATATTTTTTACCGGAAGTACTGAAATTGGCAAAATAGTAGCAAAGGCAGCTTCAGAAAATTTATCTGATTATACTTTAGAACTTGGTGGAAAATCTCCGGTAATTGTTGAAAAATCTGCTAGTCTTAAAAGTACGGCTGAAAAAATTGTTTGGGGCAAATATTTAAATAAAGGTCAAACTTGTGTTGCTCCGGATTATATTTTAATTGATAAGGATATCAGAAATTCCTTTACAGAGCTTCTTGTGAATAATATAAAAAAATATTACGGTAATAATCATCAAGAAGTTGAAACAAACTTAAATTATGCCAGAATTATTAATGAAAAACATCATTCTAGATTAGTTGAAATTATAGAGAACACAAAACAAAATGACGGCCAAATTCTTTATGGCGGTAAATATGATTCAGAAAATTATTTTATTGAACCGACAATAATTCTTACAAATTGTGAAGGATGTAAAATCTCTGAGGAAGAAATTTTTGGACCCATTTTACCAATTGTTGAATACACTAATTTAGATGAAGCAATTCAATGGATTAATAAAAGAAATCCACCATTATCAATTTATATTTTTAGCAATAATAAAATTGGAATTGATAAAGTTATAAACTCAACACATTCCGGTGGAATTGGATTAAATGAATTAGTAATTCATTTTAGTCATCCGCACTTACCTTTTGGCGGAGTAAGACACAGCGGAATTGGCAGATCACATGGATTTGCCGGATTTAAGGAATTTTCATACGAAAGATCATTTATTAAAGCGGGTAAGTTAAATTTTCTTAAAATTATTTATCCTCCATATAATAATAGAAAACGTAAAATTGTAGATTTTTTTGTGAAGTATTTATAAAAAAAAGGAATCCCTAAAAAGAATTCCTTTCTTTAAATATTGAATTTAATTTGAAATTTTACCTGATTTCAGTTCTTCGACAATTCTTTTAGCTTTATAAACTTTATCTAATGACTCAACAATTGCTTGAGAAGCAACAGAAACCATTCTGTTATTCTCAGGTAAATAAATAAAGTTTCCAATTATACTATCAACATTACCGTCAAATGCAAGTCCAACAACTTCAGCATCTTTATTTATAACGGCACTTCCTGAATTTCCTCCAATAATATCATTTGTTGAAATAAAATTGTATACTGTAGACAAATCCAAATCTGCAGGAGGAACTTCCCAGCGTTTTGGTAAATCCCATGGATATGTTTTATCACTTCCATAATATCGGTCATACATTCCGAAAAATGTTGTCTTTTCAATTGCAATAGTTCCATTATATTCAAATGTCTCCATTAAACCATCGCTAATACGTAGAGTAAAATTTGCATCAGGCGGAATTTCGGTTCCGTAAATTTCATATAATACTTTACCTAACATATTTACTAAAACATCCTCTGTTTCTTCAATTTCCTTTTTTAAAGCTGATAAGCTGTCAATCTTATTGTAAGTGTTTGCAATAAAATATATAAATGGTTCAGTCGAATTTAATATATCTTCCGAACTTTGATTCAAAAATTCCATTGCAATTTCTTTACTACTTAAAGCTGATCTTTCCAATAAATCATTTGCTGCATCAGTTCCATAAAGATCTCCGCATAATTCTGTAACTAAATAATTATCATCTCCTAAGTTCATTCTTATATAATCTAGTTGAATTTGCAATTTTAAATTTTCAAGAACATAATCAACACTATCCGGATACAAAATATTTTTTAGTGAATCGATATTTGAAGTCTGATATTTATACATTCTTTCAGTTTCAGGTAATTTCATCTGATTAGCATATTCAACTATATCTCTAGCAATATCAAAATATTTTGCTCTAAAAAATCTTGAGCTTTTATACACCGCTAATTGACTATCAATCGGTTTAAGTTCTTCTCTTAATCTTTTAATTGAATTCCAAATGTGACCATATTTTTCATTTAGATCAGAATCAGCTTCAACCTGTGCTTTAATTTTATTTTCAAAATCTCTTTTTCTTGCAATAAGATATGGATCTAATAAACCTGCTTGTATGTAATGAAATACTTTTTGGCTATTACCAATTCTCGTTTTGATTTTTTCAAACTCATCTGCCCTTTCAGGGTATTCACTTTTAGCATCTTCTAAAATCATATAGTATTCATCCAAAAGAAAAGATCTATTGCGATATGATATGTCTCTGTTATATTCTATCTGCGCTACAGTATTTAGTCTATCTGTATTTCCCGGATTTCCGACAGAAAAGATTACTTCATTTTTTTGAACGCCATCTTTGCTGAATTTAAAGAAGTGTTCTGAATTTAAAGGTTTGTCATTTTCATCATAAACTCTATATAATGTAACATCCAAATCATACCTGGGATAAGTAAAATTATCAAAATCTCCTCCAAAAGCAGCAATGCTTTGTTCCGGTATAAAAACCATTCTAACGTCTTCATATCTTTTATATCCATAGATTGAGAATTTTCCGCCATTAAATAATGTTACAAATTGGCATTTTAATCCGGTTTCTTGATTATATTTTTCTACTAACTCGTTAATAATATTTTCTTTATTCTCAGATTTTTCTTTGTTTGTATTACCTGCTTCAATTGCATTAGTTACTTCTTCTGTTACATCCTGAATAAAAGCCAATTGTTCAGCATACATGTTAGGAACTTTTCGTTCGTCTTCCAAAGTTTCTGCATAAAATCCAGTTTCTGCTAAATTTTCTCCTGTAAGCTGCACATTGTCTCTATGTCGTGGAGAACAATGGTTATTTGTCATCATTAAACCATCTGCTGAAATGAAAGAAGCAGTACATCCGGGAATTCTAAGTGCAGATAATCTTACATCATCAAACCATTCTTGAGTAGGTTTAAAGTCATATGTTTCTTCTAAATACTGAATTGGTGGAAAATCGAATGTCCACATTTTCCCAGTATCAAAAATATCTGAATCAGCCGTTATTTCATCTGAATCTTGAGCAATTAAAATAGAAGAAAAGGTAATTCCTAGAAGGAATAAATACATTAGTTTTTTCAGTTTACAATTCATTTTGTCACCATAATGTTAAAAATAATTTAGTCTATAAAATTATATATTGATTCAGATTTATCAAAAAAGAATAGTATTTATTTAAGATGATAAATTATAATTTTATATGAAGGATTCTGGGAAATGGTGAGCAGTTAAATGTTTTTCATCTTTTTTTGAGCCTGAGCATACTGAACATTTTCCAACATAAAATATAACTGTTTCTTCTTCAGGCAAAGCAGGAATAAAATTTAAAATGGATTGACAATTTTCACATTGTACAAAATGGGAATTTAATAATGTTATTTTACAACTTGGACAAAAATGCTGGTAATCATTATTAATATCATCAAGCGTAAGAGGATAAATAGTTTTACATTGTAAGTTATTACACTTTGTAAAATGTAAGTTTTGAATTGCCGACTCCATAAGTTTTATATTGCTAAAATATTGTTATGTTGCTCCTTATTCTATGCAAAAATTTATCCTAAAAAAGTATTGTTTTTGTATCTTTAACACTATCAAGTATTTTACTTATTTAATTGAGGAAAAAATGGCAAAAATTCCAGGTTTTAAAGCATATGATATTAGAGGTAAAGTACCAAGTGAATTAAATGAAGACTTAGCATATAAAGTTGGCAGAGCTTTTGCTTTACAGCAGAAAGCAAAAAAAGTTGTTATTGGAAGGGATGTAAGAGAATCATCACCGGCTTTAGCTAATTCTTTGGCTAAAGGTTTAACAGAAGCTGGTGCAGACGTTTTAGATTTAGGTTTATGCGGAACTGAAATGATTTATTTTGGAACTCCACATCTTGATGCTGATGGTGGAATAATGATCACAGCCAGTCATAATCCGCCGGAATATAATGGTTTAAAATTTGTTAAAAGAGGATCAAAACCAATGGGTTATGATTCAGGATTGAATGAAATTGAGGAAATGATTTCAAATAATGGACTTGGTGAAGTTAGTTCAAAAAAAGGAAATGTTTTACCAACAGACATAATGGATGAATTCATTGCCAGTTTAAGAAAATTTTATGATCCTAAAAATATCAAAAAGTTTAAAGTAGTTGTAAATGCCGGAAATGGTTGCGTTGGTCCAGCTTTGGATGCACTTGAGCCAAATCTGCCAATTGAAATGATTAAAGTTCATCACGAACCGGATTCCTCATTCCCTAATGGTGTCCCTAATCCATTATTACCTGAAAACAGACATTCAACAATAGAAGCCATGAAAGCACATAATGCTGATTTGGGTGTTGCATGGGATGGTGATTATGATAGATGTTTTTTCTTCGATGAAAAAGGAAATTTTATTGAAGGATATTATATTGTAGGATTATTGGCAAAATCATTACTTAAAAAATTCCCCGGAGAAAAAATAGTTCATGATCCGCGATTAGTTTGGAATACCTTAAAAGAAGTTGATGATGCCGGCGGAGAAGCTGTTGTTTCTGTCAGCGGACATGCTTATATAAAGCAAAAAATGCGAGAGGTAAATTCTATTTACGGCGGGGAAATGTCAGCACATCATTATTTTAGAGATAATTATTACTCTGATAGCGGACTCATTCCGTTTTTACTTATACTTGAACTTTTAGCTTTAGAAAATAAAACTCTATCTGAATTAGTCGGTGAAATGATAAATAATTTTCCTTGCTCAGGCGAAATAAATTCCAGAATAGAAAATCCAGGCGCAAAGTTAGATGAACTCAAATTAAAATATTCTGATGGAAAATTGGATGAATTAGATGGAGTAAGTATTGAATATCCTGAGTGGCGTTTTAATGTACGTTTAAGTAACACAGAACCATTAATCAGATTAAATGTTGAAGCAAAAAATGACATCCAATTAATGGAAGAAAAAACAAAAGAACTCTTAGATCTTATAAGAAATTAATTAAAGAAACATATTACCATTTAAGTACGTCTGAAGAATACATATTGAAGGAGAATAAAATGGCAGATGAAAAAGTACCAATAGACGTTGATAAACTTCTAAAAAATAAGTTAAAATCAGTAAGTATTGGAGATTTGGAATCATCTATTGCGGATGCAGTTTCTAAACTTGTTGGAGAAGATTATAAATGCAGTATTGATGATATTAAGTACACTTTATTTAGTGGTGCTGATTTTCATGTGAAAATTGAGCTAACTTATAATCCTCATAGCTAAAAAAATGAAAAAATCTCAAAAGTATTTTTTCTAATAAAAATAAAACAATAACCTGATTAATTATTGATTTTTCTGAAAAAATTAAAAGAAATAATACTTTTGAGATAATAATTTTAATTATACAAAGTCAATTCTTTTAAACTTCAAAAAAAATATTTTTATTTTTTTATAAAAACTGTTATCTTTTGCCCTATTTAAAATAACATAGCAGAAATAAATTAATTTTATATGAGCGATTATATTCAAAATCCAATTGTTAACAAAGATTGGGATCCGACCAAAGGAGACTATTATAGTCAAAAAGTAATGGAAGAAGATAAACTTTATATTCGTCGAAAAAGAAGATCAAAAATACTTGTTTCTTTCTTAGCCATTGCTCATATATTATTGCTAATTCTCATATTTTTATACTACTAAATCACCTTCAAAATCTATTTTTTATTTTATAAATTTTCTAAAAACTTTTTTTTAGAGTATATTTCAGCTTAATTTAAAATAACCTGGTATTTCTTATTTTAATTGATATCTTAATTTTAGCAGTAACAATTTTAGGTCTTTGGTTTGGTGCTTCGTGGGTTGTTGATTCTGCTTCAAAAATTGCTAAACAATTTGGTTTATCCGATTTGGTAATTGGATTAACAATTGTGGCAATTGCAACATCTTCTCCGGAATTTGCAGTAACAATTTCAGCAGCATTAAGAGATCAGCATGCAATTTCTGTTGGAAATGTTATTGGATCAAACATTTTTAATTTAGGCATTATTTTAGGTCTTATATCAATTTTTTCTCCCGTCAAAATTTCAAAATCTCTTTTATTTAGAGATGGCTCACTTCTTGTCGGCACTGGTTTTCTACTTTTAATTTTTTTTTATGATCTAGTACTTTCTCAAGTTGAAGGGATAATATTATTTATAATATTAGTTGCCTATATAGTTATTTTAATAAAGCAAAAGCAAGATATTGAAGAAGAAATTCCAGAAGATAATTTTAAATTTTGGGATGTACCAATATTTATTTTAGGCGTCGCTACAATAATTATCTCAGCAAATTATTTGGTCGATTCTGCTTCAAATATAGCACGCTATTTTGGAATTTCTGAATGGCTGATAGGAATTACAATTGTTGCTGGAGGTACATCAATGCCTGAATTTGCAACTTCAGTTGTTGCATTACACAAAAGAAAACATGGAATTTCAGCAGGCAATTTAATTGGAAGTGATCTTTTCAACATGTTAGGAGTTTTAGGTATTGCCGCATTATTAAAACCTCTTTCATTAGAAAGTTCTGAGTTTTTAAGTCTTGTTTTGTTATCAATTACACTAGTTATAATTTTTATTATGATGAGAACCGGTTGGAAAATTTCAAAAATTGAAGGTATTCTACTGATTGCAATTGCAATTTTTAGATGGGGCTATGATTTTATTTTCTAATATTCAGATCTTTAAAGGTATTAATAAATCTATCAATGTCATCTTTCGTATTATAAAAATGTGGTGATAATCTTATCATTCCTTCTCTTAATGAACAAATAATTTTATTTTCTTTTAATGTGTTAAATATATTTTCTGAATCAGAATGTTTAAATGTTACAATACCGGATAAATTTTCTCTTGATTTATTTAACAAAATGGGAACAATTCCATTTTCATTTAATGAATTCATTAAATATTCTGAATTATCAAGAACTTGATTTTCAATATTCTTATATCCAATTTCCTCAAATAAGCTTAAAGAAGCATCAGCGGCAATCATTCCAATTCTGGAGCTTGTTCCGTTCTGAAATCTTTCAGCTGAATCTAATAAAGTCATATCATAATTAATAAGATTCCATGCATCTTTTACAGAAGTCCATCCAACGTATTTTTGGTCAACTTTCTCTAATAGTTCCTGGGAAATATAAAAATAGGATAATCCTTGTAAACCCATTAACCACTTTTGGGTTCCTCCGGCAAAAAAATCAACATTCAATTCATCAAGCTTTAACTCAATTGCACCGGCTCCTTGAATTCCATCCACACAAAATAAAATGTTATTCTTTTTACAAAATTGGCCAATAGTTTTTAGATTAGCTCGGTAACCGGTTAAAAACTGAACTAAACTTAATGAAACTAATTTTGTTCGTGATGTTACAAGTTTTTCAATCTGAGGTAAATCTATTATTCCATTTTCAGATTTTGCAAAGAGGATTTCAACACCATAGTTTTTAAGATTCATGAATGGATATACATTTGAAGGAAATTCCAGATCATTTAATATTATTTGATCACCGTGCTGCCATTTAATTCCTTGGGCAATTACATTTAATGCATTGGATACATTATCGGTCCAAGAAATAAATTTAGGTTCAACATTAAGTAAACGAGCAATTCTTTCTTTTGCACTTCTAGATTGCGGTAAAGTTTCAAAATAATTCTCAATTACTGTTTCTGATCTTTGCACCAAATAACTATCAAGTGCGGCTTTTACTTTGGATGATAATGGACCAATTGCAGCATGATTAAAATAAATAAGTCCGGTTTTTAAATACGGGAAATATTCTCTGGATTGTTCACAAGTTAAATAGTTATTCATAGATGATAATATAAAAAAAAGCCCAACAAAAAATGCCGGGCTTTTAGTTTAAATGATTTATTTAATTTTCTTTTTTAGCTCTCAATGTATCCCAGATCATGTAAATTGATATTAGTAAAAACATCACTAATCCCAACATTTCAGCTGAATGAGATTCGAACCATTCTGTATTTACCCAATTGTATCCTAGGTATCTTAAAATTGCACTAAGTACACCCATTAAAGCTCCGCCGGCAATAAAACCGGAAGCAATTAATGTTCCCCGTTCTCTCCTTGCTTTATTTAAAGCTTCATCTTTTGTTCTAGATGTTACAAAATAAGCTACTAATCCACCGGCTAATAAAGGAGTATTAAGTTCAAGCGGTAAATACATGCCTAATGCAAAAGCAAGAGCTGGAACATTTATCATTGTTAAAATTAATGCCATAAAAGCACCACCAAGATACAACATCCAAGGTGCCGGTTGATTTGACATAAGCGGTTGAATTACAGCAGCCATAGCATTAGCTTGAGGAGCAACTAAAGCTCCTTCTCCTTTAAAACCGTAAGTTTCATTTAATACCATTATGATCCAAGCTACTGTAGCAGCAGAAACAGTTGTTCCTAAAAATTTCCATTTTTCTTGTTTATAAGGTGATGAGCCAAGCCAATAGCCAATTTTAAGATCTGTCACAAAAGCACCAGCTTGTGAAAGAGCAGTACAAACTACACCTCCAATAATTAATGCAGAGATCATCCCGGCTGTTCCGGATAAACCTACAGAAACTAAAACGACGGAAGATAAAATTAATGTCATCAATGTCATTCCAGAAACTGGATTGGTACCAACTATTGCGATAGCTGTTGCAGCAACAGTTGTAAATAAAAATGAAATAATCATTACTACTGCTAAACCGACTAAGGCTAAAAATAAATCATCCACAACACCAAACATAAAAAATACAAGAACAAGTATTGCCGTTAAAATTATTCCACCGGCAATAATTCCCATTGGAATATCAATTTGAGTTCTTAATTTATTTTCTGAACTATCCTTTTTACCAAAAATTTCATTGTAACCTAAAACAAATGATGTTTTAATAATTCCAGAAGATTTAACAATTCCAATTAATCCTGCCATTGCAATTCCGCCAATTCCAATGTGTCTGACATAATTTCCGAAAATCTGTTCTGGAGACATTTCTTTTATTAATAAAGTTACGTTTGCACCAATTGGAGATGTAATATAATCACCTAAATACGCTACAACAGGAATTAATACATACCAGGAAACAAAAGAACCGGCTGCAATAATTGCTGTGTATTTTAGACCAACAATATATCCGAGGCCCAAAATAGCGGCACTTGTATTTAAGGTAAAAAGCAACTTTGCTTTATTTGCTAAAGTTTGACCAACTTCAACAACTCTTGTTGTAAATACTTCAGACCACCAGCCAAATGTTGCAACAACAAAATCATAAAGACCGCCAATGATACCACTTATTACCAAAACGAAGGCTTGATTTCCACCTTTTTCACCAGCAACTAAAACTTCGGTAGTAGCTGTAGCTTCTGGAAATGGAAATTTTCCATGCATTTCAGCAACAAAATATTTTCTGAAGGGAACTAAAAATAGAATCCCTAAAAAACCACCAAATAATGAAGCAAAAAATACTTGATAAAACTGAACTTCCAACTCAAGTATATATAAAGCTGGAATTGTAAAAATAGCACCGGCGACAATTGTTCCGCTGGTTGCACCAATTGACTGAATAATTACATTTTCACCAAGTGCATTTTTCCTTTTAATAAGTGTTGAAAGTCCTACCGCAATAATTGCAATTGGAATTGCAGCTTCAAAAACTTGTCCGATTTTTAAACCAAGATACGCTGCAGCTGCTGAAAATAATACAGCCATTAAAAGACCCCATAAAACCGACCAAACAGTTATTTCAGGATATTCTTTGTTTGGAGACATAATTGGAATATATTCTTCCCCTGGTTTTAATTCAGAATAAGCATTCTCTGGTAATCCTGCAGATGAATTTACTGGATGATGTTCACTCATAATATTTTCCTTTAATTAGAAATATTTATTGTTTTGGTAAATTCCACATCTTTTGACTTAACTGATTTAAAGTACAATTCACCAAAATAATTACTACCCTCGGGTAAAGTAATGTCAAGAAGTTCATAATTACAAATTAGTTTATATTTTTGATCCGGATACATAGTTAAGGAATTTTTATAATTTGCAATGTTTATATCAGTTTGAGTAGTAAAATAAGTTTTTTCTGAAACATTAATTGAAATATCGCTAGGTTCATTTGCAAAACCTGGAATAAGCTCAAATGAATATATTTCTTTACCACCAGCATTTGATCTTTCGACAGTTATTGATTCATCTTTATATGACATTCCACCAACCTCAACAGCTTTACCATTTTTATCATATATCATAAGCGCAAAATCTGTTACCTTATTAAACACTTCTTTTTCTAATGAAATATCAAAAGATTTTTTACTTTCTCCTTCATTAAGAACAATTGGTATTGTGTAAGATTTTTCACCTTTAGTTTCTATTACAAAATCCTTTTTATAACCTAAAACTTTACCTGAAATATCATATTCATTTGATTTTGAGAAGTAATTAACAACTGTAATTTCTTTTTCTTTACTTATTGAATGGCCTAAAATATTTATTCCATCAATATTAAAATCGATATTAAAAGTTGATTTTTGAGAAGAAGTAAACTGTCCTAAAATAACAAATTCATAAACGCCAGCTTCTAAATTATTAACATAACTTATTTTTTCGCCAGCATCTGATGTAGCTTCTAATGTGCCAAATATTTTTTCCCGGCCATCTGGATCGTGTAAATAATACCTTACTGAAGTAAAATCATTTTTTCCTGAAGTTACTTTAATATTTAAATTAGATGTTCCATTAGGAATTTTTAAAAAATATCTTTTATGCATTCCGGGATTAAGATTCTCATTTTCAAAATAAAGATTATAATTATTTGCAGTATTAAATTCATACGGAACAATAATAGTAGCCATCATATCAAATTCTGGCATATTTGTTTTATCTGCTCTCGTTGCATCAATTCTTGCATTATATAAACCAGGATTTTTAAGGATGGAATTATCAGCTTGCACCTCAATATAAACTGGCTGATCGTTTCTTATATGAACTTTCTTTTGGATAACTTTTAACCAATCTGCATTACTTTTTAAATTGTAAATTCTATAAAATTTATCTTGGTCATTAAAGTTATTACGACTCACACGATAGTAAAATGTTTCATCTCCATTCAAATAACTTGCATCTCTTATATAAAGATTTGGGGCATAATTATTAGGCATATTAGGAGCAAAAGATTTAATTGAGTATGTTTCGAAATTTTTAAGTTCACTATTTTTGATATATTCTTTTAATAAGTTATATGCATTTTCAATATTTATAAGTCCTTTTCCTTGATCAATGCATAAATAATCTTCCATTGGAACAGCTGATTCTCTTAAAACTTTATAAATTAATTGTGAAGGAATTTTTATATCCGGAAATTCTGATTTAGCTGCACCAAGCAATACAGCCATAACTCCAGCTGAATAAGGTGATGCCATCGATGTTCCCCAAAATCTATCGCCTCTAGAAAAATTTGGAACAGTTGAAACACAAGCTCCTGGTGCAACAACATCCGGTTTTGATACTTCACCGCCTCTAGAACTAAAATGTAAAATAATGTCTTTGTCCAAAGTAGTTCCATATAAATCATTTCCAACTTCTTTTGAAAGAACAGCTCCGGTTGAAAATATTGCATTTGAGGCTGAAGGCATTCCGCTTGTTGAAAGTCCCGGACCTTCATTTCCATTTGAAGTAGATATGTACAAATAAGGATTCCTTTCCACTAATCTTTCAAGAAATGTTTCAATTTCTGATTGTCCTTCAATCTCAGAACCTACACCAAAACTCATATTTATTATGCAAGGCTCTTGTTTCTCTTTGGAAATTTTATCTGCATAGAGATATGCTTTTTTCATGCTTTCGGCAACAGTGGCTCCCCCGGATAAATTATTATTACCCAATTTTAAACCAATAACTTTTGCACCTGGAGCTACTCCAAATAAATCTGTCTCTCCTATTCTATTGCCGGCTGCAATTCCTGCACAATGAGTGCCGTGTGAACCATCATCAAAATAAAATGAAACTAAGTTATTTTCTGGGAATATGTTTAATCCCAATGTAAACTGTGGAAGTCCATTTTTATTTGGCAGCACAAATGAATCCAAATTTTCTTTATAGTTTCTTAATGGTTTTTCATCAGTTAAATCGCCATCAGAATTTGTATCTAAAAATACGACCCAATATTTTTCTGAGTTTTCATTTACTTCAAAAGTTACAAATACAAATTCATCATTTTCACTTCCATTACCATTTACATCAGATGCCCCCGATCCGGAATTTTTCCAAAGTGATTCTTTGATCACTCCGATAAAATAGTTATCATCTTTTGAGCTGTATTTCAATTTGCCGGCACCAGCAACTTTAATATTATGTTCTTCATTAATGAAAAATAATGTGTCATTTTCTTCATCTATTTCTGCTTCGTAAAATTGAATATCACCTTGCCCTGTAAAATCTTGAACATCTATTACTTTTACTTCTCCAGTCGAAGTTTTTGTTAAACCGTCAACCCCCATATCAACGCCAGTATCCAATACTAATATTATTGTACCTCTGCCATCATAATCCGGATATTTATTTTGAAATGCCTCTACGCCAGTATTACGCAATGAAAGAAAAGTTTGACTTGAATCTTGTGCAATCAATTGTACAAAACTGATCAGAATGATTATCAAATATTTTACTACTCTCATAAAATTCCTTATTCTAATTTTAATTGTTCAATATTTTGTTTTTCTTTATCAATTTTATTGTAATCCAATTCTGATCCCAATACGCTATGCGGAATTAAGTAAACTACTAATAAAATTAAAGATGCAATTAAACCCCAAGTTTTGGGAGATTTACTTTTTGTGTACATATAAAAAGCAACTAGCCAGCCAATCATAGCAATTAATGTTTTATTGTCAGTCAAATCATAACCAAAAGGAAAACCAGTCCATAATTCACCAAAAGCATATTCTTGTGTTAAAGGTCCTAAAACAAAACCACCAATTAGAAGTGTTGCAATTGTCCATATAGTTAATTTCTTTAAATTTTTCCCATTATTAAAAAACTCTAATCCCGTTCTGTTTGAAAGCAGCATACTCATAAACATTGCAATTACATGCGGAATTAATATGTAAAGTGGAACATCACCTTTAAATCTAATAACAACAGAATTATGTTCGGGAATTTTTATTGAGGTTTCATTCTTTAATAATTCAACATAATATTCTAATTTTCCGGCCGGAGGCTGATGCGGCAAATTTGCAATTAAATCTCCATTAATATATTCCAAAGGAAGCTTGGTCCATTCATCATTAGTTTTAAATCTTTTAAAATAAAGGTATCCGGTAAAATTATCTTCTTTTACATTAATTAATACCTTATGATCGTCTACTCCACCATGAGATCTAGCAAGCTTATAATTAATTTGGTTTTGATTAATTTGAACAGTGCCGGAGATTGGATATGTTGGACCAGTTACTCTTTGATATATTGCTGTAATAATTGTTAAAACGAAAGCCAAAATCCAAAGGATTAAACCTTTTTTCATAAACCAGACAGTATTTTATGAGTCATAACTATTTTGCGTTATAAACATAATGTATTCTGGTTTATTAATTCAAATTATTTTTAGACAAACGTATCTTTTTCTTGATGAGTTATACTTTGGGAAAAGCTATCGTAATAATGGTTCCTTCATTTGGCTGGCTTACTATGCTCATTTTTCCATTCATAAATGATACTAATTTATTAGCAAGTGAAAGACCTAAACCGGCACCTTCATATTTTCTTGTGTAACCAGTTTCTTCAACTTGTTCAAACATATGAAATATTTTATTTAAGCTTTCTTTTTCAATCCCAATACCAGTATCTGAAACTTGCAGATAGTTTTCATTTATTTCTTCGTAAGTTGAAACTAATATTTCACCATTTTCAACATTATACTTGATTGCATTATCAATAACTTCTTTTACTGCTCTTTCCAGTTTTTCTTCATTGGCTTCAATACATAATTTCATTGGACTAAAATCAAACTTAATACTAATATTTTTCAACTTTGCATCTTCTATCCAAACAGATTTATTTACATTCAGCATATGGTTGAGATTAATTCTGGATAGATTTATTTCTTCATTACCCGATTCCAATAGCGAAACTTCCACAATATTATCAACTAGTTTTAATAATCTATTAACCCCTTCTTTCAAATAGGAAGTCATTTTGGTAGATGACTCGAAATTCATTGCTTTAACATCATCTTCAAGCAAATCAGAATAACCAACAATTGCATTAAGCGGTGTTCTAATTTCATGTGACATATTTGCAAGAAAAGTCGATTTTAATTTATTAAGACTAATTTCTTTTTTATACGCATCTCGCAGTTTTTTTTCAATTTCCAATTGCTCGGTAATATCGGACATGTTAATTATGTATAATCTGGTGTTATCATAATGATCATCTGTAAAAGTTATTTTACCTAAAAATCTTTTATTGTTGATTGGTGATGTGTAATGAAACGGGGCGTGTATTCGATTGCTATCTTCTAAAATTAAAATTGCTTCGTGCAGAATTGAATGAAGCACCGGATTAATTAATTCTAATAATGCTTGTTCTTGGGAACCAATTTTTTTGCCTAAAATATCATTAATAAAATTATTGTTAGCATTTTCAATTATTAAATTTCCCTTAACTTTTTTCAATATTAGAATTGGGTCAGATATATTATTAATAATTGATTTTTGTCTTTCTTCAGAATTTTTTAATAAGCGGGCTTGCTGAACATGTTTGGTGATATCGTTTACTGTAACAATATAATTAACAGATTTATCAATTTTATCTTCACTAATATTTAACCGTACTTCTCTGTATTGTGCTTCCCCTTCATTACTAAATCCATTTATTACTTTTACCCATTTCTTATTTTTAACTATACAATAATCTAATTCATCAATCTCAAATTCAGATAAATATTTTTTAAAAACATACTTTATGTTTTTGTTATAAATCTCTTCTATTCTAATATTAAAAAAATTCTCAAATGAGGTAGATACATATTTTATATTTGCATTTTGATCCGCAATTAAAACTCCAACACTTACAGATTCAAGAGCTTGGTTATAAGAATTTACTTTTTTAGAAATTTTTTTTCTGTTTTCCTGTGAATCAAGGTAAACAATAAAAAACTCTTCTTCATTTATTAATACTTTTTCGATATTAAGTAAATGATTTTCATTATATCCATCTTTACGTTCAATTTGCAAGTCGCTAAAAAAACTATTTACTTTGCTTTTTGTAAGTCTATCAAACAAGTTAGAAAATTTGGGATCTGAATTTAATTCAAATAAATTATAACCTGTTTTTATACCAAAAAATTTCTTAATTGAAGAATTAGCATAAATAACTAAACCATTACTGTTTGATAAAAGTACTGGTTTTGTTTCTAAATATTCTTCTTGAGATTCAAATTTATTGATAATTTCAAGGTCAAGATATGGATTATTAGTTGATTGTTTTTGTTCCAAATTATTCCGCGACATTAATAGCAACTTTCTGCATAATAATCGGAATATTTTTTTGTGTTTTTAGATTAATATTATTTTTTACCCTTCCAGAATGGCGTGTTGAAATGAATGTATATATAACTTTAAGTATATAATTTAACTCAGCATTTAAAGAAAATCCAATTCCATTTATTAATTCAGTTAAAACTGTAGAATTTGTAGTCTGGAAATTATTATGAAAATTTTGTTCTGAAATTCTATTAAATAAAATTGATATTGCTTCAGTTATAATTGGATCTGGTCTGCTTAGCGTGCTAACTTCTTCTTTTTCGACTTTAAGCTCAACCAGATGATCATACTCATTAATATCGTTAATATTTTTCCACTTAATGGAAAATTTTTGATAAAGTTCTGTATACATCTCTGAAAAATTTATAGTTGTGGAAAACTCTAAATCATCAACCAAAAAGTTAAAAAACATCTCTTCATTATTAGGATAATCTATATTTAAAATCCGCCAATTTATTTTCGATAGTAGCTTCGCAAGAGGTGAAAATAGTGCTGAATCCTTTGAATTGTGCTTATCCTTATCATTTCTATTAACTGTATAAAAATGACTTGGTTGAATTTTTAATCCACTTTTATATTTATCCTGGGGGTTAATATTTAATATTCTATCTAGCATTATACTCCTAAATTAATAGTCGGAGTGAAAACTAAATAGTTTAGGAAATTATGGAAGTATAAATAACTAAAAAGGAGTGGTTGTCAGATTTTCAACATTTTATTATCTAGCGCATAATCCATAATTTCTGCACTTTGTAATTTTTGAAGTGCTTTTACAAATTCTTGTATTCTTTTTAGTGATTCATCAATTACATATAAATCTTCTTCAATACCATCTTTTTTATTATCAATTTCATCTTTTAATGAGTTTATAGATAATTTTAAGCTGGAGAGCGGATTATTTATTTGGTGACCTATAGTACAAGCAAGTTCAACAACAGCTTTATTATGTTCAATGTTTTTTAATTCATTCTGAAGATTGTGAATTCTTATACCTGACCGAATTCTTGCAACCAACTCTTGGTTATCAATTGGTTTTACTAAGTAATCGTCAGCACCTGTATCAAGTCCTTCAACTCTATCTTTTAAAGATGTCCGAGCAGTAAGTAAAATAAAATAGATTAACTTAAACTCTTCCTTTTTTTTAATAATATTGCATAATTCAATGCCGTTAAGTTTTGGCATGGTCCAATCTGCTAATATTATTTTTGGTTTAAATTCAGATATTATTTCTAATGCTTCATCGCCATTATTTGCCGTTTTTACATTATAACCACTTTTAGTGAGTAATCTTTCATAGATAAATCTGGAATCTTCCTCATCTTCAACAATTAATATTCTATCTTCATTACTCATTTTATTTTTAAAATTATGGTATAATTAATTTTGTTTACAGGTTAAGCTAAGTAAATTTTCTAAATATTTCCAGATATCAAAAAATCAATAAGATTGGAATTTAATTTTTAATTGCTGTATTTAACAATTATGCTAATTCTTCTATTTACAACATCAAAAGGATTGTTTGTGTTTCGGAGTCTATTATCGGCGTAACCTCTAATTTCATCAATTCTGTTAGCTTCTAATCCGCTGCTTAATAATGCACGTCTTGCTGAATTTGCTCTATCAGCACTTAATTCATAATTTGAATAACCTTTATTTCCACCTGGGAAAGGTCTTGAATCAGTATGACCTTCTACAACTATTTTATTTTTAATTTCTGCCATTTGTTTACCAATAACTAATAAAAGATTGTAAGCACTTTTATTTAATGAAGAGGTTCCAACTTCAAAAAATGCATCGTTGCTGGATTCCATCATTTCAATTCTTAATCCTTCATCAGTTACTTGAATATCGATCTGGTCAATCAAGTCTTTAAAATCATCATTTTGTAAATTGTTTATTAAATTCTCTCCCATTTCTTTTAATCTTTCACGTTCTAATTCCTTTTGCTCCATCTCGTTGAGTATTTTAGGTGCAAGAATTTTATTTCCTTGTCCATCAATTACACTTGGGCCTTTTCCACCTGCAAATCCAATTGGATCATTAAAATAGTGGGCAATATTTGCTTTTACAGAATCATCTTGACCTAAAATCCATAGCACAATAAACAAAGCCATCATAGCTGTAACAAAATCAGCGTATGCTACTTTCCAAGCACCGCCGTGATGTCCATGACCGCCTTGTACTACTTTTTTTACAATAATCGGTTGATCGCCGTTTCCATTATCAGACATTATTCTGATTTTCCTCTTAAGTAATTTTCTAATTCAGAAAATGAAGGTCTTGTATGTGAATTTAATGTCCTTCTTCCAACCTCAACAGCAACAATTGGAGGATTTCCTTTTGCATATGAGATGACACATTCTTTGATTGTTTCTAAATATCTTACTTCACCATCTATCATATGTTCAATATTTGTTGCTAAAGGACCAACAAATCCATAAGCTAAGAGCACACCCAAAAAAGTACCAACTAATGCCGCAGCCACATGATGACCAACAGCTTCTGCACCCGCATTAATACTACCCATAGTAACAATAATACCTAATACTGCAGCAACTATTCCAAGTGCTGGAAATGAGTCACCTAATTTTGAAAGTAATGCATGAGTCGGGTGGGTTTCAGTTTTATACGTTTGAATTTCAATATCCATTAATGCTTCAACTTCATGAGGCGGAACACCTCCGGAAAGCATTACTTTTAAAGTATCACATAAAAATGTTATGGCAGTTTTATTTTTAATTAATTTGGGATCCTGCTGAAAAACTTCACTCTCCTCCGGACTTTCAATATGTTTTTCAATTGCCAATAATCCATCTCTTTGAGCTAATAAAAACAGCTCATAAAGAGCTTTTAAAAGTGAAAGGTTTTCTTCTTTTGAATGATGCTTATGCGAAATTGCTTTAGGAATAGCAGCAATAATATTCTTAATGTCATCTAATGAAGCTGATATTAGTAAACTTCCAATTGCAGCACCACCTATTGTTACAAATTCAGATGGTTGAAATAAGACTGCTAAATGACCTCCGGCCATCATAAAGCCAACTACTAAACTGACTAAAACAACTACTGCTCCGATTATTATAAACATAATTTTAATTTATTTTATTTATTAAATATGATTTACTGCTGTTTTTATATTCTGTTCAATTTCTTTTATTTTCATTTCTGCAAACATCCAATCTGATGGTTTTTCATATTTTTTTTCTTCAATAATTTTAAGCAAATCTTTAATGTTATTATTTTCATTGCAATAATTTTGAAGCAAAACTGAAATTTTCCTAATTGATTCTGCATTCCTTAATTTTATTGCCTCAATTAGTGAAGTTTTATATTCTTCAAATTTTTCGTTCAATTCAGAATTTATATTTTCATCGGTTTCAATTTCATTAACATTATTTACTAATTCAAAAAAACTTCCGCCTAATAATTCATCAACTGCAGATTTTAATTGTTTTACATTTATCGGTTTTGATAAAACTCTATCTGCTCCTGCTTCAATTGCGGCTAAAACATTATTTCTGCCTGCATTCGCACTAATTACAATAACCGGAATATCTTTAATTTCATTTAATACTTTTTTGAGCTGCAACATTTGGAGCCCATCAATATTCGGCATCATCAAATCTAAAAATATTATATCAGGCTTAAATTCAGCAACTTCTTGTAAACCTTCGTAACCATCAGAACTGGTTTTAATTTCGAAGTTATATCTTCTTAGTAACGTTTTTAGATATTCTAGTATCGAATAATTATCATCAATTATTAATACTTTAATTTTATTTTTTTTCGTCATTTTTATTGATTTTATTTAACCTAAACGACTTAATATTTGTTGGTAATGTATCTTTTGTTTTATCAGCTGCTAATTTTGTATGTTGTTTTATTGAGTCATAAACTTCTTCTCTATAAATTTTTACATTTATATCAGCTTCAATTCCAATCTTAACATTGTTTTCTGAAATGGAAATAATATTTATTACAACATCATTTCCAATTCTTATTTTCTGATTTTCTTTTCTTGATAGTATTAGCATTTTAAGTCCACTTTAATTATTAGTAAAAAGTGGATAATCCACTGGATATTCTTCATTTTCTACAATTTTTTGGTAACCAATTTTATTGTCTTGATCAATAAAAACCGGAGCTTTAAGATTTATTGTAATATTTTGTGGCTCTTTATCTAACTTTACAATTCCAAACGGTTCAACACTTTCCATTGGTTTCAATTCTTCGTTTAGAAGTTTAATAGAAAAAAGCGGGAAAATAATTTCAGGCTGATCAATTGAAGTTAGCCAAAAGAAAAATCCGTCTTTTTCCGAGATCAGAAGAAATTGTTTTAGTTCTTCAAAGCCTAACAATCCTTCATCAAATTTGATTACTGAATTCTGTTCAAATTCAATTTCTCCAAATTGCTTATTTTGAATTTTCATTTACATTCTCTTATTTGTTTAAAATTACTATGTCTACTCTTCTATTTAGTGATCTCGTTTCTGGCGAGTCATTATCTGCTATTGGTTTAAATTCTGAGTTTCCTACAACTGAAACTCTTTCTTGATTTAATCCCAAATTGTTCATCAAAAAATATGCTGTATTTGTTGCTCTTGCAATTGATAAATGCCAGTTTGAAGGAAATTCTTCATTACTAATTGGAATATTATCTGTGTGACCTTCAATTCTAATATCATTGGGAATAGCTTTTAGCAATTGTGTCATTTTTGTTAAAATTGGTTTAGACATTTCAGACAAATCAGCTTTGCCGGACTCAAATAAAATATTATCCATAATACTAATTGTAATACCTCTGTCATTTTCTGTCAGTCTGATATTATTTGCAAATTCAAATTCATCAATATAATTCTGAAGTGATGTTTTCAAAGTATATTTATCATCACTTAAGTCCAGCATTTCGCTTTTAAATTCCGGATTTGCAAAATATTCATTGCCAAAAAATTGGCCCATGTTTTCCATCATCTTTTCATATTTTGCGGAATCGACATTAGAAATTGCATACAAGATTATAAAAAGACCAAGTAATAATGTAATTAAATCTGCATATGTTAAAAGATATCTTTCAGTACTAACATCTTCATTGTTTTCTAAAAGTTCATCTTCTATTTTTTGCCTATTATGCCTTGCTCTTTTTGGGGCAATAAACTCATTAATCGGGATTTGACTATTGAAGGTATTTCCCCACTTTGTATTGCCATCACTCCTTCTAACGACACTTCCATCATATATTTTTCTTCTTGGTGGCATTGTTTTAATTTATCTGCTATTGGTAACCAAAGTAAATTTGCGCTAAATATTCCCCATAATGTAGCTATAAATGCTGAAGCTATACTATGGATTAATGTATTGGGATCTTTACCTGCATTTGCAAGCGTCATTATTAATCCCATAACTGTTCCTATAATTCCCATTGTTGGTGCGTAACCGCCCATTTTATTAAACATGGAAATGTAAGTGTTATGTCTTCCTTGCATTGCTTTCATTTCACCCAAAGCAATACTTTCTAATAAATCCATATCCGTACCATCCATAACAAAATGCATCATTTTTTTGGGAAATGGATAAATTAATTTATTTAATTGTCCTTCAATTGCAAGAAGTCCTTCTTGCCTGCTCTTTACAGAAACTTTTACAAAACCATCAATTAATTGATTAATATCATACTTTGGCGGAAAATAAGCCATTCTTATCAGCGAAAATATTCTTTTGAATTTGTCAAAGCCAACACCAATAATTGTTGCAGAAAAAGTTCCGCCAAAAACAATAAGCATTGCAGGGAAAAGAAATAGTGCCTTAAACGAACCACCTTCTATTAAGAATGCTCCAAAGACAGCAACAAATCCAAAAAATAAGCCGTAAAGGCTTCCATTCTTTTTAAACATTACATGTAATCCAAAATAGATTTAGGTAATAACATTGATGATATTTTATAGCTTACATCCAGCGTATATTGAGCACTTTCTAAATCGATTAATGCTTGAGTAACGTCAACATCTTTCTCATAAGAAAGAAGCTCAGATACTTCTAACTCTTGGTTCTGTAAAATCTCTTCAGTTGACTGTAATTTTTTTAAGATTCCGCCTGCTTTAGATTGATTATTGAGTAAATGCTGATAAAAATCATTTACTATTTCAACTTGATCTCCGGTAGGTTTTTCACCGTTTAATAATTTATCTCTTATGGCAATAAGTGTATTAAATATATCTGCTTTTTGATTGAGCTTATTTACAAAATTTGTTGCTGAATCTTTTTCTTTAAATGTTTTTAAATCAATAATAAAATCTATTTTATTATCAGCATTCTTAACATGAATCTCTCCAAGGCTATCACCATTCATAGATTCAAATGCACCGGTTTCTGAATTAAAAGCTAATCCGGTCACAGTTTGATCTTCAATAATATTTGAGTCTGAATCAACAATTGTATAGTTCATTTCATATTCATTTGCTGCTGTTTTGGTATATGCCATATTCAAAGTATATTCATTTCCTTCAGCATCGTAAATACTTGTGGAATTTGTTTGAACTCCGCCTACAGCAACAGTTGAATCTAGGTTTCCGCTTTGTGTAAATACACTTTGAAATAGTTCTTTTCCATGAATATTAATTTTTTGAATAATATTAGGAGAAATTCTTACTAATCTATCTCCGCCTACATTATTATTAGTGGTAACAATATTATTAACCTTATCATAAATGAACGGCTGTTTATTGCTTTCAGAACCTCCAAAACTATATTGACCGTTAAACTCATTATTTGATAGTTCAAGTAAAATTTCTAATGAAGCATCAATTGATTGAGCAAATGTATTAAGATCATCTCCTACAATTGCTGAATTAAGTTGTGTAAGCTGTTGCTGCACATTTAGAATTTCTGCACTCATAGAATCCATGGAAGATATTGAATCTTCCAGAATTGATTGCGCAAAACTTACATTTTCTTTATAAGTATAAATGCTTGTTAATTGATTCTGCAATCTTAATATTTTGTTATTACTTAACGGATTATCCGACGGCTTATTAACTTTACTTTGTGTTGTTAATTGTGTTTGAATAAGCGAAAGATTGTTTTTCGATTTATTCAAGTTGTACATAAAGTTATTAATAAGTAAAGAATCTGGTATTCTCATATTACACCAAGGTTAATAAAGTTTCTAATAAATCATCTGCTACAGAAATTAATTTTGCCGCTGCATCATATGATCTTTGATATTTCATAACATTCATCATTTCTTCATCAGTAGAAACACCGGAATGTTCAAGTTTTGCTTGCTGCAATTGTGATAAAACCAAAGAGTATGATTCAGCATTATTTGATTGCAAGTTTATTTCATTAGCTACATCAGTAATAAAATCTGAATAGTACTCAGAAATAGTTTTACCGTCAATAACAGTTTCACCTTTAAGTTTTGCCAATTCTAATGCAATGTTATTATTTCCTGTTGTACCATCTTCAGATATTGCTAAATTAAACGGATCTTCTACTAAATCTTTGTTTATTTCAAGTACACCATTTTCATATTTAGTAAAAAATTCAAATCCGGTTTGAGGCGGATCAGTTAAGCTATATCCTTTTAAATGAATTGCATTTACACTTTCCATTAATGTATTTGCTAATGTATCCAAAGTATCCAGTTGTTTTGGCAATTCAACATTGTAAGTATCCAACAAACCATTTAAAACTCCTCCGGATAATGTAGCAGAAACGTCATCTTCGGTAGTAAACAATTCCAATTGATCGCCATCTTTTACAATTTTAAATTCTTTATGGTGAAGGCCATCAACTGCAAAAACTCCTCCAATAGAAACGTTAGCTACATTGTTTTCATCAAATGATACATTAATATTTACATACTGGCTCAATTCTTCTAATAATGCATCGCGTTTATCAAGCAAGTCATTAGCATCATTATTCACAACAGAGGCTTCGTAAATTTGTTTATTTACAGCATGAATTTGCTTTATTATAGTATTAATATTTGCAGTCATTTCTTTAGCTTCACTGTACATATCAATTTTAGTCTGAGAAATACCGCTATAAATACTTTTTATTTTTTCTGAAAGCAGTTCAGCTGATTGTACAACATCTGTTCTTAAAGCCAAAGACTGGGGATCTAAAGCGACTTCGTCCCAAGAATTAAAAAATTTGGTCAGTAAATTTGATAAACCAAATTCAGATGGTTCTAAAAAGAGACTTTCAATTTGACTTAAAACAGATGCTCTTTTGCTTGCATCATAAAACTCTTGGTTATTCATTCTAATTTGGTTATCCGTAACAGAATTTCTTATTCTCATTACATCTTCTACTGCAACACCACTGCCGAATGTAAAGCGAGCTCTGTAATCTGGCGGAGTTGTACTAAAATATGCAACTTGTCTGCTATAGTTCGGATTATTTGCATTGGCCAAATTTGTTGATGTAACAGCTAAAGCCTGCTGATGAGCAAATAAGCTTGAACGCGCAATACTAAATATGCTATTGATTGCCATTTTATGCTTTCCTATCTAACATTGATCTATTTGATGAATTAATTACAGCATGAATTGTTGCGTTAATTAAACTTCTTGATTGTTGTATCAAAGTCATATTTAAATGATTTACTCTTGTAATTTCTTCTATTATTTTTCTAAGACGATTTTCGAATGCAGTAATTGTTTCCAATAATTTTTCATTAGCGCTACCCTTAAGATGTTCCACTAGAATATTCAATTTATACCTGTCATTATTTATTTTATAAAAATTGAATATGGAATGCATTTCCTCAAGTCTGCTTTCTTCAGTTAGCTGAATATTTAGAAGATTTTGCTCTTCAACTGCAACAAGTTCTTTTAATTTTTTATGATTATTACTTACTAAAGTTTCTTGTTTTTCAATACCAATTTTAAGAAGGTTCTTTAAGTTCTTTTCTTGTTTTTCAAGTATTGCTAATAATTTTTGTAAGTTCATTTTTTTATTCCAATGTGTTTATATAATTATTCACTCTTTTTATGTAATTAATGGTCTCCTTAAATGGAGGTACGCCATTGTATTTTTTAACATTACTGGGACCTGCATTATATGCGGCCAGTGCTAAATCTGTATCACCTTCAAAATCATTAAGTAATTTTGATAGATATTTTGAACCGCCAAAAATATTTTCTTTAGGATTCCAAGGATTATTTACTCCCATATCTGTTGCAGTTGAATCCATTAATTGCATTAGTCCCTTTGCATTTGCTTTTGATTTTGCATCGGCTTTTCCTGCTGATTCAGTAAGTATAACTGATTTTATTAATTTTTCATCCAGGTTAAATTTTTTGGCTGCTGCTTCTATATAGTGATTATATTTTTCTATTCTATCTAATGCTTTATTGCTTAATGTTGTTTTATTTTTTGAAATTGCTTTTGATATTTCCGGAATTTTCTTTTCAATATTATTTTCAATTCCAATTAAAGGATTAAGTACTTTTTCTCTTGAAATTGTTTTTATGTTTGAAAGTGATTCACCAGTCATATTATTATAAATTTTTTCTGCTATGCCCATACCTTGAGATTCAGTTATGAAATCTGATATCTCTGATTCAAACAAAACATCTAAAACATCTCCGCCATAATTATCTTTACCAAATAATCCTTCAGTATTTTTAGTCATACTTTTTATCATCATATTAGTAAGCATGCTTTCAAACTGCTTCGATGCATTTGCTAACTTCTTTTTTTCTTCAGGTGTATATCTCCCATTATCAACACCTTTCTTGAAGTGAACATCATTATTAGTTGTTTTTAGATTTATGGCTTCCATTGTATATTACATTATTATTAATTCTGCTGTTAAAGCACCTGCTTCTTTAAGTGCTTGAAATATTGCTATAATATCTCTAGGAGATACTTTTAACGAATTTAATGCCGCTGCTACTTCTTGAGCATTAGAAGCTCCATCAAGAGAATAAGTACTTACTTCTTGTTCACCTTCGTTTACTTCCGGAACCAGATTATTAAATACTGTTGTTTGACCCTGAGAAAAAGGTTCCGGTTGAGAAATAATTGGATATGAATTTATTGTTATATTCAAACTTCCATGAGAAATTGAAACTGGTGATATTTTTACATTTGATCCGGCAACAACAGTACCAGTTCTTTCGTTTAATACAACTTTTGCAATAACATCTTTAATAACTTCAATTGATTCAACGCGCGCCAAAAACTCTGTTAAACTTGTTTGACCTCCTGCCGGAATATTTAATGAAATTTCCGCACCATCAACTAATGTAGCAACTTGAGTTCCAAATGCATTATTTATAGAATCAGCAATTGCGTTTGATGTAGTAAAATCGGGTTCTTTTAATACTATGCTTAATTCTTCTGGCACAAATCCTTCATCTAAAATTGACTTTTCTAAAATTCCGCCATTTGGTATTCTGCCACTTAATGCATGATTTTTTGCAACTCTGCCTCCGGAGCTTGTATTAATATCATATCCACCAATTGATACTGGTCCCTGAGACATTGCATAAACATTACCGTCATTTCTAGAAAGTGGAGTCATTAAAAGTGTACCGCCCATTAAACTTTTTGCATCTCCAAGTGATGAAACAGACACATCAAACTCAGTTCCTTGTTTTGCTAAATTATTTACTTTAGCTGTAACCATTACAGCTGCAACATTTCTTGTTCGTAAATTTGTTTCGGGAACTGTAATTCCAAATCTTTTTAACATACTGGTTACTGATTGAACAGTAAAAGTTGATCTGTAACTATCGCCTGTTCCACTTAGACCAACCACAAGACCGTAGCCAATTAGCTGTTCTGATGTTACACCTTTGAAATAAGCTATATCTTTAATTCTTTGCGCAAACAAAACATTAGAGAGCAAAAGAACTAATATCAATAATTTTAAGTTTCTCATTTTTTCCTCTAAAATAACCAATGAAATATTTTTGTTAACCAACCAGGATCCTGCATACTTTTAATTTGACCATCACTTTGAAATATTATTTCAGCTTCTGATATATTATATGAATAAACCATATTGTCCGATGAAATATCTGATGTTCTTACTAATCCTTTTATTGTAATCATTTGTTCTTCATCATTAACTACAATTTTTCTACTTCCTTTTATTCTTACTAAATCATTAGCCAAAACTGAATCGATCAATGCACTAAGTTTAGTACGAACCATCCCGGCTGTTTTTGCTGATCCGCTTCCTTTAAAATCATTTCGTGATCCAAGATCTAGATCAACATTTGGTAATGCTGTATCATCTAAACCACCGGAAAGTCCAAATCCAATATCACTTTCACGTCCGGTTGATTTCTGCGCCGCATTAGAAGCTTCTGAAGATTCAACAACAATAATTGTGATAGCGTCACCTAGATTCACAGCTTTATAATCAGAAAAAAGTGATCGGAATCCATTTTGACTCATATTTTGTGCATTATAAAAAGTTGTAACTACTAGTAAATAAAATATTATCTTTTTCATTTCTTACTCAATTATTTTCACAGTGGTATTGTTAATTATTTTTGCTTTAAAGATTTTTTTATCATCATTTTTTACAACTATTTGTTCGCCTGCAACTCCTTCAGTTCTAGCTGTAACTGCAAAACTTATTCTCACTGAATTATTTAGATATAAAGCTTCAACTCTATCGCCAATTCTAATATCCGGAATTTTTTCAACCATACTTTCCTGAAGAACTGCATTTTCTGAAATATTAAATTTTGCCCTATAATTAATTAATCTTTCGCTTGAGTCAATTGGATCAAAACGCAAGCCTGACACATCCTTTTCAACAATATTAAAATAGTTTTCATTTAAATTTTCTTGTCTAGTAATTGCTCTATTTGCTACCATAACTTTTTTGAATAATTGCAGCTGAAGTGTTATTACAGAACTATTAATTGTAGAGTTTCCATTTTTAACCTTAACAGGCAAATAGGCATAGTTTCCTGTAACTTTTAATTCACGTGAGTTATCAATTAAGCATGATGACAAATCAACTTTTTTAGGTGCAATTACTTTATATTCAATTCTGTTGAATTCACTCAAATTATTCTTTAGATAATTGTCAATATCTAAATCTTTACTTGAATCGCTTGTAAAGAAAAAGGATAATAATATGTTAAAAATTAAAGTTGCCATTTATCTTTTTAGGTTATTTGCAATTGACATCATTTCTTCAACAGTCTTAACTGTTTTAGAATTTATTTCGTATGATCTTTGTGCAGAAATCATTGAAATCATTTCTTCAACAATATCTACGTTAGAAGATTCTAGGTAACCTTGATGAATTTCACCAAAACCTTCTTGTCCAGCTTGACCAATTAAAGGAACTCCAGAAGCTTCAGATTCAGCGAATAAATTATCTCCCAAAGCTAGCAATCCTCCGGGATTTACAAATTTTGCTAACTCTATAGTTCCAAGCTCAACAATATCTCCTCCAACTTCTTTGGCAGAAACAACTCCATCTCTTGAGACTTGTATGCTTTGTGCTTGTTCAGCTAAAGTAAATCCAGGTTCAATTAAATATCCGTCTGCAGTTACTAAAGAACCTTCAGAAGATATTTTAAATGATCCATCTCTTGTATAGGCAAAAGTTCCATCGGTTTTTCTCACTTGAAAAAAACCGTCTCCATTAATTGCCATATCAAGTTGGTGTCCGGTTTGCTGTAAATCGCCCTGTTGAAAAACTTTTTGTGTTGATGATGTTTTTACACCACTACCAACCTGAACTTTTGAATTTGTCTCTTCCACTGTACCCGGACTAACTTCCTGCTTAGGATTTGCTGCAACTTCTTGATACATTAAATCTTTGAATTCAGCACGGCTCTTTTTAAAGCTGGTTGTATTCATGTTTGCAATATTATTTGAGATCACTTGTATATTCAGTTGCTGAGCATACATTCCTGTTGCAGCTGTTCTTAATGCTCTAGTTGACATTTAAAATCCTCCTTTAAATTTTTCCAATTTCATCAGTTTGACTCAGCATAGTATCAATAGATGTAATCATTTTTTGGGATGCTTCATAATCTTTCTGAAGCTGAATCATTTGCTGCATTTCTAAAATTGCATTTGTATTTGATGATTCCAGATAACCGCTATATACTTGAAATTCGTCATCATTTACTAATGTATATTCTTTATCATCAGTGTAAAACTTTTGACCTTCATCTTTCTTTAATTTTAACTCATTTTCAACATTCATAATTTTTAATTTTGCAATAATTTTATCATCAGATTTAATTTCGCCATTTTTCGTAATTGCTAAGTTTCCTTTTTTATCAATAATTTCTTCTTGTAAATTTATTTCTCCATTTTGTGCTAAAACTCTAAAACCATCTTTAGTTGATAAAAATCCTTGCTGATCAATTATGAAATCACCGTTCTTTGTTAAATATTCCCCATTAGGAGTTTGAACTGTAAAAAATGCATCACCTGAAATGGCCGCATTTAGAGGATTGTTGGTTTCAATAAATACTCCTTCAGTAAAATCAGTTATTTTTCTTGTCTGATTTGTATTTTCTTCATCAAGAACATCCGCAAATGCCAAACCTCTCTTAAATCCAGTAGTATCAAGGTTAGCTAAATTATTAGCAACTATCTGAATATTGAGCATTTTATTTCTCATTGAAGCTGCAGCATTATCTAATCCTATTTCCATCTTCTCCTCTTAATTTTTCAAATATTTTTTTGAGTGCTATATATTTTTATAATAAAATCTGTTATTTCTTTTGTTACTATTTTAATTATTCTATCTTCGTTAAAATCTTTTTCAATTGCTTTTTCTAGAATTTTATTGTTTCCATTTACTATTCTGTTTGCAACTGCATCCTCTAATATTCCCTTCATACAAATCTGTACTAACCTATTATGAAACCAATTTGTTTATTTGTTTGTTGATTTTTGTTAGTATAACACTTCCATCATTACTACTGTTTTTTACTTTAATATCTGAGTTTAATCCCCATTGATTTAATCTTTTTTGTAAATCATCTAAACTCGATTGATCAATGATAATATTATCAGTTTCCATGTCTCCAACCATGAAGTTATCTCTTAAATATCCAGTAAGTTTAAATGGTAGTTTTGAGTGATTGAACAAAACTTTGTATGAAACGTTATCATTTACATCAAACATTTTTTTTATTGAGTAATTAATAATGTTTAATTCACTCCCATTTTTTACTACAACAAAATCCGGATAAAAATCATATTCCTTTAATACTGATTTTTGTAAAATGTATTTTGTTCCATGGAATATAAAATTATCGATTTCAGTTGTTTCAAAAGTTTTGTTCTTTGATTTATAATCATTCAATGTTTTTATCAATCCCAATATAGATTCAGGCATATTTGCCATAAATTTTGAATTATCATTCTTCTGATTATAAATAATGCTGTTGCTTATTTGCTGATTTAAATAATTTGGCATATCAGTAAATAGTAATTCTTTTAAGGAGTCAAATAAATTTTCACAAACTTGTTCAAATGGTTCATCAAATAAATTTTCGTATAAATCTTTAATAAAGATTTTTTGTTTATCATTATTATTCCAAATTAGATTAACCAAAAGTGAAAATTCCAATCCTTTTACGGGATAGTTTTTTAATAAATCTATAATGGATAAAATTTTTGATTTAATTAGAATATTTTCTTCGCCAATAACATTTACAAGCAACTTTCTAATTGAGTCTGTATTTGGCAAATCAAATTTTTGAATTACTTGATCTAACAAAAAGTTTTTATTTTTAAATAATTTTTCAGTGAGATTTAGAGTTAGTAAAAACGGATTAGTACTTGTTACTTCTGCAATTATTTCTTCTTTTACTGGAATTTTTTCATCAATTTGCGCAATAAATAATTTGCCATCAATTAAAACTTTTACTCCTTGATTTAAATATTCAATGGGAATAAGCTTAACCAATGAGTCTTTTGCTGGAATATTCTTCAATACATTAATTGAACTTCTAACTCTTGTTAGATCTTCAAAATTGATAATATTTCTTATGTCATTTTTCATTTTACTTGACTTTGTAATTGTTGAATTCTTGCAGCTAAAAACAATTCACCTTTTGCAATGGAAAGTTTTTTCGCCTTATTTGTAATACTTTTTCCGTTTAGCGATTTAAATCCAATATTTGTTTTTAGAAGTAATCTTTTTCTAGATATGTTTTTATTAAAAATTGGTTTTATTTTTTCACTTCTTAATGCCTTAATATTTTTTCTATAATCAACCTTTGTATTTCTCTTACTGTCTTGATGTGTTTTTCTCCAATAAAATAGAACTAATAGTAATATCAGTATTTCGCCAAATATTACTGAAGTTGTAAGAACCCTTTCACTTAATAAATTTTCTATACTTAATCCTAATTGACTGCTGCTCTGAACGTTTTGGGTTTCATTACTCATATTTAAGGGTTTTGTATTTTTTGTCTGAGCGTTCAGGCTGACAATCATTAAGATTGTAATAAAAATTATTTTATTAAGATTTTTCATTTTCTAATTTTTCTTTTTAATGGGAAAATCATAACTAAGGCAGCACCATTATTTTCAAATGATCCAATTTCTAATTTGCCTTCATGTTTTTTCATTAAATTTTTGATAATACTTACAGATAAATTTTGCTGTGTATTATTACCATCATTTTTATCTAAAGAGCTTATTTTATTGGTTGAAATTACTCTAAGAATAACATTATCTTCTTTGTATCTGGTTTGAATAATAACTCCGCCTTTATTACCCTTATTGTTTTTTATAAGAGAAAACAGATTCGTCATCAACTGGTAGATGTAATTTGGATGACTTAATATTGGAGGTAGGTCACTTTCAAAATCTAAGATATATTCAAGATTTGCATTTTCTAAAGTAGACTTTACCAAATAAAAATAATCATTTACAATGTTGTTAATATTGCAAGGTTGAATTTTGACATCTTTTTGATTTATATCAGCAAATTTTACTAATCTGCCAATTACATTATTTATCTTTTTTATTTGAGATTTAATTTGAGAAAGTTCAATTTTACTTTCACTTTCATTTTTCATTATATCAACATTACTTGATATAACCTGCAAAGGTGTTATTATGTCTTCAACAATACCTTCTGTCATTTCACCAATTGCGCTAAGCCTAAAATCATTTGAAAGTTTTGCTTGATAAGTTTGAAGTTCTTCATAAGTTTCATTTAACTTTTCAGTCAACTTCATTTTTTCAAGTTTTCCCAAAACCAAATTCAAATAAATATTTATACTTTTCTTTTCTAATTCAGTAATACTATTCTGATCCAGTGAAGTTAATAATGAAAGAATTCCATAATTTTTCTTTTCATCATAAACGGGTAATATTAAATAAAATAATTTTGGACCGTCGCTATTATAACTTTCAAGATCGGGAACAGTAATTGTTGTTTTATCAATAAATAATTCACGGAAAATACCTTCTTGGTTAAAATGATTCATTGTTTTAACAACTCGTGCTTCCTCTTCTTCATCAATAGGAATAAGCACTTTTTTGAATTCATCATAAAATAAAAGTGCAAATTCTTTTACCGGAATTATACCTTTTAAGTAACGTAAAAACTTTGTCATTAAAATTTTAACATTAACTTCATTTTTGATATCCTGTTCGAATGAAATTAAATTTTGAATAAAGTATGAATACTTTTCCAGCATTTTTAATTCATTTGAACCATATTCCAGCTGAACATCAACTTCATCATCATATATTGATATATCACTTATTGATTTGTAAAAGGGTTCAGCCCTTAAAGTATTTTCTTTGTGTAAAATCATTAGGAAAACAAGTCCGAATTAAGTTCGTTAGTAAATAATTCTCTATAACTTTCAATAAATGCATCTAATTCTTCCATTGACGCTATTCCAAGTATTTCAAGAACACCTTCATCAAATTCTATTCCTTTATCTAAAGAATATCCGCCTACTTCTAATTTTTGAGTCATAAAATCAACTAAGTGAACCAAAGCTGTTAATACATCTTTTTCCGGAGCTTCACTTGGTTTATGGTGATTAAGAATTGCAGTTGATAAATGTTCTGGCAAACTCCATTTATTAGTTAGGAAATTACCAATTTCCTGGTGATCTAAGCCAAGATGTTTTCTTTCAACATCAAGAATGTTGCTTTCAATTTCACTGAATTCTTTTACTATTTCTTCAAATTCATTTTTAAAGAATTTATGCATAACCGGAATTCCTAAATCATGCAGCAAACCAGCAACAAATGCTTCGCTGCCAATTCTAAATCCAAGATCCTCTGCAACTCTTTTACATGCTGTTCCGCACAACATTGAGTGCATCCAGAATGAATTTTGATCAAAATATTGATCAGATTTGTTTCTGAATGAATCTACCATTGTTAATGCAACAACTATGTTTTTTATATCTTGATAACCAATTATCAAAATTGCAAAATCAATGGTTGATACTTTTCTTGTTAATCCATAAAGCGGTGAATTAGCAATGGATAATATTTTTGTTGATAATCCTTGGTCTTTACCAATAATTTTGCTTAATGAAGCAGTATTGGTAGTGGGATCATCTAAAAGTTTTGAAACCTCTAACATTGTTGCAGACATCGCTGGAAGGTTGTAAACATTCGACAATGCCAATTCAGATTTTTTTCTTCGTTCTAAATAGATTTGTTCTTCCATTTTTTAGTACCCTTATGATATGAGTTTGTTTATATATTTATTACTTCTAGTTGTTCTTCAAATAATTCTTTATAACTGTATATAAAATTTTCTAGATATTCTTCATCACCAAGTCTAAGTATTTCTATTACCTTGTTATCTAATGTTGATGTTTCATCCCATGAAAATTCTCCAATCATCAGCTGTTTCGTCATATAATCAGCCAAATGAACTAAAGCTGTTAATTCTTTATTCTTTTCAGCTAAAGAAGGTTGATGATGGAATGATATAACCTCTGCAATTGATTCCGGGAAATTCCATTGATCTACAAGATATCTTCCAACTTCCTGATGGTTAATTCCCAAATAATTTTCTTCAGCTTCTAAGTATGTCATTTTTTTATTACTAGTTGAGTTTAATATTTGTTTGTATTCATCATTAAAAAACTTGTAAATAATTGGAATTCCTAAATCATGCAATAATCCTGCTGTAAAAACTTCTCCGCTGGTTTGGTAGCCAAGATCATCTGCAATACGTTTAGCTGCTGCTGCTGTTAAAATTGAATGTGTCCAATATTTCTTTTGATCAAACTTTCTATTACCAACTACTTTTAAAGATTCCATCATGCTAAGAGCTAATACAATATTTTTAACCTGATTAAAACCAAGAACCACAATTGCAAAATCAATTGTTGATACTCTTCTTGGTATTCCATGAAGAGGTGAATTTGCAATAGTCAGAATTTTTGTAACCAATCCTTGATCATGACTAATCATTCTACCTAAAATTGATGCACTTGTTTTTGGATTATCAATTAGATTAGAAACTTCCAAAATAATTTTAGGAACCGTTGGAACATTATAAACGGTAGATAAAATTCTTTGAACTCTATCATTATTAGGTTTTGTATTATCTGAATTACCGTTAGTCATATTCTCTTTCAATTTTCTTTTTTAGTTCTTTCATTATTTTAGAATGTAGTTGGGAAACTCTAGAAACTGTAATATCCAGTATCTTTGAAATTTCTTTATAATTCATGTGTTCGTAATAGTAAAGTGTGATAATTAATCTATCCCGCTCATTTAGATCTTTAATTGCTTGAACCAATAATTCTTTTTTCTCGAGTGCATGATATTCATCATCGGGAAGTTCATATTCTGAAGGGATAATGTCAGAAAGTGTAAAGGTTTCATCAGAATCATAAGGTTGATCAAGAGAAACATTTCGGTACATTATTCTATTTGGATCTTGGTTCTGATAATTTGCACGAGGTTTGATCTGCAGCTTTCTGAGCTCGTCAATTATTTTACCTCTAATCCTTTGGATTGCGTAAGTTTCGAATTTTGTACCAAAATCCGGATCGAAACGATCAATTGCTTCACTTAAGCCTTCAATCCCAAACTGAAAGTAGTCTTTTTCCTCAACTACATTTAAGTTCATGAACTTAGAATTATGGATTACATAGTGAACGAGATTTGTGTAATTTACCATGATTTGTTTCTTTAAACCACTTGAAGGTTCTATTTTGAATTCTGTCCAAAGAGTGGTATTATCCATATTTTTTCTTTCCTAATAGGTTAACTGTAATAATTTTTGTTTTTTTCTACTGATGTTTTGTTAATAGCTCTTATAAAAAATAGTGCTAGTACAGTTAGCATTAAGGTTGCAACAAAAAAGATGATGAAAGATTTGAGCAATACATCCTCTACTAGCATCCCCTGTTGACTAAAAATTATGATTGAAATAAAAAAAATCAGTAACCCTACATTCAGTATTATTTTATTCATTTTAATCTCCTGTCCTTTCTATTTTCAAAGAATATACCAACTCCTAAATGGCTTATTTCTTTGTTTTTGAGTCGTTTTTGAAGGTTTTGAGTATTAAAAATGGTTATTATTAACCATTTGTAGGTATTCTTAACTTACTTGAAATGTTTTCAATTTGAGCAGCAATTTGTGGTGAATTTTCTGAAAGCATTAATGGAGCTTGATTATGAATTGATTTTACAACTTCTTCAGAAAAAGATAATTCGCCTAAAAAGAAAATATCCGATTTTAGAAAGTGTTTTGTAGCTTTTTCTAAGTTTTCAAATGCTTCTTGGGCTTCATTTTTATTAAAGCATTTATTTACAATCACATTTTTACGAACTTCTGAGTTATAACTTTTTAATAACTTAAAAATTACATATGCATCCATTACAGATGTCGGTTCCGGAGATGTAACTATTATAATTTCATCGGATTTCAATAAAACCTGCAAGGTTCCATTTTCAATTCCTGATGCAGTATCAAAAATTATAACATCATAATTATCTGCAATTGCTTTTAAATCAGAAATTAGCATATTAACTTTATCTTCATTCAATTTTGGGTGATCTATTTTACCAGATTCGCCAAAAATTAAATGTAAGTTTTCAGAATAAGGATAAATAATATCTTCCAAACTTTGGTTATAAGTTAAATAATTATACAAATTCTTCTTTGAGGAAATATTAAAAAGTACATTCTGATTTGCCAAATTTATATCTAAATCAACTAAAAGAACTCTGGAACTTGATTTAGCCATTTTTAAAGCCATATTGCTGGCAATAAAAGATTTCCCTGTTCCACCTTTTCCAGAAGTAACTGCAAATATTTTGCATTCCCTTTTAGATTTAACTTCAGGGTGAAGTAAACTATTTAATTCGTATAATCTTTTAGCTTGACCAAGCATTAGTTAAGTTTCCCAGAATAAATCATGTTTGCAATAAATTCACTATCAGCAGCAATAATATCATCCGGAATTACTTGTCCGTTTGTTAAATATTTTATTGGAGTTTTAAATTCATCAACAAGGTTTACAATATTTCCGTAAGAAATTGCTTCATCCAATTTAGAAAAGACTAAAGCATCATAATTAAGTACTTTAAATTTTTCTGCAACGTCTTTCATAACTTTATAATCACTTGTGCTGTTAATTACCAAATAGGTTTCATCAACTTTAACTTTTTTAAGAAAATCATTAATTGAGTTCAATAATTTTTTATTATTCTGACTTCTTCCAACAGTATCAATAAATACGATATCTTTATTCTTAAATTTTTTCATAAACTTTGGGATATCATTTGGTTCATAAGCAACAAGAAAATCTATATTGCTTATTTCAGAAAATATCTTTAACTGATCTAATGCTCCGAGTCTGTATGTATCAATTGAAATTAAACCAATATTTAAATTGTGAAGAATTTTTGAAATCACTGCCAGCTTTGCTATACATGTTGTTTTTCCAACGCCAGTTGGTCCAACCAAAGAAATAACTTTAGGCTTATTTTGTTTACTTAATTCAAATTCACTGGTAGGAATCATTGATCCTAAAGTTGAAATTAAATAATCGTCTCTGTTTGCCTCATCAACGAATGGAGAATATTGACTAACCTTTTCAATAACCGAATTAGCAATTTCAGTTTTTATGTCTTTATCTAAAAGCTGACTTTTAATTTTTTCAAAATCATCAAATACTTTAACTTTTTGTTCTTTTGGATGTTTAGTTAAATTTTTTGTTCTATCATTTCCTGAAATTCCATAAATCTTTTCTGTCATTTTTTTCATTTCAGATTGAAAATCTCTTACGTTTGAATTCTCTAAATTATTATTATTCGTTTCAAACGTTTCCTGTTCATCAACGCTTGCAGTTATTTCAAACATTTTTTGTTCAAGTCCGTTCTCAAATGAATCAATAACTTTTGTGCTCAAAACAATTGCTTCATCACCAAATACTTCTTTCATTTCTGCAATTGCTTCTTTAAGTGTTTTAGCTTTGAACTTTTTTATCTGCATGCTAAACCTCTAATTTTCCAATAAATTCAATTTCAATATTAGCTGGTAATTCTGTAAAAGAAAGAATAGATATATCCGGGAAAGATGAATTAATCAATCTAAACAAATAAGGCCTAATTGTAGCTGATGTAATTAATATTGGCGTATATCCCAAATTTCTAAACGATTTTAATTGTTCTTTAATTGCATTATTCAATTGTGAAAGCATTTCCGGAGTTAATCCAAGTGTATGTGTTGCATCTCCTTGCTGTGATAAAGCATTAGTGATATATTCATCAAGATTTTCCCCAACAACAGATGCGTGAATAATATTATTTGAATCCTTAAATAAACTAGCTATTGTATCACCTAATGAATGCCTTACATATTCTGTTAGCACATCAATATTTTTAGTTACCTTAGAATAATCAATAAGTGATTCTAATATTTGAACCAAATCTTTAATTGGAACTAATTCTTTCAATAAATTTTGAAGCACTTTTTGAATTGTTCCAAGTGGTAAAGTCTCAGAATTAATATCTTCTATAACTGCAGGATAATCTTCTTTTAAGTTTTCCAATAATTTTTTAACTGATTGTCTAGTTAATATCTTATCAAAATGCTTTTTAATTGTTTCTTGTAAATGAGTTGAAAGCACTGACACAGCATCCACAACTGTGTAGCCAATCAATTCAGCTTTATCTTTTTCCTGATCTGAAATCCAATATCCATCTAATCCAAACGCAGGATCTTTTGTTGGAATTCCACTTAATTTTTCAGAAATATTACCTGAATTCATTGCAAGAAATCTATCTGCATATATTTCATAATGAGCAACAATATTTCCTTTAATTTTAATTATATACTCATTTGGTCTAAGTTGTAAATTATCTCTAACTCTTACAGGAGGGACTAAAACACCAAATTCCAAAGCAACAAATTTTCGTGTTGAAGATATTTTCTGAAATAGGTTGCCTCCTTGGTTGTCATCTACAAGAGTAATTAAACCATAACCAATTTCAACTTCCACAGGATCAACCTGCAAATATCCTTCAACTTTTTCTTCTTTCTCTTCAGTTTCTTGTGTTTCTTCGTTTCCTTCTAATAACAAAGCAGATTTTATATTTTTATTTACAATGAAAGTTGCAGCTCCTAATCCTCCACCTAATAGTAAGAATGGAATTGTTGGCATACCAGGCACCATTGAAAATAATAATACAGCTCCGGCCACAGTTCCTAAAACCCTAGGGTTAGAAAACAACTGCGTTTTCATTTGGCTATCCATTGAACTTCCGGATGTACTTTTAGTTACAACCATACCAGCAGCTGTAGCAATAAGTAATGCTGGTACTTGAGAAACCAAGCCATCACCAATTGTCAAAATTGTATAAGTCTGTAAAGCATCAGTAATGCTAATTCCATTTTGTACAACTCCAATTATAATACCGCCGACAATATTTATAGCATTTATTATCAATCCGGCAATAGCATCACCTTTTACAAACTTTGAAGCTCCATCCATTGACCCAAAAAATTCAGCTTCGTGAGCAATATTGTCTCTTCTTGTTCTTGCTTCTGCTTCGGTAATTAATCCACTATTAAGATCAGCATCAATAGCCATTTGCTTACCAGGCATTGCATCCAAAGTAAATCTTGCTGCAACTTCAGAAATCCTGCCTGAACCTTTAACAATTACCATAAACTGAATAATTACAAGAATCAAGAATACAATAAATCCAACAACGTAACTTCCGCCAACTACAAACGATCCAAAAGTTTCAATTACTTTACCGGCATATCCATCGATTAATATTAATCTTGTTGAACTAATGTTAAGAGCCAATCTGAATATTGTTAATACTAGCAACAAACCTGGAAAGGCGGATATTTCTAATGGTGAGTTTATATATAATGATGCAATTAAAATTAATATTGCTAACGTAATATTCAACGCCAAGAAGAAGTCAAGCAAAAATGGGGACAATGGAATAATCATTAATCCTAAAATGAAGATTATTCCAAATGCAAAAAGTATATCGGTATTTTTAAGTATTCTTTCTAACATTATATTATCTTCTTACGTTTTCGTTCTTCTTTAAGTTTGAATATGTATGCAAGAATTTGTGCCACTGCTTTGAATAAATTTTCTGGTATTTCTTGGCCAACTTCACATGCTTTATATAAAGCTCTTGCAAGTTGTACATCTTCATGCAATGGAACATTATTATCTTTTGCAATTTGTTTAATTTTTTGAGCTAATAAATCTTGACCTTTAGCAATTACTTTTGGAGCGAATGATTTACCTACTTCATATTTCAATGCAACAGCAAAGTGAGTCGGGTTTGTAATAACAACATCAGCTTTTGGTACATCTTGTAGCATTCTTTTACGAGCCATTTCAAATTGTTTACTCTTTATCTGTGATTTAACATGAGGATCACCTTCAGTCTGTTTATGCTCTTCTTTTACTTCTTGCTTTGTCATCTTTAAATCGTCTTTGAACTTATACTTCTGATAAGCAAAATCAATAAATGCTATCGCAACATAAACAAGAGAAACTCTCCAAAGAAATTCTATTGAATTATCCAACATATAATCCACAATCTCTGTAACAGTAAAATTTACCAATCCAATTGAGCTCAAAACCATGTCTTCTAATATTATATAGGAGAAAATACCAACAACTCCTAATTTTGCAACAGATTTAAGCAGTTCAACTAAAGGTCGTGTAGTTAAAAATGAATTTTTAAATCCTGTTATTGGATTAAGTTTATTAAGTTTTGGTTGAAGAGCTTTTGGAGTAAATCTAAAACCGACTTGGCCGTATCCAACTGCAAATGATATTATTACTATTGCTAATAAAACCGGAAATACAGCAGCAACAAAAAACATAGCAGCTTTCATTCCATAAAGACTTAAAACATTTACACTAAGTTCTAAAGTATCAAGTGAAGAAAAGATATAGGTTGACATGCTCCACAATTTTGAACCCAAATAATCTTTAGTAAAAAAGAGCACAAGTAAACCAGTAGTAAAAACTGCCAAAGAATTTAATTCTTGACTTCTGGCTACTTTACCTTCATTTCGACTGTCTTCTAATTTCTTCCCAGTCGCTTGTTCGGTTTTTTCTTGTCCGTCTCTTTCAGCCATTTAATTTGCCAACACTTTAACTAGTTCTAATAATTTATCTTCATATTCATAAATAAGATTTCTAAATAAATAGATATATAATGGTGTAACTAATACTAGAAGAAACAATCCCAATCCAATTTTTAGAGGTAATAGAACAAAGAAAACTTGAAATGATGGACTTATTCTTGAAATAATTCCGCTTGCTATATGAATTAAAAAAAATGCAACAATTATTGGAGATGCAATTTTAACAGCTAAAATAAAAATACTGCCTGAGTATTTTATAATCATTTCATAGGCTTTCTCAGTAACTTCAAATCCTCCAATAGGAATTACTTTAAATGAATATGATAAAGATTGTACAACAAAATGATGACCATCGATTAAAATAAAAACAACAACAGCAGCCATTGAAAGAATAGTTGCAATTACGTTGCCGTCATCACCAGTAACCGGATCAAACATTGATGACATTGCTAAGCCCATGTCACGTCCAACCAATAAGCCAGCAAATGAAATTCCTTGTAAAACAAGATTCAAAGTAAAACCCATAACTATTCCGACCATTACTTCTTTAAAAGCCATAATAATCAGAAAAAGAATCTGTTCATCTTGTTGAAATGGATAAGGTTCTACGTTAAAAAATATTATATAAGTCAAAATTAAGGCTAATATCATTCTAACCAATACAGGAATTGTATCGCTATTATACAAAGGAACAAATGTAAGCATAGCTCCAATTCTAATAAACACCATTAGACCGGTTAAAAAATCAGATACAAGTAATTCCGTCATTTTACCACAGTAGTAATTAGGTTAAAAATTTTGTGAGTAAAAGAAATCATTTTATCAGTAATAAAAGGTAATGCAATTATTATGGCAACGGCAGTAATTATAATTTTAGGAACAAATGTTAATGTTGTTTCTTGTATTGAAGTTGCTGCCTGAAATATTGAAATTATAACACCAATTACTAATCCGGCTCCTAAAATTGGAAGTAGAATTAGCAATACAAGAAAAAATGCTTCACTTAGTATTTCTATAATTAAATCTATGTTCATTACATTAAACTCCTTACAACAGAACCAATCACTAGGCTCCATCCATCTACTAAAACAAATAGTAGTATTTTAAATGGCATTGAAATCATCATTGGCGGCAGCATCATCATACCCATCGACATTAAAATACTAGAAACAATCATATCTACCATTACAAAAGGAATGAATAAAAAGAATCCAATTATAAAACCGGCTCTTAATTCACTTAAAACAAAAGAAGGAATTAATACGTGAATTGGTAATTCAGCTTGTGTATTTGGTCTAGGCATGTTTGCTAATTCCAAAAAGAATTTTAATTCTTCTTGTCTTGTATTTTTCAACATAAATTTTCGTAACGGTTCTATACCTTTATCATATGCTTCTTCAATATTAATTTCTTTATCTAAATATGGTTTAAGAGCTTTTTCATGAAATTCATTCCAAGTTGGAGCCATTACAAAAAATGTTATAAATAATGCAACTCCGGCTAATAGTTGATTTGGAGGCATTTGCTGGGTGCCAAGTGCATTCTTTAAAAAGTGAAAAACAATGATTATTCTTAAATAAGAAGTGGTCATTATTAATATTGATGGTGCCAACGATAAAATTGTAAGAAGCAGTAAAAGCTGTAAAGTTACTGCAATATCATCAGGATTATCGGAGGTTCCTAAATTGATACCAATATTAGGCAAGGGAACTGTTTGTGATTGCTGAGCTAGTAAACTTGAATCATTAAATATTATTAGAAGAAAAATTACAGTTATGGGGATTAAGCGTTTCATTTAATTCCCATATTGCTTTTTAATAATTGCAAAAAATTTGGTTTCTCTGTATTAGTCTTGGCTTGATTTAAGTTTTCAGAAAATGCCTGATCTAGCTTATCAATCAAATTAATTGATTGATCTGAAATACCTAAGAGGTAAATATTATCATTAAATTCAACGACCGATAAAAATTTTTTAGGAAGAAGTGTTTGAGTAGAAATTACTTTTACTTTTGAATCAGAACTGGCTTTTTGATCAAAAGAAAAAAGATACTTTTTAACAAAATAAAGCAAGCCGTACATAAAGCCTGCCATTACAGCTAAAATTAAAAATATTTTAATTATGTCCCAAGTGTTCACGATTTCAATCCTTGAAGTCTTTCGCTAGTCTCCAGTAAATTTGTAATTCTAATACCAAAATGCTTATCAATAACAACTACTTCACCTTCAGCAATTTTTTTATTATTTACAAAAACATCTACAGGTTCACTTGCCAACTTTTCCAATTCAATTACATATCCTCTTTCAAGCTCAAGAATATCTTTTATTTGCATTTTTGTTCTGCCAAGTTCTATATAAACATTTAATTGAAGATCCTTTAAAAATTCAAGTTTATCATCTTCAAAAAAACTTTTCTTTTTTGATTCATCGAATTTTGGAAAATCTGCAATACTGGCATTAACATTTTGTTTTAATTGTTCTTCTTCTAAAGCAGCAAGCATTTGTGCTTCTGCTTCTTCTTCGCTAACATCAACATGTTGATTTTTTTCAGATTCTGATGATTCTTTTGCTTTTTTATCTTTCTCGGCCATATTAATTCTTCCTTTTATCTACTCTTTTTGTAATTTTTACAGCTTTATGACTGTTAACAACTCCTGTTACTCCATTAAACATGTGTTTTTTCTCAACACTAATTTTAACTTCATCTCCAATTCTTTTATCAATTTTAATTACATCACCAATTTTAAGTTTGACAAGTTGACTAAAAGAAATTGAGGATTCTCCAAATTCAACTTCCAGATTTAGTTCTGTCTTTTTTAGATGATTTGTTAAAATATTTTGAGCAGTCGTTCCTTGATATTTTATTGGTCTGATTGATGATAAATTTTGACTGCTTAATTTTGAAAGAATAGTATCAAATGCATAGGTTGCAAAACATAAATTCATCATATATGTTTCTTCACCAATGTGAACTTCGAATGTTATAAGAAGCACACTTTCACTTTGTGAAGTTATTTGCACAAAATCTATATCCGGTTCAAATTTATCAATCTTAAAATCATAATCACCAATTATTTGCCATGCTTTACCCAAATCCTGAAGTATTTTTTTAATTACAACTTCCAATACTTTTTGTTCAATTGGCGTTATTACTTGCGAATTCTTTTTCCCTTTACCATTTCCGCCTAATAGTCTATCGACTAAGGTTAATGCAAACTCAGAACTAAATTCTAAAATTCCCTTAATATCGGTATGATTAATATCAAATGTGAATAAGCAAGCCGGATTTGATACTGAAAGAACATATTCAGAATAATAAATTTGATCAACTGAAGTAACGTTGCACGTTACAATAGATTGCAGCTTTGCCATTAAATAAGAACTGAACATTTCTGCAAAGTTTTCATTTATATTATGAATTGTTCTTAATTGATTTTTTGAAATTCTATTAGGTAATCTAAAATCAAATGGAATTACTTCTTTTTCTACATGTGCAGAAGTTTCAACTGATTTCTCAGCTCCAGCTTCAACATTATTAAGAAGCGCATCTATTTCTTGTTGTGATAGTACTTCTGCCATTTTAATTTATTAGATATTTACTGAAATAAACATTTTTAATTTTTGCTTTTGGATATGTTTCGTTCAACTTATCTGCAAGTTCAATTTTCAACGAATCTTTTAATTGAATATTACTAAGTGCACTTAATGTTTTTTGAGCTATAGTATTTATGACCATATCTTTTATAACTACTTCGTTTTCTTGCAGCATTGTTAAGTTTTCTTCACTTGGAACTCCAAACCCAACTGAGAGAAGTAATAATCTCTGACCGCTAGTACCTGCCGGATTAATAATTAAATCTTCAATGCTGAAAATATGCGTTGAATTTGCATGTGCACTATCACTTTCTTCATCTGTTTCTTCTTCTGTTTGTTCAGAATGTTCACCATCTTTAGATGAATTAGTGTTTGGTGCACTTTTAACTAAAAATGTTGCAGTTATAAAATAAACCAGAACTAGTTGGATTATAAAAAGTGGCAACCCAATAAAGATTACTTTTAGGTTAAATCCTTTTTTTGGTTTTTCTTTTTTTTCTTCTTTTTTAGCTTCTTCTGCCATATTCTATTCTCTCCAATTTTAATTATTTTATTCAATTGGTATGCCATTGATGAGAATTATGAAAATAGAGAAAAAAGCCACAAAAGCGGTTTTTTTGCGGAAAACTCAATGAGAAAAGTGTAGAATATTAACCATTTGTTTAATTCTAATGAATTATTCAAATAGTTTAAAATATATAGGGGATCAAGAATCGATCCCCTATTTTATGTATTATTTTTATCTAACTAAGTTTGTTATTTCCTGAAGTAATGTATCTGAGACAGTAATTACTCTTGAGTTTGCTTGGAAACCTCTTTGAGAAACTATCATTCTGGTAAACTCTTCAGATAAATCAACATTTGATTGCTCTAAAGCTCCGGATTGGATAGTTGTATTACTTGTTTCACCAGGATCACTTATGTATGGTTCACCGGCATTTGCAGAAACTGTAAACATATTTTCACCAACACTTGTTAATGCATTTCTATTTGGGAAAGTAGCTACAAGAATTTGAGCTAATTTTCTAGATTGACCATTTGTAAATACACCTTCAATATAACCGTATTGATCAATGCTAATATTTGCTAATGATGCGGAAGCTGAACCATTTTGTGAAGCTGCTGAAACGACTGAACTTCCGTTTGCTTGTCTTACTCCTTCAAATCCACTTCCTAAATTTAATTCAATATTTTCCTCAGCTGCGCCTCCAGCTGGAGAAAATGTTAATACTGGTGGATTTGGAGCTATTGCAGCAATTGAACCATCTGTATTAAAGGATATAGTTCCTTCATTACCTGATAAAGTTCCACTATCAGCAGGCATTTCAGTAACCCATTTCCAGCTATTATCACCAATTTTTGTAAATTTTAGTGTCATAGTATGAGCATTACCTAAAGAATCAAAAATTGATACTGTACCAGCTACTATTGTTGGTTTTCTGTTCCCATCAACAACAGAACTTAAAGTTGTATTTGCTCCTTCTTCAACAGCCGTAAGATCATAATTAAAATCAATACCTAATGATGTATCAACTATTGGAATAACATCTGGAGGATTTCCACTTACTGTTAACATTTCACCAGAATTTGCATCAAAAGTAACAGGAACTGTAACAGGAGTAAATGCAGGATCTAAAGCATTTCCTTCTGAATCAAGTAATTGATAAGTTAAATTATAAGCATTATTGCCAGTCTTTTCATATTCTGTTTTAAAAACATATTCATTTCCATCTTCGTCAAAAACACTAGCTTCACTTGATTGAACATTTCCAACAGCAACATTATCTTTCAATGTACCAGCTTGTACATATGCTTGTGATCTTGTTAATGCAGATTTTGCATCCAAGTTACCATCCCAAGTTACATTTGTAGTTGGAACAGCAGGTAATCTTAAATTTTGGTCAATTAAAATATTCTCCAAATTATTTCCAGGAGGAATGGTTCCATCTTCAGTTGCTACTTTACCTTGAACAATTGCACCATTTTGTGGATTAACTAATTGACCGTTTGCATCAAATATAAATGCTCCGGCTCTAGAATAAAATGTTTCACCATTTTTCTTCATTACAAAGAGACCATCACCTTGTAAAGCTAAATCAGTTGTTATTCCAGTTCTTTCAAATGTTCCTTGATTCCAATTTCTGTCAACTGAGTTTAATTTCATTCCAAGTCCTACTTGAAATGTATTTGTACCGCCAGCTGTATCTGTAGGATTTGTTCCATAACGAATAAATTGATTAAAAGTATCACTAAAAGTAACTCTTGAACCTTTATAACCAATAGAGTTTACGTTGGCAATATTGTTACCAATAACATCTAACATTGATTGGTGATTTCTGATACCGGAGACACCGGCGAATAGAGAATTAATAAGAGACATTTTAACCTCCTAAGGTTTTGTTAATAATGATTCAACATCAGTCAGTCAGTCGAATCAGGGCGTCCTTTGAAGGTCCCGCCCATTTTTTGTTTAGTTATTTAATTTTAAGTCGTAAAAACTACGCTATCAATATTGGTGAAAATATTTTCGTTACTTTGAGCCATATCCAAAGCTGTTATTACAGTTTTATTTGGAATATTGACAATAAAAGCACGGTTATTCATCATCACCAAGGAATCTTTTGCTCCTTTTGCTTCTGCCTTATTTACTGCATCCTGTAGTTTATCCATATCCGATGTTGATAATTGCAATTCTCTAGATTCAATTCTCTTTGCTGCATGATTTGAAAATTTAATTTTTTCAAACTCACGCTGAAAAATTGAGTCAAAGCTGCTTTTACCTTCGGTTACATTTGAAACCGGATGCTCTGGTTTAACAATTGGAACAAATGGTACCTTTATTCCGTTAATTAATTGTGACATTTTGTTTTACCTTTATGTTATCTGTAGCCTAAATTACTTTTGATTTTATCTTTAATCTTACCATCCTTTATATCATTTATATCAACATAATCTTCTGTTGTTTCTTCACTTACTAAATCTTCAGTTTCATCAGTGTCAGTTACAGTTTCAATATCATCTTCAGAATTAATAACTTCAAAAATTTCAGAAATTTGATATTCAAGACCATTGACCAAAATTGTAGTTCCATTTGAAGAAAATCTTACACCATCAATTGCACCAACAAAATACTGCGCTACTTCCATATCAGTAAGACTAAGATTTTTAGCTTCAATTACAACAGTATAGTCACCGGCCGAAACTTTATTGCCATTATTATCGGTAAAGTCCCACGAAAGTTTATGAGCACCTAATTCTAAATCTACATCATCAAAGGTTTTTACTACTGCTCCATTTGAATCTTTAATTTTAATTGTCATTTCTTGCGCCGGAGCAGTCAATTCATAACCAATTGTTGTAGATTCTTGTCCTTTATATGCAACTGTATCTCCGGCAATTTTAACTTCCTTACCAATTAATCCGGCTGTCATAGTATTATTAATTGATTGAGTTAAAAGATAATTCGCATCAAGACTCATATTCAGTGAATCGTTAATATTACTCAATTGTTCAAGTGAAGAAAACTGAGCTAACTGTGCTGAATAATCAGTTCCGTCTAAAGGTTCAAGCGGATCTTGATTCTGCAATTGTGCAATCATAAGCTTTAGAAAAGCATCTTTGTCCATAGCATCATTACTTTGTGTAGCATATTGCACGTTGCTACTTGATGATGTTGAACTTACACTGTCTAACATATTTTTATTCTCCTATGCTATATATTCGTATGTGTTATAGCCTAATGATTTTTTTTGTTGTTCATCTTTCGTTTCATCTATTTCTGAACTAACATTTTCTCTATTATTTTTATTTGATTCACCATTTCCCATTTTCTCATTTTTTTGCTTTGGGTTTCCAAGTGAAATATTTAATGAACTAAGCTGAATACCATTTTCACTTAATTGACTATGTAGCTTATCTAAATTTCTTTCAATTAATTGTTTGGATTGTTCTGAATCAACTTCAATTCTTCCCTTTAAAATATTATCTGCTGTATCTAAAGTAATTTTCATCTTCCCTAAATGTTCAGGTCTTATTTCTAGAGACAAACTTCCCTTTTCTTGTTTGGAAATAAAATTCGTTATTTCTTTTATAACTTCAACAGATTTAACTATTCGGTGATTATGATTTTCAACATCGCTAAATTTTGAATTTGCTAAATGCGGAGTGTTGTCTATTTCTTTATTAATTACATTATGAAAAATATTTTCGCTTTTTATCTGGTGCTCACTTTGACTATTTAATATAGTTGAACTCTTAAATGTATTGTTTAAGTTTTGTTCGGAATCTTCATTCCTCTGATTCTGTGTATTATTTGTTGAACTTTTTTCTTCGGAAATAATATTTTTTGAATCATCATTTCCGTTAATTGATTTAACTTCTCCCTTAATTTTTACTGATATTTTTTTATTGGCATTTAACTCAGTTTTTTCGGGTTCAATTACATTTAATGGAACCTGAGTTACTATTTTTTGTTCTGGTGATTTTACATTTTCATTTGTTTTATTTTCTTGTTTTATTTCAATTTTCTTTTCAGTTAGGTTCTTTTCTCTATGTTCACCTTCCTCAATATTTGTTTCTTGAGTTTGATTAGATATTTCTTGATCAGCTTTTATTTCAGTAGTTGATCTATCATTTACTTTTACACTTTTTCCATTATTTGCATCTATCACATTTTGATTTTTTGTGTTCGGTAAATCAGTTTTAATATCTTTACTTTTTATCTGATCTTCATTTTTAGAATTACCTTGAGTTACGATATTTTCTTTACTGGTTTCTTTTACCTTTTCTGAGCTTACATCACTTTTAGCTATATTTTTTGGAATTTCAATTTCATTAACTTTTTCTTTAGTCTGATTTACTTTTACATTTTCTTCAGTAGTGGTGAATTGATTTTTCACCATTTCGTCCTTGCTATTAGATTGTATTCTTTGATCAGAGTTTTGTTTTAAATTTGATTCCGGATTGGATTTTACTTTTAATTCCTTTATAGTTTTTTCTAACTCTTCAACAGTATTTTGAGTTTTAATATTATTATTTTGTTTTTCATTAGATACTGCTACGTTCTTACTATTTTCAACTTTATTGGTTGGATTTTCCTTTTTGCTAATTTCAGAACTGTTAATGGCTTTCAAGTTAGATGACTTATTTTCAACATTTTGAAAATTATTTTCTTTTGAATTACTGTTTTCATTACCTTTTGAATTTTGGACAGCGCTAGAATTATTACTTTTAATATTTACTGTTTTCAATTTCTCATTTTTTTCAGCAACAACTTTTTGATCTTTAAAATTTATTTTCTTAAGATCACTCGATTCCTTTAGATTAGATAATAAATGCAGTTTTGCAGATTTATTTACTTTAGCATTTGTTTCATTATTTTTAATTTCCAAATTAGCAACATCTTTTGTTAAACTATTTTTCTCCTTAAGATTATCAACCAAAGTAAGATCAGATTGTTTTTTTACAATAGTTATTTTACTTACACTAAAATCTTTATCTCTATTTTCTTGATTTGTGTTTAATAATTTTAAATCAGATTTATTAGCACTATCTTGCAGTTTCGCTCCAAAATCAATTTTGCCTTTATTTGAGGTTACCTTTTTTACCTCACCTGGAATAAAACTGATTTTATCTAATGGCAATTTCTGTGATTCACTTTTCAGATCAGCAAAATTGTTACTGTTTACAAGAAAATTTGCAGTCTTATCTGGTAAGTTTGATTGAAAACTTTTTGCTATTGATTCTAATTCGTCATTTCCTGATTTAAATGAGTAAACACTTAAAGTTGGTTTCATTGGTGAACTTAATAATTCATCATTATTACTATTCATTTTGAATAGAATATCTCTGTTTTGTGTATTACTTATTGCTGATAATAATTTTGATTTTTCCGGAACTACTAATGTTTGCACCATTATTTTATCATCAGCTTTTTTACCATCAAAATCTTTTACCAACTCCACATTCACCGCTGATTTAGTATCTTCCATACTTAGCAGTAATCCAGAATTATTATTGATATTTTTTTCAATAATTTCTGCACCAACCAAATTGTATAAAAAGTTCTGCAATTCCCCTTTTAAAGGTTCTTTACTGATATATGAAATTGCTTTTTCTTCATTTGGAACGGCATCTTCACTGATTAGTAATTTAGCAATGTCTTCTGGTAAAAGATCAGCAAGATCATATTTTGCTTGTTCATTATCTGTATCAGACAAATACTTAAAAGTCAATTGAACAGGTTTTTGATCACTGTTTGAATTTATTTTGATCTTTCCATTAAGATTTTCAAGATTAATATTTAACGGATTTTTTGGCTCTTCAGAAGGATTCATCACAACTTTAACAATGTCAGAAAATAAATATTTATTGTTAGACAATTTTCCAGGCTTTGTAACCAAAAATTGGTTACTGCCATTTTCATTTATAAACAATGGATTAAATATCATTTTTGTGCCCTTGTCAATTTTTTAACAGTTTCAGTATCTAAACTAGAAAGTATTTCAGCTGCTTTCTTTTTCTTCATTGCATAAATTAAATCACGAGCCTCTTCTTCAGGTAATGTTTTAAGCAGTTCTCCGGCTTTATTAACTGCCATTTCCTCATAAAGCTTTATTGTTGATTTAAGCCATTCATCATACTTGCCATCATTTTGCTGTTCTAATCTATTTCTCAGATTTTCTATTTGTTTATCTTTATTTGATATTTCCTGTTCAGCCTTTTCTAATTCACTTTTAGTCTCCGAAAGATGCTCTTTTAATTCATTTTTTTTATGAACATTCTCCTGAATAACTAATAGACTATCGCTTACCATTAGACTATCAGATGACATTGTAGCTAGGCTATCGGCAATTGCCTTTTCAACTACAGCTGCGTCTCTAAAATCAAACTTAAACATATTTACATACTGCTTATTTAATATGTAAATTCCGGCAGTTGTGCCAATAAATGCTAAAATAAATGTTAATGCATATACAATAGTATTTTTCACTTTTTTATTCCTTTAGAAAATCAATAACAGCAAATTCATCAAGTTCTTTTTGTTCCATCTTTTCCTGCACTTTTACAAATTCAGCAAGATGTTTATCTTCAAGTTTTTCAAATGTTTTTGTTTCTTTTGACTTTTTAATTAACTCTTCAATTTTTTTATTTCTTTCTACTGTTTTTTTGTTAATGTATTTCTGTATTAGTTTTATCTGTTCTTCTAAATAATTTTCATATTTTTCGTAAAAATGAAGTTCAGTTATTTTTTTAATTCTACTTTCATTTTTCTTTTTTCTGTTTTCTTTTAGTTTCTCATTTATAATTAATATTTCTTCTTTTTTATTACTTATATCTAATTCAATAACTGCTAATTCTTTTTGTGTTTTTTTCTCTAATCGCTGCTTAACATCTTTAATTGTCTTAAACTTATACTTAAAATTTGCCAACTTTTACACCAATGGTTTTTCTATTAAATTTTCCAATCTTGCTATTGTTTCTTTATACATTGCCCCCTCAGAAATATCTTGTTTTAGGAAAGTCCGTAATCCTTTTATTTTATTTAATGCATGATCAATTTGAGGATTACTGCCTTTTACATATGCACCAATATTTATTAGATCTTCAGCTTCATTATAAGATGATAAAATTTCATTAAATTCCATTGCACGTCTTCTATGATCAACATTAACAATATCCGGCATAACTCTGCTTACACTTTGCAATGGATCAATAGCTGGAAATTGTCCCTTGTTTGCAAGCTTTCTGCTTAGTACAAAGTGTCCATCTAAAATTGACCTAACACTATCAGCAATTGGATCACTCATATCATCTCCATCAACCAGAACGGTGTAAAATCCTGTAATACTTCCATTTGTTGATGTACCTGCCCTTTCCAATAATTTTGGTAAAACCGCAAAAACAGATGGTGTATAACCTTTCGTTGTTGGCGGTTCACCTATCGTAATACCAACTTCTCTTTGAGCATGAGCAAATCTTGTTACAGAATCCATCATTAAAACAACATCTTTACCTAAATCCCTAAAATATTCAGCTATTGTTGTTCCAATATATGCAGCTTTAATTCTTGCCAATGATGGTTTATCGCTAGTTGCAACTACTATTACTGATTTTTTTAAACCCTCTTCACCTAAATCTTTTTCTATAAATTCTTTAACTTCTCTGCCTCTTTCTCCAACTAAAACAATCACGCTTACATCAGCATTTGTATTTCTTGCAATCATTCCAAGCATTACACTTTTACCCACTCCGCTTCCGGCAAATATTCCTACTCTTTGCCCTTTTCCAACCGTTAATAAACCGTCAATAGATCTTACTCCGGTTTGAAGTGGTGTATTAATTCTTTTTCTGCTCAATGGATTAGGCGGTTCTCTATGTGAATTCCTAATTGATGAAAATTCAATTGGACCTTTATCATCAATCGGGTTACCAAATCCATCAATAACTCTTCCTAATAATTTCTCCCCAACTCCAATAGAAAAACTTTTTCCTGTTGAAACTATTTGGCATGATGGAGAAATATTCTGAACTTCTCCTAAAGCTATGGAAAGGACTTTTCCATCCTTAAAACCAACAACTTCAGATTTACAAATTTCTTTACCTGATCTATCTGTTACAGTACAAATTTCACCAAGAGATACATTAGGCCCGACAGAAACAATAATAAAGCCAATAACATCTGAAACTTTTCCATTCAACTTAATTGGATCGGTTAGATCAATAATTTGCTCATATTTGTCGAGTATGTCTGATGAATATTGGTTCATTCTATTTCAATACTGTTAAAATGATTTTCCAAAGCTTTTATAATTTCATTTATTTGTGTTTCAATTCTTGCATCTAAATTGCCTATTTCAGATTCAATTAAACATCCTCCAATTTGAATGTTTTCATTTGCTTCAAATCTAATTTTAGTAATTCCAGATGATGTTAAATATTCCTTACTGCTCTTCTGAATCCTACTATTATCTTCCGGATTTAGTTTGATAACTATATCATTTGCTCCAATAATTTTTCTAAGATTTTTTTCTAAAATTTGCTCTAAAGTTGATTTATGCTCAATTTCTTTTTCAACAATTTTGGCTGCAATTTTTTCTGCAACATTAATTACTAATGAGTGAAAATCATTCTCAAAGATTTTTAGTTTCTCTTCAAAAGTTGAGATTATTGAATAAAAATTTTGTGATTGTTTAAGCAAATCTTCCGAATGTATTTTTTTCAAATGTTCGGTTGCATCGATCTTGCCTTCTTCAAATCCTTTTTTATATTCATTTTCAAGTTCAATTTTATGAGCATGTTCTTGTTTTTCTCTTTCAATAACTTCAGGCAATTCAGTAAAGCCATCATTGTTATCTACAGAATCTGCAATAACTGCTCTAAGATTTTTAGATTTAATATTTAATTTAATTACATCAGACATATACTTCCTCTGATCCGCCGCCTCTGAAACTAATGGTCACTTCTTCTTGCTCTTCTAACCGTTTAATTTGATCTACAATTCTTCCTTGAGCAGCTTCAACTTCTTTAAGTTTTACTGGTCCCATAAATTGCAGTTCTTCTTTTAGTAAGTCGGCAGCTCTTTCAGACATGTTAGAGAATATTTTTTCTTGCACTCTATCTTCTGCAACTTTTAATGATAGTGCTAAATCTTTTCTATCAACTTCCTTAAGAATTCTTTGTACGTCTCTATCCTGCAGATGAATAATATCATCAAATAAGAACATTAATCTTTTAATTTCAAAACCAACATCTTCATCTTTGTTTTCAATAGCAGCAATAATTTCTTTGTTCAACGATATATTAATTCTGTTTAGAATATTTGCGACACTCTTTGTTCCACCAAGCTGTCCCATTGTTTGATTAATTGAGAAGCCAGCTAATTCATCAACGACTTTTTCTATTTGCGTTAAAGTCTGCGGAGATATTTTTCCCAGCGTTGCAATTCTATAAACTACTTCTGTTCTTAAATCCTCAGGCAACTCAACTAAAGCTTCTGCAGTTTGATCGGGACTAAGATGAGATAAAATTAATGCTATTGTTTGCGGATGTTCTTTATTTAAAAAATTAACCAGCTGAGTTGAGTCAGCTTTCTTTAAGACGTCAAAACCATGAAGTGTTGTTAGATTTTTTACTTTATCAATAACTTCCATTGCTTTTGAAAGTCCAAAAGATTTTTCCAGAACTTGTTGAGCATAATCAATACCGCCTTCAAGCACGTATTCTCTTGCAGTTACAAGATCATGGTAATCATCTATTACCTGTTCAACTACTGTTGATGGAATATTTTTGACCTTAGATATTTCAGCAGAAATTGATTCTACATCGCCAGGTTCAAGATATTTAAATACTTGTGAAGCTGTTTCCACACTTAATGCAATAAGTAATAGGGCAGCTTTTTGAATTCCATTCAAATCATTTTTAGATATTTGAGGTGCTTTTATTTGATCAGTTGTACTCATCTTCCTTTAACCATGAATTTATTAGCTTTGCTGCTTCCGCAGGATTTTTACTTACATAATTAATTATTTTGTCTTGTTTCATTTTTTTCATTACAGCTTCATCTGTAATTTCGTCTTCAATATCACCCATTTCAAAAAGTGGTTTCTTAGTTCTTTTTGTTTTGTGAATCCCTAAATTTGGTTCCCAAGTGGGTGCATCCTGAAATGCATCAAATGTCTGATCAGAATATCCTCCTGCACCAACCGTACCGATTGTAATTTTTTCTTCTTTAAGTCTTTTTAATAATCCTTTTAATACAATAGACGCTCCGGCAACACCAATTAGGAGAAGGAAATAGTTTACGTACTGTTCAAGATTATCAACTGGAGTTCCATCAACAAATTGAGCATCGTAATTATTATTTTCAAATGGTATGCTGACTATTGATATTTCGTCATTCCTTGTGTCATCAATTCCCACAGCCTGACGTAATAATAATTCTAATTGCTGAAGCTGTTCGTCGGATCTTGGTTCATTTACCATTTCAGTATTTTCACCATTTTGAACTTCTTTGGTAACTCCATTAATTACAGCTGCAACCGTTATTCTCTTTATATTTCCACTACCTTCTATCATATGTTCAATTGTTTTACTCAATTCATAATTGGTTGTACTTGATTCAGAAAATACAGCATTTGAATCACTCATACTTTTTCCACTACTTGTATTTCTTGTGGATTGTTCGCTAATTGCCACTTGTGATTCTGGATCTATTGTTTCTAATGTTTTTTCAATTTGTTTAAAATCTAATTCAACATTTACTCTTACATCAGAGTTTTCATATCCAACAACTTTATCAAGAATAGATTTAGCTTTATTTGCCAAATAATTTTCTATTCCACTCTTTATCTCATATTGTTTACCGCTATTAATAGCTAGTTCACTTTCTTCTTGTTTTTTAGATAATAATCTTCCCTTATTATCTATAATAGTAACGTTTTTAGGATCTAAAGATTCAACACTAGATGCCACAAGATTTATTATTGCTGTAATATTACTTTGATTAAGTATTGCTCCTGATCTTAGTTTTAATACAATAGATGCGGTTGCTTCTTGTTGTTCATCTTTAAATACCGCTTTTTCCGGAGTAACAATGTGAACTCTAGCATTTTCAACTCCATCCTGCTGAATTATTGTTCTGGCAATTTCACCTTCTAAAGCTCGTTTAAAATTTATTTTCTGCATAAATTCAGACATGCCAATTGTATTCTTATCAAAAATTTCGTAACCAATCATTCCTGAAGCAGGAATACCTTTACCGGCAAGAGCTAAACGCACTTCATAAACATCTGTTTTAGATACATTTATTGTATTTCCGCCATTTTCTAATTTGTAAGGAATTTTTTGAGTGTTTAAGTAGCTTACAACTTCCGATGCTTCTTCTTGAGCTAAATTGCTATAAAGTGTTGTATAAGTTGGTTCGTTAAAAGCAAATAAAATAAATAATAGAAGAACTATTGAAACAATAGAAATTCCACCCAGCATTAATCTTTGCTGAATGGTTAACTTATTAAATATGCTTATTAAAGCTGCGTATGTATCTTTTGCTTTATCCACAGTTATTACATCCTTGTTAATTCTTTATACATATCAACTGTTTTATTTCTAATCTGCATTAACAGCTCAAGGCTGGTTTTTGCTTTTTGACCGGCAATCATAACTTCATGAAGTTCAACATCTTTTCCCTCAACAAAATCAGAAACCATTTGTTTTGAATCTAATTGGTCAGTGTTGACTCCTTTAATAAAATCTCCCAACATATTATTAAATTCACTACCTTTTAAATGTTTAAGACTTTGTTTTTGGTTTTCTTGTTGACCTGGTAAACTTTTAATTAGATTATTTAGTCCTACTGCTTTCATGTTATCCTCTTTTATCGAATAATGAACCTAATGAAACACCATTCTTGTTTCCATCTTTGCTGTAGAAGTGATAATTATTTATTTGATCCTTCTCATCAGGATAAAGTTTTGTAAAAAATTGCTTTTCTTCTTTGGAAACATTTAATGAATCATCTATGTTTTTTGACTGTACTTCTTTAACATTTGTCTTTGTCTGAATATTAATTGGTTTATAATTGCCTACTGAATTTGTTGTTATTTTCATCTAGATCTCCAGTGAATCTTTTGCAATTTGTTTGGCTGCATTAAATGCTGTTAAATTTGCTTCAAAACTTCTTGAAGCGGAAATCATATCAACCATTTCTGTAACGACATTAACATTTGGCATTTCTACATAACCATCTTTATTTGCATCTGGATGATCAGGCATATAAACTAATTCACCTTTTTCATTATCTGTATATTCTGTTGCTTCAAAATTTATTTTCTCTTCTTCGGGGTACTTACTGTTTAAAGATGGCGGTAGCATATGATTAGTTTTGCTAGCTTTAAATCCAACATTCATAAAATTGAACATATTTTTAGTTTGGAAATTATCTTTTTCAAATTCAACACTAATAAATTTTCTTTTATATGGTGAACCATCTTCAGTTTTTGTGGTGCTGGTGTTAGCAATATTTTCAGTAATTACATCCATTCTTTGTTTCTGAATGCTCATACCTTTACCGCTAATTTTAAAGGATGAAAAATTTGGATTAATCTTCATTAACTACCTCCTTTAATTACACTTTGAAGTGATTGAAAATATCCATTTAATTTTTTTGAGGCGAATTTGAACATAATTGAGTTTTTGGCCATATCTGCCATTTCTCTATTTACATCAACATTATTACCGTTTGCAATAACCGGAGTTTCTTCATCAACCTTTACTTCAAATCTCGCATCTTTTTGATCTTTATTTGCCAAATTTTTAATTCGATTATCTAAAACTTCTTTAAATTCAACATCTCTACGGATATAGTTTTTTGTATTTGCATTGGCAATATTCTGACCAATAACTTTTTGTTTTATTGAAGTATAGTCTAAAAGATTTTCTAAAGTTTTATTTGTAGGTATTGGCATTATTCATCCACCTTTTTTTGATGAATATCTCAAAACTAATGCCAGTAAAAAGTATTAAAATGTGCTTTTTTTGAGGGTTTTAAATTTTAAAATGGCTAAAATTAGTCAATTGGAAATTATTCTTCACTATAATCCAATAAAACTGATTTGGTTTCACCGCAGGAACATACAAATTTGATTTCTTTTATATTATCATTTGCATCTTTATTTAGAATAATTCTAACGCCTTCATGGCTCTCTTCTTCAACAGTAATTTTACTTGTTCCAACAATCTCAACATCATCTGAATTTATAACATTGCCCTTAATTGAAGAACCATTAAAAGAAACTTCTCTATAAATTTCTTCATTAAAATTATTCATTTTACACCGCTTGATTAATAAGTTTTGGAATTTCCTCTAAAGAGGCTACAATATCAGCTAATCCATTTTCTATAATTGCTCTTGGCATTCCGTAAACCACGCATGAATCTTCATCTTGTGCAATACAATATCCGCCAACAGCTTTTAATTTCTTGATACCTTCTAATCCATCTTTACCCATTCCTGTCATAATAACGCCTAACATATTTTTACCATAAATTGACTGAACTGATTCTAACATAACATCTACTGAAGGTCTGTGCAATACTTTTTCAGGTAATTCTGAAATATTAATTAAAACATTATTCATTTGATCTTTCTTAAGCGTCATATGAAAACCGCCTGGAGCAATATATACAACTCCATTTCTTACAACTTCGCCATTTTCAGCTTCTTTTACTTGCAATTGACTTAGACTATTTAGTCTATCTGCAAGTGATGCCGTAAATTTAGGCGGCATGTGCTGAACAATAAATATAGGCATTCGTAATCTATCTGAAAAAAGCGGAACGACTTTTTGCAATGAAATTGGTCCGCCGGTTGAAATACCAATTGCCAATGCTTTATAATTTAATACCGGCAGTTTTTTATCTACTGATGTTGATTTACTTGCGGACTTATTAAAATTCAATCTGTTAAGCTTATTTATTACCGACTTACTTTTATAAATTGATTTTACTTTTCCAACCAATTCTTCTTTAATACCAGCAATTGCAACGCTAATAAAAGACATTTCTTTGGGAATAAAATCTACGGCTCCCAATTCTAAAGCTTTTAAAGTTACATCAGCACCCTCAGTTGTTAATGAACTAACCATAATAACCGGTGTAGGACATTCTTTCATTATTGTTTTTAAGGCAGTCAGTCCATCCATCTTAGGCATTTCAACATCTAAAGTAACAATATCAGGCTTAAGAGATTTAATTTTTTGAATTGCCATTAAACCATCTGTAGCGGTTCCAATTACTTTAATTTGCGGATCTGATTCAAGTAGAATACTGATTGACTTGCGCATGAATGCCGAATCGTCAACAACTAAGATTTTTATTTGGTTCAACATTTTAGTTAATAAGTTTATTTATTATTTCCGCAATATCAGCTATCATAACAACGGTTCCGTCACCCATAATTGTAGAACCTGCTATACCATCTATATTACCTAAATATTTACCTAATGATTTAATAACTATTTCTTTCTGACCAACTAGATCGTCAACTTTTATACCATATCTTTTTTCTGCTAATCCAATAACAACAATAAATTGTTTTTCGGTTTGTTTTTGGTATGTATCAGTATGATATAAAAGATTATCTACATTAATTAACGGTAATATTCTATCTCTTATTTTTATGCATTCAGTTTTATTTACATAATATATATCACTCTTTGATACTTTAACAACCTCAATAACAGAACTTAAAGGAAGCACAATAGTTTCACCAACAACTTTAACTAGCAATCCTTGAATAATTGCCAATGTAAGTGGAAGTTTAATATTAATTTTGGTTCCTTTTCCTACCTCTGAATCAATTTCAATAATTCCTCTTAATCTTGTAACATTTGTTTTTACAACGTCCATGCCAACGCCTCTGCCCGAGACATTAGTAACTTTTTCAGCTGTAGAAAATCCTGGCGCAAAAATTAAATTATAGATTTCTTGTTTTGAAAGTTCTTCGGCTTTTTCTTTTGTAATGATTCCTTTTGATATAGCTTTACCAACAATTACTTCAGGATTAATGCCTTTACCATCATCAATTATTGAAATAATTATATGATTACCTTCATGCTCAGCAGAAAGTGTTATTGTACCAGTTGGATTTTTACCAGCTTTTTTACGTTCACTTGGTGATTCGATTCCATGATCAACAGAATTTCTAATTAAATGAACTAATGGATCATTAATCTCTTCAATTAAAGTTTTATCCAATTCAGTCTTTTCACCATTAATTACCAGATCAATCTCTTTACCAGTCTCTTTACTTAAATCGCGTACTAATCTTGGAAATCTATTAAATACCTTACCTATCTTAATCATTCTGGTTTTCATTACAGCTAACTGAAGTTCAGTTGTTAATAAGTCAATTTGACGAGCTGTGTCACCTAAATTTCTAGAAATTTCTGTTCCTTCATATGCTGCTGAAACATCTAAATTTAATTGAGCAAGTCTGTTTCTACCTAAAACCAATTCCGAAACCAAGTTCAATAGTTCATCCAAACGTTCTACATCTACTCTAATTGTTTGTTCAACTGTTGCTTTTGCTTGAATATTTTCTATTGTCTTTTTTGATTCAGATTGATCTTTTTTAACAACAGGCTGTTTTGATTCAACTTTTTTGCTCTTTTTACTAAGATCAAGTTCAATTTCTTCGTTAGAATTTTTTGATTGATTAGCTTCTTTTTGAGGAACTTCAGTAACAACATTATCAGTTGTAATTCGTAAATTTGATTTATTACTTGAATTTATTTTTTTGCTGTTTTCCAAAAATGCTTTTTCAATTTCTGCTTCATCAAAATCATCAAACTCAAATTCAAATTCCTCATTATCTTCAACTTCTAATTCTTCATTATTTTCAATTATCTCTTCTTCAACTATTTGATTATTATCATCTTCTTGGTCACTAAAATTTCCAGATTCCATCTGTGAAAGAATAGTTTCTAGGTTTGCAATAATATTATCAGTATCATAATCTTCGTTTCTATCATTTTCTACAATGGTCAATAACTCACCTAAAGAATCATACCCATTTAGTATTCCATCCATTATACTAGAATTGAGAAGTACTTCACCCTTCCTTAGTTTATTAAGAATATCTTCTAATCTATGAGTTAGCGCTTGCATTTTTACCAATCCCAGAAAACCAGAAGTACCTTTTACAGTATGGAAAGACCTAAAGATTTCATTTAATAAATCTGCATCTTCAGGAGCACTTTCTAATTGCACTAGATCAAGATCTAATTTTTCAAGAGTTTCTTTAGTTTCTACAACAAAACTCTCAAAAATTTCAGACATTTCGGGGTCGTTTAAAAGCGAGTAATCTGCCATTTTATTTTTCTATTTTTTATGAAAATAATTTATCAATCTCTTCTTGAGAAGCTTTTTCATTTTTTATAATTGAATCAACATCATCCTGCTGATTTGAACTTGGATTATATGAAGCATTAGCATCAAAATGTACATCCGGTAATTTGCTAATTTCCAAATTATCACTACTATTATAACCAGTTGAATTAAAGGCTTCTAATAATCCGCCTAATTTATGCTGAACAGAAATTATTAAATGATTAACAGCCGCTAACTGTTGTGCAGTTATATCTTGTACTTGCAACGACATTGTAATTTGATCAGTGTTAGCAGTAATTTGTCTAACTTTATTTTTCATCATTTCTAATGTTAAGCCAACATCAATAGATTCTAATAATTTTTTGAAAATAACTTTTGCGTTTTCATTATCTTTAATTTCTTTGCATAGTTCTGTTACATAACCTTCTGCACGAATTCTATGTTCAACCATATCATCAAGACAATTTGAAATATCATTAAGATCTATATTTATTTCATCAATTTTATCCAGTACTTCAGTCATTGCTAATTCTGTTGCATTGGTCACTTTATCAATTTGATTTGATGCTTCCGGTATTTTTGATCTACTATCTTGAATTGATCCGCTCACTTGTTCAACAAACGGTACAAAGTCACTTATAAACGAAACGAATCCTTCAATAACCGGAATCATTTTTTCACCAAATTTAAAGACGTTATCTATTTCTTTAAGTTTGGTTACAATATCTGATAAATTTTTGGTTGACTCACTCATTTGAATTGTCCTTTAGTTAGATAATATTAAATCTATTTTATCTTTTAGAATTTGCGGAGTAAAAGGTTTTACAACATAATTTGATACTCTTGCCTGTAATGCCTGCACAATATCTTCTTTTACACCACGCGTTGTTACCATCAGAATTGGTAAAGTTTTTGTTTTATCATCAGATCTTATTGCTCTTGTTAATTCTAATCCAGACATTACCGGCATATTCCAGTCGGTAATTACAAAATTGATGCCTGAATCAGTGCTCAATTTATCAAGAGCATCTTTACCATGCTCTGCTTCAACATATTGATTGTATCCTAAAGTTTTTAGTGTGTTAACTACAATTCTTCTCATTGTAACTGAATCGTCAACAACCAAAAATTTCCTGTCCATTTTTTACCTATTAATTTAAGTTAGTTAATATACTTTGAAACTTCATATTGAATTCTTTTTGGATCAAATGGTTTTACCATATATGAATTTGCCCCTACTTTTAATCCTCTCTCAATTTCTTCACTTCCTTTAAGAGATGAAAGAATAATAATTGGAATATCTTTGTTGCTTTGATTTTCTCTAATAGCCTTAATCAATTCAAAACCGTCCATATTCGGCATGTTTAAATCTGTAATAATCAAGTCGATATTTTTGGTAGGCAAAAGTTCAACTGCTTCCATGCCATCGCAGGCAACTATTACATCAAAGCCTTGAGCTTTTAATGAGAAAGACACAAATTTTCTAATTGTAGGAGAATCATCGGCAATCAATATCACCTTTTTCATTTAATTACCCCTTTTTATAACCAATTGTTTTAGGAAAACTTACTAATTTAAATGCTTTTGAAATTCCATGAAGAGTTTCAGAATAACCAATAAATAAATAACCATTTTGATTTAGGTTATTATAAAGTTGGTCAACAACTTTTATTTTAGATTCTTGATTAAAATAGATTAATACATTTGCACAAAATATCACATCAGATTTACTCATCATCCGCATTGCATTTGCATCATAAAGATTTAGGTATTTAAAGCTTACCATACTTTTAATCTTAGGATCTATTATATATGTGTTGCCCTCTTTTTCAAAATATTTTTTCAAATATATTGGCGGGGTATTTCTTATTGAATACTCTTTAAATACGCCCTTATTTGCTGTATCGATAACTGCATAGTTAATATCGGTCCCAATTATCTCAACTTTCAGGTTTGGATATTTAGGTAATATTAACTCATTCAGCATCATAGCAATTGAGTACGCTTCTTCACCTGATGAAGATGCGGCACTCCATATTTTTAACTTTTGAAATCCGCCAGGTCTGTTGCTTAATAAATCAGGCACAATTGAAGCTACAAGTGCATCCAATTGCGGTTGATTTCTAAAGAAGTATGTCTCATTAATTGTTATGGCTTCATAAAGTTGTTTCTTTTCTTCTTCTCTTGTAGGATGAGTTTTAAGAAAATGTAAATAATTTTCAAACGAATCAATATTAAGGTGTTTAATTCTTTTCTGCAATCTACTTTCAAGTAAATATTTTTTATTATCTTGAAAATAAATTCCGCATAGCTCATAAATAAATCCACGCCATTGTTCAAAAGCTTGCGGCGTAAGTTTTTGCTCTTGAGAAGAATTTAAACCAAAATTCAGATTCCCTAATCCTGATGGTCTTAAAGTGGCTGTTGAATTCAGCATTTATTAATCCTTAATCTCTAAGTTGCTAATTCCCCTTTCATTTAAAATGGCTTGAGCATTTTCTTTAACCATTTCATCTTCATCCCCTGCTAGGGATTTTATTATTTCCAATATTTTTGGATGATCGCCATATTGAATAATATCCAATAGTTTCATTCTATTCCAAGAAACAGTGTCTTCAAGCATATTATCACTGAACATTAATGCTGTTTCCATATCTAAAAAGAATACTAATTCCATTACTGTAGATCTTACTTCTTCATCCGGGTGGTTTAGTTGCGAAGTTAAATATTCAACATACGATCTTAGTTCCAATTCAGATAATGATTGTAAACTTAATCCTCCATCATACTGAATCATTTCTTTTATTAAATTAATAATTGCTTTAGAATTATTTATTGGCTGTTTTATATAAGACGATGTTTTTTTGAAAAACATATTATTATTTGCAGCAAAATATTCTTTTAACTTATAATCTATCTCTTCTTCATTTCCATATAATTGTAAAACTTGGTTAAGAACTTCATCATCATTAAACTTACTTATTAATCTTACTGCAGATTTTTTATATTGCAAATCTCCAGATTCTAATGTTTCAATAAGTGAATGTTTAAGTGCAATATCCGAAGGCAATTCTAAATTAAGTTTTTCTTCAAGTTTTCCAATAGTTTCAATTGCTACCCATTTATACGCGCTTTCTAAGTATTGAATATCATTTATTAGCATATTAAAAGAGTCTTCGTTTCCAATTTCTCCTAAGCTTTCAATTAAAGAAAACTTTGTCAACTCATCAACACCGTAGTAGTTTTTATTAATAAAGTCTATGCAAACAGGAGTTCCTATTTTACCTAATGCTTCAATTACGGTTGGTCTGAATAACTCATTTTGCTCATAAATAGCAATCAAATCATCAATGCCTAAATCTGAATGAATATTTCCTAAAGCTTCTACGCATGCTAATATTACATTATCATCACGGGTATATTTAAGAACACTTATAATTTCACTTGCTGGAGTCGGATCACCAATTAATCCTAGTATATCAATAATAAATTTCTGATCATCATCATTTGCTTCCGGCAAATATTTTAACATAGATTGAATTGATTCATTTTTTCTTTTCAACAGAATTTCTCCAGCTAAATTTCTTGCTGAAATATTTTCTGATGAAACGTAAGGAACTAAAAAGTTGGGAATGTTTGGATTTTTGTTGTGTGATAATATTCTTGTAATTGTATCTTTAACACCATTGTCGTCTGATAAAAGTTTTTCCGTAACATATTCAACAACTTTATCCGGCATTTCTACCAACTGAAAATTCTCGACAGTTGTTCTAATTTTTTCAGATTCATCTGTGTCAAGAATTTTTTTAATAATTTCGTAATTATTACTCATTATTTCCCTCTTTGGCGAGTAATCTAATATTTGAGAATTGCTGCTTATTCATGTTTCACTATCGGATAATCTTTTTAATTATTTATAATAATTGCAAAAAACATGCCTAGATAATTGTTTTTTTTTGCGGAATTGTGATAAATAGTAATAATTTGTGTGTTGACTATTAGCCAAATGATGAATTTCGAAAGGTTATGCAGTCAATGATTAATCCACTGCAATAATAAAGCTTCTTATAAAAAGTTATTGGATTGATTTTGTTACTTCAATACCCAGCTGTTCCATTCTGTATCTTAATTTTGAGCGGGATAATCCCAATACTTTTGCGGCTTTTACTTGATTGCCTTTTGTAATATTTAATGTTTTTAAGATGAGATCTTTTAAAACCATTTCTATTTTTACGCCTTCAGGCGGAACTTTTAATTCAAATGAAGAATTTTCCATACTATCTGATTTTTCACCATTTTTCAGAAAATGAAAATGCTGTTCCTTTAATTCATCTCCATCCATCATTAAAACTGCCCTTTCCATAGCATTTCTTAATTCCCTTACATTACCTTTCCATCTATAATTTTGTAAAAGCAAAATTGCATCTTCATCTATTCTTTTAATATTTTGATCAAATTTTTGTGAAAACTCTTTAACAAAAGAATACGCCAAAATTGGGATATCTTCTTTTCTATCTCTAAGAGAAGGAATATTTATATTGGCAACATTTAGTCTGTAAAATAAATCTTCTCTAAATGAACCTTTTTTAACTTCTTCTTCAAGACTTTTATTTGTTGCAGCTAAAACTCTAACGTTTACGCTAATTTCTCTTTCGCCGCCAACTCTGTAAAATTTCCTTTCCTGCAAAACCCTTAGTAACTTAACTTGAATATCTAAACCAAGTTCACCAATTTCATCTAATAAAATAGTACCGCCATTTGCTAGCTCAAATTTACCTAGTTTAGTTTTTGAAGATGCTCCTGTAAATGCTCCTTTTTCATGACCGAATAATTCGCTTTCTGCTAAATCTTTAGGGATAGAACCACAGTTTATTGGAATAAAAACATTGTTTTTTCTTGGGCTTGATTGATGGATATATTTTGCAAAAACTTCCTTTCCGGTACCGCTCTCACCTTCTAATAAAATTGTTGTATCATCACTTTTAGCAAGTTTTTCAACAATGTTTAATACTCTTTGAATTAGTTTACTTTTACCAAAAAATTCACGCGAAAGCTTATCGGTATTTAATATTTCATGTAAACCGTCAACTTCTAATTTTAATCTTAAATGCCTTACACATTTGTCTAATACAATTGAAAGCTGATCTATTTCAATTGGTTTTAATAAAAAGTCATAAGCTCCTAATTTCATTGCTTCTACAGCAATTTTTACATCGGCATAAGCTGTTATCATTATTACAGGAATATGGAAATATTTTTTTTGAAGATCTTTAAGAATCTCAAGACCATTGTGAGTTGTTAAATAAATATCCAACAAAATTATATCAGGAGAATGAAGGCTTACAGACTCTTCAACTTTTCCTCCATCCATACATATATCAACTTCATAACCAAGTTTAATTAAAACTTTCTTTAATGATATTACAACTAAATTATCATCATCTACAATTAAAACTTTTGGTTTCATTATTCTCCGATTACTTACGCTTTAAATTTAATACTAAACGTTGTACCTTTAGGATTATTGTTGCACAGATTAAACATTGCTTCATGTTCATCTAGAATAGTTTTACAAACGCTTAATCCCAAACCTGTTCCGCCTTGTTTGTTTGTGTAAAATTCGTCAAATATTTTATCAAAATCTTCTTCTTTTATTCCAACTCCTTCATCAACAACTTCTGCACAAACGTTCCCATTTTCACTAAATGAATTTATAAATATTTTTGAATTTTCTTGACTTGCTTCAATTCCGTTAGATATTATATTTACAAACACTTGAAGTATGTTTGTTTCATTAACTTTAATAAGATCTATATTTTTATCAAGATTCAAATTAATTAAAATATTCTTTTTATTAGCAATTCCCTTGGTAATATTTATGGCTTTACCAATAATGTCATTCAGATTGCATTCTTCAAAATCATCTTTATTTTTTCTGGAAAATTCTAAGGTATTATGAATTAATTGATTTATAATATCTGCAGCTTCCAAAGAAGCTTCTATACATTCGTTAGTTTCTTCGTCAAATTTTTCTTTACTTAATTTCAGGTATTCCAAATTTAACTTTAAAACAGATAAAGGATTTTTTATTTCGTGTGTTAAACTGGCGGCTAACTTGCCTAGTATTTGCAGTTTGTTATCATGTACTTTGTCAGTCAAGTTAAGCCTATTTTAAATATTATTTGAATATTTAAAAATAAATTTAACTTATTTTATGCAAAAAAGTAATAGGACTGGAAAATGGACAGAAATAAAAAAGACCACCTAAGTGGTCTCATTTTTTAGGAATCTTTTTGAAAAGTTTTTAGAATCTCATCTGCAACTTTATTTATGACTTCATCAGAATTATAGTATCCGCTATCAATTTTCATTTTCACTTCTGCAAATTGCTTTGGATCAATTCCTTCAGCCTTTAATTTTTTAGCTGTATCTGAGAGATCGAGCTTATCAGTTTTCTGCGGAGCTTGCCGGCTCGTTGCTTCTTCCTGCTTTTTGTAAAGCTCAGTATAGCGATTTAGATTATTTCCCACTCCTTTAATGTTCACTTTTACCTCTGGTAATTTATTAATTTTTTTTCGTTGCCAATTTTTGAAAGTTCTAACGTTATTTGATTTTGTTCTTCTTTTTTTCTTTCAATAATACTATCGAATTCGCCAGATATTTGTTTAACACCCTTGTGAAGCACATCACAAATATAAGCATAGTATTGTTTAGATGTACTTTCTTTTAATTCCTTTTTTATCCTTTCTAGATGTTTAACATATGAATCAACATTTTTTAATTTAATTTCTAAATTATTATTGTTTATTGTTCCTACTTCTTTACTAATGAGTCCTAAATAGTTATTAATTAGTTCCATATTTTTATCAATTTTTTCCACTAATAATCAAAGACACCTAGTGCAGACATTGAACTTTGCGTAGAATATATTGTTGCAAGCTGCATTTGCATTTGTTCATATTTTTTTCTTAAAATTGCTGCATTACTATCTATCTGTTCTTCTCTGTAACTAATTTTATCTGCCAAATAAGTTAATGAACTATCATATTGATCAATTAAATTTGATATTACACCATCATTACTAACATAAGATTCAACCAAGTCATAAAACTTATTGGCAATTCCATTTTCTGAGTTGAATAAATCTGCAACCTGCTGAGGATTTGACTCTAATGCATCATTGAGTTTTTCAGAATCATCTACCTTTAATCCAGAAGCAGGATCAAATTTTATTCCTATTTCTGAAAGAGACTTAAAATTTCCATCTGAAATACCTTCAACCTGCTGATAGGACAATGTGGAAAAAGATTGCATTAATCCAAGAGCTGTAGCATTTCCTACAAAGATACCTCTTGAACCATCTTCATCTGCATAATAGTTATTTTTAATATATGAATAAGATTCATTAAATTTTGCAATAAAATCATCAATATCTGTCCTGGCAGCTTCCATGTTATTTTTCACTATTACATTGACGGTTGGAATACCAACTTCCATTTCATTTTTAAGTGAAATAATAACGTCTGATATTAAATCATCTATTGTATTTGATCCTCTTACAACAGAAACACCATTTAGAGTTAATTTTGCATCTAATTCACTAGATGAATTTAAATATCCACCAGAGCCATCTTCTGACATTAAGGTTCTTGAACTAAAATTCATTCCTATTGAATCTAAGGCTCCTCCTGTAACATCCTTAATTGTAATTGCTGATTCAGAACCGCTTTCAATTGCCTGTAATGATAATTTTGATTCACCATTAATTGGTGAAAAAATAGATGCGGTTACAGCATCACCTAAAGCTTCATTTATAGCTTCTGCTATTTTTTCCATTAATTCTTCTTTGGTTTCAGAACCAGCTAGATCAAAATTTATAACTTGATCATATTCACCACTTGCAACTTGAATAGAATATGTTCCAGCTGATAAATTTGCAGAATCTAAAGTAGCAACTGTGTCTGACATAACTCTATCATTTTTTGCCAATTGATTTACTCTAATATCATAAGAGCTTAGCGAAGCTCCGGAATTTGCAGTGACAGAGAAATATTCACCATTGCTTAATTCAGCTGTTTTACTTGTAAAACTACCACCTGAATTAACGTCTTTTAAATTTGACAACAAAGATTTAAATGATGAAAGTTTGGTTTTCAATGAATTCCAAACATTAGATAAATTTGTAAATTTTGTTTTCTTCTGAAGTAGAGGTGAAATTCTTTTGGAATATTCTGATTGTCTAGAACTATTTATCAAATTATTAATTGTTGATGTACTTAATGCGTCCATCTTATAAACTCCTAACTTTCCATGCTAACAAACACCTTATTCCAAGTCTCTCTAAGTTCAGTTAATATTCTTAAGACTATATCATAATTCCTATTTCTCATTTGATCCTGGCAGTATTCATAAAGTCGTTTTAGTCCAATTGATATTTCATATGAATTATCATCATCAAATCTTAATGCATTTATTAACTCCGCTAAGGCTTTATTAGTTTTTTCCAAGTTTTTGTTTTTACACTGCGCAATTGCAAAATCATAAACTTTTAACAACAATTTTTGAGGAGAAGCATTTAATATTTCATTTGCTAAATATGCGTTTGCTCCATAATTATTATGAGCGTTATTTATTTTTAATGCTGCAGAAAAATGATACATTATTATCCCGAATTAGTTTAATAAAACTCTCCCAATATGGGAGAGTTTTATGATTAAAGTAAATTATTAACCAAATAATTGAAGCACTTGCTGTGGTGCAAAGTTCAATTGTGAGAACATTGCTGAAGCAGCTTGTGATCCAATTTGTGCTTTTGTCGCATTTAATGATTCAAGTGCAACATCAGCATCAAACAATCTTGAATAAGCAGATTGTGAATTTAAGATGGCAGATGACAAGAAGTCTTGTTTGGCATTTAGTCTTTGTGAATAATTACCTATTGCACCAAGTGAAGCATCTACTGCATCATCAAACGCATCAACATCTAATGAAGCAATACCGTCTGCATCAACGCCTTTTAGAGCATCTAAAGCTGAAGCAACATCTGATGAAAGACCGCTAACATTAGATGTAAAAGCTGTAGTTGCTGTCGTTCCGACAAGTTCATCGCCGCTTACATTTCCGTAATTGATATTAATTGAATCGCTTGAGGTAACACCAGTTTGGAAAGTAAATCCAGCACCGGCTCCATTAGCAACTGATTGAAGCAAACTAGTTTCGTTAAATTTAGTTGATCCAAAGGCAGAAGCTAATTCATCAGCAATTGCTTGAATATCTTTTGCAATAGCACTTTTATCAGCTGTAGGATTACTTGCATCAGCTATTTTACCTCTGATTTGAGTAATCATATCTTTAACACTGATTAACTGACTTTCTGCTGTAGCTAACATATCTTGAGCAGAACCAACGTTACGTTGTGCAGATTGCATAATTGTAACTTTAGAATCCAATGATTTACCTACGTTGAAACCAGATGTATCATCAGCAACGTTGTTTATTCTCTTTTGAGAAGCTAAACGTAATTGAGCAGTTTGTGATTGTTGATTAAGTTTAGCAAGTGCATTATATGCTCTTAAAGCACCAACGTTTGTGTTAATTCTAAATGATTGTGACATTTAAACCTCCTTGTTTGTTAAAAAGTGTAGGCTTCCTTGCCTACATTATTTGTTTTTCCAACTATCTGTTGAAAACTTTTACTTGTTAATAATTAACTTCATGGTAATTATCGTAATATGAAATTGAAAAGTTTACAGGATAAATAAATATTTTTTATTGGTAATAAATGGATGTGATTCTTAACAAAGAAAATTATCAAACTAGCGGAGTAATTTTATCTTTAAGTAATTGAAACTTATCTTTAAAAATTGAATTATTACTTATCTTATTATCAATTTCGGGCATTATTTTCTGTATTTGGTCAAATTCACTATTATTTATGTAAATTGAAACCAAATAGAATAATGTGGAATCTTCATAGTCAGTAAAGTTTAATGCTGTTTCAAAAATTACTTTTGCTTCATTAATTTGATTTATTTTAATAAGAAAGGAACCGAATTTATTCAGAAATTTTGGATTTTCTCGGAAATTATCATATAAATTTGAATAGAGTTCCAACTTGAGATTAACATTCTCCAAATATTCAAAAATTTGTAAGTACTCATTAACGTTGTCGTTACTTATATAAGAAATTAATGCTTTAATATTATTTTTATTATATGCATTTAAAATTACTTGCTCAAGGTTATTGCCTTCATTAGTATTTTCGTTTTTTAATTCACCGATATAATAAGCTAATTCATTTTTGGAATTAAATTTTAATGATTGTAAAATTCCTTCGTAAATAATCTTTTTTGGTACCAAAAATATATTTTGGATATTATTCTGACCGACAGGATTTTTAGACTTTATTAAAGCATTCTTGCAAAATTTTAATGATTTTTTATCATTAAAACGATTAAAAATTTGAGATGCAATCATATTTGTAATTGGATGATCTGCATCTATTCTCAAACCTCTTTCTATATATTTTTTTGCTATATCCAGGTTATTTTTTCTCATTTCAAAATCAGATATCTGGTAACAACAAACAATTTTAAATTCATTATTTAGTCTATTATCTTGGAGCGCATCTTTATAATATTTAATTGCAGATTCATTATCCTCTAAAATAAAATATGAATTTGCAAGCTGATAAGAAACATATGAATCTTTATTTACTGAATAATCTTTTAATAAAAGTTCAAGGTTTCTTTTGGCTTTATTTTTTAATTCAATTTTTGAAACACCATAACCTAAATGAAAAATTTTTATTTTTGAATCAATAATTTTATAATTATTTTTAATTAGTGATTGCTCAATTTGTTCATGTACTTTACCGCTGAACTTTATTGCTTTACTATTTTTAAATAATCTAGTATAAAGCATTGATTGAGTAGCTGAACTATTCTCGTCAACACTCTCAACAATACATTTAATTGCAATATTTTCATCATTTTTGGTAAACTTTTTTAATTCTTCTATAGAATTTTTATCTAACCTTTCATCAGCATCCAAATATAAAATCCAATTTCCAGTTGATTTTGAAAGTGCAAAATTTCTTGCGGCTGAAAAATCATTTATCCACTCAAAATGATATATTTTTGGATTATAATCTTCTGCTATTTCTAAAGTTTTATCTGATGATCCTGTATCAACTACCACAATTTCATCTACAATATCTTGAACAGATTCCAAGCATTCGCGAAGATACTTCTCTTCATTTTTTACGATCATGGATAAAGTTATATTTGCCATTAATTATCCCTAACCATTTCTTGTTCGTTAATAAGAGAATTATGATCCTGAGGTAAGTTTAACATAGTATTTAATTGTACTAATCTAGTACTAGCATTTTTATTAGACGCATCATTTGCCACTGCCCATTCATACATTGTTTTAGATTCATTAAACATTTCAGCAGTTCTAAATACTTCGCCTAATCCAAAACATGCTGATGATGAATTTGGGTTATGTTCGAGCTGTTGCTCAAAATATATTTTAGCTTCTTCAAGCTGATTTTTTGATAATGATAGATTACCTGCAATATTCAATAATTCTTCTTTTGTTAAATTCTCATAACCAGTTCTTTCAGAGCTATCAAAATTTTCTAGTGCAATTTTTATATTTTCAATCGCTAATTCTATTTCATTATTATCTATATTATCAAAAGTTCTTTCTATACTTTCAATAAATTTATTATTGTTAATTGAATAACGAATTGATCTTTCTTTTATTTTTATCCCGTGAAGCCATAAACCTTCTGGATTAGTTCCCCATTTATCAATAAATTTAGATTCGTTAATTTCTAACCTTTTTGCGTAATGATCATTTTTATTACTTTTAAAGCTAACGGAGCCGAAATGATGTATAAAAACGTCCGTGGCAATAATTGTCTGAAATCCAGCTAGTTGTGCTCTTAGACAATAATCATCATCTTCAAAATTACCAGGTGAAAATCTTTCATCTAAACCGCCAATTGCTGAAAATAATTTTTTTGTTATTAATGTACATACAAAAGCTACTCTGGGATATTTTATCCACGCATAATTTTTATTAATATAATTTTGATTTGCATATTTATGCATTTCTTCAATCGTTTTATATTTGGCTGCTTTATCAAATTGAGGTCCACTAATGGAATTAGAGAATACGCCAATTATTCCTATATTATTTGAAGATGTTTTAACTTTAAGAAGTCGTTCTAACCATCCGTCAGTTACGATTGTATCATTATTTAAAAGTACAATATCCTCACCTTTGGCAATTTGCAAACCTTGATTTATTGCTTTTGGGTAACCAAAATTTACTTTATTATTAATGAGTGTAATATTGGAGCTTTGTTCTAGCCATTCTTTTGTGCCATCATTTGAAGAATTATTAATTACAATTATTTCATAGTTAGTGTATGTGCATTCTCTAATACTCTTTATGCATTTTTTTGTGAATTCAATTTGATTATATACTGGAATAATAATACTGACTTTTATTTTAAATAAATCATGTATATCATCTTTCGCAATTTTTCCTTCCCATTTTTTATGTAATAATTTTACATTATGATCAACATAACCAAACCTACCATCAGTTTTTGATTCATGATGAAAAATTATTGATTTCGGATTATAAATTACTTTATATCCAAGCTCTCTAATTTTAAAACACAAATCCACATCTTCATAACCATTTAAAAATTCTTCATCAAAACCGTTAACTTTTTCAAATAATTGCTTTTTTGTTAATAAACAAGCTCCCGTTACAGCTTGATATTCCTGAATAAAATTAGCATAAGTGTAATCCTTTTTTTCATTTGCAAAAATGTGATAAGGAAATATTTTGTGTGGTTTATTATCAATAACAACTCCAGCATGTTGAATGAGGTTTGAATTGGGATACAATAATTTAGCGCCCACAATTCCTGTTGGCTCTTCAATAATAGTATTTACTAATTCATCTATCCAAAAATCTGTTACAATAGTGTCATTATTTAAGAAAAGCATTAAATCGTAATTTGCAATTTTAGCCCCAATATTATTTGCCTTTGCAAATCCAAGATTTTCTTCATTGAAAATTATTTTAAGATTTTCATATTTTTTTGAAATTATATTTAGTCTTTCTTTTGTGCCATCTTTTGAGTTGTTATCAACAATTATAACTTCAAATTGAATTTTACTTTTACATGAATAAATTGACTTAATACAATTTTCTGTAAAGCTCCAATTATTAAAAGTAGGTATAATAATAGAAACCTTATTTTTAGTTTTAATGTTGAGGTTTTTGTAAAATGATTCCTTATTTTGTTGTTTATATCTTTTGGAAAAATGTACCAAATCAGTTTCTATTTCCTTAGCTGCAATTATATTTTCCAGATTAAATTTTTCAATTTCATCAAAGAAATAGTTTCTTTCACTTAACGAATTTTTAATGATTTTTCTTAAATTTGATTTAGAATTATTATTAATTTCACCAAAAATAACTAACGCCCCAACCCTCTCGGCATATATAATTGACTCGAGCAATTCGTTATCAATTTTACAAGATAATACTAAAAGCAAGTCGGCATTTATTTTAAACTTAAAATTCTCATATTTTGCAATATAAAATTTCGCATCCGATTTATTTTTATTAGTAAGTTCTATTATAATATTAGATCTATCCTTATTTTTTTTTAATAACCATTCTTTACTAGTTATTCTTAACCTATTATTGTAATATTCTATTGGATCAGAAAAATACAAGCCAGTAAGTTGATTTTTTGCTCTATTATCTTGAGATATTTTTCTGAAATATTTTGCTGTAACCACATTAATAAATATTGGATTTGTAAATTGCGCAAATCTTCGATACATATCCCAATCAATTAAAACTTTTAGTTCTTCATCATAAAATCCAGTTAATTCAAAAAGTGATCTTTCATGTATAGCACATAAATTTGGAATATGATTCATATATCTTAACATATCACCAGTTACTTGTTTGGCATATCTAATAGCAGATTCTTTTTCATGCCATTGATGATTATATTCATAAAGGTTAACTTCTTTTGCGATTGAATATGCAAATTTAATTTCTGTATGTTTTTCTAAAAACGTTACCAATACTTCTAAATGATTTGGCAAATATTGATCATCATCATCCAAATATGCTATATATTTACTTTGAGAATTTTTTATTGCGTAATTAAGCGCAATGGATTTACCTTCATTCTCTTTTGACAAATATTTTATTCTCGGGTCATTAAATAATTTAACTATATCACTTACATCTTCACCACCATCATTTACTAAAATTAAATTCCAATCTTTGTATGTTTGGTTAATTATACTTTGAATTGAATCTGCCAGCGTTTCTTTTCTATTATAAGTGGTCATAAGAACTGCGACTTTGGCGATACCTTTATATTCCAGATTTTCCCAAGGATTTGATCGAAATATACTTTCCTTTAATTCTTTAAATGCTGATCCTGGAATTTCGATTCTATCAATTTCGAATGGATTGAATTTGTGATTAACTCTTGAAGGAGTAACTCGAGTAATTAAAGTATGCTTTTCAGCTGCCTTTTTAATAGAACTGTGATTATATAATCCCCATGGAAATGAGAAACTAAAAATTTCTTTTTTAAAATTATTAGCCAGATATAAATTTGCAGAATTAATTTCAGTTTCAATTCTTTCATTAAATCTATTATCATCTTCATAATCCCCAATTCCATTTGGGAATTCTATCCTGAGTAATGTTTTTAATTCTTCAACTATTTCTGACTCATTTTTTTGAACACAATTTTTATTGTAGAATTCAATGCAAAAGTCTATTGCTTCAGGTTTGGGTATAAATGCTTTTGCAAATAAATTTGATTTGTATTCAAATATTGGAAATCCTTTTGGTGTATTTACCTCAATTAAATTTGCGTGTTTATAATCACCAATATATAAATCAATTAAATTATCACTTACAAATATTTGTTTGTGATTTAATGAATGATTTTGAATATCTAAAATTTTCTTGAAATTTACATCTTTCCATTTCTTTAATAATTGTTCATTTAGTTTATTAGGTATTAAAAAGCTTGTCGCAATATTATTGGTTTCGCGCAGAATCGGCAAAGCTTTACTAATGTCTGCATCCAAACCATCATCAAGTGTTATCCAAAACGGTTTATTATAATTTACAATTTTGTACATCAAGTTTTCAACTTGATATGTATTTATTGATCTAAAATTGTTAACATTAAATAAATTTATTGCATCATGAAACCTTTCAGTAAAATTTTCTTCTTGGAATTTTGGATGATCTAGCAAAACTGGAAAATTTAATTTTTGATCATTTTGATTTTTTTCAAAAATACTGAAAATAGTTCCGTCAATTATTTCTTCGGTTTGGGATTTAAAAAATTCTTTTGTCCTTTTATAGAAATCAACTCCATATTGTCTAACATTTCCAAATTTTTGAGGTGTGTCATATTCAATAGTTTTCCTTAACCATTTATCATGCGGAATTTCTAAAATTGCTTTTCCATCCTTTTTAAGTACTCTTGATATTTCTGAAAATGCTTTTTTATCATTAGGCACTTCTTCAATTACATGCTGCATAATAATCAAATCAAAGGTTTCATTTTCAAATTTTAGATCACATACATCCATCTCAAAATCTATCCACGAAGTATCTCTTTTATCTAATGGATTGCCCGATTTCCACTTATCAATACATATATACTCACAACCTGAATCTTCAAAATATTTTCTGAACACTAAATTATTTAATGGTGCAATTTCTAAAACTTTCATACCTGGTTCAATAACGTAATTTCGCTTTATTAAAAACCATAAAGCTCGTTGTCTTTCTAAGCTGTTACATTGGGGACATCTAACCTTTTCTCTAGCTCCCATGTTAAGAAAATTGTCTCCAACATAACTGCAGATATTACATTCTGTATATTTAGGTTTACTTTTTACTACTTCATATATTTTATCAATTATTTCATCCGCTCGTTGATCAAAAGTATAATTTAAAGTTTTTTCATAATTTTCTTTTGCTTTATTTATTCTTTTTTTTTCATCATTTAAATAAAATTCAATTATACTTTTTAATTCAGCTGGCGTTTTATAATATTCAATACCTAACTCATTTAAACCTTCCACATAATTACAAATTTGTAAGGTTCCGGTTTGGGCAACATCAAATGTTCTATTATTAATAAAACCATTATTGCGCATTGATTCTTGATGATCATTCAAAACAATTTTGGCTTTTGAATAAATTTCTTTTAGTTTATTCCACTCAATAAAAGTTCCGCCAATATATTTTTTTTTAATAAAGTTTTCCCAATTTTCTCCAAATACTTTCAGATTATATTCACTTTTTGTATCAAGTAAATCTTGAATAATCTTTCTGCATTTATTGTTTTTAGCTTCATAATTATTCCCAAGGAAAAGCAGATCATATTCTTTTTCATTTTTCGCATTTTTGTTAAAGTATTTAGGATCAGTTGCTTGCGGTAAAAAGAATATTGGTTTAATTATTCTTTGATTAATTTCATTGTAATATTTTTCAGAAGCAACAAATACAATGTCATATTGATTTAATTCTTCAATAGAATGAAGCTCAGGATGATTAATGACCCAAATTATGTTTATATTATTTGGTTTAAGCTTGTATTCAGTCAATCCCTTAATGTGAATTACAACATTAATTGATTTATCAGATTGGTTCCATTCATTTAAGTAATGAACAACTGTATTGTGCCCTTTTCTAATTAGAGAATCAGCTAATGAATTTGCAAAATATATATCACCCCAGTTTTTATGTTCTCTGTTTGGCACCCCGATTTTTATTGCAAAATTAAGTTTATTTGGCAGTTCATATTTTGATTTTTGAGATTTTATAGCAAAATAATCTTGTGCATTTTTATAATAATTTTCAATATCTGACTCTACAATATTTTCCCATCTATTTAAGAATACGCTTCTATTTTGAAATGCTTTTTCTAATCTATTTGCAGACTGACTTTCAAGATGATAAAGCCAAGCCTCTGGAGTATACCAAATTTTATATCCTGCATTTTTTATTTTCAAACATAGATCAATATCTTCTTGACCATTAATAAATATCTCATCAAAACCTTTTAAGTTATTAAATAATTCTTTTTTAATAAAAAAACATGCTCCAGTTATTGCTGATATCTCTCTGCTTTTATTAGCTGGCGGGTATTCCGAAGAATAGAAGTTAAAAATATGTGTCGCTAATTTGTCATTTCCAAAGGCTAATCCTGCATGTTGAATTAGACCATCCGGATATAAAAGCTTTATTCCAACTGCGCCAATTTTTTCAGAATTTAAAAGCTGAATTGGTTTGGATAAAAAATCCATTTCAGCAATTGTATCATTGTTTAGAAATAGTAAATTTTCATACTTAGCTTTTTTGACTCCTAAATTATTTCCCTTTGCAAATCCAAAATTTTCTTCATTTTTTAATATTTTCAAATCATAATTTAGAATTTTTCTTATTTCATTAAGCCTTTCAAAAGTTCCATCTGTAGAATTATTATCAACAACAATTACCTCAAATTTATTTTTTGAATTAATTTTATTTAAGGATCTTAAGCATTTCTCTGTTAATTCTATTTTATTAAATACTGGAATAATAATAGATACTTCTGATGCAGCTGTATTTGTTTTAGCAGAAAATTGAATTTGGTTTTCACTATCATTATTAAATTTTGTATTCAAATAATTTAAGTTGCTAATAGCAATTTCATCATTTGGATATTTTAGTAAAATTTGGTTTATCATATCCAAGGCTGCTTCAAATTTTTCAAGCAAAATCCAAACAACAACTAAGTTATTAGCAGCATCAATATATTCAGAATCAATATTTTGCAGAATATCAATTAATATTTTTTCTGCTTCTACATATTGATGTTTTTCAATAAATTTTTCTGCTTTTAATAATAATTCTTCTTTATTACGATTCATACTTTCCTGCGTTTATTTTGTTGCAATTATAACATCTTGATAATCAAAATAATTTTTTCTTCCACTCCATTGACCGTAATTAATTGGTTCAATAATTTTCAGATTATGTTTTTTATAAAGATCACAAATAAATTTTTCTTCAAAACAAACAGCTGCTTCTGGATCATTAATATCTTTCAGCCAAAATTCGCCTATTTGATTAGCAAAATTAATGGCAGCATTTCCAACATCAATATTTAGTTGTGATTCTTTATTCATCAGAAAATACGTTATAAAACATCTTCCGCCAGGTTTTAAAACTCTTGAAATTTCAGATAGATAATTATCTATTTCCAAAGAAAGCATATGTGTAAAAACTGAGGTAAGAAAAATAAAATCAAATTTATTTGCAGCTTCTGGAAATTTATAAAAACTTGATCTAATTGAGCCTGTAGGGTTATAATGAAAATTATACACATCAGAATGGTAAAATTTAAAATTCGGAAGCTTTGATGTTATTACTTTGTTACACCAAGCAATCTCTTCCTTAACTATATCAAAACCTGTATAAGTACCCTCTAAATTTAAATAATTACTAAATGGTATTGCTAATCTTCCTAACCCGCATCCAACATCTAATATTTTTTCATTTTTCTTAATATTACATGTTTTTATCATTTGCTCTAGCAAATCTTCACCGACTTTTACAAAATCTCCACCTCCAATTAGATCTTGATAGTTTTGAGGTAAATCATATTTTAATAGAAAATCATTTGTCTTATTTAATGATTTATTTTGGTTAATCGATTGGGATTCAACTAATACATTTTGATTAATAAAATTTAGATTTTCAATCGCTATTTCGTCTTCTGGATTTTTTTCTAAAATTTGATTTATAAGATCTAATGCTTGATCAAATTTATTTTGCATAATCCAAACAACAGATAGATTATTTGCAGCTTCAATAGATTCTGAATCAATTTCAGTAAGTATTTTTAATATTAATTTTTCTGCCTCTTCTAAATTTCCAGATTGAATCAAATTTTCTGATTCAATAATTAAATCATTTAATGAATTTGTTTCGGGTATTAAATTATTTTTTCTCTGATTCATAACTTCGTTGTAACGGTTAGTTTCAATTATAGAATTAAAAATGGCTTCAGAAATTTTTCTTTTTTCTTCATCCATTGCTAAAGATTTATTGTTAATTATTACATCTTTATAAATTTCAATAAGTAAATCAACATTGTTTGGTCCAAAATGTTGATTAATAAATTTTGATAATTTTTTCACTTCTTTTTTGTTGTACTTTTCAATTTCCTTTATTAATTCTTCTACATTAAATATTTTATTTTTTGTTCTTCCTGAAAAATTTTTATTCATATAGAGCTCAACATTTTCACTTGTTACTATTCCATCACCACCATTTCTATCAAATATAATTGGAACTCTTTCACACATAATTGCTTCAATTATACCCCTCCCTAAAGAAAATACAATATCAGCTTTATTTATTCTTTTTCCCATTTCAAAAGGAGAAACTTCTTCAAATCTTCTTCCAATAAATTCTGTTTTAATATTTAGCCAATTACACGCTTCTTTAATTGTTTTTTCAACTTCTAAATTCATTTTGTTGGTTATAATGAGGGCTTTTTGAGGTTTCTCATTTATTTCTGAAATTGGGAAAAAATATATTGGATCTATTATGTTTCTTATAACATCAATTTTCTTTTCATCAATACCTTTTGAGATTAGATTATTTTTCACTTCTTCGCTAACAGCAATAAATTTCGAAATGCCTAAATCAATGATTGGTGGTTGTTCTAAAAAAGGAATTACACCGTGCGAAAGAAAAACAATTGGTAAACTAGGAAAATAATATCTAACTTCAATTGCCATTATATTATGATGAATATGTGCAATATCAAAATTTTCATTCGCTATTTCATTAATATTTGTGATAATTTTTACATTAATTAATTTAAACATGTTTAAAATTTTATCAGCATATTTTGTATAAATTGTTACATTATGACCATTCCTAACAAGCTGGTCGGCAAGAGTATAAGTATAAATTTCCGAACCAGTAAAGTCCAACAACTGATGATTTGTTATCAAAATATTCAGTTTGTTATCGTCTCTATAAAAACCCATTTCCTTCGAACAAGCATTACACATATTATATTTTGAATAATCACCTTTAATAAATTGCTTCTCTATTTTTTTTACCACATTATATACTTCAATAATACTTGAGTTATTAATATTCATGAAATCTTTTTTAGTTTCGTGCATCCAATCCATGCAGCATGCAACTACACTACCATCAAATAGTATATTGAAATTTTGTGAGGGCTGTGTACAATAATTTTCTCCTTTGAATCTACTTCCTTTATTTTCTTTATAAAATTGAGTAAGTAATCCGCCACGCGAATTTGCCCAATAATCAAGATTTACTTTTACTTGCGGGAAAATTGATTTCAATGAATTAACATCAAATCCTTCAATAATTGGACAATTTATTTCAATATCAATAATATCTTTTGCTTTTTCAATGAAATTAGTGCAATTGTTTATAGTAGTTTCAAAGTGTAATCCTTTCATTGATTCTTCATATTCTTTTTTGTTTCCAGAGTTAATATTTAAATGAACTTTTTTAGGTTTTGATTTAATTAATTTCAAAATATTTTCTTCATTGAGTAATTGTCCATTTGTGGAAAGTACGACATACGCTTTAGTTTTTTCATTAATATCTTTAATCTTATCAAAAAGTGTTTTATCAATTAAAGGTTCATGATGAAGATAAAAACCTACTTGACCTGAATAGTCCATATTAATTAAATCCGTTAAGATTTTTTTCCAGGTTGATTCACTCATTCTTCCGTTTTGATGGATTTTATTATATGTAAATTCAAAAGGACAGTTAATACATTCAGCATTACAATGGGTATGTAATTGAATAAATATAGCTTCGGGATGTAAAATTGACATTATATTTTAAGAATTTATTTAAGATGTATTTATTGTTCTAAAATCATTCCAATTTGAAAAAGTTAATTTTTAGGTCTTTTTTTGAAGCTATTCTGAGGACTGACAGATTTATGGCTAATAATAACCACAATTTAGAATGATTCTAATAATTCATTCAGTGGTGTTATATATTCTTCAATTTCTTTTCTTGCTAAATTATATTTGTGATTATAGTTCTGTTCACGTTCGGATATAAAATTTTCAATTATCTTTTCTTGTGTTTTAATTCTATCCTTAAATTTTTGCTCATATATTTTAGCTTTTCTATCCGAATCTTCATGAATATGTTCTCGTTCCATTGATTCAGATTCTTTTACTTTATTTAATTGATTAACTAACCTTCTCTTTTCAGCAGCTTTTTCCCAAAAAGATGAAAAAGTTGTAAAAATGCTAATAAATGTTCCGAGTACAAAAGTTACTCCACCCCATCGTAATCCGGTTTTTATAGCAAGATTTGTAGATGCAATTTCATCTGAAAATCCGGATATTGATGTTATTATGCCTAAAACAAACATAATAATGAAGGAAACAACTATGGTAAAAACAAATGAACTATAAAAAACTTGGGATGCGTTAAATTTAGGATTTTTATCAAGATTTTCAATTTTTTGTTCTAAAAAGGTCGATCTTTCTGTAATGGTCTCTTCAAGATATTTTGCGGCTTCATCTAAATTCATTCTAATTTTTTTATTAGCATCTTCAAGCTCATGCTTTATTCTTACCAATTGCCTTTTGTTCTGATCAATCTGTCTATCAAAAATGTTAATTTCTTCTTTTATCTGTTCAAAATAATGTGTTTCTATTAAATTTCTGATATACTCAATTACTGTAACTAATTTATCTCTAAAGATTTGTTCAACAATTCTTATTAAGCCAGTTTTCTTAAATTTATATTGGTCCAGTGCATTTTTTAAGAATTTAATTTCTCTAACTACTTCATCAGTAAAAAATTCTTTAATTCGCAAATTATCAAGATTTATTAATTTGCTATATGTTTTTTCCATACTATTAGCTTCACCGGAGTATAATGACCTAATCATAAAATCAATATCCGGCAGTAGTTGAGCAAATCCATTTTCAGTAAATACGTGATAAAAAATTGCATTTTTATAGAAAAAATTAAAGAGATCTAAATGATTATAGTTTATTGCAAACTTAAATCTGGTTTTGTCATATTCAATTATACTTCTCAAATAATCATAAGAAAGATCAAAATCATCAATATATCTTGCGCTTAAAGCACAGTAGAAAAAGGCTGTTACTCCATTAGGATTATATTTTAGTGAATTTTTAAATGTCTCAAGTGAATTAAGGTATTCATATTCTTTAAGAAAAGTAAATCCTTTATAAACATTTATAAAGTAAAGAACTTCATTTTTTATTGTTGGTGAAATATTGCACTCGTTTACAATTTCAATACTTCTATCAAAAAGTTCAATCGCTCTTTTAGGATTATAACAATTAGAATCGAATGTTAAAATAATTCCATAAAGAAAAACATTATAAAAACTTTGAAATGCAAAATTTCTTTCAACTGAATTTATTAATGAATTGGCAAAAAATAGCTTTTCCTTAGGTGTTTTTTGGATAAGCCATTTGTAGTAAAATTGTTTTACTTCTCTATAATTTGCAATAAAATTGTAATCATTTTTTTTAAGGAGTAAAAGTTCTTCAACATCTTTAAGAATTGTAGCATCACTCATAATAAAATAAGGAGCAATATCAGCACGAATAAAATAGTCTGATATTTCCAATGGTAATTTTATTGAATAAAAATTTGATGTGTTTCGAATGAACTCCTCAAAGCTTATTCTATAGCGAATAAGATCAGAGAATCTTTCCCTACCGTAATTGCGGAATTTGGCAATTTCCAATTCCCTAGAAAGGTTTCTTTCGTCTATATTTTCAATGACTTCGTTTCCGTTAAGGAGCATTCTTCTTCCATGAAGATTTCTTTTGTGAAAATCCTTTTTCAGCTAATAATCGTATTTATAAATGATTAGTTTAATAGATATGTGACACTAAAAAGCTTATTTTTAGAATAAATCCTTAATTTTTTCTATTGGTCTGCCTAAAACAGCTTTTGCTCCTTTTTCAACTATTGGGCGTTGAATTAAATTGTGATCTGCAACCATAAAATTAAGAATTTGGTCTTCCGAATAGTCATTATTCTTTAAATCCAGTTTTTTGAAAGCATCTTCATTTTTTCTCAATAATTCGCTCGGTTTCATATTCATCTTCTTTAAAAGTGCTTTCAGCTTATTTTTAGAAAACGGTTTTATGTAATAATTTATCCTATCGAACTCAACTCCCATTTCATTCAACATTTTTATTGTTTTTCTGCAAGTTGTGCAAGTTGGTTTTTCATATACAACAATTTTTTCCATATTATTCACCCTTATTTAATATTTTTAATAAAAATTAATATAATTACTAAAATTTAATTATTTACTTGGTCTAAGAAAACACATGAAATATAAAATTACAATAAAAACCGGAACAAAAAGCGGCGCCGGAACAGATGCAGATATTACTTTAATGCTTTTGGGATCAAAAAATCAAACTAATGCAATAACGTTGGGCAGCAAATTTTCGCAGTTTGAAAAAGGAAGTATTGATAATTTTTATATTGAAACTGACGATTTAGGTGATGTTGAAAAAATTACAATTTGGCACAATAATAAAAAAATGGGCGCCGATTGGTTCTTGGATGAAATAATAATTGAATCAGAAGAAAATAAAAAGTGGTATTTTCCATTTTACAAGTGGATTCTAGGCAATATAAAAGAATCTGCTAATTCAAAAAAAGCAAAAAAATATTATTTTGAAATTGTGACCGGAACTCTTCCGGGAAGTGGAACAAATGAAGAAATTGAACTTTCAATAATTGGTTCAGAAAATTACATCAATTTTTTTAACCTCAATTCCTACTTAGCAGAAAAAGAATTTAAAACCGGTCATACTGATAACATCTCCATTACTTTAGAAGATATTGGTAGAATTGAAGAATTAAAAATTCAATCCTCAAAAAAAGCATTTAACTCAAATTGGTTTTTGAACAAAATTAAAATTAAATCTGAAGGCGATGAAGATTATTTAGTTTTTCCATTTCATTGCTGGATTAAACCCGGAACAATTTATTCATCAAACAAAAAGCTGAGAGAATATACTATAAAATTTCACACAGGCAATGTTGCAGGAGGCGGAACAGACGCAAATGTTCAAATGATAATTTACGGAAGTAAAAAAACTAGTGAGCCAATTAAATTAAACGAACTTATAGCAAGAAATGCTTTTGAAGCCGGAAATATTGATTTTATAAAACTGGCTCACCAAAATTTGGGTGAAATAGAAAAAATAAAAATTTGGCATGATGAAGCCTGGCTTGGTGACGGCTGGTTTTTAAATAAAATTACTATCCAAAATGATGATACGGGAATTGAAGCTGAATTTCCATATTATTCTTGGTTAGATAAATCCGCAGATCCTAAAAGTACAGAAATAATATTAACTCGTATGCCGGTTCAACCTCGTCCATTTTATGCAATAGCTCATATGGTAAATACTCCGGCTTATGTTGAAGAAGCTTTGGATTTAGGCAGTAATGCAGTTGAATTTGATATTACTCCAAAATTAAATAAGGACGGCAATTTTAATTTTGATGTTTTTCATGGTTTTCGTCCAGATTTTGATCCCGACAAAATAAACTTAATGGAAAGAAGTTTAGCAAGAACTGAGTTATCCTTATTTTTAAAAAATCTTAAAATTTTTGAAGATAGATTTGAAGATTTTACTCTTGTAATTTATGATTGCAAATTAGGGGATGTAAAAAAGGGTAAACTGGAATTGTGCGGAATGCAAATGGCTGAGCAAATTATGAATAATTTCTATGGGAATAATTCGAATAACAGAATTTTTACAATTTTATCGGTTGGTAAAAAGCAATCTGCTTCTTTTTTTGATGGAGTTATGAAAATTATTCCAAAAGAATTTAAGCAGTATATTGGATTTGATTTTAGCGAAGAAAGTTTTGCAACAACCGAAAGAATTTTTGAAAAAAGAACAGAAGCAAATTTTTGGTGGGGAAGCGGAATTGCATCTCAAGTGCCAAAAACATTAAAACACTTTGTGCCCCAATTTTTAATTGCTGCAAAAAAAAGAGCAAAACGTGGTGTAATTAAAAAAATATATTATTGGACTTTAGACGATCCAAATTCAATGGCAAGAATATTAGTCACAAAATTGGATGGAATTATTGTTAACGATCCACTTAAACTTTTGCGGGTATTGAAAAAAGAGGAATTTAAATATTCTTACAGATTAGCAAACCGAAATGATAATCCATTTACAGTAATTTAAAAAATTTTATTTCTGGTTTTCTCAAAACAGTACAACCGTCATTGCGAAACGTTTTTTATTGAAGCAATCTTTTTAAATGAGATCACTTCACTCAATTGTGATGACAAAATCCTTTTTCAATATCTCAATCAAATGAGTTATAATATTTTTCTTATAACAATTTTATAAATTTGCAAGGTTGAATTCTATTCTAATACTGCTAAATTTACCAGCTTAATTTTTATTGTTTATGAACATTAACCTTCAGGATTTTTATGGAAATTACTTCTCAAATTGCAAAAGTTTTAAATATTAACTCAAATCAAATAAATGAAGTTCTAAAGCTTTTTTCCGAGGAAGCAACAATACCATTTATTGCACGATACAGAAAAGAACGAACGGGTGGATTGGACGAAGATCAATTAAGAGAAATAGAAACGTTAAATAATTATTTAACTCTTTTGGCAGAAAGAAAAGAGACGGTATTAAAAAGTATTGAAGAACAAGGTAAACTAACCGATGAATTAAAAGAAAAAATACTTGCCGCCGATAAACTTCAAGAAGTTGAAGATTTATATCTTCCATACAAACCAAAAAGAAAAACACGCGGAACAATTGCTAAAGCTAAAGGATTAGAACCTCTAGCAAATTTTATAATTAGTAATCCAAATTTTAAAGGTGATTTTGAATCAATTCTTAAAGAATACATTAATAAAGAAAAAGAAGTTTTAACAATTGATGATGCTTTAAATGGAGCAAAAGATATAATTGCAGAAATGATAAGCGACAACGCTGAAGTAAGAAAAATTGTAAGAGAATCTTTACAAACCGATTCAAATATTTGCTCAACTAAAACAAATAAAAAAGCTGAGGAAAATTCTAAGAAAACAGATGTTTATGAAATTTATCATGATTTCCAAATTGAGATTACAAGAATTAAACCTTACCAAATTTTAGCAATTAACAGAGGTGAAAGAGAAGGATTTTTAAAAGCCAGTTTTCAATTTGAAAAAGAAAGTTTATTAGGCAGAATTTATAATGAACATTTTAATGTTAAGAAAACATTTTTTGAAGAAATTTTAAGAGAAACTGTTTCAGATTCATTCGGCAGATTAATTCAACCATCAATTGAAAGAGAAGTTAGAAGTTATCTTACAGAAATTGCTGATGATCATGCCGTAACAATTTTTGCATCAAACTTAAAACAGCTTTTACTTCAGCCTCCCATGTTTAATAAAATTATTATGGGAATAGATCCAGGCTATGTTTCCGGCTCTAAAGTTGCAGTAATTGATAAGACCGGAAAATATTTAGAAGGTCAAACTATTTATCCTCATCCTCCGCAAAATAAAAAAGAAGATGCCAAAAAAATTATTATAAAATTTATTGAAAAATATAAAGTTGAATTAGTTGCAATTGGAAACGGAACAGCAAGCAGGGAAACTGAATTATTAATTGCCGATTTGATCAAAGAAAATAATCTGAAATGCCATTACTTAATTGTAAATGAAGCAGGTGCTTCAGTTTATTCGGCATCACCAATTGCCAAGCAGGAATTTCCGGATTTGGAAGCAAGTCAAAGAGGAAACATTTCTATTGCCCGTAGAGTTTTAGATCCTTTAGCAGAATTAGTTAAAATTGATCCAAAATCAATTGGAGTAGGACTTTATCAGCATGATGTTGATCAAAAATTACTAAGTAAAAATTTAGATGATGTAGTAATGAGTTGTGTAAATTATGTTGGAGTTGATATTAATACAGCTTCCTCTTCCCTACTTACTTATGTTTCCGGCTTGAGTAAAAGAATTGCAAATAATATTGTTAAATATCGTGAAGCAAACGGAAGATTTTCAGACAGGAATCAAATTAAAGATGTAAGCGGAGTTGGTGAAAAATTATTTGAACAAGCTGCCGGATTTTTGAAAATTACATCGGGAGAAAATCCACTTGATTCTACATTTATTCATCCCGAATCATACGAAGCCACTGAGAGACTTTTAGAAATGGTTGAAATTTCAACAACAGCAATAAATGAAAAAGGATTGCTTGTTAAGCAATTTATTGAAAAACGCGGAGTAGAAAAAATTGCAAATCTATTAAATATTGGTGTGCCTACTCTCGAAGATATAATTGAGAATATCGTAAAACCAGGTAGAGATCCGCGTGAAGATATGCCAAAACCAATTTTAAGAAGTGATGTTCTTAAAATTGAAGACCTTGAAATTGGTATGACCTTAAAAGGCACAGTAAGAAATGTTGTTGATTTTGGAGCTTTTGTCGATATTGGCGTAAAACAAGACGGACTTTTACACATTTCAGAAATGGCAAATAAGTTTGTAAAAAATCCTTCAGAGATTGTAAGTGTCGGTGATATAATTGAAGTAAAAATTAAGTCAGTTGATGTACAAAAACACAGAATTGCTTTAAGTATGAAATAAAACTGTGAATTATAACAAACTTTATTATTTTGAAAACTAAATATTTCCTATTTATTTGAATTAGTGAAAATTTTAAAAAACATAGAAAAAACAATTTCCGATAAAGGTGCGGCCTATTTTATTTTAATAGATCCCGATAAACTTCCTTTAGAAAGAACAAAAACCTTTATTGAGTATTGTGAAAATGCAGGTGTTGATGGTTTCTTGATTGGCGGAAGTTTAATGATTCATGGAAATTTGGATGAATCTATAATTGAAGTAAAAAAGTATACTAATCTTCCAGTAATTATTTTTCCCGGAAGTATTAATCAAGTTTCTAAAAATGCCGATGCAATTTTATTTATTTCTTTAATTAGCGGCAGAAATGCAGAACATCTTATTGGAAAACATGTTCAAGCGGCTCCGCTTATGAAAAAATATGGTCTTGAATCTATCCCGACCGGATATATGTTAATTGAATCCGGACAAACAACAACAGCTGAATATATAAGTGAAAGCAAACCGATCCCAAGAAACAAACCAGAAATTGCCGCTGCAACTGCCTTAGCCGGCGAGTATTTAGGGATGAAGCTTATTTATTTAGAAGGCGGCTCAGGCGCTCAAAAATCTGTTCCGACAGAAATGATAAAATTAGTTACTTCACAATTGTCAATTCCCGTAATAGTTGGCGGCGGAATTAAAACCCCAATGGAAGCTAGAGAAAAAGTTGATGCTGGAGCTGAAATTATTGTGACTGGAAATTTTTTCGAATATGAAAAAAATTGGTCTCTTATTAAAGACTTTGCAGATTCTATTCATAAAAACCAACCGCAAAAAGTTTAATTTAACTGCAATTCATTATTTATTTAACAAACAAATCTTTCATATATAAATCCAACAAAATATTATTCATATAATAGTTTACATTATAAAGAAAAATATTTAGAAATTGATTAACTTTGAAAATGAAATTAATTAGTAAGGAGACAATAGAATGACAGCAAATTTTGATATGATTCAGAAAGTTTACGAAAACATGGAAAGTAAACAAAATGCTGCAAGAGAAGTTTTAGGCAGACCAATGACTTATGCCGAAAAAATTCTTTATGCACATTTATGGGAACCGGCAAATAGGGAATATAAACGTGGAAAAGATTATGTAGAATTAGCACCAGATAGAGTTGCAATGCAGGATGCAACAGCACAAATGGCTCTTCTTCAATTTATGCATTCAGGCAGAAAAACTGCTGCTGTTCCATCAACAACTCATTGTGATCACTTAATACAAGCACAAGTTGGTGCCGAAGAAGATTTAAATAGAGCAAAAAATGAAAATTCCGAAGTTTATGATTTTCTGGAAAGTATATCCAAAAAATTTGGTGTTGGATTCTGGAAACCCGGAGCCGGAATTATTCATCAAGTTGTTTTAGAAAATTATGCTTTCCCTGGCGGAATGATGATTGGTACAGATTCTCATACTCCAAATGCAGGCGGACTTGGAATGATTGCAATTGGTGTCGGCGGTGCAGATGCAGTTGATGTTATGGCAGGAATGGCTTGGGAATTAAAATGGCCAAAACTGATTGGAGTAAAATTAATGGGTAAACTTTCCGGGTGGACTTCTCCAAAAGATGTAATTCTTAAAGTAGCCGGAATTCTAACAGTTAAAGGCGGAACCGGAGCAATTGTTGAATATTTTGGTGAAGGTGCAAATTCAATTTCATGCACCGGAAAAGGAACAATTTGTAATATGGGTGCTGAAATTGGCGCAACAACTTCAACATTTGCATATGATGAAAAAATGGCCGCTTATCTTTCTGCAACCGGCAGAGCAGATGTTGCTGAATTAGCAAACAAACATGCTCATCTTTTAACTGCTGATGAAGGTGTTTACGAAAATCCCGAAAAGTATTTTGATCAAATAATTGAAATAAATTTAAGTGAATTAGAACCGCATTTAAACGGACCATATTCTCCGGATAGAGCTTGGCCAATTTCTCAAATGAAAGAAGCAGCTAAAGAAAATGATTTTCCTGAAGAATTAAGTGTTGGCTTAATTGGAAGCTGTACAAATTCTAGTTATGAAGATATTGATAGAGCAGCAAGCATTGCTAAGCAAGCTTTAGAAAAAGGATTAAAAGCAAAATCGCAATTTACAATTACTCCCGGATCAGAGCAGGTTCGTGCAACAATTGAACGTGACGGACAACTTAAAACTCTTACTGATTTTGGCGGTGTTGTTCTTTCTAATGCCTGCGGTCCATGTATTGGAATGTGGAATAGAATGGATAATCCTGAACAAAAAAGAAACAGTATTGTAACTTCATTTAACAGAAACTTTGCAAAACGTCAGGATGGAAATCCTAATACATTAGCTTTTGTTGCATCCCCTGAAATTACAACTGTTTTAACTTTAGCAGGTAAAATCACTTTCAATCCGGAAACTGATACATTAGTAAACGATAAGGGTGATGAAATTAAACTTGATACACCGTTTGGTGATGAACTGCCAAAGAATGGATTTAAACCTGATTTAGAAGGATTTATTGCACCTTCAGAAAAATATTCTGATACAGAAGTTATTATTAAACCAGATAGTAAAAGACTTCAATTCTTAGAAAAGTTTCAGCCTTGGGATGGAAATGATTTTGAAGAACTGCCATTATTATTAAAAGCAAAAGGCAAGTGCACAACTGATCATATTTCAATGGCTGGTCCCTGGTTAAATTTACGAGGACATTTAGATAATATCTCAGATAACTTATTTTTAGGTGCTATAAACGAATTTAATGATAAAGCCGGAGAAGTAAAAAATACTTTTACCGGTGAATATAAAAATGTGAGTAAAGTTGCGCGTGAATATAAAGCAAAAGGCACAGGCTGGGTTGTTGTTGGTGATGAAAATTACGGTGAAGGATCATCACGAGAACATGCTGCAATGGAACCAAGACATTTAGGCGGAAAAGCAATAATTGTTAGAAGCTTTGCAAGAATTCATGAAACAAACCTAAAAAAACAAGGTATGCTTCCGTTAACATTTGATAATCCTGCTGATTATGATAAAATTAAAGAAGATGATAAAATCAGTTTAATTGGATTAAAAGATTTAGCTCCTGATTCTCAAGTCAAAATGATCGTTAAACATTCAGATGGTTCAAATGATGAAATGATGCTGAATCATACATTTAACACAAATCAGATTGAGTGGTTTAAAGCTGGAAGCGCATTAAACTTAATTGCTGCACAAAATAAATAAAATTCTTGTTTATTTTCTAAATTATTAAAGCCATCAACCATTGATGGCTTTTTTATTTACTACGAATATTATTCGCACATACGAATAAAATTCGTACCATAAAATTTCAAACCTTCAAAAACAATGAATTTTCAAAGTATTTTATTGGCACTCCAATTGCAAGAATTCAATTAAATTATTGGAGGCAATATGAAACTGAAAGCTACTTTTTTTTCAATTCTCTTAATTTTAACAATTCAATCTAATTTTGCTCAAGAAAGTTTACAAGTCATTGATCCGCAATCTTGGTGGTCAAGTGATTGGGGCACAATTGAAGAGGCAACTTTAACAGTAAAACCGCATGGAATTTATATGGAGTATGGATTCACCGTTTCTTTTTCGGCACGAAATTCATATTTCTCTGAAAGCGATGTATTGGAAGTTGAACTATTATTTGATATGCCGCCCGGAACTATTATCAATGATTTGTGGCTTTGGATTGGTGAAGATATTATGAAAGCCCAAATTATGGATCAATGGACAGCTTCTTCAATTTATGAAGAAATCGTAGATCGAAGAAAAGATCCTGCACTTTTAATTAAAAGAGGAAAACAAAATTATGAATTAAGAATTTATCCAATGCTTGGCGGTGAGCAAAGAAAAGTAAGAATAAATTATTTAGTTCCGGCAAAATGGTTGTCAAATTCTGTTACTGCAGAACTGCCGATGAATGTAATTAATTTATCAAGGAACAAACTAGATAAATTAGATGTAATTTATTTTCCTAAAAACGAATGGGCTGAACCAAAAATTAACGAATTGCCAAATCAGACTTTTTCTGTAAATCAAGATTCTTCATTCCAAACATTTTATAAAACTGAAATTGCTTCGGATAATTTGTTAAATTCTTTAAATCTTAGTGTTCCATCGCCAATGAAAAATGGAATTTATGTAAACAAATATAATTTGGAAAATGAAGGAGTTTATCAATTAGCTTTTTTACCATCTTCTCAGTTAACCGATTCAACATCAAAAAAAGTTGCATTACTTCTTGATTATAAACAAAATAAAAGCACCTTATCATTACAAGACATTTTACTAAATATTAAATCTCTATTAAATGATCATTTTACAGAAGTTGATTCATTCAATATTATTTACTCCAAACTGGAAATTAAAAAAGCCTCGGAGAATTGGCTGGGAGCTGATTCATCAACTATTGAACAAGTTCTTTCCGCTATAATTTCTGATTCTATTTCATTCTATAGTAACCTTCCTTCATTGTTAAATGAAGGAATCAATTTTATAAACGAGAACGGACACAACGGCGAAATACTATTAATTGCCAATTCAGATGAAATTGGAGAAGTTGAAATAGCAAATCAACTTATAAATGACTTGCAAAAAATTATGACCCCCATTTTTCCAATTCACATTGCTGATCTAAATAATATCAATTATTATTATAACTGGATCGGAGGAAGGAATTATATTGGCAATGAATATTTGTATTTAAATCTTGCAAGAATCACCCGAAGTAATTATCAAAACCTGCGTGAAAAAAATTCAATTTCAGAAATACTAACCTCAATTTTGCAATCGTTAAGCGGAACCATTACATCTTTTGATCTTCATACAACTTTAGAAAACGGTTTTTGTTTTGGAAGATTTAATACAAATCTAAATGAAACAATTTATAGAACAAGTCCAATTGTACAGATTGGAAAATACATGGGTAGTTTTCCATTAAAGATAGAAGTTTCCGGTGTATATAATTCTCAAGTATTTTCCCGTACAACTTCAATTTCTGAAGAGGATATTTTTGAGTCCGATTCTCTAAGTAATGTTATTTGGAATGGTAAATATATATCCTCACTTGAAACCGGATATGAAAGCAACGAAGAAATAAATAACATAATTAATTTAAGTGTTGATAACAGAATATTATCATTGTATACAGCATTTATAGCTATTGAACCAGGTGACAGCAGTGAGTTCTGTTATGACTGTTCTGATGATAATGATCTAATTATTTCTGTTGATGATAAAGATAAATTTGAAATTGCAGATAGTTTATTTATTCAAGCATATCCTAATCCTTTTAATCCTACAACAACATTAAATGTTAACTTACCAAAAGATGTTGATTTTAATTCATTAAATATGAAAATATTTAATATTTTAGGTGAGGAAGTAATGAGCTTTAACGCTTCACAATATTTTGATAAAAGAAATTTTCAGCTTAAATGGAACGGTACAAATAATTATGGTGAATCAGTTTCTACAGGAATTTATTTCTTTGTTCTATCAACAAAAGATATAAGACAAACAGTAAAACTTATGATGATGAAATAACATAACAAAACACTAACAATGCCATCAATTATTGGTGGCATTTTCATAAAATTATCAAATCTCTATAAGATTTTCTTATTTCATTTTTTAAATCTAAATTTAGAAAATTAACTATTTCATTAAATTCTTTAATTGCTTCTTCCCTACTAATATTTTTTACCACAGTTTCTAATTCTAAAAAATTTCCTAATTTTTTAACTTCATCTAAATGAATTCTTGTATTTTTATATAAATATAAATTTCTTGTTTTTTTAACTATTGCCTCAATTTTAAATAAGTCAGATAAATATTTTTCTATATTTTCACCTTTGATAAAGAGTAAATTATAATCACTCCATCTTTCTCCGGCTTTTTCATTTCTATTATATTTTACTAATTCAAACTCGCCATTTTGTTCACGTAATTTTAGTAATCCCTTATCATATTGAAAGTAAGTATCTTTTTGTTTTAATACTTTTTCAAATTTTCCATTCTGTTTTAATATTATTTGAATAATTGCTTCAAAATTATTTACTTTTAGTTTTAGCTCTAGATTTGTTGCCATTTTTAACCCATTGATTATTAGATCCAAATTTATGACATTGACTTTTAAATAATAATATATATTTTACACAATAAATAAATATCAATTTATTATGAAAAGATTATCATTAATATTATTACTCGCAACACTATCAAGTTTATTTGGGCAAAAAATTGGTGAATTTGCTGCAGAAAAACCAAATATGGAATTACCAAACAATGCCCTAGGAATTGACTTAATGATTGGTGAAGGCGGTTTTGGATTTGGCGGATTTTACAGATATAATTATACTAATACTTTTACCGGTTTTGTCGATTTTTCAATTTCAGAATCTAAGCACGAAAGAGAAATTGAGCGATATGACATTTTTGGTTACCCGCTTCCAATTTATGGTAAAAAGAATAGAGTTTTTTTACTTCCATTAAATTTTGGACTACAATATAGATTATTTTATGAATCTCTTACTGATAATTTAAGACCTTACCTTTCATTGGGAGTAGGACCAACAATGTTTGTAACTACTCCAGCCCAAGAAGAATTTTTTAAATCATTTGGAAAAGCAAAAGCGCTTTACGGTGCCGGAGGCTATATTGGACTCGGTGCTAATTTTGGAATTAGTTCAACAAATTTAACCGGCATAAATATTAGATATTATTTTCTGCAATTATTTGATGACGGAGTTGAACAATATTTTGGCGATTTCAAAAAAACAATTGAACATGTTTCATTAACAATTAATATTGGAATAATGTATTAATCTGTAATAGCTGTTTTTATTCCAAATCTGTATATTTTTCCTGTCATAATTAAATTATAACTCATATATCTCGATTATAATGAGACATACATATCACTTGAATTTGATTAATATCACAAATTTTCTAATTATGTCCAATAGATTAGAATTAAAACAAATTATCTTTAGGAGAGATAGATATGAACTCAAATTTATTTGATAGAAAAAATTTTCTTGACGGAAACTGGATGACAACAAATATATCAAATTATTTTTCAAACAACTTAGATAATGACAATTTAGTTATTAAAGTAAATCTTATAAGAGCTACAGCAAATGAAGCTGATTATTTGAAAAAGTACCTTAATAAATTTGCTGATCAAGAATTAAAAGCCATTGTAATTGATTTAAGCGAATGTAATTTTGTGGATTCTACTTTTTTAAGCGGAATTATTTCCTTCAATAAAAATACAGATACCCAAGTAAAATTGGTTGTTTCTGATACACGACAACTGAGAATTTTTCACATAACAAAACTTGATTCAATATTTAAAATCTATACCAATATTGACCAAGCCATAGCTTCATAATTAATCTAAAATGGGGATTGAGTTTCTTCTAACAATCTCCTCAGCCAAATTTTTATAAGCAATTGATGATTTAGCTTCAGGATTATAATAAATTATAGGTTTATTATGAAAAGTAGCTTCTGCAACTTCCACATTTTTAGGAATCACAATATTAAAAAGTTCATTCGGAAATTCTTTCATTAAAATTTTCTTTGTATAAAAAGCGGCTCTTGTGTGAGCTTCATACATTGTAAGTAAAATTCCCTCAACTTTAAGTTTACTGTTATAATTTTGTTTTACCAACTGCATATGTTTTAGAATTCTTACAACTTCATTAAGTGAATAACGTGATGCTTTTACAGGAATTATTGTAGAATCGGCTGTCATTAGAATATTGGTTGTTGTACCAATTAATGATGGTGGGCAATCAACAATTACGTAATTGTAAGAAAATATTTCATCACTTAATATGCTTTTTATTATTAATTCATCAGAAGTAAATTTTGAAAGCTTTAATTCATGAGCATAATCTAATCCCCTCATTGGAATAAAATCTAAATTCTTATCGCTCGTTTTATGAATTACACTTTTAAAAGATTTTTTAAAGCTTAATACATCAAGAATATCTCCATTAATTGATCTCGATTTGAATCCTAATGTTGGTGCACATTGTCCGGCGCCGTCAAGATCAAGCAATAATACTCTTTTACCATTTTGAGCAATTCCAATTGCAAGATTTACCGCTGTTGTAGTTTTGCCAACACCGCCTTTGGGTGTTGTTATAGCTATTATTTTACCCATTTAACCAAATTTTTTATAAAAATAAAGATAAGCATTTTCCCAAAAATATAAGCAAAATATAGGTAACTTTGAATGATTCAAATCAATAGAATTATTTTGAAATACAAAATAATAGTTTTAGGAAATATTTTTATGAAATCACTCACTACTTTAATATTTTTATTAATAATATTTACAGGAAATAGTTTGACTCAAGAATTCAATTCGGAAAACCTCTATAACTCCTACCAAAACTTTAAAGAAACTGACATTCGTAATAAAATTTTCAAACACGCTGAACTAAAAAGTAAGATTAAAAATATTAAGAAAAACAAAATTTTCAAGGTTGAAACTGCCGGTAAATCTCTAGAAGGAAAAGAAATTTTCATGCTTTCAATCGGTACTGGAAAAACAAAAGTTTTACTTTGGTCTCAAATGCATGGCGATGAAACAACTGCAACAATGGCATTATTTGATTTATTTAACTTTTTTGAAAATGATAAGGAATTCACAGAATTTAAAGATCAGCTGTTAAAAAAAATTAAAATTTATTTTATTCCAATGCTCAATCCGGATGGAGCTGAATTATATCAAAGAAGAAATGAATTGAATATTGATTTGAATAGAGATGCGTTAAGATTAGAATTTCCCGAATCAAAAATTTTAAAAGCCGTAAGAGATAGTTTAAAGCCAAAATTTGCTTTTAATCTGCACGACCAAAATACAAGGTACACATCAGGTAATAGTTATCACTCGGCAACAATTTCATTTCTTGCGCCAGCATTTAATTATGAAAAAGATATAAATGATGTGCGTGGAAATACAATGAAAGTAATTGTAAATCTCTTTGAAGAACTTTCAAAATATATTCCTGGTCACATAGCTAAATATAAAGATGATTTTGAACCGCGCGCATTTGGAGATAACTTTATGAAATGGGGAACCGGATCAATTTTAATTGAATCTGGAGGATGGAAAAATGATGAAGAAAAACAGTTTATAAGAAAATTAAATTTTATTTCAATTTTAACCGGATTGAATTCTATTGCAAATAAAATTTATGAAAACGCAGATATTAACGTTTATCATAATATTCCTTTTAATGATAATTTATTGTTCGATTTGTTATTGAGAAATTTATCAGTAAAGCATAAAAACAAAAACTATACAGTTGATGTTGGGATTAATAGAATTGAAGAATACACAAAAGACCAAACCCAAAATTATTATGTTGGCAAAATAGAAGATTGGGGTGATCTTTCAATATTTTACGGTTATGATGAGTTAGATCTATCCGGATACGAAATTAAGCCATCTAAAATATATAATATTGAACTGAATAAATTGAATGAATTGGATTTGAATAAATTAATGAAAGAAGGTTATGGTTTTGTAAAGGTTGATACTATGAATATAAAACGTGAGTTTTCCAGCATTCCGTTTAATTTAGTATTGAGTAATGTTGATGTTAATGTAGAACCAAAATATAATGGGAATGCAAATTTTACTATCTGGAAAGGTAAAAAACTGTGTTATAACGTTATTAATGGATTTATTTATGATATAACTGATGATATTTATAATCAAAATAATGGAATTATCTTTAAATAAATATATTTGCTAAAATTTATGAATATATATATCTTTTAACTTACTATTTTTTACAACTTTAAACCAAACTAAGGTAGGTGATATAATTGGTCGGTATTAATATTTCTGAAAACGAAAATATTGACAGAGCTCTTAAAAGATTTAAGAAAAAGTATGAAAGATCTGGAGTGCTTAAAGAGTACAAGAAGAGAACTTTTTATTTAAAGCCTTCTATTGAGAAACGTATGGAAAAGATTAAGGCTAAAAGAAGAGCTTATAAAGAAAACTTAAAAAACCGCAATTAAGAGAAAGTCCAGTTTAACTGGACTTTTTTTTTACATATTTTTCTTCAGATAATGCTCTTCAAAATAATTTACAATTTTATCAAACATTTCATCAACAGTTGAACAAATATCAAATAACTTTAAATCATCTTTATCAATTAATCCATACTCAATTAAAGATTCAAAATTTATAACCTTATTCCAATAATCAAAATCATATACAATAACTTTCATATCCTTTTTAATTTTACCGGTCTGCATTAATGTTAAAATTTCCATTAGTTCATCAAATGTTCCAAATCCGCCGGGAAAAACGACCAAAGCTTTAGCCAAATAAGCAAACCAGAATTTTCTCATAAAAAAGTAATGAAATTCAAAAGCCAATTCTTTTTTGACATATTTATTCACAAATTGTTCATATGGAATACTGATATTTAATCCAATTGAATAACCACCGGCTTTTTTTGCTCCTTTATTAGCTGCTTCCATTATTCCGGGCCCACCACCGCTGCAAACAATAAATCTCTTTTGATTAGTCGGCAGCTGCATTGACCATTTTGTTAATTTTTCTGATAATTCAACGGCATCTTCGTAATATTTTGACATTTTAACTAAGGTCTCTAATCTTTTTATTTCTTTATCATATCCTCTTTTATTCTGATTATTACTTTTCTTATAATTTCTTAACTCTTTTGTAGCTTCAGCTTTAGACCTTAAACGTGCAGAACCAAAAAAAACAATTGTATCAATTATATTATAATGCTTAAATCGTGATTGAGGTTCTAAAAATTCAGAAAGAATTCTTATAATGCGAGCATCTTTAGATGTTAAAAAATCAATATTCCTATATGCTTTTTCTGGTAAATTATTTTTTTCCATTTATTAGGTAACTCCAAAATCTTAATATTGAAAACAGAATTACAAAATACTGTTAAATTTTTAAACTTCATAAAATAAATGCAATTTAATAATGTAGGAAATTATTATAAATCGTATTTTGCATACTTTTTTAATATGTTAATGCACAAAAAAATCTAATTTAATTTCTATGAAAAAAATCCTTTTTACCTTAATCGTATTAGTTTATTTCACACAAATAAGTGCAGATCCAAAAGAAAATATTAAAAGGATTTTAGCAGAATTACCATCATCGACAAAAACTTCATTATATATTTTGGATGCAACAACCGGAGAATCAGTTTATGAAAGCAATATAAATGAACCAATGATTCCGGCCAGTAACACAAAATTATTTACAACTTCAGCTGCTTTGTACTTAATGGGACCAAATTATATTTTTTCCACAAATATCTTAACAGATGATTTTGAAATTCAGAATGGTATAGTTGACGGAAATTTATATATAAAAGGATTTGGGAATTCAACGTTCAAATCAGAAGATATTGATACACTTATTTCTATTCTGGTGGAAAATGGAATCAAACAAATTAATGGGGATATTATTGCTGATGATTCATATTTTGACAATTTATATACAAGAGATGATTGGATTATTGATGAAAATGCCAATGTAAAACTTCCGCCGGTTTCAGCATTAGTAATAAATAAAAACCAATTTGTTATTTCACTCTATTCAACAGGAAAAGTTGGAAGTAAATTAAAATATGCCATAAAACCGGAATGCTCGTTTATAAATGTTAATATTGATGCAAATGTTACAGAATATAGATCAAGACCAAGAATTACTTCTACATTTAATAATAATGAGATTAATGTTAAAGTAACAGGCGGTTTAAGAAAAAGAAGAACACCTGTCGGTTACGTTGTTAATATTGATAATCCGCCATTATATTTTAGTTTGCTGCTAAAAGAAAAATTGCTAAACAATGGTATAAAAGTATTAGGCAATTCGGAAATTGGAAAAACTCCATCGCCTTCAAATGATTTAGCTTCTGTCGGTATAGATTTGGATTCTCTAATTGCCCTAATAAATAAAAATAGCAATAATTATTTAGCAGAATGCTTATTTAAATCAGTCGGCGCATTTTATAGTGGAGAGGAAGGCAATTCGTTTTATGCAACTCAAGCTGTACTTACTACTTTTAGTGATGAATATATTATAGATGATGAAACTGCTGTTGTCGATGGTTCAGGAATTTCAAGATTTAATACTATTACCACAGGATCAATTGTAAGATTATTGCAAAAAATTTATAATGATAGAATTTACTATGAAGATTTTTATAGATCGCTAGCAATAAGCGGAATTGACGGAACTCTTAAAGATCGTGATATAAATAATTTTATTAAAGGAAATTTTCACGGTAAAACCGGAACATTAAATGGTGTTACTGCATTAGCAGGATATTTAACAGGAAGAGATAATCATCTTTACATTATTAGCACCATAATGCAGTACAAATCAAGAGGATCAAGTTATCATAAAAATATTGAAGATAAAATTCTTTTAGAGCTTACAAAATAAAAAAGGGAAATAAAAATATTTCCCTTTTTTAATAACTAAAATTTAGTCGCAAATTATTCAACTGGTTGAGATTCACCTTCAGGAGCAGTTTGCTGCGGTAAAGTTGTAGTAGATGGAACAGTTTGAGAACCTGAACTTTGAATAATACTTTCTCTTTCAGCACTTGAAGATTGACCAGGTAAGAAAAATAAGTTTATAACAATTGCCAATACTAAAAGTGATCCGCCTAACCACCAAGTAGCTTTACTTAAAAAGTCAGCAGTTCTTCTAGCACCAAAAACAGTTCCAAATCCACCTGCACCACCGCCAATCGTTCCTGATAATCCATCACCTTTGCTAGCTTGTAGTAAAATAACAATTACTAGAAGTACTGAAATAATTATTGAAATTGTAATAAGTAGTGTATACATTTTATTTCCCTAAAATTTAGTAGCGAGAGAGGGATTCGAACCCCCGACACGTGGATTATGATTCCACTGCTCTAACCGACTGAGCTACCTCGCCAAATATTTTTTACAGAACATTAAAAATATAGAAATCTTTATCAAAGTTCAAGATTCAATAGCCAGTTTCAGTAAAAGAAAATTATTATTCATTTTCACAAAATAAGTTCTATTTTTCATCAATTTAGTGAAAATCTGGTTCTCAGCAAATAAATAAATACAGGAGCACCAATTATTGCTGTAATGGCTCCCACTGGAAGTTCCGAAGGCAAAATAACTGTTCTTGCAATCGTATCAGCAATTGTAAGATAAATTGCGCCAATAAAAAAAGAAGTAGGAACTATAATTCTATTATCAACTCCCCATATCATTCTGCAAACATGAGGAACAAGTAAACCGACAAAGCCAATAATTCCGCTAACAGAAACTAAAGAGCCAATTAATAAACTTGCAGCAAAATATGTCGATTTCTTTAAAAAATTAGCATTTATACCTAAAGATTTGGCTGTTTCATCACCAAGTGATAGTACATTAAACTTATGAGAATAAATAATTAGATAGAAAGAAATGATTGCCGTAAAGACAGCTATATAAATTAAATTTTCTGATTGAGCAAATGATAAGCTGCCAACCATCCAATAAACTGCAGTTCTTAAAGAATCATTAAGAAAAATTATGGATAGAAGAATTGCAGCCGAGAAAAATGCCCCGACCATTACGCCTGAAAGTAAAAGAGTATTGGGTTCAAGATCACCATACCTTTTGCCTAAGAAAAATACTAAAAACATTACAAGAACTGCACCTGTAAATGCAAAGATTTGCGTACCAAAAAATGATAATCCAACTAAAAATGATAAAACAGCTCCAAACGTTCCGCCACTGGAAATTCCTAAAATGTATGGTTCAGCTAATGGATTCATTAAAATTGCTTGAAAAACTGCTCCTGCAATAGATAATCCACCGCCAATAAATATTGCATAAATTACTCTTGGTAATCTAATTTTATAAATTATAAGATTTAGTTGTTCATTTTCTGAATTATTTAGTAGAACATTAATTATTTCTAGAAAATTTATATTAATAGAACCAATTGAAAGACTGATTAAACCAATTAAAATTGTAGATAAAAAAAGAATAGTGAGCTGAAAAATTAATTTATTAATTTTCAGCGGTTCAGGTTTGACCATAGCATATCTAATAATTCTTGAATATTATAACCAGATACGGCAGAAAATAGTATAATATTTTCTTCAAATATTTTTTTAAGCTTTAATTCAAGCTTTTGTGTTTCTTCATTACTAAGTAAATCAGTTTTGGTTATACCAATTAATTTTTTCTTTTTAGAAAGCAGAGTACTATAGTTTTTAAGCTCTTTTAATAAAATCTTATAATCATTTTTTATATTTTCCGACGTAGCATCAATCATTATTAAAAGCAATTCAGTTCTTTCAATATGCTTAAGAAATTCATGACCTAATCCTTTGCCCAGACTGGCTCCTTCAATAATTCCGGGAATATCAGCAATTGCAAAACTTTTATAATCTTTGTATTGAACAATACCGATATTGGGTTTTAGTGTTGTAAAAGGATAATCGGCAATTTTAGGTTTTGCAGCAGAAACTTTTGAAATTAATGTTGATTTTCCAGCATTCGGAAATCCAACTAGGCCGACATCGGCAATAAGTTTAAGCTCTAATTTTACTAATAGTTCTGCACCGGTTTTACCTTTTTCTGCAAATCGTGGAGTTTGATTTGTTGAAGTAGCAAAATTGCTATTTCCCTTGCCCCCTTTTCCACCTTTTGCAATAATAATTCTGGATTCATTTTCATCCAAATCAGCAATTGCTTCATTACTTTCTTTGTTAAATATTATTGTTCCTTTAGGAACTCTAATTATCAAGTCATTTCCATTTTTACCATCTTTTAAAGCTTTGGCGCCATTAACACCATTTTCTGCAGAATATTTTTTTTTATATCTAAAATCAAGTAAGGTGTGTAAATTTTCATCAACTTGAAAGATTACATCTCCGCCTTTTCCTCCATTACCGCCGGAAGGACCACCTTTTGGAACAAACTTTTCTCTTCTAAAAGCTACCGCTCCATCACCGCCATTACCGGCTTTAACAAATATTTCTGCGTGATCTATAAACATTAGCTATATGTCTGCGTAAAATATTCTGTAATTAATGATTTGAATATTTCTACTTCATTTGAAGATAACTCGATATGGTTTGCTAAACAATATTCTTCAGTATATTGAATAGCTTCGGTTTCATTTTGCGACATTGATATTTTTTCTATAACAGAATTATAATCTTCCATATCATAATCAAAGATTGCCCCAATTATTTTGGTCATATCTTTATTTGCAATCATTTCAGTAAAATTAGAATATGTCTCATTTTCTATTTCAGAATTATCTAACTCATCTTTTTCTTCTGTTTCCTCTTCATCAAAAATTCCAACTTCGTCATTCTCTATTATTGCCGGTTCATTAAAATTTTCTTCTTCATCTAAGTATGATAGATCAGTAAAAACTTCAGTAATTTCTGAATCTTCATCATTTGTTAATTTAAGTTCACTTTCATTAATCAGATTTTCTAAATCTTGTTTTTCATCTAAATCAACATCCATAATTTCTTTACTAGCAACTTCTTCAATAAATTCTATTTCGTTGTTTTCATTACTTACTACTTCATCAATAGTGTCATTAATATCAAATTCATTCTTATTATTAGAAATTTCCGAAACTTCCTCGTATGGCTCAAAAACTTCAAACTCATTCTTAATTTCTGATATTCTTTGTTTTTCTTCACCAATAATTTCATTATCTATTTTTTCTTCTTCATTAATTTCTTTTATATCTACATGCTTTCTAATATTTATTTCTTCACTTAAAGTAGAAATATCAATTTGGTAGTTTAACTCAGCTGAGTTACTAATTATTTGACTTAATTCATTAATGTTTGTTTGAAAATCTTGAAATGGAATTACCGGAGGAAGAAGTGCTTCATAAACTGAATTTATATTAACCAGCTCTTTTAAAAGGAATTTCGTTTCAGGTTTTTTTTTTACGCTATCATAATTTTGATCGTCATTTAATTCATCTTTATTTTTATCATTATTATTCTCTTCTTTATCTTCTTCAACTATTTGTTCATTTTCTTCAATGTCATCTTCAATAAATTCTATATCGTTACTTTCAATTGTTTCTGTCAATTCAATTATATTATTCTCTTCAACAATTTCACTTTCGCTTAATATTTCATGATTCGGAATTTCTTCATCATCATTTGAAACTTCAAAAATTTCTTGTGATGCAATTTCACTTTTCACTTCAACTTCTGGATCATCATCAAAATCTAGGTCTGAATCAATTTTTTCTTCAAAATCAACTTCAAATTGATCTTCCGGATTTACAGTTTCCTCAATTGCTATTTCAGTTTCCGGAGTAACTGATTTTAATTCATTTAAAATTTCTGTTGTTGTAAACAATGAGTTTGAATCTAAATCAAATTTATTTTCAAGATTAGATTTAAATTCTTTTAATTGTTTTTCTTCCAGATATAATTTTACTGCTTCGATCGGTAATTTTTCTGGAATTTTGGAATTAAGATCAAAGAAATTTGCCATTGAATTAACGGCTGTGCTTAATGTTTCTTCCAAATGTGATTCTTTGCTTAATTCATCAACTCTGTTAAGCAAAGTAGAAAATTCAATTTTACTCATTGATAAAATCTGTTTTTTATCAAGATAAGTAAAAATGATTTTTTGAAGATATTTATAATAATATGCGTGAGATATTCCAACAATTATTTCTTCAACGGATTTAATATTAGAATCACCAAAAATAAAATTTGTTATAGTTTTGTTTGGTTGTGTAAGAAAGTTTACATTAAATATAACTGCATTTTGCAAGCTCTGCTTAATATATGATAAATCAAAATTTTGAGTAAGCTTAATTTCTTCTCCAATTAGTTTGAAATAATTATTTATCCTATCATTTTGATAGTTAAGAATAGAATTTTTTTCAATTCTTTTTCTGTCTTTAAATATTTCACTATCAATATTTGCATTTATAAATTGAAGTAAAGCAGGATGAATTCTACTTTTTTTAATATCTTCAATTGTAAATCTTTTACCTAAAATCTGCAGTTTGTTAAGATTTAGATCAGTAATAAACTTTATTTCATTCTTAAACATTACTTTAACCAATTGTTGTTTGGTAAAACCAGGAGTATTAAATTTTTGACATATTAATATATGATTTAATTAAAACTAGACCAAATATTTTGTAAGTGTAATAATGACTTAAATGGAATTTGTTTTGGGGAAAAAATCGAGGATCGGACAAAATGTTCTTTAGGAGAGAGCATTTTTTATATTTGCCCGATCCGAAACTCAAAATTTTATTATATAGCTTTATTTGTATTTAATGCTGAGTAAAGATTTGGATATATTTCAAAAATTCCTTCAAAATTACTGATTGAAAGCAACTCTGGTTTACTATTATAATCAACAATTAATTTTACGTATCCTAGTTTCTTATCAGCTAATTTTAGAAGTTTAATAAGTGAACCAAAGAAAACTGAATCAAGGAAATAGACATTTTCTAAATCTATAATAATTCTAGTTTTATCATTCTCAATTAAATTGCTTACATATTCATAAAAATCTTTTGCATCGTATACCGTTCCTCTTTCAATTTCTAGCATCACAATTGTATTATCAGTTGCATTATCATAAAGATTTCTAAATCTGTTTCTTTTTCGTGATAGATAAAAATCAGCGTTTGATTTAACTTCTTTCTTTTCCTTCTTGTTGAATAATTCGTTTTCCATTTAATCTCTCCTAAAGATTTTATTTATAAAGAATTTTTATTTTCTGTACTAAAAAGTTGATTATTTGCGAAATTGCTGTTAGGTACATCACATTTTTGTTTTGCAGAATCTTTTTTATCATCAAATTTTCTTTGAAACACTCTATCTTGTTTAATAAGATTCCAAATTGTGCCGTCGTTTAAATTAATTACTTCTCCGCCAATTGTTGCATACTTTACTTCAGCAAAAAGTTTTACATCTTTTACAACAGTTGGAGTATCTTCAATATAGAAGTGCATTGTTTTTCTAACATTATTTGGTAACTCTTCATAAAGTCCGGTTGTTACTAAATTACTATCAATTGACATTGTCATTAAAAGGGCATCCATATTATTTTGGGCAGCTTTAAAACCAGCCAAATAGCTAGTATAAGATAGAATGCCAATACTAATTATTATTAGCATAAGTACAATATTTAGATTAATAGTTTTCAAATAGCCCTGCCGAATTTTAATTACTGTTTTCTTTTGATACTAATTAGGTGGACTATATTAAGAATGCTGTGTTCTAAATCATAATTGGAAGGCAACGGTTATGCTTGGAATGAAACAAACGCAAAAAAAAAGGGTAAGTTTTTACTTACCCTTTTTACTAAAATGAGTTGTTATGTGCCACAATTTTGTAGCTTTTAGTATCTTTCCGTGCATTACAAAACTCCAAATAAAAGTCGGAGGAACTTTTATCTCCTTTTTTTTCAACAACTTGCGCGGAAAAACCTTGAGCAGTATGACGATCAATTAACAACTTAAAGTATGTTGAAGCAATTTTATTTGCTTCATCCAGTGTAATCTTAGTCATAGCTCTCCTACTATTTAGATTATGTTAGAGAACAATTCGGTATAAAACTATCGTATTGTTCAGGATTTTATTTAGTTCAAAACAGAAATTAACGGAAGATTTCTATCCGTTTTCTAAAATATTCTTATTGTTATTGCGCCTTTATTAAGTTTTGCTATTTTTTTTGATAAAAGCAATGCCAAAGCGGATCCGAGCTCCACTTTTTTATCAAATACTTCTAAAATTTATTAAAAGTCTTTTAACGTTTAATATTAATTTTGATAAAAAATATTCTCAATATATGTTTTTAATTTTATTCGCTGTTCTTCATCAACATATCTTCTATCGATTATTTTATTACACCTTGTCAAGATTCTTTTGAAATTACCGTTTCTTCGACTCTCTTCAGGTGTTTCTTTAATATTTAATTCTCTGGCTACTTCTTGAAAAAGAATATAAGCAGATAGAGATGTTTCATAGAAAAGTTCCATTATAAATACTCCCATTAGTGATTATGAAACTTAGCATCCTAAAATATTAGTTGCCTTTTGTTATATTATTTTAGGAAAACTTTTCAACTATCATACCAAAATCTAAATTAGTTTAGAAAGGATAATTTTCAATTAAATTTCATGTTTGAGCTGCAAAATTGAATAAAAAAAGAGTTATTTATTTCTGAATAAATATAAGATTGGAAATCTGGTAATATTGAAAACTATAAATTTTGAGACGGTGTATAAGAATGACTCAGAAAAAGTTGGCTATTTGAAAAGTGATCTAATGTCTAATTTGTTGCTTTAGATATTATCTTTAGCAATTGCAACTTCAATCAAAGAAACCGGAATATAATGTTTTTCAATTGAAGGCAATTTGGCAATCAATATCTTTTTTATAACTTCATTGTCAGTGTTATCATCTATTAATTTGTAACGCAAACTTGGCGGCGTTTTTATTAATAAAGAAAGAGTAAGGGTAACAAAATCAATAAGCATTTCATGTTCTTCATTAAGATTTTCATTTTTATCTTTGAGCTTATTTCTATACTCATTTCTAATTGTATTAATTTTTTTATTCGCTAAAGACTCATCTATTAATTCATTTTTTTCAATTAGCTCATTAACATTTTGCTCGTTAAATATTTCCACGTACTTTTCAATAGATTCTAAAAATTTCGAATTTTGATCAGTTATTGAATCAATTTTCTTTGATGATTTTTGCTGTTGAAAAATTAGATATACTATTAATAGTACAATAAACAGATTTAGAATTACCCAAAATGTTGTGACAAAGTCCATTGATTTTAATTCCGCTTTATTCTAAAATTAAGACATAATTTAAGTAGATTTTACACTTTAGTGTGTGCTAGAACACAAATAATTATTCCCGCTTCTATTATTTGGCTTATGTAAACAAAACAAATGAGTACTTAATTCTTTAATAATATTTGATACAAACAATTATAAAATGTTTTAACTAATTAAGCAATGTAAAATATTTTTGAAGAATTGAAACTTAACAGAATGACAATATCAAAAGAATTTAATAGAGGGGTATAAAATGTTTAACGTACTTTTAGTAGAAGATAATAGCGGTACTCAGATTTTATTGAAAAACATTTTGAAGAGGAAATTCTATTGTAATGTTTATACTGCTAAAGATGGAATAGAAGCATTAAAATTAGTTACTATTAGCAAACCGGATTTTATTTTACTTGATTATATGATGCCGCACATGGATGGCTATGAATTTTTAAAGGAATTAAAAGAAAGAAAAATTCATAGAAATATACCGGTTATTGTTATTTCAGCAGTAAATGATAAATCTTCGTTACAAAAAATTCTTTCATTGGGTGTTAAGGACTATATTTTAAAGCCATTCAATATTGAAAATACAATGGAAAAAATTGCAAAGGTAATGAATGAACGAAATAAAGATTTATCATCCAGTTTAAAGAATCTTGAATCTCGTGTAACTTTGCTTGAAAGACAAAATAAAACTTTGAAAAAGTTAAATTCAGAGAGTTCTTTAATAGACAGAAGAATTTTCTTAAACTAAGAATAAGAATTTACATTTTCTGAATTATTTATTTCTTCATCAAGAAAATCAACATTTCCGAATCCACTTATTTGCATGAGATTAAATGTCTCATGCTTTTCAATTAATTCATCCACAAAACTTATGTATGCCTTAGAAGCATTTGCATTCTGATCAAAAAGTACAACTGGTTTATTATAAAAAGTCGATTCAGCTACACTTGTATTTTTGGGAATTGTATTTTTAAACATAAGATTTGGATAGAGTTGGAATAATTCCTTCTTGATTAAAAATGAGGCTTTTGTATTTAACTCATACATTGTTAGCAGTAATCCGTCAACTTTTAGATTTGGATTTTCAACCTTTTTAATTTCATTTACAAACTTCATCATTTTATCAACAGCTTCCAGAGAGAATTTGGAGGATTTAACCGGAATAATTAAATAATCGGAAGCAATTAAACAATTTACTGTTGAACCGTACAAGAAAGGCGGGCAATCCAAAATTATATAATCATACTGATTTTTTATTTGGTTAATTGCGTTTCTTAATACATTTCTATCAACCGTAAGATTATTAAAAATTACTTCTTCAGTATAGTTGATTTTTTCAAATGGAATAATATCTAGGAATGATAATTCAGTTTTGTGAATTACTTCATTTACGTTTTTAGAATGTTTATATAAGTCAATTACATTACCAAAAACCTTTTCTTCATCATAACCAAAAGCTGAACTGCAAAATCCACTTGGATCTGCATCAATAAGTAAGGTCTTTTTTTTCTTTAAGGCAAGACCCACTGCCAGATTTACTGCGGTTGTAGTTTTTCCAACCCCCCCTTTTGGTGCAGCAACCGAAATCACAAGATTTTCCATACTCGATTTTTTGCCCGGGATTAAAAATTATATTAAGAATTTATATTTCAAAAACTAAGTATTCGGAATAAGAATAAGTGTGAGTTAAATCACAATGGGAATGTAAAATATAAAACTAGGGAGTATTTTTCAACTCCCTAAATAAAATTACATTTTAATAGATGCTTTTAAAAAATCTCTATTCATTCTGGCAATATTTGAAACCGAAATTCCCTTTGGACATTCTGCTTCGCAGGCATAAGTATTTGTGCAACTACCGAAACCAGCTTCATCCATTGCTGCAACCATATTTGATACACGCTCATATCTTTCAGGCTGACCTTGCGGTAATAATGCAAATTGCGAAACTTTTGCTCCCACAAATAACATTGCCGATGAGTTTTTACATGCAGCTACACAAGCTCCACACCCAATGCATTCAGCTGCATCCAGTGCAAGTGAAGCAATATCTTTTGAAATTGGGATTGCATTTGCATCCGGGGCACTTCCTGTATTAAAAGAGACATATCCGCCAGCTTGCTGAATTTTATCAAATCCGCTTCTATCAACAATAAGATCTTTAATTACTTTAAATGCCTTAGCTTTAAAAGGTTCGATATATATTGTATCGCCATCATTAAAAACTCTCATATGCAATTGACAAGTTGCTGTTTTAGGTTGTGGCCCATGAGGATGACCATTTACAACGAGCCCGCAAGTTCCGCAAATTCCTTCTCTGCAATCGCTTTCAAAAGCAACTGGAATTTTACCTTCTTTTTCCAGACTATTATTTAATTCATCCAACATTTCTAAGATAGATGCGTGTGGAGAAACTGAGACTTTAAATTCCTCAAAATTACCTGTTGAACTTCCTGCTGCTTGCCGCCAAATTTTTAATGTTAAATTAATGTTTGAATGTGCCATTATTTGTAACTCCTTGTAGCTAATTTAACATATTCAAAATTGAGATCTTCTTTGTGTAATTTCCACTTACCAGCTTCTTCATATTCCCAGGCAGCTACGTAAGCATATTCTTCATCATTTCTTACAGCTTCACCGTCTTCAGTTTGATACTCTTCTCTGAAATGAGCACCGCATGATTCATTTCTATCAAGTGAATCAACTGCCATCAGTTCACCAAGTTCAAGAAAATCAGCAACTCTGCCTGCTCTTTCTAATGTTTGGTTCAATTCTTCACCCTTACCAACAACTTTTACATCATTCCAAAATTCATCTCTTAATGATTTTATATCCTTAATTACTTTTTCTAGTTTTTCTTTTTCTCGTGACATTCCAACATCTGCAATTAGAAGTTCACCTAATTTTCTATGAATATCATCTACAGTTTGTTTGCCATTAACAGAAAGAAGTCTGTCAATTCCACTTTTAACTTCTTCTTCAACTTGTTTAAATTCAGCTCTATCTGTTGATACTTTTTCAGGCTTAACTCCGCCAAAATAATTACCTAAAGTATAAGGAATTACAAAGTAACCATCTGCTAAACCTTGCATTAAAGCACTAGCTCCAAGTCGGTTTGCACCATGATCAGAAAAGTTTGCTTCGCCCAATACAAATAGACCTTCAATTGAACTCATTAAATTATAATCAACCCAAAGACCGCCCATTGTATAATGCGGAGCAGGGTAAATTTTCATTGGAACTTTATATGGATTTTCTCCGGTAATATTTTCATACATTTCAAATAAGTTGCCATATTTTTCTCTAACTGCATGTTCGCCAATTCTATTAATTGCATCAGCAAAATCCAAATAAACAGCTCTGCCTCCTCCTATTCCTCTTCCTTCATCGCATACATATTTTGCACTACGAGATGAAATATCTCTTGGCGCTAAATTACCAAATGACGGATACCTCCTTTCTAAATAATAATCTCTTTCACCTTCTGGGATATCTCCAGGTTCTCTTCCGTCTCCGACTTTTTTGGAAACCCAAATTCTTCCATCGTTTCTCAAACTTTCACTCATCAATACTAATTTTGATTGACCTTCACCGTGTAGTGGTAAAGCAGTTGGGTGAATTTGAGTATAACACGGATTTGCAAATGCTGCTCCTTTTCTATGTGCCCGCCATGCAGCTGTTACATTACAATTCATTGCACTTGTAGAAAGAAAGAAAACATTTGAATAACCGCCGGTCGCTAAAAGAACTGCCTGTGCAGCATGACTTTCAATTTCTCCGGTCACTAAGTCTCTCACTACAATACCTTTTGCTTGCCCATCTACAATAACAACATCAAGCATTTCTTTTCTATGATGCATTTCAACATTACCATCATGAATTTGACGATTTAAGGAACTATATGCACCTAAAAGTAACTGCTGACCTGTTTCACCTCTTGCATAAAATGTTCTTGAAACTTGAGCTCCTCCAAATGATCTATTGGCTAAAGTTCCTCCATATTCTCTAGCAAAAGGAACACCTTGTGCAACACATTGATCAATAATATTATTACTTACTTCTGCTAATCTATGAACATTTGCTTCTCTGGATCTAAAATCACCGCCTTTAACTGTATCATAAAATAATCTATAAATTGAATCTCCATCATTTTGATAACTTTTAGCAGCATTTATTCCGCCTTGAGCGGCTATTGAATGAGCTCTTCTTGATGAATCATGATATGTAAATGCTTTTACTTTATAACCAAGTTCACCTAAAGTTGCTGCTGCTGATGCTCCAGCTAATCCTGTTCCAACAATTATAACATCAAATTTTCTTTTATTAGCAGGATTTACAAGTTTCATATTAAACTTGTGGTTGGTCCATTTTTCTGAAATGTGACCTTCAGGAATTTTAGAATCTAACTTTATCATTAGTTACCTCCCAACGATGCTAAATAAAAGAATACTGGAATAGAACCAAAACCAATTGTCATAATTAAAGCAATAAGAGTTCCTAATTTTTCAACTAAAGGTGTATACTTTTTATGCCTCCAGCCAAATGTTTGAAATGCACTTTGGAATGCATGATTAAGATGGAATCCTAAAATTATCATTGCGGCAAGATAAAAAATAGAAATTATAGGATTTGCAAATGCATTCTGAATTATTGCATAGAATGGATGAGATTCACCTGATGGGTGAATACCAAAGTTAAATTCTCTCCAAAAGGTTGCAAGGTGCAATACCAAAAATATTAAAATTATTATTCCACTTATTGTCATAAACCTTGAATAAAAAGTGCTATTTTCAGAATTAGCATTTATTGCATACTTATCTGGTTTTGCTTTTTTATTTTCAAAATATAACTTAAGTGCATTATATATATGAAAAACAAATATCAATAGTAAAACTAATTCAATAACCCTTACTAACGGTTTAATGGCTTCTAAACGAGCAACATTCTCATTAAAAATTTCTGGACCAAGAAATAACAATAAGTTATTGGCAAGATGAATAATAAGAAAGAGTATTAACAATAAACCGGTAGTTGCCATAATAATTTTTTTACCGATTGAAGAATTCAACCGATCTGATAACCAGCCCATTAATTACCTCCTTAAAGAGTATAAATTATGTAAAAAGAAAAAAGTTAATGTGTGATTTTCGAAATGAATCAAAACAGACCTTAGAGTATATTTTATAATCTAAAGATAATTTAATCTGTTCAAAATTCAAAAAAATTTAACAAATGAATTTCTAAACTAAGTTTTTTTTTAGACGATAATTTACATTAAATCTATAATAATATTTAATGCAATCGATTTACTTTTAATCTTTTAAATTGAATTAGACGGCCAGGAGAAAAAATGAGACCTAAAATAACGCCTAGAGAAAATGAGTTAGTTATGCGCGAAGATGACTTCATTGTTTCAAAAACTGATAAAACGGGCGTAATTACATACTGCAATAGAATTTTTATGGAATTTGCTAAATATGAAGAAAAGGATTTGATTGGACAGCAACACAACATAATTCGTCATCCAGATATGCCAAGATGTATTTTCAAATTATTATGGGATACTCTGCACGATAAAAGAGAAATAAATGCATATGTAAAAAACTTATCCAGCGATGGTTCTTACTACTGGGTTTTTGCAAATGTAACATCATCTTATGATGATAATGGTGAACTAAAAGGTTACTATTCTGTTAGAAGAAAACCTGAGAAACAAAAATTAGATAAAGTTAAAAAATTATATAAAGATCTGTTAAACGAGGAAAAAAAATATGGACCAAAAGAAGGACTACAAGCTTCAGAAAGGATGTTAAATAATATTTTACAAGAACAAGGCAAATCTTATGAAGAATTTATTTTCAGTTTATAATCATACTTCAATTAAAAAGTTTATTAATAGCAGAGCAATAGTTATTGCTAGTTTGATGATTTTTTCCACAATTTTGCTGGTTTTAAGATTTAATGAAATAAATGAAAAAAGTGAAAAAACTTATCAATATTATGAAAAAGTGATTAATGGCGAGTTAGAATATTCAAAAAGTGAAATAGAAAAGCTGCAGTCCGATTCATATTTTATTTCAATTATATTTTGGAGTTCTCTAGTTTTACTAATTGGGATTTTACTCTTAATTGTACATCAATTTATTAAATATATTTTACATGCAACCACTACAATAGAAGAACAAATAAACAGTCTTAGTGATGGAAATTTAGCCCGAAGAATAACTAATATTAAATTTAAAGATGAATTTGGTAAAATTTGCTGGGATCTGAATGATGCGACCGATCAAATTGAAGCAATGATTAAGGAACTCTCAACTTCCATTAAATATATTACAAATAAAAAATATTTCCGCCCTGTTCTTACCAAAGGTTTGCATGGTGCTTATGCATTTAGACTAGAAAATGCTGAATCAGATTTAAAAACCTATTCAACTATGCTTATTAAAGAAAAAGAGGATATTGAAAATAAAGCATCACAACTTCTTTACGCAATGGAAAAATTCTCTCAGGGTGATTTAACAGAACATTTAGAATTTGATGATGATAAAGATTTAATGGGAAGATTATATTCTGGTTTCAACATATCGGTTGTTAAAATTAATGAAATGATTAAACAATTAAATGAATCTGTAATTTCGACCATAAATGCTAGTACACAAATTGCTTCGGCAATAGAAGAAATGGCAGCAGCATCGGAAGAACAAAGCCAAAAAACTAATGATATAACTATTGCAATTGACGAAATGATAAAAACTGTTAATGAAACAACTCAAAATACTTCATCTGCTGCAGAATCAGCACGGAATGCTGGAAATATGGCAACTGAAGGTGGAGAAGTTGTTAAAAAAGCCGTAAATGCAATGGATCAAATTGCAAATATTGTAACACTAGCTTCAACTAGAGTTGGTGAATTGGGAAAAGATAGCGATAAAATTGGAGCAATTATTAGAGTAATTGATGAAATTGCTGAACAAACAAATTTGTTAGCGTTAAATGCAGCAATAGAAGCCGCAAGAGCAGGAGAACACGGCAGAGGCTTTGCTGTTGTAGCTGATGAAGTAAGAAAACTTGCTGAAAGAACTACAAAATCAACTGATGAAATTTCTGAAATGATCAAACAAATTCAGTCAAAAACATCAATTGTTGTAAAATCAATAAATGACGGAAATAGTGAAGTTGAATCGGGAATACAATTAGCTCAAAGTGCAAGTAAGGCAATTTTGGATATTGTTACAACCACAAATAATGTCGTAGATGAAATTAACCAAGTTGCAACTGCAAGCGAAGAACAATCATTAACATCAGAACAAATTGCTGTAAATATTAATGCTGTAAATAATGTAATTTCTGAAACACTAATTGGAATTCAACAAACAGCAACTGCTGCAAATGATTTAAATAACATGACAGAAACTCTTAAAGAAATGATAAGTAAGTTTAAGATTAAAGGTGAGAATAATTCAGATAGGATAACTTATCCTAAAATGAGACAAAAGACATTTGAGTATAATTAGAATATATTTAAATGTTTTTTGATTTTACCAAATAATTATTGCAGTTCCTTTTGGTTTTGCAAAAAAAATACTATCCATACTAGTCCTCGTTAATTTTTACCTAAGAAAATCAATATCACATTAAATGTTTAATCTCTAAACCATGCAATTTTTTTTGCGATAATATTCAAGAAATACAAAATAAAGGAAGTATTATTCCACGGGGGAAAAATGCATCTGTTTAATAAGATGTCAATTACTACAAAAACCAGCATTTTTGTTGCACTTGTACTCGTCTTATTTATGAGTTTATACTTAGGCATTTCACTTTTTAGAAGTGAAGAAAAATTAATGAAAAATGCTGAAACTGATATTCAAAATATTAGTTCGTTAGTTAAAGAATCAATAGTTGTGGCAATGAGTTCCGGAATTGATGATGTCCATCCAATCGTTAAAAAAATTGAAGCTTACGATAATGTTCAAAATCTTAGAGTAATTGCAACTGAATTAATAGATCCTGTTACTTCTAAAAATATGGATGATAACGAAATGGCTGTTCTTGAATCAAACAAGGATACTCATTTTTACGAAGATTTTAACAATGTTCCATCCATAAGATCAATACAAATTATTAGATCTGACGAAGGGTGTCAATTTTGTCACGACGGAAAAGTTGGGGATCCATTAGCAGTAATGAGTATATCTCAATCATTAGAAAGCACTTATGCTGATCTATCTTCACAAAGAATGGAAGGAATATTCTTAGGTTTATTAGTAATTCTTTTAACATATGGAGCATTAAGTTTTATAATAAACAATAATATTTCTAAACCAATTAAAAACTTATCAATTGCTGCAGAAAATTTATCCAAAGGAAATCACGATCTAAAATTAGAAGCAAAATCTGAAGATGAAATAGGAATGCTGGCAAATAGTCTTAATAATATGAATAAGATTATTAAACAACAGCTTGATTATCTAAATAATTTACCAACACCAGTATTAAGCATAGATAAGGAATTTAATCTTAAATATATAAATGAAGCTGGAGCAAGTTTAGCAGGCTTAACACCAAAAGAAGCTGTAACAAAAAAATGTCATGAGATTTTTAATACAGAACATTGCCAAACTGAGAATTGTGCATGTTTTCAAGCAATGCGAGATGATCAAACTTACACCAAAGAAAATGTTGCTTATGTAAAAAATGAATCTATTCCTTTACACTATTCCGGCTCACCTATCAAAAACGAAAATGGTGAAATAATTGGTGCATTAGAATACGCAAGTGATATAAGTGAAATTAAAGAAATTCAAAACTACTTAAGCAGAAATACAAAGTTGATGTTAAGTGCAATGGATGAATTTGCAAAGGGTCATCTAAATGTAACATTAACTCCTGAAAAAGAAGATGATGATATTGGAAAGTTATTTTATGGATTTAATTCGGCAGTAACAAATATTAGAAATATGATAAAAAATGTATCAGAATCTATAAGTTCTACTGCAAGTGCAAGTTCTGAAATAACTGCAAGTATGGAACAAATTGCAGCTGGAGCTCAGGAACAAAACTCACAAACTCTTGAAATTGCAAGTGCAATTGAGGAAATGACAAACACAATTTATTCAACAACACAAAACACTGCCTCAGCTGCCGAATCTGCAAAAGAAGCTGGTAAAGTGGCTACAGATGGTGGCAAAATAATGGAAGAAACCGTTAGTGGTATGGATCTAATTGCTAAAGTTGTTTCTGAAGCAGCTAAAAAAGTTGTTGAACTTGGAGCCAACAGCGATAAAATTGGTGAAATTATAAAAGTCATTAATGAAATTGCCGATCAAACAAACTTACTTGCTTTAAACGCAGCAATTGAAGCGGCAAGAGCTGGTGAGCACGGCAGAGGTTTTGCTGTTGTTGCCGATGAAGTTAGAAAATTAGCAGAAAGGACAACTGGTGCAACTCAAGAAATTGCCGGAATGATTCAGCAAATTCAAACTGATACAAATGAAGTTGTTGAATCAATTAATAATGGAAATACGGAAGTTCAAAAAGGTAAAGAACTTGCTCAAAGAGCAGGTATTGCTATGAAAAAGATTTTAGTATCTTCTAATCAAGTTGTTGATGATATCAATCAAGTAGCAACTGCAAGTGAAGAACAATCATCAACTGCACAGCAAATAGGTCAAAATGTTGATATGATTACAACTGTATCTACAGAAACTTCTTCCGGAGTAGAAATGGTTGTTAAAGCAACTGAAGAATTAAATGAAATGACTGAAAATCTTAAAGTATTAATTGAACAATTTGTTCTTTCAGATGGATCAGCAAAAAATATCTTTGCAAATAGTCAACAAATTATGAAAAATAAATTAGTTGAATCTTAACCAATTAGAAAAAAAAATTATTTTACAGGAAACTAAAATGAGTACATATTGGCAAAATTTAAGTGTTTACAAAAAGATTACAATACCAGTAGGGTTTGTTGCGGTATTGGCAATTGTATTTACTTATTTCATTTTCTCATCTATGCTTAAAGAATCAGAGACCAATGCAGTTGTAGAAAAAGCTAGAGCACTAACATTACAAGCTGAAGCAATTAGAGAATATACTGCTCAACAGCAAAAACAAAAGATATTCAAAGAAGATTTAGGAAATTTAGATGATATTTTACTCACCGTACCAATTTTTTCCGCAATGGAAATTTTAAGGAAAAAAGCTGGTGAATTAGATATGGATTTTAAAGTACCAAAAGTCAGTCCACGTAATAAGAAAAATAATCCTGATGAATATGAATTAAATATATTATCCAAACTTAAATCTGAAAAGCTGAATGAATATTGGGCAATTGATGAAGAAACTAATCAATTAAGATATTTTCGACCTGTCAAATTATCTGAAGATTGTTTAATGTGTCATGGTGATCCTGCAACTTCAAATCATCTATGGGGAAATTCTGAAGGTATTGATATTACCGGTGCAAAAATGGAAGGATGGAAAGCTGGGGAAATTCACGGAGCTTTTGAATTAATGATGGATATGGCTCCTGTTCAAGAAGCTGTTTTTGATAAATCAATAAATATTGCACTATTAACTGGATTTGCCGGTTTATTATTAGTAAGTATTTCAATACTTGTAGCAAATAAAATAAGCACACCTTTAAAAGCGCTTGCTTCAGCTGCAAAACAAGTTTCCGAAGGAAATTTAGATATTTCTGTAGCTGAAAGCGGTGCTGACGAAATGGGAAGCTTAAGTAAAGGTTTCAATGAAATGATCGGAAATATCAGAACTACTAGAAAAAGATTGAATGAAGAAAAACAAAGTGTTGAAAGAAAAGTAGAAGCAGCAGTAAAAGAGTCGGAAGAACAAAAGGTTTATTTAGAAAGTAGTGTTGATAAAATTCTTAACGAAATGAATAAATTTTCTGCCGGTGACTTAACTGCAAATTTAGTTGTTGAAACTCAGGATTCAATTGGCAAATTATTTAGAGGTTTTAATAATACTGTTGGAAATATTAGTAAAATGGTTAGAGAAGTAAATGAATCCGTGAATTCAACAATTTCTGTGAGTAACCAAATTGCTGCTAGTATTGAAGAAATGGCTGCTGGAGCTGAAGAGCAAAACAGGCAGACAAATGAAATTGCTACTGCAATTGATGAAATGACAAAAACTGTTACTGAGACAACGCAAAATACATCATCAGCTGCTGAATCAGCAAAAGATTCCGGCTTACTTGCAGAAGAAGGAAGTCAAGTTGTACAAAAAGCTGTTATGGCAATGGATTCAATAGCTAAAATTGTTTCTGAAGCTGCCTCAAAAGTTCAGGAACTTGGAACAAATAGTGATAAAATTGGCGAAATAATTCAAGTAATCGAAGAAATAGCTGATCAAACAAATCTGTTAGCATTAAATGCTGCAATTGAAGCGGCAAGAGCAGGAGAACATGGCAGAGGCTTTGCTGTTGTAGCAGATGAAGTAAGAAAATTAGCTGAAAGAACAACAAATGCTACAAAAGAAATTACTGGAATGATTCAGCAAATTCAAAATGATACCAAAACTGTTGTAAGCTCAATTAAAACTGGTAATGAAGAAGTCCAAAGCGGAAAAGAACTTGCAGAAAGTGCAGGACGTGCAATTAATAATATTGTAACAACCGCAAATAAAGTTGTTGATGAAATAAATCAAGTAGCAACGGCAAGTGAAGAGCAATCACTAACTTCTGCTCAAATTTCACAAAATATTGAAACAATAAACAATGTTTCAAGTGAAACCTTAACAGGAATTCAACATATGGCTGGTGCTGCAGCTGATTTAAATAGAACAACAGAAAATTTAAAAGAAATGGTTCAGAAATTTAAAATTAGTCAAATTAATAAAACTTTTGACGATAATAAAACTGGAAAAAAAGTCTTCACAGTTTAGTGAAACAAAATTAAAATATTTTGGGGAATAATAGATGGAAACAAAAGAAAACACAACCATTATTACTGAAGAACTGCTGCAATTAGTAAGCTTCAAAATAGGTGAAGCTGAATTTGGTGTCGATATTCTGCGAGTACAAGAAATTAATAAAATGATGGAACTTACAACTGTGCCTAATACACCTCATTTTGTTGAAGGAGTTGTAAACTTAAGAGGAAGAATTATACCAGTTATTAACTTAAGATCAAGACTGGGATTAGAATTAAAAGAATATGATTCAGAAACTAGGATAATTGTTGTTGAACTTATAGATAAAACTATAGGTTTTATTGTTGATGAAGTAAAAGAAGTTTTAAGAATTCCGAAAAGCATAACAGAAGCACCTCCTGAAATTGTTTCGGGTGTTGATTCAGATTACATCACAGCTATTGGCAAATTAGAAGATAGATTACTAATACTTTTAGATTTAACAAAAATTTTATCTAACGAAGAGCAAAAGGAACTAGTTTAGTAAATATGCTGAATACAATTTTAAATGATACTAAATTAATAAATATTTTAATTAAGGAAAAAGACTTAGCCTCCGTGAGAGCTATTTTAAAATTCCTTAGTGATAAATATCCAAAATTCAATATTATGAATTTTAGAACAGGTAAAATTAGTGAAGATATTTTAGTATCATTTAAAGTTAATAACGAGTTTTATCCTAAATTATTAGAAAAATTTGCTTACAATGATATTCCAATAATCATGAAGGATAAAGCTGCTCTCGAATATATTGAAGAAAAGAAAGAGCTAAAAATAAAAAAATTGAGAGCTCAAGGTTGGTCAGAAATTTCGGTCAGCAAAAAGCAAATTTCAATAAATGAACTTTATAAACTTTCTCAAGATGGAAAAGTAAAAGACGTTGCAAAAGAAGCTAAGGGCGGAGTCGGATCAAATATTGAAATTGTAAATAAAGCTAAAGAGTTATTATCTGAAACAATAAATACAGCAATTGATAATTTAGTGAACTATGCGTGCGAACATGGAAAACGAAGACAAGAAGCTATTGACCAACTGCTTTTAATTGCTACCGATAAAGATCTTAAATTGTTTCATAAAAATGAAGAAATGACGAATGCCGGATTATCAGCAATTGAGGTTTCACTTGCTGATCCGGATTATTATGATAACTTAGTAATGATAGCCAATAACACGAAACTAAGTAATTTAACAAATATCAAATCTGCTATTGCCCTTTCTGAATTAATAACAAATGCCAGCGAAGATGAAATTCCCAAATTGCCTGATGTTGTAAAATCAATTAATACCCGTTGGCTGAGAATTGCTTTTGAAACAATTCAGCAAAAACTGGATGAAGAAGAAATTCAGCATTTTAATAACCTATTAAACTTTATTGAAGAAAAAAGAAAAGCCGCCTAAATTTTGCTTTTTGAATAAACCTTCCACTTTTGTAATTTAGCATATAATTTTATGGTGCATTTAGCATAAAAGGGAAACCGGTTAAAATCCGGTGCTGCCCCGCAACTGTAAGAAATGTAAGTCTGACTTTTTACCACTGTTCTTAAAAAGAATGGGAAGGTGTTAGATGTTGTTTCAAGCCAGGAGACCTACCATAGAATATTTAGTTAATTACCTTCGAGGGCGAGGTTAAGTTATTTCTACAGTTTCTTTTCTGAATTAATAATTCCCAAAACACCTTCGAAGTTACTTTTCAAATTTATTAAAAGGAGTAACTTCAATGAAAAAATATTTATTAACAACCATCTATTGCTTTTCTCAATTATTACTTATTGCTCAGACTGATACTCTTAAATCTGAATTAACTCAAATTACAGTTAGTGCAAACAAGTATGAAACAAATCTTTTTAATACAGCAAGTTCAGTTTCTATAATTACGCAAGAACAAATTCAAGCTAAACAAAGTCACTCTGTAATTGATTTATTAAACGATGTTCCGGGTCTTACAATATCTCAACAAGGCGGAACAGGTAAATTAAGTTCAGTTTTTTTGCGTGGAGCAAATTCAAATTTTGTTTTGGTAATGATTGATAATGTTGAGGTTAATAATCCGGCATCTTCCAATAATAGCTATGACTTTTCAGCTCTGCAGGTTGATGATATTGAAAGAATTGAAATTGTCAGAGGGCCGCAAAGTACACTTTACGGTTCTGAAGCATCAGCTGGTGTAATAAATATTTTAACAAAATCCGGCATTGGCAAACCTTCATTTTCTTTTTCCGGTGAAGGAGGATCAAATAATTTTTATAAGGGAAGTTTTACCTCAAAAGGAGTAGTTTCCGGATTAAGCTATTTAGCTAATTTTTCAAGATTACAGACTGATGCAATTTCATCGATCAGTGGTATAAATTTTGAAACTGATGCATACTATAATAATTCCGGATTTGTAAAACTTGGATACGATTTTAGTGAAAATCTTAATTTAAATTTTGCATATAAATATATAGAATCAGAAGCAGATCTTGATCAAGCAGAAAAAAATGGAGATGATCCAAATTATATTTCCGATTTAGAAAGTCATTTGTTCAATCTTAATTTGAACGGAACTTTTTTCAATGGAATTTGGGAATCTTCAATTAGAGGTTCTTACTTTCAAAGCAAAAGTAATGCAGTTGATAAAATTGATGCTTTTCACCCAAGTACATTATCCGATGCAAAATATTTTGGAAAAAGAGTTTCATTTGACTGGCAAAATAATTTTAAGCTGATTAATAATAATCTTATCACAATTGGTATTAATTCTAAGAATGATATTGCACAATCAAATTATTATTCAGAAAGTATGTGGGGACCTTTTGAAAGTGTTCTTCCCGAAGAAAGAATTTTAACAACCGGAATTTATGTACAAGATTTTATTACGATAAATAATTTTTCTGCAACAGTCGGTTATAGATTTGACAATAATGAAAAATTCGGTTCGGTTTCAACATTTAGAATTGCACCTATGTATTTTATTGAAGATACTAAAACAAAAATTAAGGGAACCTATGGAACCGGCTTTAAAGCTCCATCAATTTATAATTTGTTTGATCCATTAACCGGAAATATTGAACTAAAACCTGAAGAAAGTGCGGGCTGGGATTTTGGATTTGATCAATTTTTATTAAATGACAAAATAATGATTGGCGTTACTTATTTTAACATGGAATTTACAAATATGTTAGGATTTGATGAAAACTTTAAGTCGGTAAATATTAATAAAGCTGAAACAAAAGGAATTGAAACAAGTTTTACTTTGCAAAATATTTTCGGTTTTACTGTAAGTGCAAATTACACATTTAATGAAACTTTTGATATTAGCAATAAGGAAATTGCCGATCAGCAGTTAATTAGAAGACCAAAACATCAGTTTGCAATAAGTTCAAATTATAAATATGATAAACTCAACTTAGGTTTATTTATCAATCATTCTGGTGAAAAGTTTGACAATGATTTTTCAACATTCCCTACAGAAAGAATTGTTTTAAAATCTTATACATTGGTTAATTTAACATCTTCATATTCACTTACAGAATATCTCACAATTTACGGAAGACTAGAAAATATGTTTGATACAAAATATGAAGATATTCTCTATTACGGAACTCTTGGCAGAAGTGCTTACTTTGGCTTTGAATTGAATCTTTAATGTAACTTAAAAACATTCCATATTTTTAAAATATGGAATGTTTCATATCTAATTTATCTCTTCAGTTTTCTCGTTAAACTTAATTCCAAGTGTGGCCAATTCTTCTAAAACTTTTGTATAAATTGCCGGATGAGTTGGAATGTGGCAACCGGTTAAATTCAGTTCACCTTTTAATACTAATTTCGCCGCAATTGCTGCTGGAGCCCCAACCGTCTTAGCAATAGCTGTAAACTTTTCTTTAGGATCGCCATATTCAACCAAAGTTGAAACAATTTTTTCCTTTTTATTTTGGTCTTTATATTCTGCAATAATTTCATGATGCAGAATTACCATATCTCTCTGCCCTTCAGGCAAGGGCATTTTTTTCTTAATCAGATCGGTCATTAAATCCATTGGTGTTCTAAAGTTTTTGCCAATTTTTTCATTACTGAATAATCCCAGCCAACTTAGGTTTTTCATAATTGATCCGGTTGGACTAATATTCAAATAATTTGCTATTCTTGCTTCCAATTTTGGACCGGATACATTTAACGGCAGAAACATTTCTGTAAAATCTCTATAACTTCTTTCGGCAATTTCAGGTAAAGTCAAAGTATTTAAATACAAGCCAAGTTTTACAATTTGATACCAAGTTTCGCTCCAGCCTGGATATCTTAGAGTTCCCCTAATCATTGTATTTACTTTTTTTAGATTAAATATTTTTTGATACAACAATGAATCTCTGTTAGGGTAAGCTTCAAACATTCCTAAGTTTTCAATTTCAACATCCCAGGTTCTTCTAAAAACTTCGTGATGCGGTAGAAGTTTAATTTTACCATCTTCCAAATATTGAGCACCGGCATCTCCGGCTGTTACAACATTTGAAGGATTCCAAGTAATGCAATAATTTAACGGATTTGATTTTACTTCAGGTGCTGGAATTCCGCTTCCGTAAGAAATAAAGCTGCTTATTGTTCCGTTATTTTCTCTAATACGAGTGATAATTTGCATAGCCGACATGTGATCAATCCCAGGATCTAATCCCATTTCATTTAAGATTAGAATACCTTTACTTTGCGCATCATTGCTCAGTTCCGCAACTCTTGGATTTTCATAAGATGCAGTAATTACATGTTTGCCAAATCTTACGCAATCAAGAGCAATTAAATATTGAAAAGTTGGGGTTAAAAAATTTACAACAACATCACTTTTTTGAATAAGTGAATGTCGTTTTTCCATATCATTCACATCAAATTCAATACCATTTCCATGAGGGTGACCATTAACAGCGGCTTTAGCTGTTTTTTCATCCATATCACCAACAGTAACAAACCAATTATTTTTCTGTGCTTCGTTTAGTAAGTACGAAATAAGGTAAGGAGCACTTTGTCCGGCTCCGAAAATAAGAATATTTTTCATGTTAATTTCCAGAAGAAGACTAAATTATACAGTTAATTATCGATGCAAAAAATTATTTTTGCATCGACTAAACCTATATAAATAAGTGCTTATTACAAAAAGATATATTACAAATATTCGTTTAGATAAGTAAAATTAGGGGTTAACTTACCTTTATGTGTAATTACAGCTTCTTTAAATTCTTTGGGTAAATTCAAATTTTCAAAATCTAAAGAATAGTCAGCTTGCAATAATGGTTCAATAAAAGGCAGTAATGCAGTGCCAAAAAATTGAGATGATTCTCTGGGTAGTTCTGCGGGTAATTTATCAACAGCTAAAATAACGGGTCCATTTCCTTCAACTCCCATTTTAACTTCATCTGTTAATGGTTCATATACAAAAGAAGGTTCTTCAGAAGATGTATTTTTTACAGTGAGTTCAACTGATCCTTCAATATCACAAGTAATATCACCAATAACTTTTAGTTTTTGCTCACTTCTCTTTTTATATAAATCTTTCATAAAATCTTTTGTTACATGTTTTGGAAATTTATCTTCCCAGTAAATTCCATTAACCATCATTGTCAAATTTGGAATATATTGAGAAAAAATACTTTCATACTCATTTGGATGTTTCACAAAGTGATTAAAACTAAATTCATTATTAGAAGGATGTTTGTACATATCAACTTCTTTAAATTCTACTTTGTATACAACTTTATTTGAAAATTCACCTTTCTTAATAAATTCAGATAAATCTTTAGGTTTAATCTGAACTGTTGGCAATAAATCATAAATACTTTGTGCTCCTTTAGAAACATTTCCATAACCTGAAAATCCGGTAATCAAAGGAACTACTTCATTTGGTAAACCATTTTCTCTAATCTCATTTCCAACATTTCTAATTTCATCTTCAGCATCAGCAAGATTATCATATTCTTTTGCCTGTTTAATATTTGCCAAGGCACTTTGAATTCCTTCACTTTCTAATCTTTTACCTAAAAGCCAAAGTGAATCTATCATTCCAGCATAGCCGGCATAATTTCCAAAGAAAATCAATCTGAATCCTTTATCGTTTTTTACTAATTCATAATCCATTAGTGTAATATTTTTATCTAAAATAGCCTGAAGCAAAGGCATATTGTAACTCTGCCCTTTTATGGTATGAGAGAAAAATACAAATGGTTTATTAGGAATTAAATCATTTATTGGTACTTCCTTTACACCGAAAATAATTTCACAATCTTCCAATGTTGAACAAATTTTTGCTCCGGATTTTTTATATTCATCTGAGGTGAAAACTCTTTGGTCAGCCTGTTCGACTAAAACTTCTATATTTTGATTTACTAATTCTTTAACATGTTCCGGTGTTAGAGGTGCTCTTCTTTCCGATGGATATTGAGTCTCCTTTCTTATTCCTATTTTCATAAAAATTCCTTATCTGCAAAAAGTAAAATGTTTAATAGATAAAAATAGAGAAAAGAAATATGATTACTAAATTTTTATTAGAGAGAAAAATGTAATTGTGATGTAAATTTGCAGTTATTTTATTTGATTAAATTTCTTTTTTATTTGGATTTAGACCTACAAACTGAACATATCTATCATAACGCTGCATAATTTTTTTTACATATGCAACCGTTTCTCTTCCGTTTGAATATCCGTTTTTAACAACTTCATCATTGTAGTATTTTGGTTTGGATTTCTTTAATAAAAAGTCCGCAACATTTTCAGACCAAACATTAGGATTTCCACCATATTTTTCAGCCAACCTTCGTGCATCTTCAATATGTCCAAATCCAATATTATAAGATGCTAGAATAAACTTAACTCTTTCATCTTTATCTTCAACATATTTCGCCCAAAAATTATCAAGCCATTTGATATAATTTGCGCCGGCTCTTATATTTTTTTCCGGATCCAGTAAATCTTCTGCTCCATGAGCATTTCCGGTTTCAGGCAGCAATTGCATTAAACCAACCGCTCCCGCCCAAGATTTTGTATCAGGTTTAAAGTTTGATTCTTGATAAATCATTGATGCTAACAATCTCCAATCCCAATTAATTGAATCTGCATATTTTTGAATCAACTTATCATATTGTGAAATTCCACCACCATCGCTGAGAAAATATTTACTGCTTCTCCGCGCTTTATAGTAATTTCTGTACTTATAATAGCGGTCGTAAATAACATAAAAATCTAGATCTTTTTTAAATTCCTCAATCCAAGTATTAAGTTCTTCCAGAAAATCATTTGATCCTTTTCTAACCACCCAAGCAATTTTCTGAGGAAATGAGATATAAGTCTCAATATCAATATTAGGATAAAAAGCCAGATTTAGTTCTGCAACATTTTCATCAGATACAGTATAATCAATTTCGCCATTTGCTACTTTTTCAATTAAATCCTCAATTGAAACAGTATCTTGTGCTTCTATAATTTCAATATGACCGCCAATTTCTTCAGATAAATTTTCCAATCTTGTCTTATATACACTTCCCTTTCTTGTATAAACCGTTTTATATTCTAAATCAATAGGATTTCTGATCAAGGAATCGCTTATTTGATCCATTGTCATTCTTCGCCAATTTTTAGGTTTTCTTTGCACTAATACTTGATTTGTGATATTAAAATATGATGTAAAATCAAATTTTTCTTTTCTTTCTTTTGTAACCGTAAGATTAAAGGCAATTAAATCACCTTCTCCTTTTTCCAAAAGATCAAACATTTCATTAATATCTTTAGAAACTTTAATTTCAACGTCAACACCCAATCTATCAGCAAATCGTTTTAAAAGTTCATATTCATAACCCATTGTTTTGCCCTTATAGATAAAATAACTGTAGGCATTAAAACCGGTTATGGCAATAAGTTTTCCTCTTTTCTTAATTTTTTCTATAGATAAACTTTCTGAAGGATTTTCAATATTGGAATTGCAGCCTAATTGAATTAGGGCAAGCAAAAGTAAAAAAAAGATGTTTTTAAGTAATATAATATTTTTGTTTCTGTTGATCAAAATATAGGATTTTTTCCAAATTGTTTATCAAAATCCTACTAAGCTACAAATTTAGCTTATAATTTCAAACAGCAATTTCTGGTTAAATTTTAAGGTGGGTTTTATTAACTAAAGTTTTAATGAGGCTTTAATTTTCTTATTTGCTTCATAATCTTCAACCCATTCTATGCCAATTTCTCTTAAAAGTTCATCAATTCCGTGTGCTCTGGTCATCATATTTTTTATTTGCTTCTCATTCATCTTTTTTTCTCGTGAAAGTCTTGCCCAATCGACCAATTCTTCTTTTACACATTCAAGTTTTTTAATCAATTTATATGTTACTTCTAAATTTTCCAAGTTCACCTTTTAAGTCATTTTCTATGAAATTATCGTCATTTTAAAAATTTTTTAAAATCTTTATTTCTCTTTCAATTGGTTATATATGAATCTACCGAATGAATTAATATAATATCTCTTAATCTTATTTATTATTTTATAAAGATAAATATTTTTTAACTTGTTAAAATTGCGGAGTTTATAATGTCTAATGAAATTCCAACAGATGATTTTAAGTTGGATAACGATTTAAATTTAAAATCTGAGTTTACTCCACCATCATTTGAAGAATGGAAAGCCCAAGTGGAGAAAGATTTAAAAGGGGCTAGTTATGAAAAAAAATTAATTACAAAAACTTACGAAGGTATTAATCTTCAGCCAATTTATACCAAAGATGATTTAGAAAATTTAGAATTAGTTGATACTTTACCGGGATTTGATAATTTTGTTAGAGGATTTTCATCAACTGGGTATCACAAAAAAACATGGACTGTAAATCAAGAAATTAAAATTGCTGATTCTGATGAATTTAATACTGCTTTAAAATTGGCGTTAGAGAATGGCCAAAATTGTGTTAATTTATGTTTAGATAGTGCCACAAAATTAGGACTTGATGCTGATTACACAGATGAAAATTTGGTTGGTGATACTGGTTTATCAATTTCTGCCATTAAAAGTTTAGAAAGAGCATTAAAGAATATTGATCTTACTAAAAATGAAATTTCTATTTATACTGGCAAAAATGTTCTTCCATTTTTATCACTATTTAATTCTTATTTAAAATCGCATAATATTGATTCTGCAAAGTTAACTGGCAGCATTTCAGCTGATCCAATTAATGAATTGGTAAAATCTGGAACTTTAGAAGTTTCTGAAGATTTTCTTTTTAATTCACTTAAAATTGCAATTGAATGGACAAAAGAAAACTCGCCTAACTTAAAAGTAATTGGTATAAATACTTTACCATATGTAAATGCCGGTGCAAGTTCAGTTCAGGAATTGGCAATCGCAATTTCAACATTTGTGCATTATGTTAATAACTTATCTGAAAGAGGCGTTTCTGCAGAAGATGTTTTTAGCAAAACAATTTTTACTTTTGGAATCAGCTCAAACTATTTTATGGATATTGCAAAATTCCGTGCAATAAGAGTTTTATTGGAAAATATTGCAGAAAATTATCAAGTCGAATTGGGAAAATGTAAGCCTAAAATTTCAGCAAAATCTTCTGATTATTACCAAACAAATTTAGATCCTTATGTAAATATGTTAAGATCTACAACTCAAGCTTTTAGTGCAATTGTTGGAGGTGTTGATTCGATCACAACTTTACCATTTGATGAAACAATTAGAAAGTCAGATAATTTTTCACGAAGAATTGCCCGCAACATCCACACTATTTTAAGAGAAGAATCACATCTTGATCAAGTAATTGATCCGGCCGGAGGTTCTTATTTTATTGAAACTTTGACCGAAGAGTTGGCAAAATCTGCCTGGAATTTATTTAAGCAAATTGAAAATAATGGCGGAATTCTTGAATCACTAAAAAATAATTTCATTCAGACTGAAATAGAAAAAGTTGCTGATGAAAGATCAAAAGATATAAATAAAAGAAAATCTGTAATTGTGGGAACCAACATGTTTGCAGATATTAAGGAGAAAAAATTAGAAAAAGATAATTTTGATAAAAAATCATTCTATAATAAACGTGCAGAATATTTAAAGAAATTCAGATTGAACGAAACAAATGAAAAGCATTCCAAGGTTATGGAAAAACTTCAGTCAATCTCACTTTCTTCTGATAACAAAACAATTGATTTAATGACAGATGCATTTTCAAATGGTGCAACGCTAGGTGAAATAAACAGTGCTTTAATTTCTTCATATAAAAGTGGAATTAAAATTGAACATCTAAAACAAAGAAGAGCATCACAAGAATTTGAAAACTTACGAGAAAATTCGCTAAAGTATAAAGAACAAAATGGCTCACTTCCGCAAGTGTTTTTAGCAAATTGGGGAACCTTAAATGATTATAAAGGACGAGCAGATTTTTCAAAAGGATTTTTTGAAGTTGGCGGTTTTGAAGTTATTGAGTCAAAAGGTTCAACTGATTTTGATGAACTTGTAAATATTTGCTTAAATTCTAAAGCTCCAATAATAACTATCTGTTCAACAGATGATAATTATCCGGAAATTGTTCCGCAAATAGTGAGCAAATTAAAATCTAAAAACCAAAATCTACAAATTATTCTTGCTGGTTATCCAAAAGATCAAATTGAAGAACACAAGAAAAATGGAATTGAGGACTTTATATATTTAGGAGCAGATGTAATGGAAAAACTTACTTCCCTCTTAACTAAAATTGGAGGGATTAAATAATGCATAAACCTAATTTCAAAAACGTTGAATTAAAATTTTCTAATCAAACAAAATCTTATAATGATTGGAAATCTGATTTTGAAAAATCACTGGGTAAATCTAAAGATGATTTTATTTTTCAAACAATGGAGCAAATTCCAGTTTCTCCTATTTATACAAAAGAAGATATAAAAGATTACGAACATTTAGAATTTATGTCAGGTATTCCGCCATTTTTACGCGGACCTTACAGTACAATGTACGTTGCACGACCTTGGACAATTCGTCAATATGCCGGATTTTCAACTGCAGAAGAAAGCAATGCCTTCTACCGCAGAAATTTAGCACAAGGTCAGAAGGGTCTTTCAGTAGCGTTTGATCTTGCAACACACAGAGGTTACGATTCTGATCACCCAAGAGTTGTTGGTGATGTTGGTAAAGCTGGCGTTGCAATTGATTCAGTTGAAGATATGAAAATTCTTTTTGATTCAATTCCGCTTGATAAAATGTCTGTTTCTATGACAATGAATGGAGCAGTTCTTCCAGTAATGGCATTTTTTATTGTAGCTGCTGAAGAACAAGGTGTGAGTCCGGAATTATTGACCGGTACAATTCAAAATGATATTCTAAAAGAATACATGGTAAGAAATACTTACATCTATCCGCCTGAACAATCAATAAAAATTATTGCAGATATTTTTGAATTCACGTCTCAAAATATGCCAAAGTTTAACAGCATAAGTATTTCTGGTTATCATATGCAGGAAGCAGGAGCAACCGCCGATTTGGAAATGGCTTATACTTTAGCTGATGGTTTGGAATATGTAAAAACCGGAATTAAAGCCGGATTAAGTGTTGATACATTTGCACCGCGGCTTTCATTCTTTTGGGCGTTAGGAATGAATTACTTTATGGAAATTGCAAAAATGAGAGCAGCCAGAATTTTATGGGCAAAACTCATTAAACAGTTTAATCCAAAGAATCCAAAATCAATGTCTTTGCGAACACATTCTCAAACTTCAGGATGGAGCTTAACTGAACAAGATCCTTTTAATAATGTTATCAGAACATGTATTGAAGCAATGGCTGCAGCGCTTGGTCACACTCAGTCTTTACACACAAATTCTTTAGATGAGGCAATTGCACTTCCAACAGATTTTTCTGCAAGAATTGCACGAAACACACAACTCTATTTGCAAAACGAAACCGGAATTACCAAAGTTATTGATCCTTGGGGCGGTTCATATTTGGTAGAATATTTGACCGATTCTTTAATTAAAAAAGGATGGGAACATATTCTTGAAATTGAATCTCTTGGTGGAATGACAAAAGCAATAGAAGCCGGAATTCCTAAAATGAGAATTGAAGAAGCTGCAGCTCGTCGTCAGGCAAGAATTGATTCTGGTCAGGAAACAATTGTAGGAGTTAACAAATATAAATTGACAAAAGAAGATCCAATTGAAATTTTAGAAGTTGATAATACTGCAGTCAGGCTTTCACAGATTAAAAGGTTAAATCAAATTAAAAAATCAAGAAATGAAGAAGAAGTTAAAAAATCTTTGGAAGCTATTACAAAATGTGCCAAAACAAAAGATGGAAATTTGTTAGATTTGGCTGTTAAAGCTGCTAGAGTAAGGGCAACTTTAGGCGAAATTTCAGATTCAATTGAAAAAGTTAGCGGGAGATATAAAGCAGTGACAAGAACAATTTCCGGTATTTACAGCAGTGAGTATAGCGGAAGTGAAAATGAGATGCTAAACAAAGCTAGAGAAATGACAAATAAATTTGCCGAAGATGAAGGAAGACGTCCAAGAATATTAATTGCAAAAATTGGTCAGGATGGACACGATCGCGGTGCTAAGGTAGTTGCAACAGCTTATGCAGATATGGGATTTGATGTTGATGTCGGTCCGCTTTTCCAAACTCCTGAAGAAACTGCAAAACAGGCCGTTGAAAATGATGTTCATGTAGTTGGTATGAGTTCATTGGCGGCCGGACATAAAACCCTTTTACCTCAACTTGTTGAAGAATTAAAAAAATTAGGTAGAGAAGATATTATTGTAATTATTGGCGGTGTAATTCCAGCACAAGATTATGAATATCTTTACGAGAATGGTGCCTTAGCAATTTTTGGTCCCGGGACAAAAATTCCAGAAGCCGGCATAAAAGTTATGGAAATCGTTAATGAGAGATTTTTAAGTTAACTTATTTTTTATCATTTTTATTAATTCAAAACCGCAGAAAAAAACTGCGGTTTTTAAAATCAAATTATAATTCTCAATTAAGATTTAAAGAATGTCAATAATAGAAAACCTAAAAATCCGCGAAGCAGAACAAAAAGATATAAATGCTATTGACTTATTGACTAAAGAACTAGGTTATGATTTAAATCCTTCTGAAGTAAAAATTAAACTGAAAAATTTCAAAAGAAATCCGAATGAAAAAATTTTTGTTGCTGAATTGGAAAATGTTGTAGGCTGGATGCATGCATCAATAGTTGAACCTTTAGAAAGTGATAGGTTTGTTGAAATAAGAGGAATTATTGTCAATTATAATTTTCGAAAAAAAGGAATTGGTTGTAAATTAATAAAAACAGCTGAAAATTGGGGTAAAGAAGTTGGATGTATTAAAATAAGGATTCGAACAAATATAACAAGAAACGAAACAAGAAAATATTATAAGAACTTAAGTTTTATTTCCAAAAAAATACAAGAAGTATTAGAAAAACAAATTTAATGCACTTCAAACTAATCTTAAAAATGGGCATTAACAATTGGTAATATTTTAAATGGCACCGGATTGTTCTCAGCAATATTTATTAAACCAATCTGTAGACCATTTAAGAATTCGGCAAAATTTACCAAGCCTATAGTAATTCCATTTTGATAACCAGTAATTCTATTGTAACCCGCAATAGATATTCCATTAAGTTCTTCTATTTTTGTCCAAATACCTGTAATGTTTATTCCGGTTACCAAATCACTTTCTGTCTGGTAACCAGAAATATTAATTCCTTTTAATTCATTACCGCTTAAAAGCTTACCCAATGTTAAATTCAATCCTGTAATTCCGCTTGAACTTGCAACAGTTAGACCGCCAATATTTATACCGGTTATTTCGTTTTTAGAAACAATTGCTAAACCACCAATATTTATTCCGGTAATTCCATTTTCAGAAACTAAAGCCAAACCTCCGATATTTGTCCCTGTTATTTTACCTTCTGATACTAAAGCTAATCCGCCAATATTTATTCCAGTAATCCCAGTTTGAGAGACTTGTGCAAGTCCGCCAAAATTAAAACCAACAATTGGACCTTCAGACACAAGAGCTAATCCTCCAAAATTAATACCTGTTATTCCTCTTTCAGAAACTTGGGCTAATCCTCCAAAATTTATTCCGGTAATTTCACCTTCGGCAACTAAAGCTAAAGTAGAGAAATTTATTCCATTCATTTCGCCGCCGGCAACCGAAGCAAGTAAACCAATATTTAATCCATTAATATTCTTACCGGCAACAACTCCAAAACCAACTGAGGCTCCATTTAGAATTTCAGCAGATGGAGAAAGTCCAACAGCCAATCCATTAATATTCGAATTTGTTAATTTTTCAGGTTGCCAAAATGTAATATTTATTCCATTAATTGTTCTGATATTACAATCAGAAATGTTCAATCTTATTCCATTCCAGTTTTGCGAATTTCCAAAACTAATACCAGTATTGGCAAAACCTAAATCTAAACTGCCGTTTGAACAATTATCTTCATCCCTGTTTTCTTCTTGAGAAAACATAACTTGGGAAATTAGGACGGTAGATAATATAATAATGTAGAAAAATCTTACTGACATTTTAATACTCCAAAATATTCATTTTAACCTTCATAAATTTAGACTTATCAAATGCTAAAATGTTCAATAAAATTTGTGTTTAAATAAAAAAGTCCCGAAATATTTCGAGGCTTAAAGGATTGATTTATTAATTTTATTTTAATTTTATCATTTTGATGCTTTTTTGGAAATTACTGCTCTTACTTATTGCTTTCATTTGAAAAATATAAATACCACTGCTTACTTCTTCATTTTGATCATTTAGTCCATTCCAATCAATTGAATAATAACCAGCATTCTTTATATCATTGTTTAACAATTTTACTTTTTCACCTGCTATATTGAAAATATTCAGCTCAAGCTTTGAAGTTTCAGCCAATTGAAATTTTATCTTTGTTGCTGGATTAAATGGATTCGGATAATTTTGAAACAGCTCAAATTCAGTCGGAAGTTCATTGTTATTTTCAGTATTTACACCAATAACAATGTCTGATTGAGAGCCTGTTCGTTTAGTATCTTTTTGGAAGGTTGGCCATTGATGATTTACGACTGCTGATAAAGGACTTAAATCAACAAATCCATAAATTGAATTATCACTACTGCCAACATAGATTCTGCCATCTTTTGCAGTATTTAAAGGTGCTGAAACGATTGAATTATCAGTTTTAAAAGACCAATTTAATCCACCATCTTTACTTAATGAAATAACTCTGCCATCATCACATCCAAATATTACATTACCGACTCTTGTTAAAGTGGGATTACCATTAACTGGTGCTGCAGCATTATATTTCCAATTTTCATTTCCATCCGGATCAACTGAATAAAAATTTCCGTCAGCAGACCCAAAATAAATATTTCCTTCCAAATCAATTACCGGAGAAGATTTAACTGAACCGATTGTAGAAAATGACCATGCTAATGTTCCATCTGAATTTAATGCATACAATTTTGCATCATTACTTCCAAAATAAATTCTGCCGTTATTGTCAATTGCGGGAGAAGAATGAATTTCTCCATTGGTTGTAAAGTTCCAATTAAGATTTCCTGAACTATTTAAAGAGTAAAACTTTTTATCACTGCTGCCAAAATATATATTACCAGAGCTGGCCAACGAAACTGAAGATGTTATTGGTCCGCCTGTTAAATAATTCCAATTTATTTCACCATTTGTTCCATTAACAGAATATAGCCTATTATTTTCTGTCCCAACATAAATTGTTTTATTCTGAGTAATTGCTGGTGATGCAGAAATTACTCCGCCCATTGGCGTATCCCATTTAAAATTGCCCAAAGGATCAAAGCAATACAACCTTGTATCATCAGAACCTACATATATATTGCCATTGGGACCAATTGTTGTTGTTGATTGAATTGCACCGCCGGTTTGAAGTGTCCAGTTCAAATTATTGTTATTGTTAAAACAATATATCTGGTCATCAGTAGATGTTGCATAAAATATGCTATCATTTAAAGTACTTATTGAAGAAGTTATCGCTCCATTTGTTTCTAGTTTATACGAACATACTTTTACTACATATTCATTTGAGCCGGAAATACCATTTTCATCAGTAACTTTTAATTGAACTATGTTATCTCCGTTTGGCAGTGTAATTTCTAAATTGCTTTCAGTGCTAACCACATTTTCATTATACATCCATTCATATTGTGTAATCGCAAATCCATTTGGACTAAAGCTTGAAGATCCATCAAGAATATTTGTCGCATAACCATCCCAATTGTTATCTAACCATAGAGGATCTGTATTTGCAATTGCAACTGGAGTAGTTTTAAATTTAAGCAACCATACTTTTTGGTCTTTTGTACCGCAAACAATATAACCATTATCTGAAGTTTTTCTAATAGACTTTCCCCAGCTATTTTCATAGACTTTTGCCCATATTTTATTTCCTTCCTTGTCAACTTTCATTACAAATAGATTATTGCTCCCATCTCCTGTTAATGCATATCCGTCATCATAATCATTAATTACTGAAAGGCCTTGATTGATTGAAGGTGCAAATCTTTCATATTCTCTTTCCCACATTATATTTCCTTCCATATCTATCCTTGCAACCATTAGATTCCCCATGTTTTCACCAGTTAAAACATATCCACTATCAACATTATTTTGTACACCAAAGGAAATTGAACTAATTGATTGAGAAATTCCTCCAAGAAAATTGTTATTTTTCCTAAATATTTCATTTCCAGATTTATCAGTTTGAATGAAATAAATTCCACCTGGATCTCCATCATTAGCTGAAATAAAATAACCCAAATCATTTTCAAGGATATCAAAATAATCTCTATCTAAAAATATTGGGACAAATATTTTTTGACTCCACTCTATATTACCATTTTCATCTATTTTTGCTAACCATAATTTACCATCAGGGTCCATTTCAATATCAATTCCTAATAAAATATATCCTCCTTCACTACTTTTAATTATTTTATGTCCTTTCATTGAAACCATATCAAATCCTGGATCACTTGATGAAGAAAATGTTTTTGTCCACAAAGTGTCACCATCTTTATCAGTTTTAATAAGCAATGCTTTATCTTCCGGATACCCTATGTCGCCAAATATAACAAATCCACTATCGCTTGATTCAACAAGTGATCGCGGCTGATCATATGAACTTGTTTCAAAAATTTTTTCCCAAATAATTTGTCCTTCAGAATTTGCTTTTGTCAAAACCATATTTCTCGTCCCAATAATACGGTTTGAACTAAGAACAATATAATTGCTATCCATGGTTTCCATTGCAAAAATTCCAATATTATTACCTTCACTACCATAAGTTATTGTCCAAGCTGTATCAACTTGAGCCAAAGTTAAATTTGTTAAAAAAAGAATAATTAGATATAAATACACTTTTCTCTTTTTATTGTACATACTACTCTCCGAAAGTAATTGAAAATTACTTGAATATTTTTATAACTGATAAATAAAATTAACAGTTTAAATTATTTTAACAAAAATATATTCGATTGTATTGCTTTATTATTTAATTGCTATAAGATGTTGAAGATTTTGAAACAAAGGATTTATAAAATATGTAAATTTCTTTCTGTAAATTCTTAATTTCAATATGTCTAAAAACAATAAATACAAGCCGGATTGGACACCAAAAAATGCTGGTAATGAGTATGCGGTAAACGTTGTTAAAGGTCTTGATCATGCTGAAAAATCCACTTCATATAAAAATATTACAAAATCAACAAATCCGTCTATTGAAGAATTAGTTAACGGTGTATTAAATGATGACCGCAATCTTTTAGCTAGATGTATTACTCTGATTGAAAGTAACTCACAAAAGCATCATGAAAAATCGGCAAAAGTTTTAGATAAACTTCTCCCTCACTCAGGCAACTCAGTAAGGATAGGAATTTCTGGTGTGCCCGGAGCCGGTAAAAGTACATTAATTGAAGCTTTGGGAATTTATCTAATTAGTAAAGGTCACAAGATAGCTGTATTGACCGTAGATCCAAGCAGTTCAATATCAAAAGGAAGTATTCTCGGCGATAAGACAAGAATGGATAAACTGTCGCGCGAAAAAAACTGTTTCATCAGACCTTCTCCATCTGGTGGAAATTTGGGTGGAGTTACAAGAAAAACAAGAGAAACAATTACTGCATGTGAAGCTGCAGGATTTGATATTGTTTTAATTGAAACTGTTGGCGTTGGCCAAAGTGAAATAACTGTAAGATCAATGGTTGATTTTTTCTTACTTGTTATGATTTCCGGTGCAGGTGATGAACTTCAGGGAATCAAAAAAGGAATTATAGAAATTTCCGATTCAATTGTAATTAACAAAGCAGATGGAAATAATAAGCAAAAAGCTGAAATAGCTAAAGCTGAATTTCAAAATGCTATTCATTATCTTATGCCGTATACAAACGGATGGCAGCCTAAAGTTTTAACTGCTTCTGCAATTGAAGAAACCGGGCTTGATAAAATTTGGTCTACAATTTCTGATTTTGTTGATTTCACTAAAAAGGAAGGAATATTTAATAGTCAGCGTAACAAGCAATCTTTAGATTGGATGCACTCTTTAATTAAAGAAAATTTAATTAACAAATTTTATCAAAAGTCAGAAATTAAAGATGAGTTAAAAATTGCAGAAAATCTTCTAATTGATGGCAAGGCAAGAGCAACTTCAGCAGCTGAAGAAATTTTGAAAAAATTTAATTAATTACTGCATAATATCATCAAAAAAAGTTTCCCAAAATCCTTTTTTACTTTTCTTATCTTTCCAATATTCCCTGTAAACTTTTTGAGTTGTTAAGCCAATTGGACCTTGGTATATTCCGCCATCAATATAACCATCATAAACTCTTACAGCTATTAAGTTCTCTTCACCATATTTTAATATCTCTTTTGGTAAGTAGTATCCTCGTTGTGCTAACCACTCGTTATTAAAAACATTTGTTTCCGGAGTTATTAAAAAGTCACCGGTATTTCCTATCATTGTTCCATTAACAAAGCATTGGTCAATATCATCGATTTTTCCTAAAAGCAAAACCAGATCTTTATCTTTAAAACTTTTATCTAAATAAAATTTCTTTCTGTACCATGCAAATCCATCATAATCTTTATAACCTTGACTTTCCCAATTGGAAGGAACTAAAATATTTGTCCATTCTTTATCATTAAAATTTGGTTCTTTCCAAACAAGGTTATCACCAATATTAAATTTCCAGTGTCCATCAAGTTTTAAATCCATATTTATCATATCAAGAATCATAATAGAAATATCGCCATATATAATTCCACCGCTTAATTGTGAATCATAAATTCTTATTGCAATAATGTTTTCACCTTTTTTATTAAACTGGTCAATTGAAACCGGATACTTTCTATTTGCATTATATGCAGTTCTAAAATCAGGCGGAAATGAACCTGTTGATCCTACTAATTTACCATTTAAATATACTTCATCTACATCGTCTATAAATCCCAAAACCAAATAAAGACTGTTTGAATTTATATTTTTAGGCAAAGTAAAACTTTTTCTGTACCAAGCAAATCCATTGTAACCATGGTAGCCTTCATCTTCCCACGACGAAGGAACTTTTATATTGTCCCAATCTTCATCGTTAAATTCAGTATTTGCCCAACTTTTATCGTCACCAATATTAAACTTCCAGTATCCCCTCAAGTTTAATATTTCTTTCCAATCATCAGCAAAAAGAAGTTCTATAGGCAATATTAAAAATAAAGTTAGTGTTAATAAATATTTCATGCTGTTCATCAACTTTTAATTACTTACTTCTGCAACGTTTAAAGTTTTTTCTAATTTCATAATTGAATATATTCTTTGAGCAAATTCTTTTACATTTTTATCTTCATCTTTTACAGCTAATTTTTTTATTTCTTTCATAAATTTATCGTCATCAATTAAATATAAAGCTTTTGTTATTAAGATTCTTATACTTGGATCTTCTTCAACTTTCAATTGCTCAATTAAGGTTTCTGCTGATTCATCTACTAAATAAAGACCGGCAAAATAAATTGAATTTTTCTTTAAACCGGTGTTTTCTGATTTTATACCAATGTTTAGATTTTGAATTGCAGTCTGACTTAAATTGAAATCACCACTTTTAATTTTTTGTCCGAATGTTGTAAGATTAAATAAATTTAAAAGCATAAATACTAAAAATACTACTGTTGATTTTCTAAATTTTGAATTGTGTAACATGACATCCTCCTAAAATATTTTTTTGAAATCTCTATACAAATAGACGAGAATTCATTGTTTTAGTTGTCATGCTGTTGTAAACAATTGTAAAAGAATGTCACGGATGCAATTAATGAAACTTAATGCACTAATTTATATCCAATTCCGTAAATTGTTAGAATTATACGCGGATGGTTTATGTCATCTTCAATTTTTTGACGCAATTTTAATATGAAGTTATCAACAGTTCTGGTTGTAATTTTACTTTGGTGACCCCAAACATCTTTTAATAAGTCATCTCTGGTAACTGTTTCATTTTTATGATCAAACAAATACTTTAATATTTCAAACTCACGATGAGATAAACTTACTTCGATTCCATCCGAAACAGCTAAAAAAGTTGCAAAATTAATTTTTAATCTTCCAAATGTAAGTTCTTCGGTTTGAGCTGTATTATTTTCTGATCGTCTTAATAAAGCTTTAACTCTGGCAAGCAACTCTCTTAATCCAAAGGGTTTTGTAATGTAATCATCAGCTCCTAATTCTAAACCTAAAACTTTATCAATTTCTTCACCTTTAGCTGTAAGCAGAATAATTGGAGTATTATTACCAGCAGCTCTAGTTTTCTTACACACATCAAAGCCAGAAAGTCCGGGCATCATTACATCAAGAATAATTAGATTATATTTATTATGAAGTATTTTTTCTAAACCTATTTTTCCATCTTCTGCTTGTTCAACTTCATAACCTTCAATTTCCAGGTTATCAACCAAACCATTACGTATTGCGAGTTCATCTTCAACTACTAAAATTTTTGACATTATTTTACCAATTAAACTTTGCCATTAAAATTATTATTAAATTGTAATCTGAATGTGCTACCCTCTCCAATTTTACTTTCAACTATAACATTGCCGCTATGTTCTTTCATTATTTGCTTCACCAATGATAATCCAAGTCCGGTGCCTTTTTTTGTATTTACTAAACCGGAAGAAACTCTATAAAATTTATCAAATATTTTCTTTTGATCACTAGCACTTATACCAATTCCAAAGTCTTTTATTTCCCAAAATGGTCCAATTTCATTTTCATTTATATTAATTGCGAATTCTTTTTTCTCATTGCAATATTTAATAGCATTATCTATTAAGTTAATTATTGATTCAGATACTGTGTCAATATCAGCAATTATATCTTTAACTTTTTCATTTTGATTTAATGAATAAGAAAATCCTTTAGACTTAATATGATACTCATAAGTTTTAAAGACATCGTCATTTATTTCTATTAAACTGCAATTTTCATAATTAAATTTTCTTGTCTGCTGCTCCATTTTTGAAAAGTTTAAAATAGAGTTCACAATTTTACTTAATCTGTTTGTTTCATTATGAATTACAGAATAATATTCCCGTTTTTTTTCTTCAGATTTTAATCTATTTAGTGCAAGAGTTTCTGAGTACATACTTATCATCGTTAGTGGTGTTCTAAGTTCATGAGATACGTTTGCAATAAAATCTGATTTTAGTTGAGCCAACCTTATTTCTTTGCGCAAGTTATAATAAATTAAAATGAGTCCAACTATTAATACAAAAAGCAACAATGCAAGAACTATTAAGTTTGTATAAAATCTTTGCGAAACCAATTCTTGAATACTTCCACTTTTTAATTTTATACCTAAAGTATATCCTGGAATTAACCACAAAGGTTTATTTATTACAATTTCAGTTGAATCAGTTACATCAGTTGAAAATATTAGATTATTTTCATTGCTTGATACAGTCAAAATAAATTCATTTCCGGCTGCTTGAGAAATTTTTGACGCTAGCGATTGCTGTATGTATCGTGCCGGATCAAATATAATTCCGCCTAAATCCCAATTTACTTCATTCTTATTTAATGGGAATAAACATAAATATTTATTTCCCGATGTAATTTTTCCAATAGGTTCAATTCTTTGATAACCTGATTCCAAAAATTTTTGAAGTTTATCAATTAATGGTTTTCTTATTTCCAGTTCATTTCTAATTAATTCATTACTAACTAATGATTCTTGAGATTCGTTATAATAAATATTTATATCCGAAATATTTTTATCTGCAAGAAATATTGAGGAAACAACATTTTGATATTGAGAAATTATTGGATTTTGGTGAGACTTACTTTTTTCTTGTTTAAGCTGAAGCACAACATCATTTACCCAACTGCTAACTACATCTTCAGAATATTGATTAACTGAGTAAATAATAGTTTCAAGTTGCTGTAAATAAATTTTATTTATTTCTTTTTCATATTCATTTAAAGATGCAAATTGGTAAATGAAAAATGTTGATAAAGGAAGGACAAGGATTAATATTACTATTAATCCTATTTTTTTTATTGAACTTTGCATTTAGTTTTAGAAAAAAATAAACAATATTATAAAAGCTAAATAAAAAACTAAACAAAAGTATTATTTCGAAAATTTAAATTAACTTACTTTAACTAACTGTACAGGTTTAATAAGATTAGCAAGCTCAAATTCAATATTTTCTAATTCAACTAAAAAATCTTCTCTTACGTCTTCAAATTTATGTTTAACATCTTCAAACAAATTCTTATAGTAACCAATTCCTTCATTAAGATTATCAACAAATTTATTAAAGTAAGCTATTTGTTTTTCTGAAAATGGAGTTTCTACTTCTTCAATTTTATTCTTAAGATAATCGTAATATAAGTTTAGTTCTTTCATAAATAAATTTGGTCTGTCAGTTCTGGTAATTACATTTATTCTTCCATAAATATGATCAACCATTTGTTTTAGCGAAAGTACTTTATCAAAGTAAGCTAAGTTTGGTCCAGGACAAACTGAAACACCTTCACTTCTTATATTATTATCTATACCATGTAAATGTCTTGTAGAATTAGCTAAACCAATACATAAGCATTCTTTCTCAACAATTTTTTCTTTTTCTTTTTGGTATTCAGCTAAATCAATTTTCTTAGAATCCAGTTCACTTATTTTTAATGATTGATATTGTCTTGATGCAGTGCAAATTACTCTTTCGGTAAATTCTGTATTAAATGTTAAAAACTTTTTCGGACATGCACTTCCGGGTCTTCCTTTATTATCTAAAATCTTCTTATCAACTTCCTGTGAATTTCCCTTAACTGCATTAAATGGAACTCCTAATGGAGAAATACCACTCAAGTAAAGATCCTTTTCTTTCGCATTACATAAAAGTTCAAGTGTTTCTTCATCAACATTTGTAGCTTCAGGAACTAGTAAGAATGGTGTTCCCCAGCCAATTGAATCTAAATTATAATGTTCCATTAAAAAATTATGTTCGGATGTTGTACCAACACCACCTTGAGCAGTTATCAATTGTGTTAATTTTGAATTTGGAACGAGTTTATTTTTACTTTGTAAACCTTCAACAAAAATTTTATAAACTGTTTCTGTTAATTCGTTTCGTTTGTTCTTAAATTCTTCTAAAATTGGCCCCATTAAAAATCCATCAGTTGCAAAAGCATGTCCACCGCAGTTTAATCCCGATTCTATTCTATATTCTGAAACCCAAAGACCTTTTTTAGCAAGAAATTTACCTTGTATTAATGCTGAACGATAATCACTTACTTTAATTACAATTTTCTTTTTAATATTTCCATTTTCATCGGGATAGAAATCATCAAATTTTTCTAAATAGCTGTATAATCTTGGATTCATACCTGCTGATAAAATTAAAGATGATTCCAGGTTGCTATTTGCAAAGCCTCTTAGAGAAGCGTGTGCATCATTGAATTCATGAGGAAGTTTTTCATTTTCTCTATAATTTTCCTTATCCAATTTTGTCATAATATTTACATCAATAGAACCAGGATTTAGATGTTCATCAAGCCAATTTCTTAATTTTTTATACAGAGTACTATCTTCAATCATTTTATTGAATTCTTCTTTAAGTGAAGCGGCATTTGGCAACATTTCAAAATATTTATGGAGTTCATCAACATTTTTATGATACGAGTCAAGTAATTCATCATATTTTTCTTTAACAATTTTATCCATTAAATTCAGATATTCAGTAAATCTTTTAGCCCTAAAATCTTCAATTTTATCTGAAATTGATTTAAATGGAAGTCCTAATTTTTTTGAGTAATATTCTCGCATATTTTCAGCAAGAATATCATCAACTAATGAAACTACCGAAGATATTCCATATTTTGCCACTTTAACCGGTGTATCAATTGTAAATCCAGTTCCCATAACCGGAATATGAAATGTATGTTTATTTGTTTTTTTATCCATAATAAGTAAAGTTTTTTTCAGTAAAGAAGTTAGTTTGTTATAAACTTTGAAAATAAGTAAATATTTTAATAAATACTATTTTCAGGTAATTATATAGCATTTTTAATTATGATTACATAGGATAAAAAAAATCCCAACTTAGTTGGGATTTAAATTGAAATGATTTTATTCAGATTATTGTAAAAAAGAAAGGAAAATACCTGCGGCAACTGCAGATCCAACAACACCTGCAACATTTGGCCCCATTGCTTCCATTAATGGATTTACCTCACCATTAGTCTCATCTGAAACAAATTTTTGAACAACTCTTGCCGCCATCGGTACAGCAGAAACACCAGCAGCACCAATACAAGGATTTATTTTATTGCCTTCTGAGATGAAAAGATTAAGAAATTTTGCAAAGAGAACTCCACCGGCTGTACTAAAAATAAACGCAACTGCTCCCATACCAAGAATTGCTAAAGTCTGTAGATTTAAGAAATACGTTGCTTCCATTGTTGCCCCAACGGCTGTTCCCAAAAATATTGTAACAATATCAATCATTGGACCGCCAGCTGTTTTCTTTAATCTTTCCGTAACTCCACTTTCACGTAATAAATTGCCGAACATAAGCATACCAATAAGCGGAGCCGAAGATGGAATAGCCAATGAAGCGAATGCACCAGTTACCATTGGGAAAAGTAAAACTGCCCATTTTGAAACTGGTTTTGGTTTTGGCATTACTATATATCTTTCTTTTTTTGTAGTTAATAATCTCATAACCGGCGGCTGAATTATTGGAACCAATGACATATAACTATAAGCAGCTAAAGCAATTGGGCCTAATAAATGAGGAGCTAATTTTGAAGATAAGAATATGGATGTTGGTCCATCTGCTCCGCCAATAATTCCAATTGAAGCAGCTTCCTGAGAAGTAAAACCAAAAATATATGCCGCTCCTAAAGCTGCAACAAAGATGCCTGCTTGTGCTGCAGCACCGAGTAAAAATGTTATGGGTCTGCTTAATAATGGTCTAAAATCAGTAAGAACTCCAACTCCTAAAAATATTATTGGAGGAAGCAATTCTGTTTTTATACCCATTTTATATATTAAACCGATAATTCCTTCTTCATAAGAACCTAATTCTGCAAAAGGAAAATTTGCAATCACAATGCCAAAAGAAATTGGAATAAGCAGTAATGGTTCATATTCTTTTGTAATTGCCAAGTAGGTAAAAATAAAAGCAATTATAAACATTACATAATTACCAAATTCTAAATGAGCAAATCCCGATTCTTGAAAAACCTTTAATATTTCCTGCACAATACCCTCTAAGAAATTGTCATAATAGGATTAGAAGAATCAACTTCATCACCAATTTTTACATTAATTTTTTCAACCAAACCAGCTTTTGGTGATTTTATATCGTGAGTTGCTTTCATAGCTTCAATTTTAGCAACAACAGTGCCTTTATCAATATGATCACCTTCTTTAACTAAAATATCAACAACATCAACAATGCCATTAAATGTTGAAAAAATAGGTTCACTTTTACCATTTGATTTTTCAGCAGATTTTGGTTTTGAATTTCCACCATTACCAATTGGTTCAATGGTTACAGTAAATGTTCTAATTTTTCCATTTTCATCAACTGTACATTTTGATATTGTTGGTCCACTTACAGAAGGAGCTGCTGCAACAACCGGTTTACTTTCAACAACTGCTGTCTTTTCTTCTTTTTTCTTTAATGGAATATCAATTTTACTTGTTCCCATTAAAAGTCTAATTCCTTCATTCAATTCCATTTTTTTACCTGGAACCATTGCAGCTAATACTAAGAAAATATTTTTATCTGTAACCGGAAGTCCTCTTTCCTCTAAAGCTTTTTTTGCCGGCTCAATATTTTTAGGAGCAGCTTCTAACGGATCGCCTTCAAAAACAGGCATATTTAATTGCTCTGAAGCAACTTTTACCACTTCCGGATCTGGAGTAAGCGGAGTTTTTCCAAAATAACCAAGAACAGCTTTACCATAACCGGCATCAATTTTTTTCCATCTACCGTACAGCACATTATTAAATGCTTGTAACCAATACTGCTGACTTCCAGGAGTAACAGAAGACCAAGCACCTCCGGCTTCAACTACAACAGGGAATTCTGCGAGTACATCACTATATTTATCCAAAATTCCTGCTTTAACCATCATGTGAACATTAGGTCCAATTGCACCACCGGGCATTGGAAATCCTAAAACTCTTGCATCTGCAGTTGTAGTTGTAGGATTAAAATCATATTCCTGCAAACCTTCCTGCAATAAATTTTCTATTTCACCGACAGTCGATAAATCAGCATCAAGTGAATAACCAGTGCCTTTTAAAGCATGGGCAACTGAACGAATATCTGGCTGAACTGTACCGCTAGCCAAAGGTCTTATTGAAGGATCAATTCCATCACAACCACCTTCAATAGCTGCAACGTAGCATGAAACTGCAGTACTAGCAGTATCATGAGTGTGGAACCATAAAGGCATTCCTTCCGGCATTAACTTTTTCAATCCAACAGCAGTATCATAAACTGTTTTAGGATCAGTTGTACCGCTAGCATCTTTTAAGCAAATGCTATCAACATGAACATCACTTTCTAATATTTTCTTTCCAATATTTATATAAAAATCAGCAGTATGAACAGTCTCTGAATGAAATGGCAATCCCATTAAAGCAACACAAGCCTGATGATGCATTCCGGCATCAACAATAGGTTTACCAGTTTTAACAAGATTTTCAACATCATTCATATAATCAAAATTTCTATCCCAAGTAGTTCCATACTCTTTCATTAATTTTGCTTGAAGTTTTAATCCTTCTATTGATTGAGTGGTTAATGTTACACCAGAAACTGATCTAGTTAAAATTTGTAAATCAACATCCGGTCCAACTACTTCGCGCATTTTTTTCATATCTTCAAATGGATCTTCACCCAAATAAAAATAAGGAGCTTGATATCTTGCACCACCGCCAAATTCCATATGTCTAAAGCCAGCTTTTGCAGCGGCTTCCATTGCGGGAAGAATATCGTTTAATCTAACTTTGCCTCCAAATGCACTTTGTAAACCATCTCTAAAAGGAGTAATCATAACTCTAATTTTTTTTGCATCCTTGGTAAATATCATTTTCCATCTCCTATATTTGTAATTCTTGTACCAGGAAATTGTCTATTATAAGCTGTTGTAATTGCTGCAATTACTGCTGCATCTTCACTTTCCTTATTATTGTTTTTTACCGGAAAAACAACCAAAAGTAACTGCATTAGTAAAGCTAAAATTGAAAGGATTATTAAAACAGCAGCAAATGAAGAGAAACATATAATTAATAAATTCGGTTCTTCCATAAAGATCTCATTTTTTACAAAATTCCATTTTTTAAAATAAATAATAATACTTGTTTATCCAATATTTTTAATACGGGAATATTTCTTTAATGCTTTTAGAATTTAAAAACATCTTTAATTAAAATTTATTGAAATACAAAAATTCTAAAAATATGCTAAATTGTAAGAGCATATTTGAAAAAAAATCATTTTAAGTCAGTTAGCTTATGCTCTCTTCAATAAAGAAAATTGGTATTGTAATTTTTATTATTGTTTTGCTTCCTCTTACGGTTTACACAGTTTATCAGTTAAATAACTTATCAGATAATGAAAAATTTTTAGAGAATGTTTACAATGAACAACTTAACACTATTATATTTAGTGTAAATCAATATGTTGATGATCTTTTGCAGAGTTGGTCAGGTAGAATAATAAATATATACAATAATGATAATTCTGATATTCAAAATGAGTTTACAAATTTTTGCAGTTCAAACCCTTCAATTTCACTAATAATAATTAGCGATACACTTTTTTCAAATGATATAAAATTTTATTCAAAAGCTGGTCAAAATAATTCAGAAAATGCAATTACCCGCATGCAGAATATTCTAAAAAGTAATTCAGAAAAAATTGAAAACCTCAAAAAGTTTAAAAATTTAGGCTACAACAGAATAGAAACTTTATCAAATAAGTTAGATGATACTCCGTTATTATCTTTTTTAATAAATGAAGAAAACAATATTAGAGTTGCAATTCTTGTAATAAATATGGATGAATTTATAAATAAAAACTTAGTATCTAAAATAAATTCAATATCCAGCAATGATTTAATTGTATCGGTGTTTCATAATGAAGAACTAATTACAAACAGCAGCAATAGTGAAATTCAATTTAGCGATTTAATTGAACATAAGAATATATGGAATTTCCCAAATTATTATTTAGGAGTAAGTACAACAAGTGCTACAATTCAAGATATAGTAAAGGAAAGATCATTTATTAATATGATAATACTTGCATTGTTAAATCTTATTATAATTTCTGGCGTTATATTTTTATTTATCAGTATAAATAGAGAAATAAAACTTTCACAGTTAAAATCTGATTTTGTCTCCAATGTTTCTCATGAAATTAGAACGCCGCTTTCTTTAATTGGTATGTTTGCAGAAACATTAGAATTACACAGAGTAACAACTGAGGAAAAAAAAGATGAGTATTATAGAATAATAAGAAAAGAAACTGAAAGACTAACACGTATTGTAAATTCAATTTTGAATTTCTCTAAGATGGAATCAAATAGTAAGAAATACAAATTTGAAAAAAATAATTTGAACAATATCATAGATGAAGTTTTAGTTACTTACCAGCATGAACTTAATAATGGGAAAAATATTTGTTTAATTAAAAAGTTAGATAATCTTCCGGATATTGAAATTGACAAAGAAGCAATTATGGAAGCAACTATGAATTTAATTGATAACGCAATTAAATATTGTCACGATAAGTGTGAAATAGAAATTTCAACCGGAATTAATGATAATTTTGCATATATAGAAGTAAAAGATAATGGCATTGGGATTTCAAAAGAAAATCAAAAAAAGATTTTTGAAAAATTCTTTAGAGTCACAAGTGGAAATGTTCATAATACTAAAGGGAGCGGTTTAGGATTATCGCTTGTAAAACATATTGTTGAAGCTCATAATGGAATTATTTCGGTAGAAAGTAAATTAGGAAATGGAAGTAAGTTCAGATTAAACTTTCCAATTAACAACTTAACTTAGAATGAGTATAAAATGAAAAAAGTATTAATCGTTGAAGATGAAGAATCTATGCGTTTAGGTTTAGGTGATAATCTTAAATTTGATGGTTATAATGTCGATTTTGCTGAAGACGGCGAAAAAGGTTTAAATAAAATTAGAGAAAATAAATACAATCTTATTTTATTAGATATTATGCTTCCTAAGATTTCTGGTTTTGAAGTTTGTAAAACTATTAGAAAAGAAGGTGTTAAAACTCCAGTAATAATGCTTACAGCAAAGGGTGAAGAAATTGATAAAGTTTTGGGATTGGAAATTGGTGCAGATGATTATATAACGAAACCCTTCAGTTTAAGAGAACTTTTAGCTAGAATTAATGCTGTTTTAAGACGCGTTGAAAATGATTCTGAAGAACAAATAAAAATTGGAAAATTAGAAGTTGATTTTAATTCATATACTGCTACAAAAAATGGAAATAATGTAAGTTTATCATCAAAAGAATTTGATATACTTCATTATTTGTGGAATAAGAAAAATAAAAATGTTTCCAGAGATGAATTATTATCAAATATTTGGGGTAATGATGTTTATACAACTTCAAGAACAATTGATAATTTCATTTTAAAATTGAGACAAAAAATTGAAGATAATCCAAACGATCCAAAAAAAATAATTACTATACACGGCATAGGTTATAAACTACTAACTTAATCAACAATCAATATTTCATCCCTTTTCCTTTCCTCTTAATGATGACAACTTGTGACAACTTATAACAATAATCTGACAACTCATCATATCAGCATCTCGTCTTAATAATTGAAAATAAAATCACAAAAGTAGGAAAAAGTATAAGATGACAATTTGTGACATCATATAACTCAATAATGACAACAAGTTATAATACTTACTTTATGTTTATTACCATCAATTAGGAGGGCTTTAAAATGAAAAATTCAATAACAAACTTGAAAAACTTAACAGGTTTCATGATTATCTTATTATTTGCATTATCAGTAAATTTATTTTCACAGGAAATTAAAAACACAACCAAATCGGGTAAACCATTAGATATGGAACTAATAATGAAAAATTTTGAACGTGGATTAAATTCTGAAAATAATGGTTTAAGTATGAGTGTCGTTGAACAAATTGGCAGATACAAAATGACAAATTTTGAAAATAATCTTATTGAAATGCTGAAAGATGAAGCTGATGAGAAAAACAGAGAAATTATTGCTCTCAGCTTATTTCAACTTGGATCACTTAAATCTATCGTAGCGTTAAGAAATAGTTTAGAAGATTCAAATAATTTCAAATATGATAAATTTTGTAATTGCTTATTAAATAAATACAATGAATATGATAATTTGAGAACAGAATATTTTGAAGATTTGGTTGTTAATATTCATGATACTAAATAACTTTAATTTTATAAATCAATTTTATAGAATGTAACTATGTTTAGAAAATTTCAAATAGCCTTTTTTCTAATGAGCTTAATCGTTGTAAGTTCTTTATCAGCTAATGATAAATACAGTAAGATTATTAGTTTAAATGGCTATTGGAAATTTAACATTGGCGATAATCAAATTTGGGCAAATGTTAATTACAATGATAAAAGCTGGGATAATATTATTGTTCCTTCTAGATGGGAGAACGAAGGTTATAATGGATATAATGGTTTTGCGTGGTATAGAAAAGAATTTGATATTAGCTCAAAATATTTTAATCAATCTCTTTATTTATCTTTAGGATCAGTTGATGATGTTGCAGAAATTTATATTAATGGAAATTTAATAGGGATTTCGGGCAGTTTTCCACCCAAATATGAATCAGCGTATAATAAAAAAGTATGGATTAATATTCCAACAAAAGTTCTTAATAAAAATAAATCAAATATAATTTCTGTAAGAGTTTATGATGGCGGTCAAGCTGGTGGAATTTACAATGGAGATATTGGAATTTTTATTTCCGAAATGCCATTAAACATGCTTGTCAATTTAGAAGGTGAATGGAAATTTAAACTCGGTGATGATATAAAATGGAAAGAATCTAATCTTGATGATAGTAATTGGAAATCTTTACATGTGCCCTTAAATTGGGATTCCCAAGGTTACAAGGATTATGATGGTTTTGCATGGTATAGAATAAAATTTAATGCTGAATCAATGATTAATGATTTTCCTGATAATCTCATCATATTGTTAGGCAAGATTGATGATGTTGACCAAACATTTTTAAATGGAAATTTAATTGGTTCAACAGGTGATATAATTGTTAAACCACTGATTGATAATTATACAGATGCAAGTAATGTGGAATATAAAACTATTAGGGGTTATAGAATTAAAAAAAGTGACTTAAAAAATGGATTAAATACTTTAGCAATCAGAGTATTTGACGGATATCAATATGGTGGAATTTACGAAGGACCAATTGGCATTACATCATTAAATGAATATCTTAAGTATATTTCGCAGACTTTAAATGTTAAGAAAAAGGATTTTATACAGATGTTATTTGAATAGATCTTTATTAAAAATAATCTTTAAAATGAAAAAACCGAGCTGCCCCGGTTTTTGTTTTGGCTCCGCGAGTAGGACTCGAACCTACAACCCTTCGGTTAACAGCCGAATGCTCTACCATTGAGCTATCGCGGAATAAAAATTAGAATTGTAAATTTATACTTAATAAAAATTTTTGTCAAGAAGATTTTCAATCTTTTATAATTATTTCCAACGTGTAAAATTCTTGTTCCAACAAATGAGAATTATTTATATTATTTTCAAAATTACAGTTTTATAAAAGTAAAATAATCCTCATTTCAGTCTATTTTATAAGTTAAATCTTAATTCTCACAAAAATGTGTTTTCGGCATGTAAATTGCTAAAAATCAATCTTAATAATTTGAAAGGTCATACAATGGAACTGACACATATTGAACATATTGGAATTGCTGTCAAAAATTTAGATGAAAGTATTAAATATTATGAAGAAGTTCTTGGATTAAAATGCTACTCAATTGAAGAAGTTGCCGATCAAAAAGTAAAAACTGCATTTTTTAAAGTTGGGCAAACAAAATTAGAATTATTAGAATCTACTGATCCGGAAGGACCAATTGGTAAATTCATAGAAAAAAAAGGTGAAGGTATTCATCATTTAGCTTTTCATGTAAATGATTTGCAAAATGCGCTTAATGATGCAAATGCAAAAGGAGTAAGATTAATTGATGAAAAACCGAGAAAAGGTGCTGAAGGATTGGATATTGCATTTTTACACCCAAAATCTACAAATGGCGTTCTAACCGAATTGTGCGAAGATAAAGTAAAATAAAGTAAATAACTTATTAATAGATAATTTTGATTTCACTAAGGAGAAAAAATGGGAATTCAAGATAAGATTAAAGAATTAATGGCAATGCGTGAAAAGGCTCGTTTAGGCGGTGGTGAAAAAAGAATCGAATCACAGCATCAAAAAGGAAAATATACAGCTCGTGAAAGAATTGAAATGCTTTTAGATGATGGATCATTTGAAGAATTTGATATGTTCGTATCACATAGAACTGTTGATTTTGGCTTAGATAAACAATCATATCTATCAGATGGCGTAATTACCGGATATGGAACTATTGATGGAAGATTGGTTTATGTTTTCTCTCAAGACTTTACAGTATTTGGCGGATCACTTTCTGAAATGTATGCTCAGAAAATATGCAAAATTATGGATAAAGCTATGAAAGTTGGAGCTCCTGTTATTGGAATAAATGACAGTGGCGGAGCTAGAATACAAGAAGGTGTAAAAAGTTTGGGTGGCTATGCTGATATATTCCAAAGAAATATTATGGCTTCCGGAGTTGTTCCACAAATTTCTGCAATTTTTGGTCCATGTGCTGGCGGAGCAGTTTATTCCCCGGCCTTAACTGATTTTACAGTTATGAGTAAAGGTACAAGTTATATGTTTGTTACCGGACCAAAAGTTGTTAAAACCGTTACAAATGAAATTGTTACTGAAGAAGAACTTGGTGGTGCATCGGTGCATACAAGTAAATCCGGAGTAGCACATTTTGCAGCTGATAATGAAGAAGAAGGAATTTTAATAATTAGAAAACTTTTATCATATCTACCGCAAAACAATATGGAAGATCCTCCAAAAACAGTATGTGAAGATCCTATTGACAGACTAGAAGATTCTCTCAATGAAATAATTCCTGATAATCCAAATAAACCTTACGATGTTAAAGATGTAATATTTTCGGTTGTAGATAATTCAGAATTTTTAGAAGTTCAAAGGCATTATTCACCAAACATTGTTATAGGTTATGCAAAATTTAATGGGACTTCAGTTGGTATAGTTGCAAATCAGCCAAATTATTTAGCTGGAGTTTTAGATATTAATGCTTCAAGAAAAGCAGCAAGATTTGTTAGATTCTGCGATGCATTCAATATTCCAATAATTACCTTTGTTGACGTTCCTGGATTTTTGCCCGGAACGGCTCAAGAATACGGTGGAATTATTATTCACGGTGCTAAATTATTATACGCTTATGGTGAAGCAACTGTACCTAAAATAACAATCATTTTAAGAAAAGCATATGGCGGAGCCTATGACGTAATGAGTTCAAAACATTTACGTGGTGATATAAATTATGCTTGGCCTGGTTCTGAAATTGCAGTTATGGGTCCCAAAGGTGCTATTGAAGTACTTCACGCAAAAGAGGCTAGCGCAATAGAAAATCCTGAAGAAAAAGCCAAATTCTTAAAAGAAAAAGAAGATGAGTATAAAGATAAATTTGCAAATCCTTATGTTGCTGCAAAATACGGATACATCGATGATGTTATTGAACCAAGAAATACACGGTTTAGAATAATAAGAGCATTGCAAATGTTAGCAACAAAAAAAGATGTTAATCCACCTAAAAAGCACTCTAATTTACCATTATAAATGGAATAAAAATGTTTTACCAAAATCACATAAATATCGATTCGTTAAAAGCAGCACAAGACAGTTTAAGAACTATTGCTGAAAAAAGTAATTCGCTAAATACCGTTACTTTTGATTTATCAAAAATTGGTAATGATGAAATAATATTAACAGTATTAGGTTATGGAATTGTATTCCTTGCACTATTAATACTTTATCTGTTTTTTGCCAATCTTACAAAATTGATAAATATTACTAGAAAAAAACGTCTTAAAGCGGCAGGTAAAGAAAGTTCGGATAAAGATGAATTACCTATTTCCGGAGAAACAACAGCTGCTATTTCATTAGCATTAGCATTACAGTTTCAAGAAGCACATGATTTTGAAAATACTGTTATAACAATTAAAAAGGTTCAAAGCGCCTATTCACCATGGAATTCTAAACTCTATGGATTGAGACAAAATCCAAAGTATTAAGGAAATTATGAAATGAAAAAATTTAGTTTTACAATAAGCGGTAATAAGTATGATGTTGAACTTCACGATATTGAAGAAAACATTGCTCAAATTGAAGTTAATGGAAGTACATATGAAGTTGAAATTCATAAAGAAATTAAAACCTCAAAAACTCCAAAATTAGTTAGACCACAAGTTTTCCCTACTGGTGAATCAGATAAAGCAAAAACTGCCAAGCCAAGTGAACGTAAAGGAACGGGCGGAATTAAAGCTCCATTGCCAGGAACAATTTTAGAACTAAAAATTAAGGTCGGTGATACAGTTAAAGCCGGTGATGTACTTTTAATAATGGAAGCCATGAAAATGGAAAACAATATTAAAGCCGATAAACCCGGAACTATTACTGATATAAAAATTAAAGTAGGTGACTCTGTTTTAGAAGGTGATCTTCTTGTTGAGATTGGGAGTTAATAAATGGAATTTATAGAACAACTGTTTAATGGTTTCTGGCAATTTTTTCAATATACCGGATTTGCAAATGTTACTTTTGGTCATATTGCGATGCTTATTGTCGGATCATTTTTTATTTATTTAGGAATTGCTAAAGAATATGAACCTCTATTATTAGTGCCAATTGGTTTTGGAATTTTAGTTGGTAATATTCCCTTTTTTGAAGGAGTTGGTTTACAATTAGGAATTTATGAAGAAGGCAGCGTTTTAAACCTTCTATACTTTGGTGTTTTAAAAGGAATTTATCCTCCTTTAATTTTCTTGGGAATTGGAGCAATGACAGATTTTTCTGCTCTGCTTTCTAATCCAAAATTAATGCTTCTTGGAGCAGCTGCTCAATTAGGTATTTTCTTTACATATATAACTGCAATAACTTTGGGATTTACAAGTCAGCAAGCTGCGGCAATTGGAATAATTGGAGGCGCAGATGGACCGACTGCAATTTTCCTATCTTCAAAATTGGCTCCGCAATTATTAGGAGCAATTGCAATTGCAGCTTATTCATATATGGCTTTAGTTCCGGTAATTCAGCCGCCAATAATAAAATTACTTACAACGGAAAAAGAACGTAAGATAAAAATGAAACCTCCAAGAGCTGTTTCTAAATCAGAAAAAGTGATTTTTCCAATTGTTGGGCTATTGTTAACAACCTTTATTTCTCCGGGCGGACTTCCACTTTTAGGGATGTTATTTTTTGGAAATCTTTTAAAGGAATCCGGGGTAACAAAAAGATTAGCGGATACTGCAAGTAAACCTCTAATTGATATTGTTACAATTTTACTAGGTTTAACTGTGGGAGCTTCAACTCAAGCAACCACATTTCTCACTCCAGCATCAATTTTAATATTTGTTCTTGGAGCTATATCTTTTATGATTGCAACTGCCGGCGGAGTGATATTTGCAAAAATCATGAATATATTTTTAAAAGATGAAGATAAATTAAATCCAATGATTGGTGCTGCCGGAGTTTCTGCTGTACCTGATAGTGCAAGAGTAGTTCAGCATTTGGGAATTAAAGAAGATCCATCAAACTATTTACTAATGCATGCAATGGCTCCCAACGTTTCCGGTGTAATTGGTTCTGCTGTTGCTGCTGGTATTTTACTAAGTCTCCTTCTCTAGTTAAGAATAAAAAGTCCCTGCAATTTTAATAATTGTGGGGATTTTTTTATACTTCATATCACATTTAATTAAAGTATTATTCTTACTACGTTTTTATCGAATATTTATTTTCCGGAGTTTTAATGAAACATATTTTTATGGCCGTATTTTTTTTACTGACTAATTTAATTTTAGCACAGGATTCTAAGCATGTGTGTGCTGAATCTAAAATTCAGCATTTTACTAAACTTCAAAAAATTGCAAAAGTTAATTATCCTGGTGATGATAGAATTGATGTTTCTTTTTATAAACTAAATTTAACATTGGATTATAATCAACAACATTTAGATGGAATTGTTACAATTAAAGCAAAAAGTTTACAATCTAATTTGACTAATGTTTTTTTCGATCTTCAAAATTATTATAATATTTCTTCAGTAAAACTGAATGGAAGTCCTCTTAATTTTAATTTTCAAAACAACAAAATTGATATTACATTAAATAAGAATTACAACATTAATGAAGAGTTCACAGTTGATATAGCCTATAATGGAACACCGGGAAGCTCTGGTTTAGGCAGTTTTGAATTTTATTCTGTTGCTGGTAATCCTGTAATATGGACATTGAGTGAACCTTATGGTTCAAGTGATTGGTGGCCTTCTAAAGATACTCCGGCTGATAAAGCTGATTCATCTGAAGTTTGGATTACTAGTGATGATTTTTTTGTTTCAGTATCTAACGGTATTCTGATTGATGAAATTGATAATGGTAATGGAACAAAAACATATAAATGGAAAAATGATAAGCCGATTGCACATTATTTAATTTCTCTAGCAATGACAAATTATCAGATTTATACAAATTATTTTGAATATGAACCTGGCAAACAGATGCCGGTTGTCCATTATAATTATCCAGGTAATTGGAACAGCACAAGAAAAAACCAAGAAGATCATTGTATTACAATGTTGGATGTTTTTTCTGATATATATGGTTTGTATCCTTTTATTGATCAAAAATATGGCCACGCCGAGTTTAGCTGGGGCGGAGCAATGGAACATCAGACCGTGTCTACAATGGGATTTTTCTATGAATCAATTATGGCGCATGAACTTGCTCATCAATGGTTTGGAGATAAAATTACCTGTAAGGACTGGCATCACATTTGGCTGAATGAAGGATTTGCTACTTATTCCGAAGCGTTATTGGTTGAAAGATTATATGGAAAAGATGCATATAACAATTATATTTTAGGTGAAATGGCATCTGCAAAATCGGCAAATGGATCAATTTGGGTACAAAATATAAATTCAGTTGATGAGATTTTCAGCAGTTCAAGAAGTTATTCAAAAGGATCAGTTGTGCTTCATATGCTGCGCGGAGTTGTGGGAGATGAGAATTTCTTTAATATTATTAAAGCATATTCAGATGATCCGGATTTGGCCTATGATGTTGCAGAAACATCAGATTTTCAAAGAGTTTGTGAAACTGTGAGCGGAATGAATTTAGAAAATTTCTTTGAAGATTGGATTTATGGTGAAAAATATCCAAAGTATGCTTATGGCTTTTCTGTCGATTCAGTTGCTAATGGATACAATGTAAATCTTTCTGTTGATCAAATTCAAAATACAAATTTATTTTGGATGCCGATTCAAATTAATGTTAAAACAAGTGCAGGAAATAATACTTTTACAATTTGGGATTCACTTAAAACACAAAACTTTACACTCTTTGTTGAAAATTATCCAACTCAAATTCAATTTGATCCAAATAATTTGATACTGAAAGAAACAACAGATAAAATCATAAATCCAGCATTAAATCAAGGCATTTTATTAGTTAATGCTATTGATTGGAAAATTGGCGATGCACTTATTTCATCTTATGAAAATGAAGCATTTTGGGGAGATACAAAAATTAGTTTTTGGGATCTTTTTTCGGAACCGACTTCCGGATATCCTTCTTCCCTGCCAGAACCGATTGGAAATGGTTCAATTTCAAATTTTAGTATCAGCAATTATTCAACTGTAATATGGCTTTCAGAATTTTTAAGCAATGATATAAATGTTTGGCAAAATTTAGCAATAATGGATTATTTAAATGAGGGCGGAAATGTTATTCTAATTACCAAACGCGGTAAAGATTTTATTTCTGAACCAATGCGCGATTATTTAGGAATTACGTGGGATGAAAACGATTACTCACTTATAAAAGATTTAAAAAGTGCTAAAGATGGTTTCACAAATATTGAACTCTTAAAAGATAATTCTTCAGTTTCCCTTTTTTCAACAGAGCTAAATAAAATATCTAGTGAATTATTATATGAATCAGAGGAATCATTTACTTCTCCCAAAGGAAGTGGAGTTTGGAGCAAACCAGATGGCAAAGGTCAGTTTGTATATATTGCAGCCAGACCATATAGTTTAGACCCAATTGATTTAAGAACAAACATCCAAAAACTTTTAGTTGAAGGAATGGGAGAATTAGTAAATATTGACGGAGATAATAAGGTTATTCCAACAACCATTTCCCTAGGCCAAAATTATCCAAATCCGTTTAATCCCACTACAACTATTAATTTTAGTATTCCATTAAATGAAAGAAGTGAGGCTTCAAATGTTAAATTAATTATTTTTGATGTCTTAGGTAGAGAGACTAAAACAATTGTGAACGAAACTAAAAATCCAGGTAATTATTCCGTAACATTTAATGCGTCTTCTTTAACCAGCGGAATTTATTATTATCAGCTACAAGTTGATGATTTTATCAATACTAAAAAAATGGTTCTTTTAAAATAACACAACTTAAATCACTTTACTTTCTTCTTAAACTTTTTATATTATAATAAATAATATTAAAGTTTAGGAGAAGTATTGTGGCTTATTCAAAAATTAGATTAATAGTTTTTGTTTATATAATTACTTCTGTTACAGCATTTCCCCAAGAAGAAAGATTTCTCCTTACTCCTAATAAACCACCGCAAAAATTAAATAACCTTACCAATTTAAATGAAGCAATTAAAACCAATTTACATAAAACGAATTTCGTTCAAGAAAATCTAAGAAATAATTCTTTAGATTTTGATATAAATAACCTGATTGACACTTTATTATATAATAAAGATTTCAACTTTAATAATGATTTTGGATTTTTTGATCAAGACGTAGAATTTACTTGGTTTGAAGCTCCAACAGATATGATTATTAAGGCTGCTGGATTTTCTTGTTCAGAAATTGCAGAAGGATTTAATGGGCCCAAAATATCACTTCGTTTAATTAAGCTAAATTGGAGTAAAGAACAATTATTAAGTTTTAATACGCCAACTTATCTTGGTTATTATCCCGATCAAGATAATATGAATAACGCCGAACCGTTTGGTGAAAATTCAGGTAATAATTGGATTGATAAATCAAGTGGTCAGTATTCATCTCCGCCATGGGAACACACCGAATATGATTTATGGAGTGATAATAAAAAGGGATACCAGATAATTCCTACAGCTAACACTTTCTCCGGAAACTACCAATGGGTAGAAATGAGTTTATTAGAAAATGAACCGCTAGTAAGTCGTGGAGATATTTTTGCTGTTGTTTTAAGTCATGAGGGTATTGAATGGAATTCCACTGATAACAGAATTGGAATTTGGTCAAAAACCACTACTAATCAGTATTCTTGGAAATATTATGAAAATGGCAGATTTGCACCGGAAGAGCCAGGATGGTGGGCACGTGAATTTACTTTTGATTTTGCTATAATTGCTGATTTGCTAGGAGATGTTAGTCCGGAAATTAAAAGTTTTTCAAAACTTAATACAACATTATCAGAAGACCCAAGATCTATTGAGGCGATAATAACAGATAAAAATCCTTCTGGGCAACAATCTGGAGTTAAATCTGCCAAAATTTTATACAGTATTAATGAAGGTATAAGTTGGAACGAATCGGAAATGTCGGGATCTGAACCAAATTATTTTGGTGATATTCCAGGATTTCCTAAAGGAACAGAAATTCAATATAAAATTGTAGCTGAAGATGTAAATGGTCTTGTAACTGAAACTGAAATAACAGAATACTTTATCTTTAATCCAAGCTGCCATAAAAAACTTTTACTGGTTTTCAATGGTTATTCTGAACCGATTGGATATCCTCAATCTTATTATTTTGGGATGGGAGATTTTACTAATTTTGGTACAATTGACCTTCAAGATGATAAATGGAGTTACGGTCCTTTAACAAAAGAATTAGTTGATAATTATTCAAATATAATTGAAATAACAACTTCAGGACCAATTTATAATAATAATAACGTTATAAAAGAATGGCTCCAAAATGATTATGCCAATTTTTATATGCTAATTGGGGATGAATATTTAACATACCAATCAGATGGTCAAAATAAAATATATTCAGATGGTGATTTTTTATATGATGTTTTAGGAATTACTGAATCTTTTAATAACATTAGCATAATTGAACAAGGAGACGAAACAATTCCTTCAATTGTTTTACCAGTAGAAAACTCTTTACTGGGTGGAGAATTATTTACTTTACATAATACAATCAATTCTGAAAATGGCTGGACATCGCCAATTTATTACAATCCAACGTATGAAATAAGTGGGATAAATTATTTAGACGGATTTAATATCCGAGAAGACACAGAAATAGATATGCAAGCAATAGGAAAAGATGGAAATACATATAATATTGGTTCACATAGAACTTTTGGCAATAAAAAAATAGTATTTCTTTCTTATGATGCATTATCAATTAGTTCTGGTGATCCAATGCAAAGTCCTCCTCTTGAGTACTATTGGTACGGATTTACGAGCGAAGCTCCACAAGTTCAAGCTTTACAATGGACTATTGACATAGGTGATTGTTTTGAATATGATCCCAAAATCACAAAAATAACAAACCTCCAATTTGTATTAGAAAATGACCCAATTGAAATATTAGCAACAATTGAAGATAATCCTTGCAGTCCTAATTGTCCAAATAGAATTAGCGAAGCACTTATTGAATATAGTGTAAATGAAGGTTCCCATAATTCTGTTTCAATGACGGAATATGAACCAGAAAAATATAAAGGATTTATTCCAGAACAAACTTCAGGGTCTACAATAACTTACAGAATTTATGCAAAAGATGAAGATGGTAAAACCGGGAACAGCAGATATGAGGAAATTACATTTACTGTTGTGAACAAACCCGCCAGTAAGAATTTGGTTATTTTACAAAACTATGAAGGAAATGACAGCCTGAAAATTTTAGAATATTTTTCCAATAACGGAATTTCAATAGATTTTGATTTTACAATTTATCCCGAAAGCGGCTTGACTGATAATCAATTTTCATATTTCAACAATATTTATAATATTACTTCATATAATACAGAACCACAAAACCAACAAGAGATCACTGAGAGAATTGCGGGAATACTTTTAACTCAAAAAGGGAAAAATTATTTTGTTTGCGGCGATAACTTTTTAGGCTCATTTTCTTCAAAAAGTACATATTATTATAGTAACTGGAGTACAAATTATCAATTATTTGGTTTAACCAATTCATATTCATCAATTAATTCCAAAGAATCTTATGACACATCACAATATTATTTCTCCACAAAATTTTTCGCAGTTGAAAATTCTATGTTTGGTGATAATTATTTTAACCTAAATGATAAAGATACTTTAATTTATATTGATCCAAATATCAACAAAATTGATGGATTTGAAAGTTTGAGCGATGTTTCAATTGATTTTAAAGCAAAAGGTTATGATGGGAATATTTATAATGTTGGTGGACACAGAACATTGCCAAATGGAAATAATGTTGTGTTTATGTGTTTTGATCCTCTATCAATTTATAAAAGCGACGGTACAAATACGTTCCAAAATTCAATGAAAACTATTCCGCTGATTGCAAAAGAATGGTTTGATTTAACAACAGATATTGATGATAATTATGAACAAACTCTGCCAACAGAAATTTCTCTACGTCAAAATTATCCTAATCCGTTTAATCCAACCACTACTATAAAATATTCAGTCCCAATTGTAGAGACACATGGCAATGCGTCAGTACAATTAACAGTTTATGATGTACTTGGCAGAAAAATCAAAACATTAGTTAACGAGGTTAAAAGCCCAGGTAATTATTCTGTAACTTTTAATGCATCTAATTTTCCAAGCGGAGTTTATTATTACCAATTGCAAGTTGGGGATTTAATAAACACTAAAAAAATGGTATTGCTTAAATAAGCAATTCAGAGCCAAATTTAACTTATTACTGCGAATAATATTCGCACTAAACGAATAAATTTCGCAGTAACTGATAATAACCTTCCAAATTATAATATTTTTAAGCATTCATTTTGGCACATGTATTGAATATTCATAATTATTTGATTTTTTCGTCAAAAAATATTTATTTGAATTTTATAAAATTGGGCAAAGAAATGTATCTATTAAATAGTACTTTAAAACTTTCAACAATTTTAATTTTAGTATTTTCTATAAATTCTTGCAGAGAAAAGGATATGTCGGTCAATCCAAATGATGATCCTTCAATAATTAATCAAAGAAGTAAAATATATATATCATCACCGGAAAAATATGAACTATGGCGTCAAAATAGTGTTTATACAATTACTTGGGCTCCATATGAAAATCAAACCAAGGTGAGATTAGAACTATTAAAAAAAGGAGTGGTTAGACACATTATTGATGAAGAGACTGAAAATGATGGAGTTTATATTTGGAACATTCCAAATAATATTCAAAATTCGAATATGTACTATATCAAAATAATTAAATTAGATAATCCAAATTATTCATACACAAGTGATGATTTTTCTATTCGGAATTTTTAATATTTATTCATTTTTTTAAATAAAACTTACAGTAATTAAATTTTCTTTCATAATACACTACTAATGATTAATTTCACATCAACTAAATCGATAATAAAATGAAGATTTTAGTACAATCGTTTGTAATTATTTTTATTGCACTATTAATGCCAAAATTAAGTTTTGGGGGAGCAATATTGTTTATTTCTGAAAATAAGAATACTTCTGCCAATGAAGTAATTTATAATAAATATACCGAAAAAGAATTAAACTCTTTTTATTCAGATAAGCAGCTGGGTTCAGTTGTTGAAAACGGAAAAACTTACTTTAGACTTTTTGCACCATCTCCGGTAAAAGTTGAGTTAGTTGTTTTTGAAAAAGTAACTGATGAAAACGGTTCTGTTTTTCAAATGAGTAAAGATTCTCAGGGTGTTTGGGAATTTGCAGTTAATCAAGATCTATCAGGTAAATTTTATTCTTTTTTAGTATATCATAAAAAACATATTGAAGAAAATATTAAGCCGCCTTTCTCCGTTGATCCATATGCAAAAGCCGTTGCTACTTTTACTGATTATTTTAATCCGCGCAGATCAATAGTTTATTCAGAAATTTATGATTGGGAAAATGATAAATGGATTCAAAGAGATTGGAGAGATTTAGTTATTTACGAAATGCATGTTCGTGATTTAACTTCACACAAATCTTCTGGTTCAAATCAACCTGGTACTTATCAAGGATTAGTAGAAAAAAAACAAACTGGCGGAATAAATTATATAAAAGATTTGGGTGTCAATACAGTTGAACTTCTCCCAGCTCAGGAATTTGGATATATAGAAATACCTTACAATGATTCGCTGAACGGAAAATTTAATACATGGAATCCTTACGAGAGAAATCATTGGGGATACATGACCTCTAATTATTTTGCTCCGGCTTCTTATTATGCAGAAAATATTGGGAAATTAAAAAGAGATGAATGGATTGGAACAAGCGGAGATCAGGTAAAACATTTTAAGGATATGGTAAAAGCTTTCCATAAAGAAGGCATTGCTGTTATGATGGATGTAGTTTATAATCATCTTTCTGAATATGAAATAGGCAACTTAAAAGAAATAGATAGAGATTATTATTTTCGGTTAGATAGTAACGGTAATTATATTGCACAAAGTTACTGCGGAAACGATCTAAAAACCGAAAGACCAATGTTAAGAAAATTAATTGTGGAAAGTATTTTATACTGGATGAAAGAATATCATATAGATGGATTTAGATTTGACTTAGGCAAATTAATTGATTGGGAAACAATAGAAGCAGTTATTCACGAAGCACGTAAAATAAATCCTCATGTAGTTATTGTTTGTGAACCTTGGGGCGGTGGTTATGATCCTCAAGGATTTTCTCTCCGTGGTTGGGGAAGCTGGAATGATCAAATACGTAATGGAATAAAAGGTGAAAATCCTTATAATGGATTAGGTTGGATTTTTGGAGAATGGTATGGAAATAATAATAGAGATAGAATCAAAAGTTATGTACGCGGCACTTTAATCAAAGAAGCGCATGGTCTTTTCCAAGAATCAAAACATTCGGTTAACTATTTAGAATCGCATGATGGATATACACTTGGAGATTTTATCAGAATCGGTCTGGAAAAAATTAACAGTGAAACTGCAATTACTGACATTGATAAAAATGTTGAACTTTCTGAATTAGAATTAAAGCTTCATAAACTTGCTGCATTATTCTTGTTTACTTCTCAAGGCATTACTATGATTCATGAAGGACAAGAATTTGCACGTTCAAAAGTAATTTATAATGATGTAAATGTTGAAGATGAACATAAAGAAATGATTGATCATAATTCCTATAATAAGGATAATGAAACAAATTATTTAAATTTTAGACATGCTGAAATTAATAACGAATTATTAAAATATTACCAGGGATTAATTAAATTCAGAAATATTCACAATGCATTTAAAAAAGCTGACTTTAATAATTATAAATTTATTACCATAGAAGAGAATAATTTATCGCTGGTATTTGAGCTCAATTATAAAAATTATAAATACTTTGTTGCTTTTAATGCTGACAGAAATAAAAACCAAAAGATAAAATTACCTGATGGCTGGTGGGAAATTTTAGCTGATGAAAATACAGTTATGCCTAAAAATACAAAATCAATAACAGGAGATATAGAACTAAAAGCATCTTCCGGTATTGTTTTAAAGAAAAAATAGAATCAATCAATATTTCCAGTTATAGAATCTATTTTGCTCTTAAACTCCTTAAGGGCAAAGGGTTTAGCAAATACATCATAAATGCCTAAGTTCTTGTAGGATTTTTTTAGTTCTTCAGAATATTCTTTAGTTAAGACAATTAAGGATGGCTTATAAACTAATTCCGATTTGTTCAATTCTTCAATAAAATCAAATCCATTCATATTTGATAATGAATGTTCAAAAATAATTAACATCGGCATTTCTTCTTTAGCAAACTTTAAAGCTTCTTCTACATTTGCAGATTGAATAATCCTTATTGATTTTGTTATACTTGCCAATAATCTTGAATATAAAATTCTTTCAGCTTTTACTGAATCAACAATTAGTATTGATGGAGAACTTATTGGTAAAGTAAAAATAAATTCACTTCCCTTATTTAATTCACTTTTAACTGATATTTTTCCGTTATGTTTATCAATAATTTCTTTCACCAAACTCAATCCCAAACCAGTGCCTCTTTCACCATCAGTACCTAAAGTTGTAAATTTTTTATCAAGTACAAAAAGCTTATCTATATCTTCTTTTTCAATTCCAACGCCGGTATCTTTTACTGTAAATTCTATTTTTTGGTAATCGGGAGATTTTCTTGCAGATATTTCAATGCTTCCGCCTTTTGGCGTAAATTTAATTGAATTTGCTACAAGATTATTAAAAACTTGGAAAATCAAATTTTCATCAACATTAATAAAAATTGAACTGTCGACGTCGGCTTTAAGTGTTAATCCCTTTTGATATGCAAGTCCGGAAAGAATTTCCACAGTTTTGTTTGTTAAAAAATGTGCATTAACAATTTTGGGCTCAACTTCAATTCTGCCGGTTTGAAGTTTTGTTAAATCTAACAAACCATTTAATAAATCAACTGTGTGAAGTGATGCGTCTTTGATATGTCCCACATATTCAATAATTTCATCTTTATCCAGAGATGAATCGGTCAAGATCAAATCAGAGAAACCAACAATTGAAGTAAAAGGTGATTTAAGATCGTGTGAAATAATTGAAATAAATTTTTCTTTTGCAATGTTAAGTTTATCTAATTCAGCTATTATACTTTTCAATTCTTCTTTTTCTTCAATCCAATTAGTAATATCAGTTAACAATCCGGATATTTTTATTCCTTCTTGTATTTCAACAAATTTTAATTTGTTATTTAACCAGATTATTTTCCCTTCGTTGTTAATTATTCTATAATCAATTTCAAAATTATTTTGTCCGCTTTCAAAGTGACTTTTTAATTCTGAATTAAATTTTTCAATATCATCGGGATGAATTATATCAAACCAAAAAGTTGAAAAAGAATAATTTTCAATAATTGCAAAACCAATGCTGGATACAAATTCTTTACTAATTGATTCAATTATTAATTCATTGTTTTTATAAAAACCAGTCCATCTAAATTGGTCAAAACCTCCCTCAAAACTTTCAACTGGTTTTGGATCATTAACAATTTGCGGATTGTATTCTTTTTCCGTTTTTATAATAAGAACAGAAAATGAAGATTCTTTAGCACAGCATATTTTTTTTACATTTGCGCTAAAAGTAGTTTTGTCTTTTTTAACAAACTCAATTTTAGCTTCTAATTTGGATATTGCACTGCTCGAAAGTAAGGTATAAAATCTTTCTAATGAGCTTTTTGATATTATTTTATATGATTCGAGATTATGGTAATCAGACTCAAATTGACTTCCAAATAATTCACAAAATTTTGAATTTACTTTAATAATTTGGTCATCGTTAATAATTAAAACCGGCTCGTTAAATTGATATAATAATTCATAAGCAGTCTCCAAAAACATCTTATCTTTTTTATCGCATTCATGTATGTAAATTGTAAAATATTTTAATTCAGTTTTGCTCGTTGAAATATTTATGCTAAAACAAGCATCAATAATATTTTCGGATCTGTTTTTAAGTGGAATAATTTCAAAATCCTCGCAGTTCAATAATTCATCAAATTCAAAAAGACCATTTCTCTCTTTAAATTCATATTCAACAAAATCTAAGAATTGTTTACCGCGTATTTCATCAAGTTCATATTCAAAATGAGTGCAGAATTTTTCATTCGCAAAAAGTATAATCCCATTTGGATTTGCCTGAAGAATCATTTGATCAGATTTAATAACAGCATCTTTAAAAAATATTTTTTCATCTTCTCTTGCAGAAATTATTTTTTGCTGCTGTAAATCAATTTTATCACAATAAACAAAAAGATTGGTTTCTTGAGCATTTTTTTGAGATATTATTTTTACTTTAATAATATCATCTGTCAAAATTTTGTTGCTTGTTAAGTAACCTTCCCAACTTCCATTGCTAATTATTTTACTTCTAATGCTCTCAAAATATTTATTGTTTACTTCAGGAAAAATTTCGCCAATAAATTTATCTAAAATTTTAGCTTCGTTTAATCCAAATAAATCAGCAGCATTTTCTGACCAAAATGTAATATTGCCGTACAAATTAATTTTAAATAATCCATCTGAGTTTATTTTAGCAAAGGATTCAAATTCCTTTAGTTTTACTGAATCTGTCAAAAATCCGATTGTGTCTGCTTCAACTTTATTAATTTCTCTAAGTAAAATGATAATAGATGTTACATTATTTTGAAGATCATTAAGAGGAATAAAAACTGCATTAAAATTGAATTTTTCTATTTCGGAATATGTATTAAGTTTAATTTCTTGCGGTTTATTTTCTTGTATACAGCGATTTAAGCTACTTTTTATTGTGGTAATTGATTCAGAGTTGAAAACATCAGTTATATTTTTATCAACTTTATTATTTATGAAATTATAGATTTCATTTTTCTGTTCAGAAACAAAATTAATATTTCCATCCAAACTACAAACAATAAAACTGCTGCATATTTTTTCTAAAAAATCAATTATTGAATTAGATGTAACTGAATCAATATTTTCATAGAGTGCACTCGATTTTATTTCTTCTATAATTAAAGTTCCGCCATGAAAAACATTATCTTTTACAATAGGTGAACCCTTAACAGCAATTTTAATCTGAATATTTTCCTTGTTAATAAAACTTATTTTTTTCTCAAAATGTTTACCTTCTCTTAAAAGTAAAATATCTTGTAGTGGTAATTTTTCAGAAAGGAAATTTCTTGAAAATAAATTCATCCCGACTAAACTTTGATTTAGCCACATATTTTCAAATAACTTTATTAGCGCACTATTAACAGATTTAATCTTCCAATTAGAATCAAAAAACAACATACAAATTGGTAAAAATTCAATAAGATCCGACCAATTGAATTTTAGTGAGTTGAAAAAAGATTCTATTTGGTTCTGATTTTGCATAGATTTTCTAAAAATGCTAATTAATTATAAAAGTTATACAAATATACTATAATAAACAGGTACAGAAATTTTCCGGTGTGATTTACAGCACAGGAATTATTATGAAATATTATGAATAATAATTTAAAGTTTAAAAAATTATTAGTTATGATATGCATCATTTTACATAATAAAATTGAAGAGGAATTAAATATTTAGTAAATTTACAAAACAAAATATTTTATATTCGTCAAGGTTATATTTGCCTCCCGGCAGATTTCCTACCCGAGATTTAATACACAAGGAGAAAATTAATGGCTACACTAAATCTACAAAAGTATGGTATACAAAATATTACTGAAATATACCATAATCTGTCTTATGATGAACTTTACGAGCATGAAACTAGAGAAAATTTAGAAGGATTTGAAAGAGCTCAACTTACTGAATTAGGTGCAGTTAATGTAATGACGGGTGTTTTTACAGGACGTTCACCAAAAGATAAGTATATTGTTAAAGATGCTGCAACAGAAAATACAATTTGGTGGACATCGGCACAGGCAACTAATGATAATAAACCAATTACTCAAGAAGTTTGGAATGATCTAAAATCTACAGTTGTAAATCAGCTTTCTTCAAAACCATTATATATTATTGATGCTTTCTGCGGTGCCAACGAAGATTCAAGATTAAAAGTTCGTTTTATTATGGAAGTTGCTTGGCAGGCTCACTTTGTAAAAAATATGTTTATTCGTCCAACTGAAGAAGAACTCAAAAATTTTGGAGAACCTGATTTTGTTATTCTTAATGGATCAAAAACTTCTAATCAAAAATGGAAAGAACACGGTTTAAATTCCGAAGTATTTACTGTTTTTAATTTGACTGAAAAAATGCAAGTTATTGGCGGTTCCTGGTATGGCGGAGAAATGAAAAAGGGAATCTTTGCTATGATGAATTATTATCTTCCGCTTAATGGAATGGCAGCAATGCATTGTTCTGCTAATAAAGGCAAAGATGGTGATGTAGCAATTTTCTTTGGTCTTTCAGGTACTGGGAAAACAACTTTATCAACAGATCCTAAAAGAGAATTAATTGGTGATGATGAACATGGTTGGGATGATGACGGTGTTTTCAACTTTGAAGGCGGATGTTATGCTAAAACTATTAATTTAGATAAAGAATCTGAACCAGATATTTACAATGCAATTAAAAGAGATGCACTTTTAGAAAATGTTACTGTAGATGAAAATGGTAAAATTGATTTTGATGATGATTCTGTAACTAAAAATACTCGTGTTTCTTATCCAATTTATCATATCGAAAATATAGTTAAACCAATTTCAAAAGCGGGTCATGCAAATAAAGTTATATTTTTAACTGCAGATGCATTTGGTGTAATGCCTCCGGTTTCTAAATTGACACCGGAACAAACTAAATACCATTTTCTTTCTGGATTTACTGCAAAATTAGCTGGAACCGAAAGAGGTGTAAATTCACCGCAACCAACTTTCTCTGCTTGTTTTGGCAAAGCTTTCTTAAGCTTGCATCCAACAAAATATGGTGAAGAATTAGTAAAGAAAATGGAAAAGCACGGTTCAAAAGCTTATTTAGTTAATACCGGTTGGAATGGTTCAGGAAAGAGAATTTCAATTAAAGATACAAGAGCAATTATTGATGCAATTTTGGATGATTCGATTGAAAAAGCTGAAACAAAAATGATTCCTATTTTTAATTTAGAAGTTCCAACAGCTTTACATGATTGTGATTCAAAAATTTTAGATCCAAGAGATACTTATGAAGATTCAGCTGAATGGGAAAAGAAAGCAAAAGAATTAGCTTCACTTTTTATCAAAAACTTTGAGCAGTATACTGATAACGAAGAAGGTAAGAGTCTTGTTGCAGCTGGTCCGCAATTATAAACTATGAATAAACTAAAAGGTGGGCAAAGCTCACCTTTTTTTATTTAAACGACTGAATTCATAGATGATTTTTTCTGTAGCACCAATATTATTTTCAACATAATTGCTGGAAATTTCACCTAATTTATTTCTCTTTTCATCATTACTTAATAATTCTCTAAAAACTCTATATGCTTCACTTTTATTTGTGATCTCAATTCCGCAGCCTAATGAAATCATTTTTTGAGCTTCTTGACTATTTTTATTTTTAGGACCAAATACTACCGGAATTCCATAAACTGCTGGTTCCAACACATTATGAATACCTTGTTTAAAACTTCCACCGACATATGCAACATCTGCATAATAATATAAAGTTAAAAGTATTCCAATTGAATCAATAATTATCACTTTTTCGTTGGTATAATCATTTTTATAAGAAAATCTTATTTTACTAAGTTCGCCAAGTGAATATTCTAATTCTTCCAATCGTTTGGTAGTTGGTTCATGAGGCGCTATTACAACAAGAATATTATCCATGTAATCAAATAATTTCTTAATTGCTGGCAATATTATTTCTTCGTCGCCTTCCCAAGAACTGCCGAGAACCAATATTTTCTTGCCTTTTATAATTTCATCTCTAAATAAATTCTTTTTCTTTGCTTCTAAACTTTTTTGATGAACTCTATCGAATCTTGTATCACCCACTACAGCTAACTTTTCATCCGGAATATCAAAATCTTTAAAACTGTTTTTATCTTTTTCTGAGACAGTTAATATTTTTGTAAAATCCTTAAATAATGTTTTATGGAATTGTTTAACTAAAGGAAGTTTTCTTTTAGATTTTATTTTCATTGTAGCATCAACAATATAGGTTGGAATTCTATATCGTTGCAACGCCCAAATAAAATTAGGCCAAAAGTCATACCGCATAAAAAGTACCGCAGAGGGTTTTACAATACTTACAAATCTTTTTGCATTTCTTACTGAATCCAATGGTAAATATGCAATGATATCTGCATGAGGATATTTTAAAGAATTTTTATATCCGGAGGGCGAAAAAAATGTTACTAAAATATTTACATCAACGTTTCTTTTTATCTGTTCAATAATTGGTTTGGCTTGTTCAAATTCTCCCATGGAAGAAGAGTGAAACCAAATTATTTTTTTATTTCTATCAATACCGGCTGTATCTATTATTAAGTTTTCATATAATCTTCTTCTTCCTTTTATTCCCTCTCTAACCTTCTTTTTGAAAATGCTTAGAATATAAATTATAATCTTAAATAATGGAAGTACGAGTATATTGTAAAAATAAAACCAGATTTTTTTCATAATGAATTTAGAAAGTTTATAGTTTGATTGTATACGTAATTTGGCTTAATCTCTGTCATACATTTTAAATGATTTTTTGGACATTTATCCAGACCGATATGACTGCATGGCCTACAAGATAATGAATTATTTTCTAAAACTAAATTTTTACCTTTATAAGGCGCAAAACCAAATTCCTTTACAGTAGATCCAAATATAGCAATTACCGGAAGATTAACGGAAAGTGCAGTATGCATTAAGCCTGAATCGTTACAAATAATAACACTGCACTTTTTCATATTTGATGCTAATTCTAAAAGTTCGTTATCATTAGATAAATTGATTGAGCCACTTATTTTTGTTGATATTCTGGCACAAATTTCTTTATCGTCTTTTCCGCCAAAAAGAAGAATATTATAATTTTCTTCAATTAATTTATTTCCCAATTCAATAAAATAATTTTCAGGCCACATTTTTGTTTGATGTTTTGAACCAGGACAAAATCCAATTGTTTTATCATTACTTTCTATTTTACTTTGAGAATTGTCTTTCAAAAATAATTCAAGTCCATTTCTATCTAATTTGAAATCCGGAATTGAATTGGCATATCTTTGCGGAATTGGAATTATTTCTTTAAATCTATTAATCTTAAATTTGACTAATAACCATCTATCCAAATATGGTTTTTTATATCTAAAAATTTGAGCAGTTTGGCCTTTTGTTAAAACTCTGCTTCTAAAATTGTTTTGCACATCAATAATTATATCATATTTGCCAGCTTTAATAATTTCTCTAATTACTTCTGATTTATAATTCCTTTCAAGCTCAATAACTTGTTCTATATTGGGATTATATTTTAGTGTGTCAATAAATTCTTTTCTAACCAAATAATCAATTTTAATTTTGTGATTTAAATTTTTTACTGTACGAACTAACGGAGTGGTTAAAAGAATATCACCTAAAGAACTTAGTCTGATAATTAAAATTTTATTTGCGTTTTCTAGATTCACAGTTTTAAAAAATTATTATCATTTAATTTAACTATTTGTACTTTCGCTTGCTAAGCTAATATTGTGATAATCCTTAATTATATTTATTTTTATTTAGTTAAAATAATAGGGTAATATTTATGGCTACTTTGCCTCCATCTCCGGTGAAAGAATTTCCTGCTGATTCTTTAGAAAAACAAGTTTATTCAATGGTAAATTCACTTGAAGATAAAATTCCTTTAATGAATGATAGAAATAGACTGGCTTTTGCTTTGTTAAATTTTCTTAGGGGTCAAGGCGATCCACCGTTAGTAACTGTAAGAAACAATAAACTTACATTAGCAAATATTACAAAAGAAGAATTAGCGGAATTATTAGAAAAAAAATTAGAAGAAATTAAGAAGTAATTTTATTTTGAGAATAATTAGGACGGATAATAAATATCATTATCGTCTGTTATTTCTTTGTGAGATAAATTGACTTTTTGTTTAGCCAACCTTTCTTTTTCGTGTTTTGTTTCTAAAAATATTCTGGCAATATTTGTTGCGTTAGAAGCTATTCTTTTTAACCAATCAATTAGTTCCAAATGTATTCCGCTTGTTTCAATTGATGCAGGCACTTTTTCTCTAATTCTATCAAAGTGAGTTCGTCGCAATTCTAATTCCATTAGTCGGTATTTCTTATATTTTTTTTCCATACGTTTGGCACTTTGAAGATTTACATCTTTAAATACTTCAATAGCCCGGCTGATCTGTTTCATTGTACGTAAATGATAATCTTCAATTTCTTTTTTCCCTTCTTCAGAAAAAGAAAGATTTAGCTCCATTCTTTTTTTTGCGAGTGGAACTAACATTTTTGAAACATTATCTCCTATTTGTTCAATTTCTGTAATGCAATGCAGCATTTGAAATACTTCATCAGCACGTTCTTCTTCTAAATCTTTTTGACTTATTTTCATTAAATATTTACTAATTCTTAAATTCAAATAGTTTATTTCAGCTTCTTCAGTTAAAATTTTATCAATAATTTCATCATCATTCTTTAGAAAGGGAATTAAAATTTGTTCAACCATTCTTTGAACTTTTACAATCATTCTAATTATTTCTGCTTTTGCTAAATTCAAAGCAAGGGTAGGCGTACTTATTAAACTATCTTCCAAATATTTAGTTTTAAAAATACTAACTTCCTCTTCCTCAATATCCGGAAGGATTCTGTAAATTAATTTTGCAGAAATATTTGTAAATGGTAAAAGAATTAATGTAAGAACAATATTGAAAACCGTATGTGCGTTGGCAATTTGTCTTGGAACAACTTCAGCTAAATAAGAGATTCCCGTTAAATTTTCAGATCCAGCCGGTGATATTGACCTTACAAAATCTGCAAATTGAGGAATCCACCAAACAAATAAAAGTACTCCAATTACTTTGAATAATGTATGAGCCAAAGCAACTCTTTTTGCTTCTCTACCAGTATTTAAACTCGCAAGAATTGCAGTAATGGAAGTTCCAATATTAGAACCTAATATTAAGGGTATGGCTGCATCTAACGTTATAAGTCCTTGTGTTCCCAGGATAATGAGTATTCCAGTAAATGCACTGCTGCTTTGAATTAATGCTGTAAAAATTGTTCCGGCTAAAATTCCGTAAAAAGGATTTTCAAGATGAAGTAATAAATCAATAAACGGCTGGTAAGTTCTGAGTGGAAACATAGAGCTTGACATTACATGCATTCCAAAGAAAAGAATACCAAATCCTAAAATTACTTCACCAATACTTTTTATTTTTTTTGCTTTACTTAAAAATGATATTAAAAATCCTACCCCAATTATTAATAGTGCATAATCAGTCAGCTTAAATGCAATCATTTGTGCTGTAATTGTTGTACCAATACCGGCGCCAAGTATAATTCCTAAAGTTTGCGCAAAGGTCATTAATTTGGCTTGAACAAAACTTACAAGCATTACAGTTGTTGCACTGCTGCTTTGTATAATCATTGTAACAAATGTACCAACGGCAGCTGCTAGGATTCTGTTATTGGTTAAGGTTTCTAAAATTAATCTTAGTTTTCCTCCAGCGGTTTTCTTCATTCCATCGCTCATCATTTCCATGCCAAATAAAAAGAGCGCTAACCCGCCGACCAAACCTGCTATAAGAAATAATACCCAATTAGATTCTCTTGCAATCGCTTTAAAATAAACAATATCATTTTTTTCTGTATCAATTTCTATTCGAGCCGAAAACTCATATTCACCCCCTTTTGAACCTAATTCAACGTCAGTATGTGCATATCCGTTAACATCTGTGTATGCAATTAGATTTGAAATTCTGATTCCATTAGTTTTTGAGGGAGAAGAAATTACTTCAAAATGAACTGGAAAATTTTGTATGGGTTTTAAACCTTCATACAAAACTCTAACTTTTAAAGGCTTTGGTAATTTATTATTAACTGTAGCATAAACAATATCATTCTGTGGATTTTCAGTTGCAGAATTGTTCGATTTGGATATTGAGATTTTTGTTGAATCAATTACAACAGTTTTTGTTGAGTCTTGCGTTGGCTTATGTTCTTGAGCATTTAAGCTTACAGCAATAAAGAGAAAAAATAATATTTGATAAAATTTACATTTCATTAAATAAGAGAATTATAACTAATAACTAAAAAAACAATTTATAAAGTTAACTATTTTTAATTATTGCTCTAAATCTTCTTTAAGGAATTGCTCAACTTTATCAACTGCCTCTTTACTTCCAATATATATAGGAACTCTTTGATGCAAGTCAGAAGGCTGAATTTCCATAATTCTCTTTGATCCATCAATTGCTCTTCCGCCGGCTTGCTCAATTATAAATGCCATAGGATTGCATTCATACATTAATCTCAGTTTACCATTCGGACTTCTAATATCGGCAGGATAAATAAATATTCCGCCATACAACATATTTCTATGAATATCAGCAACCATTGAACCAATATATCTGGAAGAATAAGGCCGTCTTCCTCTATTATCAGCATCTTGTATGTACTTAATATATTTTTTTAGACCTGGTTTCCAATATTTATAATTCCCTTCGTTGATACTGTAAATCCAAGCTTTTTCCGGTATTTTAATATTATCATGAGAAAGTAAAAATTCACCAAATGCCGGATCGAGAGTAAAACCGAAAACACCATCACCAGCTGTATATACAAATATTGTACTTGATCCATAAACAATATAACCGGCGGCAACTTGTTTAATTCCGGGCTGTAAACAATCTTCTAAAGTTCCCGGAGAACCATCATTAGGAGTTATTCTTTTATAGATTGAAAAAATTGTACCTATGCTAACATTAGCATCTATGTTTGAAGAACCATCTAAAGGATCAAAAAGTAACACATACTTCCCTTTTTTGTGATGGTCGGGAATATGAATAATATCTTCTTCCTCTTCTGAAGCCATTGCACATAAATGTCCGCCATGGTCCATTGCTTTAAAGAGCATATCATGAGAAAACATATCAAGCTTTTTAACTTGTTCTCCATGAACATTATTATCACCCGTAAAACCAATTATATCAGCAAGTCCGGCTTTATTTACTTCTAATGAAATAACTTTTGCGGCTAAAGATAGTTCGTGCAGCAGAGCGGATAATTCTCCAGTGGCTCCTGGATGTTTTTTTTCACCTTCATAGATGTGGCGGGTTAGAGTCATGAAGTTAATTGCCATCTGATACTCCTAATTAGTTATACACCGGATAATTCTTGTTCCTTATATTGTAGCTGATACAATTTATAGTATATTCCTTTTTTAGCAAGTAAATTTTGATGCGTACCAATTTCTCTGATTTCACCTTTATGCATAACAATTATTTTATCAGCATTCTGAATAGTGGATAATCTATGAGCAATTACAATTGATGTTCTTCCCACCAATAATTTTTCTATTGCCTGTTTTATTAAAATTTCAGTTTCTGTATCTATACTCGAAGTAGCTTCATCTAAAATTAAGATCTGCGGATTAAAAGCCAATGCACGTGCAAACGAAATTAATTGTTTTTGACCAACACTTAATGTTGCTCCTTTTTCTTTTACTTCTTCATTATACTTGTTTGGCAGTTGTTGTATAAATCTATCGGCACCAACAATTTTGGCAGATTCAACAATTTTGTCATAAGTAATTTCTTCGCTATTCAAGCCAATATTTGATTGAATATCACCTGAAAAAAGAAATACATCTTGCAAAACAACTGAAATTCTTTTTCTTAACTCATCTTTGCTTAATTCTTTAATATTAATTCCATCAACTAAAATTTCGCCTTTCTGAATATCATAAAATCTTGTTAGCAAACTTATAATGCTTGTTTTGCCTGCACCTGTAGCACCAACAATAGCAACAGTCTCTCCGGGATTTATTTCAAATGAAATATTCTTCAAAACATATTCATCAGAATTATAGGCAAAGGTTACATCTTTAAATTCTACTTTACCTGTGTAATGTTCAATTGATTTAGGAACCTCTGGATTTTCAATAATTGTATCATCATCAAGAACATCAAAAATTCTCTCTGAGGCAGCCATTGCAGTCTGCATAATATTATACTTTTCCGATAGATCTCTTATTGGTCTAAAAAACATTTCAGTATATTGAATAAATGCGAATAGTACTCCAATTGTCATTGCTGATTGTATAATACTTCCGCCGCCATACCAAATAATTAATGCAATTGATATTGAGCTTAATATTTCAACAACTGGATAAAAAGTTGCATAATAATAAACTGATCTCATTAGAGAATTTCTATAATCTGAGTTTATTCCGATAAACTTTTTAAATTCATCTTTTTCTTTACTAAAAACTTGAACAACATTTATCCCTGTAATATGTTCCTGCATGTAAGAATTTAATCTTGATAAAAACTTTCTCTCTTGTCTATATGCATCTCTAACTTTCTTTCTGAATAAAAATGTTGCGTAAAAAAGTACCGGCAGTACAGAAAGTGTAATTAAAGCTAGTTCCCACGACATAAAAAACATAAAGCCAAAAATCCAAACAATTTGAAATACATCACTGAAAACCATAACTATGCCTGAAGAAAATAACTCGTTCAAAGCTTCAACATCATTGGTAACTCTGGTTACAATTTTACCGATTGGAGTTTTATCAAAATATTTAAGAGATAATTTTTGAATATGTGAAAATAGTTTTACACGTAAGTCATAAATTATTTTTTGACCCATAAGTTGTGTGTAATATGTAAGCACATATTGGATACCGGCTTGTAAAATTAGTGATCCTACCAAAAGTAAGGATATATTCAACAATTCATTGTAGTCGCTGTTTGCGATAGCATCATCAATAGCAAGTTTAGTTAGATAAGGTCTTAACGGACCCAAACCGGCTACCAAAATATTTAGAAGAATTGCTAAAATTACATAACCTTTGTAGGGTTTTACATAACCCAGCAAACGTTTCATTAATTTTGAGTCGTAAGCTTTACCTTTTATATCGTCGCTATCTCTTTTATCTTTGCTCATCTATTCAATTTCTTTAAGTTCTTCTTCAAGTAATTGCTTTGTGAATAAGTCTGCATAAATTCCATTTAATTCAACTAATTCATCATGTGTGCCTTGTTCAGCAATAACACCATTTTCCAAAACTATAATTTTATCAGCATTTTTAACTGTTGAAATTCTATGACTAATTATTATGCTTGTTCTATTTTGCATAAATTCTTTTAGCTTTGTAAGAATTTCTTCTTCTGTATTTGTGTCAACTGCAGAAAAAGAATCATCCAGAATTAAAATTTTAGGATTTATAGCCAACGCCCTGGCCAAACTTGTTCTTTGCTTTTGTCCACCAGAAAGAGTAATTCCCCGCTCACCCAAAATGGTTTCGTATCCGGCTTTAAATGAATCTAAATCTTTTTTAAGTTGAGATATTTCTGCAACATTTTCTATTACTTTATTATCAATAACTTCCAACCCATAGCCAATATTATTGAGTAAAGTATCTGAGAATAAAAATGTTTCTTGCGCTACCAAGCCAATATTTTTTCTTAATACTTCTTTGGGAATTTCTTTAACATTATTTCCATCTATTAAAAGTTCACCAGATGTTGTATCAAACAAACGTGGAATTAAATTTATTAAACTGGTTTTACCGCTTCCTGTATGACCAATTATTGCTACTGTCTCGCCTTTATTAATTTCTAATGAAATATTTTTTAAGACTTCATTATTATTTTGACCATATTTAAAGGAAACGTTTTTAAATTCTATTTTACCATCAATTTGAGCAATACTATCATTAATTTCTGAAGATTCATAAATGTCATCTTTTTCTGAAAATATTTTCATCAATCTTTTCATACTTGCTTCAGCTTGCTGTATAATATTTAAAACCCAGCCAAAAGCTATTACCGGCCAAATTAGTAAACCTAAATAAGCAACAAATGCCATAATTTCACCAAGCGTCATTGTTTTTTCAATGACCATTGAACCACCAATCCAAACTACAATTATTACAGAAATACCTGTAATCATAAATAGCATAGGCATAAACCAAGCTTGGATTTTAACTTTTTCCATATTTCTTAGTAAATAATCATTACTAAGTTTTGTAAAATGTTTTATTTCATTTTCTTCGCGTACATATGATTTAACTACACGAATTCCAGAAAAACTTTCTTGCGCTTTGGTTGTCAGTTCAGAAAATTTTTCCTGAATTAATGTAAAACGTGTATGTATTTTCTTACTCAATTTATACACAAAATAAGATAGTAACGGTAAGGGAATCAAAGTATATAAAGTCAGCATAGGATTTAATGAAATCATTATTACAATTACAATAATAAATTTAGATACTGTGTCTATTGAATACATTACAGCCGGACCAATATACATTCTTACAGCACTTATATCATTTGTGGCATGTGCCATTAAATTTCCGGTACTGTTATTCTGAAAAAACTTTGTGGGTAATTTTTGAATATGTTCCCATAAATCACTTCGTAAATCAAATTCAATTTTACGGGAAACGATTATTATGGTTGTTCTGATTAAAAACCTGAAAACACCGCCGACTATTGCAACAGCTACAATTAATATTGCATACTTAATTATTAAATCAAGCGATATATTCTCTTTTAAAGCGTCAATACTGTCTTTTAATAATATTGGAATATAAACTTGCGCAGCATTGGAAAAGAGGATAAAAATGATCCCAAGAATGATTTTAAATTTATATCTAAAAAAGTATTTATTAAGTTTTTTTAAAGATTTCATCAAATTTTTACAAAAGAAAACAAGTAGTTACGAAATATATTGAATTAAATTTACTTTTTATATTATTCGAACAAAATAAATGGGATATGAGGTAAAATTTAAATTTGTTAACAAATTTAAATCATAATTATGCCGAACATCAAAGCTAACACCTTTTCAGAAATTCCCAAAATTTTACCTAATTTTCCTAAATCAACTTTTGGCTGAACTTTATAATATTCTCTAAGTGATTGCATTATCAAATCTTGTCTCTCTTTCCGCTCCATTAGTTCTTCAGCAATGCTCAAACCGGGAACTGTTTCTAAATCCATTTTACAAAGTATTATTAATTCGTAAACATACTTAAGACTATCAAGCAAAGGATTATTTACTTCTTCATTTTGCTGCAATAAATTAAAATCATGAATGTTGAATAACAAATCTTCATCATAAGTTTTTATAGAATTTTTAATGGATTTTTGTGGTTTATTCTTTTCTAAAATTGAATTGGAATTTTCTGTCTGAGAATAAATTTCACCAGCAAAAATAAAAATAGGAAGTATAATAAATAGAACGTTATTTTTCATTCAGCATAAAGTTAAATATATTAACTTTATAAAAGCTAATTGGTATGATGTTCCTAACTATTTATTCAATTATTGCAAAACCGGTATATTTCTGTAAAACTTTAGGAACTATAATTTTTCCTTCTGGTGTTTGATAATTTTCCAATATTGAAACCATTAAACGGCTTGTTGCCAAACCTGATCCATTTAAAGTGTGTGCAATTTCCGGTTTTTTAGCATCTTTTCTTTTGAATTTAATATTTGCTCTCCTTGCTTGAAAATCTTCAAAATTACTGCATGATGAAGCTTCCAGCCATTTATTTTCTGCCGGCGACCAGGTTTCAATATCATAACATTTTGCAGCGGCAAAACTTAAATCACCAGAGCATAACATTAAAATTCTATAAGGAATTTTTAACTCTTTAAGAATATCCTCAGCATCATTAGTGATTTTTTCAAGTTCATCATAAGAAGTTTCAGGCTTTACAATTTTTACCATTTCAACTTTGTTAAATTGGTGAACTCTTAAAAATCCTTTTGATTCTTTTCCATATGATCCGGCTTCTCTTCTAAAACACGCTGAATAAGCCACATAATTTATTGGAAGCTGATCTTCACTTAAAATTTCATTTCTATGTAAATTCGTTACCGGCACTTCAGCAGTCGGCACCAAATACATTTCGTCACGTTCCATATAATACATATCTTCCTGCATTTTAGGCAATTGCCCTGTACCGTACATTGAATCCGGATTTACTAAAAAAGGCGGAAATATTTCTTTATATCCGTGATGTTCAATATGATAATCGAGCATAAAACTAATTAATGCTCTTTCTAAAGTTGCACCCTTGCCAACATAAACCGGGAATCCTGATCCCGATATTTTTGCTCCGCGTTCAAAATCTAAAATTCCTAATTTCTTTCCCAATTCAATATGATCAAGAGGTTTGAAATCATTTTCAAAACTAAAATCATCCGGAGCCCATTTTCTTGCTTCAACATTATCATCAGCACTTTTACCAATTGGAGTAGATGAATGCGGTAAATTGGGAACCCATTCTAATAATGATTTAAATTTTTCTTCTATTTCTTTTAACTCATCATCAAGTCTTTTAATTTCATCAGATACTTCTTTCATCTCAGCCATTATTGCATCGGTGTTTTCTCCGGCTTTTTTTAACTTCCCAATTTCTTGAGATGCGTTATTTCGCTTAGATTTAAGGTCTTCAACTAATTGAAGTTTTTCTCTTCTTTCAAGATCAACAGCCAAAATATCATCAACACTGCTTTTATCATTTTTGTTGGCAATTCCTTGCTTAACTAATTCCGGATTCTCACGTATGAGTTTTATGTCTATCATAATACCTTCAATAATTTCTTAAATAATTCATGCATTTGTCATTTCGATACCGATAGTTTTTATCGGTGAGAAATCTTTTTCTAATTAGATTTCTCAGTCATACTTACAAAGTATTCCTTCGAAATGACAAGGAATACTATTTTACAACAATATTATAGATTTTATTTTTTATATAAATTTCTTTTACAATTGCTTTGCCGTCTGTGTGGCTTTTAACATTTTCATCCGAATAAGCTGTTTCTTTTACTTTGCTTTCTTCGCTATCAACCGGCATTAATAATTTTGCTCTTATTTTACCATTAACCTGAACTACTATTGTTACGTCATCTACAGTAAGAGCAGATTTATCTACTTCATAAATTTTAGGATTATTATAAATAGAATCTTCACCGCCTAAAAGCTGCCAGCATTCTTCGCCTAAATGCGGAGCTAATGGAGCTAACATATAAGCAAATCTTTCTAATGCAAATAAAGTAACTTCTTCGGAACAGTTATTAACTAATTTAACTAATTCATTAAGTAATTCCATTAATGATGCAACGGCCGTATTAAACCTGAAATGTTCCAATTCATTATCATACTTATCTAAAGTTTGATTAACTTTTCTATAAATTTCTTTTTCTGAATCGTTTAATTCACTTAAATTTAATTTTTCAATTGACTTACTTGATTTCAATATATCTCTATTGTTAGTAAACAATGTATAAGATCTTTGAACAAAACGGTCAACTCCAACAATTCCTTTATCACTCCAATCACCGCCCGCATCATAAGGGCCCATAAACATTAAATACATTCTAAAAACATCCGAACCATATTGTGAAGTAAATACACCGGGATCAACAACATTCCCTTTAGATTTTGACATTTTGGCACCTTGATTTGTAATGGTGCCTTGATGAATTAATCTTTTAAATGGTTCATCAGAATTTACTAATCCAATATCTCTTAAAAATTTATGAATAAATCTTGCATACAGTAAATGCATTGTAGCGTGTTCTGCACCACCGACATATGTATCAACCGGTGTCCATTGATCAGCTAAATTTTTATCAAATATTTCGGTGTCAAATCTAGGATTTAAATAACGCAAATAATACCACGAGGAATCAACGAATGTATCCATTGTGTCAACTTCTCTTTTTGCAGGAGCTCCACAGGTTGGACAAGTTGTATTTACAAAATCAGAATTACTTGCTAATGGAGAGCCGCCATCATGCTTAAACTCAACTTCATAAGGAAGTTCTACTGGTAAATTATTTTCCGGAACTGGAACTTCACCGCATTTTTCACAATGAATAATAGGGATAGGAGTTCCCCAATATCTTTGTCTGGAAATTAACCAATCGCGTAATCTAAAATTTATTTTTGATGTACCAATTTTTTTCTCTTCAAGCCATTCAACAATTTTCTTTTTTGCATCATCAATTAATAAGCCGTTAAGAAAATCACTGTTTATTGCCGGTCCATCACCTGTATAAGCTTTTCCTTCAAATTCAGCCGGAGGTTCAACAGTTCTTATTATTGGTAAATCAAATTTTTCAGCAAATTCCCAATCACGTTCATCTTGCCCCGGAACCGCCATAATTGCACCTGAACCATAAGTAACTAAAACGTAGTCAGCAATCCAAATTGGAATTTTTTTATCATTTGCCGGATTAATTGCATAAGCACCTGTAAACACTCCGGATTTTTCTTTTACTGTTGAAGTTCTATCAATTTCAGATAAATTTTTAACTTTATTTTTATATTCTTCTACTGCTTCTTTTTGTTCAGCAGTCGTAATTTTATCTACTAAATTATGTTCAGGTGCCAACACCATATAAGTTGCACCAAAGATTGTATCAGGTCTAGTTGTAAAAACCTCAATATTTTCACTGTAATTATCAATTTTAAATTTTATTTCTGCTCCGAAACTTTTACCAATCCAGTTTTTTTGCATTGATTTTGTTTTTTCCGGCCAATCAATTGTTTCTAAACCATCAAGAAGTTCATCTGCATAATTTGTAATTTTGAAGAACCATTGTGTTAAATTTTTCTGCTCAACAATTGTACTGCAGCGCTCACAAGTTCCGTCATTTTGAACTTGCTCATTTGCTAAAACTGTTTGACAAGATGGACACCAATTTACAGGAGCATTTTTTCTGTATGCTAATCCTTTTTCATATAATTTTAGAAAAAGCCACTGATTCCATTTATAATATTCCGGAACACAAGTCATAAGTTCTGCGTTCCAATCGTACATGCATCCCATTGTTTTTAACTGATCACGAATATCTTTAATATTTTGCAATGTGCTGTCTTGAGGATGAACGCCAGTTTTAATTGCGTAGTTTTCAGCAGGCAAACCAAATGCATCGTATCCCATTGGTTCAAATACATTGAAGCCTTTTAACTTTCTGAATCTTGCCCAAGAATCGGTTGGCGCATAATTATACCAGTGACCAATATGTGTTTTTGATCCGGATGGATAAATAAACATAACCAACGTATAAAGTTTTTTTTCTAAATCAGAAAGATTGGTAGAATTTATATTGCTTTCATCCCAATAAGTCTGCCACTTTTTCTCAATTTCATTAAATGGATATTTCATTTTTTCTCAACAAATACTTAAAAAATACAATTTGTAAAGCTATCAAAATCAAGGTGGTTTAGCAAGATTCTATAATTAATAGTGATTAGTTATTAGATGATTTTTATATCTTTAACTTTTAATTTTTACAAATTTCAGAGGATTTATGCAGCTTTTTGATTCCGAATATTTTACCTACAAAGAAAACAAATTATTTTGCGAAAATGTCAGTTTAGAAAAAATTGCTCAAGAAGTAGCAACTCCAGTTTTTGTGTATAGTAAAAAATTTATGATTGATAGATACAAGGAGCTTAATAATGCATTTGAAAATATTCCTCATAAAATATATTATGCATGTAAAGCAAATTATAATATAAACATAATAAAACTCTTTAATGACTTAGGTGCTGGTATTGATGTAAACTCTGCCGGTGAATTTTATAGATCTTTAAAGGCTGGTGCTAATCCAAAAAATTTAATTTTTTCCGGTGTTGGAAAAACTAAGGATGAAATTGAATTAGTCCTTGAAAATGAATTAAAACTAATAAAAGCTGAATCTTATGGTGAAATTGAACTTATAAATAGCATTGCAAAAAAGTTGGGAAAAATTGCGCCAATTGCAATAAGAGTAAATCCAAATGTTGATCCTGCGACACATCCATATATTTCTACTGGATTAGCCGAAAATAAATTTGGCATAGATGAAACTACTGCAATTGAAATATTTACAAAAGCAGCCAAATTGGGAAACATTCAGCTTCTTGGAATTGATATGCATATTGGTTCGCAAATAACTAAAATTGAACCTTATATTGAGGCAGCTGAAAAGTTAGTAAAACTGGTTGAGGAATTAAAAGCCAAAGGAATTAGTCTTACCCACATTGATTTAGGTGGCGGAATGGGAATAAAATATTTAGATGAAAAACCATTTACAGCTAAAGAATATGCTGATGCGGTAATACCAATACTTAAGAAAACAGATTGTGAAATATTTATTGAACCGGGAAGATATTTAACTGCAAATAGCGGCTGTTTGCTATCAGAAGTTTTATATGTTAAAAATAATTTAGATAAAAATTTTATCATTGCAGATGCAGCTATGACAGAATTATTACGACCAAGTATTTATAAAGCTTACCATCATATTCAACCAGTAAATATTTCAATAAATGAAGAATTTACTGCTGATATTGTGGGTCCGGTTTGTGAAAGCGGCGATTTTCTTGGTAAACACAGAAAAATAAAAAAAGTTAAACCAAATGATTTACTTGCGGTTATGTCAGCAGGAGCTTATGGAATGGTTATGGCATCAAACTATAATGCCAGACTTAAACCTGCCGAAGTTTTAGTAGATAATGAAAAGTTCTATATTATTAGGAAAAGAGAAACTCTTGAACAATTAGTTCAAAATGAGTTTCTCATTTAAAATTTTATATTGTAAAAATTTGTTTATTAAATGATTTTTGTGAGCTTTTTACGTACTCGCTGATATGTTTATCACTGTGTAAAATATGAGCTACAATCCAACCGGAAAGAAAACTGCAGAGATCTATTGCCGTTTCTCTGGATGCTTCTAAAGTTCTGTGCTTTAATCTAATTAATCTGTCTACAAATTTTTCGTGTTGTTTTTTATGATTTTCAAAGTCTTCATATCCGACTTCTCTCATAATTTTTTCTTCAGACTCAAAATGATATTTAGTATAATCTACTAGTTCTATAAATATATTGTTAATTGTTTCTCCATATGTTTTTGTAATAATTGAGTCATTAAGTCTATTAATAATCTCTACAAGTTTTCTATGCTGATTGTCAATTTCATCAACACCGGTATTAAGATTATTACTCCATTCAATAAGCGCCATTTTACCTCGGGGGAAAGTTTAATTAAGAATTATTTGTCTTTTTTACGACTAAAACTATCGCAAAATATTTTAAATAGTTTATAATTGAATTATTTTTATATACTAATCTTTCAAATTGCTTTTGTAAATTTGTACAATAAATGAAAATGTAATTACGAGAATAAAATGAAAAAAATAATAATCTTAATTAGTTTAGCTTTATTTACCTCATTATGTTTTGCTCAAGCAAAAAGAGCAATTACAGTTGAAGATTTATGGAATATGGCAAGAATTGGAAGTTTTGATGTCAATCAAAATTCAGGCAAAATTATTTTTGAGTTAACCAAATACAGCATGGATGAAAATAAAGGTAAAACTGATATTTGGATGATCAATATTGATGGTACAAATTCAAAGTTATTTAAAGAATCTGTTTCTTCACCACAATTTATTGATGGAGGCAATAAAATTTCATTCATAAAAGACAATCAGCTTTATGAATGTGGAATTGACGGGAAAAATGAAAAGCAAATTACTGATTTTTATTCCGGTGTTAGTGGAGCTGAATATTCAATTGATGAAAATTTAGTTTTATTTCCCGCAAAAGTTTATGCTGATTGTTCTACACAAGAATGCAATAAAAAAAAAGATATAGCAAAGGAACAAGACAAAGTTAAAGCAGAAATATTTACTGAATTAATGTATAGACATTGGAATGATTGGCGCGGACCAAAAATAAGTCATTTATTTATTTACAATAAAGAGAACAATGTTTTTACAGATTTGCTTTTAAATAGTAAATATGATGCACCGCCATTAGCTTTGGGCAGTTCAAATGATTATTCATTTTCACCATTCAGTGATGAAATTGCTTTTACAATGAATGAAACTGATTTTCTTGCAACAAGCACTAATAATGATATTTTCATTATGAAACTTTCAAATGTTAGTGACAATTCAGCTGTACCTTATAAGAAAATATCAGAAAGCGAAGGAAATGATACTCAACCGGTATTTTCACCGGATGGTAAATACATTGCTTACAATTCAATGGAAAGGGCCGGTTTTGAAGCTGATAAAAAAAGAATAATGTTATTCAATAGATTAACAGATCAAACTCAAAATTTAACCGGCGATTATGATATTTCAGCTGAAGAATTAATTTGGTCAAAGGATTCTAAATCAATCTACTTTACCGCTGCAAATCAGATTTATAATTCAATTTATGTATTGGATTTAAACACAAAGCTAATATCAACAGTAATTGAAAAAGTTGTAGCATCTTCATTACAAATTTCAAATGATGGAAAAACCTTATTTTTTAAAAATCAAAGATCAACCTTGCCTCATGAAATTTTTGCAATAAATACAGATAAAACAAATTTTAGAAGAATTACCGATGTAAATAATAATCTTCTATCACAAATAGAAATGAATGAAGTTGAAACATTTTGGGCATCTGGTGCAGAAGATGTAAAAGTCCAATCAATATTGGTCAAACCTCCATTTTTTGATCACAACAAAAAATACCCAATGATGTTTCTCATTCACGGCGGACCTCAAGGACATTGGGAAGATGATTTTCATTATAGATGGAATTTGCAAATGTTTGCATCCAAAGGTTATGTTGTAGTTGCTCCAAATCCTAGAGGAAGTACTGGTTATGGTCAAAAATTCACTGATCAAATTTCTCAAGATTGGGGAGGTAAACCATATATTGATTTAATGAATTCATATGATTATGCAATTCAAAATTATAAGTATATTGATAAAGAAAATACTTTTGCAGCCGGAGCTTCATACGGCGGTTATATGATAAATTGGATTGAAGGTCACACTGACAGATTTAATGCCTTAGTTTCTCATGCCGGAGTTTTTAATTTGGAAAGTATGTACGGAACAACTGAAGAGTTATGGTTTCCAGAGTGGGAAAATGGAGGAGCACCTTGGGAAAATAGAGAATTATATCAAAAATGGTCTCCTCATATGTTTGTTGAAAATTTTAAAACTCCAATGCTTGTAGTTCACGGAGCTTTTGATTTCAGAGTTCCATTTGGCCAAGCTATGGAATTATTTACAGCCTTGCAAAAAATGAATGTAGAAAGTAAATTGTTATATTATCCTGATGAAACACATTTTGTAACCAAACCGCAAAATGCCAAATTATGGTGGAATACAATTTATGATTGGTTGGATAAAAATAAAAAAGTTGTAAATATTCCTTAATTTTGTAATTATTTATAGGTGTGCTAATGGAAGATTATAAACAAAATGCCGATATCACCGAGATTGAAGAACATGATTATATGGAAGATGCAATAACTGATCTCAGTTCTGATTATCAATCCCATGATAAGTATAACGAAGGTAAAGATTACATTGAAGAAAATTTGTGGGAGAAAGTTGAAAAGGTTGGTAAAAAACTCTCTTTTACAAAAGATATAAAGGCTCTCTATAATTATTTTTTAGATAGCTCAATACCTTGGTATAGAAAATCAATTGTTGTTGGGGCATTGGTTTATTTTATTTTCCCAATAGACTCTATTCCCGATATAGCTCCACTGATTGGATACTTAGATGATCTTGGTGTAATAACCGCAGTAATAAAATATTTGGGAAGTGAACTAACACAATATTATGATTAATAGTGTAAAGTAAAATTGCTTCTTGCATATCAACAATTTTAACTAAAAGGAATTTTAATGAATTTTTCTATTAAGAAATCTGACGTAATTTTTAAGGGTATTGTATTTGATATAAAAGTAGATCAAATTGAATATGATTCCGGGAATGCGGGAGTAAGAGAAGTTATTTTACATAACGGCGGAGCTGTTGTTGTTCCAGTTACTGACGAAGGAAAAATAATATTTGTTAAACAATACCGTTATCCTTTTAATGAATGGATGTATGAACTTCCGGCGGGCAAATTAGAAAAAGGTGAAGATCCATTTATTTGTGCAACTCGTGAATTAACAGAAGAAACCGGTTATACTTCAAATAATATTTCAAAACTTGGTAGAATTTATACTTCACCGGGATTTTGTGATGAAATTCTTCATATTTACTTAGCAGAAAATTTAATTGAAGGAAATCACAACAGAGAAGAAGGTGAATTTGGAATGGAAGTATTTGAATTTACACTTGATGAAATAGATAAAATGATTGATGATGGAAAAATTGTTGACAGCAAATCAATAAGCGGAGTTTATTTTTATAAGAATAAAAATTCTAAATAATTTTTAACTCTTCCAAGTCTATTTTATTAACATGATCAACTTCCCTGCCTAAAAATCTTTCAGCAATTTGCTTAAATTTTTTGGGCACATCACTCACGTAATATTGATGAGTTCCAATATTATTCGAAGTATTTTTAATTCCTCTTCCTGCTAAATATGCTTCAACTTCAACAGATGCAGCTGAACCAGAATCAATAAGCTGAACATTTTTGCCAATAACTTCTTGTATTACATTTCTCAAAATTGGATAATGCGTACAACCCAAAATTAGAGTATCAATTTTTTCCTTTTTTAATTCACTTAGATATTCTTCTGCAATTAATATTGTTGCTTTATGGTCCGTCCAACCTTCTTCTGCAAGCGGAACAAAAAGAGGGCATGCTTTTTCAAACACATTTATTGAATCATCAAGTTTTAATAATGCATTAGAGTATGCCTTATTTGAAACTGTTGCTTCAGTTCCAATTACTCCAATTTTTTTATTTTTAGTCGCCATTATTGCGGCTTTTGCTCCCGGATCAATCATGCCAACAACTGGAATTTCAAATTCTTTCCGTAAGCTTTCCAACGCAATTGAAGAAGCAGTATTACATGCCACCACAATCATTTTTACATTTTTGCTAAGTAAAAATTTTGCATCTTGTTTTGAGTATTCAATTACAGTGGAATTAGATTTTGATCCATAAGGAACTCTGGCTGTATCACCAAAGTAAATTATATTTTCATTTGCTAAACTTGAATCTAAACTTTTTACAACTGTTAAACCTCCAATACCTGAATCAAATATTCCGATTGGATTAGAGTTATTCATAAAATTCATAAGACTATAATATTTTTTTAATTTCTTCCGTTAATTCTGAGTTAATAAATCCGTATTCACTTTTTCTTAATTTTTCGCCATTATTTTTTTGAATGTAAAAAGCATCTAAAACACCGTCTACTTTGGTGGAAATTTTAGCGAAAGCAACTGTTAAACCTAGCTCAGCCATTTTATGTGTAATTGAATAGAGAAGACCAATTTTATCGGGAGCGTAAATATCAATAATTGTAAACTTATCATGTTCTTCAAAATCAATTTCAATTTTATCCGGAGAAATTATTTTATTATTAATAATTCTTTTCCATTTTGATTTAACTTTTTCAAATTCCTTTTCAATATTCAGGTCACCAACAATAGATTTAGCAATAGTTTTTTCAATTGATGAATATTTATTATTGCTAATTAACTCATTGGTTCTAAAATCTGATACATTAAAACTGTCGATAATTATTCCATCTTTCCTTGTAAAGATTTTTGCGTCGTGTATATTTAGATCATTAATTGCAAGTGCACCGCAAAGCCTGGCCAATAGTTTTTCAGAATCTTTAGTTACAACTGTAATATTTGTAAATGATTCACTTTCTTTAAAGAAAACAGAAACTTTTGAACCTTTTTCAATTTCTTCAATGTGCTGATTAATTTCTTCTTGTGTAAAATGAAAAACATAACTTAAGTTATCAACTTGATCTAAATGTTCAACCATTATATTGTCACTAGAAAAGTCCTGATCATTAATTACTGCATTAGATTTTGCACTTATTAATTCCTCTCCAGAAAGCTGTTCTTGTAACATAGATTTTGCTTTTGTGTATAATTCCTTTAAAAGTTCTGCTTTCCATTGTGTCCAAACTTTTGGATTTACAGCGGAAAGATCTGCATAACTCAATAAGTAAAGGTGATCTAAAGCTTTTATAGAAGGGAAAATGGAAATAAAATTATCTAATGTTGTAGGATCATTCAAATCACGTCTGAAAGCAATTTGCTCCATATCCAAATGATGTTTAACTAAAAACTGAACCAATAAAATTTCACTTTGTCCGTATCCTAAACTTTGCATTATGCTATTTACAATTTCAGCTCCAATTATTTCGTGCCCTGCAATACTAATTGGCTTACCAATATCATGCAGCAAAACAGCCATATACAACAAATCTCTGGAATGCAATGATTTAAATAATCTTGCAAGATGATTATCTTCTTCACTTAGATTTTCCAAATTTTGAAGTGCAATTAATGTATGTTCATCTGCAGTATAACAATGATAAACTCCGGGTTGAAAAAAACCATTCAAGCTTTTGAATTCAGGTAAAAGTATATCTAGAAAAGAGAACTCGTTCATTGCAAGAAGTGTTTTGCCTACATTTGAAGGCAACCTTAGCAATTCCCTAAAAAATACTGAGCTTGTTGCTTCAGGCGGATTAGTTTCTTCTATTAAATGAATACTTTCAATAATTAACGATCTTAAGTTTTGTTCAAAGCTGGCATCATTAAGTCCACGGTAATAAAATGCACGCATAATATCAGAAATGTTCAGCAATCTATCATTTTTAAATCTTAATATGTCCCCTTTAATTTCAAAATCATCATCAAGATTAATTAAAAGATAATCAGAAAGTTTTGTAGAAAATTCCTGCTTATATCTTTTGCGCATCGTTTTTGAAAAACGGTTAAGAATTGTTGACGATCTGAAATATTCATACATAAATTCTTTCCAGTCAGATTTTGGATAACCTAACTTTTCTGCTATTTGTTCCTGCTGAATAAATTCAAGTCGGTCATTTTTTCTTCCTTCAACTAAATGAAGCATATTTCTAGCACGCAAAACATTTTTATAACTATCATATAATCTTTTATAAGCTTTTCTATTTATCACACCATTATCAAGAAGTTCTTTAATAAAAACTTCTGTTTGTGTTATTTCATCTTGGCGTGAAAGAAGTTTTTGATTTTTTATTGCATACATCCATTCAACAGCATGAATATCTCGCAAACCACCGCCGGTAAATTTAACATTAGGCTCAAGTACTTTTGGTGATCTCCCATATTTTATATACCTTGCCTCAACATCTTCAAACAATTCATAAACTAATTTTGATTTATTCGACTTTTCAATAATCTGGAATAATTTTGCATTCCATTCATCGTATAAATTTTTACTACCCAACAAGAATCTTGTTTCAAAAAATTGTGTAAACGCGTGAAGGTCTTCTTTTAAATATTTTTCAATATCAGAAAATTCTCTTACGGTGTGAGAAACTTCAATTCCGGCATCCCATAAAGTTGTGACACAATGCTGAATCTCAGACTCATGACCTTTTAAAGATGGGAAAATAAACATCAAATCAATATCAGAAAAAGGAGAAAGTTCTCTGCGGCTAAATCCACCAACAGCTGCCATTACACACGAGAAATTTTTTGGCTGAATTAATTTTATTATAAATTCTTCAACTAACAAACTGTGTTTTATGCAAAACTGATATGAATTATTAAATAGCTCTTTATTACTAAAAAGTTTTTCTCTTTCTGATAAAAATATTTCTTTATAATTTATTGAATTATCCATTTATGTAATTTACTTAAAACAAAGCTTAAATATACAAATTCCCGCTTACCTATAAAGTGAGGTTAAACGGGAATTTTTAATTTTAATGTATTTTATGATACTAAATTTTCTTAAATCTTGCTTGGAAGAATCTCAAATATTTGGGCTCATATATCATTTTCAGACCCTTAATTGATTTTCTTTTTTGATATACACTTGCAATTGATTCAACTGTTACATCAATATGAGCTTGTGTATATACTCTGCGAGGGAATGTACAGCGGACTAATTCTAATTTTGGGTAATTATGTTTTCCGGTTTCTTTGTTTCTGCCTGCAGAAACAATTCCCCTTTCCATTGTTCTAACTCCTGAATCAATATAAATTTCTGCCGCTAAAGTTTGAGCAGGAAATTGATCTTGTTTTACATGAGGTAAAAACTTTTTGGCATCCAAAAAGACAGCATGCCCGCCAATTGGTTTAACAAAAGGAATACCATATTTTGCCAATTCTTCACCAAAGTATCTTACCTGACCAACTCTGGCATGAAGATTATTATAATCCAGCATTTCTTCAATTCCCCTTGCCATAGCTTCCATGTCTCTACCGGCAAGACCGCCATATGTATGGAGTCCTTCATAAACTACAACCATGTTTCTTGCTTCTTCGTATACTTTTTTATTTTTGGTTGCAATTATACCACCAATATTTACCATCAAATCTTTTTTAGCACTTACCCAAATTCCTTCAAAGTATGAACACATTTCGTAAAATATTTTTTCAATTGATTTAGTTTTAAATCCTTTTTCTCTTTCCTGAATAAAATATGCATTTTCGGCAGCACGAGTTGCATCAAACCAAAGTTGAATTCCATGTTTATCACAAACCTTTTTAACTTCTTTGAGGTTTGTCATTGAGAATGGCTGTCCGCCTGCCATATTTACAGGTCCAGCCATACTTACATAAGGTATTTTTTTTGCTCCTACTTTTTTAATTAAGTCTTCTAATTTTTGAATATCAATATTTCCTTTGAATGGATGTTCACTATATGGATCATGAGCTTCATCAATAATCACATCAATAAAAGTTGCACCGGCAAGTTCTTGATGCAATTTTGTTGTTGTAAAGTACATATTCCCAGGAATAAAATCCCCGGGAGTAATTAGAATTTTTGAGATCATGTGTTCGGCGGCTCTGCCTTGATGAGTTGGTACAAAATATGGGTGTCCGTAATATTTCTTAATATTATCCCATAGATAATAGAAATTTTTACTTCCAGCGTATGCTTCATCGCCAATCATCATTCCTGCCCATTGATTGTCACTCATGGCATTTGTTCCGCTATCAGTGAGCAGATCAATATAAACGTCTTCTGATTTTAAGAGGAAAGTGTTGTAGCCTGCTTCGCGAGCGGCCTTTTCTCTTTCAGCAAGAGTGGTCATTTTTAAAGGTTCAACAACTTTAATTTTATATGGTTCTGCCCAACTTCTTTTTGTTATTTTTTTCATAGCCATAATAAATTCCTTTTTTTTATTAAAAAGTTATTTTAATATCAATTTATTAATTAAGGAATTTAGAGCATTGCCATATACTTGTAAAGAAGTAATCTTCTGCATTTTATAAATGCAAGATATGAAGTATGAATTAACAAAATCATTTCAATCCAATGAATGGATTCAGATAAGAAATCACAAATATTAAATAAATGAAAATTGTTTTTCATTTTATTTTAAAATTAATTTAAACTGTTGATCTCTGAATCTTTTGCATATTCAACTTCTACTACAGAAGTGATTCCACCGCGTGCATTAAATTCTGCAGTGATTTTCATATATCTTGGTTTTGTAACAGCTACAAGATCATCTAAAATTTTGTTTGTAACACTCTCATAGAAAATGCCATCATTTCTAAATGAGTTGAGATATATTTTATATGATTTTAATTCAACACACAACTTATTTGGAATATACTCTAATATAATTTCGGCAAAATCGGGTTGACCGGTTTTAGGACAAACTGAAGTAAATTCAGGTGCGGTATGTTCAATTAAATAATCTCTATCTTGATATTCATTTTCAAATGTTTCCAGTAATTTTCGTTTATCTTCCATTTAATATCCTCAATTTTTATCTAAGTAATTTGGTATTTCTTTATATGGAATTGGATCAACTACCTTTAGACTCTGAAAACCACGTAATCTTAATGCGCAGCTATCGCATACTCCGCAAGCTTCATCTTCATCACTGTAGCAAGACCATGTTAATTCTAAAGGGGCTTTAAGTTCCATTCCAAGTTTTATTATCTCTTTCTTATTTAAGTTAATTATTGGTGTTTCAATTTTTATAAAAGTTTCCGGCTTTGTACCTAAGTTGACAGTCTCTTCAAAAGATTTAAAAAACTCTGGACGACAATCGGGATAACCTGAGGAATCTTCATGAACTGCACCAATAAAAACAGCTTTTGCATTGATAATTTCTGCCCAACTTACACAGGCCGATAAAATATTTGCATTTCTGAATGGAACATAAGATGAAGGAACTTGAGTATTTTCAAAATTCGCTTTACTAATTAAAATAGATTTGTCAGTTAATGATGATCCGCCGATTTTTTGAAAATGTGTAAAATCAATAACTAATTTTTTTTCAACTTTATAGAATTCAGCAATCTTATGAAATGATTCCAACTCCTTAGATTCAGTTCTTTGTCCGTAATTTATATGTACTAAAGCTAAATTATAATCCTTATTTGCAATTGCAGTTGTAATACAGCTATCCAATCCCCCGCTGACAGCAACCACTGCAAGATCTTTTTTCATTATACTTTCCTTGTTTTCAAAAACACCAAACGTAAATATAAGCAATTATAGTATTATGCCAATCTAACTATCCAAAATTAATTTCCGATTTTAATTGGAGTTTATTCAATAATTTTGTTAGTTAGCGCAATAGATTAGGATATTTGTTAAGCATAGAAAAAATTTAAGGACCTATTATGGAATACTATGAACTTCACCCGGATAATCCGCAAAAAAGATATATATCCAAAGCTGTTGAAACTCTAAAAGAAGGCGGCGTTATAATTTATCCTACTGATACAGTTTATGGTTTAGGATGCGATATTTTTAATAAGGAAGCAGTTGAGCGAATTTATATGATTAAAAATGAGACGGATACAAAACTTTTCAGCTTTCTTTGCTCGGATTTAAAAGATATCTCAAAATATGCCAAGGTTTCTGATTTTGCTTATAAATCAATGAGAAAACTTTTACCCGGACCTTATACATTTGTATTACCTGCTGCCAAAGAAGTACCAAAAAAATTGTGGACAAAGAGAAAAACTGTTGGTATTAGAGTCCCAAACAACGAAATTGCTAGAACTTTAGCATTTGAATTAGGTAATCCTATTGTAAGTACAAGTGCAACAACTAGAAAAGGTGAGACTTTGTTTGATCCTTTAGAAATTAGAACTGTATTTAATAATAGTGTCGACTTAATGCTTTCAATGGGAGCGCTAACCGGAGTACCTTCGAGCATTGTTGATTTAAGCGGCGATGAAATTGAAATTATTAGAGAAGGTTCAGGAGATTTATCATTATTTTATTAATTTTTTAAACTATCTCTCCATCATTTGTTACTTATTTAATATTATTTTTCTTCTCTATGGAATACCAACGCACTTGCTTGCTGAGTAGGCATCATAATAATTTCTGCAATATTTGCATGCGGTGGTCTGGTTGCACAAAATAAAACTGCTTCTGCAACATCTTCCGCAATTAAAGGAATAATTCCTTTATACATACTTTTGGCTCGCTCTTTATCACCGGAAAAACGTACGTTGCTAAAATTTGTTTCAACAGCTCCCGGATCAACAGTGCTGACTCGTATATTCTTATCAACCACATCCATTCTAAGTCCTTTAGTTATTGCATCAACGGCATGTTTTGTTGCACAATAAACGTGACCTTTGGGATAAGCCTCATGTCCAGCAGTTGAACCAATATTTATTACATGTCCATTTTTTCTTTCAACCATTCCGGGCACAATTGCTCTGGTAACATATAATAATCCTTTAACATTTGTATCAATCATTTCTTCCCAATTTTCAATATCATCTTCATATAATTTATTCATACCTTTAGCTAAACCGGCATTATTTATCAGAATATCAATATTTTTCCATTTTTCGGGCAAAGAATTTACAGCCCATTCTACTTCTTTTTGATTTCTTACATCAATTTTAAGAGCATAGGTTTTCACATTATATTTAGCTTTAATATCTTCTTCAATTTTTTCAATTAAATTGGTTCTTCTAGCACTTAAAATAAGATTTGATCCCTGCTCAGCTAAAGCATAGGCACAAGCTTTACCAATGCCGGAAGTTGCACCTGTAATAAACGCAATTTTACCTTCTAATTTTTTCATAGAGCTTCCTTACAATAAATTATAATTATTATAAAAATATCAATTTAACAGAATAGTTTAAACTAATTGGAATTCAAAAATTTTGAAGAGTTATGTGAGTGTAATAAATTTTAATTATTTCTAAAATGATGAAAATTAATTTTGATACTATTTGCTTTCCTCAAAATATTCTTTCATTGGCTTAAAATAATGATCTTTCCAGCCTTTCCTATAATATTTGCCGGAATCTTTTGGCAAATTGGTATGAACAATTGAAACTTTTGTTCCCTTATTCACTTTTTCAAAAAGTATTTCAAGATTTGAATCATTGTCTTCATCATTAAAATCAGTTGTCCGCCATGACTGAACTATTCTTTTGTTCATATGCAGCAATTCATTTTGACCGCTGATATAACCATCTCCGGCTGAAAATTTACTGCCGACTTTTTTTTCTATTTCTGCTTTGGTATTGGTAAATGCTGAATGTTCTTTGCTATCAAGCCATGCATTATAAACAACTTTGGGTTCAACTTGTAATGTAACGGAAAGTTTAATTGAATCTAACATGAAATTCCTTTTTTGATTACTAAAATCTCAATATTTTGTAGAAAGGATATTTAAAGATACAAAAGTTTGAGGACAATTTTGAGCTTAATAAGGAACATTTGAACATTTGTTAAGTTAAAGATATTAGCAAATAACATGAATTATAAGGAGCCATAAATGAAACATTTAGCATTATTTTTTTCTGCTTTAACATTGGCTGTACCATCAAAAGGAAATGGACAAGAAGTTAATCAAAAAGAGATTGCTGTTACGGTGTACAACAATAATTTAGGTGTTGTAAAAGATACAAGAGAAATCAATTTAAAATCCGGCAATCAGCAAATAAGCATTACGGACGTAGCCCAACAAATTGATCCAACCAGCGTGCACATTAAACTTAACGGTGAAGTTATTGAACAAAATTACCAATATGATTTAGTGAGTTTAGATAAAATTCTACAAAAGTATATTGATAAAGATATTAGTCTATTTAGTGAAAATAATGAATTAGTAGAAGGTAAATTATTATCATCTCTTGGCGGACAAGTGGTTCTTGAAAAGAAAGACGGCGGACTATTAATGATTCCGAATGTTAGCAAATATAGATTTTCTGTTGGATCATTACCGGATGGTTTGATTACGAAACCCACTTTAGTTTGGCAGGTAATTTCACCAAAATCCGGCGATCAAGATGTAGAAATTTCTTATCAAACTCAGGGTATGAATTGGCACGCCGAATATGTGGCAGTATTAAATAAAGACGATTCAAAATTAGATTTAAATTCTTGGGTAAGTATAGATAATAATTCAGGCACTACTTATAAGAATGCAAAATTAAAATTAGTAGCTGGTGATGTTAACAGAGTTCAGGATGATAGAAGACTTTATAAAGGAAGAGGATTTAATGATATGGTAATGTCTGAGGCTGTTGCACCTCAATTTGAGGAAAAAGAATTTTTTGAATATCATATTTATAATTTGCAGCGACCAACAACTTTAGCACAAAATGAAACAAAGCAAATTTCACTTTTTGAATCGCATAATGTTGATGCAAATAAAAAATACTTCTACAGATCAAATGGATATAATACTCAAGGTAAAGTAAATGTAATTGTTGAATTTTCTAATAAAGAAGAGCAAAATCTTGGTGTTCCTATGCCAAAAGGTAAAGTAAGAGTTTATAAATCTGATGGTGAATCTATTGAGTTTGTTGGTGAAGATTTAATAGATCATACACCAAAAAATGAAACTGTAAAATTAAAAATTGGTGATGCTTTTGATATAGTTGCTGAAGAAAGACAAGTTGAACATAAAAAAATAACTGATAGAGTTTATGAACAATCTTTTGAAGTAAAATTAACAAATAGAAAAAATGAAAAAATTAATGTTGAAGTAGAAAGAAATCTGGGAGTTAATTGGGAAATTCTTAATAGCTCTCTTAAATATGAAAAGAAAAATGCTCAAACAATTTCATTTACAGTACCGGTAGAAAAAGATAGTGAAGCAATTTTAATTTACAAAGTGAGATATGTGAATTAACATTTAATTAAAAAAGATAAACCTCCGAGGTTTTAACTTACCTGCCCTGCCATTTTTTATTCAGAAAACCTTGGAGGTTTTAAAAAATGAAATTTATGCATGTTCGTTCTGTAAAGCTAGAACCTTATAAAAAATTCAAAACCAATACTTGGTAAAATAGAAACAGATACTCCCCCTCCGTCTGGTTCTCTTGGACTATCTTTATCGTTGTTTGTTAAAGGAAACAATATTCCAGCACTAAGATTAATGCCAGCATTTTTTGAAATATTAATATCACGACCTATTTTTGTCTTAAAGAAATGAGTTATTGAATTTCTATTTGATGCTTTATTTTGAACACTATTTATTCCAAATAGCATAAACCAACACTTAAGGTTTGTAAATTGTGATGTGTCTCCAAAGTGAAATCGAAAATCTCCGGAGTAAGAATAAAGTTCTGAGTTTGGCCATGCTCCAACATTTACTCCTAATTGAACTTGGTCTATTTGATAGCGAGTTCCAACATTAAAGAACTCTACAAATCCAAGGCCTAAAGAAATAGTAAATTTTTCTTGAGAATATACTTGCATATATAAGAATAAAAATACTATAAACATATATTTCGAATATCTGTACATTTTTATTCTAATTGTTTGCAAGTTTTTTTAATATTTACAAATTAAACCTAAAGCCAACTTTAAACAAATGAGCATTTAATTTTGCATATTCTTCAAAAATTGAATTATTATTGTTAAAATAAATTAGCTAAAATATAAAATTTATTATTTCTACATTAAAAGTTTTAGAATAATCTAGTACATCTTTTTGAGAATATATTTTGGGAATAATATTTTCATCACTATTGATCGGCCAATCGCAAATATAATTTGAATATAGCATTGAAAAAATGGTTGGCAGTGCTAGAATCATTGTAAAACCTAGTTCGTTTGAAGAATTTTGTTCCCATAATGCTGCATACAAAAATAGTCCAATTCCTCCTCCTAACGCAGAATAACCTAATGTTTTTAAAAATGAAATATTTTTATTTTCTATACTAGCAACCAAAGAAACTCCCCCAGCTGAACCAAAAACATATAACAATAATGATGATATCATTAAGTTTCTTTTACCATCATTATGACTATAACTATTTTTCAATACGCTATTATAAGTTAAAGATGCTAATCCAAATCCAAAACCATAGCCAGCTAAACCTTGTAACATAAAATTTGTGGTTGAATATTTTTGTTCGTTTACTATTGCTGTTAAAGATGTATCCTTTTGAAAATCAAAATTATTATTTAATGAAAGTTTATTTTGCTCTGCTTGCGCAATTAGTGAAGATGTAGTTAAAATCATAACAAAAACAAAAAATGAAGAAAATATTTTTTTCAGCATTTTCACATCCAAGTTTTGTGTTAATAGCATATTTGGATATTAATGTAAAAAAAAATGAATATGTGTCAAGTATTGTTTTTTAAAGTTAAAATTATTTTAGTAAAAATACCCAAATAAAAAACTAATAATATTTTTAATAATGTACTTTTTATCTTGTTTTAAGGTAAGTTTAAAATCAGAATTGAAATAAAAATTATTTTTCTTCAGGTTCCCCAGTTTCATCTTCCTGCATTTTTTTACCCGATTGCTCTTCGTTTAAATGCTCTATTGCTTCTCTTCTTTCTAAGGGTTGGAATTCGTGTGTAGCTCCATATATAGTTGTTGTAGGTGGAAGTATTTTCTTACTTTTCAATCTTAAATTAGGATTTGAGATATATAGGATTATTCCAGCAACAGATAAAATTATAATTCCCCAAACTAAAACAGCGGCCCATTGATCAGGTGTTAATTCCATTTAAAATTCCTTAAAAATTCTTGCTAAAGGCTTACCCGGTGCATGCATTTCAATATTAAGAAAATACCCAAATGGAGTTTGCGAAGTTTCATATTCAGAACTTTTTAATCTCTCTTCTACATTGTTAAAAATCTGTAAAGTAAATTCTGGATTAGCACTGCTGTTTGATAAATGATTAAATGAATGTAAAACAATTTTATTTGTTTCGTTCTTTCTGGCTGCCCATTTTAAATTTTTAACAAGTTTAGTTTCAACATAATTTTGATTTTCTTCATCTTTTTCTTCAACATGAATAAATCCAATTACTGCATTCTCAATTGAATTTTTTATCTCAATTTCTTCAGCCGATTCAAGACCTTTTTTGTTTGTCTCAAAAGCAAATTTATCAACGTAGAAAATTAATAATTTCATTTTTCCCTAATTATTAAATATGAACACAGAATTTGGATCTACTCTTTTATTGAACCATTGAACTCCCCAATGCAAATGCGGACCGGTTGATCTGCCGGTTGTGCCGACCTCTCCAATGATTTCGCCCTTTTTAACTTTTTGTCCTTCTTTAACCAAACTTTTGCTCAAATGAAGATAAAATGAATTCAATCCATGCCCATGATCAAGAAGAATATAATTACCTGAATAATAAAAATTATCTGCAGAAAGTCTTACCACACCATCTGTCATTGCTTTTACCGGAGTTCCTCTTGGGACTGCAATATCTAAACCATTATGAGCATTTTTAGGCACACCATTTAATATTCTCTGACTTCCAAACACTCCGGATATTCTTCCATGATTTATTGGTTTTACAAACCCCGATGTAAATAAACTAGTTTTTTCATCACCTATTTTTTCTCTGGCTTTTTTAGAAATCTCCCTTTCTTTAGCAATTCTGTCTAATTCAGTTTTGGGAGGAGTAACATATTTTTGCTCCATTCTATTAATTCGTTGAATATTATATTCAGTCGTTTCCGGCTTAATTTTTCTAACAATAGTTTTATTTTCTAATTTAATTTGGAGCAAATGAGTCGATGTATCATCTCTATCAAAACCAAAAACAAAGTTGCCTTTTTTATCAAAATCAATATTTAATGAATCCAGCATAATTTCTTTGACATTATCTGCTTTCCCAAAAATTAAATTTCCTTGGGCAAATTTGCCTTTAAAATTAACTGATTGAGAAAACATTAAATTTGAAAAGAGAAGAGCTAGAAGAAATATTTTCATATCATTTACCTTTTTAAGAAACTATTGACATTAAAACTGCACAAAGCCAAGCTCCGTATGTGCCTAGCGCATAACCCAAAACTGCAAGTAATACGCCAACCGTAGCTAAATTTGGATGAATTGCAGCTGCAACAATTGGAGCAGAAGCGGCTCCGCCAATATTTGCCTGACTTCCAACTGCAATAAAAAAGTAAGGGGCCTTTATAATTTTTCCAACTATGATCAATAAAACTGCATGAAATGTAATCCAGATTGAAGTAATTAGAAGTAAATCAAAATTTTGAAAGAATCCAAATATGTCCATGTTCATACCAATTGTAGAAATAAGAATATACAAAAATAAACTTCCAAGTTTTGAGGCACCTTTGTTTTCATATTCTCTAAATCTTGTAAAACTTATTATTAGTCCGCCAGTTGTAGCAATTACAACCATCCAGAAAAAATCTGAAGTTAAGCTAAATTTTTCCAGCTCAGGAAAGTTATTGGCAAAAAATGGAGCAATAATATCTGCCAAAAAATGTGCTGCAGCAGTAACTCCAAATCCAATAGATAATAATTTAATAATATCAGCTAAATTAGAAAGCTGGAGTTGATTTGCTGAATTTCCCTCCAACCTTTTCTGAACAATTTCTAATGAAGAAGTATCGGCTTTTAAGAATTTATTTATTTTATCATTAATTCCGGCACCATATAAAAGTATTGCAAACCAAATGCTGTATGTTAAAACGTCAATTGCAATAATTGCGGAGAAGATTGAATCAGAAACTTGAAAGACTTCTTTCATTGCAGTCTGATTTGCTCCTCCGCCAATCCAACTTCCTGCAATTGTTGAAAGACCTCTCCAAGTAGCTTCAGGTCCGGAATGAATAATTGTATTCGGTGAAATTAAGGAGACAATTAATATAGCAATTGGTCCGCCAATTATTACTCCTAAAGTTCCGGTTAATGTCATTGTAATCGCCTTTGGACCAAGTTTTAAAATCGATTTAAAATCAACACCAATTGTAAACAGCACCAAACTTGTGGGCAGAAGAAAACGAGATGCCACATAGTACAATTTGGATGTATCCGCTGATATAATTCCAACTGAGTTTACAATTCCGGGAACAAAATAACACAATAATAGTGCTGGAATAAATTTGTAGAAATTTTGCCAAAAATTACTTTTACTGCTAGAAGTATGAAAAATTAGTGCGAGTATAAAAAGAAGAATACCAAAGATTACAGCATCGTTTGTAATTGGGAACATGTTTTTAAGATTTATGTTAACGAATTAAGAAAATTAAGCAAAATGGAAACTAAATTCATTGAATTAGATATTATTTAGTATATTCTTACTTTAATTAATTGATTCATTTAACGCATAATAATAACTTTACTGTAATAATTTTAAAGATTTATTAAACAATTGAAACAACTTTTAACAAGCTTATCAAAAAGAACTAACCAATTAGTAAACAAAGCTAAATTAACCGAACATACTTTTATGATAATTGTAGCAATTATCATTGGTATTTTAGCAGGATTTGCTGCAATTGGAATTCGGGCTTTAATTGAAGCGATTTCACTGCTCTCTTTTTCCGGCGATGGAAACTATTTAGAGAATGTAATTAATACTCCTTGGTATTGGGTAATTTTAATTCCAGCAATTGGAGGACTAATTGTTGGACCACTAATATACTTTTTTGCTCCTGAAGCTAAAGGTCATGGTGTTCCTGAAGTTATGCAGGCAATTTTGCTTAGAGGCGGAACAATCAGACCGCGAGTTGCATTCATTAAAGCAATTGCATCAGCAATAACAATCGGTACCGGCGGTTCTGTTGGAAGAGAAGGCCCAATAATTCAAATTGGTTCAAGCTTAGGTTCTACAATCGGACAATTTTTTAGAGTTCCAAGCTCAAGATTAAAAACTTTAGTTGGATGCGGAGCTGCAGCAGGTATTGCCGCTGCTTTTAATGCACCAATTGCAGGAGCTTTATTTGCTGTTGAAATAATTCTGATGGATTTTGCAGTTGCACAATTTTCACCAATAGTAATTTCATCAGTAATGGCAACTGTTGTTTCCCATTCATTTGAAGGCCGATTTGCCGCTTTTACAGTTAAAGCTTATGAATATGTTTCACCTTATGAAATTGGTTTTTATTTTCTACTTGGCGCAATATCAGGAATTGTATCTTATCTATTTATAAAAGTGCTTTATTATTCTGAAGAATATTTTGATGAAAAACTTAATTTCCCGGATTACTTAAAACCTGTTATTGGCGGATTAGCAATAGGTATTATTGCTTTAATTTTCCCCGATGTTATGGGCGTTGGTTACGATACAATAAATGCGGCTCTTCATGGTAAGACAATTTGGTATATTGCATTAGGATTAATATTTGTAAAAATTTTAGCAACATCAATAACTTTAGGAAGCGGTGGCTCAGGCGGAATTTTTGCACCTTCACTTTTTATGGGAGCAATGCTTGGAGCTTTTTTTGGATATTTTGTTCATTTATACTTCCCTGATATAACTGCGGGTCCCGGAGCTTATGCATTGGTTGCAATGGGCGGATTAGTTGCGGGCACAACCCGTGCACCTGTTACTGCAATAATAATTGTATTCGAACTTACTAATGATTATCACATTATTTTACCTTTAATGGTAACAGTTGTTATCAGTACAATTTTATCTTCAAAGTTAAGCCGGGAATCAATTTATACTTTAAAGTTGGTATTACGAAATATCCATATAAAAGAAGGTACCGCTTCAAATATTATGGAAACAATTTTTATAAAAGATGTTTATTCAACCGAATATGATTCAATAAATATTTCTGATAATTTTAACGAAGTTGTAAATAAAGTAATTCATGGAAGAGGCCGAAAATTTCCAGTTGTTGATGATCAAAATGATTTAAAAGGTATAATTGTCACAAACACTATTAAAGATTATCTATTTGAAAAAGATTCCTTAAAAGATCTATTGGTAGCCAGTGATTTACTTTCACCTTTTTATGATAAAGTTTCGATCAATGATAATTGCCAAATTGCACTTGATAAAATGCGTGATCACGATTTTGATGGATTAGCTGTGGTCGAATCACCTGAATCAAATAAATTAATTGGAATGGTATGGCGAAAAGATATTCAGGATGAATATGATAAAGAAGTTGAACGAAGAGATATTTCTTCAAGCTTGGCAAGTAAAATAAGTATGAAAGGTGATGAAGAAAGTGTACATTTCCTGGAAGGTTATATGGTTGCACAAGTTAAGCCGCCTAAATCCTTTATTGGTTATTCAATTAGAGAATTAAATATCAGAGCAAAATACGGTGTTGATATACTTTCTATCAAAACTAAAAAAGGTAGTTCAGAATCAGTAAAAGCAATTCCAGATCCAAATCATGTAATTGCTGAAGATGAATTACTGGTCATTGCAGGTGAAAGTAAAAATATTAATCTAATCAAAAATTTAATTTAGCAGTACACGTAAATGAACCCAAATTTCAATAAAAATTTTGAATTGTTTTTAAAAAAATTAACTAACCTAAAATTACTTTTTCAGAAAAAACTAAGTTTTCTGCCTGTTCCCGAATACGTCCTTTTCAGTATTTATGCCATCTTTACCGGAGCTATTGTTGGATTGGCAGCTGTTTTATTTCATGAATCAATAATCCTAGTTACTGAAATATCCTTTGATCACATTCCTGAATATTTATACTTTGTCGTTCCGGCAATTGGAATGCTGATATTAAGTTTTATGACATACTTAGCACCCGATACTGCAAAAAGAAAAGGCGTTTCTGAAGTAATTAAAGCTGTTGCATTGCGTGGCGGTTATATTCCATTTAGAACAACTTTTTTTCATTTTATTGCTCCGGTTCTTTGTATTGGCACTGGTAATACAGTTGGACCTGAAGGTCCGGTTGCTCAATTAGGCGGCGGTATTTCAAGTAAAATTGGAAGTATACTTGGATTATCAGATGCTAGAAGAAGGGTTTTTACAGCGGCTGGTGCAGGTGCAGTAATCTCGGCAGTATTTAACTCACCTTTGGGCGGAATTTTCTTTGCTTTGGAAATAGTACTTTTAAATGATTTTCAATCCCCCACATTTTCAGCTTTAGTATTAGCTTCAGTAACTGCAAGTGCAATCTCACGTATTTTTTTAGGAAATACACCAACATTTATATTTGATGAAATATCCATTGGCACATATAATCATCTTTACATTTATGCAATTTTAGGATTAGCAGCTGGCTTAGCTTCATTGCTATTTATTAGATATTCAGATACAGTTGAAAGAATTTTCAAAGAGAAAATACTAAAGAAATATCCACGTTGGATTCCAATGGTTATTATTGGATTAGTAATGGGAACAGCAGGTTATTTTTATAAAGGAATTTTCGGCATTGGATATGAAGCTATCAATAATATTTTAGCAGGATCAGAATTATGGGATACAGTTTTGATCTTACTTCTTCTAAAATTTATTCTTGTTCCATTAATTCTATATTCAGGTGGTTTTGGCGGTTTGTTTGCACCTTCATTATTTATTGGTGCTGGCGTAGGGTTTTTATTTGCTTTTGGCATTAACTATTTATTTGGAATTAATCTGGATACAACTGCATATGTTTTAGTCGGAATGGGAGCTGTACTTGGAGGAGTAAATTCAATTCCAATTTCTGCAATTCTTATCATTTTTGAAATGACAAAAAATTATACTTTTATTCTTCCATTAATGTTGGCAGTAATTATCAGCACAACAATTGTTCAAGTGATTTTAAAGGGATCAATTCACATTAAACATTTGGAAAGAGAAGGATATAAAATTTCCAGCGGCAGAGAGACAAATATTCTACGGTCAATATTTGTTGAGGATGTTATGAGAGACGACGTCTTTCTTGTAATGGAAAAAACTTCTATAGGTAAATTAATAAATAAATTGCTTGAACAGCCTCATGCAACTTTTTATACTGTTAATGAAAAAGGTGAATTAGTCGGCACAATAAGTGAAAATGAAATTAGACCAATTATTACTGAATACCAGCATATACGAGAAACTTTAATTGCAGGTGATATTGCAAAACCCGGAGTAACAACTGTATTAAAGTCAGATGATCTTGATTATACCTTAAAACTTTTTGGTTCAAGCAATGTTGATCAACTTCCTGTTGTACTAAGAAATGCTCCGTTGAAGGCAATTGGCACTGTTTGGCGTGATGATGTTATTAATGCTTACAATAAAGAAAGTTTTAAACACAATCTAACTGATGAACTGGCAGAAGATCTCAAGAGAATTGAAAAAACAAGTTTATCCAAAGTTTCCGATGGTTATTCAATAGTTGAAAAGCAAGCAATTCCAAAATTTGTTGGAAAAACATTGGTACAATTAAGAATTAGAAATAATTACGGTTTAGAAGTATTAATGATTAAACAAAATAAAGGAATGTTTGATTATAGTGTTACTGAATCCGAAATAATTATGCCTGAACCAAATTATGTAATTCAATCGGATGATATTTTAGTTCTTTTTGGTTCCGATGAAAAAATTGAACAAATTAAAAACTGGTAACAAACCCTACTAATTTTGAAAGATAAATTTTCAGTTCAATCAAAAATTTATGCTGATTTTCGCCCGACGTACCCAAAAGAATTAGTCGAGTACATTATTTCATTGTGTAAAAATAAAACTTTGGCTTGGGATGTTGGAACCGGAAACGGACAATTTGCTTTTCTTCTCTCAGAATATTTTCAAAAAGTTTATGCAACTGATTTGAGTACTAATCAAATTAAAAATGCACGGCAAAATTCAAAGATTATTTACAAAGTTGAGCCTGCAGAAAACAATACTTTTAATAAAAATCAATTTGATTTAATTACTGCTGCACAAGCTTTGCATTGGTTCGATTTAGAAAAATTCTTCTCTGAAGTAAATAGAACTTTAAAGCCAAAAGGTATTTTTGCAGTTATTGGATATTCGCTAATTAAAATTTCACCAGATATTGATAAAGTAATAAATGATTTCTATACAAATGTTATTGGTAAATATTGGGATCCGGAAAGAAAACTTGTTGATGAAAAATATAAAAATATTCACTTCCCTTTTAATGAAATTACTAATAATAAACATTTCAAAATAACGGCCGACTGGACAATAAATAATTTAGAAGGGTATTTAAATTCTTGGTCTGCGGTTCAGAATTTTATCAAAATCAACAATTACAATCCTGTTCCAAAGGTTATAAAAAACATTATTCCCTTATTAAAAGATAAAAATTTATTTAAAGTGAAATTCCCAATTTTTATGAGAATTTACAGGTTAATTTAATTATCCTATGAACTTAATAATAATATCAGAAAGTGATAAAATTTCTGAAAATAAATACAGTATTAGTGATGATCGCTTTATTCACATTAAAAGCATTCTTAAATCTGATGTAAATGATTCTGTAGAAATAGGTCTTTTAAATGGTAAAACTGGAAAGGCAAAAATATTATCTTTAACAAATTCTGATGTTATTTTAGAAATAATTTCTCTTGAAGAAATAATTAGATCAACTTTTCATGTAGATTTAATCTGCGCACTTCCGCGACCTCAAACTTTAAAAAAAATTTTATCAATTTCCGCAACAATGGGAATTGGCAAAATTTATTTTATTAAATCAGAAAAAGTGGAAAAAAGCTATTTTCATTCACCTTTGCTAAAAGAAGAGAATTATACAAAATTTTTAATTGATGGATTAAGTCAGGGTAAAAGAACAATACTTCCTAAAGTTTCTTTTCATCATTATTTCAAAAAGTTTTTTGACTTAGATTTTTCAGAATATGACATTAAACTTTTAGCACATCCAAATGTAAGTGATACTCTGCTAAATCTTAAATTGAATAAAGAAAATAAAATTTTGATTGCAATTGGACCTGAAGGTGGCTGGAATGATTTTGAAATTGAATATCTGACAAATTGCGGATTTATAAAGTTTCAGCTTAGCAATAATATTTTACGAGTTGAAAATGCTTTAATGGCAGCGTTATCTCAAATTGAATTACTCACATCAAAATAAAATCAATTTACCTTCTAAAATTTCTCTTGCTGCATCATTTATTTTTAACAAAATTTACCTGCTTAAATTTTATAAAATTAACAATTAAGCATTAATCAAAAAATTATAAAAATAATATTTTAGCTATTGGAAGGAACTATGAAAAAATTTTTAGTTGTTTTCTCAGCAATAATTTTTATTTCATCTTCTGTTTTTGCTCAAGAAGATGTTGAAGGATGTAAAGACCATTACCTATTTACAAAGTACCCAAATTACTACATTTCTTACTGTACTGAAAACTACAATGAACTTGAAGTCAAAATGAAGGATGGAAGTTCAGAAACAAAAGAAGGAAATCTTACAAAAATTACTTACAGTTTCAATTATGATTCTGGTATAAACAATCCAAGTCCTTTGCAAGTAATGAAAAATTATGAAAATGCAGTTGCAAAAATTGGCGGCGAAACTATTTATAAAAACACAAATTATGATGAAGAAAGAGTTATTACTTTTCATATTAAAAAAGAGGGGAAAGAATATTGGATTAGATTAGGTAATTTTGGTGGAACAATTGATAATTGTGAGAATTATGAACTTGACATACTTGAAATCGAAGTAATGGAACAGGTTATCCAAGCAAATGAAATGCTTGACGCATTAAATAAAGATGGGTTTATTGCACTATATATAAATTTTGAAACTGGAAAATCAGAAATAAAACCGGAATCTCAACCCATAGTGGACCAAATTGTTACTCTGTTAAATCAAAATGAAAACTTAAAGATTAGTATTGAAGGACACACAGATAATGTAGGATCAGAAAGTTCCAATCAACAGCTTTCTGAAAATAGAGCTAAATCAGTGACTGATGATCTTATTCAAAAAGGGATTGACAAATCACGTTTAACATCAAAAGGCTGGGGAGCAACAAAAGCAATTGCTGATAACAGAACCGAAGTTGGAAGAGCCAAAAACCGCCGAGTAGAAATTGTAAAAATATAAATTACAACTAAGATGCCGATATTTTTATCGGCATCTTCTCACAACAAAAATCCCAACTTTTTTATTTATTCATGCCTATTTATAAATAAACTTTTATTTTTATTATTGAACAAAATAAACCTTAGTTAAAGAAAGAAAAAAAATGGAATATCTTTTTGACGGAGTAAAAGAATTTAATTCAAGTGATTTTCAAGACCATAAAGAGTTGTTTGAAGAATTAGGCAGAAAGCAAACGCCTCACACATTATTTATTGGATGTTCAGATTCGCGTGTGGTTCCAAATCTTATTACCAAAACGGTTCCCGGCGAATTATTTATGATTAGAAATGTTGCTAATCTCGTTCCATATTATAGAAGTTCCAATGATTTTCTTGCTACTACTTCTGCAATTGAATATGCTGTAAAAATGCTGAATGTTGAAAATATTTTAGTATGCGGTCATTCTAATTGCGGCGGATGCAATGCTCTTTATTTTGATGAAGAAAGTCTAAAAGAATTCCCCCACACAAAAAAATGGCTTGAACTTGCAAAACCAGTTAAAGAGAAAGTTGAATCTGATCCGGAAATTAAAAATGATTTTGCCAAACGCGAATGGATGACTGAACAATTAAATATTGTTCAGCAAATGAAACATCTTCTTACATTTCCATACATAAAAGATAAATTTGCAAAAAAGGAAATTAACATTTTAGGCTGGTACTACATTATTGAAACCGGTGAAATATTTAATTATAACAAAGAGAAACAAACTTTTGAAAAGATAGAGTAATTATGAATGTAAAAGATGCTTACAACAGTTGGTCAGAAATATATGATACCAACGAAAACAAAACTCGTGACCTTGAAGCAAAAGCTTTAAGCAAAATTTTAAAAGATTATACTTTTGATAATTGTTTGGAAATTGGTTGCGGTACTGGTAAAAATACTGAGTTTTTAATTACCAAAGCTAAGCAAATTACGGCAGTTGATCTTTCAGAAAAAATGCTTGAAAAAGCAAAACAAAAAGTCCATTTCCAAAATGTAATTTTTTTACAAGCTGATATAACTAAAAGTTGGGATTTTATTTCAGATAAATTTGATTTAATAACTTTTAGTTTGGTTCTTGAACATATTGAAAATTTAGAATTTATTTTTTCACAAATAATTAAAGTTATTAATAAAAATGGATTTGTTTACATTGGCGAGCTTCATCCATTAAAGCAATACAGTGGAACAAAAGCAAGATTTGAAAGTGAAGATGGTTTGCAAATTGTAAATTGTTTTGATCATCACATTTCTGATTTTGCTCAATTTGCAATTAAATACAATTTTGAGATAGTAAATCTCAACGAATATTTTGATAACAATGATAGAACAAATTTACCAAGAATAATTACATTTCTTCTGAAATCAAAAAACTGATAAAATTTATGTCTATCGATTTGAAATCACACTATGATAAACTCTTTAATGAAACAAAACAAAAAGTTCAGCAAGATAATTTTGAAGTTGACAAATTAATTGATTACAAAAATGATAATCGGTACGGCATTACACTTGTAATTATTCCCTCTCAAGAAGTAAAAGATAAAATCCAAATTTTTTTATCCGAACTAAAAAAGATTGAACCAAATCAATACTATTATAGAAATTCTGATATTCATATTACGGTTATGTCTATTATTTCATGCTATGAAGATTTTACTCTCAATCAAATAAAAGTTCAAGATTATTTTGAAATTATTAAAAAAAGTCTGCAAAATATTAATTGCTTTGATATTGAATTTTCTGGAGTCACTGCATCTTCATCTGCAATAATGGTTCAAGGATTTCCTTCGAACAATCATTTAAATGCAGTTAGAGATAGTTTAAGAAATTCTTTTAATTCAGCAGAAATTGAAAATTCACTTGATAAACGATATACAATTCAAACAGCACATTCAACTGTTATTAGATTTAGAGAAGAAGTATCAAAAAAAGAAGAGTTTTTAAATATTCTAGAAAAATATAGAAATTATAACTTTGGCAAATTTGAGGTAAGTGAAATGATTTTTGTTGCAAATGATTGGTATCAGAAAAAAGAGAGAGTTGAATTAATTCAAAAATTTCAATTATTAAAATAATTTATAACTTCTAACATATGGATATTGAAAAATTAAAATACCCAATTGGTAAATTTCAAAAACCAGTTGAGTTTACCGATGAAAAAATCAGTGAATTTATTAATGTCCTGGAAACCTTACCCAGGAACATAAAATTACAAGTTACTAATTTAACTGAAGATCAGCTTGATACTCAATACAGACCTAACGGCTGGACGATTCGCCAAGTTGTAAATCATATTGCTGATAGTCACATGAATAGCTTAATCAGATTTAAATTAGCTCTTACTGAAAAAAATCCTACAATTAAACCTTATTTTGAAGATAGATGGGCGGAATTAATTGATAGTAAAAATATTCCAATAAATTCAGCTGTAAAAATGATTGAAGGCATACACGAACGATGGGTTGTCTTGCTAAAATCATTTACACAAAATGATTGGGAAAGAACTTTTTATCATCCGGAAAGCAAAAGGGAAATTAGTTTAAAAGAAAACTTGGCAATTTATGCATGGCACAGTTTACATCATCTAGCTCACATTACTGAATTAAAAAAAAGAAATTCTTGGTAAAGTTATTTCTTAAAAATATAAATAGATCCTGATCTAATATGAAAATTTTATTTTTTGTAATTCTTTTCTTTCACGGCGTAATACATTTTTTAGGTTTTGCAAAAGCTTTCAATCTAAAAGAAATTAAAGAACTTACTTTGCCAATTTCTCAATTTAATGGAGTAATATGGTTAATCGCCGGAATATTATTTTTGACTAGCGGGCTTCTCTTTACATTCAACAATAATTATTGGTGGCTGCCGGCAGTTATTGGTATAATTATTTCACAATTTTTAATATTTACTTTTTGGAAAGATGCCAAGTTTGGTAGTATTCCTAACATTATAGTATTATTGGTAGCAATGGTTGGTTATGCAAATTTCAGTTTCCAAAATATGGTTGGATTAGAAGTCAAAAAATTATTGTCTGACATAAAATTGGATAATCAAATTGTTGATCCAAATATGATTTCAAATTTACCTGTTGCCGTACAAAGTTGGTTAAATTATTCCGGCATTGTTGGAAAACCATTTATTCATTCAGTATCTCTAAATCAGAAGGTTCAAATGAAAATGAAGTCTGATCAAACCGAATGGTATGATGCTGAAGCAGCTCAATATTTTAATGTAAATTCATCTTCATTTATTTGGTCAGTTAAAATGGAAATGATGACTTTATTTCAAGTTGTAGGCAGAGATAAGTTAATAAATGGCAAAGGTGAAATGTTAATTAAATTGTTAGGATTATTATCTTTGGTCGACACAAAAGACAATTCTAAATTAAACATGGGTTCAGCCCAAAGATATTTGGCAGAAATTGTATGGTTTCCATCTGCGGCTTTAAGTAAAAATATAAAGTGGCAAGCAATTGATGATTCAACAGCATCTGCGGTAATTTCAATCAATGAAACAACCGCTGAAGGAACTTTTTATTTTAATAGCAATGGATCCTTTAAAAATTTTATCACTATGAGATACTTTGGCGGTGAAGAAAATTCTGAATTAAGAGAATGGATTATCACTCCAAGCGAAATCAAAGAAATGAATGGAATAAAAATTCCCACAAAATCAACGGCAACTTGGAAACTTGAAAATGGTGATTGGGATTGGCTGAAAGTAGAAATTGAAGAAATAAACTATAACAATTTAGATAATTAAATTTTTAGGTCGAATTATGAAAAGAACATTTGCATCCGGATTTAATAAAAGTATACTACTTTTTGTTCAAATAGCTTTGATATTAATATTAACATCTTGCAACTCAAATAAAGAAGAAAACCAATGGGTCAGTCTTTTCAATGGTAAAGATTTAACAGGATGGAAAATTAAATTTTCCGGACACGAATTAAATGATAATTATAAAAATACATTTACTGTTGAAGACGGCATTTTAAAAGTAAAGTATAACAATTATGAAAATTTTGATGACAAATTTGGTCATATTTTTTACGATAAAGAATTTTCTAATTACAAAATTAAAGTTGAATATAGATTTGTTGGTGAGCAAGTTCCTGGAGGTCCCGGCTGGGCATTTAGAAATAATGGAATTATGCTTCACTGTCAATCACCGGAAAGTATGGGAATTGATCAAGATTTTCCGGTTTCAATTGAAGCCCAAATGTTGGGTGGAAATGGAAAAGATGAAAGAACCACGGGAAATGTTTGTACACCCGGGACAAATTTAGTTATGAATGGTGAATTAATTACCAACCACTGCACAAGTTCTAATTCCAAAACTTATCACGGTGATCAATGGGTAACCATGGAAGTTGAGGTTCGCGCTGATTCAATCATTAAACATTTTGTAAATGGTGAATTAGTTTTACAATATGAAAAACCTCAGTATGATCCCAATGATGCTGATGCAAAAAATATATTAGAGCTAAACAATAACAATCTGAAATTGACTAAAGGGTATATAGCTTTACAAGCTGAAAGTCATCCAACTGAGTTTAGAAAAATTGAAATTCTTGAATTAGATTAAAATTTTCTTATTTATTCGGCGGCATATTTAAATGTGTAACTGACTGAAGTCCTTGTGAAACTTCCGGCAATATTCCCATTTGAATATAAATTGGTCTAATCACTTTTCTTAAATTCGGAAGCTGCTTCATAAACCAAAATGCTGCAGCTAAACAAATAATTCCACTGGATAAAACTGTTAACGGAGCACCAATAGTACTTGCTAATGTTCCCGCCATTAAACTGCCTATCGGAGCTGTTCCCATAAAAGCCATAACATATAAACTCATCACTCTTCCCCGCTTGTTATTATCAACTAAAGTTTGAAGCAATGTATTTGTTGAAGCCATTTGCATCATCATTCCAAACCCAGTGAATAACATTAGGAAAAGAGAAAAATATATATTCCTTGAAAACGAAAATAAAAGTAATCCCATTGAAAAAATTGAAGTAGCAGCTGCAATCCATCTTCCCAAGCCCAGAACAGTTTTTCTTGAAGCTAAATAAATCGCGCCAGTAAAAGCTCCAATTCCAACTGCCCCAAATAAATAACCAAGTGTGCTGGAATCCCCATGCAAAATATCTCTTGCAAAAACCGGCATTAAAACTGTGTAAGGCATTCCCGTTAAACTTACAATTGCAACCAAAAGTAAAAGTATTCTAATTGGAATAAAATTATACGCATATTTAATACCTTCTTTTAATCCTTGCATAACTTTTTCGCTTTTAACCTCATTTTGAACTGATTGAATTTTCATTCTAAGCAATGCAAAAATTACAGCTATATAACTTATTGCATTTATTAAAAAACAAATTCCTTCGCCAAGAGTAGTAATTAAAATTCCAGCTATTGTTGGTCCAATTAGTCTTGCCGCATTAAATGCTGATGAGTTGAGCGCTATTGCATTAGGTAAATCTTTTTTATCATCTACCAATTCTATTGCGAAAGATTGCCGTGTCGGCATATCAAATGCATTTATCAAACCAAGAAAAACTGAAAGAGTAATTATGTGCCAAATATTAACTGTGTTTGTTAGAGTAAGAATTGCCAAGATAAATGCCTGCAGCATTGCAAGGGATTGAGTAATAATTATAATTTTATGTTTGCTGTATCGATCTGCTAAAAGTCCAGCAAATAATGCTAAAATGAAAGTCGGAATTTGAGATGAAAAACTTACCAAACCTAAGAGAAATGCTGAATCTGTTAATTTGTAAACCAGCCAGCCAAGAGCAATTTGCTGCATCCAGGTTCCAATTAAAGATATACCTTGACCAGTAAAAAACAACCTGTAGTTTCTATATTTTAGCGCCCTTAAAACTTCTTTAGCGGCTGAGAAATTAATTTTCATTTAGTAAATTTATATGAGAATTGAAGTAAAGTAAAATAGCAAGAATCTCAAATAAGTTAATAAAGTTTTACAAAATAAATCTAATTGTAACCAAAAATTCATAGTGCTAAATAATTTTATTTTTCATAATATTCTGCACTTTAAATATTCTCTATTTTCATTTTCTTCCCAAAGATTTTAAAGGAAAAATTAATAGTAATTTTTTCACTATCTCTCAAAGATAATTTCTATGTCAAATCAAAAAGAATCATGGGGATCAAGAGTTGGTCTTGTTCTTGCAATGGCAGGTAACGCAGTAGGATTAGGCAATTTTCTCAGATTTCCCGCGCAGGCTTCTCAAAACGGCGGTGGTGCATTTATTATTCCCTACTTAATTTCTTTTCTTTTAATGGGAATTCCCCTTCTATACATTGAATGGACAATCGGCAGACACGGCGGAAAATTTGGTCATCATTCTACTCCCGGAATGTTTGATGTAATGGGAAAATCACGATTCTTAAAATACATTGGCGTGTTCGGATTATTCTCAAATTTAACCATTGCTTCTTATTACACATATATTGAATCCTGGACGCTCTCTTATGTTTTTCATTCGATTACCGGAACATTTTTTCACATTAAGCCGACTGACTTTTTCCCGGAATATTTAGGGATAAATTCGCACAGTATTTTTGCTTTGCCAATTGAAGCTTTTTTCTGGTTTGTATTAACTTTGATTTTAAACGTTTGGATTCTTTCAAGAGGTTTAGCCAAGGGAATTGAAATCGCTGCAAAAATTGGTGTTCCGTTACTTATTATTTTTGGAGCCATTTTAGCATTCAAGGGTTTAACTTTAACAACTGACGATCCGGGTGTAATTCAAAGTCCACTTGCTGGTTTAAACTTTGTTTGGGAACCTAATTTCAGCGGACTCACAAATCCAACAACTTGGCTTGCGGCAGCGGGACAAATATTTTTTACTCTTTCTGTTGGAATGGGTTCAATACATTGTTATGCCGCATACATTAAAGAAAAGGAAGATATTGCATTAAATGCTTCATCTGCCGGATTTATGAATGAATTTGTTGAAGTAGTTTTGGGCGGTTCAATTCTTATTCCGATTTCAACTGCATATTTAGGTTTGGCAGCAGTGCAAGCTTCAACTGCCGGAGGAAGCGGTTTCTCATTGGGATTTTTAACACTTCCAACATTATTTAATAATTGGGGATGGTTTGCACCAATTGCCGGTGCAATGTGGTTTGGACTTTTATTCTTTGCCGGTATTACTTCATCGCTTGCAATGGGTCAACCAATTTTAGCTTTCTTCACAGATGAATTTAAAGTTACCAGATACAAAGGTGCAATACTTTTTGGTTTAGCAACTTTTGCACTTGGATTTATTTGCGTTTGGCTTTATCCCGGCGGATCTTTTGATGAATTTGATTTTTGGACCGGAACATTTTCTCTTGTAACTTTTGCTTTGCTTGAATCAATTGTATTTGCATATATTTTTGGAATTAACAAAGGTTGGGATGAATTGACGCGCGGTTCCGATATGGTTGTTCCTAAAATTTATAAATTCGTAATTAAATATATAACTCCCGTTTTTATCTCTGTAATATTTATTGGCGCAATGATAAAACCTGCATCAGATTGGGGAACTTCAATTGTAAATTTATTTTCCGGCAATGGCTGGCAATTTGCAAAAGATAGCGTGATTGGTGTTATAATTCATGTTGGTGCAGATAATTATTCTTGGTTCGAAAATTCAATGCCGACCGAAATATTTGTTAAAGATGCAACTCGTATTCTTTTAATGTTAACATTTTTAGTAATTGCATATTTAGTTCATCTTTCATGGAATAAAAAAAAATATTTAAAAAAGGAATTGTAAAATGACGATTGAAGCTATTTTAATGATGCTGATTTCTTGGGTTATCATTATTTTTTTTACTGTTAAGTTTTTTCTTAAAGTACTTAAAACTCCAATAAATAAAGAAAAATAAGTTGCGTGTCATTCCCACGAAAGTGGGAATCTTAAATGATACAATTTTTTACCTTTTATCTTGAATGACTGTTATTAATTATGCCAAAGAAATTAGAAGATTTATTACTTTTAGGAAATCCTCAGCTTTATCAGGTTTCTGAACCAATCTTAAAATCTGAACTTTATTTGGTAAAAGATTGGGTTTCTGATCTTCATAATGTTATGGAAGAAATTAGAGCCAAATATAATTTTGGAAGAGCAATTGCTGCACCTCAACTCGGAATTATGAAAAGATTAATTTATATGAATATTGATAAACCGACCGTAATTATAAATCCCGAATTAACGGATTTAAGTGAAGAAATGTTTGACCTTTGGGATGATTGCATGAGCTTTCCAAATTTACTTGTAAAAGTGAAAAGACATAAAGAATGTAAAATTAAATTCCTTGATAAAAATTGGGAACCCCATGAACTTTATCTCAAAAATGATTTATCAGAATTACTTCAACATGAATTTGATCACCTAAATGGAATTTTAGCAACTATGCGCACAATTGATCAAAAATCATTTAAGTGGAGATAAGCAAAATAATTTTATGATTAAGATAATTCGAACCACAGCTGATAATCCGGATTTCAATAAATTAATTGAATTACTAAACGCTGAACTTCGAGAAAGATACGTAGATCAAGACACAAAATTTGCCCCGCATAATTTTTTGGATCCAAATGTTAAAACTGTTTTAATTTATGAAAATAACATTCCGATTGCCTGTGGTGCTTTTAGAGAAAACAATATTGAAAGTAATGTTGAAATTAAAAGAATGTACACTGAGAAATCCAGCCGATCAAAAGGATTTGGCAGGAAAGTTTTAGCTGAATTAGAAAATTGGGCTGCAGAATTAAACTACAAATATGCAATTCTTGAAACCGGTGATAATCAGCCGGAAGCAATTAAGCTTTACAAAAATATGGAATACGAGCAAATTCCAAATTTCCCTCCTTATGAAAATATTCCTGAAAGTATCTGCATGAGAAAACCTTTGATTTAAAACACATTTAACGGAAACTTAACTTGACAAAATAGTTTCCGATAGTTATATTGGAAACTATAAAAACAAAAATAGTTTCTATGGTTTATGAAAGAAGAAGAAAAAATAGTAACATTCTCAAAAGATAAATTCTTAAATGAAGGATTTTACAAAATTACGATGGATGAAATTGCTTCCGGATTAAGGATGAGCAAAAAAACTATCTATAAGTATTTTCCATCTAAAGATAAGCTTGTTTACTCGGTTGTCAAATTTTTTCAGTCAATTATACAGAAAAAAATAAATAATATTATTGAAAGTGATATCAACTCAATTCTTAAAATTAAAAAGTTGACAAATGTATTTATGGAAATATCTCTAACAATAAGTAGTAAAATGCTGAATGATCTAAGAACACACCGTCCAGATTATTGGCAAGATATTGAAAATTTCAGAACAAATCTTATTGAAAAAACCTGGCTAAGTATTTTTGATCAAGGGAAGAGAGAAGGTTACATAGTTGATTATCCAAGTGAAATAATGGTTCACGTATTTTTAAATGCAATGCGCGGTGTTATAAATCCGGAATTTTTACTGAGTAAGAATTTAGCTATTAGAGATGCATTTGAAATTACTTTTGGAATGTTAATAAATGGTGTTCTTACAGATAAAGGCAAAAAAGTTTATAAAAAAATTGAAAAGGAAAATAAATAATGAAAAAGATAACAATCTTATTTGTAATTATAATTTCTTTGATTTTAATAAGCTGCAATAATGGAAATGATAGAAACACTATTGAAGCGACCGGAACAATTGAAGCTACTTATGTTACTTTGAGTGCAAAGGTTGCCGGTGAAATTACAGAAATTTATTTTGATGAGGGAGCAAAAGTAAATGCCGGCGATACAATTTTAAATATTGATGACGAAAATTTACAGCTTCAACTTTTACAAGCAAAAGCAATGAGAGAAAGCGCGGAAGCTCAATTAAGCTTGCTGCAAGTCGGATCAAGAAAAGAAGATGTAGCTCAAGCTGAAGCGATGTTTACCCAGGCTGAAGTAAGTTTTACTCAAGCAGAAAAAGATAAAGAAAGAATGCAGAATCTTTTTGATGCAAATTCGATTACAAAAAAACAGTTTGAAGATGTTGAAGCAAAATATCAAATTGTTAAATCTCAGTATGAAGCCGCAAAAGAGAATTTAAGAAAAATTAAAAACATTGCCCGACCGGAAGATTTGAAAAAAGCTCAAGCCGGACTCAATCAAACTTTGGCAAATGAAAAACTTCTTCTTAAAAATATTAGTGATTGTAAAGTTACTTCACCAATAAATGGATTTGTTGTTGAACAATTTTATGAAAAAGGTGAAACAGTTGCACCAATGTCTTCGCTTTGTAAAGTTGCAGATTTGAACAAAGTAAATCTTGATCTCTACGTAAACGAAATTGAATTGCCTAATGTTCAATTAAATCAGAAAGTAAATGTAACAGTCGATGCATTTGATGACAATACGTTTGACGGAAAAGTAATTTATATTTCACCCGAATCAGAGTTTACGCCAAAAAATATTCAAACGCCAGATGAACGAACAAAATTAGTTTATAAAGTAAAAGTCGAAATAGACAATCCGGAATTATTATTAAAAAGCGGAATGCCGGCAGATGCGGAGATCAAATTACAAGATTAGCAAGATTAAAAAGATTTCAAGATTAATAAATTAGATAAAGCTAATGGCAATTAAGCAATTTGAAGATTTAAAAGTTTGGCAATCATCCAGAGAGTTTGTGAAAAGTATTTACAAATTAACTTCTAAAACAAAATTTAAAAATGATTACGGATTTAAAGATCAAATACAGAGAGCTTCAGTTTCTATTATCAATAATATTGCAGAAGGATTTGAAAGAGATAATAACAAAGAGTTTATAAGATTTTTAACATTTTCAAAAGGTTCGGCTGGTGAAGTAAGAAGTTTGTTATATGTAGCTAAAGATTTAGAATAAATAACTGATAAGGAATTTGAAAAACATTATGAATTATCAATTGATATAATAACACAAATTGCAAATTTTATTAAATATTTAAAGAAAGTTAATAGATGAACTACAACACAAATTTTGAAATCTTATAGTGCATAATCTTTCAATTTTTCAATCTTGGTAATCTTGTAATTATTTATGAGTACATTAATTGAAATATCGTCATTCAGCAAATCCTACGGTGAAGTAAAAGCCGTAAATAATATTTCACTTTCTGTTGGCAAAGGTGAAATGTTTGGCTTAGTTGGACCAGATGGAGCTGGAAAAACCACAACTATTAGAAGTCTATGCGGATTGTTAAAACCAGATAATGGGAAGCTATCACTTTTGGATTTAGAAATTTCAAAAAACAAAAAAGATATTCAAAATCAAATTGGCTACTTATCACAAAAATTTAGTTTGTACGAAGATTTATCAATAGATGAAAACATAGAGTTCTTTGCTGAGATTCATAATGTAAAAAATTTCAAAAAAAGAAGAAATGAACTTTTAACATTTACTCGACTTATTGATTTTAGAGATCGTCAAGCTGGCAGACTTTCCGGCGGAATGAAACAAAAATTAGCTTTGGCTTGCAGTTTAATACATAAACCCAAAATTCTATTTTTAGATGAACCAACCACCGGAGTTGATCCGGTTTCGCGTCGTGATTTTTGGAAGATTCTTTCAAATTTGCTCAAAGAAGAAATTACAATTTTTATGACAACTCCTTATTTAGATGAAGCTGAACGATGCAATCGAGTTGCGTTAATGAATAAAGGAGAAATCATTGCGGTTGATACGCCAAATAATATTAAAGAATCAATTGGTAAAAAAGTAATTGAAATTGTTTGTGATAATGTAAGGCTGGCATCAAAATTAATTAAAGAAAATCTAGGTTATGATGTTCAACTATTTGGGGATAGACTAAATACAATTGTTGAGAATCCGGAAAAAGAGTTTGAGATAATTAAAAATTTATTACAACAAAATAATTTGCAAATTCAAGATCATAGAATAAATATTCCATCATTGGAAAATGTGTTCATTCATCTTGTTCAAAATCAGAATTAAATTGAGTTAAAAATGAATAAAGAATATTATCAAATCAATCGGTCACTTTTTACTTTTGTCTTTTTACTTTTGTCTTTTCTCTTTTCTCACAACTTTGCACAAACAAAAGTTTACACTTTGGATGCAAGCATTCAGCTTGGAATTATTAACAGTAAAACTTTAAAAATATCTAATTCCAAATTAGCAATTTCTTCCGCAAAGGTAACTGAAATTTCATCTCAGAGAATGCCTAAGTTAAGCTTCAATGCAACATATATGAGATTGAGTGAAGTTCCGCCATTTGAAATTTCACTGCCAATTTTACCGGCTCCAATAACTGTTCAAGAAGCAGTATTAAATAATTACAATTTTAAATTATCGCTTCAGCAGCCAATTTTCACCGGCTTCAAACTTTCTTCGCTGCATTCAGCTGCAGAATATAATTTTGAATCAACTGAATTGGAATATTCAAATGATATAAATGAGGAAGCGTTCAAGATAATTTCTGCATTCTATAATATTTACAAAGCAGAGAATACGAATAAAATTATTGAAGAAAATTTAAAATCATTAGAAGCACACATCAAAGATTCTAAAAACTTTTTGGCAAATGATTTAATTATAAAAAATGATCTGCTAAAAATTGAAGTTCAATATTCTTCCGTGCAATTAAAAAAAGTTGAAGCTGAAAACGGATTAGAAATTGCAAAAGCTTTATTTAACAAAACCATTGGGAATGAAATTTCTGATGAAGTAAACATTAAAACTGATAAAATTAGTTTATCAATAGATAGTTATGATTTTAATACATTATTAAATGAAGCAAAAAATAACAGATTAGAATTAGAATCCATTTCTAAAAAAGTTCTAGCCGGTAAAGAGCAAGTAAGTGCTAGTAATTCGGGCTGGTATCCATCTGTATTTTTATTTTCAGATTTTTATTATAGTCGACCAAACCAAAGATATTTTCCGATAAAAGATCAGTTTGATGATTCTTGGGATGTTGGTGTAACCTTAAGTTGGGATATTTGGAATTGGGGTTATAATTCCTCGCAAACTCAACAAGCCGAAAATAATTTAGTGCAATTAGAAACTGCAAAATCTCAGCTTGAAGATGGAATTGAAATTGAAGTTTACAATTCTTATTTAAATCTGCAGTCTGCAATAAAGAAAGTTAACTTAACAAAATTGACACTTGAACAAGCTGAAGAAAATTATAGAATTACAAATGATAAATATTTAGTGCAACTAGCAAGCTCAACAGATTTACTTGATGCTGAATCTTCATTATATTCTGCAAAAGTTGATGTGTTAAATTCTTTAGTTGATTATGAATTAGCCAAAATTAAATTAGATAAATCAGTGGGCAAAAAATTATACTAATCTATGTACTCTATTGAAGTAAATAATTTAAATAAAACCTTCGGCAATTTTGTTGCTGTTAATGATATTTCATTTAAAGTCAAAGCTGGTGAAATATTTGGTTTTCTTGGGGCAAATGGTGCGGGAAAATCAACGACCATAAAAATGCTTTGCGGTTTACTCAGTCCAACAGGCGGTGATGCTTTGGTTGGCGGTTACAGTATTAAAAATCAATCAGATTTAGTGAAGCAAAATATTGGATATATGTCGCAAAAATTTTCTCTTTACAACGATCTAACAGTTGAAGAAAATATTAGATTTTTTGGTGGTGTTTATGGTTTAGAAGGAAAAGGGTTAAACACCAGGATGCAATGGATTTTGAAAACTGCAAACTTAATCGGAAAGGAAAATCTTTTAACTGCTTCACTGCCGGGCGGAATTAAACAAAGATTAGCCTTGGGAACAGCTGTAATTCACAAACCCAAAATTGTTTTTTTAGATGAACCAACAAGTGGTGTTGATCCAATCTCACGAAGATCCTTTTGGGATTTAATAAATGAACTTTCTGAAGAAGGAATTACAGTTTTAGTTACAACTCATTATTTGGAAGAAGCAGAATATTGCGGAAACATAATTTTAATTAATGCCGGAAAGCTTATAGCAGAAGGCAATTCCAAAATATTGAAAAGTAAATATCTGCAAAATCCAATTTATGAAGTTGAGTGCACAAATGTTGTGGAAGCTATGGAATTGTTCGACAAATCTGAAATTGTTGATGAAACTTCAATCTTCGGAAATTCAATTCACATTATTATGAGTGATAAATTCAAAAATCATAATGAGATTTACAATGTTCTCAAAAACCAATCTGGCATAACAATTACGAAATTAGTAAAAATTACACCTACACTTGAAGATGTTTTCATTCACTTGCTGGAGAAAGATAAAAAGTGAGTCCATCTAGAATTTTAGCATTAACCAAAAAAGAATTCAAGCATCTTTTCAGAGATGTAAGGATGTTATCTATTCTATTGGTTTTTCCGGCTTTTCTTTTAGTTGTTTTCGGATACGCCGTAAATTTTGATGTTAAAAATATAAGTCTGGCAGTTTATGATCAGAATAAAACTGAATTAAGTCGTTCATTTTATAATTCACTGACTTCTTCAGAATATTTTAAAATTAATCACTTTGTTGAAAGTGATAAAGAGATAAAAAAAATACTAGATGAAAAAATTGCACAATGTGTGATTGTGATTCCTAAAGATTTTTCACAAAAATTTAATGCTAAACAATATGTAAAAACCCAAGTATTAACAGATGGAGTTGATGGAAACACAGCAACTATAATTCAGAATTATGTAAATGGAGCTGCTGCAAGTTTTAATTCAAAACAAACAGAATTGATTGCTGCGCAAAAAGGAATTAAGCCTTATATACCTTTAGATTTTCATCCGTTGTTTTGGTTTAATAAAGATTTAAAAACAACGCGATTTTTAATTCCAGGTTTAATTGCAATGATACTTGTTATTGTTGCAGTTATTACGGTTTCATTAACTTTGGTAAGAGAAAAAGAACGTGGTACAATTGAACAAATTAACGTTTCGCCAATCAATACTTTGGAATTACTGCTTGGAAAAACTTTTCCTTATCTGATTCTGGCAATGTTTAATGCACTTTTTATTTTGGTTGTAGGTTATTTACTTTTTGATGTGGAAGTAAAAGGCAGTTATATTTTGTTAACTCTTACAACACTTCTATTTTTGTTTACTTCAACAAGTATTGGAATTTTAATTTCAACAATTTCTGATTCACAGCAGATTGCATTTACAATTTCAACATTCGTTTCGCTTTTGCCATCGGTAATTTTATCCGGATTTATTTTCCCAATAGAAAGTATGCCGACATTTATTCAAATCATAACAAATATAACTCCGGCTAAATTTTTTATTAAAATTTTACGTGCAATAATTTTACGCGGAGTTGGAGTTACAGCTTTCTGGGATCAAGTTGTTTACTTATTTATTTTTGCTTTTGTTATGCTAGCACTAGCAAGTGTAATCTATAAAAAGAAAGAAGCGGGAGCGTGAAGTAAAGGAGTAAGAATTTAGGAGTTAGTATCTAGAATAAAGGAGAAAATCAAATGGAGAAATCGAAAAAGTTTGAGGATTTGATTGTCTGGCAGAAAAGTCATCAATTAGTTTTATCTATTTATAAAATGACTAAAAAGTTTCCTAAAGATGAATTGTTTGGTTTAACATGTCAAATGAGAAGAGCTTCTGTTTCTATTCCAGCTAATATTGCTGAAGGTTATATTAAAAGAGGAGAAAAAGATAAATTTAGATTTTTGAATATATCTCAAGGTTCTTTAGAAGAATTAAAATATTATTTGATTTTATCCAAAGATCTTGATTATGTAATCACGGATGAAATTATGAGTAGTGCTAATGAAGTTGGAAAATTACTAAATGGATACATTAATGGAATTCAAAATTCTAACTCCTAGCTACTTGATACTAACTACTTAAAACAAGCTATGAAAACTATTATACACATAATTAAAAAAGAATTTCTTCAATTTAAACGCGATCCAAAAATGTTTGGGATTGTGTTAATTGCGCCATTAGTTCAGTTATTATTCTTAGGCTATGCGGCTACCATGGATGTTAATAATGTTCACACTTTATTTTATGATCAAGACAAAACTGAAGAAAGCAGAAAATTTATTGAAAAGTTTGAAAGCTCTGGATTTTTTCAAATAGATTATTACGCAGATAGTTATGAAGAATTAACCGAACAAATAAATAATGCAAAAGTTCTGGTTGGATTCGTAATTCCAAAAGATTTTTCAAAGAAAATAAATAGAAATGAAACTGTAAAACTGCAGGCAATATTTGATGGCTCCGATGGAAACACAGCTTCAATTGCAGCCGGATACATTAGCAAAATAATTGGAGACTATTCTAAAAATCTAATTATTGATTACAGAGAGAAAAAAGGCATTAAAGTCATTCCAATAGGACAAATATCAGCCGAAATTAGAACTTGGTATAATCCCTATCTCAAAACTAGATATTTTATGGTTCCTGCAATTGTCGGTTTATTATTAAGCATTATTACTTTGATTCTTACCTCTTTAGCTGTTGTAAAAGAAAAAGAAATCGGAACACTCGATCAAATAATTGTTACACCGATAAAATCATTTCAATTAATAATTGGCAAACTAGTTCCCTTTATGTTATTGGGATTTGTATCTGTAATTTTAGTAATTACAATGATGCGTATAATTTTTGATATTCCAGTTAGAGGAAGCATTATTTTTCTTTTTATGTCATCTTTCTTTTATATTCTCTCTACACTTGGGCTTGGGTTATTTGTTTCAACGATTTCAAGAACTCAACAGCAAGCAATGATGATTGCAATTTTTGCTATTTTAATGCCAATGGTTTACCTTTCTGGATTTGCATTCCCAATTGAAAATATGCCTGCAATTCTACAATACATTAGTTACTTAATTCCCCTTAGATATTTTATAACAATAATAAGAGGTGTTGTTTTAAAGGGAATTGGATTTGCAGATTTATGGCAAGAGGCTCTCGCACTTTTCATAATGGGGGCAACAATTTTAATTTTAAGTTCGCTTAGATTTAGAAAAAGGCTAGACTAAAAAATATTATCTATTGTTGTCATTCTGAGGAGCTTGCCCGACTCATTGGGATAAATGACAAAGAATCTGCCCAAGCAATTGAGATGTTACACTGAATTCAACATGACAAAGAAAGCGTAAAATTAATTGTCATTTCGAACTGAGCGAAATGAAAGTGAAAAATCTTTTTTCTATAAAGAAAAATTGTTAAATAGTTTATCAATCCTAATTATAATATCTTTGTATCTCTTCATATAAATAATTTTTTTTAATTGGAATTAATTACAAACAAAAAAATATTTAAGTTTTGGTTGCCGCTTGCGGCTACATGGCTAATGATGTCATTAGAAGGTCCCTTTCTTGCTGCAATTATTGCTCGCTTGATTGATCCAAAATATAATTTAGCAGCTTACGGAGTTGCTTTTTCATTTGCATTAATTATTGAAGCTCCGGTTATTATGATGATGAGTGCTGCCACTGCTTTAGTAAAAGATTATGGCTCTTTTAAGAAATTAAGAAATTTTAATTTTATAATAAGCGGCTTAATTACAGGAATAATGTTAATTCTTTTGATCCCTTCAATTTTTGATTTTATTGCTTACAATTTAATTGGATTAGAAAAGCAAGTTGAAGAATTAACATATAAAGCATTTTTTGTTTTACTTCCTTGGCCGGGCGCAATTGGTTACAGGCGTTTTTATCAAGGGATAATGATAAGAAATAATTTAACCAGAAGAGTTGCATATGGCACTGTTATTAGATTGACCACTATGTCCTTAACCTCATTATCGTTATATCATTTTACTGAACTTCCCGGAGCAGTTGTTGGGGCTTCTTCGCTTTCAATTGCTGTTTTATCCGAAGCAATTGCAAGCAGATTTATGGCTCATAAAATTGTAGCTCAAATTAAGATTGAAAATATTGACTCTGAAGAAATTGGCTACAGTAATATTTTTAATTTTTATTATCCTTTAGCACTTACTTCACTAATTGGATTAGGCGTTCATCCAATGGTGACATTTTTTATTGGTCAAAGTCAAATGGCTTTGGAATCTCTTGCGGTTTTCCCTGTAATAAATTCATTAGTATTTATTTTTAGAAGTTTGGGTCTTTCTTATCAAGAAGTTGTAATTGCTTTGGTTGGTGATAAAGGAGAGCACTTTAATCAACTTATCAGTTTTGCAAAAAAGCTTGGCTTATTTTTAGGTTTGGGTTTGATAATTATTGCTGTTACACCTATTTCATATTTGTGGTTTAATTCGGTTTCCGGGTTATCAAATGAATTAAGTAATTTTTCAAAATTGCCAACAATTATTATTTCTATAATGCCGGCTTTGACAGTTTTAATATCTATCCAAAGAGCGATATTGGTTTCTTTTAAAAATACTTCTCCTATAACTTACGCCACAATAATTGAAGTAAGTATCATTATTCTAACCTTATTCGTTTCAATTAAAATGTTTGATTTAACCGGAATTGTTGCCTCAGTAATTGGATTTATACTTGGGAGAATTTGTGCAGTAACTTATTTGATGTTTCCTTTTAATAAAATAAAAATGAAACTTCTTAAAAATTAATTTCTCTCATTTGCAATCAATTATCGCCACAGGAATTACGAAATAATTTTCCAGAGTCTATTTTAGATTCTCGCTTTCGCGGGAATGACAACAACAAGTTAATCAAATAATTTAACTTGTTAGGATTTCAGAATAACACGAATATTAGTTTATCAATAACTTAAAACCAACTCCGTGAATATTTACAATTTCTATTGAGTCATCATCTTTTAAATAGTTTCTCAATTTAGTAATGTAAACATCCATACTTCTGGAAGTAAAATAATTATCATCTTTCCAAATTAAGCTAAGTGCTAATTCTCTGTTAAGAGTTTCATTATTATTTTCACAAAGAAGTTTAAGTAATTCAGATTCCTTTGAAGTTAAAGTTCGGACTTGTCTATTAATTTCCAGCAATCTTTTTTGATAATCAAATGAATATTTGCCAATATTAAAAATTAAATTGTTTGCAGAATTTACATTGTTTGATCTTCTTAAAATTGCAGTTATTCTTAAAATTAATTCTTCCGTATTAAACGGTTTTGTGATGTAATCATCTGCACCAATATTAAATCCTTCAATCTTATCTTTAAGCATTGATTTTGCAGTAAGAAAAATAATTGGAATGTTTTTATTAATTGCACGAATTTCTTTCCCAAGAGTGAATCCATCTTTTCTCGGCATCATTACATCAAGAATGCATAAATCATAATTATTCTTTTTAAAATATGCTAAACCGTCATCTCCGTTTTTACATAAATCAACTTCAAACTTTTTTAGCTGCAAGTATTCACTTAGAATTGTTCCCAAATTAACATCATCTTCAACAAGTAAAATATTTTTCTTTTTCATTAGTTTATCTTTGGAAGATTTATAATAAATTTTGATCCAACATTTTTTTCACTTTGTATTTCTATTTTACCTAAGTGCGACTCAACTATTTTTTTCACTAAACTTAATCCTATTCCGTTTCCTTTTACATCATGCACATTTCCGGTTGATACTCTATAAAAAGTATCAAATATTTTTTCTTGATTTTTCTTATCAATCCCAATTCCATTATCCTCAATCATTATTTCAAAAGCAGAATTATTATCCATTGTGGATATTTTAATTTGGGGTTCATTACTATTATACTTAATCGAGTTATCAATCAAATTACTAATTACAATTGTAAACTGAGTTTTATCAATATTTAAATTGGGTGTTCTTGCCGCTAAATTGAAACTAAACTTACCATTCAGTTTACTCATTGTTAAATCAAATTTTGAGGCTGTCTCATTTATTAATTCATGAACATTAGTTTTTACTTTATTTAATTTGAATTCGCCGCTTTCCAATTCAGCCACCGATAAAATATTCTCTACCATATTTGTTAACCGCTGCGATTCATTTTTAATAATTCCACTATATTTGATTTTATCAACAGACGATTCTTCCCCAATAACATCAGCAGCTAAAGAAATTGTTGAAATTGGTGTTTTAAATTCATGAGTAATATTGCTTAACAAATCATTTTTTATTTCTGTTATCTTTTTTTGTTTAATCAACATTCTAATTGTTTGATAAAACAATCCAATTATCAATCCGGTTAAAATTATTGAGCTAAGTAAAACCCACCAAATTGATTTCAACAAAAATGTATCCCGGTTTTTAAAATCGACCAATAAAAAATTCTGGCTCTTTATAAAATCATTTGGAAAAAGTTTCACCTTATAATTTGAAAGTAAAATTTTTGAACTATCTTGAATATTATTTTTAAAAACAATACTATCATCATTAATAACTGCAAAACCATAATTGCTTGTAATACCATATTTAGTTAGTTCGTCGTTAAGTAATGAATCTATTTTATCTTCACTTATTCTTGATAAAATATTTATATTTTTTTCAGTTAAAACTAATTCATCGAAAACATTCTCAATAATTTTTGATTTCTTATGAATTAAGGTATCTAAGTTACTTTTCCAAATTATTGTTTCTTGAATTGTGCTATCATTTTGTGTTCTGAACTTTTGCAAAACTTGAACGTTACCAATGTTTGAATCGGAAATTGTATTTACTTCAATATTAATATTATTGGTGTCATCACCTATTAACATAACTTGGTTATTACTTGAGCTAAAATTAGATTTAAAGCTATAGTGTTTCCTTTTATCTTTATTAAAAAACATTAGTCCGTTTGAATCACTTGGCGAAATTTCTTTAATTAATATTTTTGCCGTTTCCTTGTCTTCTATATTTTTAACTAGATCGCTTAAAGCATTTCCAACATTTTTATTGAATTTTTCTTCTTCTAACTTAAGTGCTAAGTTAATCCAATAAAACTGAATCGCAATTAATCCGATAACGGAAAAACTAATCAGACCAATTATTAATTTGAGAGATTTTATTTTCATGCCTTAAAATTATGCTTCTTATTTAACATTTTCAGCTTTTTAACATTTTTTAACAAATATTAAGAATGTTTTAACAATTTGATTAGACACAATAAATTATTTTAACTGTACAAAATTTTGAAACATTCACAAATAGGAGTTATACAATGAAAACAAAATTATTATTCACAATGTTAATTTTTTCATTATTCTCAATTTTAACATTTGCGCAAGCTGAAAAGTCAATAAAGGAAAAACTGAAAGAGGTAAAAGAAGCAAAGAAAATTACGATAACCACAGATAAAGGTGAAGTGGTCTTTGAAGGTGATGAAGCTGATAAAGTTTTAGAAAAATTAAAATCAAAAGAAATGAAGAGAATTAAAATTGTTACAGATGGAGATGAAATTTTGACTGAAGACTTTGAAGGTATTGATGGAGAAAATGTAATGATTTGGAAAAGTGAAGGTGGTGAAGAAAAAATAATTAAGCACAAAGGAAAAGGTCATAAAATGATGATGTTTATGGATGACGATGATGATATAAAATTTATTGAAAATAATAAAACCGTAAAAGTGGAAGTCAATGAGGATAACGGTGAAAAAACAGTAACAGTTAAAACAAAAGAAAATGGTGAAGAAAAAGTTGAAACCTATAAAGGCAAAGAAGCAGAAGAATATTTAAAGAAAATGGAAAAAGATAATGAAATGATTATTGATGTTGAATTTGATTCAGATGAAGATTTTAATTGGGTAAGCTCAGATTCTGATTCGAACCAAATAGAGAAAAGGGTTGAAGTAAAAATTGAAGATGGAAAGAAAAAAGTAACAGTTACAACAACAAAAAACGGTGAAGATAAAGTTGAAGTTTTTGAAGGTGATGAAGCTGATAAATTTTTAAAAAGTGAAAAAGATGGTCATAAAGTAATATTAAAAGAAAAAATGCTGGATGGTAAAAAGTATAAAAAAATAATAATTAAAGAGATTGAGGAAGAAGAGGAAAAGTAATTTAACCTTATTAGAAATCCACAAAACTGCCAACTACAAATTGGCAGTTTTTTTATAATCATACCTTACTGTATTTTAAATCACTAAAATTCATCTGATTTTGATCGATAATTCTAAAAACACTTTAAAAATGTTTTCGCGGGGGAAAAATGAAGTTTTTTAAATTAAAAAACTGGGGGATGTTTTATAAGATTTTATTCTTATCACTTACCTCAGCCATTCCATTTGCATTATTTCTTTTTTTAGAAGTCATACCAGATATAAAAACAAGCATGTTTGAAGATAAACAAATCAACGTTAAGCAAACTGTTGAAGTTGCATACGGAATTATCCAAAATTATAATACCGTATATCTTGAAGGAAAATTATCTTTAGAAGATGCTCAAGCAGGAGCATTAAAACAAATAGAAAAACTGCGTTTTGCCAGTGATAATTATTTTTGGGTAAATGATGATTATCCCAATATGATAATGCACCCATTTAAGCCTGAGTTAAACGGAAAATCTTTACGTGAAACAAAAGATCCAAATAATGTTTATCTGTTTAATGAAATGGCTGAAGTATGTAAAAAATACGGTGAAGGTTATGTTAATTACTCATGGCCAAAGCCAGGTTATGATAAACCAATTCCTAAAATTTCATATGTAAAAATGTTTGATAAGTGGAATTGGATAATTGGTGCCGGAATTTATGTGGAAGATGTTGAAGAAAAAATTGCTGATTTAACTCAATCAATTCTCTTTGTATTTATTACAATAGTTTTAATTTCATTATCAATTACAATACTATTTGGATATAAAATCACAAAACCAATTAAGTTACTTGAAAAAGCAGCTGAAAATATTGCAAATGGTGAATCTAATGTTAAGGTTGATATTGAATCTGAAGATGAAGTTGGAAAATTAGCAAAGAATTTTAATATAATGAGTAAGAATATTCAGGAATCTTTGGAGCAAGTTAAACAAAAATCTAAAGAAGCTGAAAATTCTGCAAAATTAGCTAAAGAAGCTCAAGCTGAATCTGAACGTAGAGAAAAATATTTAAGCGAAAGTGCAAATTTAATGCTTCAAGAAATGAGTAAAGTAGCTGAGGGAGATCTTACAGCACAACTAAAAGTTCAAAACCAAAATGATTCTATTGGTAAACTTTTCTCCGGATTCAATTTTGTAGTAAATAACATTAGTTCGGTATTGTCAAAAGTACAAAGTACATCAGTTTTAACTGCTAACTCAAGCAATGAAATATCTGCAACTATGGAACAAATGTCTGCCGGAGCACAAGAGCAAAGTAGTCAAGCAGCAGAAATTGCTACAGCTGTTGAGCAAATGACAAAAACCATTTTAGAAACCGCAAATAATTCAACTTCTGCATTCAAATCATCATCAGAATCAAATGAAACAGCAGTATCAGGAATGGAAAAAGTTGAAGAATCAAAAAAGAAAATTGAAGAAATTGTTAGAACAAATAATGTAACAGCAAATACAATAACATCACTTGCAAACAAAACTGATCAAATTGGAAACATTGCAAAAGTAATTAATGAAATTGCGGATCAAACAAATTTATTGGCATTAAATGCCGCCATTGAAGCCGCTCGCGCAGGTGAGCAAGGCAGAGGTTTTGCTGTAGTTGCCGACGAAGTTAGAAAATTGGCTGAAAGAACAGCAACTGCTACAAAAGAAATTGAAGCAACAATACTTGAAGTACAAAGTGATGCTCAAACTGCTAACTCTGAAATGGGAAACTCCAAAAAAGCTGTAGAAGAAGGGATGAACAGTATTTCTGAACTTGAAACAATTCTGAACGAAATTTCTAAATTTGCTGAAAATGTTAATATCGAAATTAATCAAGTAGCAACAGCAAGTGAGGAATTATCAGCAACTGCTGAACAAATTGGCAAAAATATTCATGGAATTAATGTTGTTTCAGGAGAAAATGCCGAAGGTGTGCACCAAGTATCGCAAGCAATAACCGAGCTTTCAAAAAATTCAGATATCTTGCAAAATTTAGTATCAACTTTCAAATTAAGTAATGATTCCGAAAATTTTGTTAAGGTTAAGTCAAAAAACTCCTCTGTACTGCAATATTAACTAAAGTGGAATAGTAATATTCCACTTTTTGTTTTCAACTTTTCATATATATTTACTTCATTTATTGCTCAGCAATGTTATTTTTAAAGTCAAATTTATTTTTCTTCAACATATTCTTGTTTAAAATTGATTGAAATAGTAAACCTTCATAAAAAATTTGGCTCCAAGCCAGTACTGCAAGGTATAAATCTTACGATTGAAGACGGTGAAACTAATGTTATAATTGGTAAAAGCGGAAGCGGCAAAAGTGTATTACTAAAACATATAGTTGGATTACTTTTTCCTGATGAAGGTTATGTAAAAGTTGGCGGAGAAATAATTGATAATAGTAATACAAAAAAACTGTATCAGATAAGAAGAAAGTTTGGATTTCTTTTCCAAGGAGCTGCACTTTTTGATTCAATGACAGTTGGAGAAAATATTGCTCTGCCAATTATTGAAAATGAATATAAACTTTCACAAAAAGAGCTTGATAACAAAATTGCAAAAATGCTGGAACTTGTTGATTTGCCAAACACACAAAATTTAAAACCTGCTGAACTTTCAGGCGGGATGAAAAAAAGAGTAGGTCTTGCCAGAGCTTTAATTACGGAACCTGAATATATTTTATATGATGAACCAACAACCGGATTAGATCCAATAATGTCTGACTCAATTGATGATTTAATTAAAAATCTTGCTGATAAATTAAATGTTACATCTATAGTTGTTACTCATGATATGTACAGTGTAAAAAACGTTGCAGATGAAATTGCAATGGTTCATGAAGGCAAAATTTATTTTGAAGGAACTCCTGAGCAACTGCTTAATTCAACCGATAAGGTAATTAAAGATTTTATAAATAGAACTGCCACGTAATTTTTATGTCAAAACAAAAAATTAAATATATCTGTTCGCAATGCGGATTTGAATCGCTTCGCTGGTTAGGTAAATGTCCTGAATGTAATGAATGGAATACTTTTTCTGAGGAATTTGTTGAAGTTAAAACAAAGAGTAAAAAACAAAAAGTAAAAGATGAAAATATATTTCAACTAAGTGAAGTTAATGAAAATGATGACATAAGAATTAAAACCGGTATTTTGGAATTCGACAGAGTTTTGGGCGGTGGATTAATTGTTGGTTCAGTTGTTTTAATCGGCGGTGATCCCGGCATTGGAAAATCAACCTTGGTTATGCAGGCTGCCTCCAGCATGAAAGCTAAAATTCTTTATGTAACCGGTGAAGAATCAGTTCGGCAAATAAATCTTAGAGCAAAAAGATTAAAAGTAAAACAATCTGATATTTTTCTTCTATCTGAAACTGATTTGGATATTGTCACTTCTGCAATAGACAAAGTAAAACCAGATGTCGTCATTATCGATTCCATTCAAACAATGCAAAAACCGGAATATGAAAACGCACCCGGAACAGTTACTCAAATAAGAGAATCCACAAATTATTTAATGCAGCTGGCAAAAACTCTGAACTTCTCAGTAATTTTAATTGGACATGTTACTAAGGAAGGATACATTGCCGGACCAAAAGTTTTAGAGCACATTGTTGATACAGTGCTTCAATTTGAAGGTGAAAAAAATTATTCATATAGAATTTTACGTGCCCAGAAAAATAGATTCGGCAACACAAATGAAATCGGCATTTTTGAAATGCATGAAGATGGCTTAACAGAAGTTAAAAATCCAAGTCAGATTTTTCTTAGTGAACGAAATGAAAATGTAACCGGAGCAGTTGTTACTGCAAGTATTGAAGGCTCACGACCAGTATTATTAGAAGTTCAGGCATTGGTTACACCAACAAATTTTGGAAATCCGCAAAGAGTTACAACCGGATTTGATTACCGAAGGTTGTCTATTTTACTTGCTGTATTGGAAAAGCGAGCAGGATTAAGACTTTCGGCTCATAACGTATTTCTAAATATTGCTGGTGGAATTAAAATTGATGAGCCTGCTATTGATCTTGCTGTTTGTACAGCTGTAGCATCAAGTCTAAAAAATCAATCAACTAAAAGTAATTATGTTGTACTTGGTGAAGTAGGCTTAGGAGGTGAAATTAGAAGTGTTGGCCACATTGAAAAAAGAATTCAAGAGGCAGAGAAATTAGGGTTTAATAATGTTATTATTCCAGCTAATAATATGAAATCACTAAAAAGTAAAAATAACATTAAATTGATTAGTGTTGTTAATATTGCAGAAGCGATAAATAAAATACTTGAATAAAATTTCAGTGGAATAAAAAATCAATCTCATATGAATCAGCAAATTGGCAAATGACAAATTATCATGAAGCAACAATAATAAATCAAATTCCGACTTAAAGAATTCCGGAATAACAACAAGAATGAAATTAAATAAATCAAAACATTGCTTAAACTGTCATCAAGAAATTAATTACTCAACTTATTGTCCATATTGCGGACAATTAAATACAGATAAAAAAATAACACTTAAGCAAATTGTAAAAGATTTTCTTGGTGATTATTTTACTTTCGATTCAAAATTCTTTAGGAGTATAACTCCCCTTTTATTCAAACCCGGACATTTAACAAAAGAATATATTGATGGTAAACGTGTAAATTATATTCTTCCGCTTCGCCTTTATATTTTTACAACCTTTCTATTTTTCTTTATTGTTACATTGAATACAAAATTAGATTTTGATAAATTTTCTACATCTGATTTTAACTCAGAAAAAAATATTGAAAAGCAAGATAGCACGAAAGATTCAAATAATAATATTGCTGTTTTTGGTAATGATTCCACAACTGCCAAATATTCATCTCCAATTAAATTCACGTATGATGACAGTTCTGAAAGCGAAAATGGTTTTTCGAGATACATGAATAACAAAGCCAAATATCTTCAAAGTTTAGGTCCTGATGCAAAGTCACTTTTTGTAAAAGAATTATTAAACCAATTGCCTAAAGTAATGTTTTTCCTCCTTCCGATTTTTGCTTTGATTTTAAAACTAATTTACATTAGGAAAAAAATGTTTTATGTAGAACATTTAGTGTTCTCATTGCATATTCATACATTCATATTTGTTATGCTTTTGTTCACTGCTTTTATTTCATTTGATTATTTCACTTTGATAATAATTGTAATAATTACAGCATATTTGTTTTTTTCTTTACGGAATTTTTATGAGCAGTCAATTGCGAAAACAATTGTTAAGTTTGGATTATTAACATTTTTATATATGTTAGTTTTATTTCCAGCATTTGGCATTTTGGCAATGCTGGCTTTTGTGAGTGTTTAAATAATGATCAAGGAAATCATTATTTGTAGCAGTTTTAATATTAGCACAATTTTGAATTAATAAGATTCCGGATAATCCTTTAGTTATTGGATTTCCGGAATGACAAACATAAGACAACCTTATAAAATATACTTACTCAAATCTCTATTTTTCACAATTTTATCTAACTTTTCATTTACCATACTACCGGTAACTTTAATTTCTGCATCAGGCATTTTATCCGGAACATCGAACAAAATATCTTCTAATAGTGTTGTTAAAATTGTGTGAAGTCTTCTGGCTCCAATATTTTCTACTTCTTCATTTACAATAGTTGCCGTTTTTGCAATTTCCCTTATTGCATCTTCTTCAAATGATATCTTCACTTCTTCAGTTTCAAGCAATGCTGAATATTGTTTAAGTAAGGCATTTTGAGGAATTGTAAGAATTTTAATGAAATCTTCTTCGGTTAAGCTTTTTAATTCAACACGAATTGGAAATCGACCTTGAAGTTCTGGTATTAGATCAGATGGCTTTGATACATGAAATGCTCCGGATGCCAAAAATAAAATATGATCAGTTTTTACTGGACCGTATTTAGTATTTACAGTTGAACCCTCTACAATAGGAAGTAAGTCTCTTTGCACACCTTCACGAGAAACATCGGGACCGCCATGACCACCTTTACTATTTCCGGCAACTTTATCAATTTCATCTAAGAATACAATACCTGCTTCTTCTACTCTTCTAACAGCTTCTTTCTGCACATTATCCATATCAATAAGTTTTTGTGCTTCTTCTTGAGCCATTACTTTTCTTGCTTCTTTAATTGATGTTTTTCTTTTCTTTTTCTTTTTAGGCATCATGTTGCCAATAATTTCCTGGATGTTCATTCCCATATCATCCATACCAAATGGACCGACGACCTGCATTCCAACAGCAGCAGTAGTTGTATCGAACTCAATCATTTTATCATCAAGTTCTCCCCTTTTTAATTTATCACGCATCCACTCTCTTGTTTTCTCATTCCTTACATTTTCATCTACTTCACCATTCTCGGTTTCTGGAGTTGTTCTAACTGGAGTTTTAACCGGAGGAATTAATAGATCAAGTATTTTTTCTTCTGCCATTTTTTCGGCTTTTTCCTGAACTAATTCTGTCTGCTCTGCTTTTACCATATTTACAGAAAGTTCAGTTAAGTCTCTAATCATTGATTCAACATCTCGACCAACATAACCAACTTCTGTAAATTTAGAAGCTTCCACTTTATAAAATGGAGCTCCGGTTAATTTGGCTAATCTTCTAGCAATTTCTGTTTTCCCTACTCCGGTTGGACCAATTAAAATTATATTGTTAGGCATAATTTCTTCTTTAATGCCTTCATCTACTTGTTGCCTTCGCCATCTGTTTCTTAACGCAATTGCTACTGCTCTTTTGGCATCATCCTGACCAATAATATATTTGTTTAATTCATTAACAATTTGAGATGGAGTTAAATTTTTCATAATATCTTTTTTCATAATGACCACTTATTTTTCTATAGTTTCAACATTTATTTTGTCATTTGTATAAATACAAATTTCTGAAGCAGTTTTTAATGCTTCCTTAACTATTTCCTCTGCTGTTAAATTGCTATACTTAACTAACATTTTAGCGGCAGAAAGTGCAAACATTCCACCCGAACCAATTGCAATTATTTTGTCATCTGGTTCTATGACATCTCCAGTACCACTTACAACAAATGTTTTGTCTTGTGAAACAACTGCAAGCAATGCTTCTAATTTTCGTAAATATTTGTCGGTACGCCAATCTTTAGCTAATTCTACAACAGAACGATCAACATTACCTCTATATTGATCAAGTTTTTCTTCAAATCTACCAAGCAATGTAAATGCATCTGCAGCAGATCCGGCAAAACCAACTAATACTTTTCCATCAAGCAGTTTTCTAATTTTCATTGAATTATGTTTCATTACAGTGTTGCCAAGTGTTACTTGTCCATCACCGCCAAGGGCAGCAACTCCTTTATGGATAACACCTAAAACTGTCGTAGATCTAATTTTTTGCGCCAAAATCCTTCTCCTTTGTGAAGACGTTGGCTTTAGCCAACGTAAATGTATCATTTATTCCGCAGACTAAAGTCTGCGGCTACAAATATATTAAATTGTTATAGTGCTTCTTTTTTCTTTTGTTCCCATTTTTCTTTCCATTTAAAGAATGGAGAAGAATATGGAAATGCAAGAATTTTTCCGCCAAAACCTAAATATTTAAATACAACCATTTGAGTATTAATTACCTGAAGTGACTTAAGTAATTCTTCATTTACACTAATATTATATTTTTCTGCCAAATCAACTGTTAAATCTTCCAAATGCTGCATTACTTTATTATATCTTAAATTATTTTTTTCTTCTTCATTTAATTTAGATATTGCATTCTCAATCTTTTGTTCTTTTTTATCAATCAGTTTAAAAACAGAATAACCTTCATTTGTTTGTAATGGACCATAAACATCACCAATTGACATTGTGGATGCTATTTCACCGATTTCACCATATTCGGAAATTGAAAAATAACCAAACTCCCCGCCTTTTTCTTTTGTCCAATTTCTCTTTGTATGTTTTGATGCATATTGCCTAAATAATGTTTCATTATCACTTAAGCTCAGAGCTTCTTTTACTATTTCCAAACTGTCAGTTAAAATTTCAATAATATTAATTTTTGTTTGACTTAATAACGAATCATTGTTTTGGGCAATTAACTCTTTTAAATCGTTTTCTGTTAATTTAGTATTAAGAACTTCATCTTTCCTATATAACGTCGCAAGATAATTATCTTTCCATATTTCAGTTGTGCCTTTAACTTCTGGTAAACTTTCAAAACCTTTTTTATAACCATCTCTGGTCAATAATTCTAATTCAATTTGTCTTTTAACTCGCGAATTTATTTGTCCTGAAATAATATTTAAATCTGTTGTAAATGTATAAAATCCATCAAAGGCAAAATCAGCAATAAACTCACTAAGCGTTATTGGAGTATTTTCAAATCTTATAAAAGGTTTATTCAAGGAATCTGGATGCATTTGATTTCTGAGGCGAGCAAAGTCATCTGACGATACAACTATTCTTTCACCATCTTTTATATTTTGCGCCTGCTTATTAGTTACAACTAAATTCTGTAACTTTTCTGCAAAATACCAAAAAAGACCACCATCTGTTGTGACTTTAAGTTCTTTAAAAAAATTATCCCAAAAGTTATTATAAATTGAATCTTCAATTCTATCTTCAACAACCTTTTTTACATAAGATGATTTCTGATCTGCAGTTTTATAAACTGCTGGAATTTTACTTATTAGCCTGAAAATATACCAACCTTCCGGAGATTCGATAGGTTCAGTAAATTCATTTAGATTTAAGCTGTAAATTGCTTGTTCAGCTTTATAATACATTTTTCCATATGTAACTTCATATGGTTCACTTACATATTCAACATTTTTAAGAAGTGTTACTAGTGAATCAAAATTAGAATTACTTTTTAGAAGTTTATATGCATCATTTATTTGAGGTTCATCTTTAGAAAATACATAATCAACAAAAAGTTTAAACGAAGCCAAATTCATTCCTTCGCTAAATTTATTTACATCAAACTTTACTTTATCTTTTATTTCATCATAGTATAAGGCATCTCTTACATAAGCTTTTTCTAAAGGTTCATAATTTAATTTCATTGATAATGTAGTATCATAACCAAGTCTTTCAGCTTCTAGAGCAAAAAGATTTTCTGCTATAATTGTATAAAGTAATTCTTCTTTTGCTTTATCTAAATTGCCCATTTGTCTTTTAATTTGAGGCGTAAACTCAAACCGGTATTTGAGTTCTTCAGCTGTAATAACTTTATCACCTACTTTTGCAATTATATCTTTAGCATTTTGCGAAAAAGCATAATTCGTTAAAAGAAGAATATTTATAATGATAAACTTTAAACGCATTTTATTTTCTACCTATAATTTTAACAGGAATTGGAATCAATCTGGGAACAGATATTTTATAATCTAAATAGCTTTTACCGTAACGTTTTTCTAGACTTTTTTCTTCATAAACTGAACCAATATAAAAGTAAGCCAGCATACATAAAAAGAAAACTAAATAAAATAAATCCATTGATGATCTAAATCCTAAAACAATAATTGAAAAAAAATAGATTGGGTGCCGGGAAAATTTAAATGGACCGTTTACAACCAATTCATGATATTCATCTAAATTATCAACTTTGTAATTACCTTGATAATACCTTTTGATTTGGGTTATTCCTAAAAATTCTTTAAGATTTATATATGAACCCGCCCAAAAAAAACCAATAATTCCTAAAAGTTGAATACTAAAAATAACCAGATCGTACGGAAATTGTAAGTCGTAAATTATTACATTTGGTTTTGGTGAAAGATAATATGCAGCAATAAAAAATATAATTGATGAAATATTAAAGAATAGACGGTAAAAAGCTATTTTACTTCCAATTTTTTCAGTGATTCTTTTTTTTACATCAAAAGCTGCTAGAATTGAATGTGAAATTGCAAAAAGTGAAAACAATATTACGGTAATAAAAACATCAAAAAAATAAATCATAATTCTTTTCTTAAACGCGCAACCGGAATTTGTAATTGCTCCCTATATTTAGCAACAGTTCTTCGAGCTATATGAATTCCTTTATCAACAAGAATCTTAGCAATTTTTTCATCACTATAAGGTTTGTTCTTAGGTTCAGAATCACAAATTTCTTTAATTAGTATTCTGATGTGCTTATTTGATACTTCATCACCGCCATCTGTTGATAATCCTTCACTAAAGAAATATTTTAACTCGTGTATGCCTTGTGGACTTTGAACATATTTACCATTTACAACTCTACTAATAGTAGAAATATCCATCATAATTTCATCGGCAATATCTTTATAAATCATTGGTTTTAAATGCTTGGGTCCATTTTCAAAAAAATGATATTGTTTTTCTAAAATTGAACGCATAATTTTCATCAATGTTTCTCTTCGCTGCATAATAGAAGCAATAAACCATTTTGCCGATTCAAATTTTTCACGCAAAAATTGATGCGTTTCTTTTTCTTGTTTGGTGATTTTCCTTTTTCGCTTTTTTCCATCAATCATTTCTAAATAAGTCTTGCTAATTGTAACTGAGGGAACACTTCGATCATTTAAAGTGATTATGTAATTTTCTTCAACTTTTTCAACAATAAAATCCGGAGTTACTTGATTTGCTTCATCTGATTCAATTGCGCCAGCTCCGGGTTTGGGGTTTAGTTTATGAATTAAATCCAATGTAGATTTTAATGTCTCCCGGCTTAAATCCATTTTCTGCTGAATTGCATCAAATCTTTTATTCACAAAATCAGGATAGTTATCTACTAATATCTTTTCGGCCAAATAAGAATAGTAAGGATCATAGGAAGAATTTCTTAATTGAACAAGAAGGCATTCTTGCAAATCGCGAGCAGCAATTCCTATCGGATCAAATGTTTGAATAATTTTTAAAACTTTTTCTGCATCTTCAATTGTAACATCAACATGCTCAAATAATTTAAGGTCTTCTACAATTTTAGATAATTCTTCTCTAAAATATCCGTCTTCAGAAAGACTGCTTATTATCACTTCGCCTAAAATAATTTGTTCTTCATGCAAATCTAAAATATGAAGCTGATCAATTAATCTTTCACTTTGAGAAACTCTGGATGGAGCTATTGGTCTGTTGTCTTCATCATCCGGACTTTTATTCATTCTATCATTATCCAAATCACCGTCATTCATAAAATCTTCAATATCAAATTCATCACTGCTGTCAAATTCTAATTCATCTTCTTGCGTACTATCATCTTCTTTTTGTTCTTGTGTCAGTTCAATTTCTTCTTCAATTGTTTCTTCCAAAATAGGATTTAATTCAAGCTCAGTTTTTATTCTTTGTTCTAAAGCCAATGTATTTAATTGAAGCAATTTTTGATATTGAATTTGCTGAGGCGATAGTTTTTGCTGTAATGATAATTTTTGCTGCAATGATAACATATTTATTTTCCGTTAAGATTTTCTAATTTGTTAAAAAATTCATTGTTGTAAGCTCTTTTAATTGGTTTTTCACAAAACTTTAAAATTGATAATTGTGTTTCTTTTCCTTTTTCCAAAGCTGGATTACAATCTTCATATTTTTCATATTTAAGCACATCTCCGCCAAAATCTGTAACTCTAATTGGAAATAGGTGGCAAGAAATTGGTTTGATAAAATCAATTTTTCCATCATTATATGCTTTTTCAATTGCACATTTTGCAATGTCACCTTCATAGTAAACAAAAACACAGTCTTTATTATCAATACTTCTTGTCATTAACTCCGAATCTTTTTCTTCCCAAAATCCATTTTTTTTAATTTCCTGAACACTTTTTGCCGGTAAATATTCTTTAATTATATCAAAATTTCTGTCAATTTCACTAATTTCTGTTTTTAATAATGGTGCGCCAAATTCACTTTCCATAGTACAGCAGGCACCTTTGCAGATATCTAAATTGCACGTAAATTTTGTTTTAAGAATATCATTGCTTACCAAAACTCCGTCAATACTTTTAAAATCAATCATAAATAAAACTTTGGAATAATTTTTGCTAAGATAGTGAAAATTGCCTGCGTTGTAAAGATATAATTATTTAATAACTACATTAGCTAACAAATTTCTTAAATTTACATTTATTTCATAAAATTTGATTTTAATGAATTTCAATAACAAAGTAATTTTAATTACCGGCGCCTCAACTGGAATTGGAAGAGAGTTGGCAATTCAACTTTCAAAAAAAAATGTAAAACTAGCTTTAGTTGCCAGAAGAGAAAATCTGCTGCAAGATTTAACAAATGAAAATGTAATTTCCGTAAAGTGTGATGTAAGCAAAAAAAATGAAGTGGTATCTGCATATCAACAAATTATTGAAAAGTTTGGCAAGATTGACGTTGCAATTTTAAATGCCGGTTATTCGGTTAGAATGAAAGTTGAAGAATATAATTCTGAATATGCTGAAAAAATATTCGGCGCAAATGTATTTGGAATAATTTACTGGGTTGAACAATTAATTCCCGATATGATGAAAAGAAAAGAGGGAATGATTGTAGGAGTTTCAAGTTTGGCAGACAGCAAAGGTTATTCAAAAAGTGGATTTTACTCAGCCAGTAAAGCTGCCGCAACAACTTATTTGGAAGGATTAAGATCTGAACTTAGAAAATATAATGTTCAAGTTTTAACCGTTCGTCCGGGATTCGTAAAAACACCAATGACCGACAAAAATGAATTCTACATGCCGTTGATGATGTCTACAGAAAAAGCAGCCCAAATTATTATTAATGGAATTGAAAAAGAAAAGAGAATGATTCAATTTCCATGGCAATTGGTTTTTGCGACAAGATTAATTCCTTTAATACCAAATAGGTTATACGAATTATTAGAAAATCAAACAATGAAGAAATATGAGTAATGAAACTATATTATATCTTGGCGGAATTTATAATGTTATTCTAATCATTTTTCACTTATCATTCTGGAAAATTTTTAATTGGAAAAAAGAATTAAGTAGAATGAATTTTCTTAATCGTAATGTTTATCAGATTTTGAATATTTCACTGACTTTTATTTTTGTAATTTTTGCATATTTATCTTTTTTCTACAATCATGAATTACTCGTAACTCCGCTTGGAAATATTACTTTAAAATTAATATCATTCTTTTGGTTTTTCAGAACACTTCAGCAAATTTATTTTTTTGGAATTAAAAATTTAACTTCAATTGGTTTTACAATTTTCTTATTGGTGGGAGCAATTATATATTTTATTCCAGCTTATTAAAATTATAAAAAAATTTAAAATGAAAAATATTACCAAAATTTTATTATTTACTTTTGTAGCACAATTTTTCTTTAGCTGCATGGACGAACTAGACACAATCAACGATATTAGTAAATCTAATTTTGCCTTAATTAATCAAGATAGTATTCACGCAAATTTTCCAAGTTTAATAAAAGGAAAAGTTGGAATTGTTGGTTATATATTTACAAATTGTCCTGATATTTGTCCGTTAACAACCAATAATATGAGATTAATAAAAGAAGCTCTTGAAAATGATAAAATAACTAATGTTGAATTCGTATCAATCAGTTTTGATCCGGAAATAGATAAACCTGGTATTTTAAAGAACTTTTCTAAATTACATAATGTTCAATTTAGTAATTGGGAATTTCTAACCGGAGAAAAAGAAACAATTAAAAATCTTCTAAAAGAAGTTGGTGTTGTAGCTTTCGTTGGTGATTCTGTTTTAATAAAAGATAGTTCATATACATACTTATACGTTCATACTGATAGAATTCAGTTAATAGATCAAGATGGGAAAATCAGAAAAAATTATTTGGGAAGTCAAATTAATATTGATGAAATTGTTGAAGATGTTAAAAAGTTATTATAGAACTAAGTGACAATCATGAAAAAAATAAAATATAAAATATTTATCATTTTCATTTTTGCTGTTATGCTAATTTCATGCAATCCATCAGATAATAACATGAATGAAAAAGATAAAATAGTTATTACAGATGCTTGGATGCGAGCAGGATTAAAAGATAGAAATACTGCAGCATTTTTAAAAATTACAAATAACTCCAATAGTGATGATACTCTTTTCTCAGTAAGTTCTAATTTGGCAAAAGAAACTCAAATTCATGAAACTTTTACAAAAGAGAATGATATTAAGGGAATGCGGCATATTGAAAAATTAATTATTCCAGCCAATTCATCAGTTGAACTAAAACCTGGTGAATTTCATGTTATGTTAATTGGATTGAATAAAGATCTTACAAAAGGAGAAACCGGTAATTTGAATTTGCAATTTAAAAATTATGGCTCAATAAGTATTAAGGCTGAGGTAAAATAATTTTTCCTCTTTTATCTTTTTACTTTTGTCTTTTTTCTTAATTAGTGTTCATTCCAATGTTTAATTGAAATATCTGCTAAGTCTTTTCTGCAGAAAGCATTTATAAAAGCTTGAGCTAAACGGGAATTAGTTAAAAGAGGGATGTTAAAATCTATTGCACTTCTTCTTATTGAATAATCATTATCTAATTCTGTCTTAGATAAATTTTTAGGAATGTTAATTACTAAATCAATTTTTCTTTTCTTCAAATATTCAAGTGTGTTCGGGCTTTGTTTTTCATCCGGCCAATAAAGTATTTGAGCCTTAATATTATTTTCTTCTAAAAATTTGTGTGTTCCTCGAGTTGCAAATAAATTGTAATCATTTTCAATTAACAATTTGCAGCTTTCCAATAGTTCAGCTTTTGATTGAACCGGACCGGTTGATAATAAAATATTTTTATTGGGAATTTTATACCCTACCGATAACATTGATTTTAACAATGCATCATAATAATCTTCACCAATGCAGCCGACTTCTCCGGTTGATGACATATCAACGCCAAGAATTGGGTCAGCTTTGCTCAATCTTGAAAAAGAAAATTGTGGAGCTTTAATTCCTATATATTCCAACTCAAATAATGATTTGTTCGGTTTAGTATATTTAGCTCCAAGCATAATATCAGTTGCAAATTCAATAAAGTTTACTTTTAAAACTTTGCTAACAAAAGGTAAACTTCTTGATGCACGTAAATTACATTCAATAACTTTTACATCATTATCTTTTGCTAAAAACTGAATATTAAAAGGTCCGGAAATATTAAGTTCGGCAGCAATTTTTCTAGATATAGCTTTAATTCTTCTTACAGTTTCAAAATAAATTTTCTGAGGAGGAAAAACCATTGTTGCATCACCTGAATGAACTCCAGCAAATTCAATGTGCTCGTTAATTGCATAAAGTACAACTTCGCCTTTATCAGCAACAGCATCAATTTCAATTTCCTTAGCATTTTCAATAAACTCAGAAACCACAACCGGATATTGTTTTGAAACTTCGGCAGCTAATTGTAAGAAATGTTCTAATTCACTTTCATTCGAAACAACATTCATTGCTGCACCGGAAAGAACGTAAGATGGTCTTACTAAAACCGGATAACCAACTTCATCAATAAAATTTTGAATTTCTTTCGTAGAAGTTAATTCTTTCCATCTCGGCTGATCAATTTTAAGATCATCTAGCATTTGAGAAAATTTATGTCGGTTCTCAGCTCTATCAATTGATTTTGGTGAAGTTCCTAAAATGTTAACATCAGATTTGTGCAAACGCATTGCCAAATTATTTGGTATTTGTCCGCCGGTTGAAACAATTACACCTTTCGGATTTTCAAACTCAACAATATCTAAAACTCGCTCTAAGGTTAATTCATCAAAATAAAGTCTGTCGCAAATATCATAATCCGTACTTACTGTTTCGGGATTATAATTTATCATAATTGATCTATAATTTTCTTTCTTAATTGTGTTAAGTGCATTTACTCCGCACCAATCAAATTCAACACTGCTTCCAATTCTGTAAGCTCCGGAACCTAAAACGACAACTGATTTTTCATCATTTATAAAATCAATATCATTTTCAATTCCACTGTAAGTTAAGTAAAGATAATTAGTAACTGCAGGATATTCAGCAGCTAAAGTATCAATCTGTTTTACAACTGGAACTACACCTTTTGATTTTCTATAATTCCTTACTTTTAGAATATCATCATCAATATTTTCTGATTTACTTTTAAGAACAAATCTAGCAATTTGAAAATCTGTAAATCCTAATTGTTTTGTTTCTCTTAAAAGTTGTTCAGGCAATTCATCAATTGAATTATATTTTTGCAGTTCATTTTTATGATTAAAAATATTTCTCAGCTTAACCAAAAACCATTTATCAATTTTTGATAAATCATAAATTTCATCAACTGATAATCCTTCCTTAAAAGCTTGAGCAATTATAAAAATTCTCATATCAGTTGGATTGACAAGCATATCCTTAATATCAGTAACCGGAATATCTTTGTTGCCCACAAATCCGTGCATACCTTGGCCAATCATTCTCAAACCTTTTTGAATTGCTTCTTCAAAGGTTTTACCGATTGACATAACTTCACCAACACTTTTCATACTGCTTCCAATTTGATTGGAAACGCCATCAAATTTATTTAAATCCCAGCGAGGAATTTTACAAACTATATAATCAAGTGCCGGTTCAAAAAATGCCGATGTTGTTTTTGTAACTGAGTTTTTAAGTTCAAAAAGTCCGTAACCTAAACCTAACTTTGCAGCAACAAATGCGAGCGGATAACCGGTTGCTTTTGATGCTAGTGCGCTCGAACGTGAAAGTCTTGCATTAACTTCTATGACTCTATAATCTTCAGAAAATGGATCGAGCGCATATTGAACATTACATTCACCAACAATTCCGATATGTTGAATTAATTTTATTGCAATCTCACGAAGCTTATGATACTCAGTATTGGTAAGGGTTTGCGAAGGTGCAACTACAATACTTTCGCCGGTATGAATTCCAAGCGGATCGAAATTTTCCATGTTGCAAACAGTAATGCAATTGTTGTAGCAATCACGCACAACTTCGTACTCAACTTCTTTCCAACCTTTAAGTGATTCTTCAACCAAAATTTGATCTGAATACGAAAGCGCTTTGGAAGCTAATGTTTCAAGCTCTTCTTCATTTACACAGAAACCACTTCCTTGTCCGCCTAAAGTGTAAGCAGCCCTTACAATTATTGGAAATCCTAAATTTTCTGCTGCTTTTAATGCATCTTCAACTGAAGTAACTGCAACACTTTTAGGAGTTTTAATATTTATCTTTTTTAATGTGTTTGCAAAAAGTTCTCTATCCTCAGTATCCATTATTGCACGAATTGGAGTACCAAGAACTTCTACATTATATTTTTCAAAAATGTTTGATTTGAAAAGTTCGATTCCGCAATTAAGTGCCGTTTGACCACCAAATGATAAAAGTACACCTTCAGGTTTTTCTTTTGCAATTACCTGCTCAACAAAATAAGGTGTAACGGGTAAGAAGTAAACTTTATCAGCAATATTTTCAGAAGTTTGAACAGTTGCAATGTTAGGATTAATTAAAACAGTTTCAATATTTTCTTCGCGCAAAGCTTTTAATGCTTGCGAACCGGAATAATCGAATTCTCCGGCTTCTCCTATTTTTAGAGCACCGGAACCTAATATTAAAACTTTTTTAATTTCTTTTTTCATTTATCAATCTTTTTATTCTGTCATTCCGGACTTGATCCGGAATCTAAGATGCTGAAACTAGTTCAGCATGACAAGTTTTATTTTTTTTACTGTCATTTCGAACGAACGTGAGAAATCTCTTTAAATTTAATTATGAGATTCTTTCGTCGCTACGCTCCTCAGAATGACAAGCACTTCCCTCTCGAAATTATTTATCAATCAAATTCAAAAATTCATCAAATAAAAACTCAGTGTCTGTCGGACCGCTTGAAGCTTCCGGATGAAACTGAGTTGAGAAAAACGGTTTATCTTTATGCTTAATCCCTTCACAAGTATCATCATTTAAATTTACAAAGTATGGTTCCCAACCTTCGTCTAAATGTGAATCATCTACAGCATAACCATGATTTTGTGAAGTGATAAAACATTTATTCGTTCCAACTTGTTTTACCGGCTGATTATGGCTTCGATGACCATATTTCAATTTGTATATTTTTCCACCAGCTGCTAAAGACAATAACTGATTTCCCATACAAATTCCGAAAATCGGTTTTTCATCATTTATAACTTTTTTAATATTTCCAACTGTAGTTTCGCAAAAAGTTGGATCACCAGGGCCATTCGATAAAACAATTCCATCATAATCTTCATTTGCAAAATCATAATTCCATGGAACTTTAATAACCGTTGTATCCCGCTTCAATAAACATCTAACTATATTATTTTTTACGCCTAAATCAATTAAAACAATTTTCTTTTTCCCGTTTCCAAAAACTTGCTTTTCTTTTATGCTTACCTTATCAACTAAATTCTCAACGTTCGGATCAACGAATTCTATATCTTCATTTTCAAAAACAATTTTGCCCAGCATTGATCCTTTTTCACGCAACTTTTTTGTTAATGCACGAGTATCAACTCCAAAAATTCCGGGCACTTTATTTTCAATCAGCCAATCCGCCAAACTTTTTTTAGCATTCCAATGGCTGTATTCAAATGAATAATCTGAAATCACAAATCCCTTAACTTGAATTTTTTCCGATTCAAAAATTTCAGGAATTCCATTAATAATTTTGTCATCCGGAACGCCGTAATTTCCAATTAATGGATAAGTAGAAATTAAAATTTGTCCGAAATAAGAGGGATCTGTTAAACTTTCCGGGTAGCCAGTCATGGCAGTATTAAAAACTACTTCGCCGGCGGTTGAGGCTTCGTAACCAAAAGAAAATCCGTTATAGCTTGAGCCATCTTCTAGGATTAACGTAATTCTTTTAGGTTTCTGCATTAAATATTTTCTAACTGGGGTGTTAATAAAAATTGATTTGTCAAAAATACAATTTTTAAAGTAATTTCAGAAGAGAATATGCAAAATATTCCAAAAATTTATTATTTCGTTAGAAATTATTCAGCCAAACGAATAAATTTTATATGATAGTTTACTTAAAATTTTTTTTGCAAATGTTAGACAAAGTTAATTATTTTAAATAAAAACCTTGACAAAAGTTAGACAATTTTATAATTTAGTTATTAAAAATTGGAAAAATATGAGATTACAAAAACTAATTTTCATTTTATTGATAATGCTTTCCCAATTAATTTTCTCGCAAAATATTGGTGAAATTACCGGAAAAGTGATAGACAGAGTAACAAAAGAAGGTTTGCCAGGAGTTAATGTTATTGTTGAAGAAACAAATTTTGGTTCATCAACAGATTTAAATGGTGAGTTCAAAATTCAAAATATTCCAGTCGGAAATTACAAAGTACGAGCAAGTTTTATTGGTTATGATGCAATTACAAAAGCCGATGTAATTGTAAATTCTGCAAAACCAACATTTTTAGAGTTTAGACTAAGCGAATCAATAATTGAATTGGAAGGTGTAACAGTTACATCCAACTTTTTTGAAACTTCTCCTGTTGATGTGAACAGTGTTAAGAAATTTAGCTACGAAGAAATTAGAAGAGCGCCAGGTGGATTTGAAGACGTAATTCGTGCACTTTCAATTTTGCCGGGAGTTGCTAGACAAAGTGCCGGAAGAAATGATTTAGTTGTGCGAGGCGGCGCACCTTCAGAAAATCTTTATGTGGTGGATGGATTTGTAATTCCAAATATTAATCATTTTGGAAATCAAGGAGCAACTGGCGGACCATTAAGTTTTGTCAATTTAGATTATGTGAGTGAAACAACTTTTTCCACCGGCGGATTTCAGGCGAATTACGGCGATAAACTTTCTTCAGTTTTAAAGATTGATTTGCGTGAAGCACGAAAAGATAGAATCGGCGGAAAAGCTTTGGTTTCAGCATCGCAGTTCGGCTTTAATTTAGAAGGTCCGGCAAGCGACAACAGTAATTTTATTTTTTCAATTAGAAGAAGTTATTTGGATTTTATTTTCAATGCTGCGGGATTTAATTTCGTTCCGGAATATTATGATCTTCTCACAAAATACACTTATGATATTGATAACTCAAATAAAATTTCTTATTTGTTTGTCGGAGCTTTAGACAGAGTAATTTTTAACAATGAAAACTCAGAAGATATTTATGATAATTCCAGAATTTTAGGAAATGATCAAAACCAGTATGTAACCGGAATTTCTTACAGACATTTATTTAATAAGGGGTTTTACAATCTTACACTAAGCAGAAATTATGTTAGTTATGATGGATTTCAAAATGATACTTTGTTAAATCCAATATTTTTGAACAAATCGAAAGAAGCAGAACATGAATTAAAATTGGATGCAGTAATGAAAATTGGAAAAGCATCCGAGCTTAATTTTGGTGTTTCGGGAAAGCATATAAATTTCCAAAGTGATATTTTATTCCCGGATCAATTTGTTACAACATTTGGAGAAACGCTACCAATTACTCAAGCAAATGTAAATGATGACTACTACAAAGCAAGTTCTTATATTTTGTATAGTGCATATTATTTCAATAGTTTCAGATTTAATTTTGGTCTGCGCGGAAATTACTTTAACGCAATTGATGATAAATTCACAGTTAGTCCACGTTTATCAATGTCTTATGATTTAACGTCTTTAACAAAATTAAATTTCAGTACGGGAATTTACAGACAATCACCCTCTTACATTTGGCTGACTTTAGATGAAAATAAATCCTTAAAACCAATTCAGGTAAATCAATATATTTTGGGAATTACACATTTGCTGACCGAAAGTTCTCAAATAAAATTGGAAGCTTTTTATAAAGATTATTCAAAATATCCTACAAGTAATTTAAGAACATACTTGGTTTTAGCCAATACTGGTGCTGGTTATCCAGGTGCAGATGATAATTTTTCAACTTATGGATTAGAAAAATTAACAAGTGACGGCAAAGGATTTTCAAGAGGTTTGGAATTTTCCATGCAGAAAAAATCTGCAACAAGTAATCATTACGGAGTTTTGAGTGTTACGTACAGCCAAAGTAAATTTACAGGATTAGATAATATAGAGCGAACAGGACAATATGATCAAACTTGGATTGTAAGTTTAAGTGCTGGTTATATTTTCAATGAAAATTGGGAAGCTTCAATGAAGTTCAGATATGCAACCGGAAATCCTTATACACCATATAATTTTGATGGAACTCAAAATATTCCAGATTATCTGACTGCAAGGCTGGATCCAACTCATAGTTTAGATTTACGTGTTGATCGCCGTTGGGATTTTAACGGCTGGAATTTAATTGCTTATATAGATATTCAAAATGTTTACAATAAGAAAAATGATAATAATGTAAAATGGGACTATAAAACTATGCAGATTGATAAACAGTCGGATATTGGTATTCTTCCATCAATTGGAATTAGTGTAGAGTTTTAAAAATCAATTGTCATTCCCACGAAAGTGGGAATCTAGAATTCCTTAATAGATTCCCAATTAAAACATACTTCGACTCCGCTCAGTATGAATTCAGGAATGACAAGGTTTTAGACGTGATTGCGAACATTGCTTTTTAATGTGAAGCAATCTATTAAATAAATTATTTTAGTTAAATCTGTCTTTTAATTTTTAAGATTTCTCACAAAAAACGTTCGAAATAACAAACTTAAATTAATGAATACAAAAAGAATAAAATATTTAAGGGAAGCTGAAATAGGGAAAGGTCCAATTATTTATTGGATGCAGCGGGAACAACGAGTAAATGATAACTGGGCTTTAATTTATGCATACGAAAAAACCAAGGAAAATAATACTGAATTAATTGTAGTTTTTAATTTAGTTACTAAATTTCTTGAAGCAACTTTACGTCAATATCATTTTATGATAGAAGGCTTAAAAGAAATTGAAGAAAAATTAAATAAACTTAATATTCCATTTTATTTAACAACTGGAACTCTAGAAGAAGAAATTCCAAAATTTGTAAAAAATAATAAAGCAAGTTTACTTGTAACAGATTTTAATCCCTTAAAAATAATTAGAAATTGGCAAGAAACAGTAAAATCTAAAGTTGAAATTCCTTTTCATCAAGTTGATGCACATAATATTGTTCCGGTTTGGGAAGCATCTAATAAATTAGAATTTGCGGCTTATACAATAAGGCCAAAAATAAATAAACTGCTTCCAGAATTTTTAGTTGATTTACCAAAATTAAAAAAGTTAAGCCAAAATATTTCTTCACCTAAAATCAATTGGGAGAATATTTATAAAATATTAGAAATTGATAACAAAGTAAAACCAGTTGAAGATTTTGTTCCAGGTGAAAACTCAGCAGAAAAAATTCTTAAAAACTTTATTGAAAATAAATTAAATAATTATTCAGAAGCTAGAAATGATCCGAATAAAAATGCACTCTCCAATATTTCACCTTACTTACACTTTGGACAAATTTCTGCGCAGAGAATTGCTCTGATTCTAAACAATTTTGATGGGAATGACGAATCGATAAAATCATTTTTGGAAGAATTAATTGTAAGAAGAGAGCTTTCTGATAATTTCTGCTATTACAATAAAAATTATGATAATTTTGATGGATTTCACGATTGGGCAAAACAGTCATTAAATGAACATAGAAATGACAAACGTGAGTACATTTACAATTTAGAAGAATTTGAACAAGCAAAAACTCATGATGAATTGTGGAACTCAGCTCAATTAGAAATGGTCAAAACCGGAAAAATGCATGGATATATGAGAATGTATTGGGCAAAGAAAATTCTTGAGTGGACAGAATCTCCGGAAGAAGCTTTAGAAATTGGAATTTACTTAAATGACAAATATGAATTAGACGGAAGAGATCCAAATGGTTATGTCGGTTTAGCTTGGTCAATTGGCGGAGTTCACGATAGAGCTTGGACAGAACGACCAGTTTATGGTAAAATTAGATATATGAATTACAATGGCTGCAAAAGAAAATTTGATGTAAAAAGTTACATTGAAAAATTTGGAAAAGTAGATCAAGAAAGTTTATTTAAATAAAATTTTTCATTATTGATTTTTTCTTGAAAATTACTGAAATGTTTAAATTGCCAGATACTAGTATTGATAAATCAAACCGTCATGACATGACAATAAAATTGTCATTCTTCTATTCATACTGAGCGGAGTCAAAGTATGTTTTTATCGCGAATTAAATAATAGATTTTGGCTTTAATCACGCCGGAATCATAAATCATTTTAGATCGATTTAATTTGAAATTTTAATTACATTTTTTTTGAAAGGAAATAAGATGCGAGATCCAGGTAACAACAACATAGAAAAATTAATTTTTGAAGAGCCATCAAATGATCATACATTATCTTCTATAGAAACTCCACTACGCCAGGATGCTTTCAAATTGGATGATGAACTTAAAATTGAGTTAATCCAAAATAAATTTAAAGATATTATGGAAATTTTAGGATTGGATCTGGAAGATGAAAGTTTGAAAGATACACCAAAGCGTGTGGCAAAAATGTATGTGAATGAAATCTTCCAAGGATTGAAACCGGAGAATAAACCAACACCAACACTATTTGAAAATAAATTTAATTTCAAAGAAATGCTTTTGGAAAAAAACATTACTATTTATTCTTATTGTGAACATCATTTTGTGCCGATAATTGGGAAAGCGCATATTGCTTACATTCCAAATAAACACGTAATTGGATTATCAAAACTAAATCGCATTGCTCAATACTTTGCAAAACGTCCACAAGTTCAAGAACGATTAACAATTCAAATTGCTGATGAACTTAAAAAAGTTTTACAAACTGAAGATATAGCTGTAATTATTGAAGCAGACCATTTGTGTGTTGCATCGCGCGGTGTTCAAGATGTAAACAGCTCAACAGTAACTTCAAGTTATAGCGGCAAGTTTCAAAATTCAGATATTAGACATGAGTTATTGACTTATCTAAAAGAGCATTAAGTTTTACTCAAATGCTCTTTTAACTAAATCACTTTGTACTGAATTAAATTCTTTACTCGATCCACTTGCTGGACTTGGACTTTCTTTTCTTCCAACATAATTTAATTTTAATTTCTTTGGAAGTTTATCAAAGAGTCTGATAAATATAAAATTCCAAGCACCCATATTTTGAGGTTCTTCTTGAACCCAAGTTATTTTTTGCACTTTCTTATATGATTTTAGAATGTTTAATAACTTTATATCTTCAAAAGGATAATATTGTTCAACTCTAATTAACGCAGTGTTTACAATATTATTTTCAGTTTTATATTTTAGCAAATCATAATAGACTTTACCGCTGGTTAAAATAATTTTAGTTACTTTACTTTTTACGACATTTTTATCATCAATTATTTCTTGGAATTTACCTTTAGTAAAATCATCAATTTCTGAGCTTGCTTGAGGTAATCTTAACAAACTTTTAGGCGTCATTAAAATTAATGGAACATCAATTCTGCCTAAAATTTGTTTTCTTAAGACATGAAAATATTGTGCCGGCGTAGTTGGATTTGCTACAATCATATTATCTTGAGCACAAAGAATTAAGAATCTTTCCAATCTTGCACTACTATGTTCCGGTCCTTGACCTTCTTGTGCGTGTGGTAATAACAAAACTAAATTACATGGTTGATTCCATTTAGTTTTGGATGCAGCAATGAAGTTATCAATTATTACTTGAGCTCCATTTGCAAAATCACCAAACTGTGCTTCCCACATTACTAAAGTTAATGGATCAGCTAAACTGTAACCGTACTCAAATCCAAGCACACCATTTTCAGAAAGCAAACTATCTAGAGGTTCAATAATTGCTTGCTTAGGATCAATACTGTTTAGTGGAATAATTTCTTCGCCGGTTGTCATATCTGTTAAGATTAAATGTCTCTGACTAAATGTTCCTCTCGCACTATCTTGTCCGCTTAATCTTACTGGAAATCCTTCGAGAAGAAGTGAACCAAATGCTAAAGTTTCACCGAAAGCCCAGTCAAATTTTCCGCCATTTTCTACAATTTCTTTTCTCTTTTTAATAGTCTTTTCAATTTTAGGATTTGAATCAAAACCATTTGGCATTGTAGTAATTGCATCTACTATTTTGCTGATTGTAGATTTTGAAATTGCAGTATTGGTTTTCTTTCTAATTTTATTAAGCTTACTAATTGGATATGCCAACGGACGATCTGGTTTAAATACCTCTTTTACTTCTTTGGCTTTAGAGATGGATTCCTCAAGTTTGCCAAAAATATTATCATCCATTTTTTTTACCGCATCTTCAGTTATAATCTTTTCGCTGATTAATTTATCTGCATAAATCATCTTGACTGATGGATGAGTTTTAATCTTTTTATACATCATTGGCTGAGTATAAACCGGATCGTCACCTTCATTATGTCCGTGTCTTCTATACCCAAATAAATCAATTACGACATCTTTATTAAATTTTTGTCGGTATTCAAAAGCTAATTGAGTTACCCAAAGAGCGGCTTCCGGATCATCACCATTTACATGAAAAATTGGCGATTGAACCATCTTTGCAACATCAGTTGCATATGAAGAAGAACGTGCATCTTCAGGAGTAGTGGTAAAACCAATCTGATTATTTATTATTATATGAACTGTTCCGCCTGTTCTGTATCCTTTTAATTGCGAGAAATTTAAGGTTTCCGCTACAACACCTTGACCGGCAAAAGCTGCATCACCATGAATTAATACCGGAATAATTTTATCTCGAGTATTATCATTATTTCTACTTTGTTTTGCTCTAACAATTCCCTCAACAACAGGATCAACAAATTCTAAATGACTTGGATTTGATGCAACGCTAACATTAATATTTTTATTGTTGTAAGTTTCATAAACTCCATTTGCACCTAAATGATATTTCACATCACCGGTTCCTTGAGGTCTATCAGCAATATCATCTTCAAATTCTGAGAATATCATTTTGTATTTTTTACCAATAATATTAGCAAGAACATTTAATCTTCCTCGATGTGCCATTCCTAAAAAGACTTCTTCGGCATTATCATCAGCGGCTAAAGTTAAAAGGTGATCAAGAACTGGAATAACTGTTTCTGATCCTTCAAGTGAGAATCTTTTGTGACCCAAATATCTTGTATGCAGAAAATGTTCAAATCCCTCTGCGATAATTAATTTTTCTAAAATGCGTTTTTTAAGTTCATCATTAATTTTGGGTTTGTTAAAAACGCCTTCCATTTTTTCCATTAACCATTGCTTCTCTTCAGGATGTTGAATATGCATAAATTCTGCACCAACCATTTCACAATATGTCTGACGAAGTACATCTAAAATTTTTCTAAGACTCGCTTTTTCAAAACCTTTTATATTGCTGCTGAAAACACGATCATAATCCCATATTGTAAAACCATATTCAGCCGGATCAAGTTCACTATAGTAATCAGTTCTAATTGAAAGTGGATTTAAATTTGCAATTAAATGTCCACGCACTCTATAAATGTTTACCAGTAAAGGAACTTTTGCCTGCTTAACAATAAAATCGTGATCACTTCCATTAAAGAAATTGCTGTTTGCATTGTCAATATCCCAATTAACAGGCATTTGCGGTATTTCTAAATCTTCAAATAATTCAGTATAAAAATTTCTTTCTCCTTTTAGTAAAGCATCAATTTCATTTAGAAAATAACCTGATTCTGCACCTTGAATAATTCTATGATCATAAGTATTGGTTATGTTCATAACTTTACCTATTCCTAAAGATGCTAGAGCCCCTTGCTGCATTGCCTTAAATTCAGATGGATAATCAATTGCTCCGATTGCAATAATACAACCTTGTCCTGTCATTAATCTTGGAGTAGAAGAAACAGTTCCAATACCTCCGGGATTAGTTAAAGAAATTGTTGTATTTTCAAAATCAGAAGGTTCAATTTTTCCGGTTCTGGCTTTCTCAACAATTTTATCATATGCTTCTTTGAACTCAGCAAAATTCATTTGGCAAGCTTTTTTAATATTTGGAACTATTAAAGTTCGCTCGCCATTTTTCTTTACCATGTCAACTGCGATACCGAGATTTACAAATTCTTTTTTATTGATGTAAGGTTTTCCATTGACAAACTCATACGAGTTATTTAATGAAGGATAATTCTTTAGAGCTTCAACAATAGCAAAAGCAACAATATGTGAATAAGAAATTTTACTTTGCCCTAATCTTTTTAGATGATAATTGATAATTCTTCTATTTTCTTCCAGAAGTTTTACAGAAATAGTTCTAAGTGACGTTGCCGTAGGAATTGTTAAACTCGCTTCCATATTGGCAATAATTTTTGCTCCAACTCCAGCAATCACTTCAAAATTATCATCAACTTTTTGCTCTTTAGCTTCACTTTTTTGCGTTACCGGACTTTTACTATTAGTATTTTCACTAATTTTTCCATTATTGAGTAAGTCATCAAAAAACGATTTCCAGTAATCGCCAACATTGTTTTTATCCTTTATGTACTCTTCATATTGTTCACTTACATATCCGGCATTTAATCCAAAATGATCGTGAATTATTTTCTCAATCTGCTCTTTGTTTTTCATTTTACTTTCTAATTTTATTATAATATCAAAATATACTAATTCAAAGATGCTTTATCTTATTTTTAGATAAAAACTACTAAAAAGACGATATAAAACTTTCTGCATAATGTAACTTTTCATTTATTGAAGATTTACTCATCCGTTCTAAATTCTTTATCATCATTATTGTACGATTATTTGATGCAAAATATTCATAATGGTTCTGCACAAATCTCCAGAATAGTCCATCCCAAATTTTTGTCCATTCGCCATTTTTGTAATCACTCATTTTCCTCACATAATTTGATGAACTTATATAAGGTTTTGTACTCATCAATCCGCCATCTGCAAATTGACTCATTCCATAAACATTTGGAACCATCACCCAATCATAAGAATCAATGTACATTTCCATAAACCAATTATAAATTTCATTTGGCTCGATTTCACAAAGCAGCATAAAATTTCCCAAAATCATTAACCTCTCAATATGGTGATTGTATCCAGTTTTTAATAATTTTTTGATTGTTTGGTCAATCGGCTCAATTCCGGTAGTTCCATTATAAAACGAATTTGGCAATTTGTTTTTATTTTTGAAAAAGTTTGAGTTTCTCTGCTTAACTCCATCAATCATGTAAACTGAACGAATAAATTCACGCCAGCCAATAATTTGGCGAACAAATCCTTCTACTGAATTTATTGGGATTTCATTTTCAGCAACAAATTCTAAAGTTCTTTCCAAAATATAATCTGGAGTTAACAATCCAACATTCATAATTGGCGAAAGCAAAGAGTGATAAAGAAAAGATTCATCTCTCACAATTGCATCTTGATAAGTTCCATAGAGTTCAAATTTATTTTCTAGAAAATCATCAAGCCAATTTTTTGCTGAATTAAAATTTGTTGGAATATAAAAATTTGAATTTTCTCCAGGATTATTTGAGAAATTTTCATTCACATATTTTTGAGCTTCAGAAATAATATTTTCGTTATTTCCAGCATTTAACAATTTAGGGATTTTTAAGTCATTAGGAATTGATTTTCTATTCTCAGAATCAAAGCTCCATTTACCGTCAATAGGTTTGTCACCATCAACTAAAATGTTAAATTTTTTTCTTTGATCAACATAAAATGAATGCTGAAAATAATTTTTCTTTTCTGAATAACAATCTCTGATGTAGCTTTCAGTATTAAGGAATTGCGGATTGTAATATTTTACTTGAGCAATTTTATTTTTTTCAGATCCAATATTTAATCTTTTATTAAGAATAAAATCATCAACTTCTGAATAGTGGATTTCTTGATAATTATTATTCTTAAGCCAAGTGAATAGATAATTGTTATCCTTCTTAAAATTTTCATAATCAAGATAATGTACTTTATGATTTTGAGTTGACAAAAAGCCAGCATATTCTTTCATACTAGCTCTGTGAAGTGTCAATTTCATTTTATGAAAATTTAACGGATACTTATGATCACCAAAAAATAAAGGATCTTCTATGATTACAACATCTCTTCCTTTTTCAATGGCGGGATGATCTTCAAATAATTGATGTGGAAACATTAAAGTGATTTGCTTCATTAAATTACTTCTTTAATTCTTCCTCAATTAACGATGTAATCTTTTTGCTTTCCGGAGTTGTTATACTTCTAAATCTGTCTACAACATTTCCATTTTTATCTATGATGAATTTTTCAAAATTCCATTTAATATCAGACTTTCCCGTTTTTGTATTGTCTGTTAAAATTTCAAACAACGGAGATTTTTCATCGCCTAAAACTTTAACTTTATCAAACATTGGAAATGATACATTAAAATTGAGAGAACAAAACTCAGCAATTTCTTCATTTGAGCCTGGCTCTTGTCCTCCAAAATCATTACACGGAAATCCTAAAATTTCAAAACCTTGATCTTTATATTTTTCGTAAATTTCTTGCAAACCAGTGTACTGCTTTGTGAATCCGCACTTACTTGCAACGTTAACAATCAGTAAAACTTTTCCTTTGTAATCAGCAAGTTTAACGTCATTATTATTTATATCTTTTACAACAACTTCACTAATATTTGGATCGTTTGATCCATCTTTGCTAAACAATCCCAAAATTGAAGTTGCTGCAAAACCTAATAATACTGAAGACATAATTATTCCTTTCATTTTGTTTTCCTTTCAAAAATTTATGTAGCTATTTTAATTGCCATTCCTTTAAACATAATTTTATGAATCGGTAAAAGCACATACCAGTATATTCTTCCTAAAATTCCATTTGGTCTGAATGTGGCTTTTTGAATAAGCTGAGAATTTTCTACGTTAAACTCAAGCCAAGCTTCTCCGGGTAATTTCATTTCTGCATATAAAATTAATCTTCCAATTTTTTCATTTGCGTAAATTACTCGCCAAAAATCTAATGCATCACCGGGTTTTAATTCTGTAGGACTTCTTCTCCCTCTTCTTAAACCTACTCCGCCAACGAATTTATCAGCAATGCCTCTAATTTCCCAAGCCCAATTCCAGAAGTACCAGCCGGTTTTCCCACCAATTTCCCAAATTTTACTTTTAACACTTTCAACTTTTTCACTTAAGTTTACTCTTTGCTCATCTGTTAAGCAACCATATTTGGGAACTTCAACTTTATCTAAAAAGTTTTGATTTAAGCTTCCGGTAATTGCAGAATCTATCCAACTGGAAGCCACTTTGTTTGATTCAATCATATTAAATGCTTTTCGAATTGCTTCTTTATATCCTAATATATTTGTCTGAACTATTTTTTCAATTTCAAAGTTTGTACCAACAACTTCATTTTTCATACTATCAACTAAACTGCGCGCCAATGAAAAATTTGTTGAGGTTACAAAATAAAGCCAGTATGAAGATAATCGAGGTGAAAGAAAAGGAACCGATAAAATAAATCTTTTTAAACCTCTAACTTCAGCATATTGCATTAGCATTTCTTTGTAAGTTAAAATGTCGGGTCCGCCAATATCAAAGATTTTGTTGAATGTATCTTCTTTATTTATTACGCCTAATAAATAATCAATTACATTTCTGATTGCTATTGGCTGGCATTTAGTTTTCAACCATTTTGGAGCAATCATTACCGGTAGTTTTTCAGCTAAATCTCTAATAATTTCAAATGATCCGCTTCCCGATCCAATTATTATTGCCGCGCGTAAAATTGTGGTATTCGCTTTTGCTTCATTTAGAATTTTTTCAACATTTAGTCTGGAGGTTAGATGTTTAGATAAATTATTTTCCTCGTTAATAATTCCGCTTAAATAAATTATTTGTTTTGCATTTGTCTGATCTAAAGCGCTAACAAAATTTTGTGCAGATTTTCTCTCAAGTTCATCAAATTTAGAATTTGTTCCGCCCATTGAATGAACGAAATAGTAAGCAACATCAATATTTTTTGGAATTTTCTCTAAACTTTTTTGATCTAATAAATCAGCTTGAATAATTTTTACTTTGCTATGCTCGCGTACCTCAGAAGAAATTCTTCTTGGATCTCTGACCAAGCAGGAAACTTCATGATCACTTTCTATTAAATATGGAAGTAGTCTTTTCCCAATATATCCGGTAACACCAGTTAGTAAGATTTTCATAATGATCTAGCTCGCACTATTTCCACTATCAAAAAGAACAATAGTATTTGTTACATAAGCGGCACCATCAGAATTAAAATAAAGCTTCATCTAAATAAACAAGTTTAAAATTTCCAAATAAGGTACTAACAAAAAAAAATAACTTTATTTCCAAATTTACTTTTCATAATATTTATTTAGGATTATTGGTCCTATTTATGTGTATGGTTAAATAAATTCTTAACATTTATCTGGTTATTTCCAATTCTTTTCTAAATTCTTGTATATTATTAATTATTTCAGCGTTCATATCACTTAAAATGTCTGCATAAGCATTTGCACTTGCTCCACCAACAATAATTCTAGAACCATTATTTAATAGTTTTTTTAATTTTCTCATTTCTCTATCCAAAACAAAGTCATCATTTGGATATACAATACTTAAAGCTACAACTTTAGGGTGCAATTTATGAATAGCCGCTGCAATTTCTTCTCCTGGTAAATCAGGTCCCATATAAATTACATTCCATCCATCAGAGGATGCAATAACTCCAATTATCAAAGCACCAAGTTCATGAAATTGCCCTTTCGGAGTAGCGATTACAATTTTAGGTGCATTTTCGGAAACCGAATTATTATCTATTAATGAAGTTAGAAATTTCCTAATGACTGCTGTGGATATATGTTCTTGAACAATTCTAATTTCACCTTCTTGCCACATTTTGCCAATCTTAACTAACAGTGGATAAACAACACTTTCAATAAATTTAAAGTTTGGTAAATTAACTAAAGCTTTATAAAGTGATTTTTCCAGCTGAACAGGATTTAAATTTTTTATTGCATTCACACAATCTTCAATGTATTCATATTCCTCAACAATTTCTTTAACGTCAAAATCTGATGAATCTTTAATAACTTTTTTGGGCGTTATCTCACCAATTATTTTTCTAAGTTCATCACAATTTAAGTTTGCAATTGATCCAATTGAGTAACCTTTTTGAGATGCCATAGATAGAAGAGTTAACTTTTCCACATTGTCAACTGAATAAACACGTCTATTTGTATTAGTCCTATGGGGTACAACTGCATTATATCGTTTTTCCCAAGCTCGTATAACATGAATAGATAAGCCGGTAATTTTAGATACTGCTTTAATTGGATAAGTGATTTTATTTTCCATATTAAAAAATATATAAATGTCTAGTATTTGTCAAGATATATTTCCTATTTCATTGAAAATATAAATTTTATTTCGATTTTACTTGACAAATACTAGACAATAAACTAAATTTGCGTAAACAAATGATAGACAAAGATGGCGACTCAAATAAAACATATGCAAATTTATATTCTTTACGATGTTCAGAACCTCAAATTTTTTGATTTTGACAACAAAAACTCTGACACTTCTCTATCATTATTATTAACTGCAGAAGCAATTTTATTTTCAGACGATAAAAATTTATTTAATAATAAAATAATAATAACAAACTGAAAGGAAGTACCCATGAAACCACTATTTAAAAGACTTATGGTTTTACTAATACTATCATCTTTTTTGGCAATCGGATGCACAGAGGATGATTCAAATAACTCTACTTCTCCTAAATTAGAAAATGCAATGGTTAAAGTAGTTCATGCTTCACCAGATGCTCCTGGTGTTGACTTAATAGTAGATGGAAACATAGCAGGAACAAATCTCACTTTTCCAAATAACACAGGTTACCTAGAGGTCGAAGAAGGAACAAGAAATGTAAAAGTGAATGTTTCGGGAACTTCAACTACTGTAATAGAAGCAGATTTAACAATTGAAGGAATGGTTAATTATTCAATTTTTGCAGTAGATCAAGTAGCCAATTTAACTCCCATGGTAATTGTTGATGACTTAACATCACCTGCGATGGGCAATGCTCATTTAAGATTTATACATTTATCACCAAACGCTCCAGCAGTTGATATAACAACAAAAGATGGAACTGTTGTATTTGGTAATTATTCATTCAAAGAATATTCAAATTTTACACCATTACCTGCTGGAACTTATGATCTTCAAGTTAGATTAGCAGGAACAGAAACCGTGGTTCTTGATCTAAACGGAATTTCTGTAGATGATGGAAATATTTACACAGTATTTGCAAAAGGTTTAGTAGGTGGAACAGGAAATCAAAAACTCGGTGCAGAAATAATCGTAAATAAATAATTATTTAATGAGGATAAAAATGAACAAAATAATAAATAAAATAGCTCTAGGATCTCTAATTATATTAACCTTAATTTTCTTTGTAACTTCACTGTTTGCAACAGGAGCAAAAAAAGAAAATGATATGGAAAAAAAGGATATTGTATCAATTGCATTAGAAGCAGGTTCATTCAAAACATTGGCAAAAGCTTTAACAGAAGCTAATTTAGCAGAAACTCTAAAGGGTGAAGGTCCATTTACTATATTTGCACCAACTGATGAAGCATTTGCAAAATTGCCAGAAGGAACAGTTGAAGGACTCTTGAAAGACAAAAATGCCTTAACTAACATTCTATTATATCATGTTGTAAGTGGAAACGTAACATCGGATGAGGTAGTAAAATTAAATTCAGCTACAACATTAGCAAAATCAGATGTGGATATAAAAGTAGAAGAGGGAAAAGTTTTCATTAACAATTCTCAAGTCACTACAGCTGATGTAATGGCTTCAAATGGTGTGATTCACATAATTGACAATGTGCTAATTCCGGAATCAAAATAAGTTATCAATAATAATTTGATAAGGTCTCATTGAAATAAATGGGACCTTGTGTATAAAATAGAAAGAAAATGTTCACACTGAAAAAAACTCAAATATTAAATGCTCCTATAAATAAGGTATTTCCTTTTTTTGAGAGCCCTGAAAACCTTGAAAAGATTACTCCTCCATCATTAGGTTTTATTATAAAAACTCCAAAACCTTTGGAAATGAAAGAAGGGGCAATCTTTGATTATACAATAAAGTTAGGAATAATAAAATTTCCTTGGAAAACACTAATCTCAAAGTATAATCCACCACATCTTTTTCAGGATATTCAAAAATTTGGACCTTATAAAAAGTGGGAACATACACATGAGTTTTTTGATATGGGCGATAAAACAAAAATAGTTGATACCGTTGTTTATGATCTATATCCATCATTTTTAAGTAAAATTATTAACTCTCTTTTCATTAAACAGAGAGTTGAAAAAAAATATTTAATTATAGAGTTAAATCATAGAAAAAATTTTTAATAAAAAATTAGGATAATAAATGTATAAAAAATAAAATTTATGTTATCATTTATTATTTTCTTTTTAGCGAGTACCCCTTTAATGCATCGCACAGCCAGAGTAATAAGTAATATAATTCATCGATCCTGCTGCTGCTTCTGTCGATATTTATTTAATTTGCTGAACAACGAACTTTAAAATTAGATGATTTTGCTTTTCAGAGTTATGACCCATTTGTTGATGCTCCGCTGGTGTTGATTTAAGGTTATTGTTGCACTTCCTTCATCTTCAATCCAACAGATGGCGAGTTACTACTATTCCCATAGGTCAATTAGCTGATATGGGTAAATATGTGGTTTTTTGCTAATGGGCGTTCTTGATCCAAATCAGTTTGCTGATAATCCTGAAGCTAGAAGCACAGCTTTTGAACTTTTAGTAAAAGATATGGTTCAAGAAGAATCTACATCAGATAATGTTGAATTTTGTATTACATTTGCGCCACTGATGCTCCTGTTGCTGACGTGTGATTGCTAGAGATGTTACAACTTAGTTGATAATGCCGTTTATACTGGATATGACTGGATATATTCCTGTACCTGCTGCTTCATATCCTTGATGTAACTCCAGCTGAAGTTAATGAAACTGAAGTTGCTTCCTTTAATGCTGACTTGAGTGGTTTAGCTGGCGAAGTGCAGTTGTTTTTGCATCTGGTTTCCTAAATCCTTCATCAATCAAGATGGTGCTGCTTTTGGTATTTTCGCTGCACTTGCTAATGGTACCAAGTTATTGAATTTCCAACTTATATCTAAAAGCAAGACTTCAAGTATCACACAATGCAGCTGATCCTGCTGCCTCTTCTGTTGATATATTTATTTAATGAATGATGATCAATGACTGATCTAAAAACCAGATGATTTGATTTAGGAGAAGCTTCCACAATTTGTTGATGCTCCAGCTGAAATCGATTTATAATACAATTGGACCAACTTTCTACTGGACCAGCTGGATCGCTTATTGCAACTATACCAATAGGAATAGCTGATATGGGTAAATACAAGTTGTTTTTGCTAATGGCGTTCTTGATCCCATCAGTTTGGTTGTATAATCCTGAAGGTAGAGTGCACAGCATTTGAACTCTTTAGTTAAAGATATGGCTATAGGCTAAATCAACCAGTGATAATGTTGAATTTTGTTTTGCACGGTGCTACTGATGCTCCTGCTGTTGATGTTGCCATAGAGATGTTGCTACTTTAGTTGATAACGCTGCTTATACTGGGATATGACTGGCTATATTCTACCTACAAGCTTATATCTTGGATGTAACTCCAGCTGAAGACAATGAAATTGTAGTTAAGCTTCCTTTAATGCTGATTTGAGGGTTTAGCTAAGGAAGTAAAGCAATAAGCCTTGGTTTCTAACACCTTCTGCTAATCAGAATGGTGCGTTTTTGCATTTTTCGCTTTCGCACTTGCTAATGGTACTGTGGAAAGTTGGGAATTTCTAATTCCATTATTACAGATATTATTAGCAAAGTTGATGGAAATATTTACCTTCTTCCCATAATCTTGACCAGAATTTTCCAACCTTTAATCCATCAACAGTAATAGGCTTTTTCATTACCAAATTCAGAAATTGTATCACTTAAAAATATTTAATATCCTAGGGAAAGGAAGGTTACAGCCACTGGTTGATAAAGAATTAAATGCTGAAGTTATAAATTTAATTTTGGATGCTTCTAATTTAGCAAGGGTACATATTTGTACCAAACTAAAGCAAGGAATTTACACAAGTAAGAAAAATGAATCTAATTAAGTAATTTTTTAATCATATTTAATATCATGAAAAAAATATAATAATAATTGGTTCCGACGGCGATTGTCCACAGCTTTAAGACTTTCTAAGGATAAGTATAATAAAATCACAACGAAAAACATTCACTCCAGGCGGAAGAATGAACATTCTCGAAAGAGAAGGATTTGTTTGATTTTGGTCCATCTTTTGGTGAGTATGACTTACGAATTTGATAATCTATTTAAAGATGCCGGAGTTGAAAACTATTAGTAATGAAAGAACTTGATCCAATTTATCAAAGGTTTTTCGAAACAAAAGAATCTTATAAAATATTCATGATTTAAAAAAGTTAGATAAAGTTAATTTAAAAACGTTGAGCCAAATTCTAGCTGTGAAGTTAGATGTGGGGTCTTAATCGCGCAGGTCAATTTTTTTTCACGATACAGTAATTCATAAGCTGTTCAAATTCAATTATAAAGGAATGTTAGATTATTTTCGCGAAATGTCTAAAGTTCCTTTTAAAACATACATTCCATATTTATTTAGAACAATGTGAATGAATCCTGATAAAATTTCGAAGACCAGTTATGTTAAATTATTTTTTTCTCACTTGTGGCTTTCTCTTTGGGTCTAACTCCATTTCAAACGCCATCAATTTATTCCTTGCTTAGTTATACTGGAATAAAAGCCATGAAATGTTACTGGAGTGTAAAGGATAGCATGTACACTGTAGTTCAACTGTCATTGTGGATATTTTAATTAATGGAGTTGAGTTCCACTTAATACTGAAGTTGAAGCATTGGAAACAACAAATGAAGATTAGCAGAAGTTGGATCAAAATGGAAAAAGATGGATCATGGATATTTTTAGTAATTCAGATGCTGCATCATTTAGAGGAAAGATTTTACAAAGAGAAAATTTTAACGAGAAAAAATTAGATGATCTTCATTGGACTCTTTCCCCTTTTACAATTTATCTTGGAGTGAAAGGTAAAATGGATGGAATGCTTCATCACAATTATTTTTTAGGAAGTAACTTTAAAGATTACGCTGATACAATTTTCACTTCTTCTATTAGCCCGAAAAAACCTTACTATTATGTTAATGTTTCCTCAAAATCAGATGAAACTTGCGCACCAGAAGGTTGTGAAAATTTATTTATTCTTTGTCCGGTGCCTGATTTAAGATTTAAAAGTAATTGGGATGACAAAGAAGATTTAGCAAATAATATAATTGAAGATTTATCAAACAGAACCGGATTTGATATAAAATCAAATATAATAACTAAAACAATAAAAACGCCTAAAGATTGGGAACAGATGTTTAATCTTTATCGAGGAAGCGGTTTAGGCTTGGCTCACGACCTAAATCAAGTTGGAGCTTTCCGACCAAAAAATAAAGACGAACATTTTTCTAATCTCTATTATGTTGGTGCATCAACAACTCCCGGAACGGGATTGCCAATGGTTGTAATAAGTTCAAAACTAGTAACCGAAAGGATAAACAATGACTTTTAATCATTACGAAAACACCTGCACAAAACTTAGCAAGAAGTTAACGGTTGCTTACAGCACTTCTTTCAGCTGGGGAATTAAAGCTTTTGCTCCTGAATACCGCGATCCAATTTATTCAATTTACGGATGGGTTCGTGTTGCTGATGAAATTGTTGACACATTTCATTTTACTGATAAAAAGTATCTGCTCAATAAATTTAAGAGAGATACTTATGAAGCAATTGAAAATAAAGTTTCAACAAATCCGGTTATTCATACATTTCAGAAAGTTGTGCGCGACTACAATATTGGCAATGATTTAATTGATGCTTTTCTTGACAGTATGGAAATGGATTTAGAAGAGACATCATACGAAAGAATTGATTACGATAAATATATTTATGGTTCTGCAGAAGTAGTTGGTTTAATGTGCCTTCATGTTTTTCTTGATGGAAATAAAGAAAAATATGAAGAGCTAAAAGAATCAGCTAGAATGTTGGGTTCGGCATTTCAGAAAGTTAATTTTTTAAGAGATATAAATAGTGATTTAAATGATAGAGAAAGAATTTATCTTCCGGATGTTCATCATGAAATGTTAATTAACAATACAAATAAGAAAAAGTTAGAATATGAAATTGATGAAGAATTTCAAGAAGCTTTTAAAGGAATTAAAAAGTTGCCAATGGGTGTTAAGTTAGGTGTTTATTCAGCATATTTATATTATTTGATGCTATTCAAAAAAATCAAGCAGCTTGATGTAAAAGATTTGATGAAAAAGAGAGTAAGAATTTCAAATTTTTATAAATTATTTTTATTAGTTAAATGTTATTTCGAAGTAAGAGTGATGAAACTAACCTAAAGTGAAATACGAATATTTAATTTTTAACATAATTGTAATTTCTGGACCATTATTTTTTGGTTCTTTGAAAAAGTTTTATTTTTTTAATCACTTTAAAGATGCAATAATTTCTGTAACAATTTCTGCAATTCCATTTTTAATTTGGGATGTTGCAGTTACGGATCGTCACTGGTTTTTTGCAGATGAATACACAATGGGCTTAAGGATTTTAAGTTTACCAATTGAAGAAATTTTGTTTTTCTTCACCGTGCCTTACGCATGTTTGTTCACTTGGCAAATGGTAAAAAAATATGTAAATGAAGATCAAAAATTATTTATTAAAAATCTAAAAACTGTCATAATTTCAGTCTTTATTCTTTTAGGAATTTTTACATTTTACATTGGGAAAGAATATACAGCTTTAGCTTCATTATTCTTTGCAGTTTCACTTTTGTTTGATAGAATATACGGAGCCGATATTTTATCAACCAAAACATTCTGGATTTATTTTGGCTTTGTTTCTTTTTTTACCTTAATTTTTAATGGTTACTTAACTTGGAGACCAATTGTTACTTATGATGAAATTTACCAATTGGATTTTAGAATTTTCACAATCCCAATAGAAGATTTTTTCTTTGGATTTGCACTAATGATTTTAACAACAACAATTTTTGAAAAGAGAATTAATAAATTACCTCAGACTAAAGTCTGAGGCTACAAATTTGTAATTTTAGTTTCATGCTTATAATGTATATAGGAATCTCAAAATTAAAGTTTGGAATTGTTACAAAACATGGTTCGACTCCGCTCACCATGAATAGTAAATGTCATTCTCGAATGTTTTAATCGGGAATCTATATTTGAATGTAAGGCTTGTCATTCTGAACTTGTTTCAGAATCTTGAATTAGATGCTGAAATGAATTCAGCATGATAATAAATAGTCATTGCGAGGAATTTATGATGAAGCAATCTCATTAAGTTTTAGATCATCACACTTCGCTTGTGGTAACAATAATGTATTTTTAAAATAAAAATTAAAACATATATGCTCAAAAATAAATGGTATTTAATCTGTGCTTCTAAAGATTTGAAGAATGAAATTAAATCGTTAAAAATCTTGGGAGAAGATATCATTCTTTATCGTGCTGAAAATGGTGAAGCCGTTGCATTAGAAGATAGATGCTGTCATAGAAATGTAAAACTTTCTCTCGGGTATTTGGATGGCAACAATGTTGTTTGTGGTTATCACGGATGGGAATTTGATTGCAAAGGTGAATGTGTATTAATTCCATCTCAAATGCCGGACACAAAAATTCCGCCTAAAGCAGTAATTAAAAAATATACTGTAAAAGAATTTAATAAGTGGGTTTGGATTTTTGTTGGTGATGAGGAAAGAGCCAAAGATGTTAATCCGCCGAATGTTCCGGAAATGAATGAATGGGATTTCACTTATAAAGAACATATTTTTGAAGCTGATCTTGAAGCTGCCGCCGAAAGTTTAATTGATCCTTATCATATAAAATACACACATAAAGATTCCATCAAACAATTACTCGGACAAATAGATGAATTCCCAGCTGATTTTAGAATTAATATTTTAGAAGATGGAATAGATGGAAAATATTATAGAGCCAATACTGCAAACGCTTCCGAGAAAATGTATTTCGGAACTAAGCCGGAATTAGAAGTTTATTATAGATTTTACTATCCTAATGTTTCTCGACTTGAAGCAAGATTTAAAGATCGCACACTTTTGATTCTTGAGCATTTTATGCAAGTAGATGAAAACAGAATCAGCATGACACAAATTACTTTGTGGAAAAATATTTTCGGATTTTTTCCTCCATTTGGCAGATGGTTTATGGCAAGAAAATCAGATAAAATTGTTAGTGAAGATATTGCTTTGTTAAGATCGCAAAAAGGAATTTTAGATAAGAATAAAGATAACCTTCACGAAGTAAGTGTTAAAGGCGATGAAGTTTCTTTAGCATTTAGGAAATATTGGCGAAGAAGATTAAAAGAGGAAGAATAATTTTGGCAAATGCTGAATTAATAGAAAATAAAAAATCTGTTCCATTTGAATTTAATAATGTTGCAAAGAATTATGATCTTGCGACGTTTTTAAGTCAAGGTTACCAGAAAGATTTACAATTAAGCGCTAGTAGAATGAATTTAAATGGAAATGAATATATCGCCGATCTCTGCTGTGGAACGGGAAAATCGACTGAAGCATGTTTAAATGTTTTGCCAAATGGTAAAATTTTAGGGATTGACAATTCCAAGGAAATGCTTGAAGTAGCAAACAAAAAATTCCAAAATAAAAATGTAACTTTTTCTCAAGCTGATGTGATGGAGCTTGATTATCCAGATGAAACTTTTGATGCTATTTTTATGGCTTACGGAATTAGAAATATGCCCGATTATGAAAAATGTTTGATCAATTTGAAAAGAATGTTAAAACCAAATGGAGTAATTGCATTTCATGAGTATTCACTGAATGATAATTTTTTCTCTCAACTTTATTGGAAAATTTTAGGTTACTCAGTTATAATTCCAATTTCTACTTTGCTAAGTGGCTCTTCTAAAATTTATAAATATTTAGTTCAAAGTGTTTTGGGATTTCCATCACCAAATAAATTCGTTGAGCTTTTAGAAAAAGTTGGATTCCAAAAATCTAAAAGATTGCCAATGCCAAGTTGGCGAAGACCAATTCTGCATACATTCATAGCATATAAATAAATTGAGAAATGAGCTTACTTGAAAATTTTGTAAAAAAAAGATTGAGCAACTATCAAGTTGAAGTAAATAAAGTTGATGAAAACTTACCAAAGAAAATCTCTGCAGAAAAAAAAGTTGCTGTTATTGGAAGTGGAATCGCTGGCTTAACTTCTGCTGTGCTTTTAAGCGAACGAGGATTTAAAGTTAAACTTTTTGAAAGAGACAATTTTCTTGGCGGTAAAGTTGGAAGCTGGAAAGTAGAATTCAGTGATGAATACACTGCAAATGTTGAGCATGGATTTCACGCCTTCTTTCGACAATATTATAATTTGAGAGAAATTCTAAAAAAAATTGATTCCTACAAATATCTGATTCCAATAAGTGATTACTTAATTAAAACTAAAGATCACGGTGATTTCAGTTTTGCGAATATTGAAAAAACTCCAATTGCTAATATTTTATCAATGAGAAAATCTGGGATTTATTCTTTCAAGGATATTTTGAGTAATCCAAAATTTGCAAAACTTATAACCCTGCTTACATATGATAAAGAAAAAACTTTTGCTAAATTCGATCACGTTTCGTTTCAACAATTTGCAGATGAAGTAAATCTTCCGCCGGCGATGAGATTAATGTTTACAACTTTCTCACGCGCATTTTTTGCTGAACCACAACATATATCTATGGCCGAACTAATCAAGAGTTTTCATTTTTACTTTTTGAGTAATGATCACGGATTAATTTACGATGTACTAAATGATGATTTTCAAACTACAATTTTAAATCCAGCAAAGAAATTTATAGAAGATAACGGTGGTGAAGTTATTATGAATTCTCCATTTCTCTCAATCCAAAAGTTTGAAAATAAATTTGTAATTGAAAATGAAAATTTTGATTACATGATATTGGGAACAGATATTCATGGAACGAAAAAGATTTTCTCAAATTCTGATTTTATAAAATATGGACACACAGATTACTACAATCAGATAATGAATCAGAAAAAATCTCAGAGATATGCGGTTTTACGTCTTTGGATGGACAAACGAATTGGTGATGATCTGCCATTTTTTGTTTTTACAGATGCTCTAAAAATTTTAGATTCTATAACATTTTATCATAATATGGAAAAAGAAAGCGCTATCTGGGCAGAAAAAAATAATGGTGGAATTTACGAACTTCACTCATATGCTTTGCCAGATAATTTTGATGAAGAAAAAGTTAGGGAACAATTCTTAGAAGAAATGTATGCTTATTTCCCAGAATTAAAATCGGCAAAAATTTTACATGAGTATATTCAAATAAAAAAAGATTTTACGGCTTTTCACACAAATCTATACAAAAATCGTCCAACTCCAATTACCGATATAGACAATTTATATTTAACTGGCGACTGGATTAAACTTCCAATCCCGGCAATGTTAATGGAAGCTTCTGCAAGTTCTGCATATTATGCAGCGAATGATATTTTCAAAAAAGAGGGAATTCAAGAGGAAAAAATCTTGTCTGTCCCCGAAAAAGGCATTTTTGCTTAACAATTTAAATTTTTAATTAATTTATAATTAATTTGGTAATTCTAAATAGTTTCTATATGTTTAAATGATAAGACAGTATCTTAGAAGTAGTTGTAGAAGTAGATTTAAATTATTTTAATCCTTCCAAATAGTTTCAAAGCTCTGTCAGTATTTTTTAACAAATTTATAAAGGAGCATCTGTTATGGCAGAGCGCACAACTGGAACCGTAAAATGGTTCAATAGTTCAAAAGGTTATGGTTTTATTTCACAAGAAAATGGCGAAGATGTATTTGTTCATTTTCAATCAATTATGTCCGATGGATATAAAACTTTGAATGAAAACGATAAAGTTGAATTTACAGTTTCAGCTGGACAAAAAGGTCCGCAAGCAACTGACGTAAAAGTTATTAAGTAATTTTTTTACTTATCTTTCTTTTAAAAAGCCCTGTAAAAGGGCTTTTTTTTTATTATTCTGCTAAATTTCGCTAAAAATCAACAATAAATATTTGACTTCACTATTTACTTTCTATAATTTTATTGCGTTAGACAGTTTTTTGTAAGTAGTTTTAGAAGTTTTTGTTTTTCTGGTTTTATCCTTCCAAAATATTTTCAAACCTCTGTCAATTTTTTTTAACAATTTTTTAAGGAGCATCTGTTATGGCAGAGCGTGTACAAGGAACCGTAAAATGGTTCAACAGTTCTAAAGGTTATGGATTCATTTCACAAGAAAATGGAGAGGACGTATTCGTTCATTATAAATCCATTATTGGCGATGGATATAAAACTTTAAACGAAAATGATAAAGTTGAATTCGTAATTACTGAAGGACAAAAAGGTCCACAAGCCTCTGACGTTGAAGTCGTAAAATAGGTTATAATAAGAACTTACTAATAAAGCCATCTTTTTGGTGGCTTTTATATATTTAGATTTTGTTTAGAAGTTAATAATCTTACACCAGCAATTTTCATATCTGCAAATGCAATCTGTGAATCCCTCTTATTTATATTTACGCCTTTAACTGCATCTTTTATAACGAATGTAGAAAAGCCTTCTTTAATGGAATCTATTGCAGTAAATTTCACACAATAATCGGTTGCCAATCCAGTTATATAAACTTTTTCAACCTTTTTCTTTTTTAAATATTCCGATAGTCCCGTAGACGACTTATGATCATTATCGTAAAAACCGCTATAACTGTCTATTTCGGGATTTGTACCCTTCTTAAATACTTTGAACTTTTTATCCAAATTTAAATCTTTATGAAATCGTGAACCTTTTTTTCTTTGTACACAATGATCCGGCCATAAAACTTGGGTAATTCCATTTAATTTAATTACATCATATACATTTTTGTTTTTATGATTTGAGGCAAAACTTTTATGGTTTTTGGGATGCCAATCTTGGGTAGCAATTATTTCATCAAATTTATTTGTTTTAATTAGTTCATTAATTACAACGATTACTTCATTACCGTTTTTTACTTCAAGTGCTCCGCCCTCGCAAAAATCATTTTGAACATCAACAATAATTAAAGCAGTTTTCATAATAAAATCCTTTTCTATTTTAATTTTTCTATACCTAAAACTTGTTTAGCTAAATTTATAACTTTTTCATTTCCAGTATGCTTTCCCGTCACGTCAGAAAGTTTAATTGTAGAAGTCCAATCGTCTCCATGAGGCGCGGCAGCAATCATTTTTATAACAATATTTAATGGTTTAATATTAGGAATATCATTAGATAAGTAAGTTCCAATTCCATATGAAGTGTTAATAATTTGATTAACTTTTTTCTCAATATTTTTTACAGTTTCATAGTTTAATCCATCTGAAAAAACTATAGTTTTAAGTTTAGGATCAATTCTTAATTTTTTATAATGCTCAACCAGCATTTTTGCAAATTCAATTGGATCTCCTGAATCTTGCCGAACTCCATCAAAAAGTTTTGCATACATTGTATCAAAAGATTCAAAAAAAGCTTCGCTTGTAAAAGTATCAGAGAGAGCTATTCCTAAATTACCATGATAAATATCAACCCATCGACCGAGAGCAATTGGGTTTGCCATTTTAAAACCATATTTAGCACCATGGAACATAAACCATTCGTGAGCTTGAGTTCCAATAGGTGTAAGCTGTAATTTGTATGCTAGATAAACATTACTTGTTCCAATAAATGATTTTGGCGCAAAGTTCTTAAATGTTTCTACAACACTATAATGATTCTTAAATGAAAATCTGCGGCGGGTTCCAAAATCTGCAAATTTGGCTCCAAGTTTCTCAAATTTTTGTGCTTTAGTATTATTTATTTTTTCAACTCTTTTTTCATCTATATTATTTTTGTAAGTTAGTTCAAAATATAATTCTGATATTAAAGCCAATAGCGGAACTTCCCACAAAATTGTTCTATACCAGTACCCTTTAATTTCTAAGGATAATTTTCCTGCTCTTTGGTAAACTTTAAGTTCATCCGGATTAAATCTGTAACCTTTCAAAAAATCAATATAGACCGGATCAAGGAAATAACATTTATCTCTTAGAAAATTTTCTTCATTAACAGTCAACTTAAATTCTGAAAACTGCTGAATTTTATTCTTTAGTTCTTTTGCAAATCCTTTAGGAAAATTATTTTCACCTCTATTTATAAATTTATATTTCACTTTTGAATGAGGATACAGTTTCATAACTGCATTCTGCATAGTGAATTTATACAAATCATTATCTAAGATAGATCGAATCATATTTTTCTTTCAGTTAAAAATTGAATGAAGTAAGTTAAAAATAAACCATATTTTTTAGTATTAAATTTTTATTAAGAAGCTTTGTTAAATTTATCTGAACGAAAAGTAACCGTTTTCCATGCCTCTTTTTGAAAAAACTACTTGCCAAACTTGATTATACCTTGCACGAAAACTACCTGCAAATGATAAAAGATAATATTTCCACATTCTGTAAAATCTATCGTCATATAAATGTGATAAATTATCTTTCCAGTTTTTAGAAAAATTTTTAAACCAGGCATTTAAAGTTTTTGAATAATCAAAACCGAAATTATGCCAGTCCTCAATTACAAAAATGTCTTCAGCAGCTTTTGCAAGTTGTTTAATTGAAGGTAGCATTCCATTTGGAAAAATATATTTATTTGTCCAAGCATCTGTGCAGATATCAGAATTATTAGAGCCAATTGTATGCAAGAGAAATAATCCATCATCTTTTAAATTTTTATCAATTATTTTCATAAACTTTCTATAGTTCTTATGACCAACATGTTCAATCATTCCAATGGATACAATTCTATCAAATTTTTCGTTTATTTCCCTATAATCTTGAAGTCTAATTTCAATTGGAAAACCTTTACAAATTTCTTTACCTAGTTTTACTTGTTCTTCAGAAAGTGTAATTCCAATCCCACTAACATTATAATTTTCACAACCGTATCTAAGTAAACTTCCCCAACCACAGCCAATATCTAGAATTTTCATTCCATCTTTTAAATAAACTTTTTTACAAACTAAATCTAATTTTGCTTCTTGCGCTTCATCCAAATTGTTTGCATTTTGCCAATATCCGCATGAATAAGTCATTCGATTATCTAACATGTTTTTAAAAAGTTCATTCCCTTTATTGTAATGTGTACCTACATCTTTTGAAGATTTTCTAATATTTTGCAAATTGCACATTTTCCCTTTTAGTACTGGGAAAATAAATTTCAATGGGAATACTTTTTTATGAATCTCTGCTTTTAAAATTCGATAAACTAATTCGCTTATATCATCACAATCCCACCATTCATCCATATAAGATTCACCTAATCCAAGTTTTCCAAAGCTTATAATTTTTCTGTAAAAATTTTGATTATTAACTTTAATATCCCAAGGATTGGGTCCATTAATTTCAACATTGGCAGATTCTAATAAGTTTCTAATGAAAGCTTCTGATCTTTCCATTTTTGGTTCCTCATTTATTTACTTTCAATATTTGCTGAAGTTAATAATTGGAAAACCGAAAAAGAAAATCTTAAGGATTGACAGAACATTAAACAAGATAAGATAATAACTTTATTCTAATGTAGATTTTATGAGAATAAATGTCAATATCATTAGATTTATAAATCTATTAAAATTAACATGTTATTTTGCTAACTTTAACTCAATATTAATAATTTGAAAGTGCTGAAATGATTAAATCCCAATTACGATTCAAAATTATCTTTTTGGTTTTATTAATTACAATTATATCCAATATCTATGCACAAACAGTTAATATCAAAATTATTGAAACAAGTGATGTGCATGGAGCAATTTATCCTTATAATTTTAATAGCAACAAACCTTCTAAAAATTCATTGGCTCAAGTATATACTTATGTTGAAAAAGAAAGGGTAAATAATAATCAAAGTGTTTTTTTAGTAGATAACGGAGATATTTTACAAGGCGATCCTTCAGTTTATTATTACAATTTTGAAAAAACAGACACAATACATTTATTAGCTGACGTGATGAATTATATGAAATATGATGTTGGGACTGTTGGAAACCACGATATTGAAACGGGTCACCCGGTTTATGATAAGTTTAAAAATGAATTAAACTTTCCATGGTTAGCTGCAAATGCAAGAAATACTGAAACTAATGAACCTTATTTTCAGCCATATCATATATTATATGCTTCAATTACAAATGATGCAGATAGAAAAATTAAAATTGCTGTATTAGGTTTAATTACTCCGGGAATTCCTAATTGGCTTCCCAAAAATATTTGGTCTGGAATAGAATTTGAAGATATGATTCTAACCGCTAAAAAATGGGTTCCAATTATTCAAGAAAAAGAAAATCCAGATATATTAATTGGTTTATTTCATGCTGGGACTGATTTTACATATGGTGACCAAAATGCAGATTCTCATAGAAATGAAAATGCCTCTCAATTAATTGCTGAACAAGTTCTCGGATTTGATGTGGTTTTTGTTGGACATGATCATCATGAATGGAATTACAAAGTAAAAAATTCTGTTGGTGATTCTGTTTTAATTTTAGGTCCGCCTTCAAGAGCAAATAAAGTCACTGTTGCAAATATTAAACTAGAGTACAATGAGTACAAAAAATTGTGGAGCAAATCGATAGTTGGTGATGTTATTAATCTTGAATCGATTAAGCCAAATGAAGATTTTATGAAAAATTTTGAATCAGAATTTATTGAAGTGAAAAATTATGTATCAAGACCTATAGGAAAATTTACACAAACAGTATCTGCAAGAAATTCGTTATTTGGAAATTCTTCGTTTGTTGATTTGATTCATCTAATACAACTTGAACTAACTGATGCGGATGTTTCATTTACCGCACCTTTATCAATTAACTCAAAAATTGATTCCGGAGAAGTTTTTGTAAAAGATATGTTTGAACTATATAGATATGAAAATCTGCTTTACACTATGGAATTGACTGGAAAAGAGATATTGGGTTATCTAGAATATTCTTATGATGAATGGCTGAATACTATGAAAACAAAGGAAGATAATCTTTTACAATTTGAAAAAGATGAAAATGGTAATATTGTATTTTCTAATAGAAGCAACACAGCAATGCTGAAAAACCGGTATTACAATTTTGATTCAGCAGAGGGAATTAAATATATTGTCGATGTTTCAAAACCAAATGGAAACAAAGTAAAAATAATTTCAATGGCTGATGGAACTAATTTTGATTTAAATAAAAAGTATAAAGTTGCTATTAACAGTTACAGAGGAAATGGCGGTGGAGGCCATTTAACAAAAGGTGCTGGAATTCCACAAGATGAATTAACCAATAGAGTAATTACATCTACTGAAAAAGATTTACGTTACTATATGATGAAATGGATTGAAAGTCAGAAAATAGTTGTACCAAAAGAAGATCTGAATTGGGAAATTATCCCAAAAGATTTTGTCGATAAGGCGAAGGAAAAAGATTATAAGTTAATGTTTGGTGATTATGAGGAACATAAGTAGACTGTTTTGCGTCTTATTTTCAAATCAATTATAAAAAATAAGAGGTGAAATATGGCGGACTCTAAAGTTAAAGTTGTTAATAATAGTATTTGTGGAGGCTTATGGTTTGTTGGATGGTTATTTACTTTAGGATTTCTTAAACTTACTTTTTGGAAAGGTGTTTTGGCTTTACTTTTATGGCCCTATTATTTGGGAGTGCATTTTGGTATTCCCTGTGAAAGTTTAATAAAGTAAAATCTTATTTAAAAGTAACCGCAAGCTTTGGCTTGCGGTTACAAAGTATAATTACTTATTCCATTTTTCAATTTTTACATTTCCACCGACACAATTCATTGAGATTTTTGAACCTCCGCCATTTAAAATATAAGTTGCTTTTATTTCACCGGCATTTTTATTAACATCAAAAGTTTTTGCCGGAAAATCTGATTTTAATATTTCATTTGGATCTTCATCTTCAATGTCATCATTTTCAATAAAAACTTCAATTGTTGCTTTTGCTGAAGAAGGAATACTTAAAGACATATGTCCGCCAGAAGTTTCAAGTGAAGATGTTGTGTTTGGTTTTGGATCTAACTCGGCAGTAACATGTCCGCCTTTTGTAGAAGCTTCAATGCTGCCGGTAATATTTTCCAAATTTATGTGACCGCCCAATGTGATGGCTTTTACATTACCTGAAGCACCATCTAAATTTAAATGTCCGCCATAAGTTTCCATACTTGCAGAACCGGAAACTTTATCAATTGAAATATGACCGCCATAAGTAAAAACGTCTGCATTTCCACCAACATCACCAACACTTATGCTCCCGCCATGAGTTTTTGCTGATAGATCAGATGAAACAGATCCCACACTAATATTTCCGCCATAAGTATCAACTTCAGCTTTTCCTTTTTTAATATTTCCCAGTGAAATATTTCCACCATTGGTATGAAGTTTAACATTCGCTTCTACATTTTCTCCATTAATATTACCACCATTTGTTTCTGCATTTACTTCACCAATAATATTAGCAAAATTGATGTTGCCACCTTCAGTTTCAGCTTTCAAATAACCATTTATATCTGATCCGACATTAATATTCCCGCCTGTACTCTCTAAATCATAATTAAATTTTTTAGGTGCTTTTACCTTAATTGTAATATTATTATTCCAACTGTCATCAACTTCTAGATAAAATTTAATTGTGTTGCCGGATTTTTCAGCAACCAAATTTTCAACTTCATATTTTTTTCTTGAAACAACTTCAATTTTAACTTCGTTCTTATCCCAAGTTTCTATATCAATATTTCCAGGATCTGTATTTATTTGAAGATTTTCTCCTGGCGATGCAGGAAATGTTTTTACCAAATTTTCATTTCCTTGAGCAAAAGAAAGAAAACTAAATATGATAAGTAAAATTGTTGATTTAATTAAGTTACCTTGCATTTTATTTACCTCCGAGTAATAATTTTGCTGTTCTAAACTTTACAACTTCATTTTCTTCATTTGTAATATCTTTTTCTAATTTTGTTTTTATACTATCATTAATTAGCTGCGAACCTAAATTCATTGCTAAAAGAGCGTTAATTGCGTCAATACGATTTGATGCATTTTCATCATTATCTAAAGTATAAAGAAGCGCATCTCTAATTTTATCATCATAAGGAAAATTTATTAATGCTTGTAAAGCTCCTTTTCTAACTCCAGGATTTTCATCAGTTTTAAGCGAATGAATAAATGCCTCTTTTATTTTAGCATCCGGATTAAAACCTTTGGGCATAAATTCTTTAATACTTTTTGCTGTTTGAATTTTAAAACCGGGATTGTCTGTTTCTTTAAATGCGGCAGCTAAAAGTTTTTGTACAATTTCATCATTTAAGGTGCCTTTATAAATTACCGGTTTTTCATCACCAATTTTAAATTCGTACTCGCCCTTTTCGGAAAATATTTGCGGTAAATTTACTTTAGAGATTTGTACTTCACCCTTATCTATTTTGTCTAAATCAATTACATTTTCAGTAAATAAATTGGGTTCGCTTTGGGAAGTATTGAAAATTAAATATCCAACAAAAAATCCGACTAAAATTAAAGTTAATCCTCCGAATGCTATACTATATTGTTTAGGAAAAATTGATTCTAATAATTTTTTAAGCTTTTCAATAAAATTGGGCTCTTCAATTTCATTATTAATTGAATTAAATAATCTAGTCCGGGCATTTAGCAAATCATTATCTGTTGGAAGTTCAGGAGCTTCTTTTGTTAAAACAGAATACATTTTTTTTAGCTGGGAATATTCACTGCTGCATTCCGAACACTCAAGTAAATGATTTTCCATTTCAATTTGTTCTTTATCAGTAAGTTCATTTAGAATATTTAACTCTAATAATTCTTTATATTTTTCATGTTTCATAATTTCACCTATTCGCAAAATCTATACTTCTAAAATTGGTTTTAAATTTTCCCTAAGTTTTCTTGAAGATGTAAATAAATAACTTTTTATAGTTCCTTCTGTACAATTCATCATATTTGATATTTCTTTAATTTTTAATCCTTGATAATATTTTAAAGTAAATGCCATTTTTAATTGTTGAGGTAATTTATTTACTTCTTTTAATATTAAACTTGCTGTTTCATTTTCAAGAATTTTCTTATCCGTTTTTTCTCCGCTATCTAGTGTTGATTCTATAGAATAATTATTTTCAGATTCCTCATTTTCATGAAATGATTCATGGCCATGAACTTTTTGTTTCCTTTTAAATTCTATGCATACATTAATTGTAATTCTATATAACCAAGTTGAAAATTTACTTCTTGATTGAAAATTTTTAAGTCCGAGAAAAACTCTCATAAAAACTTCCTGATAAATATCATCAGCATCATCTTTACTATTTCTGTATGAATATGCAATATTCAGAACAAGCCGATCGTATCTTGTAACAAGTTGTTCGAAAGCAACTTTATCACCCTTTTTTGCTTTTTCTACTAAATAATTATCGTCTTGCATTAATTTCCATACTTTCTAAATATTTAGACTAAGGAGAATACAAAAGGTTGTGTTTGAGGAATAGTTATTCAATAATATTTACAATAATTAAGTAAAAATATTATCTAATTTACTTAATTTGAAATTGCCATGGATTTCGCAATAAAAAGTTAATCAGACAAATGGAAAGAATTTGTAACTAACTAGAGACTAACCAAGTACTGAAGTTTAATAAAGTATTGTTGATCTGTATTTCTATAACCGAATTCATTGTTATAATTTAGATAATTACTGGTTGCACCAGCGTAAAAAGTTGTAAAAGCTCCAAATTGATAACTAAAAAGTGGATAAACTCTAAAGGTTTTACTAAAAGAATTATATTGAAAAATTGTTCTAAAAAATGCTTCTGCAGAGAATTGATAAATAGCAGTTGTTCTATAAATATTTCCATCATAAAAAAGTTCATCTGTTTTTTTATTTGAAAGTCTCGCTCGATCATAATAAAATTCAAGGTTTAATTTGGAAGATGGTTTTAGAATAAAATACGCTCCCAGATTATGACCATATCCAATTGTGGGATTATCTGATCTAAAAATATATTTTCCAACTGAACCATATATTCCCGTAGAAAGTTCTTTTAGAGGTTTTGAATTTATTTCAAAATATGCATCGTTAACATTTTTGAAATTTTCACCATTAAATTTTTCATTCTTTAAGATATGATACTGGGCATAAAAATAAGTTTGCCCTTTCATATTTAAGTTAACAGATGGAGTTAAAATTATATCCTTTATAATTCCATCATAATTATGCTGTAAATGTGTTTGAAAATTTATATCAACTCGATCAAAAAATGAACTATCAGGGTAGAATTTATACGAATGATACATTTTTTGTTCTCTAAATCCGCTTGAGGGAAGCAGACCGTTATAAGTCTGAAAAGTTGGTGAAACATGATTAGACTCAAAATTGAAATAATAAACTTTTTGAGAATGAGATAAAAAGAAATGCCATACATCACCAAGATATTTTTCACCATCTAATTTTGCAGTATGGCCGCTGCTGCCAAAATTTCTTTCAGTATCAATACTTGATGTATCATTTAATTCTTTTGTTTGAGAAAGATATGCCTGACCTTCAAAAATCCAATTTTCCCAAAACTTATAGTTCCAATCAAAACCCAAAACATAATTGTGACCATCTTTCATGTTTCTTGTCAAAATTTTTGCACCCAAATAATCTTCATCTCCAAAATCGTATCTAAGTCTGCCAATATTTGCAAAAGATTTTTCATCAGTTGCCGCAGTATTACTTTCTTCTTCACCGGGAACTACAAAAACTGTATTTCTATCATAAGCACCCAAATATAAATATGAAAGCGATCCACTTTTTCCCATAACTCTGGAAGCGGCCAAAGGATTGTTAATTGATCTTGAATAATAAACAGGTTGAGGTAATAAATCATTACCCACTAAGAAGAATGGTCTTTTTTCTTCATAATTAAGTGCAAATTTTGTGTTTACACTTATTTGATCAGCATCTGATTCTATTTGACTAAAGTCTGGATTTAATACAGCTTCTAATGACAAATTAGCATTTGGAGAATATTTAAATCCGCCACCTATTCTGCCTTCTACAGAATTATATTTAAAATCAGAATTAGGATCATCATAATCATCAAGATTTCCATTATACTGACCAATTGTATATGGTAGAAATTCAAATGAAGTACTTGTTTTAATATCCTTTAATCCAACCAGTAAACCTGACTGTGTAATAAACCCAGGAATGTTTTTATTTATACTGGTCCATGAAATTTGAACTCTGCTTTCTCTTGGAATTGTTCGAACAACATTTATTCCCCAAATAGGTTCTGAGCTTTCATTAAAAGATAAACTGCTGAAAGGAATTTTAATTTCTGCTGTCCAACCTGAGTCGTTTATTGCAGCTTTACTATAATAAGTAATGTTAAAATTAATATCTTCATTATTTAATGTTGCTAAAAGGTCACCTTGAATACCATATGGATTTACAGCAATTTCATAACCTTTTTGTGCATCATTATACGTATCAATTATTAATATTACATAATCATCAGAAAATATTTTGTCTCTTTCAGAAAGATTAGCTCTAATTTCTTTGGGATTAGAATCCAAACATTGAAATCCAAAATAAAGATTTTCATCATCGTATAAAGCTTTAACTACGGTTTTTTCATTTGCGGGACTATTATCGCCCGGACGAAATTCATAATTTAATTCTATAGGATCTGCAATTAACCAAGCGGGATTTTCAAATTTTCCGTTAATCTCAAATGACTCATTAATCTTAAAAATATTAAATATTGGTTTTGAACTTTTGTTTGTTTGACTTAAAAAAGTGGAACAAAAAAGGAAGTACACAATTAAATGAAGAAAAAGACATAATTTAAAATTCATTTGTAGCCTTAGAATATAAAGTGAAATTAAATTAGATTAAAAAATCCTTTTATATTCAGACGAAAAAAAATAATAAAAAGTTACACTAAGTAAATGATTTAATTAAAAATTGAAATTAATATTAATTCAAAGTATGTTTCATCTCTTTTTAACAAACATATTTATTCATTAGGATTTCTTCATTAATTTAGAAATTAGTCTATGAATCTTTGGTCGAGCTTAAAAGGTCTGCCTAAAAACATTTGGTTAATATGCACTGTAGCATTAATTAACCGATCGGGAACAATGGTTTTACCATTTCTTGCACTTTACCTTACACAAGAAATTGGTGTGGAGCCTGGAAAAGCCGGCTTAATAATTACGTTTTACGGAATTGGAGCTTTAATTTCTGCACCTTATGCCGGCAAATTAAGTGATAAAATTGGTCCTTTAAATGTGATGAAATATTCGCTGCTATTTTCCGGAATTTTATTTTTCATTTATTCTTTATTCCAAAATTATTTTGTACTTAGCTTAATAAGTGTTTTACTTGCAATAATTTCAGAAGCTTTTAGACCTGCCGGAATGTCTTTTATTTCCACTGAAGCCAAAATTGAACAAAGAAAACCTGCATTTGCTTTATACAGACTCGCCATAAATTTAGGTATGAGCATAGGTCCGGTAATTGGAGGAATATTAAGTGCTGTCAATTTTCATTTATTATTTTATGTAGATGGAATAACAGCAATTGCTGCCGGAGTATTTCTTACATTTGCTCATTGGGAACCTTCAAAAAAAGAAGTAATTCAAATTAATGAAAGTGATTTTGAATCAAAGAGTAATAAAATCAAAGTATGGCAGGATGTAAAATTTATTTATTTCTTAATTGCTGCATTACCTGTCGTTATGGTTTTCTTTCAGCATTTTAGTTCAATGCCATTATTTGTTGTTCAAGATTTAGGTTTTTCCAGATCTACTTTTGGGTTTTTAATTTCTGTAAATACAATTTTAATAATTATTGCAGAAGTTCCATTAAATGCTAAAATGAATAATTGGGAAAATTGGAAAGCTTTAACTTTTGGCTCTATCTTAACTGCAATTGGTTTTGGCGGTATGATCTTTTCAACTGGAATTATTAGTCTAATTGTTACAATAATTATTTGGACCTTTGGTGAAATGATATTTTTTCCAGCCGCTGCATCTTTTGCTGCTGAACTCTCTCCAGAAAATCGAAGGGGTGAATACATGGGTTACAACCAAATGATGTTTAGTTTAGCATTTACAATAGCACCTTGGGGCGGAACAAAAATTTATGAAGTTTATGGTTCAGAAGTTTTATGGTTAGTAACTTTTATAGTTGCATTAGTTTCTACATTTATGATGCTGTCATTCAAAAAAATTATAAAATAATTTTACTAAACTTATTTACTAACCATTAAAATATTTTCAATAATAATTGAAAGTTGGGATTTATCTTCTTTTTCCTCTTCTGTCTTTCTGAGGTCTTGCTTCATTAACGACAATTACTTTACCGTTAAGTTCGGAAGTATTCATTTCTTTAATTGCTAAATTAGCTTCGGCATTATCAAGCATTTCTACAAATCCAAAACCTTTTGATTCTCTGGAAAACATGTCTCTAATTACTTTTGCACTTTTTACTCTTCCATGTTTTGTAAATGCTTTCTCTAATTCTTCATCACTTACATCAGGAGAAAGATTTCCTACAAAAATATTCATTTTACCTCCTTAGGGTATAATTGCAACCTAATAAAAGAGAAAGTGAAGCTCAAGAATTAGGGTAGTTTGCGAGTGAAATTTGAGGATTAGTCAAATTTGAAATTGTTAGTGCTAAAGATAATATTATTTTCATTCAGTTGAACGAATAAATCTTTCAATTGTATTTTTGGGTCAAAATTAGATTAATTATAAAATCTAATAAGAATGGACAAACATTTAATAATTTTACAAAACTTCTTTTCTGATCCAAAATATATTATTAACATTCTTATCAATTATAGATTCAAAATAATCTGAATTAACAGACTCTCTATTATCTTTATCAACAGCTGTTAACCAAACTATATTTGGGTTTTCAGAATTAATATACTCACTAATTTTAAATTCAACCTTATTAAATGGAATGAAAACTGTTCTCAATTTATTTATACTATTCTTTATATAAACATTATAACCGACTAAGTCAGGCTCTTCATTTTTTAACCACTTTACAATTTGCTGATTATTTTCTTCTACTATCTCTAATATTTGAGGTTTTGATGGAGGTGTATTTCTATAAATATCTTCAAAATAAATATCAGCTTTAATTTTATTTCCGGCAATTTCAACAACTTGAATAGCAAAATCAATCTCTGCTTTGTTTTGAGAAGATGGATTACTCACCGGCGAAAATAAATTATTATTCTCTAAGTTAAATGAATCAAATTCATCACCCCAAGCAGAATTATCAGCATAAACTCCTTCATAACATGAATATGATTTCTTTTTTATATTTCGTATAAAATTCATTTCATTTTTACTAAGTCTGTTGGGAAAAGTTTTTAATAACTTTTGATTCTTTTCATCTAATTTGAAATTCCAATTACCATCTGCACATTGAACATTTATTAACGGGTAATTGTATTCTCCATTTTTAACGCTATAGATATATAAACCTTTTCCACCGGCTTTATCATTACTACTTAATTTTTGATGATTTTCTAAAACAAACCATTCATTATTTTTAAGTTTAATTCTATATGCTTCTCCGGTTGTAATATAATCATCCAAAATAATTTCAGCGTTTTTATTTAGTGGAATATCAATATAATCCTTCCATCCCAGTTTATATCTTTCCCAGGAATTCATACCTCGACTTGCATTCCAAACTGGACCTCCAGTCATTAAAGCTAAATTTGTAACATTTTCAATATGAATTGCTCCTAACAAAAAGTGACCGAATTCATGTGCCAGAATATATTTCATATATTCAAATCCGTGCTTACCACCGCGTGATTGTATTCCTGAACCCTTATCCAATCTTCCGGTTGTTATTTTTACGCCATCATTTGTTATAATATCTTCATTTAAATAAAGCTGAGCAATTCCAGTCCAGCCATTATTAAAAAATAATCTGTCTTCAAAATTTCTATAGACTATAAAGATTTGGTCAACTTGTCCATCCGGAATATTTACAAATTGTTTTTCATTATTTCTTGACCAATTATCATACTTTGAAAAATCTACTTCCTTGTCTAATGATAGAAGAATTTCATGATTTACTTCTGAAATTGATTTGTATTCTTTTTGATTTTTCTGCGGAATTATAATTTTTGGATAAACATCTCCATACAAATAAAATTTACCTAGAGACATTTCATAATAATATTGCGTGAGATTTTTTTCTGGAAAATTTAACTCTGTTGAGGAATTTACAATTTTATCTTTCCAGTTAAGATTAACATCATTCAATTTCCAACTTTCACTTACAGTTGAAGTATCATCTTTAAAGGCGGCAAATATAACAAGTACTCTTAATTCTCCTATTGATGTTGCATACTTTCCTTTGTTTACTAAACTGTAATCCGATTTAAATATAGTTTTACTTCCATCATTTATAGTTGACTCAGCCATAAAATATGAACAGGAACTAATTAAAATTATAGATAAAAATAAAGTAAGGTGTAATTTATATTTTTTATAAATCATACATTTCTTCTAAATCTTTGGCTGAGTATTCCAAACTTTCATTATCTAATTCGTCAATATCATCTAATAACTTTTCAACTTTGATTTTATCAACTTTTTGGAGTTTATAAATCTGAATCAAATATCTTGATGATGAAAATCCAAAATCATCAAAACTAATTTCTTGAGCTTTAATAAAATTTTCAGCAGCATCTAAATATTTATTTTGTTTAAAATAACTTACAGCCAAATAGAAATAATAATCTCCTTCTGCTGATTTTAACTTATGGAAATCCGGTAAGCTCTTAGAAAATTTTTGAATTTCATTATAATTATCAAATTGGACGTTATTTTTAAATTGAATTAATTGTTTATTTAATTCAGGTTCATCTAATAATTCATCTATTCTTTCTAAGTAATTTTCGCGAAGTTCATTTTTATTGTTTTTTACTTTTTCATAATTTCCTAACATAAAGTAATTTAATGCAATCATATATTTGGCATTTTCTGATAAACCGGGGTATGCAAAATTCTTTTCATTTATTATTTTATTGAATAACTCATTTGATTTTACATATTCTCCTTTCGCATTCAAGAATGTTGCTTTAATGAAATCATTTATGTTATAAATTGGATTCTCAATTATTTTTTGAACTTCATTCAATTTATGCAGATTTATTAAATCGTAGCAATACCAATTTACAAACTGAGTATTATTAGGAAATTTTTTTACCATTTTCTCAAGCAAAGGAAGTGAGGCAAATTTATTATTTTCTAATCTTGAATAAAGTTCAATTAGAATCATTGTAGCTTGCCAATTATTAAGTGTTCCATTCTTTTCAACTTTTTCTAAGTAATTTAATCCAATTTTTCTATCACCTGAAAGTCCTAAAATTCCTGCTAAAAATTCAGTAACTCCTCCCATTCTATCTGAATAATAATTCATCATTCCTAATAATAAAAAAGCATCAACATAATTTGGATCTTTTTCTATAACATCTTCTAAAATATTTTTGCCTTCTTTTCCATTGCTGAAAGCTGACATCCATGATCTTTGAACGCCATAAGCTCTGCCCAATAAACCGTAAATGCTCCCTAAATAAAATTGATCATCAATATTTAGTTCTTTATCCTCATATTCCTCAATAACTTTTTCTGAATAATTAACTAGAATTTGGTTTACAGAATCTTTAACCGCTTGACGTTTTTCAAAAGGAATATTTTCTGCCGCTTGTATCGATTTAACTAACTCGACATTTAAATAAAGGTAATGATATTTAAGCGATTTATCGGTTGTGTAAGTTTCTTCCAATAATTTATCAGCTTTATCAAAATCATAGTTTAAGCTTAATTCCATTATTTGTTTATCAATTAATGTTGGCTTTCCATTGGCTAATATTAAACTACTTACTAGAATAAAAATTAAAGAGAATCTAGTCATATTTCTACTCACCATATTTGTGAAATTATTATAGGGTATTATACTATAAAATTAAAGATTTGATTCAATAAATTTTTGAAATTGATTTTTTGTACTAATCACTTGATTATGGGTGAGTTTTGATGAAATGAAAATTATGCGATTGGTTTTTAAATCATCAACAGAAAAGTCATCATTATCAATAAATGAAAAAGGTATTTCCCAGGCGTTCAGGCAAACCATTAAATTTTCTGATTCGGATTTTGTTCCGCCATTTTCCGTAAAAATATTTATAAACTTACCATTATAATGATCAATCCAATATGAATATTTTTCAATATCAGCATATAATGCATCAAATAAATATACAGCCGAGATATTATCTGTCATTCCGCCATGAAGAATAATGTAAGAAATTACACGATAGGCTCCACTATGACCAGACAATGAAATTTTGCCAATATTAAAATCACTATTAAAATATTTTACAAGATTGTTTTTAATTTCTAAAGTCAGTTCGCTGAATACATTTTTATCTTCAAGTTTACCGCCAAATGAATCCGAAGAATTTTTTGGTCCTTCCGGAAATACAAATATTGCGTTGACTTTACTTTCATAGAATTGTTCAATTAGATTAAACCCGTTCAACGACGAATCAATATTGTTATTCCATCCATGAAAATAAAAGATAAAATCAACTGAATCTTTTAGAGTAAAATAGTTTGGTATAAATACAAAAACGGTTGAATCTGAATAATGATTTTCTGAATCAAAAAACTCATTTTTATATGAGTGACCACTATCTCTTTGATAATGAGGAAATGGAGAATTTTTCAACTCATATTTAAATGAAATACCATACTTAGATAAAGTCGATTTTTGAGGATATACATTGATGACTAATACTAGACTTAAAATTAAAATTTTATATTTCATAAGTTATTATACCGGATCAGGTTCATTTAAATCATCAAAATTCCATTCTTCATTTTCTGCTATTAAAACTGGTTCAGCTTCTTCAATATCCGGAATAAAATAATTTGAATACATGTTAAATTCACTTGAAATAATCCATACTTTGGTAAAAATTCTAAACCAAATATACATTTGCTGAATTATAAAAAATAACATGATTGTCTCTGGAGATATCATACCGAATAAATTTTCTAAATATAAATACCCTGCTAAAACAATTAACGGAATTATAAGTAAAAATATATACAAAGAGTAAGTAGATAATAAGTGACTAAATACAAATTTTACTGATTTCCAAAATGATCTTAATACTTTGCTGGAATCATTTTTTACAATAATTATTTTTGTGTAATCTGTTATAAGAAAAATAATTACAAGAAATAGAAGATGAATAAAAACTCCAGTTCCGGCAATTATCACCAAAGTTATTTCACTTTTAACAATATCCTCATATTGCTCAATTAGTATTCCCAAACTTGAGTATATAACTGCTGTAATAATTATATGTATAATTATAACTACCAGAAATAATCTAAAGAATCTAAAAGAATATTTACCACAACCGTTAAAAAAATCAGCTAATGTGAAACTTTTTTTATTATTAAGTATTGATAATATTCCGCCATTAATAAATATTGTAAAGAATAAATAAAATAATCCCAACCAGAAAAAGACTTTAAACATTAAATTTGCAATATCTTTATGTTGAGTCAGAAAATCAGAATAAATCAAATAGTCAAAATTTTCAATCAAAGAATAAACCGACATTGAGTTACCAACAGCAGAAGAAAGTAAACTTTTAAAAGGTAAAACAAAAAGTAATCCAAAAATTAATGTTAGAAAGTAAATTACAAACACAACTTTGGAGTTTCTAAATGCAACTTTAAAACCACTTTTGTAGGATGCTGAAATTTTCATAATTATTTTTTAAAAAATCATACTAAATGTTAACATAACGTTTTCAAGCCAGAATAATACCTTTGCAGCATATTTATTTAATACTGTTGTTTCTTTTTTAGTAGTCACACTATTATTTTCTATATTTAGATCAAGAGCTATTTTAGATTCGGGATCGACCTTTGCCCATACAACTTTCTCAGGCCTTGTATACATATAATTATGAAATCTATCTTTCCCATCCCAAATTTCTAATATTTCATTTCCATTATCAAAGTGTATAAGTATTTCAACCGGGATTTTAACATCACCATTTCTATAAACAACAACTTCAGATTTAAACAAAATATTAGATTCATAATTTTCATCTTCATTATTATCTATTTCAAGATTGGGCTTACTTTTTTTCATCTCATCAATTTTAATATGATCTATTTTATAATCACAAATCCCAGATCCATAAATTACTTGATCAAAATACCAATCCATATTTTCACCGAATCTATTAACATGTTCCTTTAATACAACTTCGTTTACTACTTTTATAAAATCTTTTCCACCGGGATGTTTGAATTTCCATTTTTCAAAATACGTTTTAATTACATTGTCAAATGTTTGCCGACCAATAATATTTTCCAAAGTTTTTAACATTGTTGCAGGTTTATAATATGACATAACTCCATAAGTTCTTAACGGATATTCCCAAGCAAAAGGTGTATTGTCTGAAGCCTCAGGATATTTCATTCCAGTATAACCGCCGCGGGTAATTTCAAAATCTCCTATGTGGTAATCTAAAATATTTAAAAGTGATGTTTTCTCTCCATAATTTTCATCCATAATTCTTGCTTCATAATATTGAGTAAATCCTTCATCAAGCCAAGGCTCTTCAAACTCATTAGAGGCAACCATTCCCATAAAATAATTATGAACAAATTCATGTATTGTAGTTGATTCAGTTATTTTTATATTTTCTGGAAATCCCCAGAAACTAAGTGTAGTTATGAATGTTGGATATTCCATTCCCCCGGCATTTACAGCATAAAATGGTGGATCTACAATTGTTAAATATGGATATGGATATTTACCAACATTTGCATCCATGTAAGACAATCCCTTAACTGCAGATTCTAGAATTCTATCAGCAAGATAAAAATGCGACGGCTGAATAAGAGCTTTTATTTGGACATGTTCCCAAATTTTTTCAACAGTTAAATATTCCGGAGAAGCGGTCCATGCAAAATCTATAACATCCTCGGCATGATATAATAAATATTTGGAACCATCTTCATTAACTTTTTCATATTGTAATTGACCGGTAGCACCAACAATAAAATCTTTGGGTAATATTATTTCTACATTGTAAACACCAAAATCTGCATAAAATTCAGAATTAGCATGAAACTGATGACAATTCCATCGCCCATTTTCAGCATTCCGTTGACCGGCTTTTTCATAAACTCCAATTTTCGGGAACCATTGGCCAACTAAATAAAAATCTTTTTCATATCCGGTTCTTGCAAAAATATTAGGCAACTTTGATGTAAATTCAATTTTCACCTCAATCTTTTCGTTTGGTAAAACTGGTTTTGCTAAAGGAACACGAATTACTGTTTTATCATTTTTATTATTATCGTCAGGCTGAAAATATTCAATTTTGTCAGTTAGATTTTCACCATTAACAATCTTCATTGAATGAATATCAATCCAGCCCCATTCCTTATCTTTTGTAGATACTCCTCTTACTCTAGAACCTGACTCAATCATGAAAGTTGTACTATCACCTTTAAAAGCATTAAGGTATAAATGAAATTGCAGTTCATTTATTTCATCAGAAGAAGTATTTTTCCAAATTAAAATTTCATTGCCTCTAAGTGAATGGTCAGCAGTATCCAATTCAATTGAAATATTATAATTGGCAATTCTTTCACTTAATGGTGGTTTAAATAGTGGATTTTGCGAAAATAAGGGGGAATTGAAAATGAAAAATAAGACCCAAAATAAAAATATTTTATTCATAGGGTTGGAAAAGTTTGTTAATCAATGTTTCAAATTAAACAAACTATTCTTTTTTTGCTAATGCCTTAAAAGCTAAAGCGAATAGCTGAATTTGTTTCAACATTGCACCCAAACCGTTTTTGCGAGTCGGTGAAAGGTGTTTATCAATTCCAATTTCATTTAAAAAGTTTGGTGGAGATGAAAGAATTACTTCAGGTTTTTGATTTGAGTAAACTTTAATAAGTAATGCCACAAGACCTTTCACAATCATAGCGTCACTATCACCAAAAATTTGCATTTTGCCATCATCTAATTTTGCATGCATCCAAACTTGCGATTGACAACCGGAGATTTTGTTTTTATCAACTTTAATTTCTGGATCGAGTTCACCTAAATCTTTTCCCATTTTTATTAGAAGGGAATATTTATCATCCCATTCTTCAAGTTCTGAGAATTCTTTTACAATTTTATCTTGTTCTTCTTTAACTGACATTTATAAAAACCTATTTAATTCAATTTGAAATGTCATTACGAGCGAAGCGAAGTAATCTCATAATTAATACAGATTGCTTCGGAACAAGTTCCTCGCAATGACGACAATAAAATTTATTACCCAAAATATAACCAAATAATTATTTTTTATCAGAATGGCGTTTTTGAAGATTTGAAATAATTTCAGAAAATTCAATTCCTTGATCTGCCAACATAACAAATAAGTGAAAAATCAAATCAGAAGTTTCATTAACAATTTCTTCTCGATCTTTATTTTTTGCAGCAATTACAGTTTCAACAGATTCTTCACCTACTTTTTGAATTATACGGTCACTGCCTCTATTAAATAAAGTTGTTGTATAAGAATTTTCAGGAAGGTCAATTTTTCGTTGCTTAACTAATTTGAAAAGGTAATCTAAAAATTTAATATTATTTTTATCAACTTCAGCAAAACATGAATAATTCCCTGTATGACAAGTTGGGCCATCTGGATTTGCATAAATTAGCAAAGTATCATCATCGCAATCAGATTCAATTGAAACGACATTTAAATAATTCCCAGAAGTTTCTCCCTTAAGCCAAAGTTTGTTTTTTGTTCTGCTAAAGAAAACTACTTTTTGTTTTTCAACTGTTTGCTGTAAAGCTTCATTATTCATAAATCCCAGCATTAAAACTTTATCAGTTGTTACATCAACAATAATTGCTGGTAGCAATCCATTTTGTTTTTCAAAATTTAATTTTTCTATCTCTATCATAGTTTCCCTATTAAAATTTTTATTTTGTCATACCGGTTTGTGTTTTTTACAATACCGGTATCTATCATCTTATAGATTCCGGATAATTTCTTCGAAATTTCCGGAATGACAAGCAAACTTATAACCTAACATTAATATTATTTTGATGTAAATAATTTTTTAATTCAGAAATTTCTAATTCTTTATAATGAAATAAACTTGCTGCCAAACATGCATCAACATTAGCTTCTTTGAAAGCCTCAAGAAAATGTTCCTTATTGCCAGCACCACCAGATGCAATAATTGGGATTGCCAATTCTTCAGAAAGATATTTTAATAAGTCAATATCATAACCAGATTTTGTCCCATCTTTATTCATAGATGTAAGTAAAATTTCTCCGGCGCCTAATTCTTCAACTTTTCTGCACCAAGGAATTGTTTCTAATTCAGTTTCTTCAGTTCCACCTTTAACATAAACTTTGTGAATATCACCAATAGTTCTTGAATCAATTGCAGCAACAATGGCTTGACTTCCGAATGCTTGTGACGCTTCAGAAATTAAATTTGGATTTTTCACAATTGAAGAATTTAATGAAACTTTATCAGCTCCAGCATTTAACAACTTTTCAATATCTTTAACTTTTGAAATTCCACCACCAACTGTAAATGGAATTCTGATTACTTTTGAAACTTTTTCAACTAATTCTACTAAAGTTTTTCTTCTTTCAAGAGTTGCAGTAATATCTAAAAATACTAATTCATCTGCTCCTTCTTCATAGTAACGTTCAGCAAGCTCAACGGCAGAGCCGGCTTCACGTAAGTTTACAAAGTTTGTACCCTTTACAACAATACCGTCTTTTACATCTAAACAAGGAATTATTCTTTTACACAGCAAGTTTGACTAACTCCTCAATGTTAATTTTATTTTCATAAATTGCTTTGCCAATTACAACTCCGCGCAATGGTAAATGAGTAAGCTGAATTACATCATGCATGCAGCTGACACCACCGGAAGCAGTCAATTTAACATTAGGATATTTTTCTAAAACGGAAGTATATAAATTATAGCTTGGCCCAGTTAGCATTCCATCAACTGCGATATCAGTGCACAAATAATTATCAATTCCTAAATTACTGCAATACTCAATGTGATCAAAAAGATGAATATTAGAATCTTCAGTCCAGCCTTTTATTCTTACATTATAATCTAAAACGTCAGCGGCAATAATAATTTTATTAGGATTAACATCACTAAAAATTGATTCAAATTCTTTTTTATTTGTCACTGAAAGTGATCCTATTATTATTCCATCAACACCAATATCATTAAGGTTTACCACATCTTTCTTAGATCTGATACCACCGCCAAATTCGATTTTTAAATTTGTATTACTTTTAATTTCTTCAACAATATGTTGAGTATTTATCTTCCCATTTTTGGAACCAGAAAGATCAACCATGTGAAGCCATTCAAATCCCAGATTATCATAAATTTTTGCTTGTTCAAGTGGTGAGTTATCATATTTTACTACTGAGTCATACTCACCTTTGGAAAGCCTTACAATCTTTCCATCCATCACGTCAATTGCAGGTATTTTTAACATAGCTCTATAAAATTTTTAAGAATTTGAAGTCCAGCTTTGCCCGATTTTTCTGGGTGAAATTGAACTCCGTAAAAATTATTTTTATTTATTGAAGCACTAAAACATGTATCGTAAAATGTTGATGCTATTGTATATTCATTAACTGGGACATAAAACGAATTTGCAAAATAAAAATTTTCTCCGCTTTCAACATTACTAAAAAGTTTATTCGCATTTTTATATTCTACTTTGTTCCAACCCATATGCGGAACTTTTACTTTAGTAGAATCAAATTGTTTTACAACTGTTTTGACAATATCTAAACACTTTGTATTTCGTTCTTCAGAAAAAGTTGCTAGTAATTGCATACCTAAGCAAATTCCCAAAAGTGGTTTATTGGTGTTCTTAATTACATCAACAATTTCTTTTTCTTTTATTTTATTCATTGCAGAAGCGGCTTCACCAACACCTGGAAATATGATTTTTTCAGCAGCGTTAATTTCATCAGCTTTGTTGCTCACAAAATAATTCACTTCCAAATCATCTAAAGCGTTTGCAACGGATTTTAAATTTCCAGCACCATAATCAATTAATGCAATCATATAATGCCCTTTGTCGATGGAATTCTTCCATTGTTTCTTTCATCAAGTCTGCAAGCTTCATTCAAAGCTTTTGCAAAGGATTTAAATATTGCTTCAATTTTATGATGATCATTTTTACCTTTTACTTTTATGTAAAGATTAGCTTTTAATCCGCTTGCTAAACCTCTAAAAAATTCTTCAACTAATTCAGTTGGAAACTCACCAACTTTTTCTCTTTTAAATTTAGCTTTGAAATTTAAGTGTAATCTTCCGCCCAAATCAATTACGCAAAGTGCAATTGATTCATCCATCGGAACATAAAATCCATAACGCTGAATTCCTTTTTTATTACCTAATGCTTTAAGCAGAACTTCACCTAAAGCAATTCCAACGTCTTCTACAGTATGATGTTCATCAACATTAAGATCACCATCAACATTAATTTCTAAATCAATGTTAGCATGCTTAGCAATTTGCTCGAGCATATGATCAAAAAATCCTATACCAGTATTTAATTTGGATTGACCAGAACCATCAATATTTACAGAAATTTTAATTTTAGTTTCTTTTGTTTCTCTGTAAGATTCAGCTTTACGTTGTAAATTTTTTTCACTCATGATTATCTCATAAAAAATAAGACTATTTCATTTCCGAATGCTTTTATCGGAAATTCATAAAAATGTTCTTTTAGATTCCCAATCAAGTTGGGAATGACAGACTACCGTTTTGGTAAAATATCTTTTAATGACTTAATAAACTTTTTATTCTCAGATGGCGTTCCGATAGAAACTCTTAAGCAATCTTCTAAATTTAAATCTTTACTTCTATTTCTAATAATTACGCCTTCATTTGCTAATTTTGTGAAAACCTCATTTGCATTTTTAATTCTGAATGTTATAAAATTCGCATCAGTTGTTAAGATTTTCTTTACATCTTTAATTTGTTTTAATTCAGAAATTAATTTATCTCTTTCGGAATTTAATTTTTGAACAAACTTATCTTTCATTTTTATTTTTGATAATGCATCTAAAATTGCATTAGCAGTCAATTTGTTGAGATTATATGGAGCCTTAACTTTGAATAACAAATTTGTAATAGTTTCATGTGCAATTGAATAACCGCAGCGAATTCCAGCTAAACCCCAAGCTTTACTGAACGTTCTTGTAATTACAAGATTAGGATATTTTTTTAGTTCCGGCAAAAATGATTTTGCTTCATTGAAGTCAATGTAAGCTTCATCAATAACCACAATACCTTTGAAGTTTTTCAATATTTGTAAAACACCATTTTTACTTAACAAATTTCCGGTTGGATTATTCGGCGAACATAAGAAAATCATTTTTGTATTTTTTTGAACTGCTGCAAGTGTTGCTTTTACATCAACTTGAAAATTTTTATTTAATGGAACAGAAATAGTTTTAACTTCATTTATATCACAAGCAACTTTGTACATTCCGTAAGTCGGTTCTGGTATAACAACTGAATCTTTTTTCGGTTCGCAGAAAATTCTAATCAGTAAATCAATAATTTCATCTGAGCCAACTCCAAAAAATAAATTCTTTGTTGAGACATTTAGATAGTTTGCTAATTTTACTCTTAACTTATTTTGTGCAGGATCTGGATAACGATTTAGTTGAAGATTGTGCTCGTCGTTAATTACACTGCCCAAACTGTTTTCGTTCGCATCCATCAAAACACCTTCAAGAAAAGAGTCTCTTGCAGAAGTGTAAGGTTTTAATTTTAGAATATTTTTTCTTACAAGATTTTCAATCATTTTTCTAACCTAATTTTAACTGCATTTGCGTGAGCTTGTAATTTTTCAGTTTCTGCTAATTCAATAACAGTTTGGGAAATATTTTTTATACCAGCTTTACTTAATTCTTGAAATGTTATTCCTTTCATAAATTGCTCAACAGCAACTCCACCAATGGATTTAGCATAACCATAAGTTGGTAATGAATGATTTGTGCCGGAAGCATAATCCCCAACACTTTCTGGTGAGTTTGGACCAATGAAAACCGAACCGGCATTTTGGATTTTAGATAATTTTGATTTCACTTTTTTGAAATTTAAAATCAAATGCTCAGGTGCGTAAGAATTACTAAAATTTATTGCTTCATCAATTGATTGAAAAATTATTGTAAAAGAATTTTCCAATGATTTATTTATAAAATCTTTACGTTCAAGTTTTTCTGTCTGAACTTTAATCTCTTCATTAACATTATATGCAAATTTCTTGCTTGTTGTACAAAGAATTACTTGAGAATCATTCCCATGTTCGGCTTGTGAAAGTAAATCAGCAGCAACATATTTTGGATTTGCAAACCCATCTGCAATAACTAAAACTTCACTCGGGCCCGCAATCATATCAATTGCACAACCGTTTGGATCAATACTAACAAGCGCTTTAGCAGCAGTAACAAATTGATTTCCCGGTCCAAAAATTTTATCAACCTTTTTAATTTTTTCAGTTCCGTAAGCCAATAATCCAATTGCTTGTGCACCGCCCACTTTGTAAAATTCTTTAATACCTAAAAATTTTGCTACATACAAAACTTCTGGAGTAATATTTTTATTTGTGGGCGAGCAAACAACGATTCTTTTGCAAACAGCAATTTTTGCTGGAATTGCAAGCATCATCAATGTTGAAGGCAAAATTGCAGTTCCGCCGGGAATGTAAAGTCCAACATTTTCAATTGCTCTAAATTCTCTAGAGCATCGAATACCTTTCATAGTTTCAATTCTATATTTCTTGGGCATCTGCTCTTTATGAAACTTTTTAATATTCTTCGAAGCAATTTTGACGGCTTTCTTAAAATCATTTGAAACAAGTTTTTCACTATTTACAAATTCTTGTTCGGTAACTTTTAACGTATTGCCATAAAATCCATCAAACTTTTTTGCATAAGCTAAAACACTTTTTTGTCCATTGGTTTTTATATCTTCTAAGATTGGTTTAACAATTTGATATGTTTTTGTCATATCAATTGATGGACGTTGTAAAAGGTCTACTTTTTTATTTTGACTAAGTTTGTTGAAAATTATTGTTTTCATTATTAGGCCTTGTCATTCCCGAAATGTTTTTAATCGGGAATCTATTAAAATTTATGAGATTCCGGAATTCCGCTTCGCTTTACCCGGAATGACAAATAATTTATCACAAAATTATATTCTCAATTGGTAATGATAAAATTCCCGAAGCTCCAGCTTCCTTTAAATCTTCATTAATTTCCCAAAATTTGTCTTCTTTAATAACAGCATGAACTGCATAAAGCCCTTCAACAGAAAGCGGTAAAATAGTCGGACTTTTTAATGACGGAATAATTTCAATAATTTTCTCTAAAGATTCTTTAGGAACATTCATCATAATGTATTTTGATTTTCTAGCATTTAGCGAAGATTCTATTCTGATTAACAGCTTATCAAAGATATTTTTAAGATTAACATTTTCATCAAGCTTTTTACTTTTTATTAAAATTGCTTGCGAATCTAAAACTTTAAATGATTTTTTAAGTTTGTTAAGCTTTAATGTATTTCCTGTGGAAACTAAATCACAAATATAATCTGCAACTCCTAAAGAAGGAGCAATTTCTACAGAACCGCTAATTTGTATTACTTTGGCATTAATTGTATTTTCATGCAAAAATCCATTTAATATTTTTGGGTATGAAGTTGCAATAGTTTTCCCTTCAATATCTTTAATATCCTTTAGATCATCCTTTTCCGGAATTCCCAACATTAAAGAACATTTTCCAAATCCTAATTTTTTAACCGGATCAACATTTAATCCTTTTTCAAGCATTACATTTTCACCAACAATGCCAATATGTGCAACGTTATCCTGCACATATTCTGGAATATCATCATCTCTTAAAAAAAGAATATCAAGATTAAAATTTGGTGAACTTATAAATAACCTATCTTGAAAATTTTCTATATCTATTCCGCAACTTTTTAAAAGCTGAATTGATTTATCATGCAATCTGCCTTTTTTCTGAATTGCTAATTTTAAATTTTCACTCATAATTTATTCCTATAAAAAAAAACCCCAACAAATTGTCGGGGTTAAAAATCTTAATATTTTAAATCATCTATAACTCACCGACGCTCACAAATTGTAAGGTATGATGATGATATGTAAAATTAATTCTGTTCATTTAATTGTTAAAAATAACCATATTACATTTAAAAACAATATTTTATTCAGAAAAAACTTTGAAATGAAACTAATTATGCAAAATTATACAAAAATGTGAATTTACTAAAACTTGCTCAAAAAATAAGGCAGCATGTCCCGCCAAGTCGGCCAATCATGTTTCATATCATTTCCCCACAAATCAAGCCAATGTTCAATCCCTTTTGATTTTAAAATATTTGATAGCTGAATCGAAGAATTTGGATCTTCATAATCACCTTGTCCAGAAGCAATTATTACTCCATAATTATTTCTCATCTGATTCAAATAATTTTCATCATTTATGTTCGGTAAAAAATCTATTGGAGAGTTAAAATAAACATGATCATCATAATAACCTTTTGAATAATATTTTAAATCATAAACTCCACTCATAGCAATTGTTCCTCTAAAAACTGCTGGAATTCTTAGAAAAGAATTCATTGCATGATAAGCACCCACAGAAGCGCCAGTTGTAATAATAGGAATATTACCTTTACAATTATCATAAATAAATGGCACAACTTCTTCTATTACGTATTGATTATATTGACCGTGGCGTAAAGATTTATGGGGAGGAAAAACTGAATTATTTAACCAGGATTCGTTGTTAATACTATTAATTGAAAATACCTTAAATTTTCCCTCATTAATAAACCAAGCAATTGAATCAATTAATTGAAATCTTTCATATTCTAAAAAATCTGCTCCAGCTGTAGGAAACATTAAAAGAGGAGTACCATAATGTCCGTAAACTACTATTTCCATATCTTTAAATAAACTTGGACTATACCATTTATGTATTTCTCTTTGCATTTTTACTCATATTTTATTGAAATTAAATTTAAATATTTTCCTGAAAATATTTTTCTTATTATTTAAAAATAAACCCATTTAATAAACTTGACACCTATTTGATTATAACATAACTTTAATATTTTTATTTATTTTGTTGAAAGCATAATTTTATGAATAAATTTGAACTAGTTTCTAATTATAAACCCTCAGGTGATCAGCCGGAGGCAATTAAACAGTTAACTGAAGGAATATTAACCGGTGAAAAACATCAAGTACTTTTAGGTGTAACCGGTAGTGGTAAAACTTATACAATTTCTAATGTGATTAAAAATGTAAATAAACCAACATTAATAATTTCCCACAATAAAACATTAGCAGCACAACTTTATTCTGAATTCAAGTCCTTTTTTCCTAATAATCCCGTTGAATTTTTTATTAGCTATTATGATTATTACCAGCCTGAAGCATACGTTGTAAAAAGAGATTTGTATATTGAGAAAGATTTTTCGGTAAACGAAGAAATTGATAGATTAAGATTGAAGGCAACAACATCCTTAATTGAAGGCAGAAATGATGTCATCATTATTGCAAGCGTAAGCTGTATTTACGGTATTGGTGCTCCTGATCAGTATGCCCAACAAATTTTATTCTTGAAAAAAGGTCAAATAATTGAAAGGAAAAAAATATTAAGATCTTTAATTGATATTTATTATGTAAGAAATGATATTGAATTTACGCGTGGAACTTTTCGTGCACGTGGAGATGTTATAGAAATAATTCCTGCTTACCAATATGAAGAAGCAATTAGATTAGAATTCTGGGATGATGAAATTGAGAAAATTTCATTAATAGATGCAATAACCGGAGATTTTATTCAAGAAGTCGATTCAATTCCTGTTTATCCTGCTAAATATTTTGTTACTACAAAAAGTCAGGTAAGCAAAGCAATTCAAACAATTGATGAAGAATTAAAAGAAAGATTAAAATACTATTGGGCTGAAGAAAAATATTTAGAGGCTCAAAGAATTGAACAGCGAACTCGTTACGATATTGAAATGATGCGCGAAATAGGTTATTGTTCCGGAGTAGAAAACTATTCCCGTCATATGGATGGTCGGCCCCCCGGTTCCAGACCGAGTTGTTTGTTCGATTATTTTCCAAAAGATTATCTATTAGTTATTGATGAATCCCATGTTACAATACCGCAAATTAGAGGCATGTATTTGGGTGATAGATCCAGGAAAGAAACTTTAGTTGAACACGGTTTCCGGCTTCCTTCAGCTCTAGATAATCGTCCTTTAAAATTTGATGAATATGAAAATTTGACAAATCAGGTTATTTATGTAAGTGCAACTCCAGGTGATTATGAACTTACAAAAACTGGTGGTGCTTATGTTGAACAAATTATTCGTCCAACTGGATTATTAGATCCCGAAATTGAAATAAGACCAATAAAAGGCCAAATTGATGATTTAATTGGTGAAATTAGGGCTAGAGCAAAAAATAACGAACGAGTGTTAGTGACTACTTTAACTAAAAAAATGGCTGAAGATTTAACAGATTATCTTGATAAAATTAATATAAAAGTAAGATATATTCATAGTGATATTGATGCTCTTGAAAGAGTAGAAATTATACGTGATTTAAGAATTGGAGATTTTGATGTTCTGGTTGGTGTAAATTTGCTAAGAGAAGGTTTAGATTTACCAGAAGTTTCATTAGTTGCTATTATTGATGCTGATAAGGAAGGTTTTTTAAGAAGTGAACGATCGTTAATGCAAACTGCAGGCCGAACTGCAAGAAACGTTAATGGAAAAGTAATAATGTATGCAGATGTTATTACAAAATCTATGAGTAAAACAATTAATGAAACAAATAGAAGAAGAAAACTGCAGATACATTATAATAAAGAAAATAATATTACTCCTCAAACAATTTTTAAAAGCCGAGAAGATATTTTAAATTCCACTTCTATTGCTGAATTAAGGAAAAAAGAACCTGAACATGAAGCCTCTTTTGCAAAAGTTGCTGAACCTGTTCTTAAATATATGTCAAATGATCAGAAGAAAGATTTGATTCAGCAGCTTGAAGAAGAAATGCTGAATGCTGCAAAAGATTTAGAATTTGAAAGAGCAGCTTCTTTGCGAGATGAAATTGAAAGGTTAAAAAAACTTATTAAATAATTCCAAAATTCCTTAAAATAATTTCTTCAGCAAGTTCTTTATAAGCAACTGCTGCTCTGGAACTTGGACTTGCTAATCCTAAGGGTCTTTTACTAAACGTTGCATTCATCATATTTGCATCTTTGGGAATTGATTTATTTAACATTACTGCAGACTTTAATTCAAATAATTTAGCTTTTACTTTAAATGAAGCTCTAATATTTTTTTCATATGAAGTAATAAAAATTCCTTCAATTGTTAATTTCTGATTATAAGTTTTGTTTATATAATCAATTCTATTTATTAAATCATCTAAAGCTTCAAAAGAATATTCATCTGTACGGATTGGAATTAAAACAGAATCTGAAGCAATTAAAGCTAAATTAGTTGGACCAAATAAATATGGCGGACAATCAAAAATAATAAAACGATAATTTGTTGAAATTGTCTTAATTATATTTCTAAGCAAATACTCATTTGAAATTAATTTTAACTGCCGGCCTTCTTCAACTTTACTTAATTTAATTTGGGGAATGCAGTCTAAATTATCAATACCTGTTGGATGGATTACTGCTTCAATTGATTTGGAATAACTGAAAACATCAAAAATATCACCAAAAATATTCTCTTTATTAAATCCAAGAGAAAATGAACAAGTAGCTATTGGATCAAGATCAATAATTAATGTTTTATATTTTTTCTTTGCAAAATAATAGGCCAAATTAACCGCACTAGTAGTTTTTCCTACACCTCCTTTAGGAAGAACAACAGAAATAATTTTGCCCATAAAAGAATTGCCCCTACCCTTCTCCGTATACCCAGGAAAATTACAATTTATATTTATTATTTCACATGATATATATCAATATTAGTGTTAATAATGTGTTAATTTTTGATGAATTTTACTAAAAATGGAAAATAACTTTAAAAATAAAATAGAACCAAAACTCTCATTTAGTTTTTTTTTGAATTTCATATGTCACATTTTAAATATTGCTCGCAGATTTTTTTCATTGCAGTATTTGCTGAATTAAATGCCCAAATAATTGATCCACCTTTTTGTCCGGCACTTAGATCACCAATTAAAAATAGACCATTAATATTCGTTTCATATCCTTCTTTTAAAATTGGTTCAGGTCCATTAAATTCAATTCCAATCATTTTCAGAAAATTCTCCGGTGTGCTTCCGCCCAAAGCATAAATAACATAATCAAATTCTCTACTGCCAAATTCTGTTTCTTCAAAATTTACAACAGGTTTACTTTTAATACTGCTTAAAGAAATAATATTTGAATTCAGCATTAAGCTCACTTTTTTATTTTCTGCCAATGCTTCAATACTTTCTTTATTTATATAATTCATTCTATTAAATTCATTTTTTCTGTAGCTCAAATAAACTTCATTGTTTTCTTTTTCATCAGCTAAAAATTGGCAATATTCTGATGCTGAATCACCTCCGCCAACTTCAAGTACTTTTGAATTTATTATTTCGAAACTTGTAATATCAAATAAAACACTATTTTTATATTCTGTTGGGATTTTATAATCAGGTTTATTGGGTTTAGCCAACATTCCAACTGCAATTGCTACAACTCTCAATTCATAAATATTTTTATCAGTATAAATTTTGAAACTGCTATTCTTTAGTTTTTCTATTTTATAAATGGTTTCATTGTAATTTAGATTTAACTTATCTTCTTCAATCGCTTTATCCATCTAAGAAATTGTTTCATGCTTTGTAGAATCATTTAAACACATTACGCATGTGCAGACTGGCATAAATCCCTTATAATTTGCCGTAACCAGTTTTTTATCCGGATTTTATTTTTTAATGGAATGTTCTTCAGCTTTTTCAATCAATAAGATTTTTTCTTCGGACACACCAAAATTTCTAGCTTCAACCCCCATACTTATTCCTGCTGGTCCGGCTCCAATAATTATAATTTCGTACATTTCATTTCCTGAGTTTTTAAGGTTTGATGTAAGAAAAATATAAAAGATTCGATATTGGAAATTAAATTAGGTTTGTTAGAAAGTTAAACTGCAGTCACTGAAAAGATTCAATGACTGCATAAATTGAAAGTTTTTATTCAGCTATTTGAACTTTGAACGGAATCATTAGTTTTTCCCAATGCATGTAAGCTGTTGCAGAAGTTCCTTCTAAATCCGTGAAACCAAAAGTAAGCCATTCTTGATGAGGAGCTTCTTGCGGTTTAACTTTAATTGTTAAAGCATCTTCTTCAGAGTTATATTTATAACTTCCCCAAAGTGAATTATTTTTGCTGAACATTATTGTCCATTCATCTTTTCCAGGAATTGCATGAAGTCCGTATTTACCTGCAGGTAGTTTTTGTCCTTCTACCAAAAGATCTTTATTTGTTTCAATTGTTGAATTCTCATTTGCACCCATTCGCCAAGGATATGGTTTGTTATCTGAATATTTATTTCCTTCTTCCATACCAAATGGTACAAGTTCTCCCCAAATAGTTCTTCCTTTTACTCCGGGTCGACTAAAAGTAAATGTTATTTCGGTATCGGTTCCTAAATTTTGTGAAACTTTTGATTTAAGGCTTTTAGGAATTTTATCTCCTTGTGCATTAATTTCTGTAAATGATATCAGTAAAACAAAAATCATTAAAGCTGAAAAATAATTGATAGTTTTTTGCAACATATTCTCTCCTTTTTTATTAAATAAATAATTTCATTGAATAAGATAATAAGTCTTTTTACAAATCACTAAATAATTTGTTTCGCTTCAGTAATTATTATTTTATTAATTGTTCTGCTGTTCTGGAAAGATTCATTTTTCTGGCACCAGGCCATTTTTCCAACAAATTGTCAAAGCCTGGAATTGTATTTAACTCAGCAATTTCTTCAGCATTTTTTCCATCTTTTAATAATTTAGCTACATAATTATATAGATTTTCAAGATAATTTCTCATTTTTGTTATGTCTGATTTTTTGCCAGTTACAAGGTTATTATCATTAGCATGACCAAAAATGAATTTTGAATTATTATCAAAATAATTTTCAATTTTACTTAGAGTTACAATCCAGTTTTCTACAGAACTTTCGCCGTTATTGTCTATATAAGGATAAAGATTGTTAAAAACCAAATCACCTAAATGTGCTATATTTTCATTTTCAAAATGAATTACAATATCTCCGCTTGTATGCGCTTGTCCAAAATATTTAGCAGTAATATTTTCTTTTGGAAGTTTAACTTTTAATTCATCTTTAAATGTAATATCAGCGGTAATAACTTGATTTTCTTTATCGGTTCCTTTATTGCTTTTTATTTGCAATCTTGGACAATTTTCGTGTGCAATTATATTTTGGGTAAACTGCTTTAAATAAAAATTACCCATGGTATGATCATTGTGATGATGTGTATTAAATAAATAATTAATCGGTACTGAACTTTTTGAATCAAGACCCGATTTGAAATTTTTTGCATTTTCCGGAAATTGAGTATCAATAACAACAATTGTATCTCCATCGACATACCAGCCAATTGTACCGCCGCTTTCAACATAAATACCAACCGATTTTCCGACTAATTGAAGATTATTAGATTCCGGAAATTGAAATGGGAAAGATTTGTTGCCTTGCACCAAAAAACTTCCAAATAATAGTGAACTTCCTTTTATAAAATTTCTTCTATTTATATTCATAATTTCATCTTTCAGTTTAATTTTTAATGCATGATAATTATACAATTTAAAACTAATTTTAACAATTCATTTATATTAAGAATTGAATTTGAGTCAAATTCCAAATTTTCATAATTAGAGAAACTTTATGTCGTGGATAATAGGTTGTTTTGGTAACAAAATAGAAAAATATTCAAGTGCATTTCAAAAGTTAGATTTGAATTCAACTTATAATTTTCAAAACAATAATTATATCATAAAAGCAGGTGGAATTAATGAAACCATTTGCTCAGGTAAAATAAATGATAATAACAATTTTGTTGTTGCCGGATTAGGCATAAGTAACAAACAAGAAAAATTAAAATTTTTTACAGTAGAAGATTGGTGTAAAGTATTACAATCTAATAAATTTGATCCTAAGCATCTTAATGGACATTTCGTTATAATACAATTTTCATCAGAGAAAATTGCATTCCAGTCCGATGCTCTAGGAATGCGAGATCTCTATTATTATGTTGATGGGCAAAATATTCTATTCTCAACCAGAACCGATCTATTAGTTCTAATTAAAAAGAACAATAAACTTAATATTTCTAATTTCGCTTCAAATTGGATGTTGAATTTTCAACTAAATTTTAATTCGATTTTTGATGATATTGATAGAATAGGTCCGGGTGGATTTTTAACTTTTGCGAATGGCGAACTTGAAAAACATAATTTATTATGGGAACCTAATATAAATGCAAAGAATCTATCATGTACTTTTGAAGACGAATTAAAAAGATTTATTTTATTTCCTCTCGAAACAAATAAGATGAGCTTAGCACTTTCCGGGGGTTTGGATTCAAGGCTTTTATTTTCAATATTGAATTCTCAAGAATTGGAATGGACGGCTCACTCATTTGGAGAAAAATTACATCCTGATGTTGAACTAGCAAATAAAATTGCTGAAAATTTTAACATCAGAATAAATAATTATTCTTTTGATATAAATTTAATTGAGGATGCAATAAGTAAACTAGATGCCTTTTTCAGTCAATCTCCTCCAATAATTCCAGCTTATGAAGTGCTTAATATTTATTTAAATAGAGAAGTTTATAATCAAAATAAAATTATAATTGATGGATGTTGCGGTGAGATTTTTAGACGTCAATATTTACTCGGGCTTGCTGTTAAAGGTAAAAACGAACTAATAAATTTTAATTCTACGGAATTATTTAAATATTTTACTGGATTTAAAGTAGATATTTTTAAGGATGAAGTTAATTATGAAATGCAAAATTTTTGCTTGAAGGATATTTCTACTATTAAAAATATTATGCCAAAAGTTACAGAAGAAAATATAAATGATTGGTTAGATTTATTTTCAATAATTTATAAAATACCTAATATATTTTCACCACTTCAAGCTTTTGCTGATTCAATTTCCGTTGATTACATACCTTTTGTTCAGAAAGATATTTTAGAATTAAACTTTGGAATATCCGTTAACCAAAGAAAAAATGGGAAATTATTTAAAGAAATTATTAAACGAAATTCAAAAGAATTATCAAATTTCCCTTTAGTAAAAAACAATGTGAAATATCCATTTTATTTTGGATCTATTGCTCAAAGATTTGTATTAAAAATTAATAATAAATTTGGCAAAATTTACAATTCAAGAATTGATCAACAATTATTATTCTTACTAAAAGATTATATTTACGATCAGATTAACTCAAATGATTTTAATAATTTTGAATATTATGATAAGCAGAAAATAAAATATTTAGTAGATCAATTTTATAATGGTAATTTCAGTTTAGCATTCAAATTAAACTGGTTTTTATCTTTTGAAATGTGGCGTAAAAACAATTTAACATAACGGAGCAAAATGAATAGTAGATTCTTCCTTTCTTTTTTAATAATAGTAACAACTTTTTCATGCAGCAATAAAGAAGAGTTGGATAACAAAATTAATGAAGTACAATTCAATTTAATTCAACCACAGAATGGAATTTATGTTATTCTAAAAAGAAATGCTTTAAAAGATGAAATAAATGACAATTACTATGAGAAAATAACTTTGCAGAATAATCTGCCAATTAAAATTGAGAGGTTTGATAAACAAGGCAAATTAACTGATGAACTTTCAACACCGGCAGTAACAGCTTTTGAGTACAATTCAAATAATAATGTAAAATATTTAAGGTACTTTGATAAAAATGGCAATAATGCCCAAGATGAACTATTTGGATATTGGTCAATAGAATATATTTATGATGAGTTAAATAGAGTAAGAATGGAAATTTACAGAGATTCAGAAAATAAATTTTTACGAGTTCCAAGAGATGATTCGGGAAATATTGCAAAAATAAATTTTCTCTCTCCGGTTTTGACTTACGAATATATTAATGATAAAATAAAGATTAAAGCTCTTGATCAAAATTTCAATTTACTAAAAGAAGTTTTAGGTGATAAACCATGTGTTCCTTTTATAGATTGCGGAGAAGCTGAATAAATAAAATGTCTGAAATAAATTTTAAGAATTTTATTCAAGTTGCCGGAATAATTGATCAAACAGAAGCTGATTTAGTTAAAAGCTGTGGAGTGAACTTTTTAGGATTTCCATTACGATTGCCGGTTAACAAAGAAGATTTAACTGAAGAAAATGCAGCAAAAATTATAAATAATTTAAAGGCTCCTTTTCATGGAGTTATAATTTCCTACAGCTCAACAGCAGATGAAGTTTTTGAACTTTGCAATAAACTTGGATCAAATATTATTCAGCTTCATGGAAGAATTTCAATTGACGAACTGCAAAAAATAAAAAGAAATCCCAAAATTGTTGTAATTAAAAGTCTTGTAATAACTGAAGAAAATTTTGAGCAATTGAAAAAAGATTTAGTTGAAATGGAAAATTTTGTTGATGCATTTATTACTGATACATTTGATCCTAAAACCGGAGCCAGCGGTGCAACCGGTAAAACTCACGATTGGAACATAAGTAAGACTTTTGCAGAGATTTCTAAAAAACCATTAATTTTAGCAGGCGGATTAAATTCGGAAAATGTTTATGAAGCAATAATTAAGGTCAATCCGGCTGGAGTAGATGTTCATACTGGTGTAGAAAATTCCAATGGAAGAAAAGATAAGAAATTATTGGAAAAGTTTGTTAGTGAAGCAGAAAAAGCATTTAATTTTATAAATGGGGAAAAATGAAAACTGAATTTGAAAAAGAGGGTTTTTCTATTTCAACTGATAAAAGCAAATTACAACTTAATGTTATTCATGGTTATCTAAAAAGATCATACTGGGCACAAGATATTGAATTTGATTTAGTAAAAAAATCTGTGGAAAATTCATTTTGCTTTGGAGTTTACCACAATGAAACCCAAATTGGTTTTGCCAGACTAATAACAGATTATTCACGATTTGCATATTTGGCAGATGTTTTTATTTTAGAAGAATTTAGAGGAAAAGGTTTATCAAAATGGTTAATGAAAAAAATTATCGATGCTCCTGAATTAAAAACTGTAAAAGGCTGGCTGCTTAAAACCTCTGATGCTCATGGCTTATATAAAAAATTTGGATTTGTTTCTCCAAAATCCCCAGAAAAAATTATGGAATTTTCCAGAAAGTAGAATTAATGAAAATATTAGTCGGTTCAAAAAATCCTGTTAAAATTAAAGCTGTTGAAGAAGCTTTTTCACTATATTTTGAAAATATTGAAGTCAAAGGTATTGAAGTTAATTCTTCTGTTCCAGATCAGCCAATAAATGGTGAAACTTTTGAAGGAGCAAAAAATAGAGCCAAAGAATTAGTAAAAATTGATAAAGAGAAGAATTTAGGAGCACATTTTTATGTTGGTGTTGAAGGAGGAATTCAAGAAACATACGGTAAATGGTTTGCTTTTGGCGGAATGTGCATAATTGATAAAAATGGAAGAACATCATTTGGAACATCTGCTCATTTTGAACTTCCTGAATGTGTAACAAAAAGATTACTTAAAGGTGAAGAGTTAGGTTTTGTAATGGATGAAATTATGAAGGAGGAAAATACAAAACAAAAAGGTGGAGCAATTGCATTTTTTACAAATGGCAAAATGGATAGAAAAGAACTTTATATCCCCGGTTTGATTAGTGCACTTGTACCATTCCAGCATGAAAAAATGTATTTTAATAAATAAATGTAGCCGCAGACTTTAGTCTGCGGAATTATTAAATCCTACTAAATTCCCAAAACAAACTATTTTAATTCGATTTTACATTTAGTATTTTTGAAGCTAATTTAAAAATAATTTGAAGAGATATGAGATTAAGTAAAGCATTTATTCCAACATTAAAAGAAGTTCCAAGTGATGCAGTAATTCCAAGTCATATTCTTATGGTTAGAAGCGGTATGGTAAGAATGTTATCTGCAGGAATCTATTCCTTTTTGCCATTGGGTTATAAAGTAATTAAGAAAATTTCAGATATTATTCGCGAGGAAATGGATGCTATCGGCGGACAAGAATTTCATTTACCTGCTCTTAATCCAAAAGAAATTTGGGAAGCAACAAATAGAGTTGAAGCTTTCGGTGATACAATGTTTCATGTAAAAAATAGAGAATATGTTTTGGCTCCGACTCATGAAGAAATAATGACTTATCATGCAAAAGGTGTTTTGAAATCATATAAAGATCTTCCCCAAATTTGGTATCAAATTCAAACTAAGTTTAGAAATGAACCTAGACCTAGAAGCGGGGTTATACGAGGCAGACAATTTTTAATGAAAGACGCTTATTCTTTTGACGCATCATTAGAAGGTTTAGATGAATCTTATGAATTGCATGATAAAGCTTACAGAAAAATATTTGATAGATGCGGCTTAGATTATTTTGTAGTTGGAGCTTCAAGCGGTGCAATGGGTGGAAGTAAATCTGAAGAATTTATGGTTAAATCTGAGGCTGGGGAAGATACTGTTGCATATTGTTCAAGCTGTGGCTTTGCCGCAAATGTGGAGGTTGCTCCATCAAAAATAGAAAGAATTTCGAGACAAAATGAAAGTAAAGAAATTTATGAAATAAGCACTCCTAATGTAAAATCTATTGATGAATTGTGTGAGTTTCTAAAAATCAATGAACGTGAAACTGCAAAATCCAGAGTTTACATTCATAATGGTCAGCCAGTTTTAATATTAATGTCAGGCAATGATGAAGTTAATGAAACAAAATTGGGATCAATTTTAGGTGGAGAAGTTAGACCAGGTCATCAGGAAGAATTGAAAGAAATTACTGGGGCTGACGCGGGCTCAATTGGTCCAATTGGATTTAAACATAGAATTATTGCTGACTTAAGATTAAAAGACGGTAATAATTTGTTCAGTGGTGCAAATAAAAATGATTACCATATTGGCGGAATTGACTTACAAAGAGATGTTCCAAATTTAGAATATGCCGATTTAAGAATAGTTGAAAGCGGTGAAAATTGTTCAAATTGTTCGAACACGATAGAAGTTTTTAAAGCCATTGAACTTGGACATATCTTTAAATTAGGAACAAAATACTCGGAAGGATTAGGAGCAATGTTCCTTGATGAGAATAGTAAAGAAAATCCTATTATTATGGGTAGTTACGGTATTGGAGTCGAAAGGGTTTTAGCTTGTTTTATTGAACAGAACAATGATGAAAATGGAATAATTTGGAAAAAACCTCTTTCACCTTTTGATGTTCATTTAATTGGATTGAACATGAAAAAAGAAATCGTTGTTGAAGCATGTGAAAGTATTTTCAACGAATTATCTGAAAATAAATTTGATGTTATTTTTGATGATAGAACCAATGTGCAAGCCGGATTTAAATTTAGTGACGCAGACTTACTTGGTATGCCGATTCAAATTATTGTTGGTGAACGCAGATTAAAAGAAAACCAAGTTGAGCTAAAAATTAGAGCTACTGGAGAAAGAATTAATGTTGGTATTAATGAGCTTTCATCAAAAATTAAAGAATTATTAAAATAAAACTGATTCCCACTTTTGTGGGAATGACAAAAAATTAATTAACATAAATTGATCATGTTATTATTCACCAATTCATGCTGAGCGGAGTCGAAGCATGTTTTTTTACTTGTCTACTCCCGCATGATCCTGAATATATCATACACAAGCATTAAATGAATCCTACACTTTATATTACTCCCACCCCAATTGGCAATTACGAAGATATAACTCTTCGAGCTTTAAAAATTCTGAAGGCAGTAGATTTTATTATTTGTGAGGAAACAAAACCGGCGAACAGACTACTCGCATATTTTGATATTAAAAAAGAATTAATTTCATTAAATGAACATAATGAATCAGAAATTTCGCAAGAGATTGCAAACATATTATTAGAAGGAAAATCTGCAGCATTAATCTCTGATGCCGGAACTCCGCTTTTTTCAGATCCGGGACATATTTTAGTTGATTTATGCATTTCTTATAAAATTAACATTGTACCGTTACCTGGTGCAAATTCATTATTGCCAACACTTATTTCTTCCGGACTAAATATTGAAAAGTTCTATCATTTTGGATGGCTTTCTCCCAAAAAAGAAATTAGAAGACAAGAATTAAGAAAGTTAAAAAATATTCGTGATTTGATTGTAATAATGGAAACTCCATACCGATTAAAAAGATTACTTGAAGATATAATTAAAAACTTTACTCCTTCCCAACATATAGTGCTCGCTTATAAATTAACAATGCCTGAAGAGAAAATTTTTCGTGATACAGTTTCAAACATTTTGAAAATAGTTGAACAAAAAAATCTTAAAGGTGAGTTTGTACTTCTTCTAGATAATAGATAAATCCATTCTTTAAAAATTATTTCTTTTACATTTATAAATTACTTGAATGCACTAAAAAAGTTATTTAATTTATTTATAACCAAAATAAACAAATTGAAAGGAGTAAAAATGAAATCAATAATTTATGTTTTTGTAACAATATTAATTATTGGTTGTAGTCAAGGACAAGATGCTGTTAAACAATTTACACAAGATGCGTTGAAAGCGGAAATAGTAAAAATGAATGATTTATCTAGAAAAGCTATGCTCAGCGGTGACTTTGAGTCAACCTTGCAAAATTACACCAAAGATGCAATCTCATTACCTGATTATCAACCTATGGCAAAAGGAATTGAAGCTCTTAAAAAGAATGTTGAAATGCAAAAACAGAATCCGATGAGTTTTACAAAGTTTGAACTAACTTCAACTGATTTTTGGCAAACCAGCAATCAAGTTGTTGATATTGGAACCTATGATATGTCAATGCCAATGCCACAAATGCCAGGAGGAGAATATACCGATCAAGGAAAGTATCTAAATATTTATGAAATACAAATAGATGGTTCACTTTTAATTAAAGTTGAGACTTGGAATTCAGATGTTAATCCTTGGATGCAAATGGGTCAATAATTTATTAAATAAAAAGCCCATCTAAAGATGGGCTTCTACTAACAATATATTGTAGTCTACCCCCGAGATCTGGAAATATTCCTATCCCTTTTTACTGTCTTTACACTTGAGTAAGTGAAAAGTAATAAAAATAAAATCAATGTTATAATAGAAATATCCATATTAAACTTAAAGTTGTTATAATGATTTTCGGCATGTAATAATTGAAGTTTAGTGAGGTCTGTCACATTAACGAAATTTTGGTTAAAATAATTTATTATTAATTCAGGTCAAGATGAATAGAAAAATATTTAACCACTTTTAAAACTTTCTTAAAATCCAATCGTCATAAGAGCAAAAGAAAATCATTCACATTCATAAAAGAAAGGTATTAAAATGAGAAAGTTAAGTGGTTTATTAGTATTAGTAATGTTATTAGTTGTTACTAATTTAACATTAGCCGGACCAAAAAATACAGTAAATGATAATGTTGAAGAAACTTTATTGGTTGGATTAAATTCAGAAAATCTTGGATTAAAAACAAGCTCAGCTTATTTCTTAGGCGAATACGGAACAAGCAAATCAGTTATTCCTCTAATGAAAGTTTTAAAGAGTGGTAAAACCGAAGAAGAAAGAATTAGTGCAGCTGTAGCATTATCAAAAATCAATTCTGATGTAGCTAGATTTGCAATTAAACAAAGAGCAAAATTTGATGAAAGTGAAAGAGTTAGAAAACAATGTGCCTTATGCTATCAAGAAAGTTCACTAACTAAATAAAATATTACTCAAATCAAATTGCTCAAAACTATGGAAATAAAAATATTAAATATTACGAACGGTTAATTACTTAATAAATAATTGACCGTTCAGTTTTTGTCTTTAGCATAATCTTCAACTTCTTTCCAAACTCTCAAAATATTTCCTGAACAAATTTTTTCAATATCTTTTTCGGAATAACCTTTTTTAAGCAGTTCGTAAATTATTTGCGGGTATGAAGAAACATCTTTAATTCCGGCAGGCAATTTCCCAATTCCGTCAAAGTCAGAACCTAATCCAACATGATCAATCCCAACTAATTTTACAACGTGATCAATATGGTTTGCAAGATCTTCTGAAGTTCCGTAATCAATTTTATTTTTTTGCATAAATTCATCGTAATATTTTTTTCCTTCGTCACTGTATCTTTTAACATTTTTTTCTTTATAATAATTATCAAGCTCATTCATTTTTGATTGATAATTACCACTGACAAAATAAGAACCGAATGTGATCTGAATTACTCCCCCATTTTCAGCTAATTTCTTAATCATATCATCATTCATATTTCTTTCAAATCCTGGTGTATAAAATCTGCAAGATGAGTGTGAAGCAATTACCGGTGTTTTTGTTAATTCAATAACTTGATAAAATGTACTATCAGAAACATGCGAAATGTCGATCATCATTCCCAACTTATTCATTTCTGCTATTAATGATTTTCCAAATGGACTAAGTCCATTCCATTTTTTATTGGGATCATAAGATGAATCACATATGTGGTTTGCTTCTCCATGCGATAAAGTTATATATCTTATACCTCTATTATAAAAATGTTTTAAGTTTTTAAAATCTCCTTGAAGAGGAGTTCCATTTTCCATTCCCATTGGGAGAGAAATTTTGTTATTGCCAAATTGTTTAACAATATCTTGAGGTGAATAAGCCATTTCAAATTTATCAGGATATAGTTTAGTTAAGTTTTCAACTAAATTAATTAGAGTATCAGCCAGTTCAATTGACCCGCCTTTTTCTTCATAACTTGAAGGAATATAAATTGCCATAAATGCAGCATCAAGTCCACCTTCAATTGCTCTTGGATAATCAAAATGTCCTGTTTCAGTTATTTTAGAAATGTCTTCAAAGTTACTTTTTAATCTGTAAGGAATATCAATATGCGTGTCAATTATTAATAATTTTTTGCTAAGTTCAACTGCCTTTGAATATAATTCAGTAGCATCTTCATTTTGTGAAAAAATATTAAGTGCCGCTATTAAAAATAAAGTTAAGAATGTTTTCATCAACAAACTCCAATAGGTATTGAATTCTGCAATATAATAATATTTTTTCTAATACAATTGGAATAAGTATATAAAAAAACCCGCCATTACAGCGGGTTTAGTTGCATTACAGATACTACTAAAATTTTTAATCACTTACACCATCATGATCGTTATCTTTGTATGCATTTTTAAATGCGTACTGCAAATTATTATCAATTTTACTTTCATTAGATGTTTCATTAGGATTTAAAAATTTTGATTCATCATAAAACCAGCTATAAGGATTTACATTGATTGTAAGATTTGCATCTTCATTTTCTTCAACAATGATATCAGTTTCTAACTTAACATCTTGTACTGCAGATTTTCTTGATTTGTAGGTAAATGTTTCTCCATTTAACAACCCTTTTACAATTACAGAATATCTTTTACTGCTTTCCAATCCCTCTTTAAATTCTGCATCTGGAGGAACTTCAGAGTCTTCAATTTTGTGAATTTCAAATCTAACTCTATTATAATTTCCAGCTGGAATTTCAGTTGCTGCAAATTCAGTTAATTTTCCATCAAGATTTAAGTTGACTACAATCGGTCCCGTTTTAACTTGCAATGAATCTTCCTCAGACTGATTTTTTATTTTAATATTTCGAATAAGAAGTTTAACCTCTTCAATCTGAAATTCTTCATTAGTCGAAATTAATTTGGGTACCGTTGTCTCAGTGGCAAAGCTTAAAGAAAGAGACGTCTGATCAGGTTGAGTAGAATCACAAGCATTAAACAAAATAAACGCAGAAAAAAATAAAGTCACTATAATTTTTAAATTACATACCTTCATTTCAAACCTCTTTTTTTAATATGAATCACAAACAACATGCCACAATCTTAATATATTATTTTAAGTTATATTATTAGAAAAATCCTTCCAATATTACCTAACCGGTAAAAATTACCATGTAAACATTGCCATATTGATATGCATCACACAAAAAACATTCTTTTTAGAAGATTTTTTTGGCCCCAAAATTGCTTATTTGATCCCGACAACAAGAGGGGGTTAAAACCATGAACAGCGGACAATCATTTTTATCTTTAGGAGCAATGACACTTGTAGCATTAATTATTCTACAAGTAAATACTGGTTTTGTAATGACCAGTTCTACTTTATTAGATAATAAATTAACAATTTTGGCAGTTTCTCTTGCATCATCAGTTATTGAAGAAGCTAGTGGAAAATCATTTGATGCAAACACAATTGCTGATGCTGTTTCAAACACAACAGATTTAACTTATCCCGGATCGTTGGGACCAAACTCATCAGAATCATATCCAAACTTTAATGATTTTGATGATTTTAATAATCTTGAATTTACAAGTACTGCATTATCAAGTGCAGAATTTAATATAAGAACCAAAGTTTGTTATGTACAAACAAATAATCCTGATATAGTTTCCTCAATTCCAACTTGGCATAAAAAAATAACAGTTTATGTAACAAGTAACTCATTGGTTAATGCTGAAGGAGTTCAAGATACTGTAGAAATGTCTTCTGTATTTAGTTATTGGCATTTTAGGTAATAGATATGGGTTTTTCAACAATAATAGATTTAATAAGTTCCGTTGTAATAGGGGGACTCTTACTGTTAATTCTTTTTAGATTAAATGATGCAACAGTAGAGAACAATTATGTTTATGGCGGTGAAGCAATTGCACAATCAAATCTTGTAGAAGTTGTTCAATTAGTGGAACATGATTTCAGAAAAATTGGATATTGCAAAGATTGGGAAAAAATTCCTGATCCGTCAAAATCAATTTTATCTGCAACTCAAAATAGTATTAGCTTCCTTACTGATGAAAATAATGATGGAAACATTGATACGTTAAGATATTATTTAGGCTCAACTGATGAATTACAGAATACGCCTAATCCAAATGATAGAACTCTTTATCGTGTTTTGAATCATCAACAGCCTCAGGGTGCAAATTTAGGTGTTACTCAATTTGATCTTTTCTTCTTTGACGCAATGGGTAATCAGTTAACATTTCCAATAACAGTACCGAGTGCAATTTATACTATGCAGATAAATATTAGAGTTGAAGATGTTTATGGATATGATAGAGTACACGATGAAGAAAAATATTCAAGCGCATTTTGGCGACAAGTAAGATTAGCTTCACGCAACTTAAAAAATAGGTAAAAAAATGGGCGGCAAGGGAACAATTTTAATTGTATTGGGTTTTACAATATCTTTTCTGGCATTTGGAAGAAATTTTTTAAACCTTACCAAACGCTCATCTGAAAATGTTGTTGATTATTATAGTGAAGCAAAAGCTCACAATATTGCAGTCAGTGCAGCAAACTTTGCTTGTAATGAACTTTACCGTGATCAAGCTTGGGATACTGGATTTAGTGAAACTGATTTTCAAGGCGGTACTTATTCAGTGCAAGTAAAAGATACATTAGTAGATAGCAAGGTTGTTATTGCAACCGGTCTTTATAATGAAATTTCAGAAGTCGTCAGAATAATTTTACAGCCAAGCAGTTATGCAAAATTTGCATGGTATACAGGTAATATGAGTTCAAAAATATTTATTACCGGAGATACTGTTTGGGGTCCATTTCATACACAATCACAGCTAAATATTGGCGGAGATGCAGTTTTTTGGGGTAAAGCTACTACACTTAAAGGCTTAAATTATGCTGATAAAACAGCTGAACCAAAATTTTATGGCGGGATTGAGCATGGTGTGGATATTCCATTGCCAGTAAACTATCAGTTTGATAAGGAACGAAATGCAGCTGTTGACGGAGTAGATAACCATGGCGGTTCTTCGTATTTTGAAAATACAGATGTCTGGTTAACTTTGTTTGATGATGGAACAATTGAATATAGAACTGGTTCGGGTCCCGATAGTACAACTTATTCAGCTCCAATTAAAGAAGATCTAACTACTTTTGCACCTAACGGAGTTGTTTATCTTAAAAAAGGAAATATTTACGTTTCCGGAACTTTAAATGGAAAACTTACAATTGGAAGTGGCGAAAGTTCTGGTGCCGGACAAGGAAATATATATTTAGTAGATGATTTGGTTTACCCGGATGATCCAATGGTTTGGGATGATGTAGCTGAAAAATACGTTCCAAATAATGATTGCGAAAATATGCTTGGTCTGCTTGCTACAAATAATGTTTACATTGCTGATACTGATGCAAATGTGGCTGATAAAGACATTCATGTAGATGCTTCAATTTTTTGTGCACAAGGCGGATTTACGATGGAAAATAGCACAATTCCTCCAAGCGGCACACTATATTTGCGCGGTGGTGTAGTTGCTGCAAAAGAAGAAATTTTGGCTTTAACTAAAAAAGACGCATTAACAGGTGGTTACAAAAAATTTGTAATCTTTGATGAAAGATTTATGTTGAGTATTCCGCCAACTTTTCCAAATACAGGTAAATTAGAAGTTATGTCATGGTATGAATAAATAAAATTAACTCATACCAATATACATTCCCCCAAAGTATGGAATTAACCAAATAATCCATACAACTAAACTGAACTTATGAAAATTAGATCTTGCTTGATCAGTTCCATTCCTAGTAACAACAGTAGCCCAAATTGCATGAATTAACATTAACCATAGAGCAATTTGTCCAGTTAGTGTGTGAGGCTCTAAGATATTAAAAGGTCCATCTGCTAATTTATGCATTGCCAATGTTCCGGATACATCAAAAAAGAATCCAATCCAAAATGAAATTACATGCCATGGTTTTAGAAAACGGGCTAATCTTTCTGCCCAGACACCAAGGGAATAAAATATTAATGCGAGAGTAATTAATACAGTTGAAAAAATTACCAGTGATGACATATTATAAAATACAAAATTGTTTTTCGAAATTGAGGAAAAATTATTTTATGAAGTTAAATAAAAATATCTAATATAAATAGAATTGCGAAGAGAATTGAAATTGTTCTGCAGTGATTTTTAGTTTTAATCCATTTAAGAGTTACGGTTGATTCAACCATAAATGATTTTACATATAAATTAAAAACAAAATATAGACTAATGGATATAAGCAATAGAACCATTAATACAATTTGACTAGTTTCCATGTGTCTCTCAAAAAAGGAACCAAATATATTATTTTACACTTACACGTGTTAATGTAAGATATTGCTTAACAATGCGATGTGATCTAAATCAAATTTAAAGTATTATTTTATTAATATAAAATTTGAAAGAGTTTTTAAATTCAACATAAATCAATAATTTTAACTTTACTAAAAATAAAATTGAGTATAACATGAAATTTTTAATAGCCTTTATAATTCTTTCCAATACATTTTTGTTAGCTCAAAATTTTGAAGTGTTTAATAAATATTTTGAAGATGCAACTTTGCGACTTGATTATTACCACATTGGTGATAATATAAATGAATTGGTAACAATCGATCAAATATTTAAACAAGGAATTTGGGCAGGAAGCAGAGTTAATCTTTTAGATAATTTCAATAATGGTGTCTACTACTTAAAAATTTATGATGATATTTCAGGTGAACTAATTTATTCAAAAGGTTTCGATAGTTATTTTAAAGAGTATCAAACAAGTGCTGATGCCCAAAACGGGATTCAAAAATCTTTTCACGAATCTGCCCTAATTCCTAATCCAAAGAATAAAATAAAATTTTCTATTGAAAAACGAGACGATGACAATAATCTAAATGAAATATTTACAAGAATAATTGATCCTTCTGATATTAAAATTATTAGAGAAAAAATTCTTGACGTAAATGTTGAAATTACAAAATCGTATTATTCCGGAGATCCTCATTCAAAAGTTGATATTGCAATTGTTGCCGAAGGATATACTGCAGAAGAAAAAGAAAAATATCTCAATGATCTAAAAAGATTTACTAATATTTTCAAAAAGCAAGAACCGTTTAAAAGTTATATAAATAATCTAAATGTTTACGGAATTTTTAAAGCAAGTGAAGAATCTGGAGTTGATGAACCTCGTGCAAATATTTATAAAAACACAACCTTGAACGCAACGTTTAATTCGCTTGGTTCTGAAAGATATTTATTGACCGAAGATAATAAAACATTACGGGATCTAGCTTCTCATGTACCTTACGATGCAATTTACATAATGGTTAATCATAAACGTTATGGCGGAGGCGGAATTTATAATTGGTCATGTACATTTACTGCTGATAATCAATTTCAAGAATATTTATTTATTCATGAATTTGGACACTCATTTGCCGGATTAGCTGATGAGTATTACACATCTGATGTTGCATATAATGATTTTTATAAACCCACACTTGAACCGGTAGAACCGAACGTTACTGCACTTTTAGATCCGGAAAATCTGAAATGGAAAAAATTACTGACCAGTGGAATTGAATTACCAACACCTTGGGAAAAGGAAGAATTTGATAAAACTGATTACGAATGGCAAAAAGAAAGAAGAGAAATGAATGATAAAATTGCTGAATTAAAAAGGAACAATGCCGATAAAAATTTAATTATTCAAGCAGAGCAAGAATATATTGTAAAGGATAAGGAACGTTCAGATATCGTTGATCAATATTTAAAAAATTGTGCAAATTATGGAAAAGTCGGCGCCTTTGAAGGAGCTGGTTATTTACAAAATGGACTTTACCGACCAATGATTGATTGCATAATGTTCAGCAAGGGAGAAAAACCTTTTTGCAAAGTTTGCGAAGAAGCAATAATAAAAGTAATTGAACATTACGGAGAGTAACTAAATTATAAATTATGATATATATTCTTCTATATCGTCTTTACTGAATTCTGAAGTAAGACCATTTGAATCATATAATTTTACTGTTTCATCATTTTGCAATAGCTGAAATATAAATTTGATAAATTCAGTTTCAATACCATATGTATTTACACATTGGCTGCAAAATGTTATTCCGTCAATTTCATTTCTGATGTTTCTTTCTATTTCAAACTCATATTTGTTAAATAGTATTACTTCTTTTCCTGTAATTGGATTGCGAAATAAATTGTTGAAAATTAAATTCTCAGCTTCATTAATTGCATTATAAAACTTTGCCTTAAAATACATGCATAAAATTTTTCTTTTTAATTATTTGGATGGTAAAAATTGGTAAAAGATTCAGTGGTTAATAAATTTTTTCTCCAAGCCAAATTCCAAAATTGAGACCTTTTTCAAATCCATCTTTTTGGAATATAACTCCTAAAGTCGCTCCTAAAATTATATTTCCAATAAATCTGCTTTCAATATTATTCAATTTCAAAATTTCAAATATTATTTTTGAGACTTTTACTGCATTCTTTGCTGTTTCATCACCCGACATTAAAAGTAGATTTTTCCAATACTTTTCTGGAATAATTAAATTGGAAGTACTATTACTATCTTTTTCAAAACAAGAAAACAATTCTTTTTTCAAAATTTCAAATTTGGTTTTTGATAATAGTAACATTTCTAAATTCACATTCAAGGAAGAACTTAACTTAATCAGACTTTCAAAGGTAGGATTTGCAGAACCATTTTCAATTGTCGAAATTATTGGTCGTGTTAAACCAGATTGTTTTACTAATTCTAAATGAGAAACATTCTGAGCTTTTCGAACAATTAGTAAATTACGACCAATATCTTTTTTAAAATTCTGCATGTTTTACAATAATTATATTAAATTATAAGATAAATATCAATAAAATGTAAAATATATTTAACATTTTAAAGATAATTGATTTAAAAGATGAATAAACTTATTTAATATCCAAATTTTCTAAAACTAAAATTTATTTCTTATTAAAAATATATTTTGGAAAGTAAATAACCAAAAATTGAAAAAATATCAATATATGTAAAATATAATTTACAAAAATAACAACATTACCACATATTTTCACTTCATCATAATAGAACAATAATTAAAAAAAATAATATACTTTATAAAATTGCTAAAGCAATTATATCCTGAAATAATTGTGATTTTATTTACATATACTCATTAATGTAAAGTATATTTAACATTATATTCGCATTTTATATTTTCAATTACAAAATAACTCAATTAAACTAAAAAATAAAACTCAATTTTTTAATTGAATTTTCTAATTAATTATTGCATTTTACTTTTACCATCAAATTGGAGGGAGTAATGATTAAAGATATTTTTCCGAAACCGCATAAACATGAAATTGAAAAGGATAAACTCAAACAATATAAAAGCAATCTTAATAAAAAAGGAAAACGTTTCAAATCGCACCACTCAATAGAAACTTTTGATAGTAAACAAGTTCTAAAAATGTTATCGAAGAAAAGTGTAACAAGACTTGGTGTTGTTCAGGGTGCAGATGATGCCGGTCAAAGAATATCAATTTTGGTAGCTTACAATTCAGCTGGAAATATTGTTGGTAAAGCTTTGCAAACTGCTGATCCTTGTCCACCACCGCCATGTGAAGATAAATAAAATATATGCCTTCGTACTTATCTATATTAAGGTCAATAAGCATATATTCAATTTTTGCCTTATTTATTATTGTAGCATATTTATTAATTATAAAAGGTAAAATTAGAGAAGTTGAATTTGCTTTGATTTATTATGTTTGGCTGCCTATTGCAGTTTTAACACAATTTTTAATGACGTATTTTAGAGTTGAACACTTCGGATCTAATTTGCCGGTCATGAATATTTATTTGATGATTGAATTCACCATTTTTGTTTATGTTCTTTTACAAATTAGATCTAAAACCAAAGGGATTAAAAATAATAATATTCTATGGATTGTAATTGTTTTGATTAGTTACATTACTCATTTGTTCGATGATTTTAATTCAATTCATAATGCAGCAATGTTATATATGTCAATTATTTATTTTCAAATAACAGTGAACTACATTGACTTAAATGAGATAGAAAAAATTTATAATGATCCATTTACACTTTTTAATATTGCTGTATTTATCAAAGCTTTTGGATATTCTTATTTTTTAATTTACCGTCTTGATTATAAATTTCCTTTAAGTATTTATAGTATTGTAAATCTAATGGTTCAGGTAATTTTGGTTATTACAATTTTATTTTACTATAAGAAAGAAAAAACAACAACAAATTAAGTGTTTTTATATTACAAAGATTTCTATTAAAATTAATTTTTACTTTAAAAGTTTACTTAATTGAATTTCGGAAACTTTGAACACAGTTCCGTGACGTAATCCAATTGGATATTGCAGACTATCTGATTTATCTTCCCAATTTTTTAAATCACTGGAAACTAAAACTCCATATTTGCCCAATCTGTATTTATCAAAGTACAAATGCCATTTCTTATTTATTTTAACAACAGTTGGGCCTTCTGCCCAATAATCTCCTGTTATAGGTTTTGTGGATTCACTATATGGCCCAACTGCATTATTACTTTTTGCAATTCTAATATTTTTTTGCGGTATAAATGGTTTATTAGTTTCATCTTTAATAAACATTAAATATTCATCGCCAGCATTAATTATTGTTGCATCAATTACATTAAATCCTTTATCATAAAAAACTTTTGTTTCTGAAAAATCATCAAAATCTCTAGTTGTTGTGTAATAAATTCTGTGATTATAACCCTGACCTTCTTTTCCATTATTATCTTGATAATCGGTTTCGGGGAATCTTCCGGGTATTGTTGTTGACCAAAATATTAAATACTGATTTTCTTGATCATCAAAAAATATTTCCGGAGCCCAACAATTTTTGGCTTCAGATTCATGCTCCATGACTGGAATATACTTTTGTTCAGACCAATTAATTAAATCTTCTGAATTAGCATAACCAATTCCCTTTGCATTCCAGCTTACTGTCCAAACCATATGAAATTTTCCGTCATTACCAGCAATTATACAAGGATCTCTCATTAATTTATCATTTCCAACTTTTGGTTTCAAAAACGAACTATCTTCTTTTAATGAAATCCATTTAAGTCCATCATAACTGTAAGCTAAATGAAGTCCGTCCTCTCCATTACCTTTAAAGTAGGAAAACAAATATGCTTCTTTTGTCTTTTGGGAACAGCCTAAAATGAGCAATAACAAAACACTAAAAATATTTTTATAATTTTTATAGATCATTATTAAACTTCCATGAGTTTTAAACTTTTTTAAAATTTATTGTCATTCCATTTTTTGATTCGAATTTATCAAGTAACTTAAAATTATAATTAGTTACTAAATTATTTATTTTATCAAACGATAAAAAATCAGGATCCCCCTTCATTTCAGTTATAGATAATATTCCTCCAAAATCCAAAATTTCATATATTGATTTAATACAATTTTCTATATCAATTATTTCACCAAGTACCGTTACTAAAAATACAATGTTAAATTGTCTTTGCAGAAATGGTAATCTTTCTGCATTTCCTTGTAAGAGAAAACCATTATTAAGATTTTTATTTTTAATTTTTTTTCCAGCCCTTAATAACATTTCTTTTTGTATATCAAAAATTATTATAAAACCATTTGGTATTCTTTTTGCAACTTCAACACTAAAGTATCCTGGTCCTGATCCAATTTCAAGAACTATAGAGTTTTCTTGGAGATGTAAATAATTTGATAATTGCTTTGGTGATAAAATAAGCTTTCTTAGTTGAGTATCAAGCAAAAATGAAAGTTCATGTGGATAAATTCCTTTACCGACAAATCTATTCCAAATGTCCTTAAATTTATTAATTTTATTAAGCATTTTGAATTATGACAAAAAAATGAAATATGTTATAAATAGAATTTGAATATAAAACAAAAAGTGAATAATATTTACTTAATTTCTCTAAAATATTTGTATCGTTAAAGTTAAATTTCTCATTATTAACAAAGAATTTCTCAAGCCTACAAAATTTTATTCTATTTATAAATTTTTATGCATAAATATTTAATTTTTCGAAAAAAAATATTCTTTTTTAGCTTCTGAACTTTGGCTTACTAATTGTTAATTAAATACAAATTATAAAGCATATCTCGTCTATTTTTTATTTTATTTTTTATAGAAAAATGTTATATAAACATAAAAGAGGTGTTAAATGAAACGATATCTTTACCTATCGCTATTACCCGAAGCTTTAATTGCCTCAATGCTTCCACCGGAACAATTCGGTAATTATTTAGCGGTAGGAACAAAAAAAAGAACACGCGGCCAAGCAATGTTTTTTGAAGTAGATCCGGATTTTGAAAGCAACTATTTTAATTTGGCAGATATTGAAAAGTTATGTAAACCCCACACGGACGGAACTCCAAAAAGATCAAAATATTTTTCAATTTATAGGGTTTTAGAAAATATACCTTTAACTCAGCTTAAAAAACTTTATTTAGTTACTGATGATGGCAGAGTTCTTGGTATTGATAAGGCGGAATATTCACCAAAAAATGACACAAAACTAAGACTTTATCAACAGCTTTGTCCTGTTAATCCAAGAGTAGCCAGCTCATTGGAACCTCAAGAATTTGCAAAATTTATAACAAATACTTCAAACCCAATATCAGTCCCTAAAATTGTATTTGTTCAATTAGGCTTGCATGATTTAGCGATCGATCCAGTAAATGGATCAGATGAAAATCTTCCATTCCCAAATATTCAGCATTTACGCGATTGTTTAACTGAATTAAAACTTGCTAAAGATAAACCGACAAAAACAGTAATACGTTTTATGCAGGGTGATCTATTATATCGTACAATTAAAAATGGTTTTTTTGTAGGCGACCAGAATAATTTTATTTTCTATAAATTCCCGTCAATCAATGAATTAGAAAACGAATACTATACATGGTGGCGTTCAGCATTAGTATTAGGTTTCCGTTAATAATTATCAATAAGATAAAATGAAAAAAGAATTTGGAGTTTAATATGGTAAACGAACTTTTTTGGATAGTACCAGTTTGTTCAATAATTGCACTTGCATTCGCGTGGTTTTTCTTTAAACAAGTTATGAAAGAAAGCGAAGGCAATGATCAAATGAAAAAAATTGCTCTTTATGTTAGAAATGGAGCTATGGCTTACTTAAAACAACAGTATAAAATTGTTGGATTGTTCTTTATTGTAATAACAATAATCTTTTCAATAATGGCTTATGGACTGGAAGTTCAAAATCCATGGGTTCCTTTTGCATTTATAACTGGAGGTTTCTTCTCTGGATTAGCAGGTTTCTTTGGAATGAAAACAGCAACTTACGCATCAGCCAGAACTGCAAATGCTGCTGAAAAATCACTTAATGCAGGATTAAAAATTGCTTTCCGGAGCGGATCAGTAATGGGATTGGTAGTTGTTGGACTAGGATTGTTTGATATTTCATTATGGTTTTATGTGCTTAATATTTTTTATCCAACTACATTAACAGATGGACATAATTTAATTTTAATAACAACAACAATGTTAACGTTTGGTATGGGTGCTTCGGCTCAAGCTTTATTTGCTAGAGTCGGTGGTGGAATTTTTACAAAAGCTGCTGATGTTGGAGGTGACCTTGTAGGAAAAGTTGAAGCTGGAATTCCAGAAGATGATCCAAGAAATCCAGCAACAATTGCAGATAATGTTGGAGACAATGTTGGTGATGTTGCAGGTATGGGAGCGGATTTGTATGAATCTTATTGCGGTTCAATTTTAGCTACGGCCGCTTTAGGTGCATCAGCATTTTATACAAATCCTGAAATGCAATTTAAAGCAGTAATTGCTCCAATGCTTATTGCTGCTGTTGGAATAATACTTTCAATTTTGGGAATATTTTTAGTTAGAACAAAAGAAAATGCTTCTCAAAAGGAATTGCTTAAAGCATTGGGAAGAGGAATTAATATAAGTTCAGCTCTAATTGTGATATTCTCACTTGTTATTATTTTGATGTTAAATCTCGAAAACGGACTTGGAATTTGGGGATCAATTGTAACAGGATTATTAACTGGAAGTTTAATAGGTAAAGCAACAGAATATTATACATCGCACTCATATTCACCTACTAAACATATTGCAGAAAGTTCAAAAACTGGTCCGGCAACTGTAATAATTTCAGGTTTGGGAATTGGTATGATTTCAACTGCCATTCCAGTTTTAGCTGTTGTAGTTGGAATTATTTTTTCATTCTTGTTCGCTACACATTTTGATATAAACAATATTGGTATGGGACTTTATGGTATTGGAATAGCCGCTGTAGGTATGCTTTCTACTTTGGGTATTACACTTGCCACTGATGCATACGGGCCTATTGCTGATAATGCCGGAGGAAACGCTGAAATGAGCGGACTTGGAGAATATGTTAGAAAAAGAACTGATGCCCTTGATGCTTTAGGAAATACTACCGCAGCAACTGGAAAAGGATTTGCAATTGGATCTGCTGCATTAACAGCTTTAGCTCTTTTGGCATCATACATTGAAGAATTAAAAATAGGATTACTTAGAATTGGACAGGATGTTATTAGTCTGGGAAATGGAGTAAATATTAAAACGGCCGAAGCTACGTTAACCGATTTTATGAAATATTACGAAGTACATTTAATGAATCCAAAGGTACTTATTGGAGTATTTATTGGTTCAATGATGGCATTTATATTTTGCGGATTAACAATGCAGGCTGTAGGAAGAGCCGCTCAAAAGATGGTTGATGAGGTAAGGAGACAATTTAGAGAAATTAAAGGAATTTTGGAAGGAACCGGTGAACCTGACTATGCTAAGTGTGTTGAAATCTCAACCAAAGGAGCTCAAATTGAAATGATACTTCCATCAATATTAGCAATCTTGATCCCAATACTTATGGGAATAGTTTTGGGTGTTGCCGGTGTAATGGGATTATTAGCAGGTTCACTAGGTACAGGTTTTGTACTTGCAGTTTTTATGGCAAATTCCGGCGGAGCTTGGGATAATGCAAAAAAATATGTTGAAGAAGGTCATTTAGGCGGTAAAGGTTCTCAATGTCATAAAGCTACAGTAATAGGAGATACAGTCGGTGATCCATTTAAAGATACATCTGGTCCAAGCTTGAACATTCTTATTAAATTGATGAGTATGGTTGCAATAGTTATGAGCGGATTGACAGTTGCTTTCAGCTTACTTTAATGATTAATATAAATTATAAAGGGAATATTATTAATTCATATTAATATTCCCTTTTCTGCAATACATTTTTAACTAATCAAGTTAGATTTTCTTTTCCTCAAACCATTAAAAATTCAAAACACATTTTTGAAGAATAGCATAAATTATTTATTTTTACACCGCACCCTTAGCTCAGTTGGTAGAGCATCTGACTCTTAATCAGCAGGTCGGCGGTTCGAGCCCGCCAGGGTGCACTAGAAAGTCAGAAAACCGTCTGATCATAGGCGGTTTTACATATTATTACTAAACAAAATTCAAATATTTAAAGAACTATTTATATTAAATATTGCACTCATTTGTAGGTAATACTAGTATAATTTATTCCTAGTAATTTTATTAAAATTTTTCTTAAAAATAAAATTGCATCTGATCAGAAAAATTTGAAAACTATATTTAGATAGACTAAATAATAAAAAATATATTGTTGTTCATCGTCAGATTCAGAATATTAAAATAATTGACCGATTAGTATCTTACTTCTGACATCATCCATAAATCTTAAAAATCCAATAAAAATAAATTATATATGAGGAGAATTTTCATATGAATTATAAATATTCGTGTAATGGTTCAACGAAAAATTTCTTGAAATTGTAGTGAAAAAGCTTTGCGTAAATGGTTAAAGAAAGCCTAGAGACTAAGCTACATTCCACTTCATTTCATTTGCCTTGTAAGTAAAAATATCTTCATTTCATGACTGTATCTATTTTGGGGAACAATATAACTTTTTACACATCTAAATTTTGTAAATATTAAGATATACTCCCTCTTTATCATTAGGTTTGAAGTAAGAGCCCAAAAGGGTATTCCTGAGTAGTAAACTTTATTTTGGGTCGGTTTTTTAGAATTCAATTATAATATATTTGGAAAAGTTAACTTTTTAATAGATAGATGTTTTAAAGAAAAATACTTATAAAAAAAAAATTATTATTACTTTTTTTTCTAGTTTTTTGAAGAAATTGTATAATGTTTAGTTAGTAAAGTATCCCAATCTTGAAGTAATAGTTTATTTCTTATGTATTATTTTTCTTCATCATTATGTCCAATTTTATTTTTTTGTGTTTTTCAAATGAAATAAACGCCTTTTCTGCCTTTTTATCATTTATTAAAATTGATTGAATTATTGTACCATTCCCTTTAATATTCAAATCAATAATTAAGTCTCTAATTTGGAGATTATACAATTTGATCTCATTAATATTTTTTGGTATACATGGAGTAATTTCTACACCTGTTGTTGAAAGATGAATTCCAGCTAAACCATTAACGAACATTCTAATAAAAGCAGTAGCGGCCCAAGTTTGTTTTTTTGCTGTCCACCAAACTAAAATTCCCTCATCTCCATTTTCCTGTAATCCTCCATAGATTTCACCATTAAATGGATGATAGATCTCTGCAAACTGCAAATCTCTATTTGCATGTTCAGCTAAATTGTAAAATTCATGCCAAAATTTATCCGGCAACTTATTATCTGCACATATTTGTGCCCAAAACCCTTGAATCTGCGGCCAAATTGTGGCTGAGTGTCTACCAAAGTCACTTAAATCATTGGCATTATAACGTTCTAAGTCCGGCCATCCGCAAGGAATTCCATGAGGAGCCACATACATATTTTCAATTATACTTTCTTTTTGTTTATCATCTGCAATTCCAAATAATATGGCATAAGAATTTCCCAAAGTTTCTTGGTTATCACAGTTTCCAAATGGACCAATAAAAAATCTGTAAATACCTTTTTCTTCATTCCAAAAGTGTTTATTTATTGATTTTTTTAATTCCTCTGCTTTAAATAGTAAAGTATTTTCTTGGTTTAAATTCAGTTCTTTTGCCATTTTATTAGCTAATATGTACGCATTATAATATAGACAATTTGTTGATAGAGCCATCATAGGAATTCCAAATCCTTTATGAGAGATTTTATCTGGATGATACTTTGGCCAACTATCAATAGCACTCTCACCTCCAGAATCACCATAAATTCCAAAATAAGCAGCAACTCCATCGCTCCATCCTGGTCCCATAAAAAGATTGTACTGCTCGTTCAGTTCAGTTTCTTCAAAATATTTTAATGAATTATTACAAGCTTGATAAGCTATTTTTAAAAATTCAATATTACCAGTACATAAGTAGTGATTCCATGCACCTGTAACCCAAACAATTGCATCCCAATATTGACCACCTATTCTTATACCATGCTCATCTTTAATTAGAACAGAAAGTAATGTATTTTCGGCAATTTTTGGTATAATGTAAGAAGCTCCATTCCATGAATTTATAGAAGCATCTCTTGTCCATGGTCTATCGTAATCCAATCCAGCTAAAATTACAGATTTATTTTTCTTTTGAATTGGAATTTCAAAATTTTGAATATTTGAAAAAAGATCACCAATTGCAATTCTGAAGGCAGTGTTAATGGACTGATTATCAGTTTCAATATGAGGAATATTTACTACCTGAATGTTTTTTTCTTTCAGTAGATTATTTGAATCGCATGAGCAAATTGTACATAGAAAAATAAAAATAAAATATACCTTTGATAATAAAACTTTTTTCATATAATTATTTACCTAATAGAAATTTTAATATTATGATTTTTTGCAGGATCTAATTCAATAATGCTTGATTCATCTATCAATGCCCATCCACTTTTATGAATAACAATTTTTTTGCATGAACTATCAGAAATTTTATCAATTTCTAATATAGCTTCTTTGCCAGAGTTATCTACTTTTAAACTAAAAGTTAATTTACCAAACGGAGTTGCTACTTCTTTTAGTGATGTTTCCATACCTGGCTGAGTCCATTCTTTCGGAAGTCCTTCAAACAAGTGTAATTCATCACCTCTATCAATTGCAATTAAGTGAATAACTAAACGTATAAACTCTGCACTTGCCCAGTTATGAGGCATGTCTCCTACAAAATGCATTGGTAAATCACGCGGATTATGTTCTTCTCTCCATGCAAATAGTGGTGATGCATGGTTTGCAAATGCATACAATGAGTTAGCAGCTCTTTCACCATCACCCAGCCAAATACAAGCGTGACCATAAAAACTAGCAAAATAATTCCATATTCCATCAATAATCCAACCAGTTCCCATTACCATACCTTCATGTAGAGTTGTGTGAAGCATTTCCAATGTTCCGTTTGCTATCGGATCATCTGTCTCAAAAATTTGTCCCGGATATACTCCATGACAAAATGCCCATTGTGCTCTTTGAGGTAATGAATAATATTTAGAATCCATAGGTATAGGAAGATATTTATTTCCATACATATCTGTTTGTAAATCTCTATTAGCTGCTTTCTTGAAATATTTATAGAAATCTTTATATTCATCCTCAAAATCTTTTAAATCCTCTTTTATATTAAGCCACCTAGCAGCATTAACCATTGCTTTTAAACCTAATAAATTCCAATACACATTTGTATACTCAGCTTTATCATCTGCACCTCCAAGTCCTCCATCAATTTCTCCAGGTGGAATCAATCCATCATCTAGTAGTATATCATTATTAAGTGTCATTGTTCTCATTTCTTTAATAAAGTTAACTGTTTTTTTTAGCTTTGGCCAAATTGATTGTAACCAATCTTTATCTTGAGTTAACTTTGCATGTCTTACACATGTCCAAAGTACAATTCCATTTTCTTTCCAGTAGTTTGGTTTTAATTTTCCAAATTTTCCATTTGGTTGTTGAAATGATAACATGTATTCAATTCCACTTCTTGCATCTTCGCCTTTATTTAATATTGTGGCAGTTTCTAAAAGAAATGCACCATCAACAATCCAAAGCCCCCTATAACATGTTGGACCTACTTGGAAATTAATTTTTTGATCAACAATTTCTCTTGCTTGCCAAATATTTCTAATTGATGCATCAACTAAATTCTGAATATCTGGATCTGGAATGTAAATATTATTTTTTGGTACTGATGAGTGATTTTCCCAATATAATATTACTTGATCTCTAATAATTTTTAGTTTGTTGTTCAGATCGTTATAACTTTCTAAGAATAGTTTCTTTAAATCTGTATTAATTCCATTATCATATAAATTAGCAAACATTTTTGTTTCGTTTGCTTTCAATAAAATAGGCTCTAGTTCAACAATAATTTTATTCTCACCTAAATTCTGTCGTACTTCAGAAACTTTATTGCTGATATATAATTTTTTTTCTTTATTTATTTCAATATAATTTTCCTTAAAAGTAATTGGATATTCTGAATTAACGATTATTTTGGGATAGAAATATTGTTCTTTATTCTGCTTATTAGTTACAGTTGTTAAAATTATATCTTCTCTTGGAGTAAGTTCTCTATTTTTGAGTATATTATTATCATCAAATTTTTCTAATCCAAATGAAGTATAAGAGAAAGATTCTTGCTTAACTTCTAAAAGTTGAGTTTCTGAATATGTTTCAACAATTGGCACTGAAGCTGAATACAATTTTTGATTTGTAAACTTAATATTTTCATCTGCAAGAATGTGAAAAACTGTTTGGAAACCAACTCCATTTGCATAAGGGAAATATTTAAGTCCGCCTTTACCATTTGCAGCAAGCCTATTTTTTTGACTTTCGGTATCTCTAAATCCAAAATCATAAAGCAATTGACCTTCTGGGGCTACTAATGTTTTACAAGAATCATCTGGTAAACAAATTGAAGTAACATGCCATGATGGAGCATATCTAAAATCTACTTTACGGGGAGTATTACCATATAATGAAAAAATAAAAGATATAAAAAATAAAAGTACTATTGATTTCATGGAATCTCCATAGTTTATTGGTTAAATTAAACATATCATTCTATTTATCTGAATATGCAACTAAACTTTGGTATTTTACTACTTTTTTTAATGATATGAATAATTTGATTAACTAAATATTTAAGTATTATAGGTTTTATAAATAAGTAATAGTTGAAAATGTATTATTACATAAATTTGATATTTGATGGACAATAAGATTTTTATATTATTGAATTCTCCAAAGCAATTGTAATAGTAAACTACAGAATAAACATAAATTAATAATTTAAGACTGCTTAATGTATAATTGATATGATAGTATTATACATTCAGATTTATTGCTATATAGTAAATATTAAATAATTTAATAAAAACAAGATCTCAAATAATTTAATCGCATCTTTTATATTTTTATTTTGCCAACAGTCCAAGGCTAAGTATACAAACCTACTGTTTTAGCAACCTTTTTAAATTGTATAAAACTTGAATATAAATTTATAAATTATAATTTATTTACCTAATTCCTTAATCCTAATATTTCTAAACTTCAATTCAGAGCCATGACCAAGAAAACCGATATATCCACTTGTGCGATTTATTCCAGGGTGATCTTTATGGTCCATTGTACCATTTTTACTTGCGTCAGCAATATCTCCATCAACAATTACAATACCATTTAATATTACTTTTACTTTTGAACCTTGCATAATTACTTCTTGTGAATTCCATTCACCAACTGGATTTAGAAAACCCCGTTTTGCAGGAATAACGCCGTAAACAGAACCATGATACTGGTATGGTTGTAAATTAGCATAAATTGGGGCTGAATTATCTAATATTTGAAGCTCCATTCCAACATAAGCGGCATCACCTTCAAGAGGTGCCCGCACTCCCAAACCATTATTTGCTCCTGGAGTTAATTGGAATTCAAATCGAAAATTAAAATCACTATACTCTTTTTCTGTAAACAGATTTCCATGTCCGCCCTTCTTAGGATTTACAATTAGCTCATCATTTTCAGCAAAATAATCAGTTTTATTTCCTTGCCAGCCATCAAGGTTCTTACCATTAAACAAGGATACAAATCCTTCTTCTTTCTCTTCTTCTGTTAAACCTATTTCTTTGGTATTTATTTCTTTTACATAAATATTTCTAAACGCTAATTCATTGCCATGCGCCTGTAATTCTATAGCTTCAGAATTGAATATTGGCTGTTCATAATCCCAATAATTATCCATGGGAATATTATCAACAACTAATTCACCGTTCAGATAAATAGTTACATTTTCACCAATCATTGTAATATGAAATGTGTTCCATTCGTCAATTGGATTGTCTGCTACTTTTAATGGTTTGCTAAGATGTTTTTGATTATTATATAATCCTCCTGAACCTACTTGAGCTCCAGATTCAATACGAGATGTATCCCAAATTTGTACTTGCGGAGTTCCCCGAAGATAAATTCCACTATCTCCATTTTTTGAAATCCGCCAATCAAGTATCAATTCAAAATCTCCATAATCTTTTATAGAACAAAGATTGTCACCATTTCCACTGAAAACAATCATACCATCTTTTACACTCCAATTCTCCATCATCTTTTTATTGGCTTCAACTTGTTTTTTAGATAATTCTTCTTTGCTCATTTTAGATCTTGAAATTGGATTACCAACTAACCCTTCCCAGCCTTCAAGATTTACACCGTTAAACATTGATACAAACCCTGCTTCTTTTGGCATTTTCTCTAGATATGTTTCAATATTTATTTTATAATATTGACTTTCTTCGCCGGATAATATCGTTGTTACTTTACTTAATAATTCGCGAACAATATTACCTGTAAATCCATTATTTTGATTATTGTTTGCCAAGGCAATTTTCATAATTGAACGGGCTGCTTCTTGCTGAAGCTTTTCATCATTTAGAAATTGTTCTAAATAGATAAGAGATATAAAGGTTTTCAGATTTCCAATTGAACGAATTATAGAGTTTTTGTCTCTATCCAATTTTGCATACGGCATAATTTTGCGTAACTGCAATAACTTTTGATCATCCGGCAGATTTGCAGCATTTACCATTCTTACAAAATTTGAAACAGCTTTTTGCTGATATTCTCCTATTGCAGTTTTACTAATTTCATAAAGTGATGTTGAGGCTGCATAATTATTCCAGTTTGTAAGAGCTGTAAAAGCAGCATCTTTTATTGCTCCTGCAGATGTGTTGAAATATTTTGACACAATTTCTAAAATTACTTTACCACCAATTTCCGGAAGTACTGGAATTATTCGCTCTTTTTTATCTGTCTTCTCAAGTGCACTTAATATTTTTCCCTCTTTCCCCCTTTCAAGTTCAACTCCTCGAGCAGCATTAATTAAAGCAAGTTGTGTCTGCTGAATTTCACTTGAATCCTGAACTGTCAATAATAGTTTTATAAGTTCATAAATATTATTTTCTGTTGAGACATTTTTTAATGCATTAAATGCCGAGGTTTTTTCATAATTATTTTCAGATGATGTTGATGCAAATATTTCCCCAAAATATTTTGTGCCCGCTTTAGCTGAAATAATGTCGATTAATCCAGCTTTTGTTTTACCTTCAGTTTTTTTCAATTGTGCAGCAATTGGCATCAAATGATCTTGATCAAGTAATTGTAAAAGAACATTTTTTGTTGCATCAATATCCATTCCCTTAACTAAATGATCAACTAAAGTAGTTATTGATTCTCTGCCTTGAAGTTTTCCTAAAGCAAAAACAGCTTCTTCACGAACTTGTAAAGATTTAGAATTCAAACTTTCAGTTATAAATTCAGAAGCAAATTCATCACCCCGTCTTCCCAGCATTGAAATAATTTCTGATTGAATTTCATTAGAATGTTTTTTTGATTCGGCAATCCATTTACGCGTATCTGCTATACCTCCAATATTTTCAGCTATATTTAACACTGAAAAACGAAATGCTTTATCATCATTTTCAATTGCCTCAAGTAAAAGTGGAGTAACTTCGTAGCCCAAATACTTTGCATAAATTGATAATCCTTTTGAGTAATTATGAAGTTGATCCGCGGAAGTATTTTCATCAAATATTGCTTCGCAAGCATCTTTCATTAATTCAATTTCATTTTGCTCACCCAAACGATTGGTATAATTAAGAAAAGCTTCTGCTGCATTTGCTGGATCATATTTAAAATCAACACTTTCTGCCGCATCTAATAATGTTTCAAACGAATTTGGAGAACCAATGTTTGCTAAAGCTGCAAGAGCAGTTTTTTTCATAAATTTATCATTAGAATTAACCAGAGGAGTTATTTGTTCAACAGCATTTTCACATTTTAAATTTCCTAAAGCTCTAACCAAAGTAATTTTAGTTTTTCCATTTGCAACAGGCAATACTTTAAGAAACTGACTGGCAGCACTTTTTTCATCAATGGATAGAAGAGTTTGTGTTGCTGGTTCGCAAAGTTTTTCATCAACTAAATATTCTTTAATTTCATTAATTGATTTATCTGTGCCAATTAAATTTAACTGGTTAAGTAAAAAGGTTTTTACTTCAACATTTTTATGATTTTTTAACGCAAATAAAAGGTTTTCTTCAACAAACTCTCTTTCATTTATTTTGTTAAATTGACTTACATAACGAGATAAACTATTTAGAGCGAATCTTATGGAAGTATCATCGCCAATTGCTGGAGGAGTTAATTGATTGGTTATTTTTTGAAATGCTTCAGGTCCTAACTCAATCAAATCATTCATTACTTTATCTAAATGATTCAAATTCTTTGTTGGCATTTGTGCTAAAATGTCATCAACTTTTTCATCAAGAGTTGTATTGTCTTGCGCAAAATTTTCAATACTAATAAGGATAATTAGTAGAATTGTTATAATTTGAAGAAGTTTATTATTCATAATATTTAATTGATTTTTTATTAAAAAAATAATTTAACTATAAATTCCAAGGTGCTCTCATAGGTTGATTTATTAATCGGTTTGCACCTTCATCATCAATAAATTCTAATTTATCAGAATCAAAGTTTAATGATCTTCCTAAACGAACTGCAATAATTCCAAGATTTACAAGTGTTGAGGAACGGAATCCATTCATTTCATTAAGAGCAAACTTTTTACGTGATTTTACTGATTCCGAAAAAACACTAATTTGAGGTTCTGGATCCGGAAGGGATTTAATAAAACTTTGCATATTTGGAATATCGGTTCTGAATCCTTGGTATATTTTTCCATTAGGGCCTTCAATATATGGAGCATCTTTATCTTTATTTTCTCCATCAAGAATTATTTTACAACCATCAGCATAAGTATATTCTATTCGTTTCCAAGATCCCACTGCATCGTAATGCTGCTGCGGTGCATCTACTTCAATTCTAATTGGACTTTCGTCATCCTTGTTAAGCATATACTGAACCGGATCAAGATAATGCTGCCCCATATCTCCCAAACCGCCTCCGTCATAGTCCCAATATCCACGGAAGTTTGCATGCACTCGGTGCGGATGATATGGTCGGTAAGGAGCCGGTCCAAGCCACATATCATAATCAAGGTTATCAGGAACTTTTTCCGGAGTAAGATTATGTTTACCGCTCCAATAAAATTTCCAGTTAAAACCTGTAATTCCACTTACTGTTACTTTTAGCGGCCAACCAAGAATACCGCTATCAATAAGTTTCTTTAAAGGGAATACTTCTGAACCTAGACCATAAAAATTATCTTTAAATCGAAACCAGGTATTTAACCTAAACATTCTTCCGTGATTATTTACTGCCTCAACAATTTTTTTGCCTTCTCCAATTGTTCGGGTCATTGGTTTCTCACACCAAATATCTTTACCAGCTTTAGCAGCTTCAACCGCCATTAAACCGTGCCAGTGAGGAGGAGTTGCAATATGAACAATATCAACTTCAGGAAGTTGACAAACTTCTCTAAAATCACTGAATTGTTTTACCTTATAGTCAATTCTGTTCTGTGCTTCTTCTAAGTGGAGTTTATCAACGTCACAAATTGCAACTACTCGTGTGTCTTCATATGGAATATGTCCACGTCCCATTCCGCCAACACCAATAATTGCTTTTGTCAATTGATCGGAAGGAGCTGTATATCCATTTCCGCCCAGAACTTTTCGGGGGACAATTGTTAGTCCCGCTCCAATTGCAATACTACTTTTTAAGAATTTTCTTCTAGTAAAATTGTTTTTATTATTCATAGCTTTTTATGTATTGAATGTTAAAAAAAAGTGTTTTAATAAAATTTACGAATTAACATATTTTTATCTTATTCGTGTATTTATTATTTATAAACTAAATTATTATTGTCATAATCTAACAAATCTTACAGAGACAAATATGTTTTTCCAAAATAAAAAATTTCCAAAAAACATTTTATATCTCTAAATAGTATTAGTTATTTTTAAAGATATTTAACTATCATTAAATAGATCCTTTAAAAAGTTCTTTTTTATCATTCAGTTGTAATATTGCACAATCAACTAATTTTTAATAAATCGATTACTACTATGAACTCAATTAAAAAAAAGCTGTCAATTGTAATAATTTCATTTCTAATCCAAATTACTTTATTTAACACCTTTTCATATTCTCAAGACAAATTATTAATAACAAATCCACGAGTTGAATACAAAACAAATCCAATAGGGATTGATGAATTAAAACCTCGTTTTAGTTGGGAAATTATTTCTGATAAAAAAAATATTTTACAGACAAAATTTGAAATTGTTTTTTCTAATGATGAAAATAATTTTGATTCACAACAAAAATCATGGGAAATAATAAAAGAATCTGACCAATCAATTCATGTTGAGTATGAAGGTCCGGAATTACAATCACGCCAAAGAGTTTATTGGAAAGTTAGAGTTTGGGATAATCACGACCGTATTTCAGATTGGAGTGAAGTATCTTTTTGGGAAATGGGATTGTTAAATTCAGGAGACTGGAAAGCTGAATTCGTTCAGGCCAATATTACTGAGGACATTAAAAAATCTCAGCCTGCTCAATATTTTAGAAAAGAATTTGAAACAGCTAAAAAAATAAAAAACGCTCGCCTCTATATTACAAGTCATGGTTTATATGAAGCATATATTAATGGTGAAAAAGTTGGCGATCAAGTTTTCACTCCAGGCTGGACCAGCTATAATAAACGATTGCAATATCAAACCTATGATATTACCAATATGATTAAAGATCAAAATGCAATTGGTGTAATTTTAGGTGATGGCTGGTATAGAGGGTACTTGGCTTGGAATGATAATAGAAATGTGTATGGAGAAAAATTAGCAGTTTTGGCTCAAATTGAAATCGAATATTCGGATGGAAGTAAATCCATTGTAAATACTGATGAAACTTGGGAAGCCACAAATAATGGTCCAATTATTAAATCAGATATTTATATGGGTGAAAAATATGATGCGAGAAAAGAATTAACTGGTTGGAATACATTTGGATATGATGAAAGTTGGGAAAAAACTTCCGTTAAATACTTTGATAAAAATAACCTTGTTGCATCAGAAGGACCTGCAGTAAGAAAAATTCAAGAAGTAAATCCTGTCAAGATAATACCAAAGGATAACGGCAAATATATTTTTGATATGGGACAAAATATGGTAGGAAGAATTAGGTTAAATGTTAAAGGTGAATCCGGCAGAATAATTACACTAAGACATGCTGAAGTATTAGATAAATATGGAAACTTCTATACTGAAAACTTAAGAGTTGCAAAGCAAGAAATAAACTATACTTTAAAGAGTAATGAAATAGAAACTTACGAACCTTATTTTACATTTCAAGGATTTAGATATGTAGAAGTTTCAAATTTTCCCGGCGAACCAAATCTTGAATCAATAACCGGAATAGTTATACACTCTGATATGACACCGACCGGAAACTTTAGTTGTTCTGATCCTTTGATAAATCAATTGCAAAGTAATATTCAATGGGGATTAAAAGGTAATTTTCTTGATGTTCCAACTGATTGCCCGCAGCGAGACGAAAGACTTGGCTGGACCGGCGATGCGCAAGTTTTTGCACCCACAGCTTGTTTTAATGTAGATGCCGCAATGTTTTATACAAAATGGTTAAAGGATTTATCAGCTGATCAAGATTCCACTGGTAAAGTTGGCGATGTAATTCCCAATATACTTAATAATGGCGGCGGACATACCGGTTGGGCAGATGCTGCAATTGTAGTGCCTTGGACAGTTTATCAAAAATATGGCGATGTTCGAATTTTGCAAAATCAATATGAAAGTATGAAAGAATGGATTGGATATATGGAAAATAGAGCAGGTAATGATTTTCTTTGGGATAATGATTGGCATTATGGTGATTGGCTTTCATTTGATGCAAGCAGTGCTTCTTACATGGGTGCTTATACAGAGACTGATTTAATTGCTACGGCATATTTTTCATATTCGTCAAATTTGGTGAGTAAAATCTCAAAAATCTTAGGCAAACAAAATGAAGCTGAATATTATGCTGAATTATCAAAAAATATTAACAAAGCATTTTTAAATGAATTTGTTACAAATAGTGGTCGACTTGTCTCTAATACACAAACAGCATATACATTAGCTTTAGCTTTCAACTTATTACCGGAAGATGTGGCTCAAAAGGCTGTAAAATATTTAGCTCAAAATGTTGAAAGATTTAAACATATTACAACCGGATTTTTGGGAACTCCGCTAATTAGTAAAACACTTACTGAAAATGGCCGAATTGATTTAGCATATATGCTGCTTACCAGAAAAAATTATCCTTCATGGCTTTATCCGGTTACAATGGGAGCTACAACAATTTGGGAAAGATGGGATGGGATGAAGCCTGATTCAACTTTTCAAGATAAGGGGATGAACTCTTTTAATCATTATGCATATGGTGCAATTGGAGATTGGCTTTATTCAACCGTGGCTGGTATAAAAATGGATGAATCGGACCCTGGGTATAAATCAATTATTATAAATCCAAATCCAGGCGGAGATCTTACTTTTGCCGAAGCTTCATACAATTCAATGTATGGTAAAATTAAAACTCATTGGCAATTAAAAGATAATTCAATGGAATTAAATATTACCGTTCCGCCAAACACAACTGCGTATGTTCTATTTGACTCAGAAAAAAATATAATTTTAGATGGGAATGAAGTAACACAAAGTATGTTAGAAAAATATGAAGGTAACAATTCAAGGATTAAAATTGGTTCCGGTTCGTATAAATTTGTTTACAACATTACTAAATAAAAATCACCTAAAACTATTAAAGGATGATTAAAAATAGGAAATGATATGAAACGTTATTTGGCATTTATTGGATTTGTTTTATTTAATTTTATTAATGGATGCAGCAAAAAACAACTGCCAAAAGATCCGCCAAATATATTATTTATTATGTCAGATGATCATGCTTACCAAGCAATAAGTGCTTATGACGATAAATTAATTCAAACTCCAAATATTGATAGAATAGCTAATGAAGGAATGCTTTTTACAAATGCATGTGTTACAAATTCAATTTGTGCTCCTTCTCGTGCAACAATTTTAACAGGAAAACATACGCACCTAAATGGGAAAATTGATAATCGAATGCCTTTCGATACTGCTCAAGTTACTTTTCCGCAATTATTTCAAAAAGCCGGTTATGAAACTGCAATGTACGGAAAACTACATTTTGGAAATAATCCTAAAGGTGTAGATGACTTTATGATTCTGCCTGGACAAGGGAATTATATAAACCCAACTTTCATAACTCCAAAGGGTGATACAACTTTTACAGGTTACGTTACTGATTTAATAACTGATCTGACGATTGAATGGTTGGATAAAAAAAGGGATAAATCTAAACCTTTTATGATGATGTATTTACACAAGGCTCCTCATCGCCCATGGTGGCCAAGGCCAGATAAATTTGAAGAGTTTTTAGATAAGGAATTTCCTGAACCTGAAACTTTATTTGATAATTATGAAAATAGAGGAACTGCTGCTAAAACAGCGGAAATGAATTTATTAAAACATATGATGTACAGTCATGATTCCAAGGTGAAGCCTGAGACTGTTGATGAAATGGGAAATGTTGTTCCGGTTGTTGAAGAATTTCCTAATAGTTTTTACGGTCCATACGGAAGAGCAAATGATGAGCAAAAAGCTTTATACGAACCGTTATTAAAAAGAATAAATGATGATTTTAAAAATAACTGGCCAAGCATGTCTGACAAAGAAAAAATGAAATGGAAATATCAAAGATACATGCAGGATTATCTTGCATGCATTTCTTCGGTTGATGATAATGTTGGCAGAGTTTTAAATTATTTAGATGAAAATGGATTAGCAGAAAATACAATAGTTGTTTACACTTCTGACCAAGGATTTTACTTGGGTGAACATGGTTGGTTTGATAAGAGGTTTATTTATAATGAATCTTTCAAAACTCCACTTTTAATTAGATGGCCAAATGTAATTGATAAAGGTACAACTAATGATGAGATGGTTCAAAATCTTGATTTTGCTCAAACATTTCTAGAAGCCGCCGGAATTACTGCTCCAAACGATATGCAAGGTGAAAGTTTAATTCCTCTTTTACTTGGCAATAATTCTGAATGGACACGCGATGCAGTATATTATCATTATTATGAATATCCTGCAGTGCATATGGTTAAAAGACATTACGGAATTGTAACAAAAGAGTTTAAGCTTGTCCACTTTTATTATGATGTTGATGAATGGGAATTATATGACAGAATGAATGACAAATTAGAAGTCAAAAATGTTTATGACGATCCTAAATATTCGGAAATTGTTAAAGAGCTAAAAAACAAATTAGCTGAACTTAGAATAAAATATAAAGATTCAGAGGAACTAGATAAAAAGTTTATTGATCTTACTGGGAAAAAGTAATTATTATAAAATATTACTACATCTTATTCTATTGCAAAATATTGTTCATCTACATTCCAGCCAGAAATGGATATTGCCAATTCCTTATCATTTTGCTCGGCTTTATGATCAATAAAAATTATTTTTTCTTCTCCGGGTAAAACAGAAATATAGTTATCACTATAAAATGATGGAAGAATTCTTTTTTTTGTTTTTCTATCAACAAGTGAAATACGATTAAAAAATGCAACTGTTTCATCTTTAGGATTAACCAACTTAACTTCTATTTTCCCAGTTTGTTCTTTTCTTACTTTTACTTCTAAATTGGACTTTGCCATTTGCTGCAAACCGGAATAATTTCCCGATGAATCCGGAAACCAATATAAATTATCATCAATAATATTTTGATTGCTGGATAATAAACGTAAAGATAAAAATCCTCCCTTTTCAGAATATAATTTATCTAATGTTCTTTTTATTGATTCAATTTTTTGAACAGAAGTTGGAGTAACTTCAATAAACCATTGGAATATTAGTGAATCTTTCCCAGTAAAATCTATCGCTTTTGCCTGAATCATTAAATCATGTTGAGAATTAAAAGTATGGTTTGCTACCGTAAGCATTCCATCTACTGGATTGTACATGGCATGAATTGATTTATTTGCATTATTAAGTCCATACAAGCCTCCATTCGGATCTAAATAATAATCATACATTTGACCCCTTAATGCTGTCCAAGGATTTTGAGTTTTCCAAATTATAACTCCCGTGTACCAATCCCACATATGTGAAATGTGACCTTCCATTAATCCTCTATACTGATTATAATTTACAAGTTGAGCTTTACTTGCAAAATCGTTTAAGTCAGTTGGTGTTCCATAACGCTCTATAAAATTTCCATACCAGCTTGTTTTATGGTATCGCCAAACCGAATCTATGTCTCTCCAAGAAGTTCCGGGTAAAACTAAATTCTCTTCTGGAATAAATCTTTCTAATGATTGATAATCTCCAATACCTATTGAACCAATTTCCGAATTGAACGGAAAAGTTCTTTTTTCCCAAAATGTATTTATATTTTGAATATGATATGGACCATCACCATTTCCGCCAATAGAATTGTGAGACATGCTGTCAGCATTAGAATATTCGAAGAAATAGCGAGTGCTATCCAAAGCTGGAAGCAAAGAATCAACCATTACAGTTAAAATATCTTGAGGAGGCGGAATTTCATTTCCTCCACAGTAAAATGCTAATGATGGATGGTTCCGAATCATACTTACCTGATCAGCAACAGATTTGAGAAACAATTTGTGATCATCAGGATATTTTCTTCTGGTCCACTGATCCTCCTTTTTCTTTGGATCTAACCATTTACCGTTGCAATCACCCGACATCCAAAAATCCTGCATAACTAAAATTCCATATTTATCGCATGCATTATAAAACTCAGGTCTTTCTGTAATTGCACCTCCCCAAATTCTAATTAGATTAAGATTCATATCTCGGTGGAATCTTACTTCTGCATTATACCTTTCTGGTGAAAACCTTAACATTGCGTCAGAGATTATCCAGTTCCCTCCTTTAATAAAAATTTTCTGACCGTTCACCAAAATTTCACGGCTGCGGGTTCGTTCATTCCACTTAGTCTGTATTTCTCTAATACCTGTAGTAATTTCAACTTCATCCATCAAAATATTTAAGTTGCTGATAAATTTAAAATTTACCTTATATAATGTTTGTTCACCATAACCATTCGGCCACCAAAGTTTTGGATCAGTTAAAGTAAAATCTGATAGATGAATTTTTTGAGATGAATTTGGGAGTAATTGAACTTCTTTTTTAATTTCAGCATTATCAATACTTAAATATAAATTTCCGCTGATTGAATTTGGAGTTGGATTATTAATAGTAATACTAGATTTGATTATTGCAGGCTTTTGAGTTTTTTCCGGGAATCTTTTACCCGGAACCAAGGTTATTACATGCGGTTTTACCAATTTAATGGAATTTGTTTTTTCAATTGTCACCTTATCCCAAATTCCAGTATTCCTATCGCGTACTGGTTGAATCCAATCCCATCCGGCAACATATTGATTTGTAATATTACGTCCTATTGTTCCATCACCACCTTGTCCACCATTAGGATTTCCAACCGGATCTGGCGGATATACAATAACAGCCAAACGGTTATTTCCATCATCTGAAAGAAATGATGTAATGTTATAAGTCTGTCTCAGAAACATTCCATAGTGAGTAGATTCGTTTAGTTTCTGCCCATTTAGAAAAATATCACATCCGTAATTAACACCACGAAAATTTAACCATACTTGTTCGTTACCAACCGAAACTTTCTCATTAAATTCTTTTACAAACCAGTAAGTGTAATGGTCACGCCCAGTATAATATATATCCTGAATTTTTTTATTGTTCATTCCATAAAAAGGATCTGGAATTAATTTATTTTCAAGTAAAGAAGTTAAAACTGTTCCCGGAACTTTTGCCTGCATCCAGTCTTTTAATTGGTAAGATGTTTTTGATAATTCTTCACCAGTTATTTTTACCTCTTGAATATTTTTACACACCCAACCTGAATTTAGTTCATACTGAATTTTAGAAGAACTTTGTTCAGCTCCATTGAATGATAAAAGTTGAGATAAAAGTAAAAAGTGTAAAACTAAAATATAGGTAAGAAATTTCGGTTTGATTATAATTTGATGCATTCCTTAAACAAGCCTTAAATTGTGAGTGAATTAAGGTGCTGTAATTGAATTTAAAAATAAGAATAAAAATGAATTAAAATTGCGGTTTTACTTTAAAAGAATGGGGTGAGTTTTAAATATTTGAAAAATTAATTTTTGTTGAACTTCACAAACTTTTCTCCATCCCAATATTCCATTTGTTCATATAGAATTTTTATATATTCTTCAGTGTTAGTTAATGGTAGTTCAAGAATTCCCTTTGAAACAAGGATATCCCTCTTTATAGCAAACTCATCATTTACAAATAAATTAAATGGGAAAAATTTGTTATTAAATCTAATATTCACCTGAACACCATTATATTTTTGTACGCCTTGTTTTGCTATGCTTGTTGAAAGCCTTGAATTTGGCACATCTATTAACACATTTCTTGGCTGAATATAATTTGGGAAATAATACTTAAAGTAGTCCGGTTTTGGTAAAATTATATAACTATTAAATTCAGCAACCTTCATGTTCTCAAAGGTATAATTTGGAACTTTTGGAGACTGACCATATAATTTATCAATATCAATTGAAAACAATACCGCGCTTTTTAATGCATTATTAATTGAAGTACATATTACTTCATCTTTCCCATTCTCATCAAAGTCTGTGATTTCACCATAAATTATACCGCCACTATGCCAAAACACATCACCTATTCTTTTACCTGTATTTATATTTAATTTAAATATTGCTGTAGGGTAAAGAGGGGCATGTTGAGAAAAACAAATTATTGAATTGGGATTATTCTTATAATCAACTCCTATTATTCTAACATCTCCATAGTTATTATCAAATCCTTCTCTATCAGTTCTTAATCCTTCATATTTAAATTTAAAACTCCAGATTTTTTCTTTTTTATTGGTATAAAGAGTTAAATAGTGTGATAAATTATCAATAAGCAGTATTTCATTTAATCCATCATTGTTATAGTCAAGTATTTCATAATCCATTCTTAATATTTCTTCATCGTAATCATCTAAATTCTTATTGGTCTTTTGATCCCATAATACTTTTCCATATTTGTTTTTAATTATATAGCTGTTGGACGAAAATATTACATTATAAGGATTATCATCTTGAGTGATATAATAAAAACCAAATAAAACACTTATTAGTAAAACTAATAGTGTCATTGACACCTTATTTCTTAATACTTTTTTGCTACCCCATAATATTATATTTTGTTTTTCTAGATTAAGAATATCTCGTCGAGCAATAAAATCATTAATATTTATAATTGGTATAATATCAAGATTTCTCTGCGGATATTTCTTTTTTAATTCATTTAATTTATCCTCAGCAAACTTGAAATCATTTTGCGGCACAATAAATATTTCAGTTTCCGAAAAAAATGCTATTTCTGTTTTAGTTTCTACAATATCTTTTCCTACAGCTTCTACTTTTCCATCTTCTAATATTGATCCTGTAGCTGATATATTTTTACAAAAACTTACATTTTCTCTTAAGTCATAATACCTGAATAGTTCTTGAATAAATCCAACTGTTAAAGCAACTCCAAGACTGTTGCCCTCATATATTCCTAAGTTATTTGAAAATTTTATTGTTACTTCTAAGTTTGTTTTGTTCTTTTTATATCGGCTTTTCAAAAAATTTACAGCATAGTTCCAAGAAATTTGAATTTGCTTTTCAAGTCTTTCTTCTAACTGCGGCAAACTTGGAATTAAATTAAATTGTGTTTTATTGTTTTTCCTATTTGTATAAATCGATATGTCTAAATGCTCTAATATGCCATAATTATCAGTTAATAATGGTGTCCGTTCAAGAACCGGAAAACTTAGTCGGCCAAATTCAATTGAGTTTATTTTGCCGTTAAGAGTTTGTTCTAATAAATCAACTTCATTATGAAGTCTGACTAAATTGTTTAGAATTATATTGCTTAACCCGTTCGATTCAGCGTAAGTTTTTATTTTTTTAGTTACTTCTATTACTCTTTTAGTTTTTTCAGGTTCAACGCCATAAGAATAATAATTATTTAATAACTGAGTGAATTCAGGTAAAACTTCTAAGACATATGCTTCTTTTATTGTCTCAGATGGTTGCGAAAGGAGTTCTTCAAGAAAATCAATTAATTCATAAATTAATCTTCTAACAGATTTTTCCTGAGATGCTATTTTTAAATATTCATTACGTCTTTCTTCAAAATAGAAAGAATCCATATATTCAATAGCTCTAATAAAAAAGTTCTTTAAAATAATTCTTTATTCGATAAATTATTACTTAAAAGTTGTAATAACTTAAAATAAGTTAAGATGTAATTTCAACAAAATCATTATTTTAAATCACTTAGTAAAAGCTCGTTTTCGTAATCTTTAATGCTTTTAAGAAATTTGCAAAACACTTTAATCTTTTCAATTGGATGATTTTCTAACAACTGATGTAATTTGCTGCAGCATTCTTTATCACCGATTTCATAAATACTCCATATTGCCAAATTACAAATTTCTTCATCAGATGAATTTTTAAATATTGTTAATAAATCCGGGGCGACTTCGGCTATCTTATACTTTCCGGCAAAATATAAATAGCTTTTTGCAATTCCTTTAATATCTGAATTTAAACCCAAACGATAATTCTCCAAAGCTTTTCCTTCAAGATGAACTTCTTTGTTAACTTTTGATTGCAGTACAAAATTCGTCGATAAGACAAAAAATAGGATTAAAAGTGGGAAAAATAATTTTGGGGACTTCTGACTTAATGATGATGAAGTAGCCATTTTTTTTACCTCTTAATTTTTGGCACTCAATCCATTAGACGAATATTAAATTAAAAGGTTGTTTACAAAAACAATGGTTACAAAAATATGCACTAAAATATTTTACCTTGTTAAAAATAAAATGCCCACAAATAATGTGGGCTTTAAGTGCTGAAATAGTTTTTATTAGCTCTTACTGACAAATTAATTCTTCTAAAAAACCAATTGTTTGATTTTCAACAGCAATTGAATTATAAGAAGCATCATAAACTTTAAGTCCCGTATCTGTAGCTAATAAAATACTTGAATTAAGGACATTTAAGCCATTTAATTGAACGTTTTCAATGTCGATAACTTTCCCGGTGTAATTTAAATTAACTCCATTATAATTAAGTAAATGTACTCCATCATTGCTCGTACCAATAAAAATATTATTATTTACATCTACATCTAACGCCCAAGTATATTGGCTGCCTTCTAAAGTAAAAGATTCATATGAACTACCATCCCAAATATGAATTTTTTCATTTTGTCCGCCGGCAATAATTTCACTTTGGCCATCATTATCTAAATCTAAAACTTTGGCAATATTTAACCCATCACCTTCAAGTGTCAAAAATTCTTCTTCCATAGTTATAATGTTTTCATCATAACTAAACTTTTTGCAAGTTCCATCCGTAAATGCTACGATTATACCATTTGCATTATTATTATAAATTTCACCTTCCCATGGAAAAACAGATTCTATATTATGAGTAAATTTTAAAATGGCTGAGGGTGTTGATAAATCTTCCAACTCATATACTTCTATTTTATCTCTTCTTACTAACACAATCTCATCATCATCAGGATTATTGTCCATATTGCCTATTTTCATATCCCATATTGCATCATAGTAAGTATTAAAATATCCAATTGGAGTTCTTGCCGGTTCTGAATCTCCTTTTTGAAAAATTGAGAAATTGTATTCTTCATACTTATCTTTTCCTCTACCACCTTTTAATCTTTCAACAAGAATTAATTCTTTAAAGCCATCGTTATTAATATCTGATAAACCAACCTTTGGCAACAATGCCGCTGATTTGTAAGACCAAATTATTGTAAATGTTTGTGTTTCCCATAAATAAATAGTTCCATCAACAACTCCGGCTACATATTTTTGATTAACATCTAAATCCGGAAAAACTAATTCCGGTTCAGGATCAGGATTTACTGGTTTTTTGTTGAGTTCAGACAATTTATTTTGAACTTCAGTAATATTCTCAGAACATGAGAAAAGAAAGAAAGATATTAAAATCATGTAAATTAATTTTTTCATTTTACACCCCTAGCTAATTTTATTAATATTCTTTTCATTAATTACGGAATAACTTCTCCTTCTGGAAGAGAAACAGTTATACTTGGTGGCTCTGTTGGCCAATTCCCCACTTTATTTAATGCCGGATTATACACAGCCATTATATTTCCATCACCATTATGATATTGTATTGAAGTCACAGACATCGTCCATAATCCGAAATCTTTTCTCGAAAAAGCATTTTTTACGGTTGCCCAACCATTTTCATCTGAGGATTCAAATAGTGCCTGTCCAATGCCTCCAGTATAATTATCATTATATACAATTTCTGCATTAGCACCTTGAAGCGGATTATTATATCTATCAAATACTTGAACTCTGTATTCTAAGAAATAACTTCTTTTATCTTGGGTAACATCAACAAACTGTATGTCATTTATATAAAACCAATTTTCTGGTAAAATTTTATTATCTAACCAAATTTTTATTGGAATATATTTTCCACCACCTTCAGTTGTAACCCAAATTCTTAAAATATAATGGTCCGCTTTAATATTGTCAGGAAGTGGATTTGTAGTAGCTAATTGATCTGTTAATATTAGCTCTCCTTTATAGGTAAGATCTTGTCCAATTGGAGTTAAATTGCCAGCCCAGCTAAAGGTTTTGGTCACATTATCTTCTTCGATATTAAAATCAAAATCATCAATTAATACAGCTCCAAATTCACGGCTATAATCAGCTAAATTATTAACATCTGCATCATAAATTATATCAATATAAAAATTTATTATTGGATCATTTGGACTATTAACATTATATGTAATTTCCAAATGGTTATCTGTAGATAATGTAAATAAGTAGTTTTCATTAAGAGGAACGTTTTCAGAAACTAACGGGATTCCATCAATTGAAAAAGATACTTTGGGTTCTGTAAAAACTTTTGGAGGTTTTTTTGAAAGTTCAGAAACTTCATCTTGAACTTCAGTAATATTATCATTGCAGGAAAGGAATATTACGGAACTAAGTAAAAGTATGGTTAATTTTTTCATGATACGCCTCTTTATATTTAATTAGCAAACTTGCTTATTTTTATAATAGAGTATAAGAACCGGTGTGTTTAAAAGATAGAATAGTCCAAAAATAACTGTTTTTTAAAAAAAAATTATATAAAATTGAAAAAATCTAATTGATAATGATTTTTGGATTAAATATGTCAAATATATTGATTGTTTAAAAAATCCTAAAAAGTCTGTTCACTTTTTCAAAATCATAACATTTTGGACTATAATAAATATTGACTTATTTGATTCTGATTAAATTATTTAAAGAAAATAGTTTAATAATTAAGTGAGTGCAAAAGTCAATTTTTATAAAAGTATATTTTTGGTATAAAAATGAAAACCATAAACCGCAAAGAATTCATAAAGTCAGTTTCTTTAATCAGTGCTGGTGTAATTTTAGGTTGCGATAATAAAACAACTGTTGAGCCTGAACCGTCTGAATTAGAAGCAAGAATAACAGGTCCTGATTCCGTAAGACTTTCAAGAGAAGATGGGACTTATAACTTGACGCTTGACGGTTCTGAGTCCATAGGAAATATAAGTGATTATGCTTGGGATAAAAGATTAGAAGGTCAAGAAGACTATGTTTCTGTTGGAACTGAACCTAAATTAAATGAAATAATAACAGAGACAGGAAACTTTGATTATAGACTAAAAGTGAAAGATAATGCGAAACAGATTTCAGATGCAAATCATAAACTAAACGTTTTACCAGCACTATATGAAGACATAATCTGGTTTTATAAATTTTCAGGAGTGAAGCCTATTCTCTGTACAATGAATCCTAAAGATTATGGAGCTGTCTCAGAAGAATTTAAAGATGAAACAGGTTTGTTCGCAACTTCTACGCTCAGCAAAGAATTTAATGGAAAAAGATTGGCTCTTTGTAAAGCTAGAAGCAACGGAGAATATGGTCTTGATTTGTTACTTTACGATATTGTGAGCGGAGAAATGGAATCTTTACATAACACTCCAACCAACGGAAACTCTTGGCAAGCAGTTTGGAGCCCTAAAGGAGAATATCTGGCTTTTATTGAAGATGGACGATATCCTTCGAAGAACAAGGATGAATTGACTTTGATAAGTTCAGTTGAAAAAGAACCTATTTATCTTGCAGGAGCTTCAACAAATGATGATTTCGTAGGTTTTTATCCTTCATGGAATCCGCAAGGAAACAAAATAATGTTTGGTATGACTACATACCATATTGAAGGAAAAAAAGAAAGACGGATAAGTATATACTCTGACTTATTCGGACAGCCAATTCGTGAAAGACTACATTCTGAAGAATATTTGCAAGATTACTTCGGAAACAAAAATTTCTTCATGTTTGAAGGAAATTCGGGCTTATCTTGGTCTCCTGATGGAACTTTGGTCGCAACAAGTAATTTTGTTGCGGGAACATATAACGGTGTGAATTACAACGGAAATTATATTTTTATAGCAAATGCTGATGGTTCGGGAATACTGACGTTAATACCTAAGGAACAAGCAGTAGCACCCACTTGGTCTCCAGACAGTCAGCATCTCATATTTAGAACATTTTTAGACAACAAATTGTGGTTGTGTGATAAAAATGGAGAGAATTTGGTAGATTTGTCGTCATTTTCAGATTCAAAAGACAAATATGCTGAAGCAGCATGGGCAAAATAAGATCATTAAGTTTGTTTGGTTTCGCAATATAGAACTCAAAAATAATTGCTTCCCCTAAAGTTCTGTGGTTTAATCAGTTAGCAGATTATTATACTGTATTAGATAATTACAGTTATAATAAGGTTTTTAGTTTCATAATTGATGTAAATAACCAATTTGAAAATATCTTCTCTATTTGGTAAAACCGTTAAATATTATTTATCTTTGTATAAATTATTCTCTGAAAGGATATCTACTCTTTTTTCTTCTATCATTTTTTATTATCAAATTAATTTTGGGAAAAACATGAATAACTATATAAAATTTATTATGTCTATTTCGGCTATATCTTTATTGTTAATTGGATTTAGCAGCTACAGTTCAAGTGAGGGTGAAAAAACTTACCAGGAGTTTTGTGCTACTTGTCACGGTGATAAATTACAAGGAGGACTAAGTAAAAGTCTTGCAGACGGAGTTTGGCAATTCGGCTCGAGTGATACAGAAATAATTAATAATATTAAAACCGGAATTGCGCAAAATGGAATGCCGTCATTTAAAGACATTTTAAATGAATCTGAAATTAAAGATTTAGTTTCGTTCATTAGAGATGAAGAGAAGAAATATCACAAACCCCAATTTGAAGTTATTTCAACTATTAATTCATTTGATTATAATGTAAATGTAGAATTGGTTACAGATCAAGTTACCGAACCTTGGGCAATTGATTTTATTTCTCCGGCAAAAGCTTTAGTAACTGAGAAACCTGGTAATTTAAGAATTATTGAAAATGGAAAATTGGTAGAAGAAAAGGTGGAAGGACTTCCAAAAGTTCTTTATGAAGGACAAGGTGGTTTACTTGACGTTGCAGTTGATCCCGAATATAATAAGAATGGCTGGATCTATCTTTCTTTCAGTCATGAAATTGACGGCAAGGGAATGACAAAGTTAATTCGTGGAAAGCTGAATGGCAATAAATGGATAAATGAAGAAACACTTTGGGCAGCAGATGAAAAATTCTATATAGATACCCGCCATCATTTTGGAAGCAGAATTGTTTTTGATAACAAAGGTTATTTATACTTTTCCATTGGTGATAGAGGCAAGAGAGAAAATGCTCAAGATTTAACTTTGCCAAATGGTAAAATTCACAGAATATTTAAAGATGGAAGAATTCCTGAAGACAATCCATTTTTTACAAGTGATGAAAATTTTTACAAAACTATTTATGCATACGGAAACAGAAACCCGCAAGGTTTAGCATTTAATCCGGAAACCGGTGAACTTTGGGAAAGTGAACATGGACAAAAAGGCGGAGATGAACTGAATATTATTAAATCGGGAAATAATTATGGCTGGGATAAAATTACTTACGGCAGAAATTATGACGGCACTGTAAGCACAGAAAAAGTTAAAATGCCCGGAATGGAAATACCAATTTTATTTTGGCGACCTTCAATTGCCGTGTGCGGAATTGATTTTTATAAAGGTGATTTATTTCCAAATTGGAAAAACCATTTAATTGTTGGCGCATTAAAGTTTGAGGAAGTAAGATTGCTTGATATTGAAGATAACCGTGTAATTCATCAGGAGACAATTATAGAAAAATCCGGTAGAGTAAGAGATGTTTGTTCAGCTCCGGATGGTTCAATTTATATTGTTACAAATCAACCGGATAAAATTTTAAGATTGACTCCACAAAAATAATTTAAATACTTAATGAACAATTTTTCACGAATGCTGTTGGTACTTTTTGCCAGCAGCATTTTTTTGTCTGCCCAAAATTATCAGGATAGTGTTAATACATTTTTAACCGATACAATCTTTGTAACTTCTTCAAGATATAATTTCTTAAAAAATGAAAGTCCTTTGTCAATTTCAATAATTGATCAAAATGAAATATTAAAAAATGTTAATCCCGTTTCATTAAAAAGCATTCTATTTAATCAACCTGGAATAATTGTTAACAACAGATTTAATTTAGCACAAGATGAACGAATTACAATAAGAGGTATTGGCGCCCGTTCACCTTTTGGTGTTAGAGGAATAAGAATTATTCTTGATGGAATTCCGTTGACGATAACAGATGGGCAATCGCAATTAAACAATCTTGATATACAAAACATCGAATCAATTGAAATATTAAAGGGTCCAAGTTCAGTTTTGTACGGTAATTCATTAGGCGGAGTAATTTTTATAAAAAGTAATTTATATGATCAAAATTCATTTTTAATAAAACCGGAATTTACGCTGGGAAGTTTCGGTCTAAACAAATATAATCTTTCTGCTCAAGCAAAAGTAAATAATATTAATTTTTTCATTAATGGATTTTATTCAAAACTAAATGGATTTAGAGAACACTCTAAAAGTGAATATTATGGATATAACTTTTCATCTTTGGCAACAATCACAAAAAACTTTTCTATTACATTACAAAGCAATTTTTTTGATGCTCCTTTTTTACTGAATCCAAGTTCATTAAATAAAACTGAAGCAATAAATAATCCAACATCTGTAAGAAGCTCAGTTAAGTTATTTGGCTTGGCAAAAAAAGTAAACCAATTTCAAAATGGAATTACTCTATCTTACAACTTTAGTAATAGTACAATAATTAATTCTTCTGTTTATCATGTAAGCCGATCTTTATTAAATTCAGTGCCAGGCAGAATAATTGATTTGGATAGATTATTTGCTGGTGTTCGTGCTGAGATTGAAAATAGATTATCAATTTTAAATAAAACTATAAAGCTTAAATTTGGCATTGATTATGAAAATCAATCAGATGACAGAACAGAATTTTTAAGTGAAGGAATGAAAAATTCAAATATCATTATTCCTAAAAATATTTTTAAAGATATTATATATGGTGAAAAAATTATTCGACAAGATGAAAATGTTGAAAACTTTGGATTGTTCTCTCATTTAAGTTTTAGTCCAATTGATAAAGTAAATTTATTTTTAGGCATTAGATATGATGACTACAATTTTTCCGTTAAAAGTAAAATGGCTGATTTTATTGATGAAATAAGAATAAACAATTTGAGCAGTATGGCCGGATTAAATTATTTTATATCAGAAAGATTATCACTATTCGGCAATTATTCAAATGGATTTCAAACGCCAACAACAAATGAGTTCAGCAACAATCCATTTGGCGAAGGATTTAATACTTCACTAAAACCCGAACAAATTAATAATTTCGAATTTGGTTTCCGGTATTCAACTATTAATAATTTTAAAAGTGAAATAACTTTTTACAAAATGAACATTTCAAATATGTTAATTTCTTATCAATCAGAAAATGAAGAATCTTTTTATCGTAATGCGGGCAAAGCAAATAATTTTGGAATTGAATCAAGATTAGATTTGCCTGTTAATAAAAATTTACATTTTACGGTTTCATACAATTTTATGAACTTAAAATTTGATGATTATGTTTTAACAGAAATTGTTGATGGAAGTTTGAAATATTTTCAGTTGAAAGGAAAATATTTACCAGGAATACCAAAGCATACAATTAATTCTTCTACTGATTTTCAGTTAATTGATAATCTAAATTTTCAATTAAACTTAAATTGGACAGATAAATATTTTGCAAATGATTTTAATGGACCTATTGAATCAAATAGTGAATCTATTGCCAATTACATCAATGATTCATATTTTATAACTGATTTGATGATCAATTATAAAAATAATTTTGGTTCAATTTTAACAAAATTCAAATTACAGATAAATAACATTTTTGATGTTAGATATAATGATTCAATTATTCCAAATGCTTTTGGTAATAATTTCTTTGAACCTGCAGCCGGCAGAACAATTTACCTTAATCTTTCCTTAAAATTGTAACAAAAATTTTAGGTCATTTTATAAAACTTTATAAATCCTTTATGAACATTTACTCTTTTGTTATTCTTTGGTGATAATTTAAAAGTAGTTTGGGACCATCCAAATAACAGAAAGGAGTTTTAAATGTTTGTTAAAAAAATTTTTTCAGCAATATTTTTAATTGCAATTTCTCTAGCTATCATTAGCTGTAGTGAAGATTCGCCAACAGAAAATGAAGGATTAAATCCCAAAGATCCAAATACAGCTTCTAAAGTTTCCATTGATCGTTTTAGCAGTGAAGCCGGGAATTTATTTGTAAGGACACCTTCTAATGGTCTGCCAGAATCTAACGCCCCAATAAATTTTGATATTGCACCATTTATTACAAAAGGATTAGGTCCAAATGGTGAAAAGGTACAATATTATAATTTTGATGTTCAGCCAATTGTCTCTGCCCCAATATATGTTTTATTCAAGGATGGAGAAGATTCGCCGGTAGACGATCAGCTAAATATTATAGATGTAGTTCCCGGAGATCAAGGTTACAATGATTTTTGGAATGTTAATAAGGTAATCGTGCCATCAGATTATACAGCAAATACAATTACAAATGTTAATGATTTATTTGATTCAGGTTACTCAATTGAGAAAACAAACATTATTGTAAACTGTCCTGTTGTACCGGAAGGCTCGACTGCAAAATTGAGATACAAATCTTCTGAATCAAAGGAATTAACAAGAGGCTGGTATAATGATCAGGTTGTATTCTATTTTAACTTTAGTGAAAAAGAATTAATGACTACCTCACAAGGCAGCACAAATGTACCTTTGGCTGAAATATTAGTTTCATTTAATATTAATCCTGATCAACAAGGCGGCGGTCCGGCTTCTGGTTTTGTTACAGAAAATAATTCTGATCAAACTCATAATGTTGTTGATACTTTACCTGAGGATAATTCTTATTCACCTTTATGGGATGTTGATATTTACGACAATAATAATTTTGAAGAAGTAATGGATTGGCAATCCGCTTCAATGTCAAACATATTAGCAACAGGTGCTGCTATTGTTAATTGCCCTATTGTTTCTGTTGAATAATCACACAAAGCTAGCCTGGATATAAAGTCCGGGCTTTTTTTTATTCTCCAATTGAAATTTTGTCAAAGTACAATGAAACTTCATTTAAGTTTTGATGTTCTGCAATAATTTGAAGTCTGTCAACTTTACTCCAATCAAATTTGCCTTCTGGATTATACCATTTATTATCATACCAAATTCCGTATTCTGTAAAATCTTTAAGAGGAACTTCTAAAAAATGCCAGTTATTATCAAAAGTAAAATTGTTTGCATCTACTGTATATCTTACTCTATTTGGATGATTATTTTCTGAATTATTTTTTGAATCAACAAAACAAATATCAAACTTTATATTTTTATTTCCCTTTACAAATAGCTTCAACTTTACATCAGAATCATCAGCAAAACTTTTCAAATTAATATTCTGAATAAAATCAAAACCAATATAATTGTATCGATCAGCATTTTTCCAGGAAATACTAAAGTCTCCATCTGCAGGATTTTCTCCATCAAAATAACTTACACTATTTTCTTCGTTCCATGTATATTCAACTATTTCTTTTTCAATAAAATCATTGTAGATAGGGATATTAAAATTTTCTCCATCAATTAATTTTTGTGATTTAATATTGGAATTAAAACCTAAAGATTCTATCAATTCTATGTTTATATTATTCTCCGTCCTAATACCAAAATCACCATCATAATCCCAAACAGTCCATGAAATATTATTTTCATTAAAATAATCAGCAACAAATTTATGCCATACAATTCTATCTTTATTACTTACATTTGATTTTAAAACTCCAAATTCACCACAAAATAATTTTACATTTCTCTTATCTTTAAAATTTACTGCCATGTCTATTAATTTCATTAAATATTTCTCAGTTCCCTCATTATCATATTTATTATATAAACTTTCAATCCATGTTTGTTTTAACTCATTTGGAATTTGCGGCATATTATTTTTATCATATGGGAAAGGTATGTTCTTTAATTTTTTAACTGGAGGATCAATCCACTCTGAACCTTGGTGAGTAAAAATAAACGGATCATAAAAATGAAAAGTATAAATTAAATTTGAATCGGAATAGTAAGGCAGATCATTAAGATTTTTATAATTATTCCAATCTGCAGCTCCCACAATAATTGTATGTATATCATCAACTTTTCTAATCTCATCAATAACTTCTTGCTGTATAGAATTCCAAATGCTGTCTTTTATTCCATGCGGCTCATTTAAAATTTCATAATAAATTAATTTCGATTTGTCTTTATAATGCTCAGCAATTTGTTTCCAAATTGGTTTTAGAATTTCTATAACACTTGGTTCAGTATTTATTCTAGTGTTAAATGAGTGATTATCAATTATTAAATTAAGTTCTATTTCTTCAGCCCAATTTACAACCATATCCAAAAAATAAAATAGTAAGGGATCTATATTTTTTGCTGAATCAATAAATGAATGAAAGTTTATTGGCAATCTTATAATATCACATCCTAATTCCTTAAGATATTTGAAGTCATTTTTATCATACTTTGAAAACTGAATTTTTCTAACATCTTCAGTTTGAAACCAACTTGTTAAATTAACACCTCTATTAAAAGATGTTGTTTGCGAGAAGTTTATCTCGCATATAAAAATTAAATAGAAAATAATTACATAAGAGTATTTCATAAAACTGCTTTTCGTATCATATCTATACTTTGTTAATAATTTAATAATTCCCCATTGAATAAATCTAATATTTAAAATTGTAGAAAAGGTTATAAATTGAATCTTTCATGAATGAACCTTATATTGAATTATAAATCATCTAATCTTACATCTGTTCTGCTAAAATATAAAAACTCTTTAACCGAGGAGGCTATAATGTCGGAAGTATATGAACTTGACAAAATAGCACTAAGTGTAAAGTCCCGCAAGCTATTAAAAAAATTATTGAAAGAAAATGAAAAATTAGAAGAAATAATGGTAAATGCCCAAAATGAAACCGAAGCACTTGTTGGTGTAAAAAATTGGATTTATGAATTATTAGAGAAAAATCCTAAAGCTAAAAAGTATTATGAAGAAGGTAATGAAAGCGGTGTTTCATTCAAAGCATTAAAATGGAGTGATTATGCTGCAATACGAATTCTAGATTATATTAAAAATGCCGGAAGAGCTTTTATTGATCTTAATTTACATGGACAATTGGCATTGAGCAATCCAATAAAGCTTATTTGGCTAGCGGCTCACAAAGGTACTGGCGGAGCAAAACCTTATTTTTTTGAAGATATGATTCATCTGTTTAGACAACTGCGCGGCGAGGATGAAAGACACATTCCGCATAAAGAAGAAATTTTTGAATGGATGGAAAGATATCCCTCCGGATTAGATCCAAGAATTGTAAAACTTCGCCAGGAAAATAAAGATAGAATAATCAATATTTTTATTGATAAAATTGATGAAGGTGAAATAAATGATTCCAAATATAATTTTGAAGGCGAACAAACAAGAGATGAAAAATATAATAAAATGCTTGAGTGGTGGAATGAAAGTGCATTTCATTTAAGATTTGCAGTTCGCTCGCCGGATTTACTGAATGAACTTCTTGGTCATTCGCTTGATCCGGACACAATGAATATTTTATATGATGCTGAAAAAGTCGGCATACCTTTTTTTATAAATCCATATTACCTTTCACTTCTTCATGTTAGAGTTCCTTATTATGCAATTGGTGCCGATTTAGCAATTCGCGATTATATAATTTACTCACGGCAATTAATTGAAGAGTTTGGTCACATAAGTGCATGGGAAAAAGAAGATATTGTTGAACCAGGTAAACCAAATGCTGCAGGATGGTTATTGCCTTCACACCATAATATTCATAGAAGATATCCGGAAGTCGCAATTTTAATTCCCGACACAATGGGAAGGGCTTGCGGAGGTTTGTGTTCATCATGCCAAAGAATGTTCGACTTTCAAGATGGAAGATTAAATTTTAATTTAAGAAAATTAATGCCGGATGAAACTTGGGATCAGCGTTTGGAAAAATTAATGGATTATTTTGCAAATGATTCGCAGCTTAAAGATATTTTAATTACCGGTGGAGATGCATTAATGAGTGCAGATCAAAGTTTGGAAAAAATTCTGAATGAAATTTATAAAATGGCTATCAAGAAAAATGAAGCAAACAAAGAAAAACCAAATGGTGAAAAATATGCCGAAATTATAAGAGTCAGACTAGGAACACGTTTACCAATATATTTGCCTCAACGAATAACTGATAGTTTGTTAAAGATTTTAAAAGATTTTAAAAACAAAGCATTAAAAATTGGAATTGAACAATTTGTTATTCAAACACATTTTGAATCACCAATGGAAATTACTCCGGAAGCAAAACAAGCTGTACATAAATTAATATCTGCAGGGTGGCTTGTAACTAATCAGCATGTATTTACTGCATCTGCATCAAGAAGAGGACACAATCCAAAACTAAGAAAAGTTTTAAATGATATTGGAGTTCTCCCCTATTACACATTTACAGTAAAAGGTTATATGGAAAACAATCACATGTTTGCGCCAAACTCCAGAGCAGTACAAGAAAGCATAGAAGAAAAAACACTTGGAAATATTAATGATACAAATTCAGACAAGATTAAAAATTTTCCGAGTAATGCTGAAAATATGTTAGAGAATATCGAATCAATTAGAGATAGTAGTAATATTCCATTTTTAGCAACAGACAGAAATGTTCTTAATCTTCCAGGTGTTGGAAAAAGTCTTAGTTTTAGAGTTATTGGAATTACGAGATACGGCAGAAGAATTTTAGAATTTGAACACGATGCTACAAGATTTCATAGCCCAATAATTAATCAAATGAAAAATGTTGTTATTATTGAATCAAAATCAATCAGCGAGTATTTGAGGCAACTTGATGATATGGGAGAAGATCTAACAGAATATGGCGGAATTTATGGTTATTCAATAGGCGAAACTGAAAAAAGAATGTCAATTTATGAATATCCGGAATATGATTATAAAATCACTGAAGAAATAACAAATATTGAAATACCGGAAAGTTCAGCAGCAGCTTAATATTGATAATTATTTGATCTCAAAAAAATCTTCAAAAAGTCTGTAAAATTTTTCAGGTTCTTCTAAATATGGATTGTGACCGCTTTCTTCGAACATTACAAATTTTGCTTGAGGCATAAAATCTTTATATTGTATTGCATATTCTGGGGTAGAAACTCCATCATATCTTCCGGCAATAATTAATGTTGGGGATTTAATATTTTTCAACTCTCTTCTAAAATCAGTATCAATCATACTTCCACCAACAAAAAAATCTGCATCTCTTCCAACAATTGAATAGTAAACATCAACATTCATACCTCTAAATTTTTTAGAAGGTACTTTCTGTCTTAATTTAGTATTATGATAATAAACATACTTTATCGGAAAATCTTCATATACCTTATAAAACTCGGGATCGCTTGATACATAACCTAAAGATCTAAGTGAATCGACTTTTTGCCATAACTCCGGAAAATGTGTTTTTGCATAATGATTATAACTATTGCAATTAGCCTGCCACATTTCTCCGCTATGAAATCCATTTATCAAAACAAGTTTATTAACTCTTTCCGGATATTTAAGAATATAAGCTTGAGCATGAACTGTTCCATAAGAATGACCGACTATTGAAAATTTGTTGATTTTTAATTCTTTTCTAACTTCTTCCAAAATTTCAACATCGTTCATTATTGAATATTCTGATTTGTCTTTTGCATCATCAGATAATCCTCTGCCTAAAAAATCAATAAATATTACTTTGTTAGTTTTATAATATTGACCAAAGTTACCTTGCATATAATCATGAGAATTCCCAGGTCCGCCGGCAAGAAAAACAATAGGATCTCCTTCACCTAAAACTTCAACATTAATTTTATATCCATTTATGTTATAAAATTTTGGTTGGAATTTATTAAACAAAGAATCTTGATTTTGCCCAATAATTAAATTGGGTAAAAGTAAGAATAGAAATAAATTTAATGTTTTAAATAGCTTCATAATATTATTTTATTAAATTGAACTATGTTACATCATCTTGTAGTTTACTAATATTTTCATTGCTTCCAATAATGTATAAAATATCACTATCCTTAAAAACAAATTCTCCATCTGGTATTACAACTCTTTCGGGTATAATTTCTCTCACCATTGAAATCTGCACTTTATATCTTTTGCGCAAATCAATATCCTTTAATTTTTTTCCTATCCAATCTCTGGTTGGGCTAATTTCAATTAAACTGAATCCTTCTGTTAATGGAATAAATTCTAAGAAATTTGGTGAAGCAATTGTATTTGCCATTCTTAATCCCATGTCCCTTTCAGGAAATATAATTCGTGTTGCGCCAATTTTTTCTAATATTTTAGCATGATCTTCATTTATTGCTTTGGCAATAATTTCATTAATCTGCAATTCTTTCATGTAAAGTGTAATTAAAATACTCGTATCCATTTTGCTGCCAACAGAAATAATTACAGTATCAAAATCAGCAATACCTAATTGCATTAAGAATTTTTTATCTCTTGCATCACCAATTACAGCTTTTCTAACAAACGGCTTAACTTGATTTACCAAGTCTTCATTTATATCAATTGCCATTAAATTAAAACCATGCTGATTAAGTGCTTCACATAAATAATAACCAAAACTGCTTAATCCAATTACTGCTATATTTTTCATTTTTTAACCTACTAAAATATTTCCTTCAGAAAATTTTATATCTTTTTCATCTCTTGAGCCAATTGCAGTTGCAATTGTTAAAGGCCCTACTCTACCTGCAAGCATTAATATTGATATTATCAATTTACCAAATATTGAAAAATCTGGTGTTATACCGGTTGATAATCCAACGGTACAGAAAGCAGAAACCACTTCAAAAAATATTTCTAAAAATCTATCACCGTTAACACTGAACGGAATGTGCTCTAATTCAATAATTGTTAATAAAAAAGATGATACAACAATTATAGTTATAGCAAAAACTATAATTACAACTGATTTTGAAATTACTCTAAAAGGTAGAGTACTAAAAGTAACATTAACGTTTTTTGAATTTTTTACTCTGGCTCTAATAAAAGCAACAATTACAGCAACTGTTGTTGTTTTAATACCGCCGCCTGTTGAAGCAGGAGATGCTCCAATAAACATTAAATTAATAATAAAAAAAAGTGACGGCATTGAAAGAGTATAAAAATCTATTGTGTTAAATCCTGCTGTTCTGCTGCTAATTGATTGAAATAATGATGCAAGTATTTTTGTGCTTAAGTCCATATCTTTCATTGAAACATTGTACTCGAAGAAAAAGATAAATAATGCACCTATTGCTACTAAGAATACGGAAACCTTAATAACAACTTGTGAATGTAATGACATTCGCTTAAATGATATTTTCTTGCCATAAGAATTTTTAAATTCATATAAAACAATGAAACCAATACCGCCAAGAAATATTAATAGTGAAATCACTGAGTTTATATAAAGATCTGACCGATAAGCAACTAAACTGTCTTCAAAAATACTAAAGCCTGCATTACAAAAAGCAGATATAGAATGAAATATTCCTGCAAATAATGCTTCTGCAAATGGCATATCAAATGCAAATCTTATTGTTAATAAAATTGCTCCTATAGATTCTATTGTTAGGGTAAAAATAAATACGGATTTTAAAAGTGAAGCTAAATCTAATGTATCAAAGAAAGAAAGAGTTTCCTGAATTATCTCTCTTCCGCTAATCCCAAATTTTCCTCTGAGAAAAAATAGGAACAAAACAGAGAAAGACATTACACCAATTCCGCCAAGTTGAATTAATATTAGAATAATTATTTTACCGGCAAACGAAAAATAAGAACCAGTATCAACAACTGTTAAGCCTGTAACACAAGTAGCTGATGTAGATGTAAATAGAGAATCTACAAATGTAATACTGCTGCCATTTAAGGAAAATGGCTGCATTAGTAATATTGCGCCTAATAATATTACGGTCAAGAATGATAATAATAATAAACTTTGCGGACTAAATCTTTGTGATAGTTTATTATAAAGTTCAGCAAAAAATTTCATTATTTATTTTTTAATCCTCAATAATATCATCAACCCAGCTTAAAGCGGCCATCATTTTAGGCAAACCGATTGTCGGCAAAGCAAGTAAAACAACTTGTCTTAATTCCTCTTTTGATACACCTTTTTCTAAAGCTTTCCTAGTATGAGAATGAACGGCCCCTTCCAATCCGGCGCCGGTTGATAAAGCTAATTTTATTAACGCTCTTGTTTTTTCATCTAATGGTCCGGCAGAATGAACTGCATTTCCCATGTTTTCATACGCTTCAATAACTTCAGGATAATCTTCTTTAAATTTCATATAACGTTTCGGAATCTTTGTCATTATAATTTTCTCCTCTTAATGAAAATGCATTTACGTTTTCTATTATTTTAATTCAATCCTCTCTTAATTAATAACGGTTCAATTGAAGGATCATTTCCTCTGAATTTTCTATATAATTCCATTGAATCATCAGTGCCGCCGGAAGCTAAAATAAATTTTCTGTATTTTTCTGCTAACTCAGGATTATAAACATTTCCCGAACTTACAAACGCATTAAAAGCATCAGCATCTAAAACAGCAGCCCATATGTAGCTATAATAACCTGATGAATAATTATGAGAAATAATATGTCTGAAATATGTACTTCTATATCGTGGCAATATTTCAGGAATTAATCCTATTTTATTCATAGATACTTTTTCAAATTCATTTATATCAACATTGTTCGGTTCGGTAATTGTATGATAATCCATATCTAAAAATGAAGCTGCTAAATATTCTACTGTTTCAAATCCTTGATTAAACAAACTTGCATTCTGAAGTTTCTTTACTAATTCTTCTGGTATAACTTCGCCAGTTTCAAAATGCTTAGCATAGGTTTTTAGTACATCAGGGTGCAAAGCCCAATTCTCCATTACCTGAGAAGGAAATTCAACAAAATCTCTTGGCGTTTCGGTCGCAGAAATTGATTCATAAGTGCAATTAGATAGTAATCCGTGAATAGCATGACCAAATTCATGGAAAAGTGTATTTACTTCATCAATACTTAAAAGCGCAGGCTTATCTCCAACTGGCTTAGAAAAATTTCCGACATTATAAATTAACGGAGTTATCATTTTACCGTCTTTTTTAAATTGTCTTCTAAATTCATCCATCCAAGCACCGCTTCTTTTACTTGCACGAGGGAAATAATCTGTATAAAGAATTCCAATGTGATCACCATTTGATTCCTTAACTTCAAAAACTTTTACATCGGGATGATATTTTGTAATATCATTTCTTTCTTCAAATTGAATTCCCCATAAACTTGTAGCCAATCCAAAAACACCGTCAATCACATTTTCTACTTTAAAATAAGGTCTCAGTTCAGATTCATCTAAATCATATTTTGCTTTCTTTAATTTTTCAGCATAATACCACCAATCCCAAGGCTCTAGTTTGAAATTGTTTCCTTCTTCATCAATTAATTTCTGCATAGCTTCTCTTTCAGAGACAGCTCTTTTTAATGCCGGAGTCCAAAGTTTATTAAGAAGATTATAAACATTTTCCGGTTTTTTAGCCATTTGATCATCTAAAACATATTCTGCATGATTATTAAATCCCAAAATATTTGCACGCTTTAATCTAAGATTTATAACTTTGGCCAAAATTTCTTTGTTGTCTAATGAATCATTATGATCACCAACAGTAAAGTAGGCAGTATATAATTTTTCTCTTAAATCTCTTTTGGTTGAATATTGAAGAAAAGGTATCATACTTGGTTTATGAATTGTGAAAACCCATTTTCCCGTATAACCTTTTTCCTTTGCTGCATCGGAAGCACCAATTATTACATTTTCCGGTAATCCTTCAAGATCAGTTTCATTATCAATTATCAATTCAAAATTGTTAGTTTCTTTTAAACAATTTTCACCAAATTTTAATGAAAGAAGAGCAATTTCTTTATTTAATTCTCTAAATTCATTTTTTTGCTCAGCATTTAAATTTACACCACCGCGAATAAATGTATTGTAATATTTTTCCAATAGTTTATTTTGTTCAGTATTTAATCCAAGTGATTCCTTTTTATCATAAACAACTTTAACTTTTTTAAATAAGTCTTCATTTAGATTAATATCATCTTTATGTTTAGTGATTTTCGGAGAGATTTCAACAGATATATTTTGAATTTCTTCATCACTCATTGCACCATCCATGGCATTGAATACCCGCTGTACTTTGTTTAACAATGATCCAGTTTGGTCAAGCGCAACAATTGTATTTTCAAAATTTGGTTCATCATTATTTTTTATTATTGCATCAATTTCCGACATTTGTTCTTTCATGCCAGCTTCAAAGGCAGGTAAATAATGTTCAGTTTTTATTTTATCAAAAGGCGGGGTACCAAATGGAGTATTCCATTCAGTTAAAAAAGGATTGCTTTCCTCTTTTTGACATCCATTAAATAATAGTACACTTGAAATTATTAACATCAAAATCCTCTTCATTAATTTTCTCCGTAATTATTATTAAGTAACCTTTAAATTAAGAAAAAAAATGAGAGATATATGCAGATATTTTTTGATCTTTTTGAGATAAAACTTTAGAGACGCAACACGTTACGTCTCTACACAATTTTAATATAGATCAGCTACGGACAAATATCTTTCACCAGTATCATAATTAAAACCTAATATTGTACTACCTTCAGGAATTTCTGATATTTTTTTATTTATTGCAGCAAGTGTTCCACCAGATGAAATTCCACCAAATAAGCCTTCTTCCTTTGCTGCTTTTTGAGCAAATTCAAAAGCTTCTTCTTTTTCGATTTGAATGGTTCCGTCTAATAAATCAGTAAACAAATTTTTAGGAATAAATCCTGCTCCAATTCCCTGAATTGGATGAGGACCTGGATTTCCTCCGCTTATTACCGGAGAAAGAGCCGGTTCAACAGCAAACACTTTTAAATTTGGAAATTTTTGTTTCAACACTTTTGCTGCTCCGGTAATATGTCCGCCAGTTCCAACACCAGTAATTAAATAATCAATTCCATCAGGAAAATCATTTATAATTTCTTGTGCAGTTGTTTTTACGTGAATATCAATATTTGCCGGGTTTTCAAATTGCTGTGGCATCCAAGCATTAGGATTTTGTGATACAATTTCTTTTGCTTTTTCAATTGCTCCATTCATTCCTTTTTCTTTTGGAGTAAGTTCAAATTTTGCTCCATAAGCTGACATTATTTTTCTTCTTTCAACACTCATGGATTCAGGCATGACTAAAACCATTTCATAGCCTTTAACTGCTGCAACCATTGCTAAACCAATTCCAGTATTGCCAGAAGTTGGTTCAACAATTATGCTTCCTTTTTTAAGCAATCCTTTTTCTTCTGCATCTTCAATCATTGAAAGTGCAATTCTATCTTTAATGCTTCCACCTGGATTAGCTCTTTCAAGTTTTATCCATACATTTGCTTTACTGCCGAATAACTTATTTATTCTTAAATGCGGTGTATTACCAATTGTTTGCAAAATATTTTCAACTTTCATTTTACTTGCCTTTCTGATTTATTAAATAATAAATTCTAATGGTTCTGGTTCGTTTGTGTTTCTTAATCTCACTTCACTTTTGTGGTAAACTATTGAATTAGCTGGAACACTTTCCGTTAACCAAACATTTCCGCCAATTATACTGTTTTCTCCAATTGTTGTATTTCCGCCAAGAATTACAGCTTGAGCATAAATAATAACATTATCCTTAATTGTTGGATGACGTTTAGTTTGAGCTAATTTTTTTTCAACGCTTAAAGCTCCAAGTGTAACTCCCTGGTAGATTTTTACATTATTTCCAATTTCGGTTGTTTCACCAATTACAATTCCGGTACCATGATCAATAAAGAATGAATGCCCGATTGTAGCTCCCGGATGAATATCAATTCCCGTTTCTTGATGAGCATATTCAGTCAATATTCTTGGTAGAATAGGAACTTTCAATTCAAACAGTTCATGTGCAAATCTGAAAATTGCAATTGCTCTGAATCCCGGATAAGCTAAAATTACTTCATCTACACTATGTGCGGCTGGATCGCCTTCACAAATTGCTTCCGCATCTTTCCATAATTCTTGGTTGATCGAAAACATTTTCTCAAAGAATTTTTCAGAAATTTCATCAATCTTTTCTATTGAATTATTGTTTAAGGAAATTAAAAGAGATTTTAAATTTCTTTTAAGTAATGAAACTTTTCCAGCTACTTCTTCAGGTGAATAATAAATATCCGATGTAAAATGAGGAAAAAGTAATTGAAGTAAATCGTTAATAAAACGATGCGCTTCAACTTTAATTGGCTTAATAACTTTATGCTGTCTTCTAATTTCTAATATTTCTCTTGAAATATCCAAATATTTGGCTTCCATGGTAAATAAACTCCATTTATTCAAATGAATGTTTTATAAAACTTATTTTATGTAAAATTTTAAATGTTTGCGAAGTATATTAGCAACAACAGATGCAGGTAGAATGGTATCCGTGAGTTAAATTTTGATCTTCGTTTGTGAGTGATATGTTAGTTGAATTTTTCATAATCAAATAATATAAAATAAAAGACTTGTTGTCAACTTATAATTTCAGCGCCAAATGCAGCCTCAAGCTTCAGCTTGCTGAATTTTGTGACCAATAATAAAAAATAAGTCCGAAGACTAACAGTCTGCGGTAATATTAATCAAATTAAACTAGTTAGCTTTTCTAAATTAAGATTAACATTATTGCCCAAATCAATCGTGATAACTTTTCTATTGTTGTTCAATAAAGCCTGACGATCTCCCATAAGTTGAGCATTAACCAAGACTCCAAATGAAAATTCTGAATCATTCACACCGGCAGATTTAGGAATTGCTGTATCTTCTTTTCTGTCTGAAGTAAACTGAATAAATAATCCATTTCCGGAATCACCTTTATGTAATTGACCAGTTGAATGTAAAAATCGTGGACCGTAACCTATTGTTACAGCTGTTTTATATTTCTGTTGAATTTTAGTTCTAAAATTTTGTAATGCTTCAGTAGTTGTGTTTGTTGGAGTTACGTAAGCATGAATAGAAACATAATTATATTTTTCTTTTTCATTTAAGTTATCCAAAAATCCAGTTATTGCGTTTTCTAAATTATCAGCTTTTGTATTACCTGAAAGTTTAATTCCGTTTTCTTCAATTGCAAAATTCAATTTTGGAAGTTCACCTTTTTCCAAATAATTATTTATCATAGCCTTGGCTTCAATTTTTGCCGACTCAACATTGGGCTGATCAAATGGCTGAATACCTAAAACCCAACCTGATACCGCAGTTGCAAATTCCCATCGGAAAAATTCAGCTCCCAAATCAAAAACGTCATTTAAAATAATTTCAATTACTGGATGTCCGGCATTTTTAAGTGATTCAATTTTTGCTGAAAGTGAATTTTCATTTTCAAAATGAGTATATACAAACACTCTATCATCTTTATAATATTCCTGAGTTTCCAAATTTTCACTTTCAATTGGTAAAATTCCAACTCCATTTTTTCCTGTACTTTCTGCAATTAACTGCTCAACCCAAGTCCCGAAAGAAATAATTTTATCAGAATAAACAAATGTTAGTTTGTCTCTACCTAATTTTGCAAGCTGACCAATAACTACTCCAATTTCTCCACTTACACTTTTAGGATTTTTACTATCATCAGCAATAGTTTTTGCATTTGTTAAAAGTTTTGTTAAATCAATTCCTAATAATGCTGCTGGAACTGTTCCGAAAAAAGAAAGAACAGAATAACGTCCGCCAATATTAGGATTGTTAATAAATATTTTTCTAAGATTAAGTTCCTTTGCCATTTTTTCTAATCCGCTTCCCGGATCAGTAATTGCTGCAAAGTGCTTGCTGGCTTGATCTTTACCTAATTTATTTTGACAATAAGTAAAGAAGTATTTGAAGAATGAAAGTGTTTCAATTGTTCCGCCGGATTTTGTAGAAACAATATAAAGTGTTTTTTGCGGATCTAAATTTTTTACAAAATTTAAAACTGCTCCCGGATCCGTGCTATCCAAAACTTGTAGATTCAAAAATCCTTCTTTTGTACCAAATGAAAAACTGAATACTTCCGGGGCTAAACTTGATCCACCCATTCCTAAAAGCAAAGCATGTGTAAATCCGGCCGATTTAATATCTTCAACAAAAGCATTGACTTCCTCAATTTTAGAAAGCGTTTCTTCCGGACTAATTAACCAATCCAATCTGTTTGTAACTTCTTCAGGAGAATCTGACCAAACAGTATGATCTTTTTCCCAAATGCGTTTAGCCACATTTTCATTTTCATATTTTTCTAATACCGATTTAACTTCATTTTCATATTTCCCTAAAAACATTTTAATTAAATTCATTGCTATTCCTTTTTTAAAATTTTTATTTATAATATATGTTTTTTATTCATCGTAAAACTGCCACTTTTTAGGAACAATTAATCTTGCGCCTCTTCCAAAAGTTAAATGAGACCAAGCCCAACTGAAAATAACAAACACTCTATTTCTAAAGCCAGTTAAATAATAAATATGAATTGCAATCCAGGTCAGCCATGCAAAAAATCCACTGAATTTAAATTTACTTGTTTCAACTATTGCTTTGCTTCGTCCAATAGTCGCAGCTTGTCCTTTATCATTATATTCAAATTCTCCTTTTGGTTTTCCTTCTATTTCCAGCAAAATATTTTTAGCTGCAAATTTGCCTTGCTGTAATGCAACAGGAGCTAGAGCAGGCAAAGGTTTTTCATATTTATTTATAAATAATGCCTGATCTCCCAACACATATGCATTAGGATATACTTTAATTGTTAAATCTTTTTGTACTAAAACCCTTCCCATTGGTCCAAGTTCAACACCCAAACTAGCATTTAATTTTGAAGGTTTAACTCCGGCAGCCCACAGTACAGTTTTTGATCTGATAATTTCTTCACCTATTTCAACACCTTTTTCATTAACATTCGTCACTTTACTCGACGTCCAAACTTGGACTCCTAACGATTCTAAATCACGAACTGCTTTACTGGAAAGCTTTTCTGAATACATTGTAAGAATTCTGGGAGCTGCTTCAATGAGGATAATTCTAGCAAGTTTTGGATCAATATTTTTAAAATCGCGAGATAATGTAAATCTTGTCATTTCTCCAATCGCACCGGCAAGTTCAACACCAGTCGGACCTCCGCCTACAATTACAAAAGTAAGATATTCTTTTTTCTTTTCAGGATCATTCTCAATTTCTGCTTTTTCAAATGCAACTAAAACCCTTCGTCTAATTTCCGTTGCTTGTTCAATAGTTTTTAGTCCCGGAGCAAATTCTTCCCATTTTTCATTTCCAAAATATGCATGCTGGGTTCCCAATGCCATAATTAGATAATCATAATTGAATTGCAGTTCTTGAGTTATTACAATTTTATTATTAAGATCAATATTTTTTACTTCATCTTGTATCACACTTACATATTTATACTCGGATAGCAAGCTTCTAATTGGAGCAGCAATATCGGCAGGAGACAATGCAGCCATTGCAACTTGGTAAAGTAAGGGTTGGAATAAATGATAATTTCTTTTATCAATTAATGTGACTTTTACTTTTTCAGATTTTCCTAAAACTTTAGCCGCATTAAGTCCGGCAAAACCTCCACCCACAATTACAACGTGTTTCATTAAAATTCGCTTTCTTAATATATGTTCGATTCTTTAATTTATAAAATTAAGAAAATCATGTGTTTCATTTAGTAAATTCTTTATTTATCTAGATTATTAATTATTTCTATTGTTAAAATATTTGTTTATACTCTGTGATAATTATGTGATAATTTTATTCTAAATTACAACCAAAATAAAGGATTTAATGATGAGAAAAGTTTTAGTTGTCGAAGATGAAAAAGAAATCTCTGATTTACTGGAAATACATCTTACAGATCTAAATTGTGAAGTAAAAAAAGCAAACGATGGTAAAATTGGTTTAGACTTGGCAATTAGTGAAAAATATGATTTAATTGTTCTGGATATAATGCTGCCAAATATTGATGGAATAGAAATTTGCAAGGAAGTAAGAAAACGAGAAATTTATGTTCCAATATTAATGTTAACCGCAAAATCGGAAGAGTTTGATAAGGTATTTGGATTAGAAATTGGCGCGGATGATTATTTAACTAAACCATTCAGTATTAGAGAATTTATTGCAAGAGTAAAAGCTATTTTCAGAAGAGTTGATGCTGTTCAGAAAAAAGAGAGCAATAATAAGATTATGCAAATTGGCGAGTTGAAAATTGACACGCAAAAGAGAAGAGTTACACTAAATGATGAAAGAATAGATCTAACTCAAAAAGAATTTGATTTGCTGCATTTAATGGCTTCACATCCGGGCAGAACATATACTCGCGAGCAACTTCTCAATACTGTTTGGGGTTATCAATACAATGGTTATGAGCATACTGTAAATTCACATATAAATAGATTAAGATCAAAAATTGAAGAAGATTTATCAAATCCAAAATATATTAGAACCTCCTGGGGTGTTGGATATTGGTTTAATGATTCATTAGAATAATTTAAAATATGAAAGAGCGTTTAAAATATTTTTTTAATAGTCTTACCTGGAAAATTGGTTCAACGTTTTTGTTGATACTTACAATTTTATCAGCTGTTTATCTTTACATTGCAGTTTGGACAGCAGAAATGTATTATCAAGAAGCTGCACAAAAAATGGGAGCGCAAATTGCTCCTCAAATAGTTAATGAAAATGAATTCTTTTCTAATGGAAAACCTGATAGTAAGGTTCTAAAGAAACTGTTCCATCACATTATGGTAATAAATCCCAGCTTAGAAGTATATCTCTTAGATACGAATGGAACAATATTAACCTATTATGCACCGGAAAAAAAAATAATACTAAAATCTGTTGATTTGGAGCCCATTAAAGAATTTGTTTCAAATGAAGGCAAGAATTTTGTTATGGGAAATAATCCCCGCATTCCAGATGCTCATGCAACATTTACGGCAGCAGAAGTTTATGAGAATGAAATACTTTGCGGTTATTTATATATAGTTATGAGCGGTGAAGAATTTAATAACGCTGCTCAATTTTTATTCGGCAGTTTTATGCTAAGGCTAGCGTTAAGATCAACAACAATTACATTAATTGCTGCTATAATTATTACCTTTATTGCTCTTTTAGTTATTACAAAAAATTTAAGGGAAATGGTTTCAGTAATTAGAAAATTTAAAAATGGAAATTTAGATTCTAGAATTCAGCTTAAGCAAACAGGTGAACTACAAGAATTTGCAAATTCATTTAATGAAATGGCTGATACAATTGTACAGAACATGGAAGATTTAAAAACCATGGATAATTTGCGCAGAGAGTTGGTTGCAAATGTTTCTCATGATTTAAGAACTCCTTTGGCAACAATTCACGGTTACGTTGAAACAATATTAATGAAAAGTGAAATAATTTCAGAAGATCAAAAGAAGGAATATTTAAAAACAATTTTAAATAGTACCGAACGATTAAAAAAACTTGTTGAAGAACTATTTGAACTTTCCAAACTAGAAGCAAGAGAAACAAAACCAAATTTAGAGGCTTTTCAACTTTCTGAATTGGCACAAGATATTAGGCATAAAAATCTAATTCTTGTTGAATCAAAAGATATAACTTTAACTATAGATGCACCGCAAAATTTACCTTTAGTTATTGCAGATATTGGAATGATTGAAAAAGTTTTTCAGAATTTAATTGATAACGCAATAAAGTTTACACCCGAACAAGGATCAATTGTAATTAAACTGTCTAAAGAAAATGAATTTATTAGAATTAAAATTTCTGACAGCGGAATTGGAATTAGTGAAGATCAAATTTCAAATATATATAATAGATTTCATCAAGCCAGCAGTCAAAATAAATCAAAAGGCTTAGGTTTAGGCTTAGCAATTGTTAAAAAGATTTTAGAAGTTCACAATGTAGAAATATTTACTGAAAGCACACCCAACAAAGGAACAACTTTTTCATTTGATATCCCTATCTATAAATCTGAAAAATCACACATTTTTGCATAATTTAGTTTATAACTAATTATGCATATGGTTTTTTAATTTTTTGCTTCTTATTTTATGTAAATGATGAGTAAAAAATTACTTTTTATCTTAATTATTATTGTAGTTTCTTGCGATCAAGGACTTTCGCCAGATTTGGCTGACCCAAAAGTTGGTTTTGGCGGGACAATTACTTTTTCCGGTGAATGGAATTCGAAAATTAAACAAACCTTAATTGTTTTATTTAAAGATCCTCTAAATTCAGAAGCTGATTTTAATGTGTTTAATCTTAAATATGTTAGCGAATCTATTCCTTTTGGTTCTCAAACTTATAAATATTCAACAAATGATATATCCTTAATCTCTAATGTTGAACCTGGTGTTTATTCCTATTTAGCTGTTGCCCAATCTGAAAAAGATACAATTTCTTTAAGCAGAAAAGATTGGACAGTTGTTGGAATTTATTATACTGATAATGATTCTACACAACCTGGTCAAATTCTAATTCCAGAATCAAAATATGTTGATAGTTTAGATATTCATTGTGATTTTAATAATCTTCCCCCTCAACCGCCGGGCGGAATATTAAATCTTTCAAAAATTAAAAATATTATTGAGCCTAACTAAAATAAGATAAAAGAAATTAATGTATAAAATTGTTTTCATAATATTTATTTGGTCAGCAGCAATTTATTCTCAAAACGGTGAAATTCACGGAACTGTAAAAGATGAATCCGGTTTAGCAATTATTGGAGCAAATGTAATTGTTGAAAATACATTAATCGGAACAGCAACAGATTCAAAAGGTAATTTCAAAATATTAAAATTGAAAAAAGGAAATTACATCGTATCTGTCAGCATGATAGGTTATTCAAAAGTTACGTCAGAAATAATTACTCTTGATGAAAATGTTAAAGAAATTGATTTTGTTTTAACTCCACTTAGCTACACAATTGATCAACTTATAATAACTGCAAATAAATACGCCAAAGATATTAGAGAATTAGCGGCAAGTTCTTACATACTTGATCAAAAAATATTTTCTGAGAAAAATTTTTTACAAATTGATGATGCCTTAAGATATGTGCCCGGTATTACAATGACTGATGATCAAATAAGTATTAGAGGATCTAGCGGATACAGCAGAGGCGCCGGAACAAGAGTTTTAGTAGCAATGGACGGCATTCCAATTTATACTCCCGATTCCGGTGATATTGTATGGGAGCTAGTGCCGGTAAATGAAATTGGCAGAGTTGAAATTATTAAGGGATCGGCAAGTTCATTATACGGTTCATCGGCAATTGGAGGAGTAGTTAATATAATATCTAAAGAAATTAGTTCAAATCCCGTGACATTTGTAAAAATTCAAAATGGAATTTATGATACACCATCATTTGATGAATGGAAATGGACTGACAAACTTTTATCATTTAACAGTCAAACTATTTCTCATTCAAGATCTTTTGAGAAATTAAGTTTATCAGGTTCAATTACACGCTTTGAAGATTACAGCTACAGAAAAAATGATTACCAATTAAGGTTTGGAGGTTTTCTAAAATCAAATTATCAGTTTTCAGAATCCACTTCACTTTCATTAATTGGGACCGGATACACTAGAGATAGAAGAACATTTATTTATTGGAAAGATTTAAATAATGCTCTTTCACCGGCTGATACTGATATTGGTCAGTCAACTAATTCAGATAGAACAATTGTAGGATTAAATTTCAATCACAAATTTAGTGATGCATTTTCGTTATCAATTTTGCCAAATGCTTACATAAGTTATTGGACAGACGATTCGGAGACAAAAAATAGTTCAGACAGCAAAATGTATCGTACGGAAATTCGTTCAAATTATTCACCAGATCAATATTTCAATTTGGTCTCCGGATTTGAATTTCAATATAATAATGTGTCCTCAAATATTTTTGGAACTAGAAACTCCAATTCCTTTGGCGCATATTCGCAAGCAGACTATAAACTTTTTGAAAAGTTAAATTTATCTTTTGGCTTAAGATTTGATTTTAACAAACTGGCAGATTTAGAAAGCACAAATTCTGTTTCTCCAAAATTGGGAATAAATTATAAAGTAAATGAATTTACAACTTTACGAGGTTTAGCCTCAAAGGGTTTTAGAGCACCAACTTTAGCAGAAGCCTTTACTTCAACAACAACAAGCGGGGTTACTGTAAAACCAAATCCTAATATATTACCAGAAACAAGTTATTCCTTTGAACTAGGAATAAATCATATTTTCAGTCAAAATTTTATGGCTGATTTATCAATTTTTAACAATGAATATTATGATATGATTGAACCGGGATTTGATCCGGCAGACGGTCAATTATTTTTTAATAACGTAACAAGAGCACGAATACAAGGAATAGATTTTAACAGCACAATATCAATTTTTTCTAACCTTAATTTAAAGATGGGATATATTTATTTATGGGCAAGAGATATTGAAAATAAATTAACGCTAAAATATCGACCTAAACACTCAGCTGTTTTTGCAATTGACTTTGATTATGATTTGTTCGAAGCCGGAATTGATTTTAGATATTTAAGCAGAGTTGAAAACATTGATTTTGAATTGGTTGATTTAGGAATTGTTCCGGATGGAGATAAAAGAGTAGAAATTTATGTTGTTGATCTTAATGCTGGAATTAATTTATTTTCTTTAAATCTGCCTTTTAGAATATTTTTTAATTTAACAAATCTCTTAAATTATAACTATGTAGAACTTATAGGAAATATTGCTCCAATAAGAAATTATTCATTAAATATTGAAGCAATATTTTAAAAAATCTTAGCCTTGTTTTGTAAATTCTAAGCCTGCCATAACAACATTTCCTTGAAACTCAACTGGAAATCCGCTAATGGTGGCTTTGTCTCCAGTAACTGAATAAGCAGAAGAAGCCGGACTTTCGCCTTCAATTTCAAGAGTCAGTGTACCATTTGATGTCCCCCAAGTTCCTGTATCTACAGTAGTTCCATCAGAATCAATGGTAGTAAATTCAACAGTTCCATCATCATTAAAAACTGCTGTTAGAGATAATCCCAATGTCTCCGGAGATGCTGTGACCGGACTTGTAATTTGAGTTAAAACCCAGGTTCCAACTAAATCCTGATCAACTACTAATTCAGGTTCAGTTGATGATTTTTTATCATCACTGCAAGCAAAAATAATTATTGCTAAAAATAATACTGTTAGGATTTTATTTATATTCTTCCCCATTTTTCCCCTTTCTAAATTATGTTGTTTTGTAAAAAATAATAAGATTTACCAATATACTAATAAATATTATAGTTTATTAGAAACCTCTTTATCCAAAAACCAGGTCAAATTTCCATTAATTGCTTTAATATGTGATGCAGGATAATCATTATAATTATTTTTTTTTTCAAAAATATTTTCAATTACTTTTGCCTTACTTTTTCCGGTAACCAAAAACGAAATGTTTTTTGCATTATTTATTAATGGACCGGTTAATGTAATTCTTTTTTGTCCGCTTATTGGGTGCTCAGCAACATCACATATTTTAGCAGATGTCAACAGTTCCATTTGATTTGGAAAGATTGAAGCGGTGTGTCCATCTTCACCTAATCCCAGCATAATAAAATCAAATTGCGGAAAATTATTTTCTGATTTTAAGTTATTCTGAATTAATTTAGAATATCTTTCTGCTTCTTCTTTAGCATTAGCTTCACCCATTATTCTATGAATATTTTCCTTTGGAATTTTTTCAGAATTTAAAAATAAATTAAAAGCGTGTCCATAATTACTTTCATCACTTTCCGCCGGAACACAACGTTCATCACCCCAATAAAAATGAACATTTTTCCAGTCAACATTTTGCAAATAGTTTTGTTTTAAAAATTTGAATAAAATCTTTGGAGTATTCCCACCAGAAAGAGCTATATTAAATTTTCTGTTTTCAACTGCACTTTTTTTAATCAGTAAAATTAAATTTTCAGCAAATTGTTTTACCGTTTCTTCTTTTGTTTCGAATATGTATTTCATAATATTTTAATCTGTTTAGTTTTCTTTCTCTTTTAAAAAAAAACTTTATTTACAACTCACAATACTTTCCGTCATCAGCTAAATTTTTACAAGGATATCTCCAAGTAATACCTTGTTTTTCAATTAATTCATCTGCTTTTTCAGGACCCCAAGTTCCAGCCGGATAACCGTAAATTTTTATTGATTTATCACTTTCCCAAACTTTTTGAATTGGAGCAATAAACTTCCACGCTTCTTCAACTGCGTCACCTCGGGCATATAAAGTTGAATCGCCCAACATTGCATCATGCAGTAATCTTTCATATGCGTTTGGCATTTTTTCATCAGATATATCTTTATAGTGAAAATCCATATTTACATTTTGAACATTAAATCCTGCTCCGGGCACTTTCATTCCAAACTTTAGCAAAATTCCTTCATCAGGCTGAATTCTAATAATTAACTTATTACATGCCTCTGAATTTGTCTTTTTACTAAAAAGATAATGCGGCGTTTCCTTAAAATGTATTACAATTTCTGTAACTTTTGTTGGAAGTCTTTTTCCGGTTCTGATATAAAATGGAACACCGCCCCAACGCCAGTTATCTATATAAAATTTTAATGCGGCATAAGTTTCAGTTTTTGATTTTGGATTAACACCTTTTTCTTCCCTATAACCTAAGACTTCTTCTCCTTTAATTTTTGAAGCTACATATTGTCCTCTAATTGAAAATGATTTTACTTCAGATTCTTTAATTGGTCTTAATGATTGAAAAACTTTTAATGTTTCATTTCTAATAGCTCGGGAATCTAATGATGACGGCGGCTCCATTGCTACAAAGCCGGCCATCTGCAAAAGATGATTCTGAACCATATCTCTTAGTGCACCAGAATTATCATAGTAACCGCCTCTTCCTTCAACACCTAAACTTTCTGCAGATGTAATTTCAACATGGTCAACATAATTTCTATTCCACAAAGGTTCATAAATTCCATTTGAAAAACGCGTAACAAATAAATTTTGAACCGTCTCTTTTCCTAAGTAATGATCAATTCTATAAATCTGTTCTTCTTCATAATCTTCAAGAAGTTTTTTATTTAAGCTAATTGCAGTTTCTAAATTATATCCAAATGGTTTTTCAATTATTAGTCTTCTTATTCTATTTTGATTTTTATTTAATCCTTGCTGAGCTAAATATTTTGGAATAACTTCATACAAACTTGGCGGAGTTGAAAGATAAAATATATAATTTCCATTTGTATTTAACTTCTCATTCAGTTCATTTAGCTTATTTTTAACCAAACCATAATCATCAGCTTTAGATGTATCAATTGGCTGGTAATATAGATTTTTAACAAATTCATTAATTGTTTTTTTCGAAATATCTTTATCATCAAGAAATTCGTTTATACTTTCGGTCATTTCCGTTCTGAATGTTGAATCAGAATAATCAGTTCTGCTTACACCCAAAATTGCAAAATTTTCAGGCATTAAATTTTGATGATATAACTCAATTAATGCTGGTATTAATTTTCGCTTTGCTAAATCGCCCGAAGCGCCAAATATTACTAGAATTAAATTTTCAGGTCGCTGCATTATTTTAGCCTTTCTTATCTTTGTTCTGTTTTCAAAAACTTTTTACAAATATATTTATATTATAACAAATCATTTTGAAAGAATAAATGTGAGGAGTTACTTGAAAGTTTTATTTATTGGTGGAACCGGAAATGTTAGTACAGAAGTGAGTAAACTTTGTGTTAAAAATGAAATTGACCTTTTTCTTTTAAACAGAGGGAAAAGAAATGTTAAAATTGAAGGTGCAAACGAAATAATTGGTGATATTTCTGATATTGAAAGCTGCATAAAAGTTTTAGAAAATCATAATTGGGATGTTGTTGTAAACTGGATTGCTTTCACAAAACAAGATGTTGAAAATGATATAAAATTATTTTCCGGAAAAACGAAGCAATATATTTTTATAAGCTCGGCATCTGCTTATCAGAAACCACCATCTTCTCCATTTATAACTGAATCAACTCCGCTTAAAAATCCTTTTTGGCAATATTCAAGAAATAAAATTGAATGCGAAGAAACATTAATGAATGAATATAGAAATAATGATTTTCCAGTTACAATTGTAAGACCTTCGTTGACTTATGATACTGTTATTCCAGTACCAATTGGCGGTTGGACAGAATATACAATTGTTGACAGAATCAAAAAAGGAATGAAAATTATTGTTCATGGTGATGGAACTTCACTTTGGACAATTATGCACGCTAAAGATTTTGCAAAAGGTTTTATTGGACTTCTTGGGCATCAACAAGTAATTGGAGAATCATTCCACATTACCTCAGATGAAATTTTAACCTGGAATCAAATACATGAAGCACTTGCTGAAGCGGTAGGTAACAAAGCAAATATTGTACATATCCCATCAGAGGTTCTTGCTGAATATGATGAAAACTTAACCGGCGGTTTACTTGGAGATAAAGCTCATAGTGTTATTTTTGATAATTCAAAAATAAAAAGATATGTGCCAAATTTTACCGCTACAATTCCTTTTAAACAAGGAATAAAAAACACAATTGATTGGTTTGAAGCTGATCAAAAACGTCAAATTATAAAGGAAGAAACAAATGATTGGTTTGATAAAGTTATTTCTGATTTTGAAAAACATTAAATAAAAATTAGTATGAATTCATATGAGGAATAAAATTGTCGAAGAAAAGGAGAAATTCTAAAATGCTAGTTCCAACAATTATTATGGGAATAATTGCTATAACTTTGGTTTTTATTGGTTACAGTAAGGGAAATGGCGAATATATAATTGGTTTAAAATCTGCTTTCACAATGACTTGGCAAATTTTACCGCTGCTTATTTTTGCTTTTATTGTCGCAGGAATGGTTCAAGTTTTACTTCCTCAAGAAATGCTTTCAAAATGGGTAGGTAATGAATCCGGCTTTAAAGGAATTCTAATTGGATCAATCGTAGGCGGATTAGCTCCAGGTGGACCTTATGTTAGCTTACCAATTGTAGCTGGATTATTAAAATCTGGCGCAAGCGTTGGAACAATGGTTGCTTTTTTAACAGGATGGTCACTTTGGGCAGTTGGCCGTTTGCCAATGGAAGTTGGAATTCTTGGCTGGAAATTTACTCTTATTCGCTTAGCATCAATTTTTATTTTTCCGCCAATTGCAGGTATAATTGCACAATATTTGTTTTCTCACGTAAAACTATAAATATTATAAGGAGGAAAGATGTATAAATTAAAAAGTATTGATATTGGTAGTGTAATTATTTATTCGTTCTTAATGTATTTAATTTTAGGTTTAATAATTTTTTTACCTCTCGGTTTATTGGTTTCTGCAATTTCAACTTTTTTGCCTGATACAAGCGATTTTGATTCAACTATTTTACCATTTTTCGGTGGTGTTTTTATTTTACTTATTCCGATCTTTTATGCGGTTTTGGGATCTGTTGTTAATGCGGTAATAGTTCTATTATATAATCTAATTTCCAAAAAATTTGGAGGAATAAAAATTGAATTGGAAAATTTAGATCAAATTGAATCAGAACAATAAGTAATTATATTAAGTAGTTACTTTACATATTTTCTTAATCAAAACCGTGTCATCATTTTAAATATCTTAAACTTAAACACGTCATATCATCTGATGGTTGAATACCATCTGAAAATGTTATAACCTCTTTTATAACATTTTCAACAATTTCTTTTACATTTTCTTTACTATTCTTTTTAAGAGTTTCGAAAAGCCGATATTCTTCAAATTCTATATCATCTTTATTAAAAGATTCGGTTATACCATCAGTATAAAGAAAAATTGATTCATTTTTATTAAGCTTAATTATATTTGATTCATACTCAACATCACTTACTGCACCTAGCAATAAACCTCCAATATTTTCAAGTTCCTCAATCATACCGAACTCTGTAATTAGGCATGGAAGATTATGTCCACCATTTGAGTATTCAAACGAACCGTTTCGTGTATCAAGTATACCATAAAAAAGAGTAATAAACATATTCGCCGGACTTTCGTTAACAAGAATATTATTTACTTCATATAATACTCTATCAGTTGGAAGTCCTTTGCTTGCTGTTGCTTTAATTAAAGTCCTACAGACCGCCATTAGTAAAGCTGCCGCAATCCCTTTGCCAGAAACATCACCAATTACAATTCCTAAACGATATTTATCAATAAGAAAAAAATCATATAGATCTCCTCCAACTTCTTTTGCAGTTTTCATTTTTGCATAAATATCAAACTCAGGCCTATTAGGAAATGCCGGAAATTTTTTGGGAAGTATGGATGTTTGAATAGTTGTTGCAATATCAAGCTCTTGCTGAAATGCTATTAATTTTTCTCTTGATTTAATTGCTTGTTTATAAGTTTGTATCTCTTTTAATGATTTCTCAATCGTTATTTCCAAATCTCTTAAGTTTATTGGCTTAGTTATAAAATCATATGCTCCTCTATTCATTGCCGTTCTAATATTTTCCATATCACCATAAGCAGAAACAATTATTGATCTTAGCAATCTGTTTTTCAACTCATTAATTTTGGTTAGAAAAGTTAAACCATCCATAACCGGCATGTTTATATCGGTCAGTACTAGATTTATCATTTCATTATTATTAACAATATCAAAAGCTTGAGCTCCATTTTGTGCAAATAAAAATTCGTATTCATTTGAGCTAATTTTTTTGCGGAATTTTTGCTGAATTAAAAATTCTAAATCCGGTTCGTCATCAACTACTAATATTAAATTTTGGTTTTCATTCATAATCTTATACCTGATTAAAATAATGTAGTTTTTCTTTCAATAAATTGAATTCAAGAGGTTTGGTAAAATAATCGTCTGCACCATTTTTTAAAGCTAAGCTATAACTTTGTTCGTCACCATAAGCAGTAATCATTATAACCTTTAAAGCAGGGTATCTAATTTTTATTTTTTTTAATAATTCTGTTCCAGACATTTCCGGCATATTAATATCTGTTAAAACATAATAGTCTGTTCTATTTTGAATTGATTCAATAAACTCTAAAGCTGATTGTCCATTAAAAGCAAATTTAATTTGAACTTCTCCAGATTTAAGTTCCTTTCTAAATTTTTGCTTAAATAAAAACTGAACATCCTGTTCATCATCAACCACTAATAATTTCATCTATTCCCCTTAATACAATAACTAATTTTAATTTTCTTTTTTAGGTAATATTATTATAAACTCTGTGAATTTATTTTCCTCTGAATTAAAATATATTTGACCTCCATGTTCTTTAACAACAATATCGTAGCTAAGTGAAAGTCCTAGCCCAGTTCCTTCTCCTGCTGGTTTTGTAGTAAAAAATGGATTGAAAAGGTTTTTCTTTATATTTTCTGGAATTCCGCTTCCATTATCTTTAATAATTATTTTAACTTGATCACTTAAGTTCACTGTTTCAACAATAATAATCGGTTCGAATTTATCTCCGACTTTTTGTTTATGAGCATTTGCAGCATAACATGCATTGTTTAGAATATTTAGAAATACACGACTTATATCTTGAGGTATAATATTTAATTTTCCAATTGATTCATCATAATTTTTTTCTATTGTTATGTTAAAACCTTTATCTTTTGCTCTAAATCCATGATATACTAAATTTAAATATTGATCAAGCAATTCATTAATATCAACTAAAGATCGTTCTCCCGAATTACCTCGAGAATGTAACAGCATGCTTTTTACAATACTATCAGCTCTTGTACCGTGTGAATTAATCTTAGAAATAACCTCATTTAAATTTTCAAGAATATCTTTAATTTCGCCGGTTGTGTCCTCTTTTAGCAAATCCTTATTTTCTTCTAATTTATCTTTTAATTCCTCAATCAATTCAATTGATACTTCTGCAAAATTATTTACAAAGTTTAATGGATTCTTAATTTCATGTGCTATACCAGCTGTTAATGTTCCAAGCGAAGCTAATTTTTCTTGAATAATTAATTGTTCATGTGTTTTTAATATTTCATTATTCTTTTCTTGAAGTATTTTTAGTGATTGAGCTTTTGATATTGCTGATACTGCATGTTCTCTAAATTTATTCAAAATTCTTGCCGTTGATAAATCAAAGGATTCTGTTTCAGCGAAGCTGTCAAAAACTACATATGCTTCAATAATATTTTCTTTTTCAACCTCCATAACAAGAATTGACTTTACATTTTTAAAGTCATTTTGAATATTATGTTCAAATAAATTTTTCTTATTCTTCAGTATATATATGCCTTTTTCAATTTCATTCGAATTTTCTGTATATCTTAATTTTAGTTCTTCCGAAGTAAAAGTTACCGTCTTTAATTCTGATTTCGTGTATCCTAATGAATGCGCAACTCGATATTGATTGTCATGATGATCTAATAAAAATATTACAGCTTTTTCTGCTTGAGGTATAAATTTTATTGTCTGATTTAAAAGTGAGTTAAAAAGATTATCAAGGTTATCAGCTTTATTAATTACTCTAACAAGCATGTCAACCGTCTCAAGTTCTTCGGCTTGAGTTTTAATTAGTTCAGCTTCTCTTATTTTAGCTCTGTCTCTTTCTTTTTTTACCAATCTTTTCCGCTGAATTCTATCAACAATGAAAATACCTAGTGAAATTATTAAGAGATATAATAGATAAGCCCACCATGTTAAATACCAAGGAGGCAAAACTTTAAAAATAAATTGATCTTCATTTCCAATTATTCCATAAATATTTTTTGATCTTACCTTAAAATTATATTCACCTTGAGCTAAGTTTGTATATTCTTTTTTTGTCGTCCTTAGCCATTGTGACCAATTTTCATCATTACCTTCTAAAAAATATTGGTAAAGTGTTTCGTTGGAGTTATCATAACTGGTGGATGAATAGTCAAAAACAACATCATTTTTTGAATAAGGAAGTATTATTTCACCATTATTGTTAGTGACAGTTTGAGCTCCATAATAGATTACAGTATCACTACTTGCAGTAACTTTTCTTATTAAAGTTGAAAATGGTTCGTTGTAATTTTTATTTATTGTCGGATCATATATTATTAAACCTTCATCAGAATTTAGCCATAATAACTCTTTTGCGTTTTCTGAATAATAATCAGGATAAAAATTACTAACTAAACTCAAATCTAATCTTTGTAATTCAGGATTTGGTTTCCATTCATATTTTCCATCATTTCCTAATAATACTTTTCCCATTTGTAGTTTTTCATTTATCTCGGCTAATATCCAATAAGAATTGTTAATACTTTTTTTTATGATGTTAATTCTATTTTTTGGATTTGATAATTCTGAACCCAAAGTTGAATCAGGTGAAAATTCTTTTGTTGACTTATTAAAATTGAATATGCCTTTATCTGTAAAGATCAACAATTTATTTTGAAGATAAATTATGCTTGATAAATAAGCGGATAAGTTTTTAAGGACATCATAAGTTTCGTATTTAATATTCTTATCAGAACCTTTTGAGAATTCATTTAAATCTCCTGAAACATAGGTCAATTTATGGGAATAGCTTGCCAACCATAAACTTCCATCTTTCTCCTCTGCAATATCAAAATAATCTGTATCTATATCTTTTTCAAAAATAACTTTTAAATCTTTATTTGACTTTTGAAAAACTGTGAATCCGCCATATTCAGCAGCATAAATTCTATTTTCATATACGTCAGAGTTAAATATTGAATTTGCTAATTTATCGTTTAATTCAGGATTTAATATATTGCCATTTACAGTTGTTGTTCCCCAATTAGTTGCAGCCACTAATACATTACCAACATCTAATAAAGAATAAGCAGGTTTATTACTGCCTTCAGTTAATTGAAACAAAGAATTTTCTTTTGATAAATAAAGTACCCCTAATTCATTTCCGACATACAAATTATTATTAAAGCGTACTACATCATTGGATTTATCTCTTAATTTTCCATTATTGTTTATTATTGAAAAAGGTGACGGCTCTTCGCAAAAAGAAATGCCATTAGCTGTTGCTAACCATAAACCACCTTGTTTTAGAGAGAACACATCATAAATAACATCTGAAGATAAACCGGAATCTTCATTTATAATTTTGAGTAAATTTCCTTGTTTGTCAACAATAACAACACCGCCTCTTTGTGTAGCAAATGCATAATTTCCGTTTGCAGTTTCGCAAGCGTTATATATTTGGTTCTTTGTTAAATATTCATCAGCATTGGTTATAAATTGACTAAACTTTTTCCCATCATGAAGAAAAAGGCCTTCTCCATTTGTTGTAACTAGTATCTTTTTAGAACCATTATTAAATGGCAGCATATCATAAACACCAATGTCTTTAAAGAAATCACCATCGGGCATAAGTTTAATTTTATCTCCATCAATCATCATTAGACCAACATCAGCATTTCTAGAATATATTGTATCATTCACATTATATAATCTAAATGCATAGATTGAATCCCAAACTGTAACTTTATTTTCAACAATTCTAAACACTTTGTCTTTCGACTTAAAAAATACTCCTTTGGCTGAAACAGCTACATCCCACATCTCACCAAAATTTTTATCTTTTTCATCTAGGTAATTAAGTAAAGATTTAAACTGCAATTGACCGTTTGAATTAGATTCAAGATAACCAAAATCTGCGTAGGCACTGGCATAAATAGTTCCTTTATTATTTACAGCAAGTGTTCTTGCTCCATTTGTGTTGGGAACTTTAATCAGTCTCCAATTATTTCCGTCATATTCTAAAATTCCTTTTTCGTTTCCAAAGTACATTACTCCACGTGTATCTTGTATTACACTCCAATTTGAAGCACTGCCTTTATAAATTTTATTACTATAATTTTTAATGAATGGTTTTGATATTTTTTTAAAGTCAAAACTAGAGCTTTGACAAAATAGAGTTGTAATAAAAAGCAAGTGAAAGTAAAAATGATATTTTGAAATTAATATTTGATAAATTCTAGGCATTTATTTTTATAAGTTATTAATAATATTTGCTTACTATTTTTGTAAAGTTGTTTCAACAAACTCTTTTAGTTGTTTAACTTCATTTCTACTTAGTTGCTGTCCAATTCTTGCCAACATATAAACACCAAAAATTATAAGTAATGCAATTGGAACAACCCACAAAATATCTGCCGAATAATCCAGGCTTAATCGTGAAAGTCCCCAAAATAGTGCAACAAACGTGATAAAACCTAAAATGGAAAACGTAAATGCAAATGCAGTCCAAATGTTTGCACTCGGTCCAATTACTCCTCTTACTTCGGTGCCTTCTTCAGTTTCATCAATCTGTAGATTTAATTGAGGGGTCCAAATATGTCTGTCATTTTCCGGTGCACAAATTAATGCATAACCTTCTTTAGCCCAGCCTTTACAAGGTGTATTTGGATCTTCAACTTTTTGTTTTATTTTTTCAATAACTTCATTCTTATTGAGTTGAGTTACAATTTTTATTCTTGGACGTAATTCAGCTGACATATTTTTACCTGCTAAAAATAAAAGACAATGAGTGTTATTAATATTAGCAAATATTATTTGAAAATGTAATAGGTCTTAAAAAAACATTTACTTAAGGTGGATATCAGAGTCTTTAAGTTTTATTATTTAGGCGGGCATTAATCTTATTTAATATCTTTCTCTTTATCCGTCTTTAAACTTATACCTAGATAGTTAAGCTCATAATCTTTGAGTAATTCTTTAACATCAGCTAAGTCATTTTCACTTACCATTAAAATTGCAGGTTCTAATAATGGTCGGACCGTCATAAAGTTTTCACCATGAAAATAATAGTCAACATTATCATCTAACAAACTTTTTATCATTGCTAGATCAACTTGACTAAAAGTTCTTAAAACTTCAATATACTTATAATTATTTTCATTCATCTCTATGCACCGTATCTGGTGAGAAAGCTGGTAAACATACTGCTATATATTCTGTATCTTCTTCAGGCGTGCTGTACTTAATCCATTCACCTTTATTTGTTTTTATGGCCTGGCCTGCTTTAATTTTCAAAACTTCAGATTTAGTTTCAACTTGCAAACATCCTTTTAATACAACTGTATATTCGTCAAATTCAGGAGTTTGCCCGGGTTCAGACCATCCAATTGGACTTTGCATTTTTGCAATACTAACTTCTTCTGTCTTGGAATTTACACGTCCAAAAAATTCTTTTATAATTTTAGGTTTTGTACCAACACATTCAATATCTGTCGCAGTGTTTATTGTCTTAGGCATGCTTTTCCTATTAGAATATTTGTGGTTTTTTTATAATTGAAATTAGCGAAATGTATTGAGATTTTGAAATCGAAAAGTAATATTTAAATTAATTTTCTTTACACATAATTTTTTATTATTTGCTTAGACATGCTGGCTAAAATGAATAGAACCATACCAACCAGTGAATGATATAAATCAATTACTTCAATATTAAGAGAAATTGAAATGTTGCTGATATACAAAAATAATTTTGTGAAAAGTATCACAGAAAAGAAAACTGCAAAACCCCACAATCCATTTGTAACTAATTTAATAAACTTCATTGAATTATTATATTATTTAAAAATCATTTTATGTAAAGCTATATTCTTCGCATTAAGGAATTATAAAATTATCTTTAAGAAATTGTTAAATAAATATTTTATATGCTAAATCTTTATTTCTTATAAATGAATTTATTATTTTTCAGCCCTCATAAAAATGAAAGAGAGAATATGAGATTATCTACATCATTATTATTTATATTTTTTTTATCTAGTTATTTAATAGCTCAGACAAGTAAATCTCCCAAACTTGTTGTTGGAATTGTTGTTGATCAAATGCGTTATGATTACCTTGAAAAATTTTATAATGATTTTGACGAAGGTGGTTTTAAGAAATTGATTAATAACGGCACAAATTTCACAAACTGCAAAATCAATTACGTTCCAACCGTAACCGGGGCCGGACATGCTTCAATATATACCGGAACAGTTCCTTATTTTCATGGAATTATTGCAAATGATTGGATAGATAAAAAATCTTATGAGGGAATAAATTGTGTAACTGCCATAAGTCCTGCCAATAAAATGTTTATTGAGGGAATTAGTAAAAGTCAATCACCCGAACAACTTTTAAGCACAACAATTGGAGATCAATTAAAACTTAATAATTTTGGTAAATCAAAAGTTGTCAGCATCTCTATTAAAGATAGAGGAGCAATTCTCCCTGCTGGCAAAGGTGCCGATGCTGCATTTTGGTATGATGATGAAACTGGAAAGTTTATCTCATCTTTTTATTATATGAATAAATTACCACAGTGGATGACAGATTTTAATAATTCTGGTATTGTTAATTCATATTTAGAAAAAGAATGGAATTTGTATAAGTCGGGAAATGCATATGAAGATTTGCCAGAAGATAATTCACCCTATGAAACTGATGTTTTTAATGAAGGGAAAACTTCCTTTCCTCACACTTTGAAAAATGTTAGCGAAGCTGAGAAATATAGTAAAATGACTTACACACCATGGGGAAATCAAATTTTAATTGATCTTGCAAAAGAAGTTTTAAAAAATGAAAGATTAGGATTAGGAAAATATACCGACCACTTAGCAATTAGTTTTTCCACACCGGATAAAATTGGTCACGCATATGGAATTCAATCCTATGAAGTAAAAGACACATATCTAAGATTAGACAAACAAATTGCCGATTTATTTAAAATGCTGGATCAGCAAGTAGGTGAAGGAAATTATTTACTTTTTCTCACGGCTGATCATGGCGGAATGGAAAACACTCAGCATTTAATTGATATGAAACACGACGCCGGAGTTTTGGAAAACACAAATTTTTATGAAAACTTAACAGACTTTTTAGAAAGTAAATATGGTTCAAGTGAAATAATAAAATCAAGTTTTTCTCGCAATCTTTATTTGGATTATGAAATTTTAGATAAGCTTAATTTGACAAGAAGTGAAGTTCAAGAAACTATTAAAGAGTACATATTAAGTAATGTTTCTGAAATAACAGAAGTTTTTACACGAAATGAATTAGAAACAATGTCGGCTTCCAGAAATACTAATAATTACATTCTTAATGGTTTTAACAAACAAAGATCCGGAGATATTTTATATTCTTTGAAAACATTCTATTTGAATAATGAAAAAAAATTAGGGACACAACATGGTTCTAGACATATATATGATAATCACATTCCATTAATTTTCTATGGTTCCACTGTTCCCTCTGAAATAAGAAATGAAGAAGTTTATATAGAAGATATTGCTGCAACCGTTTGTGATTTTTTAGGTATAACACAACCATCAGATTGTATTGGAATTCCACTTTTGAAAAAATAAAATCTTTTTGAAATTTCATGTCGGACAGGTACCGGCATCTAATTTTTTTATTAGATTCCGGATAATCCGTTAGTAAACGGATTTCCGGTATGACAGACATTCAAAATATTGTCATTCCCGCGAAAGCGGGAATCTAGATCCCCGATAGAAACATTCGGGGATGACAAATGTTGTTTACTCTTCTTCCATAAACGGATATCTATAATCTGTTGGAGGGACAAAATTTTCTTTAATTGTTCTTGGTGAAGTCCAGCGAATTAAGTTTAAGTAACTTCCAGCTTTATCATTAGTGCCGCTGGCTCTTGCACCACCAAAAGGCTGTTGACCAACAACTGCACCAGTTGGTTTATCATTTACATAAAAGTTTCCGGCAGCATTAACTAACATTTTATCTGCTAAAATTACTGCTTCTCTGTCGTTTGCAAATATTGCACCGGTCAAAGCATAAGGAGAAGTTTGATCGCAAAGTGCAAGTGTTTCTTTATACTTATTTGTTGGGTAAACATAAATAGTAAGTACCGGTCCAAAAATTTCCTCTTCCATTGATTTAAATTTTGGATCAGTTGTTACAATTACTGTTGGCTCAATAAAATAACCTTTTGAGTCATCATATTTTCCGCCAAAAATTATTTCTGCGTTTTTAGATTTCTTAGCATAATCGATATAACTTGTAATTGTGTCAAATGCATTTTTATCAATTACAGCATTCATAAAGTTAGTAAAGTCTTCCGGAATCCCCATCTTAACTGTTGCTAATTCCTTAATCAAATATTTCTTTAAAGAATTCCACATAGATTGGGGCACATAAGCTCTTGAAGCGGCTGAGCATTTTTGACCTTGATACTCAAAAGCACCGCGAATTAAAGCTGTTCCAACTTCTTTTAAATCAGCACTTTTATGAACAAATATAAAGTCCTTTCCACCGGTTTCGCCTACTATTCTTGGATATGATTTATATTTAGCAATATTTTCTCCAACTGTTTTCCACATATTTTGGAATACTGGTGTACTGCCTGTAAAATGAATTCCAGCTAAATGTGGAGAAGCCATAACCGGATCGCCAACTTGTCTTCCCGAACCAGGCACAAAATTAATAACTCCAGGAGGAAATCCAGCAGCTTCAAATAATTTCATTAGCCAATAACCAGTATAAACTGCACTGGATGCCGGTTTCATTAAAACTACATTTCCCATTAGAGCAGGTGAAGTTGGTAAATTACCAGCAATTGATGTAAAATTAAATGGAGCTACTGCAAATACAAAACCTTCTAAAGCTCTATATTCTAATTTATTCCATTGACCATTTGGTGAATGAGGCGGTTGTTGATCATAAATTTGCTGAGCATAATAAGCGTTAAATTTGAAAAAGTCTATCAACTCGCAAGCAGAATCAATTTCAGCTTGAAATGCATTTTTGCTTTGTGCCAGCATTGTTGAGGCATTCAAAGTGTTTCTCCAATATGGAGATGCTAGCAAATCACCGGCTTTTAAAAATATTGCAGCTCTTTCTGTCCATTCCATTGCAGCCCAAGCATCTCTTGCTTTTAATGCGGCTTCAATTGCCATTTCAACTTCTTTTTTTCCGGCTTTATGGTAACGGCCAATTACTGTTTTGTGATCATGCGGAATTACACAATCTTCCATATTTCCGGTTTTGACTTCTTTACCTCCTATGATTAGAGGAATTTCAATTACTTGATTTTTTAGTTCTTCTATTCTTTTTTTCAAAGCAGCTTTTTCAGGCGAACCTGGTGCATAACTTTTTATTGGTTCATTCTCAGGAAGGTTAATCCTAAATTGAGCATTAGCCATAATTTCTCCTAAAACTTTAATTAAATAAAATTACTTATGTACAAAATCTAAGAAAATATACGGAGATCAAAAAGTAAAATAGGATTTCATAGTGTTTTTAATTTTGGAATTAAATACTTAACCTAAAAAAAGATGAACTGAAATTAACAAACATAATTTTCAGCAGAATTACTTTTAGTTATTGTAAAATTGGTTAAATAAAGTTGTATATTTATCAAAATTTAATTGTCGAAAGAAGGGGAAGATGTTAACACATACAATTTTACATTCTTTAATAATTTTATTTTTTATTCATACTAACATTGGAAACATCACCGATTCAAAAAGGTGGGATGAAGTAAATTCTGTTGAAGATTTATGGAATTATGATCCAAGCAGAATAAGATCACTTATTGCTGCTATAGATCTGCAAAAGCCAGAATTAGAGGAAATTAAAATCCAAATAACAAAAGGCGATACAATAAAGGGCACTGAATTGTTGGTTGATTATTTCCGTAATCATGATCTCTCTGATGTTATTAACAATACTAATAACGCGATTGATATCAACTCAGCAAATTCTATATGCCAAGATTCTGTTACATTTGGAAACAAAACATTAAAAATTCCAAGAAATATTGATGGCAGTTGGAAATGGAATTATACCGGAATTGAAAAGGACGATGAAATTGGTTATAGCTTAAATAGTCTTAGATATTTAAATGTTCTTTTGAGCGCATGGCAAAATTCAGGAAATGAAAAATATGTTAAAGCTTTTGATCGAATAATGAAGGATTGGACTATTCATCATAAATTACCTGAAGCTGGAGATCGTATTTACGAAGTGTTGCTTGATGATAAAGTTTTAGATTATAGAGATATTGGAGAAGTTGAATGGCGAACCATTCAAGCAGGGCAACGTCTTGGAGAAGTTTTTCCTCAAGTATTTTTTGGTTTTAGGGACCAAGATTTATTTAGTCCAGCCACCTTACTCTTAATGTTATCAAGCATCAACGACCAAGCTGGTTTTCTGCGTAAATTTCATAAAGTCGGTCACAACTGGACAACAATGGAGATGAATGGTTTAGCTTTAGCTGGCTTAGCTTTCCCGGAATTTAAAGACTCAGAAATGTGGGCAAATTATGCTTTAGAAGTTATGGTAAAGGAAATTAATAATCAGGTTTATCCAGATGGAGTTCAAAAGGAATTATCTACAAAAACACAATTAGTTGCGCTTAAGCGATTTGAATTAGTTGCTGAACATTTTAAGCTGGCTAATCACCCTGTTCCAGATTTTTATAATAGGCGAATAGAAGAAATGTATAATTATTTAGCATATTCTTTAAAACCGGATGGTCATCAGCCATTAAATGGAGATTCAGATAATGAAGATTTAAGAGATCTAATATCGGAAGCTGCTAAAAAATTTAACAGACATGATTGGACTTGGATTGTTTCAAATGGAACCTCCGGAAGAATTCCCCAAGTTGGTCCAACAGTAACATTTCCGTGGGCAGGTATTCATATAATGAGAAATAGTTGGGATTCTCAAGCGCAATGGTCATTTTTTGATAGTGGACCTTATGGAACCGGGCATCAGCATAGAGATAAACTTAATATTTCAATCAATGCATTTGGAAAAGATCTGCTTGTTGATGGTGGAAGATATACGCATGAAGATTATTTCAGTTTTGATCCAAAAGTTTGGAGAGGATATTTTAGAAGTTCGTTTTCTCATAATTTAATTCTGGTTGATGGAAATGGCCAAAATGCGAGTTCTGAAAAAGTTACAAAACAATTGGAAGAAGGAATAGATTATTTAAGCAATTCAGTATATGATTATGCATTTGGAATATTTAAAGATGGTTATGAAAATGTGGAAGGTAAAGCTGAACATTCTCGATCAGTTTTATACTTACACCATAAATATTGGTTAGTGTTGGATAATTTTGAAACAGATCGCCCAAGAAATTTAGAAGTTCTTTGGCATTATGAACCAAATTGCGAAATTAAGATTTCAGATAATAAAGTTGTACCGGCTAATAATAATGGAGCTAATTTACTTATTATACCGATGGGAAATATTGAATGGGAAGCAAAAATTGTGAAAGGTCAAACTGAACCATATTTTCAAGGTTGGTTTAGCGAGAGATATGGGACAAAAGAACCAAACCCAACAGTAATATATTCTGCATCAATATCAAAATCCAGCACCTTTGCATGGTTACTAATTCCAATAAAAAATAATATCCCAAATATTAACTTTCAATTAACAGAATTAACAGATATTGTGAATGTTTCAATTAAACAAGACTCTCAAAGTACTGTAAATATCACTTTGCCAAAGAATAAAGAAGTAACTAAAGTTAAAGTAAAACTTTAGAATTGATTAAATTTTCTAAAAAACATTTTAATAGTTTTTTAGAATGAAACTATCCTAAATGGAAGCTTAGCCTTAATATCTGCTAAAACTTTTATTGAATAAAATTACTAAATCATAAAACCTAAGAAAATTCACGGAGATCAAATAGTGAAATTAGCTGAGTTCGGCTTTTATTTATTCTTCTAAAAGTGTGATTAAATTTCACAAAAAATATTTTTTATATTTACAACAAAAAGAAGTTAAAAATGAAAAACGAAATAAATCTGCAGTGGCAATTTGATAAACCAATTGAAATAATTTGGGAAAGTTTTACCGAATTCGATAAAATTAAACAATGGGAAGGTCATCAAGTAAAACCTGAGGTTGGTTACAAATGGAAGAACAAAAACCTCGCCCCGGCTGGGATGGGAAAATGTATTTTGAAGTTTTAGAAATTATTCCAAATAAAAAAATTTCATATTCATTTAAAGGCGGACCTAATCCAAATGAAATGAATCTTAACACAATTATTAACTGGCATTTTGCTGAAACAGAAAGTGGAACAACTATCACACTTAATCACACCGGTTTTGAAGGATTTCGCAGAGCTGTTACAAGATTTATTATGGAAAAAGGTTGGGGAAAAATAATTTGGTGAAGATTAAGGCTTTTTCTTGAAGCTAGATAAAATAATGAATTACTCCAAAGCTGTTTCAGACTATATAAATTTTGCACCATCGGATCAATTTGAAATTTTAGAAACGCTGCGTAAACTAATTCATACAAATGTAAAAAATGTTTCTGAAGCAATTAAGTGGAATATGCCGGTTTTTTCAAATCCGAAAAATTTTTGCTATTTACAATCAACTAAAAATCATGTTACTTTTGGATTTTATAATCCCGAAAGAATTAATGATCCAGCTAATTTACTTGAAGGAACAGGAAAAGTTATGAAACACGTTAAAATAAAATCGAAAGATGAAATAAATACAGAGCTTTTTTCAAAGTGGCTCAAAATTGTTTCGTCATAGTGAAAGGTAAAATTATGAATGATGATTATTTACTAAGTGTAAGTAAACAGTTTGAGTATTACAAAATGCTTGGCGATAAAACTATTTCACAGTTAAGTGAAGATCAACTATTTTGGCAGTATAATTCAGAAAGTAATTCTGTTGCAATTATTGTAAAACATCTCTGGGGAAACATGCTTTCTCGCTGGACTGACTTTTTAACTTCTGATGGAGAAAAAGAATGGCGCAAAAGAGACGCTGAATTTGAGAATGACATTAAAACTAAAGATGAATTATTAAACAAATGGAATGAAGGTTGGAAATGTTTGTTCGATGCAATTAATCCTTTGCATGAAGAAGATTTGGAAAAAATAATTTATATAAGGAATCAAGGACATACTGTTGTAGAAGCCATAAATCGACAGCTTGCTCATTATTCTTACCATGTTGGCCAAATTGTATTTCAAGGTAAAATGATTGCTGGCGAAAATTGGACTTCCCTTTCAATTCCAAAAGGTGATTCAAAAAAATTTAACGAAAACAAATTTTCCAAACCAAAAAGTAAGCAACATTTTACAGATGAGTTTTTGAAGAATAACAATTCAAAGTAATTTGTTAAGAAAATAATTATTTGTTTATATATTTTTAATGAACAATTCTAAACCTTCATTTATAGATGCTTTTCTTTTCACAGACGAATGGAATGATTTTAACAATAGAAATTCTTTAATCTTTTGGGGAACTTCAGATGAAGGAACTGTTAAATTAATTTTCAAAAATAAACCAGTATTTTTCGTTGATCATTCTGCACAAAATTTTAATCTGCAATTTTCACATCTACGCAAACAAACTAAGCTAAAATCATTTTCGCTAAAGCCGGTTGATGCAATTTATTTTAATACTCAAGATGAATTATTAAGAGCAGAAGAAAATTTACTTTCACAAAATATTAAAACTTATGAAAGTGATGTAATTCCAACCAAAAGATTTTTAATGGAAAAAGGAATAAATGCTCAGGTTAAAATTGAAGGAAAATTTTCTAAACAAGAAAATGCTTTAGTTTTTCATAATCCTAAAATTAGTCCAACCAATTTTACTCCGAATTTAAAAATTGCATCGATAGATATTGAAACAAATGTTAAGGATAATTCACTTTACTCTTATGCAATTCATCTAACTCAAAATGGAAATGAACACAAAATTGTTAGGGTTTTGGGGGATGAAAACAAACAATTAAGTGATTTTGTTTTTCAGCATGAATTTGAAAAAATAATATTAGAAAATTTCATTTCTGATATTCAAAAATTTGATCCCGACATAATTATTGGCTGGAATGTTCTTGGATTCGATTTAACAATTTTGGAAGAGCGTGCAAAAGTAAGAAATGTAAAATTCACAATAGGAAGAGATAATTCAATTTCTAAAATAACTCAACGTAATGCTGGGCGTTACTTTGTCAGAATTAGCGGAAGAATTGTTCTAGACGGACCAATGACTTTACGTTCCGCGTTTTACAATTTTGAAGATTTCAAATTAGAAACTGTTGCTCAAGAATTGCTTGGAACCGGAAAGACAATTGAAAGCGACCAAGACAAAGTGAAACAAATAAATTATTTGTTTGAAAATGATAAATTAAAATTTGCAGAATATAATTTAACCGACTGCATTTTAGTTTCTGAAATTTTTGCGAAAGTTGGAATTATTGATCAGCTGATTACAAGAAGTAAATTATCCGGATTGTTTTTAGATCAGCTTGGACAAATGACTGCGGCGTTTGATCATTTTTATTTACCTAAGTTTCACAAAGCGGGATTTGTTGCACCAAATGTTAAAGATATTTATTCAACACAGCATTCAGCCGGCGGATATGTTTTTGATCCCAAACCCGGATTGTATGAAAATGTTTTTGTTCTCGATTTCAAAAGTCTATATCCCTCAATTATTCAAACATTTAAAATTGATCCCCTTTCAAGATTATTGTCAAATGAAAATCCCTTGCAAACACCCGTTAATATTAAGTTTTCCCGCACACATCATATTTTGCCCAATTTCATAAACGAATTAATGGAGCATCGGGAAACTGCAAAAAAAAATAATGATAAAAATCTTTCTCAGGCAATTAAAATTTTGATGAACAGTTTTTATGGAGTTATGGGTTCTTACGGCTGCAGATTTTATCATCCTAATTTGCCCGATGCAATTACCGGTACCGGACAATGGCTTCTTCAACAAAGTAAAATGTTTTTAGAAAAAGATGATGTAAAAGTTATTTACGGAGATACAGATTCATTATTTGTTCATGTTACTTCTAAATTTGAAGACGCAGATAAAATTGGAAATTCAATTGCAGAAAATCTTAACAATTATTGGAATAAAAGAATTAAAAAAGAATTCAATTTGGAATCGCATTTAGAAATTGAGTACGAAAAATATTACTCAAAATTAGTTTTAACATCCATGCGCGGAAGAGAAGGCGGAGCTAAAAAACGTTATGCCGGCTTAATATCTAAGGATAAAATAGAATTTGTCGGAATGGAATTCGTCCGTTCTGATTGGACGAAACTTGCAAAGAATTTTCAATATGAATTATATTTTAAGATTTTTAATGAAGAAGATTATGAAAATTGGATTAGAAATTTTGTAAATGATTTACTATCGGGAAGTTATAATTCTGATCTAGTTTATAAAAAAAGATTGAGAAAAAGTTCTGAGGCTTATACCAAAACTCAGCCGCCGCACGTTAAGGCAGCAAGAATGATTAATCAAAAACGCGGAACTGTAAACTATTTTATCACTAAACGCGGACCAATTCCAACAGAATTAAATCCCAAAGATTTTGATTACCAGCATTATATCGAAAAACAAATAAAGCCAATTACAGACTCAGTTTTAATGTTATTTGGAAAATCTTTTCATTCAATTGTAAATGCAAAACAGTTAGATTTGTTTTAGATATTTAAAAATAGAGTAAAAGTTGATAAATATATTCTAATTGTAAATTGAATTACTATTATATATGTTGATTTTCAAATTTACTGAATTGTTGTATTTAAGTAATTATTACATTTTATTGTTACTTATAATTATAGAAATAAATTTTGAGTTTTTATTATTTATTAAATTAAACAAGGAGTTATAATGTCAGAAGCAAAAGGTTTGAAGAAACCAGTTAAATTAAAAAGTGAACTAGCTAGTTTTTTGGGTGCTGAAGAACTTCCAAGAACTGAAATCACTCAAAAATTATGGGATTATATTAAAGCTAATAAGCTTCAAACAAAAACTGTAAACGGAAAACCTGAAAATGCAGGAAAATTTATTGTAGCTGATGCTAAATTGCTTCCTATTTTCAAAAAAACAAAGTCAAAAAGTAAATCAGGCAAATTAACTGATCTAACAAATCTTAAAGAAGGTCAAACAATTGACATGATGCAAATGGCTTCAGTTGTCAGTGCGAATATTGAATAAGCTTTGTAATAGTTTTACTTTATAAATTAAACAATGCTTGTGCTTGCAAGCATTGTTTCCTTTCATTCAAACAATTTATTATCTAAAATTCTTTTAATATTCAAATTTTATTACTACTATATTTATAATACATTAAGTATTATTTTGTATTAGGGAGTAATTAGTTTGTGCTCTTTTTTATTTCAATTAAAGTGCTTTAATTAAAATGGAATAGATAAATGAATAATATTAAAACAATTTTACTTTCTACAATCTGGATAAGTATTTCTGAGTTTTTCAGAAATGAAATTTTAGCAAAGTCTTATTGGGTTGATCATTATAATAAACTTGGATTAGTTTTTCCATCCGAACCAATCAATGGTGCAGTTTGGGGAATTTGGTCACTCTGTTTTGCAATTGGAATTTTCATTATTTCAAAAAAGTTTACTTTTATTCAAACAATTTTGCTTTCATGGTTTATAGGATTTGTTTTAATGTGGCTCGTTGTTGGAAATATGGGAGTTTTACCTTTTAGTATTTTATTTATTGCTGTTCCATTAAGTTTATTGGAAGTTTTTATTGCTGTTTTTATAATTGATAAATTAAAAACTAAAGAAAAAAAATGGCCTACAACGAAAAATTAGCTGAGAAAATCAGAAATACACTTTCTGAAATTCCAAATGTTGAAGAAAAGAAAATGTTCGGAGGTTTAGCTTTTTTGGTAAATGATAAAATGTGCATTAATGTTAGCGGAGATAAATTAATGTGCAGATTTGATCCTAAATTAGAAGATAAAATTTCTAAGAAAAAAGGTTATCAAAAAGTAATAATGAAAGGAAGAATCTTTAAAGGATATTGCTATGTTGAACCTGAAGGTTTTAAATCCAAAAAAGATTTCGAATTTTGGGTAAACTTGTGTTTAGATTTTAACAATGAAGCTAAATCTTCTAAAAAATAATGTTAAACCTTGTCATTCCCGAATGTTTTTATCGGGAATCTAGTATTATTATTCTGGATTCCCACTTTCATGGAATGAAACAATTAACATTTATAAATAAATGACTAATCATGAAAAAACTTAAAATTATTTCTAATCCTGATGTAAAAGAAAAATTTAAAAAATATCCTAAGCACATCAGACCCAAAATAAATCATCTCAGAAAATTAATTCTTGATGTTGCAAATTTTGATGAATCAATTACCGAAATTGAAGAAACTTTAAAATGGAGCGAGCCAAGTTACATTACAAAAAATGGCAGTACTTTAAGAATTGATTGGAAACTGAAAAATCCTGATCAATACGCAATGTACTTTAAATGTACAAGTAAATTGGTACCAACTTTTAAAGAAGTTTTTGGCGATTTGTTTAAGTACGAAAATACTAGAGCAATACTGTTTGATTTGGATGAAAAAATTCCTGAAGATGAATTAAAAATTTGTATTTCTCTTACACTAAATTATCACAAAGTAAAAAATCTCCCCAAATTGGGATTATAGAATCTAAATTACTTAATTTGTTATTAATACTTCAACTTCTCTCAGTTTAAACTCATTCGAAACATATTTTACTTGACCAACGTGGCACTTTGGAGAACTAGTATAATTGTTCTGAGTTCCAAATTTTGTGGGAACGATGACACAACAATCTAAAACTAAATCATCTTAGAAATTTAAATTTATATGTTAATAATTCAAATTGGTAAATAACTGAAATTGAAGAACCATTAAAATGGAACAAGCCAAGTTAAATCACAAAAAATGGAAGCATTTTAAGAAATGACTGGAAAGCAAAAAATCTTCAAGTACTCAGAGAAGATAAATAGATAAATACAACATTTTGAAAAACTAAAGATTAAGTTAACACCTATTTTACACCCAAAAAATGAAATAAATTTTATCATGTTCGAATTTGATAAATTTTGTGTAAAGTTATAAATGTAAAAAGTTAATTAAGGTAAAAACATGAAAAATTTCAGCAATAATAAAAGAACAGATAGAAAGAAAGATTTCGGTAAAAGACAAGGAAGAGATTCTGAAAGACCAATGATGCACAAAGCTACATGTGATCATTGCGGCAGAGATTGTGAGGTACCTTTTAAGCCTACAAGTGGTAAGCCAATTTATTGCAGTAGCTGTTTTGATAAACATCAAAATAAAGATCAAAAAAAATATGGCTCTGAAAGAGATGATAGAAGATTTAATAGTAGCGAGAATAGAAGAAGAGGAAGTGATAATGAAAAAGGCACAAATCAATTAGGAAAAGAAATTGCGCAGTTAAATAAAAAACTTGATAGAATTTTGGAAATTTTAAATAGTGAATTATACGATGAATCTTATGATGATTTTGAAGAAAAGGAATATTCTCCGAAACTTGAAAAAAAACCGAAAAAGAGAACAACAAAAAAAAGCAAATAATAATATAAATTGAAGTATTATTAAGGTCAGTAAATTTATTTATTGAATTTTAAATTTCTAATATTCTTTTTAATAATTAAATCTAAATTCAAACTGCAGATTAATTAAACCTATTTCTATAATCAACTGGAGACATTCCGGCAAATTTCTTAAAAACATCTCTAAATGATTTGCTGTCGGTATAACCAACATCATACATAATTTCTGAAACTGTTTTTCTTCCCTTTTCTAATTCAACTTTTGCCGCTTCAACTTTTACTCTTTGAATATATTCAATAATTGTATTGGTTGTAGCTTTTTTAAATCTGCGTTCAAAAGTTCTTCTGCCTAAATTAAATCTTTCAGCTAATTCATCAACTGTAAGTTTCTCCGTAAAATTTTCTTCAATGTAATTTTGTGCAGAAAGTATTAAACCATCTTTATGTTCTTTTTGTCCCTTAAAAATTCTAAATGGCAGTTGAGTTGATTTATCAATATCTAAAAGAAAAAATTTGGATGCCATTATTGCCATTTCTTTGCTTGTGTATTTTTCAACTAAGTATAAAAGTAAATTCCAGTAAGAAGTTGCACCACCGCTTGTGTAAATTCCATTTTGATCAGTTATAATTTTATCCTCAGCAAATTTTACTTCGGGAAACATTTCTCTAAATTGATTTGCAAAAAGCCAATGAGTTGAACACTGCTTGCCATTTAACAATCCCGTTGAAGCTAATAAAAAAGCTCCCACACATAAGCTTGCAATCTCTGCACCTCCCCTATGCTGTTTTTGAATGAAGGGAATAAAATCTTTATTTAATTCAATGGCAGATCTAATATCTCCGCTTATAGCAGGAATTATTACCAAATCGGCTTGTGCAAATTTTTCAATAATATTATTAGTGTGAATTGTAACTGATCCAAAATTTAATGTAACTTCTTGGGTAAGTCCTACTAATTCAAAATTAAAAAAAGGTTCCTGACCGGCTTCTTTGAAGAAATTATTAATTGCAAAAAACATATATTGCGGATCAACTATTGCTGCTGGTATTGCAGTTTGCGGAACTAAAATAATTACTTTTTTCATGGTGAAAATGTATAAAATGGATTTGTCGTAATCAACCCGTAAGTTTGGCGTAATTACATATTAGAAAAAGACAAATTATCTGTTATATTTGGTTAAGATTTTTAATATTTAGATAAATATGCTTTTTAAGAATTTTGACGAACAAATTCCAATATAGTGTAATCATATAAATATAAATTCACTTTGGAGAAATTATGCAAAAATTAAGAGTAGAAAGCTTCACAATATCTATTGATGGATTTGGTGCCGGTCCAAATCAAAGTCTTGAAAATCCTCTTGGCGTTGGCGGACCAAATCTGCATAAATGGTTTGTTCCAACAAAAACATTTCAAAAAAATGTACTGGGAAATGATGGGGGCACAACCGGCATTGATAATGAATTTGCTGAAAGAGGATTTAACAATATCGGGGCATGGATTTTAGGCAGAAATATGTTTTCCCCAACTCGCGGACCTTGGCTCGATGAGAATTGGAAAGGCTGGTGGGGAGATAATCCACCTTACCAAGTGCCCGTTTACATTTTAACAAATCACCCACGCAAATCAATTGAAATGAAAGGCGGAACAACTTTTCATTTTATAACTGATGGAATTCATTCTGCACTTAAAAAAGCTTTTGATTCAGCAAATGGGAAAGATGTTAGAATTGGCGGTGGTGTAAATGTTATTCAGCAATATTTAAATGATAAGTTAATTGATGAAATGCACATTGTGGTTTCACCAATTTTTCTTGGCGACGGAGAAAATCTTTTTTCGGGAATAAATTTGCTTGATTTAGGATATAATATTTCAGAAAAAATATCAACAGAAAATGCGACACATTTAATTATTAAAAAAAATTAGAAAGGTAAATTATGTTAACAGTAAATCCATATTTAAATTTTAACGGAAACACAGAAGAAGCATTCAATTTTTACAAATCGGTTTTTGGCGGTGAATTTTTAAATGTATCTAAATTTAAAGATGTTCCCGGTCAGGAAATTCCGGAAGAAGCAAAAGATCAAATTATGCACATTGCACTTCCTATTGCACCAAATGTTATTTTAATGGGAACTGACGCTCCCGAATGCATGGGCTTCAAACTTGCTGAAGGCAACAATGTTCATCTTTCTATTCAGGCTGAAAGTAAAGAAGAAGCTGACAGATTATTTAATGGTTTATCTAAAGACGGCAATGTAATTATGCCAATGGCTGATCAATTTTGGGGAGATTATTACGGTAATTTTAAAGATAAATTCGGCATTAACTGGATGATTGCTTTTTCAAAAGGTCAACAGTAATTAGTAATATTTTTAATTCAATAAAGTTATAATTATCATTTCTCACCAGATGGTTTTTATCCTGTGAGAAATCTTAAGACAAAAATATGGAAATATTAAACACAACACCTGATCGGGAAATTACAGTTCAAAGAATTTTAAACTTCCCTATTGAATTAGTTTACAAAGCTTTTGAGGAACCAAATCACTTAAAAAATTGGTGGGGACCAAAAGGATTTACAAATACATTTCACACATTTGAATTTATGCCCGGCGGTAAATGGATTTTTACAATGCACGGTCCAGACAAAGGGAATTACAAGAATGAATGTAATTTTATAATTGTTGAAAAAAATAAACTTCTCGTTTGGGATCATTATGTAAATCCCAAATTTTATGTAATAGTTCAGTTCAAAGAAATTGCAAAATCCAAAACTGAACTAACATTTAAGCAATTATTTGATTCAGTTGAGCTGCGCGACAAAATAAAAAAATATACAAAAGGCAAAAACGAAGAAAACTTTGACAGACTTGAAAATGAATTAAGCAAAATGAAAGGTAAATAAAATGAAAACAATTATGCCCAATTTATGGTTTGATAAAAATGCTGAAGAAGCAGTAAACTTTTACACTTCTCTTTTCTCAAATTCAAAAATTGGTTCAATATCGCGATTCGAGAAAGAAGGTTTTGAACATCACCAAATGCCGGAAGGCACAGTAATGACAATGGAATTTGAAATAGAAGGTAAAAAATTTCTTGCTTTAAACGGCGGACCAATTTTCAAATTTAATGAATCAGTTTCATTTTTTGTTTATTGCGAATCAGAAACTGAAATAGAAAATCTTTATAAAACATTATCGGAAGGCGGAAGCGTAAATATGCCTTTAGATAAATATGACTGGAGCGAAAAATATGCTTGGGTAAAAGATAAATTCGGAATTTCGTGGCAGCTTGATATTACAAATATGAATACTCCAGATAAAATTGTACCGGCATTATTATTTGTAAATGATAAATTCTCAATGGTAAAACATGCTGTAAATCATTACACAAATATTTTTCCCAAATCAAAAGTAATTTTTGAAGCTCCAAATCTCCCGATGGAAAATATTCCAGGAGAAACTTTAGCATTCGCACAATTTTCACTTAACGGAAATTTATTTAATGCAATGAGCGGACAAGGTGAACATAATTTTGATTTTAACGAAGCTGTATCGTTTATTATCCAATGTGATTCTCAAGATGAAGTAAATTATTATTGGGAGAAGTTAACTGAAGGTGGAACGGAAAGTATGTGCGGTTGGCTTAAAGATAAATTTAGAATTTCGTGGCAAGTGGTTCCAGCAGAAATGTTTAAATATATTAACGGTCCCGATAAAGCTAAAAGTCGTCGAGCAATGAATGCAATGTTCCAAATGAAAAAACTGGATATAGAATTATTTAAAAAAGCTTATGAAGGAAATTAGTTCTTATCGTCATTGCGAGGAGCTAGTGACGAAGCAATCTTTTAATCTATACTTTTACATCGCTATCAATCGTATTGACTGCAATAATTTTAGGAAAGGATAAAAATGAGTAAAGAAATATTCAAAACAGAAATAAATGCTCCAAAAGAAAAAGTATGGAAAATACTTTGGGATGATGAAACATACAGAAAATGGACATCAGCGTTTGCAGAAGGTTCTTATATGGAATCGGATTGGAAAATTGGAGGAAGAACTTTGTTTTTGGGCGGGGAAGGAAATGGAATGGTCAGTACAATTGATCAATTAAAAGAAAATGAGATAATGTCGTTTAAACATTTAGGAATGATTAAAGACGGTAAAGAAGATCTTGAAAGTGAAGAAGTTAAACAGTGGGCAGGATTGTTAGAAACCTATATTTTAGAATCTTCAGAAAATAAAACCCAGCTTTCTGTCGAAATGGATCTTGCTGATGATTATAAAGATTATTTTTTGGAAGCTTTCCCAAAAGCATTAAAAGTAGTTAAGGATTTGTCAGAGGAATAAATTTGGAAAAAATAAAACTTGAAGATGATAAACATTTATTTTGTGTAACAGCAAAATCTTTTCCGGATGGAATTTTAGAAGCGCATCAAACATTGCACAAACAAATTTCTTTTAAAAAAAATAGAAATTATTACGAATTCTCTTATATGAATCCCGAACATCAAATAATTTATAAAGCTGCCGCTGAAGAATTAGAAAGTGGTGAGTTTGGAAATATAAACTTAGAAACTTTCAAAATTAAAAAAGGAAACTATAATTCTATTACAGTTAAAGATTACGAAGATAATATTCCAAAAATAAAAGAAGCTTTTGATGAATTAAAAAAGAATCCAAATATTGATCCGAACGGTGTTGCACTTGAATGGTATTCAGACGGACCAGATTGTAAATGTATGATTAGATTAAAAGATAATTTTAAAAATTTAAATAAAAGGATAATAAAATGGCAAATTCAAAAATAGAAATTGAAGCAACTGTTAATTCAGACATTAATAAAGTTTGGAAATACTGGACAGAACCGGAACACATTACAAAATGGAATTTTGCTTCTGATGATTGGTGCTGTCCAAGTGCAGAAAATGATTTGAGAGTCGGCGCTAAATTCAGTTGGCGAATGGAAGCAAAAGATGGAAGTTTTGGTTTTGACTTTTGGGGAATTTACGATGAAATAAATCAAAACAAAAAAATTGCTTACACACTGGGAGATGGTAGAAAAGCTGTTACTACTTTTGAAGATCTTGGCGACAAAACAAAAGTAAAAACTTTGTTTGATCCTGAAAATCAAAATCCGGTTGAAATGCAAAAAGGCGGATGGCAGGCAATTTTAAATAATTTCAAAAAACATGTTGAAGAAAATTAAAGGAGAAAATCATGTCAGCTATAAATCTTCACAGAGTTTTTAAAGCTGCTCCAGAAAAAATTTATCGTGCCTTTCTTGATGCTGATGCGCAGGCAAAATGGCTTCCTCCAAACGGATTTACATGCAAAGTAGATCATCTAAATGCCAAAGTTGGAGGAACATATAAAATGTCATTTACAAATTTCACGACCGGTAAAAGCCATTCTTTTGGCGGAAAATATCTTGAGTTAGTTGAAAACAAAAGTCTAGTGTATTCTGATCAATTTGATGACCCTAACTTGCCGGGTGAAATGATTACTACAATTACAATTAAACAGGTTTCATGCGGCTCTGATGTCAGTATTGTTCAGGAAGGTGTGCCGGATGTTATTCCGCCGGAGATGTGTTATCTTGGATGGCAGGAATCACTTGATCAGTTAGCAAAACTAGTAGAGCCTGAAATTCCAGAGTAATTTTAAATCATTTTACTACCGAATAAAAAGCCGAAAACAAATGAGAAAAATAATTGTTTTATCAATGATAACATTAGATGGAGTTATGCAAGCTCCAGGCGGACAAAAAGAGGATACTTCCGGCAATTTTAAATATGGAGGTTGGGCTGAACCTTACGGAGATGAAATTTATGGTAAAGTTGTACAAGAAGAACTGAAGCCGGCAGATTATCTTTTAGGCAGAAAAACATTTGAGATATGGGAAGATTATTGGCCGCATAATGCTGATTTTTGGCCTGGGATTAATGAAGGTACAAAATATGTTTTATCAAAAACCAGAAAAAAATCAGATTGGAAAAATACAGTATTCATAGATAATATTAGTGATATAAAAAAACTAAAAAAAACTAGTGGTTCTGATATTCAAGTTTGGGGAAGCAGCGAGCTAATTCAGCTTCTACTTAAAAATAATCTTGTAGATGAATTAAAACTTAAAATTCATCCGTTAATTCTTGGTAAAGGGAAAAAAATCTTTAAAGACGGTACAATTCCTGCAGCATTTACTTTAACAGAAAGTTTAATTACATCAACCGGAGTGATAATAGCAAATTACTCGCGAGCTGGAGAAGTACAAACTGGGAACATGGAAATTTAAAAAGTAAATAAAAATGTTATTCCGGTCTCCGAGCCGGAATCTCAAATAAAAAATTATAGATTCCCAATAAATACATTCGGGAATGACAAATAGCTATTCATGGTGAGTGGAGTCGAATCATGAATTAATTTATTTCACAATTCCACTTAGCTATGTGTGGATATGATAATCAAAATATAAAGGAGAAACATCATGGCAAAAATGAATCCGGTTGTGCACTTTGAAATGGCAGCAGAAGATAGTAAAAGAATGTCAGAATTTTACACAAATGTTTTTGGTTGGAGAACAGTTCAGTACGGCCCTGAAATGGGAAATTACATTGTTGCCCAAACAACCGAAACCGGTGAAAATGGAATGATAAAAACGCCAGGCACAATTAATGGAGGATTCTATCAAAAGTTGGAAGATCCAACAATGAACCAACCCTCAATTGTAATTTCCGTTGATGATATTAAAGAATCAATGGAAAAAATAAAAAATGCCGGCGGAAAATTATTAGGTGAACCAATGCCAATTCCCGGTGTCGGAGAATTTGTATCCTTTATCGATACCGAAGGAAATAGATGCAGTATTTTGCAACCAATTAGTATGTAGAATGAGAAAAGTAATTTTTGCTATTAATTCTACAATTAATGGATTTGCAGATCATGATGCTGTTATTGCTGATGATGAACTGCATGATTTTTTCACAAATTTATTAAGAGATTCTGATGTTATTTTATTCGGCAGAAAGACCTATAAACTTATGGAAGAATTTTGGCCAAATGCAAAAGATGATCCGCAAAGTGATAAAAGTACTAAAGAGTTTTCAGAAGTAATTGATTCAATTAAAAAAATTGTTTTCTCCAATACTTTACAAAACGTAAATTGGAATAACGCTGAGATAAGTACAAAAAGTATTTCGGAGGAAATCCAAAATCTTAAAAAACAAAATGGCAAAAATATTTCTGTTGGAAGTTTAAGTTTAGCATCTCAACTTGTTAAACAAAATTTAATTGATGAATTTTACTTTGTAGTTCATCCAATTATTCTAGGAAAAGGAAAACCTCTTTTTGAATATTTTGATATCAAACAAAATTTGAAATTAATTGAAACAAGAATTTTTAATTCCGGAGCTGTTGTTTTACATTATCAAAAATAAATTTTAGGAATATTTATGAACCCAAAAGTTGACAAATTTTTAAATGAAGTTGGAAATTGGCAACTAGAATTGACAAAGCTCAGATCAATAATTCTTGAAACCGGATTAACGGAAGATTTTAAGTGGAAGCATCCATGCTACACTTATGAAAAGGCTAACATTGTTTTAATTCATGGCTTCAAAGATTATTGTGCAGTATTGTTTTATAAAGGCGTTCTGCTTAAAGATAAGAAGAAACTTTTGATTCAGCAGACAGAAAATGTTCAAACTGGCAGACAGATGAGATTCAATAATATTTCTGAAATTATAAAATTAGAAAAAACCATTAAGGAATATATTTTTGAATCTATTGAAGCTGAGAAAGCCGGATTAAAAATTGAATTGAAAAAAACTTCTGATTATGAAACTCCAAATGAGTTAAAATCCAAATTAAAAAAGGATAAAGATTTTAAAGCCGCTTTTGAAAATTTAACTCCGGGCAGACAAAGAGGATATCTATTACACTTTGCTCAGCCAAAACAATCTAAAACTCGTGTAGATAGAATTGAAAAAAGTGCAAAAAGAATTTTTATGGGCAAAGGTTTAATGGATTGCATTTGCGGACATTCAAAAAGATATCCGAATTGTGATGGTTCGCATAAAAATTATGTTGAGTGAAAAAACAAGAACCTGTCATTCCCGAATGCTTTTATCGGGAATCTACTTAGATTTTCTAGATTCCCACTTTCCAGAGAATGACAAAAATGCAATACAATATTTGAATAAATTTCTAACTAATATTTTACAAGAAAATTTATGAAAACAGAAAATATCAAATTCAAAACAATTGATGATTACATCTCAACTTTTCCAAAAGCTATTCAATCAACACTTAATGAACTAAGAAAATTAATTTCATCATGCGCACCAAAAGCAGAAGAAAAAATAAGTTATCAAATGCCAACTTATTATCTGAATGGAAATTTAGTTCACTTTGCCGGATATAAAAATCATATTGGTTTTTATCCAACTCCAAGCGGAATTGAAAATTTTGCAGATGAACTTAAAGATTACAAAACCTCAAAAGGTGCAGTTCAATTTCCTATTGATAAACCATTGCCAAAACAGTTAATAAAAAAAATTGTAAAGTTCAGAGTTGAAGAAAATTTAAAGAAACTAAAAAATAATTTAACGAGGAAGTAAATGTCATTTCAAGCATATCTGGATAACATACAAACTAAAACCGGTAAATCACCAAAAGACTTTAAAAACCTAGCAGAGAAAAAAGGATTTACTGAAAAAGGTAAAATTAAAACAAGTGTAAAAGCAACAGAAATTATAAACTGGTTAAAAGAAGAATTTCAACTAGGTCATGGACATGCAATGGCAATTTATGCTTTGTTAAAAGGGAAAAAAGAATAGTACTATTTTTATTATGTTTAATTAAATATAAATTTCATGAGAATATTATGAATAAACCAGAACAAAATGAGTTTAATCCTTATTTCGGCAAATATATCAATTTAGTTGAAGAAGGAAGTTTTATAGAATTATTTAAGAATAATACTGAATCAACCATTGATTTTTTTAATAGTATTGAGGAAGTAAAACATAATTATAAATACGCTCCTGAAAAATGGACTATTAAAGATATTCTTATGCACTTAATTGATACGGACAGATTATTTACTTTTCGTGCATTAGTTTGTGCAAGAGGAGATGATAAAACTCTTATACAAAGTGCTGATGAAGATTTATATGCTTCCAATATTGATGTTACAGGCAGATCAATGAAAAGTCTGCTTGATGAATTTTTAATAGTTAGAAAAAGTATGGAATTCTTATTTGAAAACATAACTGAAGAAATGTCAAAGTTTTTAGGAAATAACGGCGATTACAAAATTTCTGCAAGAGCTCTTGGTCATATCTCTATCGGTCATACTAAACATCACATAAATGTAATTACAGAAAGGTATTTGTGAAAAGTAAAACTTTACATATTTGTTCAAACGGACATAAATATTATAAAAGCAGCAATTGCCCAACTTGTCCCAAATGTGAAGAGATTAAAAAACCAAAAGAAGGATTTTTATCAAAAGTTTCTGCACCTGTAAGAAGAGCTTTAGAAAGAGAAGGAATTATAACACTTAAAGAATTATCAAAATATTCAGAAAAAGATACTTTAGCTTTACATGGAATTGGCCCAACTGCAATTCCAAAATTAAAAAGTGAATTAGAAAAAGTAGGATTAAATTTTAAAAATTAATTTTATCGAAAATACTATATGAAACAAAAAATTACTGTAAATGAATTTATGAAATGTTTGGATCATCCATTTAAAGATGGAATTGAATTATTACGCAATGTAATTAAAAATTCGAACAAAAATGTAATTGAAGAAATTAAATGGAATGCACCGAGCTATAAAATTGATTTCCACTTTGCTACATTTAAATTATACCCGCCAAAAAATATTCAACTTGTTCTACATACTGATGCTAAAGTAAAAGAGAATCCAAAGAAATTTAAATTAGATGATCCGCATAAAATTATAAAATGGGCCACACCGGATAGATGTGTTATTACAATTAAATCTTACGAAGAAGCAGAAAAATTAAAAAAATATATTTCTGATATTATTAAAAGCTGGATCAGTCAGTTAAATTAAATGTTAAAACAAAATGATATTGTAAAACTAAGGTTTTTCAACCATCAAATTTCCTATAAGAAATTCACCAGCTCAAAAGATTTAGTTAATTGGATGGGTGCAATTCAGGCACAAGATTTTGCTATGGCAAAACTAGCAATTGGACTGAGAATAAAAAATTCTACCGAAGAAAAGATAAATTCTTCCTTTAATAAGTTTGAAATATTAAGAACACATTTGCTCCGCCCAACTTGGCATATTGTTTCATCAGATGATATTTATTGGTTACTAAATTTGACAGCTCCAAGATTAAAGCAATTGTTAAAACATAGATTGAGAAATTTAGAAATCACTAGATCAATTTTAAATAAATCATTTAAATTTATGGAAAAAAATTTAGAAGGAAATAAATCTTTAAATAGAAATAAGATAAATGAATTATTTAAGGAAGCAAAAATTAAAACAAATGAAAACAGAGCTTCTCACATTCTAATGAATGCTGAGTTAAACGGAATAATATGCAGCGGATTAACAGAGAATAATGATACAACTTATGCTTTGCTTGAAGAAAGAGTTTCGAAAAAAAATATTTTAACAAAAGAAGAATCATTCGCAAAATTAGCAACTAAATATTTTCAAAGTCATTCACCTGCGACTATAGAGGATTTTGCTTGGTGGTCGGGATTAACGAAAAAAGAAGCTCAAACCGCAGTTAATTTAATTAAAACAGACTTCCTGATTGAAAATATTAATGGAACAGAATTTATTTTACATAGATATTCTGAGGTTAAAAAAGCAGAAAAAAAAATACTCTTTATACCGGCTTATGATGAATTCATTATTAGCTATAAAGATAGAAGCGCAATATTAAGTTATGATCAGCATAGTCGAGTAATCAATCAAAACGGATTATTCCGTGCTGTTCTAATTATGGGAAACAAAGCAATTGGTATCTGGAAGAAAAAAAGTTCCAAAGATAAAATAGAGATAATTATTAATTTATTTGAAGAACAGCCCCAATTATTAAAATTGAAGATTAAAAAAGAAGCAGAAAAATTAAGTTCTTTTTGGCAGAAAGATACAAGTGTAAAGTTAAATTAATATAGGTAAAAAATGACTTGTAAAGAAATTGGCAAAGATTTTTTAAATCTCTGCGCATGCGGAAATCCCAAGAAAGCATTTGTATTATATATCCACAAAAACTTCAAACATCATAACGCATATTTTAAAGGTGATGCAAACTCGCTTATGACTGCTATGGATGAAAGCGCAAAGCAAAATCCAAATAGAGTTTTTGAGATTAAAAACATTATTGAAGAAGATGATAAAATTGTGTTTCATTCTTTCATAAAGCAATCAAATAATGATTTAGGAATGGCAGTAATTCACATTTTAAAATTCTCTGAAAATAAAATAATTGAAATGTGGGATTTGGCTCAGCCTATTCCAGAAAATTTAGTTAATGAAAATGGAATGTTTTAATAATTAAACGAGACTATATGGCAACCGATTTAGAATTTATGGAGTTCGTTGCTGAACAAATTGAAAATGCCGGAATTATAACATTCAGAAAAATGTTCGGAGAGTACGCACTTTATTCAAATGGAAAAGTTGTTGCATTGGTTTGTGACAATAAATTATTTGTTAAACCCACAATTAAAGGAAGAGAATTTATTGGTAATATTACAGAGGGATTTGCATATCCCGGAGCTAAACCTTCATTTCTTATTGAAGAAAAACTTGAAGACCGAGAATGGCTTAGTGAACTTATTAGAATAACAGAAAAAGCACTGCCCGAACCAAAACCAAAAAAGAAACGTAAAAAGAAAAAATAATCATTCGTTCTTTACTCCTTAAGACTCTATAATAAAAGACAACATATATTATACTCAAGTTATTATTATTGAATATTGAAATAATTTTATTTAAGTTAAATTAGTTTTACCAAATAGCTTGGAATATATTTTTTATTTAACAGAGTTTATTTAATATAACAGTTAGTTATGCAATCATAAAATGAGTTACAAATGGAAAAAAATGATTTATATATTTGTGATAAATGCAATAATGAAGTAAATGAAGATGATGAATTCTGTACAGAATGTGGATCTCTTTTTGAAGAAAATATTCAATGTGAAAATCATAAAGAAAATTTAGCAAAAGGAGTCTGTATTATTTGTTCAATGCCATATTGTGAAAAATGTGGCTTTGAAGTTAATAATCTTTTTCTATGTAATAAGCATTGCAATTACGAAATATATCAGAATATGGTCAGAGTATATGGAACATTGGATGATTTGGAAGCTCAATATTTAAAATCTTGTTTAGAAAAAGAAAATCTTCATCCAATACTATTTTGTAAAATTCAGCCAAAAGGTGGGCCAAGATTTGTTTACTCGTTGTTTGAAGCAGTTGGTGATCCTTGGGGAAATATAGTCAATGAGATAAAGATAATGGTGCCTAGTCAAGAAGTTATAAAATCAGAACAGATAATAAATTTAGTTAAAAAAAATAAATAAACATAACAACAAAAATAAAGGTGTGAAAATTTTTAAATAAAATTAAATGAGGAACTATGGCATCTTATTCAACTTTACAATTTATGTTACTCGTCGGTTTAGTCTCAGGTATTTGCTGTATATTTTTAGCTGAGAAAAGAGGCGGTTCAAGTTTTGGATGGTTTATATTGGGATTTATAAGTGGACCAATTGGAATAATAATTGCTCTAACTGCTGGTAAAAAATGCAAAAGTTGTTTTTCAGTCGTACCATCAGGTGCTAAAAAATGCAGGTATTGTAACGAGCAATTATAAAATGTATAAAAAACTATGTCTTTTAATAATTATGTTCATGCTATTACATGAATCTATTTTTCCTCAAGAAAAAATTAATATTTCTTTAGGCATTGGTTTTCTTGAATTAATGAATGTAGGAATGCATTATCAATTTGAACAGATTCAGTTGGGAGCAAATATTGGAACTTGGCCAAATGAAAATAAATTTTCATTGTCCTCGGATATTAGATTTCATTTTGGAGATTCAAGTAAATTTTCAGAAAGAAAAAATTGGTTCTTTTTATTTGGATATCTTTATTATAGAGCTGAAGATGACTCCAGCATCGATAAAATTCAAATTGTCAATTTTCGTTTAGGAAGAGATTTTAACGTTTCAAAAAAGATTGGATTAAGTATTAGTGTTGGATTATTAGGAATAATAAGTAATGAAGAGGTTAGGAAAATATGTCTTGATTGTCCTTTGGGTGGAGTAGACTATTCTTATTTACCAAGCATTGGTTTAGAAATTTTTTACAGATTATTTTAGAACAAATTAATTGGCTGAAAAACATCGTTCAAGATGAGAAAATATGTAACAGTCAGCATACTACTGATAAACTTTCTTAATTAAAATAAGTTAATAATTAGTGAGATGGCTATGTATTATTTACCTAGAAAGGATAAGGTTTATGGCATGGCAATTTGGTTATTACCATTAATTATGCTTCTTTTATTAATATTCCAAAATTCACTTGCAGTAATCGTAATATTTATATTAAGTAATCTTTTTTCACTATGGGTTTGGAACAGCACAAACTATAAAATTGAAAATGATGAATTATTTATAAGATGCTGGATTTTTCGAAAACGTGTAAAAATTGCAAATATTAAAAAAGTGGTAAAAACAAAGAATATTTATTCATCATATGCACTTTCAACCGATAAATTAGAAATAACTGAGAGTGAGAAAGGTCAATTTTATATAGCCCCAAATAATTTTGAATCTTTTACTGAAGAGTTAAAGAAAATTAATTCAAAAATAATATTTTAATAAAGCTTTATAAAAAGCAAATGAACTAATCGCTTTTAAGTTTCTCCTAAATTTCCCTCCAAAAAACTTGACAAAATAATTTATAGTAATTACATTGTATTTACTATAATTTTGGAGCTTTAAAATGATAACAAAAGTTGTAAAAATTGGTAATTCTCGCGGTATAAGAATTCCAAAATCTTTTATAGATCAAAGCGGTATTAAAAATGAAGTAGAACTTGAAGTTAAATATGATAGAATAATTATTAAATCATTATCTGAAGTTCGAAAAAATTGGGAAGCTGCTTTCCAAAAAATGTCAGAAAATAATGATGATATTTTATTGGATCAAGATACACTCAGCAATCAATCTTCTTGGGATGATGAGGAGTGGACTTGGTAATGGAATATCTTAGATATGAAGTTCACTTGGTAAATTTGGATCCTACAATTGGAAAAGAGATTAAAAAAACACGTCCTTGTGTAATCATTTCCCCAAACGAAATGAATAAAAATATTTCTACAATTATTATTGCACCGTTAACATCAACCAAAAGAAATTATCCAACAAGAGTAAATTGTCAAGTTAAAGGAAAAGAAGGACAAATTGTTTTAGATCAAATTAGAACAGTTGATAAGCAAAGATTAATCAAAAAAATAGATACAATAAATAAAAGGACTCAATTAAAATTGCACAAAATTTTGCATGAGATGTTTTCTCCATAATATAATTTTACCATCATCCTCATAAATCATAACGCTGCTATTCTACTTTAAAAATATTTAAATGATTAGTAAATTAAACATATGTTCAATTACGCATATTTTTGTTTCAGTAAGTTTTATAATTAACAAAATACAATAACTTGGTTTTTAAGGAATATAAATGGAAATTGGAATAGATAGTTTTGCCGGAACAAAAATTGAAAATGATGTTAGTACTCCAAATAATAATGTAAAAGTTTTGTCGGAACTTTTAGAAAGAATTGAATTTGCTGATAAAGTAGGTTTAAATGTTTTTGGCATTGGTGAACATTACCGCAAAGAATTTCTTGATTCTGCACCGACTGTAATTCTTTCGGCTGCGGCAGCTAGAACAAAAAACATTCGTCTTGCGAGTGCCGTTACAGTTTTAAGTGCTGCAGATCCGGTTAGAGTATTTCAAAATTTTGCCACATTAGATTTAATTTCTCAGGGTCGTGCAGAAATTGTTGTTGGCCGCGGATCATTTATTGAATCGTTTCCTTTGTTTGGTTATAGCCTTCAAGATTACGATGAACTATTTATAGAGAAACTTGATCTCCTTCTCAACATTCGCGAAAATGAAATAGTTAATTGGTCGGGCAAATTTCGCCCCGAATTAAAAGATCAGGCAATCTACCCAAGACCATTACAAAACCCACTTCCTATTTGGATTGGGGTTGGTGGAACTCGTCAATCTTTTATTCGTGCCGGAATGTTGGGATTACCTTTAATGATTGCAATAATTGGAGGCGAAACGCATCGCTTTCGTCCTTTGGTTGATGAGTATAGACAAGCAGGTAAATTTGCCGGGCATCCTCCGGAAAAATTAAAAGTTGGTGTTCACTCACTTGGTTATGTGGCAAATTCATCTGAAGAAGCAATTGAAGATTATTATCCCGGATATGCTAAAACATTTACAAGAATTGGTAAAGAACGAGGTTGGCCTCCGGTTACCAGAGAACATTTTAATGCACAGATTGGTCCATTGGGAGCTTTGGCTGTTGGGAATCCTGAAGAAATTGCAGAAAAAATAATTAGACACAGCAAAGCGCTTGGCGGAATTTCCAGATTTACTTTTCAAATGGTTAATGCGGGACTAACACAAACCCAGCTTATGAGTTCAATTGAACTAATTGGTAAAGAAGTTATGCCGATAGTAAACAGTAAAAAATAGATCATAATTTAGTTGAGGCAATTATGTTGGATAAAGTAGAACTTCCACAAAATCTTGCAAATAACATTGGTTCTGAAAATATTGAATTTGCTGTTAAGGCAAAAAAAGCAAAGCCTGTTAAAAGTTCAATAGGAATCATACTCTTCGGTACAGTCTGGACTGCTTTTACAAGTATTTTTGTCTACGCATTTTTATGGCCGCTTTTTCTTGGTGATGAAGTTCATTTTACTTCTAATGGAGTTGAAACCGTTGCTAGTCCTGAAAATTTAGAACCAATTACTTTTCCTGCAATAATTATTAGTGTTTTTGTTTTAATTGGTTTAAGTATGCTAGTCTTTGGAATTGTTTCGTTATTTAAAAAAGGTGGTTATTTTGTTGGAACACCATTACGTTTAATAACTTTTGAAAAAGGTAAGATTAGATCAATAGACTGGGAACAATTTTCAGGTGATATTGAAATCAGCGGAAATGAATTTGATGGAAATTTAGCTTTACAAATGCGAACCGGAAGGATGGTAAGCAGTAAAAATAGTGGAAGCAGATATGTTCCGGATACAATTTATCTTACGGGTATTCCAAATGTTTATGAAATTGAAGAAATTTGCAGAAGGAGAATTAAAGAAAATGATCCGACTCCGCCTATTAACACCAAACAAAGTTTAATTTAATCTACATAAATATATTACTTAAACTGAAATATATTTATGCACATGCTGAGCAGTTGTTCGGCCTTCGTTAATTGCCCAAACCACTAATGATTGTCCTCGCCTCATATCACCGGCAGCAAAAATTCCGGGAATGTTTGTCATTCTATTTTCGTCTGTTTTTACATTACTTCTTTCATCAAGATCAATATCAAGTTCGGAAATTAATTTGTTTTTTACAGGTCCGGTAAATCCCATTGCAAGCAATACTAAATCTGCATCAAGTGTAAAATCTGATCCAATTATTTCACTCATTGGTTTTCTTCCTGTTCTGGGATCTTTTTCACCAAACTGAAGTTTTATAGCATGCAATTTTTTTACGTTTCCATTTTCACCAGTAAACTTCTTAGTCATTACAGAATAAATTCTGTCACAACCTTCTTCATGAGAAGTTGATTTACGCTCAATCAAAGCCCATTGCGGCCAAGGATTATCTTCAGATCTTTCCGCAGGCGGCTGTGCAAGTAATTCTAAATTCATTACAGATTTTGCACCTTGTCTAATAGCAGTTCCAATACAATCGGAACCTGTATCTCCTCCTCCAATAACCACAACATTTTTATCTTTTGCAGTTATTCTATTACCATTAAAAGTTTGGCCCATATTAGTTCTATTTTGCTGAGTTAAATATTCCATTGCATAATAAATTCCATTAAGATTTCTACCTTCAATAGGAAGATCCCGCGGTTTCTCAGCTCCGCCAGCTAATACAATTGCATCAAATTTATCAAGTAATTCAGAGAGTAAGATATCTTTTCCTATTTCAACATTCGTCTTAAATTCAACTCCTTCAGATTTCATAAGTTCAACTCTTCTCTGAACTATCTTTTTGTCTAACTTAAAATTTGGGATTCCTAAAGTTAGTAAACCACCAATAAATTCATTTTTTTCGAAAACTGTCACAGAATGACTATTTTTATTAAGTTCATCAGCACAAGCTAATCCGGCAGGACCGGAACCAACAATAGCAATTTTTTTACCGCTTCGTACATTCGGCAATTCTGAATTTATCCATCCTTCATTAAAAGCTTTCTCAATAATAGATACTTCAATATTTTTAATAGTTACTGCATCTTTATTGATTGCTAATGTACACGAGTTTTCGCATGGAGCAGGGCAAACTCTTCCAGTAAATTCAGGAAAGTTATTTGTTCTTTTTAATCTTTTGTAAGCTTCTTGCCAATTACCCTTATATACTAAATCATTCCAATCGGGAATTATATTACTGATCGGACAACCGGATTGACAGAATGGAATTCCGCAATCCATACATCTGGCACCTTGAATCCGTAATTCTTCTTCAACCAAAGGTATTGTAAATTCATCCCAATGATTAATTCTGTCTTCAACTTTTTGTTTGTTAAAATCATTCTTTTTATATTTTATAAAACCTTTAACTTCACCCATTTTTATACCTAAAACTTAATTGTATTTTTCTGAAAGTAATTCTTCATCTTTATTTTCAATTGCTGCTTTTTCTAAAACTCTTTGATAATCTGTTGGATATACTTTAATAAATTGAGGTTGAACTTCCATCCAATTATCTAAAACTTTTTTTGCTACTCTACTTTTTGTATACTCAAAATGTTTGATAATTAGTCCTCTCAATTCATTTTTATCTTCTTGAGTTTCAACCGGATATAATTCCACCATCTCCATATTGCATAAGTTTTTGAAATTGCCAAGAACATCCCAAATGTAAGCAATTCCGCCGCTCATTCCTGCTGCAAAGTTTTTTCCGGTTCTTCCTAAAATTACTACTCTGCCTCCAGTCATATATTCACAACCGTGATCACCAATGCCTTCAACAACTACATTTGCGCCGCTATTTCTTACGGCAAATCTTTCTCCTGCTTTACCGTTAATAAATACTTCGCCGGTAATTGCTCCGTACATAACTACGTTTCCTACAATAATGTTTTTTTCCGCAATTAGCTTACTTTCTTCATGAGGCTTAATTATAATTTTTCCACCTGATAAGCCTTTACCCACATAATCATTTGAATCACCTTCAAGATTAAAAGTAATACCTTTGCTTAAAAATGCGCCAAAACTTTGACCGGCAGAGCCTTCAAAATCAACAATAATAGAATCATCCTTCAATCCTTTTAAACCATATTTTTTTGCAATTACTGAACTTAACATGGTACCGACAGTTCTATATTCATTTTTAATTGGGGCACTAAATCTAACAGGAATTCCCTTTTCAATTGCTTTTTTACTTGATTCAATTAATCTTGTATCAAAAGATTTGCTTAATGTATGTATTTGGTTTTCTGAATGATATACCGGCTTTTTAACAGGAACATCAATTCTATATAAAACATTAGATAAATCTAAAAACTTTGCTTTCCAATGATCACTTCTTGGAGCTTTTGCTAGTAAATCGGATTTTCCAATTAGATCATCAAATTTTCTTACGCCAAGTTCAGCCATAATTTCTCTTACTTCTTCAGCAATAAATGTAAAGAAATTAATTACATGTTCAGGTTTACCTTTAAACTCTTTTCTTAGTTCACCATCCTGTGTAGCAATACCAACTGAGCAAGTGTTAAGATGACATTTTCTTAACATTACACAACCCATTGTAATTAGTGCTGATGTTGCAAATCCAAATTCATCGGCTCCTAACATTCCAGCAATTACTACATCTCTTCCGGTTTTTAATTGACCGTCAACTTGAACTTTTATTCTTGTTCTTAAATCATTCATTACTAATACTTGTTGAGTTTCAGCTATACCCAACTCCATTGGTAGACCGGCATGCTTTATTGAAGTAAGCGGAGAAGCGCCTGTTCCGCCTTCATAACCACTAATCAATACATGATCTGCTTTTCCTTTTGAAACACCTGCTGCAACTGTACCAACGCCTGCTTCAGAAACTAATTTTACACTTACATCAGCTGTGGGATTAGATTTCTTTAGATCATAAATTAGTTGGGCTAAATCTTCTATTGAATAAATATCATGATGCGGAGGAGGTGAAATTAATCCAACTCCTTCTGTTGTATATCTTGTTTTTGCGATGTCTTTGCTAACTTTATGACCTGGCAATTGTCCGCCTTCACCAGGCTTAGCACCTTGTGCCATTTTAATCTGAAGTTGATCAGCATTTACTAAATACTCAATATTAACACCAAAACGGCCTTGAGCAATTTGTTTAATTTTACTTCTTCTTAAATTTCCATCTTTATCAACTGTAAATCTTTCCGGATCTTCACCGCCTTCACCGGTATTTGAAAATCCACCCATTCTGTTCATTGCAATTGCTAAAGTTTCATGCGCTTCTTTCGAAATTGATCCATAGCTCATTGCACCTGTAGCAAACCTTTTTACTATTTCGCTTGCCGGTTCAACCTCTTCAATAGGAATAGATTTTCTTTCTTTAAATTTTAGATAAGATCTAAGCTGAGCATAATTTTTTTGCGGATCATTAATTATTTCAGCATACTTCTTATAAGTTTCATAATCGTTGCTTCTAACAGCCTGTTGAAGCAAAGCAATTGTTTCAGGATTCCATTGATGTCTTTCACCTTCTTCTCTCCAACTGTAAAATCCGCCTGAATCTAATCCGGGGAACGATTTGTTGAATGCAAAATCATGACGCATTTGAGCTTCTTCTTCAACTAAATCAATACCAATACCGCCAATTCTTGAAATTGTGCCGGTAAAATATTTTTCAACGAAAAATGGATCTAATCCAACAGCTTCAAATATTTGAGCACCGCAATATGATTGAATTGTAGAAATACCCATTTTGGAAATGACTTTAAATAATCCCTTAGAAATTGCTTCTAAATAATTTTCTTCGGCATCTTCTAATGAAATATTTTCTATTTCACCATTATTCCATAATTCTTTAATAATATCAAAAGCCAAATAAGGATTAATTGCATTTGCACCAAAACCAATGAGAGTAGCAAAATGATGAACTTCCCTTGCTTCCCCGGTTTCAAGAACAATGCTCATTTTGGTTCTTGTTCCTTTTTTAACTAAATGATGATGCAAACCGGAACACGCTAACAAGCCTGGTATTGGTAAATGATCTTTATCAACACCTTTATCACTTAAAATAATTATAGAAACACCCTGTTCTATTAGTTTATCGGTTTTTATAAAAACTTCAGAAAGTGCTCTTTCTAATCCGCCAATTTTATTTATTGGATAAACAAGTGAAATTGTCTCTGACTTTAAATTTTCAGCTTCAAGAGATCTTATTTTATTAAGACCCTGATTGGTAATTACCGGTCGTCTTAATTTTAACCTCCTGCAATGAAGCGGGGTTTCTTCCAGAATATCCTGCTCGGGTCCTAACATTACTTGCTGACTCATTACAATTTCTTCTCTTATTGGATCAATAGGAGGATTTGTAACTTGAGCGAAATGCTGTTTAAAATAATTAAATAACAACTGCGGATTTTTACTTAAAATCGCTAAAGGAGTATCTGCGCCCATTGCCCCGGTAGCTTCTTTGGCATCTTGTGCCATTGGTTTTATTATAAATTTTATATCCTCAAGAGTATAACCAAAAATTTTCTCTTGTGTTAATACATCAGCAGCATCTTCAGGCGGTAATGTGTTTTCTAAATTCTGATCTTTTAATACGACTAAATTTTCATCTACCCATTTTTTATAATCTTGTTTAGAAATAATTTCATTTTTTATTTCTTCGTCTCTAATGATTCTTTTTTCTTCAGTATCAACTAAAAATATTTTCCCGGGTTGAATTCTTCCTTTTTTAACTATGGACTTCTCATCAATTTGTAATGTACCTGTTTCAGAAGCCATAACAATTTTTTCATTTTCCATTACCCAATAACGTAAAGGTCTTAATCCGTTTCTATCAAGAACAGATCCAACATATCGTCCATCAGTAAAGCAAATTGCTGCCGGTCCATCCCAAGGTTCCATTAAACATGAATGGTATTCATAAAAAGCTCTTTTTTCTTCGGTCATTTCAATTTCTTTTGAAATTGCTTCAGGAATCATCATCATTAAAGCATGAGGAAGTGAACGCCCTGATAACACTAAAGATTCTAATACATTATCAAATGCAGCTGAATCACTTTTACTTGGAGCTATAATGGGAGCAATTTTCTTTAGGTTTTCGCCAAACTTTCCTCCCTTAAAGAGGCTTTCTCTGGCATTAAACCAATTTTTATTTCCTTTTAGTGTATTGATTTCACCATTGTGAGCAATTAGTCTGAATGGATGCGCCAATGCCCATGTAGGAAATGTATTTGTACTATAGCGAGAATGAACCAATGCAATAGCTGATTTATAATCCGGTTCACTTAGATCCGGGAAAAAATCTCTTAATTGCTCGGCCATTAACTGACCTTTGTAAACTAAAGTTTGAGATGAAAGGTTGCAAATATAAAAATAGTTTTTCTGACCAATATCCATTGATCTTATTTTCAAACCAATTTTTTTTCTAATTACAACCAGTTTTCGTTCAAATTCCTCTGTAGATGTTTCTTCACCACGACCAACAATCATTTGCTTAAAAACCGGCATTACTGATTTTGCAACTCTGCCGACATCATCAGCATTTGTTGGTACATCTCTAAAACCCAGAAATCTTTCATTTTCTTCAAAAACAGTACTTTCAATTACGTGCTCAACAATAATTCTATCCTCAGCAATTTGAGGTAAAAAAACCAGTCCAACACCATAATCTCCCAATCCGGGTAGATCAAATTCTAATCTTTCACATTCACGTACAAAAAAATCATGTGGAATTTGAGTAGAAATACCTGCACCATCACCTGTTTTGGGATCACTGCCAACAGCTCCCCGATGGCGTAAATTTTCTAGAATTTCAATTCCATTTTGAACTATTTCATGAGTCTTTTCACCATTGATATTTGCAACAAAACCAACTCCGCAGCTATCATGTTCAAACTCTGGATTGTACATACCAATGCTAAGAGGCATATTATTTCCGTTAAGCATAAATAAACCTATATATAATATTAATTTTTTCTATTGTAATATGAATCTCCCTTTACCTTTCTAAGATCTTTAGTTTCGGTAAAAGGAACTTCAATTTGAGAGGGATCGACCTCGAAGTGAATTGAAGTTATTTTCTCAACTCCATAAAATAAAAAAAAAGTTCAAAAATGCAACAAAATAATTTATCTCTACATGCCTAAACTAAGGCCAAATATTAAGTGTCCTATTTCTAAATTAGGGTTAAGTACGTATGAACTAAAAATTGGTAAGGAAAAATCATCTGTTATACTAATTTCTTTAGATGCTGTTATTCCAATATTAATTAAATTAAATTCAGTTGTTCCATAATAAGCTCCGTCTCCGCCTGGAGTTCCACCAACAAATAAATCAAAACCTACTTCTTGTATTTCTGTTGAATAACCAACTTCAAAGTAAACTGTATTATCTTCGTCATTATAAACATTCATATAAGCCGCAAGTGAAATTGGAAAACTATCTGATCCGCCATAACTTAATCCGATTTCAATTGTATGTGAGCCCGGATCTTTATAATTCCCATATTTTCCGCCTGAAGTTGGGAAATAGTAATCAGTTACTAATACAGAAAAATCTGAAATGGAGTAGCCTAAGTAAAGATCCATTTCTTCAGCACCCATATTATCATTTACAAATGGATAAGATCCCCAAAATCCAGCTTCAAATCCTCCGTTTGAAACAGATAATGATGGCTGCACACTAAATGAATTTCCAAAATCAATTCCACGCCAAACGTATCTGCTTACAAAATCTGCACCTCCGGAAACTGAAGTTTGTGAAAACATTTCTGTACTAAAAGTTAATGCAACTAACAAAATGAAAATTTTCTTTTTTATATTCTTTAACATCATTACTCCGTTTTTAAGTTTATTAAAAAATTGGTCGACCGATTCTAACTCACCCAAAAACGAACCGGTCGGACCACTTGATATTTATACATTATACAACTTTTTCAAAATCTGGATAAGCTTCCATACTATGTTCACCTAAATCTAATCCACCAAGTTCTTCTTCTTCTGAAACTCTTAATCCCATTGTTGATTTTAATAAAAACCATAAAATTCCAGTAAATACAACAACAAATAATCCTACAGAAGCAACACCGATAATTTGTGACCATAATTGATCCAATCCGGCTTTTGATCCCCAGATACCTACTGCTAAAGTTCCAAAAATTCCGCATACTAAATGAACTGAAAGGGCACCTACAGGATCATCAATTTTTAGTTTATCAAAAAACAGTACTGATAAAACAACAAGTATGCCTGAAATAAAACCAATGATAATTGATGAAGTTGGTCCCATTAAATCAGCACCTGCAGTTATACCAACTAAACCAGCTAAAATTCCGTTTAATACCATTGTTATATCAGGACTTTTTAATAATTTCCATGCAGTTAACATTGCTCCTACTGCTCCAGCAGAAGCGGCTAATGAAGTTGTGACCAAAACTAATGAAACAGCACCCGGATCCGCTGATAGTACAGAACCACCATTAAAACCAAACCAGCCCAACCATAATAAAAATACTCCAATTGCTGCCAATGGCATACTATGGCCTGGTATAGGATTAATTCCGCCTTTTCTATATTTTCCAATTCTTGGTCCTAAAAACAAAACTCCAGTTAAAGCTCCCCAGCCACCAACTGAATGCACTAAAGTTGAACCAGCAAAATCATAAAAACCTAATGCATCTAAAAATCCACCGCCCCACTTCCACATTCCTGCAATAGGATAAGCTAAGCCGACAAAAATGGTAGAAAAAACTAAAAATGTTGATAATTTTATTCTTTCAGCAACTGCACCTGAAACTATTGTTGCTGCTGTTGCAGCAAACATTCCCTGGAATAGAAAATCTGTCCAATATGTATATCCGATATTATATGCAGGTGTTAAAGCTGCTGCATCTGCAGAAATACCAAATCCTGCAAACCCGAATATTGCACCTGCAAAATCTTCACCCGGATACATCAGGTTAAAGCCAACTAAAGTATATGTCAAAATTCCAATTGCGGGAATTATTGAGTTTTTAAATAAGATATTAACAGTATTTTTTGAACGAGTAAGTCCGGTTTCTAATGTAGCAAATCCTAAATGCATAATAAAAACTAATGCCGTTGCAATCATCATCCAAAGGTTATTTACCGTAAATAAGTTATTAGTAATAGAATTCATAATTTCTTCTTGCATTGTAACTCCTTAGTAAATTTTTATCTAAAATTTTTAAACGGCACTTTCGCCAGATTCTTCAGTTCTTATTCTTATTGCTTCTTCAACCGGGATAATAAAAATTTTGCCATCACCAATTTTTCCGGTTTTACTTTTTTCAATTATTATTTCAATTGCCTTTTCAACTGATTCATCTGAACATATTAGTTCTATTTTTATTTTAGGCACAAACTCAAGATTATATTCAGAACCCCTGTAAATTTCTTTGTGACCTTTCTGTCGGCCATAGCCTCTTACCTCTGTAACAGTAATTCCAGCAAAACCAGCTTCCTGGAGTTCACCGTGTAAATCTTCCAATTTACTTGGTCTTATTATTGCTTCAATTTTTTTCATATTTTTCTCCTATTTATGTATTTTAACTAATTTATTATGTCTAATTATAGATATATCCTAATTTTCTAAGAATTAAGTTCGTAAATATATAACATAATATTTTTTTGTCAAGTAAAAAACTTAATTATTTATAATATTTGAGATAATTGTCTATATTTTCTAATAATGAGCGAATTTATAACAAATTTATTTAATTTATAATAGATTTTAACCTTATTTATTTAGGTTTTCGTGATGAGGAGTAAAACAATATTTTATTTTTTGTTATTTATCAAAAAAGAAGCTGATAAATTATTTTTTGTACAATTACAAGATAAATGCTTATTATAATTCCACTATTTAATTAATCCTATTTTAATTATATGAAACACATCAAGTCATCTATAATATTAATTGTTGTATTTTTAATTCAATCAGCTATTTATGCCCAACCTGGCCAAACAAGTGCAATAAAAGAAATTCAGAATTCATTTTTTGTTGATACCTCTTTTAATTATCAGACTTACACACCAAAGGAAACAGATAAGATAATTTCCAGATCAAATTATTATGAAAAGCTTTATGGCTTTTGGCTTGGTCAATGCATTGCAAACTGGACTGGGTTAAAAACCGAAATGGATAAAATCGGTAATATCGGAGAAATAAAGACCGGTAAATTTTATACCAGAGATGATTGGGGTAAACCTGATCAACCAAATATTTGGGGTGAGAATGTTCCAGAGGATTTGACTCAAACAATTGACTTTGTCTTCAAAGGAGAAAATGAAATTTGGGGCGCTGATGATGATACAGATATTGAATACATGTATCAGTTTTTATTATATAAAAATAAGACAAGTATTTTATCAGGACCCCAAATTAGAGATGGCTGGTTAAAACATATAAAAAAAGAAGAGGAAAATTACTTATGGGTTTCTAATCAAACAGCATTTGATTTAATGAATTCTGGAATTTTACCTCCCGAAACTAGTAATCCGGTTAATAACCCAAATTATGAAATGATTGATGCTCAGTTAACGACTGAAATATTTGGCTTATTCGCCCCTGCTATTCCAAAATTAGCACGTAAAATGGCTTATTTGCCAATCAGAACAACTGCAAGAAATAATGCTGCTTGGATTTCTGAATTTTATGTTACAATGCATTCATTAGCTTCAGCAGTTGATGAAAGTTTACCGCAAAAAGATAAAATTATTTGGTTAGCGGAACAAGCACGAAAAGTTTTGCCTGATACATCTTATTCAGCGAAAATGTACGATTTTGTAAAAAAGAAATATGAATCGGGAATTACATGGGAAGAAGCAAGAGATTCTATTTATGTGAGATACCAAGTGAACCAAATAGATGGATATGAAATAACTTCCAGAAATCTTCATTGTAATGGATGTTTTGCTGCCGGTATAAATTTTGCCGCAAGTCTTGTAAGTTTATTCTATGGTGAAGGTGATTTTAAGCAAACAATAAAAATTGGTACTTTAGCCGGCTGGGATTCTGATAATCCCACATCAACTTGGGGCGGTTTATTAGGATTTATGATTGGGAAAGAAGGAATAGAAAAAACATTTGATAGAAAATTTTCAAATAGATTTAACATACACAGAACAAGAATTGGTTTTCCTAATAATGGAATTGATACATTTGAGAATATGGCTAGAATTGGAGTATTTATTATTGATAGAGTAATTCAAGATAAGCTAAATGGTGGTATTGATTTAGAAAAGAATATTTGGTTTGTTCCTTATAATAAATAAAAAACCGCCTAAATAATTATAATTTAGACGGCTAATGAATTCATTAGAAATGAGTTTTTATTTTACTGCGAAAGCTAATTTACAATTTGCTTTAAATTGAACTAATTTTCCAGCTTCAACTTTTGCACTATGTTTTATAACTTCAACACCGGTTATACCCTTTATTGATTTTGAAGCTTTTTTTACTGCTTGAGCAACTGCATCATCAAAACTTTTTGATGAAATTCCAATTACTTCTACTACTTTAATAGCACCTGAACTAATGTTAGCCATTGTGTTCTCCTTTCATTTTAGTTTGTTAGTATTCTCTCCCCTGCAATTTCTTCAAGTCTTTTTATTCTTTCTTCCGTTTTGGGATGTGTAGAAAATAATTTTTGCATCCCGCCAAAAAATGGATTAATTATAAACATATGTGAATCAGATGATTTGCCTGTTCTCATTGGAATTTGCTGAACTCCATTTTGTAATTTATACAGAGCTGTAGCTAAACCTAACGGTTTTCCACTAATTTCCGCTCCGCCTTTATCAGCTTCAAATTCTCTTACTCTGGATATTGCCATTCTTATTATCATTCCTGCTAATGGAGCAACAATCATCATAACCATTGCTATCATAGGATTTTCTCTTCTGTCGGATCCAAAATAAGCAAACTGACCTAAAGCAGATAGAGCGCCGGCAATTGTTGCTGCTACTGCACTTGTTAAAATATCTCTGTGCTTAACATGTGCAAGTTCATGAGCCATAACACCTTCTAATTCATCTCTGGTTAATATTCTAAGTATTCCTTGAGAGGCGGCTACTGCAGCATGCTGTGGGTTTCTTCCCGTTGCAAATGCATTTGGTGAAGCTTCGGGAGTAATAAAAACTTTGGGCATTGGCAATTCGGCTTTGTTAGCTAAGCGTTCAACTAATTCGTATAATCCGCTTGGATGACCCGGACCAATTTCACCGGCTTTATATCTATTCAATACCATTTTATCACTAAACCAATAGCTATAGAAATTCATTCCGCCGGCAAATACTAATGCAATGATAATGCCGGTTTTACCTCCAAGAATTCCACCTACCCAAACTAAAAGAAGGGTAAGTACTAACATAAGCATAAAAGTTCTAAAACTGCTTTTCATTTTATACCTCTACTTTTTACCGCCTAATAAACTACCTAATAGTCCACCGAGCAAGCCACCACCTTTTGAAGAAGAAGAACTTCCACCAAGACCGCTCATTAAAAATCCGGCTACATCATCTAAAACGCTTCCGTCACCATCAGCATCCAATAAAGAAGCAATTCCACTTGAACCAGCTCCACTATCCTTCTTTTGAGTTAAAAATCCTAAAATTACCGGAGCCAACATAGGAATTATTTTAGAAGCAGTATTGCCATCTAAATTAAATTGCTTTCCAAATAATTTTGAAGCTTGAATTCCGGCATCACCTAATAATCCGCCAAGAGCCGGATCTGGATTTTGATCTTGTGCTTTTTGAGAAAATAATCCGCCAATATCATCTAAAACACTTGAACTTCCATACTTATTTAAAATATGGTCGACTCTCTGTTCACCGCCAAAATTATCTTTTTGCTTTTTTAGTCCGCCAAGAATCATTGGCAATACTTGCGGAATTATTGCTCCAGCAACACCTTTATCTATGCCTAATTGCGATGATAATTGTGATGTAACTTGAGATCCCATTGATCCCATAAAATCATCTAATAAATTTCCCATTTTTCCTCTTTTATTAAATTGTTAACTTGTTTGTTGTTGACAATATAAAATAAAATTTGGTGAAACAAAAATAATTAAACAATCAATATCTTAAGTATAAGAGGACATTGTCTTGTTTATTTTTTAAACTCATAACCATATTTTTCTAAATTTTGTTTTACTTCTACAATTGTATATTCTTTAAGTTTCATTCCGCAAGTTGGGCAATCGCCATTATGATCAGACAAAACATTCCAATCCATTGGGCATTCATATAATTTATCATCAGCATTTTCATCAATCGAAGCTAGATCAATTAGACCTTCTCTTGTCAACTCAGATTTAGAATCTTCAGCTGCGCCCATTTGGTGTTCGTGATTATTCATTTGCATATTTTCACTTTTGTGTTCTTCTGTTTTATTTTCTCCACCGCATGAAGAAAGTACAATAGCTAAAAATGTTACTGAAATAATTTTTGCTATATTTTTCATTTTTCCCTCTTATTTTTATTTTTGAAATTATTTACAACAATTTCCTTGATTTGCTTTTTTAATTTTTCGATAGACTAAATAAGCTAATCCAATAAAAAGTAATATTATTATATATTTCATTAAACTAGACCTCGTGTCTAAAATTACTAAAAAATCTTTTCTACTTCATGTTAAGTTCCTTCTTTTTTATTATATAATATATAGCCGGATAAACTGTAAGTTCCATTATAAAACTTGTAATAATTCCACCAACCATTGGTGCAGCAATTCTTTTCATTACATCAGAACCAATTCCAACTCCAATTAATATTGGTAGTAAGCCTAGCATTGTTGTCATTACTGTCATCATTTTGGGGCGAATTCTTTTTACTGCACCTTCAAAAATTGCTTCTCTTAAATCAGATAAAGAATTGAGCATTTTATTTTTTTTGAATTTTTCATAAGCTATGTCTAAATAAAGCAGCATTATTACTCCGGTCTCGGCATCTACTCCAAGAAGTGCAATTATTCCAACCCAAACTGCAACACTCATATTAAATCCGGCTAAATACAAAAACCATATTGCTCCAACTAAAGAAAAAGGAAGTGCAAGCAGAACAATTAAAGTTTTAGTAACAGATTTTGTGTTGATGTATAAAAGTAAAACTACAAGCACTAAAGTAATAGGGATTACTAAAGCCAAACGTTGGCTTGATCTTTCCATATATTCATATTGTCCACTCCAAATAATTGAGTATCCTGGCGGAAGCTGTATTTCTTTATTAATAATTTCCTTAGCATTTTTCATATAAGTTCCAACATCAATATTTTTAATGTCTATGTAAACCCAAGCATTTGGTCTAGCATTTTCTGATTTTATCATTGGCGGACCTTTTTTAATTTGAAGATCTGCTAATTCTGAAACCGGAACATTGCCTCCGTTTGGAATAGGAACTAATACTCTTTTAAGTGCTTCAATGTTATCTCGATAATCTCTTTGATATCTTAAATTTACTGGATAACGTTCAAGCCCTTCAACTGTTTTAGTTACGTTCATTCCTCCGATTGCTGACATAATTATATTTTGAACATCTCCCACAGATAATCCATATCTAGCAATTGCATCTCTATTAATAGAGAAATCCACATAATTTCCACCAGCTGAACGCTCTGCAAATGCAGATCTAGTTCCTTTAATTGTTTTTGCGACTTGTTCAATTTCTTTACCAATTTTTTGCAGAACTTGTAAATCGGGTCCTGCAATTTTAATTCCAACTGGAGTTTTAATTCCTGTTGAAAGCATATCAATTCTAGTTTTAATCGGCATCGTCCATGCATTTGTTAATCCTGGAATTTGAATTGCATTATTCAGTTCTTCAATAAGCTTGTCAGGCGTCATTCCTGCCCGCCATTTGTCTTTTGGCTTTAATTGAATTGTAGTTTCGATCATTGATAAAGGCGCTGGATCAGTTGCTGTTTCAGCTCTTCCAACTTTACCAAACACACTTTCAACTTCAGGAAATGATTTAATAATTTTATCTGTCTGCTGTAAAATTTCCTTTGCTTTAGTAATTGAAATTCCCGGAAGTGTTGTCGGCATATATAATAAATCACCTTCGTAAAGAGGCGGCATAAACTCTGAACCCAATTTTGAATATGGAAAATAAGTGATAAGCATTGCGATAATTGCAACTATGATAACAAGCCATCTCTGTTTCATAACAAAATCAACTACTGGATGATAAATTTTTGCTAACAATTTTGTTAAGGGATTTTCTTCTTCAGACTTAATTTTTCCTCTTACAAAAAATCCTATTAAAATTGGTACAATTGTAACCGCCAATATTGCTGCCGCTGCCATGGAATAAGTTTTTGTAAATGCTAACGGTTTAAACATTCTACCTTCTTGTTGTTCTAATGTAAAAACCGGTAAGAATGAAACAGTAATAACAAGCAGCGAATAAAATATTGATGGTCCAACTTCTTTTGCAGATTCCATAATAACAGCCCAATGCGGACGTTGTTTCTCTTTAGCTTTTTTCTGCTCGCTCGACATATGATTATGAGCATTCTCCACCATAACAATTGATGCATCTACCATCGCCCCGATAGCAATTGCAATTCCTCCCAACGACATTATATTTGCATTTATTCCTTGATACTTCATAATTATGTAAGCTGCTAAAACAGCCGTTGGTAGAGTAAAAATTGCGACAAGCGAACTTCGAACATGCATTAAGAACAGAATAATAACAATGGCAACTATTATACTTTCTTCAACTAAAGTTCCTTTGAGATTATCAATTGCGGCTCCAATTAATTCAGAACGGTCATATGAAGTAACTATTTCAACATCATCAGGTAATGAAGATTTTAAATCTGATAATCTTTTTTTTACCCGATTAATTACATCCAGAGCATTTTCTCCATACCGCATAACAATTATACCACCAACAGTTTCTCCTTCTCCGTTCCAATCTGCTAATCCTCTTCTTAGCTCTGGCCCTAAATCAATGGTTGCAACATCACTTAAGTAAATTGGGGTTCCAGTATTTGAAGAATATCCAATTGCAATTTTTTTCAAATCATCAACACTTTTTATATAGCCAAGACCTCTAACCATAAATTCCATTTCACTTATTTCCAGAAGCCGTCCTCCAACATCATTGTTGTTTTCTTTGATTGCCATTTTTACTTTTTGAAGCGGAATCCCAAATGATGCTAATTTATTCGGATCAACATTTACTTGATATTGCTTTACAAATCCGCCAATACTTGCGACCTCAGAAACACCTTGAACTGCAGAAAGCTCGTATCGTAAAAACCAATCCTGAATTGATCTTAATTCTTGAAGATTTTTTTTGTCCGATTTTAAAACATACTGATAAACCCAGCCCAAACCGGTTGCATCGGGACCAAGAGTCGGTGAAACCCCATCTGGTAAATCTTTTTGTAGTGAACTTAAATATTCAAGCACTCTGCTTCGTGCCCAATAAATATCAGTACCATCTTCAAAAATTATGTAGACCATTGAAAAACCAAAAAATGAATATCCTCTCACATCTTTTGCATAAGGAACAGACAACATTTTTGTTGTTAAAGGATATGTAACTTGATCTTCTACAATACGAGGACCCTGACCAGGATATTCTGTATAAATAATAACCTGCACATCACTTAAATCTGGAATTGCATCAACAGCAGTATTTTGGATAGCCCAAATTCCTCCGCCAATTAGTGCCGCTGTTAAAATAATTACCATAAATTTATTATTGATGGACCACTCAATTAGTTTTGCAATAAATCCATCTTTTTGATTTTCTTGTACTTGCATTTTTTTCTCCAAAATCACAAACAACTAAATATTACTAACTTGTCATTCTCTAATTCTTATTTAGCCAAATCACAAATATATTTTTATTAAAGATTCTCACGTCGCTACGTTCCTCAGAATTACAGACCATAAAAAGACAATTATTTATATTGGTATCCATTTTCTTTTAAATTCTTTTTTGCTTCTTCAATTGTTACTTCTTTAAGAAACATATTGCACAATGGACAACGTCCTTCTTTATCAGAAATCACATTCCAATCCATAGGATCTTGAAAAACTTTACCGTCTTTATTTTTATCAATTGATTCAACATCTATAACTCCTTCATGAACAATTGAGCTTGAGTGATTATGATTTTCAGAATTCATATTTTGATCTTCATTTTTCATTTCATCTTTTTCATTTTTCGTTTCATTACTATACATATTTACTGCGGCTCTTAAACTACTTTCTGAATCAATCATAAATTGTGCTGATGTTACAATTTTATCTCCAACTTTTAATCCTTCCAAAACTTGATAAAAACCTTCCGAATAACCTCCCAGCTGAACCTCAACTGGTTTAAATTTTCCTTCACCCAAAGCGAGAATTACAATGTTCTTTTTTCCACTTCTGATTACAGATGTCTCTGATATTATTGGCTGTTTGCCAAAACTTCTTCCTTCAATTTCTACATTAGCATACATCTCAGGCTTAAGTTCACCGTTAGGATTTTTAACATTAATTCTCAATTGTGCAACTCTTGTTTTAGAATCTATTGTTGGATAAATAAAATCAACTTTTCCGGAATATGTTTTTGATGGTAAAAAATTAAAATTGATTTTAGCATTCGAACCAATATTTACTTTACCTAATTCACTTTCATAAATATCTGCTTTAAGCCAAAGATTTGATAAATCTGCAATGTGAAGAAGTTGTTTTCCTGCCATTATCTTTTCACCTTCAATTACAAATTTCATTAAAACTGTTCCATTCATAGGCGCATTAAGAGTCATATATTTTTTTATCTGTTTGGTTTTGACAAGATTATCAATTTCACTTTTTGAGATATCAAGAAGTTCAAGCTTTTGAATTGTATTATTAACAAGCTGATCACCGCTATTTAAAATTTCATTATCACTGCTGCTATTTGTTGAATTTTGATAATCAAGAGCTGTTAGCAATTCTTGTTGTGCGGCAACTAATTCAGGAGAATAAATATCAACTAATTTTTGACCTTTCTTAACGACTTGTCCTGTATAATTAACATAAAGTTTTTCAATCCAGCCGTTTACTTTTGTAGTAACTATATATTCTTTGCGTTCATCGGTTGTTAGAACTCCATTTGTAATAATTTTATTGGAAAGTTCTTTTTCTTCAACAGATGAAATTTTCACATTCATATTTTGCTGAACAGCGCCGTCAATTGTTACAACTCCACTTGCTCCAGCTTCATCTTCATAAACCGGAACTAAATCCATTCCCATTTTTGATTTGCCAGGTTCATCATAAATTTCATTTGGATCCATTGGCGCACGCCAGTAGAGAATTTTTCGTTCGCCACTATTCTTATTTTCTTTTATTGGTGTTAGATTCATTCTGCAAATTGGACATGTACCTGGTTCTTCCGAAATAATATCCGGATGCATTCCGCATGTGTATAGTTGTTGTGTCTCATTTGTATTTGATGAATTCTGAGTGTTTGATAGCAGAAAGTATCCGCCAATTGCAGTTATAACTACAACAAATACTATTGATAAAATTATTTTCTTGTTCATTAAAACTTCTCCACTAAATACTTATAATTAGCGATTTTCAATTTTTTGTCATTCTAAACGAAGTGAAGAATCTTTACTTTATTAGATATTTCACTCATGCCTTCGGCAGATAAATTCGCTCAATATGACATTATTTATTTTGTTAAACTTTTGCCGACTAAAAATTCTAATTGAGCTAATTGTTTGTAATATTGCATTCTTATTTTGTACAAATTTGTTTCTGTTTCGTAAACTTTATTTTGTGCATCTAAAACATTTATAAAATCGGTCTTTCCAACTTGATAATTTGCCATTGCCGATTTTAGTGACTGCTGCGCTTGCGGAAAAAGGCCTTCACTGTTTAACTTTTCTCTTTCTTTTAATTCATCAATTTTCGAAAGAGCCTCACCAAAATTTTTATTTAAAACTTGCAGAGCAGCATCATATTGATTTGCATACATTTTCTGCATTATTCTCGATTCTTGAACTTTCGCCGATTTTTTTCCACCATAGTTTATTGGAAGATTTAATCCCACAACAAATGAAACAAAATCATTCAAAGGTGTGTTTGTTGCTGTAATTTTATCTCTTTGAGAATACTGGACAGAAAAATTAAAATTCGGATAATATTCATAATCAGCAAGGTTTTCCATTAACTCGGATTTGTTTTTCTCCAATTCAATTCCTTTAAGAAAAGGTCTGTTTTGTTTTGCTGTTTTGTTCAGTTCATTAATATTTAATACAACAGAATTAATGGCAGATAGATTTTCCGTTTCAATTTGTGTTTCACGATTTTGCAAAAGGTAAGAATTCAATGTCGATAAACTTGAACTAACTTTTCCTTTTAGTTCAGCAATTTTATCTTTTATTTTTGTAAGCTCTACATCAGCTTGAATTAAATTTTGCTGACTTGCTTCAGAAACAGTGTACTTTGTTCTAACAACAGCAGAAATTCTTTCTAAATTGGATTTACTTTTCTCAGCAATACCTAAGGCTGATCGAGCAAAACTCAAATCATAGTAGGCTTGTTTTATATTATTGATAATTTCATTTTTTGCATCATCAATTTCTTCTTGTGTAATTTCTGCATCTTTATTTAAAACATTTTCTGCTGCTCCTAATTTTCCGGGATATGGAACAGCCTGACTCAATCCAATCATTTTTCCGGTCATTGGTTCTTGAGTAAATGAAAAACTGTTTGTTGGTAAATTCATTAATCCTAAGGTTAAAGTTGGATCGGGCAAATTTGAGTTTACAGAAACTCTTGCTTCAGAAGCATTTTTCTTTGCTTCCAGCATTTTAAGTTTTGGACTAACTTCAACAGCTTTTTGGATTAATGTCTGCAAAGTTTCATTATTTTCTTGTGCTGAATAATTGCTAAACATGGCATATATAATCAGCAGAAAGAAAAATAATTTCGATTTCATTATTTCCTCGATAAAAATTTGAGTAAAAATTTTGTATTAACTACAGAATAAATGTAGATTTTCGGCGATTTCTGATTTTTCAGAAATCTATAGTAGAAGCAGGATTGTTAAATTAAGAAGGAAGAAACGGTTAAGTAAATTGGCGGACTTACATCAGAAATTGTATTGTGTGAAATGAAATATTTCTGAAAAGAATTATTTTCGGTTTTTAAATTGATTTCGGTTATTTCATTTAAATCAATTTTTGAATCTTCTGTTTTAGGCAGAACAAAATTATTGTGTTCATGAACTAAATATTCATAATTGCATGAACTGTGAGTAATTTCAGATTCTGTGGAAAATGAATCGTGATTAGAATTTGATTCTATCATATCGCAGCAAGACATTTCCTTTTCCATAGAACATTCACATTTGTCAGATTTTTCTATTCTGCAAACTCCATCACATTCTTTTTGCGGAAACGCAAGAAGCAGATTATATGAAAGAAAATTCAACAGAAGAAATATTGAAACTTTCTTTCTTGTTTTGTGCGATATTTTTATTCGTTTTTTCAAATATTCGGATTTATCATCTGATCACAAAAATAATAATAAAGAAAACTATCATGTTATACAATTACAAAAAATTGTTATACAATTCTAAATCATTATTAAATCCGAAAATTTGATTTTATTGAATAAGATTAAACGCACCCTTTACAATAATTTTTGAATCTTTTCCTAATTCATCAGAATTAGTTATTTCAGTAAAGTCATCTGTAGATCTGCCAACTAATAATTTCTGCTGTTTAAAAACATATCCATTATCATTAGTCTCTTTTAGAACTAATGAATAATACTCATTATCAACATCCACAATAGCATCAGTGGCTAGTGCATTTGCTTCATCTTTATCAACTAATATATAAGCATTTATGAACATTCCAGGCACTAATTTTTCGGCAATTGATTCGTCATCAAAATGGCAATGAATTCTTATAGTTCTATCATCTGGATTAACAGTTTTTCCAACCAAAACAACTTTTCCTGTATAAGTTTCATTTGGTACATCTGGCAGAGAAAAGTTTACTGCATCACCAATTTTTATTTTTCTTATATCTTTTTCAAAAACATTTAGCTCAATGTGTAAATGATCTGGATCTACAACTTCTATTGCGGCTTCATTTGCACTTAGGATTTGCCCCAACGAAATATTTATTTCTGAAATAAATCCATTTAATGGAGAAACAATGTTTACTGAATTTGATATGGTTTCAGAATTTAATTTTGTGTAATCAATATTCAATAATTTTAATTTTTGGATTAGAGCTTCATATTGCGATTGATTTGTAAGGTAATCCATTTCAGATTTTAAGAACATTTTCTTTGATGAAACATTTGCATCAGACAATTGTTTTTGTCTTTGATATTCCGCCTCTAAAAATTTAAGACTATTTTTTGCTCTTAAAAATTCTTCTTGAATGTTAATAAACTCCGGATTTACCAACTTAAATAGTAACTGACCTTTTCTAACTTTATCTCCCACAAGTAAATTAATTTGTGAAACTGTTCCGCCAAAATAAGAACTTACAAAAGCTCTATTTTGTGGTGGAAGATCAATTGTGCCAGTAGAAAAGATTTTATCAGAAAAGTTTTGTTTAGTTAAAGTTCCTAACTCAATTCCGGCAACTTTAAATTGTTCATTAGAAATAACAATATCATTTGATTCTAAATTATTTCCGTTAGCATCTTCACTTGATACTTCTTGTTCACTACAGCCCAAAATAAAAATTGTGAAAATACTTAGGTAAAGTATTATTCTTAACTTTTTCATTTCAAATTCCTTATTCATTTATAACAAAATATTTTAATTGCAATAATGTATTATTGTACTCTCTTACATTTTCTAAATAACTCATTTCGAGAGAAATAGAATTTTGAATTAGTTGAATATATTCTACATATTCTATTTCACCTGTCTCAAAAGCTTTGCCTCCACTTGTTAACAGTTGCTCTGCTAATTTATTCTCAACCACATTGTACTTATTGATTATTGATTTCAAAGTTTTTAATCTCTCAGTCAATTTATTGTATTCTGCATTTGCTTTGAATTTATAATCTGTAAAAATTTGTTGTGAAATATCTTTCTGAATCATTGCCGTTTGTGTTCTGGATTTTTGACCAAAAAATAATATTGGAAGAGAAACACCCACGTCAAAACCATAATAATTTTTTGCATTCAATCCTTCATTACTTCCTCTAAAAACATTTACAGAAAATTCTGGCAGAAACTTTTGAGCTTCAATATTTATAGCTTGATCACTAATTTTTATTTGATTTTGCAAAAAGTTTTTTTGAGGAACATTTAAGCTATCGCCTATATTTTCTTCAATCATATTAAACTTAATTTTAGGTAGTGCGACTTTCTTATCTATTTGTAGAAGTGACTGAATATTAACTACAGCAGCATCTAACTTTTCTTTAGCATTAAGATGTAATTTTTCAATTTCACTTTTTTTAGCATGAGCCATTAATCTTTCAAGATTATTTGATTCACCCAATTTGAACTTTAAGTCAGCATTGCTAGAAAAATTATTCATCAAACTATCTAGATATAAATATTTGTCGTATACGTTTTGCCAATAGATAACATCGTAATAAGCAATTGAAACATCTTTTTTCAGTTTATCTAAACTAATTTGATACTTATAAGATTCACCTTCTGTAACTAAATTGTTCAAAGAATTTTGACTGAAATAAAGAGTTGGAAAATCGAAAGATTGACTTAATCCAAAAATCTTTAGTGGTAAATTATTCTCAGCGATATTGTTTTCGTCGTAACTGTAATAAAAATTAGTTTTAGGAAAATCCAACGATGTAACCTTTGAAGCCTTTTCTACACTTAAATTTGCACTTTTTAGATTAGCATTATTTTCAACAGCAATATTTATTGCATTTTCTAATGTTAAATAATTTGTACTATCACTTACACTCTGAGCTTTTTGATTTATCGGAAACAATAAAACTAAAAAGAACGGTAGCCCTTTTGATATTGATTTCATTTTGCTAAAATTGAAGCCTTCCAAATAAGAATATAATACTGGAAGAACAATCATTGTTAGCAATGTAGATGTTATAAGTCCGCCAATTACAACTGTTGCTAAAGGTCTTTGAACTTCCGCTCCAGCTAAAGTTGATACCGCCATTGGTAAAAATCCTAATGCTGCCGCGCCTGCTGTTAACAATACTGGTCTTAAACGATCTTTTGTTCCAAGTAGAATTCTTTCTCGAACATCTTCAATACCTTGTTCTTTCAATTCTTTAAAGTGTTCGATAAGTACGATACCATTTAGTACTGCAATACCAAATAGAGCAATAAATCCCACACCTGCAGAAATACTAAATGGAAGGTCTCTTAAGAATAAAAAGAAAACTCCGCCAACTGCTGCAAATGGAATTGCGCTATAAATAATAACTGCATCTCTGAAAGATCCAAATGCAAAGTGAAGTAATACAAAGATTAAGAACAATGCTATAGGAACAGCAATTGCTAAACGACTTTTAGCATTTTCTAAATTTTCAAACTGTCCACCATATGATACTGTATAACCAACTGGAATTTCTATTTTTTCATTTATAATTTTTTGAACATCTTGAACTACCGATGCCAAATCTCTGTTTCTCACATTTACTCCAATTACAATTCTTCTTCTTGTTTCATCTCTCGAAATTTTTGCTGGACTTTTCTTGTTCTCAATATTTGCTAATTCGCTTAATGGTATTGAAGCGCCATTTGGAAGGCTAACTAAAACATTCTTTAGATCATCAATTGATTTTCTGTTTTCATTATTAAGTCTAATAACCAAATCAAATTGTTTTTCACCTTCAAAAATTGTCCCGACTGCTTTACCAGCAAATCCCATAGAAATAATTTCATTTAAGTCCGCAACATTGAGTCCATACTTTGCAATTTTATTTCTGTTGTAGGTAATACTCATTTGAGGCAAGCCTTCAGTTTTCTCAACTATAACATCAGAAGCTCCCGGAACATTCTGAATTGCATCTTCAATTTTAGAGGCTAACTTGGAAAGCATTTCAAGATCGTCCCCAAATACTTTAATTGCTAAATCAGCTCGAACACCAGTAATCAATTCATTGAATCTCATTTCAATTGGTTGGGTAAATTCATAATCTATTCCAGGAATTACAGAAAGAGCTTCTTTAAATTTATCTGCTAGCTCATCTTTACTTTCCGCAGAGGTCCATTCACTTTTAGGTTTCAGCGTAATTATCACATCACTTTCTTCCATAGACATAGGATCTGTTGGAACTTCTGCCGCTCCAATTCTACTCACAACATTTTTAACTTCTGGAAATCCTTTTAATATTTTTTCCATTTCAGTTATTGTGTTTATTGTTTTTGTTAAAGAGGTTCCGGTTTTAAGAACAGGCTGAATCACAAAATCACCTTCATCAAGGGTTGGAACAAACTCTGCACCCATTCTTGAAAAAGCAAATGAAGCAACAGCCAACAAAACAACACTTAGTATTAAAACAAGCTTTCTTCTTTTTAACGCCCATTCTATTGATGGTTTATACATTTTCATTAGAAATGCCATGAACTTTTTCGATACATTATTTTTGCTCTCGTTACTGGGCTTTAGAAATAACGCTGCTATTACTGGAACATATGTGAATCCAAATATCATAGTACCGATGAGAGCGAAAGAAAATACTAATGCCATTGGCTTAAACATTTTGCCTTCAACGCCAGTAAGAGAAAGTATTGGAATGAAAACTATTATAATTATTATTTGACCAAATATTGCTGAGTGTGTCATTTTTGTGGTGCTATTTTTTACTATTCTATCAATAAGTGATTTTCTATCATCACCTACTAATCCATTTAACTCATCTCGCTGTGATGTTATTTTGAATGCAATGAACTCAACAATAATAACTGCGCCATCTATAATAATTCCAAAGTCGATTGCACCGAGACTCATTAAATTTGCATCTACTCCAAAAATATACATAAGAGAAATTGCAAAAAGCAGACTCAATGGAATTACTGAAGCAACCACTAAAGCCGACCGTATATTTCCTAACAATAGAACAACAACAAATATTACAATCAGAAATCCTAAAATTAAATTTTCTGAAATTGTGTAAGTAGTCTTTCCAATTAATTCACTTCTATCAAGAAATCCATTTATTATAACACCTTCCGGAAGACTTTTCTGAATTTCAATAACTCGCTCTTTCACTCTATCAATTGTGGCTTTTGAGTTAGCATCTTTCAACATCATTACTTGACCTAAAACTTTTTCTCCCTCTCCATTTGCAGTAATTGCTCCAAATCTTGTTGCATGTCCTTCGCCAACTTCAGCTACATCTCTTATAAAAATTGGATTTCCATTTTTATTTGAGATTACAATATTTTCAATATCTTCATAAGATTCTGCAAGACCTTCGCCTCTTACAAAATAACTTTGATTTGTTTTTTCAATATATCCGCCACCGGCAATACTGTTGTTTTTTTCTAAAGCATTGTAAACATCTAATAATGTTACTCCAACAGCTCTTAATCTCTGAGGATTAATCGCAACTTCATATTGTTTTAAATATCCGCCCCAAGTATTTACTTCAACAACACCTTTAATTCCAGATAACTGTCTTCTTACAATCCAATCTTGAATTGTTCTAAGATCAGTAATAGAATATTTGTTTTTGTATCCTTCTTTTGTATCAATTATATATTGATAAATTTCACCAAGCCCTGTTGAAATTGGTCCCATAAAGGGAGAACCAAAACCATTTGGAATTTTCTCCTCTGCTGATTTCAATTTTTCGGCAATCAATTGTCTTGGCAAATAAGTTCCCATGTCATCATCAAAAACAATCGTTACAACGGACAAACCAAATTTAGAAATAGATCGTATTTCGGTTACTCCAGGTAAGTTAGCCATTTCAAGTTCAACTGGATATGTTAAATATTTTTCAACATCTTCTGTAGAAAGGTTGCGAGAAGTTGTAATAACCTGAACTTGATTATTGGTTACATCAGGAACTGCACCAATTGGAATTTGTGAAAGTGAATAAAAGCCGAACAATAATATTGCGGCAATAAATAGCAGTATTATTAATTTGTGCGAGATACTATAACTTACAATTTTTTCAATCATTTTGATTTTCCAAAATATTTTTAAACTTAAAAATAGGTTCTAAAACTTAAACTGATCTTAATCTTTTATTAAGATTTCCTTAAAATGTGACCACTGATTTTATTCCGCCTTCCGGATTGTTCTGCAACTTTACTTCAATCCCTAATAAATCGGCAGACTTCTTAACAATAGATAATCCTAATCCACTTCCTTGTATTTCTTTATGCACTAATGCATCAGAGCGGAAGAAAGGGTTGAAAACGGAATCTAAATCTTTTTCGTTTATTCCAAGACCGAAGTCAATTATTTCTAAAGCTTTTTTGTTGTCATTTATTACTGCTCTAAAAATTATTTGTCCAGATGGTTTGGAATACTTTACGGCATTCGAAATTATATTTTCAATAATTATTTCAGAATAGTATGGATCTATAAAGACCTCGAGATTCGATTCATCTTCTATAATTATTTTTATATTTTTTTCTTCGATAAGTTTTCTTTGATGATGAATTGCACTATCGATTAAAGCAATTATGGGCATATTCTCTTTGCGCAATTTAATTGAAGAATTATCAAGACGGGCTAATAACAAAAGCTGGTCAACTCTTTCAGACATATTATTTATTTCTGAAATGCAATATTTTATTTGATCTTCGTAATATTCTCTTTCTCTTGGTTTTCTGATCAAAACTTCAAGCGTACCTTTGATAACCGAAAGAGGTGTTCTAAGTTCATGAGATGCATCATGAGTAAATTGTTTTTCTCTGGTAAAAGCAGTTTCTATTCTTTTGAGTAAGCTGTTTATTGATTCAGAAAGAGTGAATAACTCATCTTTTGTTTCCGGTAATTCTACTCTCTGACTTAAATTTGATTTTGTAATTAAATTAGTAGTGTTTGTAATGTTTACAATTGGCTGAATACTTTTTCCAGCTAAATAACGTGTTATAAAGAATAACACAACAAGAATAAGCGGGAATAATGTTAAGAGGACAAATCTCAAATTATCTACTACGTTTTTTGTTCTTTCAAGAGAAACCGCAGTAATCAAATACCCTAAAGTTGCATCATTTTTTTTAATTGGAATTTGAACTTGTCTAATTAGTCTATCATTCAATGTTGAATTAAAACTAACCGCATCAGTGTGATTTGGATAGTAGCTTAGAAGTTGTTGTTTTAAATTTCTTGATTTATCTAATAATTGTCCTTCTATATTTACTATTTGTAAGAAAAATGGAATAACTTCCGCTTGCTGATGTTCTCTTTCGTAATTGATTGAATTTTTGTTGAATTTTATGCTATCCTGATTTACTACAATATCGTTGAGATGTTTGTTTGATTCGTAAAGAAGAGCAGTATCTAGATTTGAAAAGACTGTAGTTTTAACAATAAAATAAATTATTACAAAAACTACTGCAATTACACTTGCTGCAGAAATTAAATAATGAGTTGCTATTCTATTTTTATAAGTCACTCTCTTTCTCTGGCTGTATAGCCAATGCCTCTAATTGTTTTTATATAATTATCTGATTCTTTCAAATCTAATTTATTTCTTAGTGCGTTAATAAAAACATCTATAACTCCAGTGTTATACTCAAAATTTATATCCCATACTTTTTGAATTATTTGAGTACGCGTGCAAACTTTTCCTTTATTAAGGATTAAAAATTCTAAAAGAGAAAATTCCTTTTGAGTTAAAATTATTTCTTTATCATTTTTAAATACTTGATATGCTCTACGATCAATAATAATATCGCCCCAAATCAATTTATCATCTTCTGAAGTTTTTGGTCTGAGTTGAACTTTTATTCTTTCTAACAATTCCTCAAAAGCGAAAGGTTTTTTGATGTAATCATTAGCTCCAGCTTTAAGGCCAAGAACTGTATCTTGAACAGTATCTTTTGCAGTCAAGAAAATTACGGGTATTTCTTTGTTGGTTTTTCTCAGTTGTGTCAAAACTTCGAGGCCGGTAATTCCAGGAAGCATCCAATCTAAAAGAATTAAATCATAATAATTATTTTTAGCATTTTCTAATCCTGAAATGCCGTCGGAAGAAATTTCAATTTGATATAATTCTTCTTCTAAGCCTTGCTTAATAAATTTGGCGATGCCTGGTTCGTCTTCAATAATTAAAATTTTCATCTTAATAAAATATTTATTTTGCAATAAACTTTTCTTAAGATATTCTTAAGTTATTCTTATTAGAACATTAATATTTAATACAAAATTAGCTTAAAAAATCATCCTAATTAATAATAAAGAAGAATTATTTCGGAAAGGAATCTGACGAAGTTTTTTATCTTAAATTACTAAGAATTCATTTAAATGATGTCTATTTTCGTTAGATGACAAGTTTCACACCTTGAGATTGATAAATAAATCAAAAATTGATTTTGGCTTTTTTCAAACGCAAAGAATTTGAGATTACCGAAACTGAACTGAAAGACATTGCCAGAGCACCTAACATTGGATTTAGGATTCCGGCAGCAGCCAATGGAATTCCTATAATATTATATATAAAAGCCCAAAATAAATTTTGCTTAATTGTTCTAATCGTTCTTTGTGAAACTTTAATAGCGGAATTTACTTTCATCAAATCTCCTTTTATTAAAGTTATGTCAGAAGATTCAATTGCTACGTCTGTTCCGGTTCCGATCGCTATTCCCAAATCTGCTTGAACCAAAGCAGGAGCATCATTTATTCCATCCCCAACCATTGCAACTGTATGGTTTTTACCTTGTAATTCTTTTACAATCTCAGCTTTGTTTTCCGGTCGGACTTCAGCAAAATATTTTTCTATTCCAACTTTTTCTGCAATTGCTTTCGCAGTTTTTTCATTATCGCCAGAAATCATAATTACATTTAGGTTTTGCTCTTTAAAATTTTTAACTGCTTCGGCTGAAGTTTCTTTTACTTGATCGGCAACTGAAATTAATCCCGCTAATTTATTATTCTTAGCGACAAAAACTATCGACTTTCCTTCTTCTGTATATTTATGATATTCACTTTCTAATTTTTCTGTATTAACTGAATTATTTTCTAATAGTTTTTGATTTCCTACTAAATATTCATCACTTCCGATTTTTGCTTCAATTCCAAATCCGTCTAGATTTTCAAAAGAATCTAACTTTAGAATTTCTATGTTTTCTTTTTTGCAATATTCAATAATTGCTTCAGCTATTGGATGTTGGGATCTTTGTTCAATTGTATTTACAATTTTTAACAATTCTGATTTATCAAAATCATTTGTAATCACTTCAGTTACGTTTGGTTTACCTTCTGTTATTGTTCCGGTTTTATCTAAAACAATTGTATCTAATTTATGAGCTATTTCAAGGCTTTCACCATTCTTAATTAAAATTCCATTGCTCGCTCCCAACTCTGTTCCAACCATTATTGCTGTTGGAGTTGCTAAACCCAAAGCACACGGACAAGCAATTATTAAAACTGCAACTGCATTTATTAAAGAAATAACAAATGAATTTTCTCCACCAAAAATCATCCATCCAATAAATGTTGAAATAGAAATCACAATTACACTTGGGACAAAAACGGCCGCAACTTTATCTGCTAAGTTTTGGATTGGAGCTTTTGATCCTTGAGCTTCTTCAACCATTTTAATAATTTGACCCAGAACTGAATTATCGCCAAGAGCCGAAACTTCAAAAACAAATGTTCCATTTTTATTAATTGTTCCGCCAATTACATTTGCACCTAAGCTTTTTTCAATTGGAATACTTTCGCCTGTTATCATTGATTCATCAACTGTTGAATAACCTTCAATAATTTTTCCATCTGCCGGAATTTTTTCTCCGGGTTTTACAACAACATGATTTCTCAACTCAAGATCGAATAAATTTATTTTTTGTTCTTTTCCATCAATAATTACTGTTGCTGTTTTGGGTTTTAATTCAAGGAGTTTTTTTAGTGCTGAATTTGTTTTTCTTTTAGCACGTTCTTCTAACATTTTACCCATTAAGATTAGGGTGATAATAACCGCTGATGTATCAAAATAAACATGAGGTAAACTTTCACCAACTTGAACAAGTTTTGGAAATAAAGTTGCAACAGCACTATACGTAAATGCAGCTCCGGTTCCAATTGCTACTAGTGAGTTCATTTCGAATGAAAAATGTTTTAGATTTGTCCAAAATATTGTAAAGAAATTTTTACCGGGTATAAACAAAACCGGAGTTGTGAGAATTAGGAGAATTTTATTTGTATAATCCTGACTAATAGGCCAACTTGAACTCATATTTGAGATCATGCTTATTAGAAAAATTGGAATTGTAAAAAGTAATGCGATTTTAAAATCATTTGTAAAATGATTTTTTTCATTCTTAGCTTCTCGAGGTTTTTCACCAGGTTTACTTTTTACATCAGTTAATTCTAATTGATAACCAAATTTCTCAAGTTTATCAGCAGCTTGTTTCAGATCAATATTTTTGTTGTTTGTATCAAACGAAACTTTCTCTGAAGCATAATTGACCTTAACGTTTTCAATTCCTTCCATTTTGCTCAAAACTTTTTCAACTCTAGCAACACAGCTTGCACAAGTCATTCCTTTTATTGGAAAATTATGATATATTTTATTTTCATTCATCTTGCAATTACTTTCACTTTTTAGATTCCAGTATTCATAAAAATCGTGAAACCGGAATGACAAAAATATTTACACTACTTTATAACCGGCTTCGTCTATGGCTTTTACTAATTCTTGTTCAGTAATTTTTGAATCATCATAATTAATTTCTGCTGATCCAACTTTAACATCATAAGATTCAACACCTAATTCTTCTAATTCTACTTCAACTGCTTTTACACAATGCATACAGCTCATTCCTTCAATATTAAATTTTGCTTGCTTCATATTTTCTCCTTTATGTTTATTCAAACTTATGAAACAGACAAAATAGATGCGTTATACTATTTTTAAAAAATGTTATATGATTTTAGGTGAGTGAATCGATAGGTTTTCTTTGCACCGTTAAATTACTTTTGAATTCACTTGCGGTGAGTCCGGTAGTTTTTTTGAATTGTCGTGATAAATGCTGAACCGAACTATATCCAAGTTGATATGCTATTTCGCTTAAAGTAAGTTCATCATATTTAAGAAGTTCTTTTACTTTTTCAATTTTTTGAAGAATTATAAAATGCTCAATCGTAATTCCTTCTGTTTTAGAAAAAAGTGAACTTAAATAATGATACTCTTTATTTTGTGAATCGGTTAATAATTTGGGAAAGTTTATATTTTCAAAATCTGATTCTCTAAAATTTTGGATTACTAAAATTATTTCCTTTTTAATATTTTCTACTAATCTAGAGTTTTTATCATCAATAAGCTCAAAACCATTTTCATCTAAAACATTTCTTATTTTATCAATCGGAAGTTGATCTTTACTTTTCTTTGTTTTTACTTCACCGAGTGTTATATCTAAAATTTCTATGTTTAGTTTTTCAAGTTCCTCTTTTACAACTTTAATACAGCGCGGACAAACCATATTTTTAATATATAATACATTTTCGGTATTTATCATGTCTCTTCTTTCAAAATATTTTCACTTTATTAAAATATATATGTTCTTTTAAACATTCTGGATTTTATTTAGTTCTTGAAATGTTGCTTCTTTTTTAATAAGATTGCATCTAATTAGTTTAAAATTTGGAAGAGGTAAAAATGTTAATGGTAAAAGATGTGGATTTAACACCAAATCCTCAAGCTTTAAAATTCATTTTGAATGAAAAGTTATTAAATAGAGAAACTCGCAGTTTCAAAAGCAAACAAGAAGCAGAAAAAGATCCGTTGGCAAAATCAATTTTTGAATTAGAAGGAATTGTATCTGTTTTTTATATGGATCGATTTGTAACAATTGAAAAAGAACCAAATGTCAGTTGGGGCAAAATTCAAATGCCGTTTGTAAATCTTATGAAAAATTTTGATATTAACTTAATTCCGGAAGAATCAGACCAGCCGGCTTCAATTGAAAATCAAACTGAAACTCTTAAACAAATAAATGATCTTCTTGATAAAAGAGTTCGCCCGGCTTTAGCTGGTGATGGCGGCGGTTTAGAAGTTTTAGATTTACATGATAAAACTTTGACAATCCGTTACCAAGGAGCGTGCGGAACTTGCCCAAGCGCAATTCAAGGAACTCTTGTAGCTATTGAAAACTTACTAAGAAGAGAAATTGATCCTGCAATGGAAGTTATAAGCGGATAGTAAAATTTAAAGTCTAATTACTCCCATAGAGTAGTTAGACTTTTTTTGTTCAACGTTTTCTTTATTAATAAAAATTACACCTAGTCCGAACAGATCCACAGAAAATTCAACATTCGGATTTTCCAATAGTTTTTTCCAAGCTTTATTCATTTCAGAGGAATAGTTGGTATCATCTACAACTATTATTGATTTATTTTCAAGATAAGGTAAAATTATATTAAAATATTCTATTGTTGAATTATACTGATGATTTCCATCCAAAAAGATAAAATCAAAAGTTTTATTGCTGATGAGTATATTTTCTAAATTATCTTCAAACTTACCGGCTGAAATTTCAACATTATCTAATTGCAAATTCATAAAATTTTCATTTGCAATTTTGGTTCTTTCAACCGATCCTTCTAAGGTTATTAATTTTCCCTTCTCATTAAGTTTGATTGCCGCAGCTTGATAAGCGGCTGATATTCCTATACAGGTGCCTAGTTCCAAGCAATTATTAGGTTTAAATTCTCTAATTAAATTAAAAATTAATGAAGACCAAAATTTTGATTTGCTGCTTACTTTAGCTAATCTGCTAATATTTTCAGTTCCGCTATTATCCCACTTATTTATTTTCTTATCTGATTTCGACCAATAATATCTAATTTTTTCAATTTCATCTATTTGATTTTTTTCAATTTGTGAAAAATTATTTTCAATTGATTTTTCGAAAACTAGCGCAAATGTCTTTTGTCCATCTGAATTACTTTCTTTCATTTTTTTAAGTGTGGTAATTCTTGAAAAAAAACTTTTAACAAAGATTGTAGTGCGAGTAAGCCGCCATAAATATAAATTGATCATTTATTTTAATTGATGAAGTTTGAAAGTAGGAAAATAATAAAATGTTATAAATAAATATTACTTTATTATCTCGAAGAGAATACGGTACAACATTTACTTACAATTTATGTGAACTTATTGCACCGTATTTATACAGTAATTCTATATATTTTATTGAACTAACGTAAATAATTCTCAATAAATTTTTCTTCTTTTTCAGAAAGAAAATCTGATAATTCTTCATCAAAGAAAAATTCATCCTGACCAAATGCCGGAATTAAATCAGTATACCATGTTGCTTTTGGATCATAACTTGCAAAGAATGGTGTTTTTACCCAATCAGAATTTCTAGCTTGAAGTAAGTTTAGCACAAATACTTTTTCATTATTAATTTCAGCAACACCTTCAACAGAAACCTTGCCCGGAGTTGCTGACATTACTGGTCCTCTTGCAGTTCTGCTTAAACCAGATACATTTTTAAATGCTTCTTTATAGATTTCAAAAACTTCTGCAATTGGAATTTCAAAATATTTTTTAGCACCTGTATTTCTTTCAACGAACATATAATATGGTATTAAGCCCAAATTAACTTGTTCTTGCCACATTTTAGTCCAAACTTCTGCACTGTCGTTCACATGCCTAATAACTGGTGATTGTGTTCTAATTTTCACGCCAACATTTCTTAATCTTCTGATAGCCATTTTAACTGCCTCAGTTTCAAGTTCAATATAATGACTAAAATGAGCCATTATAGCTAAATGTTTTCCGGAACTCATAATTTTATCAAATAACATTAAAATATCATCTGAATCTTTATCTGTTAAATATCTATAAGGCCAATATGAAAGTGATTTTGTGCCGATTCTTATATTTTTAATATGATCAAATTCTGGTGACAATAATGGTTCAAGGTAAGCTTTTAATTTAGCATATGACATTACCATTGGATCACCGCCGGTAAATAAAACATCTGTAATCTCTTTATGCTCTTTTATGTATTCTTGAAATCTTTTTGATTCATCAGTTGCAAACTTTAAATCATCCATACCGACAAATTGAGCCCAACGGAAGCAGAAAGTACAATAAGCATGGCAAGTTTGTCCGCCTGTAGGAAAAACTAATGCTGTTTCTTTGTATTTGTGCTGAATTCCTTTTACAGGTTCATCATCATAAAATGGTACATTGGCGGTTAGTTGCCCAGCAGGATGCGGATTTAATTCTTTTCTTATTGTATCAGCAACTTTCTTAATTTCTTCAGTAGATAAATTTCTGCTTATTGCATCAGCCATTCTTGAAAATTGACTATTGCTCAGCATATCTTTTTGCATAAAGGTTAATTGAAAAATTGGATCATCGGGTACTTTAGACCAATCAATTAATTCTTCAACAACATAATTATTTGTTCTAAACGGTAGAACATTTGAAACAACTTTTATGTTAAAAAGTTCTTCTTTTGATAAAACCTTAAGTTGAGGAATTTCTTCAAGATTTCTTAGCTGGTAAATTTTTAATTTTCTTACATTGTTCATGATGTCCTCCTTTTTAATTGCTGAATAAGACTCTCAAGACAAGTATTCCAGACATGCATCTAAGATGCAATACAAAATCTAAATTATTTCTAAATGAAAAAGGAAAAAGCCTTAAGAAAAAACTAAGATATAAATACTCGGAAAAGCGGCAAAAGCCGCTTTGCTATTTGATGGAAGTAACTTTACTAACGTCGTCTAGTTTTACAAAACTTTCTTGAAATTTAAAACTACCTTTATCAGTTTTTAATGTTTTTACAACTTTAACATTTAATTCGCTTTTTGCGCCTTTTCCTTTAGATTTATCTGCAAAGGTTTGCTTTTTTGCCATTGTATCTCCTTAAATTAGTACACAAATGTAGTAAATTTTTGCCAAAAATGAAATGATATTCAGCATCATTAACCTTGTGAAAATAGTAGTAAATCTGCCAAAATATGTCCGCTTTCTTCCAAAAATGGATCTTCAACTTTTAATGTTTTTTTGCTAACTTCTTTTTTATCAATAATTTCAATACCGTTCAATTTTTCTCTTGCCTCTTCTCTCGCTTTGCGCTTTGCTTCTTGTTCATCGCGTTCTTGTCTTCTAACCTTTTCATTTAGCGAAAAATCGACTTTATTTTTAGTTTCTTTATATTGCTGAATATCTTCCATTAAATAATTGAACTCTGGTTCTCTAAGAATTCTTTCTTGATGCTTTTCTAACAATTGCGGAATAACCTTGGTTAAATCACCATATTTTTGGTATTTGCTTGTTTCAATTTGATCCCATTTTAGAGCACTTGGTTGTGAACTTTCGCCATATTCTCCCGGATCAATAGCAGATGGGAATGGAATATCCGGTACAACGCCTAAATTTTGTGTACTGCTTCCATTAATTCTGTAATATTTTGCAATGGTCAGTTTTAATTGTCCGCTTTTATCACCAGCAGATGGAACAAATCTATCTAATCCAATTAAATTCTGTACGGTTCCTTTTCCATAAGTTTGTTCACCTAAAACCAAGCCGCGTCCGTAATCTTGTATTGCTCCTGAAAAAATTTCTGATGCAGAAGCACTGTATCTATTAACAATTACGGCTAACGGACCATCATACGCAATTTCTGGATCAGGATCTTCTTCAACATTAACAGCTCCAGATGATTGCCTTACTTGAACCACCGGACCTTCTTTAATAAACAATCCAGTTAATTCAACTGCTTCATCAAGTGCCCCGCCGCCGTTGTTTCTTAAATCGATGATTATTCCATCAACTTTTTCTTCTTTAAGTTCATCAACTAATTTTTTTACGTCCCTTGTGGTGCTTCTATAATCAACTTCACCTTTTCTTTTCGCTTCAAAATCAACATAAAAACTTGGAATTTCAATAACGCCTAAATTGAAATCTGTTTCTTTTTCCCTAATTGTAATTATCTTTTTCTGTGCAGCTTGTTCTTCAAGCTTTACTTTATCCCGAACAATTGTGATTGTATCCGGAGTTGAATTAATTCCATTTGCTGCTCTGAGAACAGAAAGCTTAACTGTGGTTCCTTTATCTCCGCGAATAAGTTGAACAACATCGTCAATTCTCCATCCAATTACATCAACCAAATCTGCATCAGCACCTTGTCCAACACCAGTTATCAAATCATCTTCATGAATATTATCAGCTTTAAAAGCCGGTCCACCGGGAACAATACTAACAACTTTTGTATATTCATTATCGTTTCTAAGTGTGGCTCCTATTCCTTCTAAGGAAAGCTTCATTCTTATATTAAAATTTTCTGAAGTAATTGGAGCTAAATAATTTGAATGCGGATCAATTGCATCTGCAAACGAATTAAGATAAAGTTGAAAAACTTCTTCGGATTTATATTGCAAAATAGCTCGGTGATAATTTTTATATCTATTTGTCAATGTTTCCTTAATGTTTTCCCATTCTTTACCGGTTAATTTTAAATTTAGTGCTTCATGTTTTAATTTTTTTCTCCATAATTCATTTAATTCTTCAGTAGTACTTAACCAATCCTCATTTTCTCTATCAATTTTATACGATTCATCAATTGTAAAATCAAATTCTTCATCCAATCTGCTTAATGCATATTTAATTCTTTCATTCATTCTTGTTTTATAAGTATTAAAAATTTGGTAAGCTGGCAGCAATTTGCCTAAATATAAATCTTCATCAAGTTCGTATCTGTATTTTGAAAATTCATCAATATCAGATTTGAGGAAGTAGGATTTATTATAATCAAGTGATTTGATGTAATTATCAAAAATAATTGAAGAAAGCGAATCATTTAGATCTATTTTTTTATAATGATATCTAGATAGGATTCTAGTAACCATTTTATTAATTTCCGGATGAAAATCTAAAGGCTCAATAACTTTATTAGAATCTAAAATTTGATTTTGTGCGTGCAGTTCATCTATTGAAGATTGTTGACAATTGCTAAAAATTACAACGGTAAAAAAGAGAATTAAAATATTTTTCATTACATAACCCTATTCTTGAATTTTATGCTTTAATACAATGTAAACTAATTAATGTTTCATTGAAAGGAATAGCAATATAAGAAATATGCATAATTAAAGAAATGAGTAAATATTTATGGATATTGAAGAATTAAGAGAGTTTTGTTTACATAAACAAGGCGTAAGTGAAAGTTTTCCATTTAATGAAGATACTTTAGTTTTTAAAGTTGGCAACAAAATGTTTTGCTTAACAAATTTAGATAAACCATTTACAATAAATCTAAAATCTGATCCGGAAAAAGTTGTTGAGTTGCGGGAAGAATATGAAGATATTCACCCAGGATATCATATGAATAAAAAACATTGGATTACTCTTAATTGTGAGGGTAATTTAGAAACAGATTTTATTAAAAATTTAATTGATGAATCATATAATCTGGTTTTGGCAAATCTGAGTAAAAAGGAAAGGAATCTCTTAAAATTGGATAAGTGACCGGAGTTTTTGTCTCCGGTCAAAATATCCCGCATTCATTAACTAACAAAAAGCTATATCCCCAATTCAAGCTTATTTCTAAGTCCATTTACTAATTCATTGAGCGATACATCTTCTGCCGTTAATTTTTCAATATTATTAAATGCATGAATTACAGTTGAATGATCTCTTCCGCCAAAATGAAGACCTATGGTCTTTAATGATGCTTTTGTCAATTTCTTTGATAAAAACATAGCAATTTGACGTGCAAGAACTACTTCTTTCTTTCTGTTTTTCTCACGAACTTTGTTTTCATCAACCTTAAATTCTTCACAAACAAGTTTTGTTATATTATCAATAGAAATATTTGCTTCTTTTCTAGTTGAAATTTCTTTTACTGTTTTTCTTGTTAACTCAAAATCAATTTCTTTACCACTTAATGATGCATTTGCTAAAAGTTTTATTAAACATCCTTCCAACTCTCTTATATTTGAGGTAATGTTATATGCTATATAATCTAAAATTTCATTACTTAAAGAAATACCAAAGCTATCACCTTTGTTTTTTAGAATTGCTATTCTTGTTTCAAAATCGGGAGCTTGTATATCTGCACTTAATCCCCATTGAAATCTTGAAATTAGTCTATCACTCATCCCTTTTAGATCTTTAGGAGGTCTATCACTAGATAAAATTATTTGCTTTCTTGCCTGATGTAAATTATTGAATATATGGAAAAAGAGATCTTGGGTCTTTTCTCTTCCGGTAAGGAATTGAATGTCATCAATTATTAGTACATCTATATTGTTATAGAAAGATGAAAATTCACCAACATTATTTGATTGAATAGCATCAACAAATTGGGTTGTAAAAATATCAGCAGATAGGTAAATATTTTTTTTATGCGGAAATTTCTTTAGAATATTATTTCCAATTGCTTGAATTAAATGCGTTTTTCCTAAACCAACTCCGCCATAAATAAAAAGTGGATTGAAAGAAGTTTGACCAGGGTTTTCAGAAATAGCAATTGCGGCAGCTCTGGCTAACTGATTTGATTCCCCTTTAATAAAATTATCAAATTGGTATCTTGGAGATAAATTAGTTTCAAAATTATTTTCTTCTTGCTTAGGATTTATCTTTGGAGCTTCAACAGTTGGATTGTCAAAAAGTGTAGGATCATCGTCACTATCATCATTAATAATATAAACTAATTTGCCATCATGACCCATTACCTGACGAATAGTTTGATTTATTAGTGTGTTATAATGTTCTTCAATCCATTCAACAAAAAAGTTATTAGGAACATGAATCTTTAAAGTATTTTCTTCTAATTCAAACGGTTTTATTGGTAAAAACCAAGTATTATAAGTAATGTTTGATACGTTCTGTTTAATTATGCGAAGACATTCCTTCCAAATTAATGAAGAATTTTTTACTGATTTTTTATGTTTGCTTTTAATAGAAATTTTTAAGTTATCCACAGTTTTCAACAATAAAAAAAGTTAAGAGAATTTGTGATTTAAGGTTCTGGAAAGTTCCCCTAAATTCTTATCAACAACTTATTAACATCAAGCCAAATCCCATAAGTTGTTATTTTCCAATATGTTATGTTTTTCTTTTGAATTAAATTAACAAGTAAGGTCTTCTTATTCAATAAAACTGATTTGCTATTTTTAATCATGAAACGTTTCACGTTTTGGAGTTATCAACATTTTATTAACACTACTTTGAAGCTTCAATTCTAATGGAAAATAAGTCAAATTTTATTACTGAACAAATTAATTCTTACACCTTTTTCTAATTGCTTTATTTGTAATAAAATAAACTTTTTATTTAAGAAACAGCATTTATTATAAGATTCCAATTGTTATGAAATTGATTAAATTTTTAATTTTTTCTAAAAAATGAAAATTATTTTCGATTATTTAAAATACGATCGATTTTCTAACTTTTTAGTAAATCGTCTATTTGTTAACTTTATAGAACATTAAAATAATCATCTGTAAAATGGAGTTTAAATGAAAATCGTAGTAACGGGAGGAGCAGGTTTTATTGGAAGTCATATAGTTGAATACTGGTCTGAAAAAGGTGCAGATATTCATGTAATTGATAATTTAAGAAGCGGGTTTGAAAAAAACGTAAAAAATTTTAAAGGAGTTACTCTCCATAAGGTAAGCATAACAGATAAAAATACTGTAAATGAAATTTTAGAAAATGCTCAATATGTTTTTCATTTGGCAGCATTAATTTCTGTGCCTGAGTCTTTAGAAAAACCAGATGAATGTTTGGATATAAATGTTAAAGGATTGCTGAATGTTCTTGACGCAGCAAAAAAACATAAGGTGAAAAAAGTTGTCCATTCAAGTTCGGCGGCAATTTACGGAGATGATCCAAGATTGCCAAAAGATATTTCAATGAAACCAAAACCGCAAACACCGTATGGAATAACAAAATTAGATGGTGAATATTATCTTCAAATGTATTTTGAGCAATATGGTTTACAAACTACATCATTACGTTATTTTAATGTATTTGGACCAAGACAAGATCCCAAAAGTCAATATGCTGCTGCAATACCAATCTTTGTATTCAAAGCCCTGAGAAATGAACCAATAATAATTTATGGTGATGGTAAACAAACGCGTGATTTTGTTTATGTAAAAGATGTGGTTGCTGCAAATGTACTTGCTGCAACAAGTGAAAACGTTGTTGGAGTATTTAACGTAGCCAATGAAAATGCTATTACAATTAATGATTTAGCAAAGCTGATCATTAAGACTACAAATTCAAAAAGTGAAATTTTATATCAGCCAACACGACCTGGAGATATAAAACACAGTTTAGCATCAATTAAAGAAACAAGGGAGAATCTTAGTTTTAATCCTTCACATGATTTAACTTCTTCACTTGAAACAACAATTAAATATTTTGAAAGCTTGAATAAATAATTATGCAAAAGAAAAACATTCTAATCGTTTTTACTGGTGGAACTTTTTCAATGAAAATTGATAATGAAACCGGCGGGGCAATACCTCATTTTCATGGTGAAGAATTAGTTGAAATGATTCCGGAGGCTAATAATTTAGCCAATGTTAGTATTTACAATTTTGGAAATTATCCGGGTCCGCATATGACTCCTGAATTAATGCTGGATCTTTCAAAAATAATAAAGGAAAATATTAACAAGGATGATGTTGATGGAATAATTGTAACCCACGGAACTGATACGCTGGAAGAAACAGCATATTTACTAGATCTTACCGTTAAAACTAAAAAACCTATAGTTGTAATAGGCGCAATGAAAACCAGTTCAGAACCGGATTGGGACGGTCCGAAAAATTTACTTGATGCTATTCATATTTGCAATAATCCCAATAGTAATGGAATTGGTGTCCTCGTTTGTTTGAATGGTGAAATAAATGCTGCCAGTGAAGTTACTAAAACTCATACAGAAGATATAGAAACATTTCACAGTTTAGATTTTGGAGCACTCGGTTATGTTGATAAAAGCAAAGTTTGGTTTAACAGAATGCCAAGAAAATTAGAAATAATAGAAACAGAAAAAATAAATTCGAATGTTGATATTATTAAAGTGTACGCTGGAATAAAAGAAAAACTTTTTCATTTGATTGGCGATTCGAAAATTGATGGACTTGTAGTTGAAGCCTTAGGTGTTGGAAATGTTCCACCTCCGGCATATGAAGGAATTAAATATGTTGTAAATAAAAATATTCCGGTCGTACTTGTTTCCAGGTGTCCTGCTGGTGAAACTCTTGATATTTATAGTTATTCTGGCGCTGGTAAGTGGATAAAAAAACTTGGAGTTATTTTTTCTGATTATTTAAACGGACAAAAAGCTAGAATTAAATTAATGCTTGCATTAGGTGCCGGTTATTCTATAGAACAACTTCACAAAATATTTGAAGAATAAAATTGGAAATTCTAAAAAAATGGCTAGGCTCAATTATTCTTCTTCCAATTGCTATTTGGCTTATTTCCAATAATGGTAATTTTATTCCTCTTCTTGATCATTTTACTTTACTTATACATGAAGGCGGTCACGGTATATTTAAAATTTTTGGAAGTTTTATTTATACTCTTGGCGGATCACTAATGCAGATATTTATTGCATGTCTTTTTATATTCTATTTTTATTCAAATAAAAAAAAGTTTGGTACTCAACTTTCATTAATTTTCCTTGCTGAAAACTTATTTAACATTTCAAAATATACGGCAGATGCTCAAGCAAGAAAACTTCCACTTTTAGGTGGCAATAAAGTTTATCATGACTGGCATTTTCTACTTGGCAGAATGGGAATTTTAGAATATGATTATTTAGTTGGTTACTTTTTTGTTGCATTAGCAATTATATCAATTATTTTGGCAATGTTAATTCCTCTGTTGCCGAAAAAAGTAAAACCAATTAATTTAAATTTAGAATTATAAATAGATTTTGTTGACTCATTTACAAGTGTTACTTATATTAATTATAAATTAATTCAAGATACTTCCATTTATCTAAACTTTTCTGTTCAACAATTTTATTTCTATTATTGAGGAGAAAATTATTAGCTAGCCAAACGTATTCATAAAAAAGGGGTGTAAAATGAAAAAACGTTTACTCTTTATTAGTGTTTTAGTTATTACATTATTTATTGGTTGTGAAGACAAAAATGATTCGCCTACAACGCCTTCTCTTGGTGATGTTGAAATAGGAACTTTAGAATTAAGTCAAGATGGTATTTTAGAGAATACCAGCACTGGGATTACAATTAAAATTAATGTTGCATCAGGAGTTGAGGTTGTTGATTCAATGTTATCATTAATAACACTTGATGCTTCTAATAATTCAAAAGGTGAAATTGGCAAACTCTACGATAATGGTGATCTCTTTAATGGTGATGACATTGCCGGTGATAATATTTTCTCGGGTGTAATTGATTTTAATGAATCTGTGCCAGGTGTTATAAAATTACAAGCAATTGGCAATGTTAAAACAAGTGAGGGACAAGGTTCCGGATATTCTCAAATTGCAGAACTAAATATTTTCTCAGATATTACTTCGGGAGAGGAAAAAGAAATTTTAAATACTCAGGATGAAGCAACTGACAAATTTGCAGAATTTTTAAATGGAAATGTTTCAAATGCGGCAAGTGCAGTATCTCAAACTATTCAATGGCTTCAGCAGCAACCTCAAATAGAAGAAATTGTAAATAATGGAAACACTAGTATCCAAATCAAATACAAATCTGGATTGTATGGAGGTATATTTTTCTCATTTAAAGATGCAAATGGAACCGTATTCACTCGTGGTGGAAAATCATTTGACCAAAATAGGAAGAAAAGTAAAAGTGTTCCTTTAGCTTATCAAACAAGGGGTAAAACATCAAATAAAACTTCATTAAATAAAACATTTTCAATTGATGATTTAGATCCAAAAGTAATTGGAAACAGACGCGTATTGATCTTTGCTCCTTATGAGGCTGCCTTTGCTCCATATAATGAGCGAGTTTCAATAAAAAATATACTTAACAGTACAGAATATAAATTTGCAATAACAGAATATGTAAATCAGTCTGCCAATGTAGCAGCATTAAATGATCTTACTAGTTACGGTTTTGTTGTTTTAGCTACACATGGATCTTTGGGCGAAGAATTTGCAACAGGAGAAGTTGTAGACACGAATGCTGCTAATTACAAATCGTTAAATATTCTTAGAAAAGCAGGAAGCTTATCAACATGGGATAATGTTACAATTTCAAGTGCGGGTGGTGTTGATAAAAAAGAAACAGTTTATGTTATCAGGCCAAAGTTTATATCCAGTTTATCTGGTAAATTTCCTAACTCGGTAATACTTAATAATTCATGCGAAAGTACCATGAAAGATGATCTATTTAATGCATTTAAAGCAAAAGGTGCTAAAACTTATTTTGGTTACAGTAAAGTAGTAAATAGTGATTTTTGTATGACAATTGCTGATACCGTCACTAAACGATTAGCAAAGGATTTAAAAAATACCGGTGAAACTTATTATGATAAATCTGATCCGAATGATCCGTTTGCACATTTTGAAATTAGAGGCGAAAATGATATACATTACACATTAGAATTAATGAATGGAGATTTTGAGTTTGGTAATTTAGATGGCTGGACAACAGACGGTGATGGACGTAATATTAGCAAATTATCATATCTTTCACCTACGGGCGGAAGCTATATGGGGATAATTTCTACAGGTTTGGGTTATACTACTTCCACAGGTAAAATATTTCAATCATTTAGAGTTAATGAGAATCAGTCTACTATAAAATTTAAATGGAACTTTTTATCTGAAGAATTTCTTGAATTTATTAACTCATCATTTCAGGATTACTTTAAAGTAACTATTATTGATAAAGATGGTAATGAGGATGTGCTTTTTAATAAAACAATTGATATTCTCGCTTCTGAATTTGGAGCTCAGAAATTTACTGGAGGTGAAGATGAAGTACCGCAACCTGGAAGCCTAAAACTAGTATCACCTGATATTGTATTTGATAAAGGTGATGTTTATATGACAGACTGGCAAACATATACATTTGATATTACCAATTATAGAGGAAAAATTATAACAATAGAATTCTCAGCTGGTGATGTTGGTGATAGCATATATGATACTGCCATCTTACTTGATGATATATCGGTTCAATAAAATACTTTAACTGAGAGAAATATATATAGACTTTTAAAAGGTGTACTCTTTGAAAATGTTTTTAATATTTTTAATAACATTAAGTTTTATAAACAATTGTAATGATGAATCAAAAAAAATGATTATTTATTATTATAACACAGGCGGCCAATCAATAATTGAAGTTGATAATAAAACCGAAGAATTGATTATTGAGCATATTACAGAATTATTTTTCAACACATCAGATAGACTTAGAGTGCACCTTAATGATAATAGAATTACTCACTTAAAAGAGAATGAAGAAATAATTGAAATAAAATTTAAATCATTGCAGAAATTTAACTCCCAACTATATGGTGAAAATAGTGTAAATATGGTCTTGTTTCCCCTTTCTGGCGATTTAATTGGAAATGCTGAAAATCCTATTATTACCATTTTAGTTGGAGAAGGAAATTATAATACAGGACCTTATAGAAATAAAGCTGGTTTAAATAAACTGAATGAATTAAAGGAAATAATTAAGGAAAATTTGGAAAATAATTTTTTTTAAAATATTGAGATTGCAAACGTTTTTAAATTTTCATATCCAATAAGTTTTTCTTTGGATATTGGGATTTTAACTTGATCGAATATTTCAAAAGCTGAGACTTTTTGCTGTGTTTCATCAAACTTATTTATAATGATTTTGTCAACTTTAAAACCTATTATTTCTAATTCATTAATTATCTTTCTACCTTCATTAATTGAAAGTGAATCTTGATTAACTACTAAATTTATCTCAACTTTTTCACTTTTCAATAAATTATTAAATGTTTGAAATTGTTTTTTCAGCTCGAGCAATTTTTTTAATATTTTATCCTGCTCAATTTCTGACTTTCCAATTTTAATTGTGGATACAATTTCTTTCTTCTCTTTAATTCTATTTCGTAAATCAATTAACTTTTCTATCCACAATAATGATCTTGAAGGCAAACTAAAAAACTTCATTGATAGAGCAGTCGGAGGCATATCAAAAATTAAATGATCTGCTTCGGCATGATTTTCTATAATATCTGAAAAAGATTTAAGCAGTCCATATTCTTCCAATCCAGGTGATTGCTTAATTATGTTTAATTCATCAAGCAAATTAAACGCAGCTAAATTAGTATTTGATATAGCTAAATCATTTTCAATTTCACCCAAATATTCTTTGATTTTATTCTCAATATTAACTTCAGTTACTTTAAGATTAGATGAAATATCTTTGGGTCTATCAGAAAACGAAATATTGAAAATATCACTTAGGTTATGTGCAGAATCCAATGAAGCAAGATTTACTTTGTGATTATCAGATAAATATACAGAGTAAAGTGATGAAATAGTTGATTTACCAACTCCACCTTTACCTATATAAAAATGAATTTTTGATTTCACTGTTTAATCAATTCTAAAAGTTGAAATAAGTTCGGCAAGCGGTTCGTTTTGTGTATTTATTCTATCTAAAAGTAAATTGATTGAATCCTCAGATTCACTTAACAATTCAAACATTATTTGCGATGGAACCGAAGGATAACCAAGAAACTCTCCAAATGTTAAAACAGAAAAAATATATTCCAATTGTGTGATTTCACTTTCTATAATATCTACTGATTTTGCACGTGCAATTTCATCCGCTAAATGAATTTTACCTATAATGTAATCTTTTATTTTGCTAAGCATTTAATTATCAGCTGATATACTTTGAAACTCTTCATTGGGTGATTTGAAAAATGCAATCAAACCTTCAATAACAATTAGTCCGACCAGCAAAATTATTACAACATTAATAATTTGAAGAAGTAAATTGTGTTCGTTGCTAAAAGAAATTTGATTAAGTATTGTTGCCCAAAGTGTCATTACAATCATAAACAATCCGGGAATACCGGAAATTATCCATTTCCAATTTCCTTGTCGCTTTAAATACATTGTAATTACAATTAATGCTAAAGCAGCCAAAGTTTGATTGATAGCACCAAACAAAGGCCATAGGCTTAGCGCTCCTTTGCCGTCAGCTCCACTTAAAAATGCTAATACCAAAGCAGAAATTACAACTGCTCCGGTGGAAGCATATCTGTTTTTAAATACTGTGATTTTATAATCAAGCATAATTTCCGTAAATACATAGCGTTGAATTCTAGTTGCAGTATCTAAAGTTGTTCCTGCAAATGAAGCAACAAAAACTCCCATTATTCCAACAGCAATGCCTTTTGGTATTCCAATATTTTGAATTAGATTCGCAGCTCCATCAACAAATGCAGCAATATTTGAAGTTAATCCGCTCATTGCTGTCCAAGAAGAATAAAGAGTTGACCAAGCAGAAACACCAGCTATAGTTGTCCCCGATTTATCAGTAAAACCAAGTCCAATTCCAGCTGATACAGCAATTATCACTAAGGTTGCTAATGCACCTTCGGTAAACATGCTTCCCACACTTACAAACACAGAATCATTTTCGCACTTAACTTGTTTTGATGATGTACCGGAAGAAACCAAACAATGAAAACCGGAGATTGCACCGCAGGCAATTGTTATAAACAAGAAAGGCCACATTGGCGGAGCTTCGGCAGGATTGAGCTGTACAGTTGGAGCAACTATTTCTAAGTTTCCCCATAATGCGCTTGCAATAACACCTAAAACTAAAAGTGTCATTGCTATTACTAATTGATAAGCATTTATATAATCTCTTGGCTGAAGTAAAATTGTAACAGGCAGTACACTTGCAAAAAATGCATAAATTAAAAGAACAATTGTCCAGCTTCCGGTTGGCGGAATACTAAAAATAGTCGGCATTTCAATTGGAATATAATAACCAATAACAATTGTTAAATACATTGTAATAACAGCAATAATGGACCACGTTGTAATACTCTTTCCTTTTTTATAAAACAAGTAACCTAAATAAATTGAAATTGGAATCTGAAGCCAAACCGGAATAACAGAAGTTGGATACATGCTGAAAATTATTGCAATTACTAATCCAAAAATTGAAATTACAACCCAAAGTGCTAAAAATACAATAAGGAAGAAAAATGTTTTTGCTCTACCATTTATATATTTTGAGGTAAAATCAGAAATAGATTTACCTTGATTACGCATAGAAATTATTAAAGAACCGAAGTCATGAATTGCTCCGATTAGCACACTCCCAAGGAAAACCCAAATAACTGCTGGCACCCAGCCCCAGATTATAGCAATTGCTGGTCCAACTATCGGCCCGGTTCCCGCAATTGATGTAAAATGGTGACCAAAAATAATTTCCTTTTTAGTTGGTACAAAATCAATTCCATCTTCAAATTGCACTGATGGAGCAATATTCTTATTGGTAAGTTTAAATATCTTCTTAGCAATAAAATTTTTATATATTCTATACATTATTATGTAACCAAAAAAGGTTACTATCATCAGCAATAATGCATCCATTTAGCTTTCCTTATTTCTTTTTTATATGAACAGTCTTTGAAATTAATTTGTCAACACGAGCAGAGTGAAGTAATCTCATTTTGATTTGAATATGAAAGATTGCTTAGATAAAAAACATCTCGCAATGACAGCATAACCGACTCTAAGTATTCTTTGGCATATTAAACTTTTCCAACCATGTTTTCTGGTGCTAATAATTTATCCAATTCTTCTTCAGATAGCAATCCTTTCTCTAATACCAATTCGTAAACTCCTCTATTATTTTCTAACGCTTCTTTTGCTAAAGCAGTACTTGTCTCATAACCCAAAACCGGATTTAATGCTGTAATAAGTCCAATGCTGTTTTTTACCAAATTAGAACAATGCTCAACATTAGCAGTAATTCCATCTATACATTTATATTTTAATGTAATCATTCCATTAATAAGCATTGCAATTGATTCAAATATACTTTGAACAATAATTGGTTCCATAACATTTAACTCAAGTTGGCCCGCTTCTGCTCCAAGTGTTACAGTTAAATCATTTCCAATCACTTTAAACGCAATCTGATTTACAACTTCCGGAATTACAGGATTAACTTTACCTGGCATAATTGATGATCCCGGCTGCATTGGAGGCAAATTAATTTCATTAATTCCTGTACGCGGACCGGATGAAAGTAATCTTAAATCATTAGATATTTTTGATAATTTTACTGCCAATCTTTTTATTGCCGATGAATAAATTACAAAAGCTCCGGTATCTTGCGTAGCTTCAACTAAATTTGTTGCACTAACAATTTCCAAATCACTAATTTCTCTTAAGTATTCAACACATTTTTCTCTATAACCGATTGGAGCATTTATACCTGTTCCAATTGCTGTTGCGCCCATATTTACTTCTAGGAATAATTTTGCATTTTGCTCCAACCTTTGAATTTCTTCCCCCAACGTAACCGCGTATGCTTCAAACTCTTGACCCAATGTCATTGGAACTGCATCTTGTAATTGGGTTCTTCCCATTTTTATAACACTGGCAAATTCTTTTGCTTTATTTCTGAATGACTCAATTAATTGTTCTAAAATAAATATCAAATTTTCATTTGACTTAATAATTGCAATTTTTACTGCTGTTGGGTAAGCATCATTTGTGGATTGCGATAAATTAACATGATTATTTGGATGACAATATTTGTAATCTCCTTTTTCTCTATCTAATAACTCTAATGCTCTGTTTGCAATTACTTCATTTGCATTCATATTTGTTGAGGTACCGGCACCGCCTTGAATCATATCAACGACAAAACTTGTACGCAATTTTCCATTAATTATTTCATTACATGCTTCAATTATTGCATCAGCAACGGGCTTTGATAAAAGACCTAAATCATAATTTGTTTTTGCCGCAGCCATTTTAACAATGCCCAAAGCAGAAACAATATTGGGAAATGTATTAATAGATTGACCGCTGATATTAAAATTTTCTAATGCTCTTAAAGTTTGTATTCCATAATATTTATCAGCCGGAACATTTCTATCACCAAGAAGATCATGTTCTTTTCTGGTTCTGCTTGTATCATATTGTGCTCCAATATCTTTTGTGCGGTTATTTGTTCTTCTTAACCTTCTTGAAATAACTTCAGAAATTTTGGAATAAAGCTTTATTGCCATAACTCCATTTTCTGACATTAATTTTTTTAGCGGTTCACATTTAACTGAAATAATTTTTGTATCTAATAGTGCACGTGCAGATGTTGAATGCGGGGAATCATCAATTAATGCTCCTTCACCTAAAAAGTCGTATTTTGAAAAATATGATAATCTTGTTTCACGACCGTATGGAGTTCTCTGAAATAATTCAATTTCTCCACTATATATCATGTAAACATAATTGCGCGGATTATTTTCACTAAAAATAAGCGAATCTTTTTCAATATCATTAAATTTCATTAATGATGAAACTATATCCAGTTCCTTTTCGTCAAAACCTTCAAAAAGTTCTACTTTTCGTAGAAATTCTTTAATAACTAAATTATCCATCTAATGCTCCGGTAAATTCTTTAAAAAATAATGTAACAATTTAGCAGTATGTTTCGTCTTTAACTATAGAAAACAATGATACATGACACAAAATACAATTTTTTAGTTCAGCAATACAAGAATAGAATTTACAGCTATTGCATTTTTATGCTGAAAAACAGAATGGATGCTGATGATGTTACACAAGAAGTATTAATTAGAATTTGGAAAAATATTGGTCAGTTTAACATTTTGGCAGCTAAAACTTGGATTATGAAAACAACGCACAATTTATGTATAGATTATTTGAGAAAAAGAAATTCTGATTATTCTAAAAATCCTTTTTCTGTTGAAGATGTGAGTGAATTTATTGAAAATAAAGATGAGCAAAATCCAATGTTAAAAGTTGAAGGTGAAATAACAGAATTAAAAATTAAAGAATCGATAAAAATTTTACCCGAATCCTTAAAAAGTGTTTTTGTTCTTTATGAATTACAAAATATGAAATATAAAGAAATCAGTAAAACTTTAGATATGCCAATAAATACAGTTAAAGTTTATTTACTTAGAGCAAGAAAACAATTACAAAATAAATTAACAGAAATTAAACTTCAAGAGGCAATATAAGTGGATGAGAAATTATTAAATAGAATTATTTCTGTCGCTTATGGTGATGCATCCTTTATTGAAAAGTTAAAAATTTACAGTCTGGCAAAGAAGAACAGTGAAGTTAAAAATTTACTTGAAGAGTATAAAAGAACTGCAAATCAAACTCATTCAATTAAATTAGAAAATTTGAGTGAAGAAGTAATTGAAAATATTAAGAATGTAACAAATACAAAACATTATCAAGAAAACTCAATTTTTAATGATTTTTATTCATTTGTTTTCAGAAGACCGGTATTTACTTCTGCAATAGCTGTAATGATTATCTTAGCCATGGTTTCAACATTTATTGTTAAGCGGCCGGAAATCCATCAGCAATATACTCAGCAAGAAATTGAGAATGCTGATAAACAAGTAAAACACTCTTTAGCATTAATAGCAGGTGTTTTCAAAAAAACATCGCTCACTGTAGAAAAAGATGTTCTAACAGATAGGGTAAGCATACCCATAAAAGAAAGTTTTAATTTAGTAAATGAATATTTACAAGGAGATAATAAAAATGAAAAAGTTAATTAGTTTAATAAGCATAATAATGTTATTTGCTGCCGCTAATATTATGGGGCAGGAAGAAGATTATTCTAAATATCCAGGGTTCGCTAATTTTGGTGATCTTTCCGGTATGGAAGATGGCGAACAAGTAACCGAAATTTTAATTGAAGAAAAGTTACTAAGGATGGTATCAAAATTTACCAAAGATGATGTTGAGCTTTCAGATTTAATAGGCGGATTAAAACTTATAAAAGTTAATACTTTTGAAGTTACTCCTAGCAATTCTGATCAGTTAATGAAAAGAGCTCAAATGATTGATAAAGATTTAATGGGCAAAAAGTGGGATAGAATTGTAAAGACAAAATCAAGAGGCGAAGTTGCAAACGTCTATATAAAAACTGCCGGAGATGATGAGTTTGTAGGATTGACAGTTGTGAGTATTGATGAAGGCGGCGAAGCTGCATTTGTAAATATTGTTGGAAGTATTAATATGGATGCACTTGGTAAATTGGGTCAAAAGTTTGATATTCCCGGAATTGGTGATATTAAAAAGGATAGTGAAAAATAAGGTTACGAATAATTTGGATCAATTATTATTGTTCATAAAAATTATGTGAGTCATTCTGAGCAAAGCGAAGAATCTCTAATAAAGATATTTCGCTCATGCCTTCGGTAAATAAATTCGCTCAATATGACTATAATAAAATGAGGATAAAATGAAATCTTCAAATATAAAATTAGTATTACTCTTTGTTTCTATTGCTCTTATTAGTTCCGGATGTATTGGAGTTAATAGGGAATTTAAAAATATAAGAACTCAAATTTTAGATAACCTTGATGATGATTTTGATAGGAAAATGGAATTTTCAGTTGGACCAGTTGGATTTTTCCTAGCTAGTCAATTTGTAAAATTTGCCGATACAGAAGAAAACATTGATCAAATTTTGTCTAAAGTTAAAAATGTTCATATTGGTATTTATGATAGATTGAGCAGTTTTTCAAAACCATCACTTTCACTATTAAGATCAATAACAAATTCAATTGTTAAAGAAGATTGGAAATCATTAGTAAAATCTATTGATGGGAATGAGTTAGTCGGTGTATATGTTAAAGACCAAAATTTAGAAGACATTGAAGAGATTTTTATAGTTACTCTTACTAATGATGAGCTTGTTTTAGTAAAACTACAAGGGAGTTTGGGTTCTATAATTGAAATAATTGTTAGAAATCATGGTCACGAATTTAGGATTGCTGAAAACAGCTAAATCTTTTTAAATTATTACGAGACGTAAAATTTTACGTCTCTATGAGAATTTTAATTTATCACAATACCATCTACCACTTTTTACCGTGACAAGAATAACAAGAAACCCCAACATCTCCTCCTCGTAAATCAGCTCCATGACAATCAACACAGTTTGTTAATGGTGAAGTTAAACCGCTTTTATGCATAACGCCATGTTTATTTACTGTATGATCTGATGGTGAATTTGAATTATTTGTATTTATTGGATCTGTTGGACTGCTGTTGCATTGAAGAAAACTGATAGAAAAGATAACCAATACAGCATAAATTCTTATTAATTTCAATTTTTCCTCCTATTTGAATTAAAGAATTCAATAAAAATGAATATTTAAAAATCCAAACAAATATAAATTTTAATATGTGTTGTTTGTTAAATAAAAGGTATAAAAAGAATTCAAATAGTCTCGAAATTTGTTAAAGAATTTTCACCATAATTCTGAAAACAATGTAATTAATAAATTATGTTATTTAATACAACAAGTGTTTTTTTAAGTTCCAAATTGGTAGAGCTTTACTTATTTGATTTAAAAAAATCTTTGGTTTTATACAGAGATATGTATTATTTGTAATATTTATATAAGTATTAAATTATTTTAAATATTTAACAACCTTTTCAAGTTTGATAAGTCTAATGCAATAAAGTATTAATAATTTCGTTTACAAGATAAAAAGAGAATTTAATGAGATCTTTTACTGTCCTTTTACTTTTTGTAATTACACTCAATATTTTGGGTAAAGGAAATTCAAACATTCCTTCCGTTCAAGCATACAAAACTTTTTCAGAAATTAAATTAGATGGTATATTAAATGAATCCGTCTATCAAAATGAACCGGTGACCAATTTTACTCAAAAAATTCCGGATGAAGGGCAACCTGCAACTGAAGAATCAAAAATTTGGATAACCTATGATGATGAAAACATTTACTTTAGTGCAAATTTTTTAGATTCACAGCCTGGATCAATTGATCAAAATTTGATGAGAAGAGATAATGTTGTTCCATCTGATTGGTTTTTTATTTACATGGATCCTTATAATGATGATAGAACCGGTTATTTTTTTGCAGTAAATCCTGGTGGCTCTATTGCAGATGGAATTTTATTTAATGATTCTTGGGATGACAACTCTTGGGATGGAATTTGGGAAGCAAAAACTAAAGTAAATGATGATGGATGGACAGCTGAAATAAAAATCCCTTTTTCTCAATTAAGATTTAAAGAATCTGAAAATATGGTATGGGGAATAAATTTAAATCGTGATATAAAACGCAGAAATGAAAATTCTTTTTTGGTTATGGTGCCAAGTAAAGAAAGCGGATTTGTTTCCCGCTTTGCAGATTTAGTTGGATTGGACGGTATAACGCCAAAACAAAGATTTGAAGTTTTACCTTACTTTGTTCAAAAAGCTCAATACTTAATTCACGATTCAGATGATCCATTCTATTCCGGCAATCAATATAAAACCTCTTTTGGAGCTGATTTTAAAATTGGATTGAGCAGTAACTTAAATATTGATGCAACGGTAAATCCCGATTTTGGTCAGGTTGAGGTTGATCCTGCAGTTGTAAATCTTTCAGCATTCGAAACATATTTTGAAGAAAAGAGATCTTTTTTTATTGAAGGAAATAACTTGTTTTATTTTGGCGTTGGCGGTGCAAATAATAATTGGGGATTTAATTTCGGAAATCCCGAACTTTTTTATTCAAGAAGAATTGGAAAAGCACCTAGCGGTGATATTCCGGATAATGATTTTGCTGATTATCCGCGTGAAACTAGAATTTTAGGTGCGGCAAAATTAACTGGCAAAATAGATGAAACTTGGTCAATTGGTGGATTAAGCGCATTTACCGAGCGAACATACGCAACCATCTCAAATAATCAGAAAAAATCAAATTACGAAATTGAACCATTTACACATTTTGGAGTTCTAAGATCTCAAAAAGAATTTAATGACAACAGGCAAGCTTTGGGTTTTATGTTTACTTCCGCAAATAGGGATTTACGCACTGATAACTTATCAAACTCATTAGCACAAAATGCGTATACGTTTGGTATTGATGGCTGGACATTTTTAGACAGTTCTAAAACTTATGTTCTAACTGGATATTTCGCAGGCTCACATTTAAATGGATCGAAGGAAGCACTTGTAAATATACAGGAAAGACCTTACAGATATTTTCAAAGACCGGATGCTACTTACATAAGATTAGATTCAAACAGAACATCGTTAGGCGGTTATTACACAAGATTAGCATTAAATAAACAAGAGGGTAACTTTTATATTAATTCGGCAATTGGAGCTGTTTCGCCCGGCTTCGAGAATAGTGATTTGGGATTTCAATGGATGGCAGATAAAATTAATGGACATGTGGTTTTAGGTTATAGGTGGTATGAACCGGGAGAAATTTTTAGAAGAACAATGATTTATGCTGCTCATTTTAGAGATTACGATTTTGAAGGAAATAATCTTAACAATGGTTTTATGATTTTCAGTTTTATGCAGTTTATGAATTATTATAATTTAGAAATGCAGTTAAGTTATAACCTAGAGGAATATAATAAATCATTAACCCGTGGTGGTCCTCTTTCTAAAAATCCAGAAGAAAATTATATTGGGTTAGAATTTAGTACGGATAGCAGAAAAGAATTAGTGTTTGGTTTTGATATTGGTTATGAAAATAATACTCTAACTGAAACATGGTTTAATTTTGAACCCTTTATTGAATGGAAACCTAGTTCGCAAATTTCAATAACCTTTGGACCAGAGTACACAAATAATTTTAGTAAAAGACAATGGATAGATAATTTTAAAGATGAATTTGCTGTTGAAACCTATAAGCAAAGATATGTATTTGGAGAAATAAATCAAGAATCAATATCCGCGAATATTAGATTGAATTGGACAATTACACCCAAGATGAGTTTACAACTTTTTATGCAACCATTAATAAGTGTTGGAAAATTCGATAATTTTAAAGAATTGGCAAAACCAGGCGAAATGGATTTTAATGAATTTAATAATGTTGTTTATAATGGCGAAGACGAAGAATATATTATTGATCCAGATGGTAACGGTCCAGCAAGTGAATTTGCATTTTCCAATCCCGACTTTAACTACAAATCATTAAGAGGAACGCTTGTTTACAGATGGGAAATTTTACCCGGTTCAATTTTTTATTTAGTTTGGTCGCATGATAGAGCAAATTTTGATCACCCAGGAAAATTTAAATTCGGTAGAGATTTCAACGATTTATTGTATTCGGATACAAATGATATATTCTTAGCAAAATTTTCTTATTGGCTGGATTTATAATAAATCCAAAATATTAATTTTTATTTTGGAAAATAATTTTCTCAATTTTGTTTGAACCAAGAAGTAAAATAATCATCAAAGTATTTACGATTACTGTAAAAATCATTGATATTTCTTTACTTGGTAATTTCACTATTCCCCATATGTGATAAAAACTTGCTGCAAATACAATTAAAAGAAATAAACTATAAAAATTAATTTCACTTCGTTTAGAGACAAAATCACGAATTATTTGGCTGATAATTTTTCCAACAAATAAAAGATAAACTACTGATAATGGCGCCATTAATCTTTCAGGCTCTCCAAAAAATGAAAGACCAATTACAGTTAATGTATAAATAAAAAAATGTGATTCTTCCTTAAAAAATTTTAACAATTCTTTATAATAGAAAATAGGAATAAGTCCAAACGGGGTAAACGGAACAACAAATCTTTTCAATAACAATACTGGTTTTGAATAGTAAATTACTTGCGTTGTATACTGCACAAATAAACTTTCACCGCCTTCAGAAAAAATTACTTTTCTAATTAATACAAATACAGAAATTGAAATTAAACTTATTATAAAATAATAAATGAAATCTTGCTTTTTACTTTTTGAGATAACTAAATAAAATAAACCGGCTGGCAGAATTATTAAAACATATTCTTTTATTAAAACACTAACCGGGAATATAATCAACATAGGAAACCAATTCTTCCTCTTTATTAGTGAAAAACTTAAAAAAACTATTCCAAGTGATACTGCATCACAAACTTGAAATTGATTCCATGTATTTAGAAGAAAAAAATATCTGTTTAGTTGAAAAGCTAGTGTAAGGACAAATGCTAACTTAGGAGAAGTATTATGATCATAAAAGAAAATGAAAATGGATAGTGATAAAAATATTAACGCAATATGATTTAAAATTTCAAAATTAGTGAATATTGAAAATGGTAAGATTCCGGCAATCCAAGGAATAATAATTCTATAAACAAATGGCCTGATAACATCTTGATTTATTCCGGGAGAAGCTTCAGCCATTTTAATATATTTATTAAAGTCTGAATTACTGAATTCCGGATTTGTGTAATCAATACTTCCGGTAAGGAAAATAAATATCTGCGAAGCCAAAATTAGAAATAAAATATATTTCCAATTATTTCTTATAATACTTTTAACCGATTGAATTTCATTATTCAAAATTCTTAGCCAAAATATTAATAATTATTTAACAAATTGTCTTATCCAATATTCCGGATTTAATTCTTCCCCGGTCGATGATTTTATTAATTTATCCCATTTAAATAAAGCTCCGTATGAGAAAAATAAATTTTTTAAATAATCACCAACTTCTTTTTTACCAATAAATGAAATTGTTTCATCAGAATTATCTTTTAATACTTTTTCTTTTACATAAAAATAAAGCTGAGATGCTAATAATTCTCCTAACATATAGTTTTGATAATAAACAGGATAAAGTGCAATATGAATTTTGGAAGCCCAGTCCGGTTCGTTTCTTCCTTCAGGCTTTTTTAATCCTTGATATTTTTCAACTAAATTCCACCAAAGTGAATTTAGATCTTGATCTGGATTTTCGAACATAGCTTTTTCAAATCTGAAAATTACCTGAACCCACCGGGAAAATATTATTTGCTCAAGTTGTAGAGTTTTGAATGTTTCTTCTAAAATTTTGACTTTTTCTTCATCAGATATATTTAGCATTCCTTGCAGCCAATTTGGATTGGAAGCAAATCTGCCAAACAACATTGCTATTGCTTCAGTCGTAAAAATGTGAGCATGTTCTCTTAAAACCCAAGGCAGATTCATACTTACATATTTATCATAAACCGCATGACCAAACTCATGCAGCATTGTTCCCATCCATTTATAGTTTGGTTTAATGTTGCATAAAACTCTTACATCACCTTCTTTATCTATTTGTGTGCAGTATGCGTGTTGATATTTCCCTTCTTTTTCGTAAAGGTCACTTTTTGCAAGCATATCTTTTATTTCAAGTCCAATGCCCGAAAAATAATCATCAGTCAGTTTTTCAATATTTTGATCTTCAAAATATTTGTCCAAATCTAATTCATAAATACTTGGTCCCTGCTGAAAAAATTTATCCTGATAATGCCACGGCATTAAATCATCTTTTTGAACTCTATATCGCTTTGTTAAATATTCATCAATTTCATTTTTAATTTCTACGAATTTTGGTTTGGTCAATTCGTCAAGTTTATCAAAAAGATTATCTAAAAATTCAGGTTCAAGTTCACTTAATGTTAAACTCATTTGATGATAATTTTCATATCCTAAATTCTTTGCTGCTTCATTTCTTAGCTTTACTAATTTAATAACGTCTTCAGAAACTTTACTTCCTATTTGCTTACTTGCTTTCCAGGTTTCTTCAAGTTCATCTGAATCTGTAGAATCTTCTAATATTTTATCAATTTCATTATCAGTTAATTTTTTGCCATTTACTTCTGCGCGATAAGTGGAAAATGTTTGTTCAATTTTACTGGAAAGTGCTACTGTCTTCACTAACAATTCTTTATCAATTTGAAACTCTGAATAAGAATTAAACAATACTTCTATTTCCCTTTGGTTTACTTCATCAGTAATTTCTTCTGATTCTTTAAACTTTTTGAGTTTCTCAAAATCTTCTTTATTGGCAAAAACCTTTTTTAGCTTCAATTCAAGCTCGGCAGTTTTTGTGTAATCTTCCGGTTTACCTGAAATAGTTGCATTAAAGTTGGAGAGACTTAATTCTCTGCTAAGATCAACTGCTTTACTTTCAAACGATTTTATAAATTCTAAAAAATCTTTTCCCAAAATCTTATCCTTTTCTACTTTGTCATTCCCACGAAAGTGGGAATCCAATATTGACTTATAGATTCCCGATAAAAACATTCGGGAATGACTTAAAAGAAATTTTATTAATTAAACAAATCTTCATCACGCATTAAAAGAAGAATTGCAGCTTGAGGTACAATTAACAATTTCTGTTTATCAATTTCGATTTCAACTGCATCTTTTCTTAAAAATATTGCAAAGTCGCCTTCTCTGCCTTGAAGAGGAATATATTTTGTTTCCTTATTTTCTTTCCATGGCTCGTCATCATCAGCCGGACTTGCAACCGGATATCCTGGACCAACTTTGATAATATAGCCGCCTTGAACTTTTTCTTTTTCTTTAACTCCAGGAGGAAGATACAAACCGGAATTTGTTTTTTCTAAATCTTCTTCGGGCTTAATTAATACCCGGTCACCAACAATTATTATTTTTTTAGTATTAATCATTTTAATTGTTCTCAATTATTATTTTTACAAAAATAGTAAAGATTGATCAATTGTTAAACAAACTAATGAACATTAGTATTTTGAATTCCAAATTTTATTTATTATCAACATGTAATTTTCAAAATATTTATATATTAGAATTTATTAATAGAATTTTTGACAAAAGTTATTTTTTGAAATGCGGAAAGTCTTATTTATTAGTTTTGGATTTTTATTTGTTGCGCTTGGCGTTTTTGGAATTTTTCTTCCCATAATGCCAACAACAATTTTCTTAATTATTGCTTCTTACTTTTTTATGAAAAGCTCACCCGAATTATATGAGAAATTACTTAACAATAAATATTTGGGAAAATACATAAAAGACTATAAAGAAAAAAAAGGTATGCCGAAAAAAGCAAAAATAAATGCAATTTTACTTCTTTGGATTTCAATAACAATATCCGGCTATTTTTTTACGGAAAATATTTATTTGAGAGTTTTGTTGTTAATTATTGCCATTGGTGTAACAAGCTATATTGCATCAATAAAAAGTTTAAAACCGGAACCGATAAAGAATAAATATATTTGAATTTTATAGTTGAATTTATTCTTAATTTAATAGACAAAATCATTATGAAAGAAAAATGGAATTACAGATACAGCACTGAAGAATATTTTTTTGGTAAGGAGCCAAATGAGTTCTTTAAAGAGCAGATTGATAAGTTGACTCTGGGCAGAGCTTTATTTATTGGAGATGGTGAAGGTAGAAATTCTGTCTATGCCGCTAAATTAGGCTGGGAAGTTGATTGTATTGATATTAGTGAAGTTGGAAAAGAAAAAGCTGGAAATTTAGCTAAAGAAAATAATGTTAGTATAAATTACATTGTTGATGACGCGCTGGAGTATAATTTTAAAACTAATTCCTATGATGCAGTCGTAGTAATATATTTTCATATTGATGAAGAGTTAAGAGAAAAAATTCATCAAAAATATCTTTCTGCACTTAAGCCGAACGGAACTATTATTTTATTGGTTTATGAAAAAGATCATCTCAGCTTAAATAGTAATGGTCCCTCTTCTTTGGAGTTACTTTACTCTCTTGATAATATAGTTGAAGATTTTATTGATCTTGAATTTGACTTACTGAAAAAAGAAAAAATTTCACGTATAAAAAATGGTGTTCCTCAAGAAGCAATTGTTATAAAATTTGTGGGAAGGAAGGACAATTGAATATCAATTCTTACTTAAAACGTCATCACGAGCATAGTGAAATGATCTAAAAACTCAGATTGCTTCGTCGTGAACTCCTCGCAATGACTTCAAGAACTTTTTTTCAAAACATTATAATAAATTTTTAAATTAAAATCATCTTACATTTCTTATATTTAATTGATTATTTCAATCAATCATGGAAATAAAATGCAATCCCAATTAATAAATGAAAAGTTTTCTATTTATCAATTTAAGATTATTGATTTTCTAAAAGCTCTTCATCAATTTACTATTGATGGGGGCAATCCCGATTTTCAAATAATTATAAGTGACTTACGCTCAAATATTAGTGAACCATTTTTGTTTGTTGTTGTTGGTGAAGTGAAGTCCGGAAAAAGCAGTTTTATAAACGCTCTGTTAAAAGAAGATGTTTGTAAAGTAGATGCCGCTCCTTGTACAGATGTTGTTCAAAAATTAGAATATTCAGAAATAAAAAGTGAAAATCAATTAAGTGAATTTTATAAGCGAATTGGTGTTCCTGCTGAAATTCTAAAATCAATTGCAATAGTTGATACACCGGGAACAAACACAATTATTAAACATCATCAAGAAATTACACAAAAGTTTGTGCCAAATAGCGATCTGGTTTTATTTGTGTTTCCGGCAAAAAATCCACATACTCAATCAGCGTGGGATTTGTTGGATTACGTTAATGAAGAATGGAAAAAGAAAGTTGTATTCATTTTACAACAAGCAGATTTAGCTCGACCGGATGAACTTTTCACAAATATTGAAAAAGTAAAAGAATATGCTATTCAAAGAGGGATTACCTCACCAATTGTATTTACAACGTCTGCAATTTTAGAATTGGAAGGAAAAGAAAATTCCGGTTTTGCAGAAATTAGAGAATTTATAAACAATACAATTACCGGCAGCAAACATTTGAAATTGAAATTGGATTCAATTTTATCAACCGCTGATCAAGTGATTGATAAATCAAACACAAGTTTAAATCAGTTAAAAACTACTCTGGAAAAAGATTTAGCTTTTGCTATAAAAATTAAATTAAGATTGGAAACCGGTGAAAAACATTCCACTTATGAAATTAAATCTTTGGTTGAGCGTTTAGTCGCAAACTATGATAAAATTTCTTACGAAGTTAAAGAAGAGTTTGAAGAAGGTCTTTCAGTTTTCTCATTATTCAAAAGAACATTTGGTGCAATTTTTAACAAAGAAAGTTCTATTCAAAATTGGATTAAAGAATTACAAAAAAGGTTTGAGTCAAAGCTTCATAATTCTTTTGAAGATATTGCCGATTACGGTGCAAAACATTTTTTAAGTGGAATTAGACAATTACTCCAAACTCTTATTGATGAGTTGGATATGAAAGAACAGCAGAAAATTAAAAAAGATGAACTCTATGTAAAAATAGGTGAGGAGCGCTCAGAAGTTATACATGATGTAAAGTTGAAAGTAACTGATCTTTTAGCAAATGATTCATTCAATACTTTTCTAAATTCAAATCCATCAAATATTGCTCCTACTGCAATGGGCGGAGGTTTAATCGCAATAGTCGGTGCAATAATTTTATCAACAACTCAAGTCGCTTTTTTAGATATAACCGGGGGAATTTTAACCGGTGCCGGATTATTAATTGCAGGCGGAGTTTTAATATTTAAAAAATCAAAAATTGTTAAACAATTTAAAGAAGGATTAGATTCCGGGAAATCAAAATTTGAAAGTGAATTGACCTCAAAGCTAAACAGTAAACTCAAATTGATTTACGAAGATATAAACAGAAGTTTTATTCCATTTTATGAGTATACAGAAAGTGAAGAAAAAAGATTGACACCGTTATTTCAGAAAATCAAAGATATAAAAGAAGATTTTCTAAAATTGAAGAATGAGATAAACAATAATTTTTAAATATGTATAAAACACAATTTTTACTGCTATAACAGTAATTTTATTTGTTTTTTCTTTCCAATTCAATAAATATTTATATAATCATAATTATTTACTGCTTTAACAGTAATTTTTATTGACAATCTAATTAATTTATCTTATTTTGCAAAGAAACATATATTTTTACCGTTTTAACAGTAATATATTGCTAATATGTCGAATATTTCAAAAATAGTAAAATATCATAGAAAACAAAGCGGCCTTTCTCAAAAGGAATTAGCTGATTTAGCTGGTGTTGGAAAAACTGTGATTTTTGATATCGAAAAAGGTAAAGAAACAATACAGTTTACTACATTAGTAAAAGTATTAGCTACGCTTAACATTACGTTAAAATTTGATAGCCCAATAATGAAAGAAATAAATGAAAAAAGCGAAAATATATAACTTTGGGAAATTTGCCGGAATTCTATCTAAAATTGAATTTGGATATGAATTTGAGTACGATGAAGAATACTCTAATGAACCAATTTCCTTATCAATGCCAATCCAACATAAAAAATATAGTTATAAAAATTTTCCGCCTTTTTTTGATGGATTGCTTCCTGAAGGTAATCAACTAGACGCTTTGCTTAGACAAACAAAAATTGATAGAAATGATTATTTATCTCAATTAATTAAGATTGGTCAAGATTTAGTGGGTTCTGTAACCGTTGAGTCATTTGAATGAATGTCTGTCCAATTACATATCAAAAAATTGAAAAAGGCAAATATTCAATAGATGGTTTAAAATTATTATCAAGAAATTTAGATTCACTTAATAATTTAGCCTATACAAAAGAAGAACAACTTCAAGAGGCTGCTGCAAGAGCTACAAAATTATCCATCCAAGGAGTTCAGCCAAAACTAAGTGCGAAACTAAATGTGAAGCAATCTTCTTTTGAATTAGTAGATAAGGGCGGAACTTTCATTTTAAAACCTCAAAATATATTATTTTCACAACTTCCCGAAAATGAAGATTTAACCATGAGGTTAGCATCTCAAATTAGATTAAAAATTCCTTTACATGGCTTAATTTATTCCAAAGACAATTCACTTACTTATTTTATAAAACGTTTTGACAGATATGGTAAAAACAAAAAAATTTCTGTTGAAGATTTTGCGCAGCTTGCCGGTAAAAATAGAGATACAAAATATGATTATAGCATGGAAAGACTTGTAAAAATTATTGATATGTTTTGCACTTTTCCGGTTGTTGAAAAAGTAAAATTATTTAAGCTTACCATATTCAATTTTTTAATCGGCAACGAAGATATGCATCTTAAAAATTTTTCTCTTATTTCTAAAAATGGTAAAATTGAATTTTCACCACATTATGATTTACTAAACACAACTATAGCAATTAAAAATGTAAAAGAAGAAATAGCGCTGCCAATTGAAGGCAAAAAAAATAATCTGAATAAAAAAAATCTTATTGATTATTTTGGCAAGGAATTATTGTTGTTAAATCAAAAAATAATTAATCAAAATTTGGATGAAATTTTTAATTCAAAACCTAAATGGCATAACTTAATTGAAATAAGTTTTTTAAATAATGAAATGAAAGAAAAATATTATAATTTGTTAACTGAAAGATGGAAAAGAATTTTTAGCTAACATGAAAACATTAGACTTCAAACCAAAAAAATCTAAAGAAGATTTTAGAAAAAATTATAAGCTTCATGATCTCGCAGAATATCATGGTAAAAATCTTTTAACACAATGGGGAATTGATTTTGAAGATTTTGGTAAAGATAAACGGTATGAAAAAGTTTGGGAGAAAGGTGAAGATAAACCTGATATTATTGCTGAACTAAATGGCAAAAAATTTCTAATAGATTGGAAAGGGAAAACAAAAGAAGTATTCTGGGTTAATAAACGCGCTATTGATTCTTATCTGAATTGGTCAAATAAATTACAAATACCAATTATTATTTGTTTTTTTCTTTTCGATAAAAATTTTCAGCTAACAGATAGAAGATTTGCACTTGTTGGTCACCATAAGCATGAAATTATTTCTGACAAAGCTTGGGATAAAAATGATGTTGTAAAATTTAACCCAGATTTGCCGCTATTTACAAAAACCAATATTAAGAAGGAATTATTATAAAAAATCAAATCAAAAAAATATTATTACTTGTACTAACCACATTCATTTTTTCATGTACATCCAATGATTATAATTCTACATTACTACAAAATCAATATGTTTTTCCTGTTCTAAAATTTAAAGATTATAATAATGTTTTACAGATTGTTATTAATTCAGATGATTCACTTGAAACAACTTACTTAAATAAAATATCCATAAATACAGATGGAACAACTGATTTAAATGATATTGAAACTGCTTCTATATATTCAATGGGAGATAGTGAAGATCTGCTAAATGATAAAAAAGTTTTATTCAGTGAAACAAAAAACATAACTGCAATAATAGATTTAAAAGGAAAAATTAAACTTAAGAAAGGAGATAATTTTTTTTGGTTCTCTTATAAACTTAAAAACAATGCTAAATTGCAAAATAAGTTATTTGCAAGAGTTGAAACCGCCGAAACAAATCACGGAAAATTGAAAATTCAAAAATTGACAAATCCAATAGGATTAAAAATTGGTATTGCATTAAGAAAACACAACGATGATAATGTTGATACATACAGAATTCCTTCTCTGGTAAAGACAAATAATGGCTCCTTGCTCGCAGCTTATGATGTTAGAAGAAATAGCTCTCGTGATCTTCAAGGTGATATTGATATTGGAATTAGCAGAAGTACAGATAATGGAGAAACATGGGAACCAATGAGAATTGCATTAAATATGAAAAACTGGGGAAATCTTCCAGAAAAGTTTAATGGTGTTAGTGATGCAAGTTTGATTGTTGATAAAAATAATAACAATGTTTTTGTTGCTGGATTGTGGATGCATGGAGTAATTAATGAAAAAGGTGAATGGATTGAAAATCTTAACGAAGAAAGCATCGAATGGAACCATCAATGGAGAAACAAAGGTTCTCAACCTGGATTTGGAGTAAAAGAAACTTCTCAGTTTTTAATTTCAAAAAGCACAGATGAAGGTTTAACTTGGGAACCTCCTATTAATTTAACCAAAATGTGCAAGAAAGAAGAATGGTGGCTTTGGGCGCCAGCGCCGGGAAATGGAATTACTCTTAACGATGGAACTTTAGTGTTGCCAACACAAGGCCGAGATAAAAATGGAATGCCTTTTTCAAATATAACTTACAGTAAAGATAATGGTAAAACTTGGGTAACAAGCAATTCCGCTTTTTCTAATACTACGGAAAGCTCGGTTGTTCAGCTAGAAAACGGCAATATTATGTTAAATATGAGATATAACCAAAACAGAAACAATCTGACAGAAAACAACGGTCGGGTAGTGTGTACAACTGCAAATTTAGGAGAAACCTGGACTGAACACAAAACTTCAAGAAACACGTTGAATGAACCAGTATGCATGGCTTCTCTAATTAAACATGAATATGTAAAAGATGGAAAAAGTAAGTCAGTTCTAATATTTTCAAATCCAAATACCAAAAAAGGAAGGCAAAATATAACATTAAAATTTAGTTTTGATGATGGAAATTCTTGGCCGAAAAAATATTGGATTTTGTTAGATGAAGGATTTGGAAATGGTTATTCATGTTTGGCAAGTATTAATGAAAATCAAATTGGAATTTTATATGAAGGAAGTCAAGCTAATTTAGTATTTCAAAAAATATCAATAGAAAATATTTTAGAATAAATTTAATAATAATATCCAATGGTGAAATAAAACATTAACGGACCTCGGCTTAATATTCTTTCAGGCGAAGTATCTTTTAAATACAAACTTCTACCTACAGAAAAATCTGCTGGTCCAATTGGAGTATCAAAAGAAACCGTTAAACCTAAACCATGCTTTAAATCATCAAAATGTATTTGTTCTTGGTTTATCCAAGATGAGCCCAAATCATATCTGAATTTAATATAGGTATCAAAATAAAAGTTGATTGGTAATAAATATCTATATTCAAGAGATCCCACCAATATTTGTCTTCCTCTGTATTCAAAATCTCTATAACCTAAAAATGTTGATTGACCGCCAAAATTAAATTGCTGACTCAGTGGTAAAGTTTCATCCGCAAAACCAAAAATGAACCTTGGTTTTAATGTGTGTTTTTTTGCAAAAGTAAAATACCCGGAATAATCAAAACTAAATTTTGCAAAGCTAATATCTCCGCCCAATATTTTTTGTGCAGTTTCATAAAAAGTATTAACATAAATACCTTTTGTTGGATATGGGTATTTATTCTGAGAATCAATTTGTAATCTAAATTTCAAACTGGAAATATCAACTTTATATTCACTTGATTTTGGAAATGAATAAAGATTACCGACCTCATTAACTTCATATTTTGCTTCTGCCGTTAATGTTCCCAATTTTTTAAGATGAGCCCCAAGACCAATAAATCCTCCGTAAAATCTTTGCCGGTATTCAGAAATCCTAGAACGTGAAAAACGCTTTTCATTTTCTGAATTATCATCAGCATAGATATTAACATCATTAAATTTGTAAAATGCTTGTGCTTTATAAGTAAGATACGTATCAAAAATTCTATTAGTTTTATGCTCTAAAATATAAGACATATTTCTTGAGCCGCCGGCGATTGAAACTCCTAACTCAGAGCCGCTGCCAAACAAATTTTCATTTCTTAAATCAATTGCAAATTGAGTGAAATTTTCATTATCAATACGCAAACCAAACCGAAGAACATTTGGTATTTTTTCATCTAAACTTAATTTTAAATAATTTTCATTTCTACTGCTGTCTTCAATTTGAACTACAATATTATCAAATAAATCAGTAGCAGCAAGGTTTTCCAAACTTTCATCAAAATTATCCTTTAATAGATATTCGTCCTCAATTGATGAAAATTCTCTTGTTATTATTGGTGTAATAGTATTATCGTTTCCTTCAACAAGAATATCCGAAACTTTTCCTTCGTTTACATTTATATAAAGTTCACCTTCTTTATTTTTAAATTTAACATTTTCAATAGTTGCCAAAATATAATTCTTACTTCTGTAATATTTAACAAGAGAAAGAAGTGAATTTAAAACTCTATCAACATTGTATGGTTTTTCTAATAACTGTGTAAAATGCGTATAAGCAGAATCCAAAGGAATAAGCGAAACACCATTTAAGCTGACATATTTTATTTGCGGATTAAATGCATATTTTAATGAATAAATAGTTTTGGTCTTTTCATCAACTGAAGCATTTATTTTTTCAAAATCACCCTTTTCATATAATGAATAAAGTAAATACATAAATTCTGATTTAAGAATTGAATCTTGTGTGAATAAATATTTTGGAAGCCCAACTTCAGATATAATTTTTTTATTAAAACCAATTTTTAGAAATTTATCACCTTCTTTTTGCAGTTTTTTAATAAACTTATTTTTTATTTTTTCATTTACATCTATTAGTAATGGTTTTGAATTTCTATACCCCGATTTAACAACTTCTTCCAAATTGTTAAAATTGTTGTTTTTCCTTTGATATAAATCCTGAGTGATCAGCACATCAGCTTTTGTTTTATTTTCTTCCCAAACTTTTCTAGAAGGAATAGAAACTATTTGATCAGCAATATCCCAAGGATAAATTAATTCTTCTTTACTTTTTAATTTGCTGGATGCATCCGAAGCAATTATAAAATCGGGATTTAATTCTTCAGCTGATTTTATTGGTAAATTATCTACCAAGCCACCGTCAACTAAAATGAGTGAATCCATTTTTATGGGAGGTAATAAAAATGATACACTTGAACTTGCTCTCATTGTCTCGCTTAAAGAACCCTTTGAAAGTACTATTCTATCACCTGTAACAAGTTCAGTTGCAACAGCCTTAAAATTATAAAGTAGATTTTCAAACGAATCGAATTTATTTATTGGAGCACTTAAGGTAATGCTAGTAAGAAAATTTGATATTTTATTACCGGTATTAATTGATTGAGGTATTACCGGTTCAAAACCATTTAGTCTAATTGTAAAAAGAGATTTATCTTCAGTAATTTTTTGATCTACAAATAAATTTGCTCTGTCTGCTCCGGTTAAAAAAAACAACTCTTCCCAATTTAGGGACTTGAACATTACATCTAATTCACTTAAACTATAGCCAACAGAATAGAGTCCACCAACTACACTTCCCATACTTGTTCCAACAATGTAATCTATTGGAATATTAAATTCTTCTATTGCTTGTAAAACACCAATATGAGAAATTGCCCGTGAACCTCCGCCGCTTAGAACCAAGCTTATCTTAGGCTTTTGCTCTGGTACTAATTTTACTAGTCCAAATGGAAGTTTTTTTTCTTTGAGAGATAAATTAAGCTCAACAGTATCTTGAGCTTTAATTAAGGTCGGAAGAAAAACAAACACTAATATCAAAATAAATTTGTTAGTCTTCATTTTTTGAAATCTTAAAATTTTAATTCAGCTAAATATTATTTTCTTTTTTTGGCAGCTTTTTGTTGTTGTTCGGCAGCTTCCATCATTCTTTGCATAAATCCCGATTTCTTTTTAGGATTTTTAACAGGCACAAGCTCTTCACCATGTTGATGATTAATAATATATTGCTGACCAATAGAAAGAATATTAAACATAAAATAATATAAATTCAGTCCAGATGAAAAACCCATAAATAAAAATGTCATCATAAATGGCATAATATAAACCATAGCTTTTTGATTAGGATCTTTCATAGTCATTCTTTGTTGGAAAAACATTGAAAGACCCAACAGTGGAGCTAAACCAGTTATTGCACTAATACCAAACAAAGGTAAATTAAAAGGTAATTTGTAAATAACATCCGGAGCTGACAAATTAGTTATCCACCACATAAAGGGTTCATGTCTAATTTCAATAGCAACATTAAAGAATGTAAATAATGCAAAAAGAATAGGCATTTGCAACAGCATTGGCAAACATCCGCCAGCAGGATTAATTCCGTAAGTTGAATATAATTTCATTGTTTCTTTTTGAATCTTCTGCTGATCACCTTTATGTTTTTCTTTTAACTCTGCTATTTTAGGCTGAAGCTGAGACATTCTTTTCATTGACTTATAACTTTGCTTAGTCAATGGATAGAGTGCAAACTTAAGAATGATTGAAAAAACTATAATTACCCAACCATAATTTGGAATGTAATTATGAAGAAATTTAAATAATGGTAGAAGAAAATATTCTGAAATTGGTCTTGTTATAAATTTCAATCCAAGAAAACTTCCAAACTCAAAAATTGCTTCATAATTATTTCCATTAGCTTTTAGAGTATTATATTCTAATGGACCTATGTATAATCTAAAACTATCCTTTTGTAATTTCTGATTATTAAATGGAATTCGTAAACTTGCGGAATAATATTCTCTATGTCCATATTGCGTAATTACATTTTCCCCTTTAAAATCTGCACCACCATCTATACTTGGTTTTTCCGGAGCAACTATAACTGTAAAATATTTATTACGAACACCAACCCAATCGATTTTTCCATTTAATACTTTGTCAATTGTTTCACCTTCGGAACTGGCATCAATTACAACTTTTTCATCACCGGAAAATGCAGCAGCATTTGAATAATTTGCCTCATCAACAGAATTCTCTTCAACAAAGTTTAATCCATTTGACCACTCTACATCATATCTGTAACTGCTTATCAAATCATCAAGATTATTTAAAATAATATCAACTTTTGAGTTATAATCACTGCCATAAAAAATAAATTGTTTTGTTAAACTTTTACTATCACCAATTTTGTAAGTATAGCTTAAAGTTAAAGAATCACCTTCTCCAACTTTATAATTTGATTTAGAGTTTTCTAAATCAAAATCTAGATTTTTTGTATTAACAAGCTTACCTTCTCTTGTAACAAAAACTATATTAAAATCGCCGCCTTCTCTACTGGAATTAATTAGCTGAACGTGCTTATTATAGAAATCTGTTGAATCCTCAATTTCGTTATGGTACCAAGTTTCATATTCTTTTAAATAGAATTTTCTTATTCTGGCACCTTTTGAAGTCAATTCAATACGAGCTAATTTTGTATCAATTGTTATAATTTTTTCTGGTAATGAAGGAGTCGAAAATTCATCAGATTTAATTTCATCAACTTTATTCTGAATATTTTCTGATTCAACATTTTGCTGAAAATTTTCTTGTGTGATCTGATTATCTGCAACAATTGTTGAGTCTTGTTTTTTATCAACAACAGGTTGGGGTTCCGGAGCGTTTAAGTAAAGCCAAAAAACTAAAATAACTCCAATTAAAATAAATGCAATAGTTGATTGTCTGTCCATTTAGAATACCAAAATTTTATTAAGCAGGATCATACCCACCTTTGTTGAAAGGATTGCACCTTAAGATACGCCAAACTGATTTTGCTCCCCCTTTGAAAACACCATATTTTGTAAATGAATCAACAGCATAATGAGAACAAGTTGGGTAAAATCTGCACGATGAGGGAAAAAGTGGAGAAATTAATTTTTGATATATTTTAATAAAAAAAATAAAAATATTACGCATCTTGTACTTTGCTTTTCATTTTATCTAATAAGCCAATCAAATCATCGAGAATAAGATCCAGTTTGATTTTTTTGTTATGTTTTTGATTTATGATATTTGGAGAGAAAATCATTAACAGCAATTGATTTTTAGAGATGCATAAATCTTTCAATAATAATTTATTAGTTCTATAAGCTTCCCTTAATAATCTTTTTACTCTATTTCTCCAAACTGCATTTCCGGCTTTCTTAGAAACTACAAAAGCAGCTTTAATACCACCTTCATTAACGCTGCTTTCTAAATAGTAATTAACCTTAATTTTTTTTTGTGATGAATATAAAATTTTTCCCTTAGTGTAAACCTTTTGAAAATCTCTTTTAAGTTTTATTCTTTCATTTTTTGAAAGACTAAAATTTTTCAAAACTAAAATTCATCACTTACAGTTAATACTTTTCTACCACGGGCTCTTCTTCTTGCAAGAACCTTTCTACCATTTTTTGTGGCCATTCTAGCTCTAAAACCGTGTTTATTTTTTCTTTTCCTATTACTCGGTTGATATGTTCTTTTCATTTTTACACTTACCTTAATTTTACAAAGAATACAAAACTAAATAAAATCATTTTAATAAACAATCTAATTCAACTATAATTTTACATTGTAATTATCTTCTAACTACTTGTTTTTTAACATTTTATATATGAATTGGTGCGGATAAGTCTATAATATATTTAAATCCAATTTTTGTAAAGCAATTGATTGTTTTATTAAAAATCTTATCGTTTTTTTTACTTTTTTTTAACGATTTGCTTCCTTTTAAAGTGGCTAAAAAATTGTAAATAGTGCTTAAAATTGGTATATTTCTATATTAAAAACTATTTAAAAATGAGGAGTTTAATGGAGTTCAAAGTTAATAGTAAAGAGCTAGAGAAATTACTTTCAAAAATAATTCCGGCAGTTCCTTCAAGAACTCCAATGCCAATTTTAGAGAATTTTTTATTTGAAATTAAGGACGGATTATTAACTGTTTATGCAACCGATTTAGAAATTTCACTGAAGTCTTCCCTTAAGATTGTTGCCGAAGAAAATACAAAAATTCTTTTACCCGCTAAATTATTATATGACGTTATAAAGTCATTAAAAGATACTACCATTAGGTTTGATATTCAAAGCAACGGAAAAGTAAACTTAAACACTGATCATGGTAAATATAATTTAAGTTATTTAGACCATGAAGAATTTCCTGAAATTCCAAATTTTCCAAATCAAGACAGTGATGCTGACGATCTCAATGAAATTTCATTAAATGGAAGTGAACTTAGATTCGCTTTTGAGAAATCTTCTTTTGCAATGAGCAAAGAAGAAATGAGACCTGCCATGATGGGAACACTATTTGAGTTTACAGAAGATGGATTACGATTTGTTGCAACTGACGGTCACCGTTTAGTTAATTACTTGAATAAAAATGTAAAACTTGATATGGAAGCTCAGTATATTTTACCGGAAAGAGCCGTATCTGTTCTGTTAAAAATATTAGATGAAAAAGATGTTAAAATATATTTAAGCAAAACACATATGTCATTTAAGCTAAATGAATATGAACTAATATCCAGACTTATTAAACAAAAATATCCTGATTATTCAAGTGTAATACCCTTAGAAAATGAATTTGAATTGGTAGTTGAAACGAAAGAGCTTCATGACGTAATTAAAAGAATGATGCTTTTTTCAACATCAAATACAAGAAGAGTAAAATTTTCTGTTAAACAAGATAATTTAGAAATTTCTGCCGAAGATTTAGATTTGGGAGCATCCGGAACAGAAAACATTCAGTGTAAATATTCTGGCGATGCAATTGATATAGGCTTTAACTCATCATATGTTAACGATGTTTTAAGTCATTTAAGTTTTGAGAAAAAAATTATTTTTAAACTGCATTCAGCTACAAAAGCAGTTATAATATTACCGACTGAAGGAAAAGAAAATTATGAACTTATGATGTTGCTGATGCCTGTACGTTTGAATAATTAACTATGGTTTTGTCTTTTATTGATCTAAAAAATTTTAGGTTACATAGCAATACGCGTTTAGAATTTTCTAAAAATATTAATTACATAGTCGGAGGTAACGGACAAGGTAAAACTTCTTTACTTGAAGCTATTTATTACCTGTGTACAACAAAAAACCTTAATCAAGCTTCTGATATTGAAGCGATAAGTTTTGAAAATGAGTTTTTTGAAATAAATGGAAAGTTCACTGAGTTTTCAAATAATAAAGTAAGAATATTATTTGAACGTGAAACAAATAAGAAAAATGTATTCTTAGATGAGAAGCAAATTTATAGAGCTTCCAATTTAATTGGCAAATTTCCTGTTGTTGCTCTTCTTCAATCAGATCATGCAATAACCCAAGGCTCACCAGCTGAAAGAAGGAGATTTGTTGACTCGATAATTTCGCAATCAAGTGCAACTTATCTAAAACTTTTATTGGATTATAATAGGATACTGCGTCAAAGATCCTCGTTACTTTCAAAAATAAAGGAATTGAACTCACCTGAATTATTTGATCAACTGGAGGTTTGGACGAATTCTTTAATTAAAGTTGGTTCTGAAGTTATTAGCCATCGAAATAGTTTTGTTAGTGAATTTAACGAGTTTATTCAAAAACCTTATGAATTTATTATGGGAGTAAGTGAATTTCCAAACATAAAATACAGTACAATATCAAACGGAAATTCTGTTTTTGAAATAGAAGAAAATTTTAAAGAAGAATGTAATAAAGTTAAAAACGATGAATTGAAAAGAGCAAGAAATTTAGTTGGACCGCATAGAGACGACTTTGAGTTTTATATAAATAATTTAGAATTAAAAAAATATGGATCGCAGGGACAAAATAAAACATTCCAAATTGCATTAAGATTTAGTCAGTTTTTTTACTTAAAAGAAAAATTAAATCTTACTCCAATTTTTTTGATGGATGATGTCTTTGGTGAACTTGATTCATTTAGAGCTGAAAAAATAAGTTTGTATTTAGGTGAAATTGGCCAAGCGTTTATTACAATGACTGATTTTTCGAAATTAGAAAAATTAAATAAATCTGATAATGATTTAGTGTTTAATGTAAAAAACGGAAAAGTTGCTTATGCCTAAAGAATTTAAAAGTCTATCGGATGTATTAAAAAAGGAAGAAGCATTCTCTAATTTCCGAGATTCGGTTAAGGAACATGATGTTGTTCTAAAATTTGATAAAATATTTCCGGAATTAACCAAGACTGTTACAGCATCAAATGTGAACAAAGGAATTCTTTACTTGGTAGTTGAAAACTCTGTTATGAGAAATGAACTTCACCTTAAAAAGAATTTAATGATAGATAAAATTAATAATTACTTCAGCCAAAAATTAATAACTGATGTAAAATTTACAAATTTTAGAAAAATCTATAGGAAAAAACAGTGACAAAAGAAGCAGCCCAAAAAAATTATACCGCAACAAACATCAATGTCTTAAAAGGTCTGGAGGCAGTTAGAAAAAGACCTGCAATGTATATTGGAGATATTGGTCAAAGAGGTTTACATCATCTAGTAAATGAAGTTGTAGATAATAGTATTGATGAAGCCTTAGGCGGTTATAATGACAAAGTTGAAATTACAATAAATAAAGATGGAAGTGTAACTGTTATAGATTATGGACGAGGCATACCGGTTGACATTCACCCTGTTGAAAAAAAATCTGCTTTAGAAGTAGTAATGACGGTTCTGCATGCCGGAGGCAAGTTCGATAAAAGCTCATACAAAGTTTCAGGCGGGTTGCATGGCGTTGGTGTCTCAGTAGTTAATGCATTATCTCTTTGGTTAAAAGCTGAAGTTAAAAGAGGCGGTAAAATTTATTTTCAAGAATATGAAAGAGGCGTGCCAAAAGCTGAAGTAAAGGAAATAGGAAAAACCAAGAAAGGTGAATCCGGCACAAAGATTACATTTATGCCGGATGATACAATTTTTAAATCAACTAAATTCAAATTTGAAATTCTTTCTGAAAGAATGCGTGAGTTAGCTTTTCTAAATAAAAATATTACAATAAATATTAAAGATGAAATTGAAGGTGACGAAGAGTCATATCATTACAAAGGTGGAATTATTGAATTTGTAAAATATTTAGATGAGTCGCGTACAACATTTCATAAACCAATTTATATTGAAGGTGAAAAAGATAATACACCAGTTGAAATAGCATTTGAATATAGTGATGCATATTCTGATAATATTTGTACGTATGTAAATAATATTAACACACATGAAGGCGGCAGCCATCTTGTAGGTTTTAAAACTGCACTTACCCGTACTTTTAATAACTACGCGACAAAGAATAAACTTATAAAGGAAAATTCTAAAATTACTCTTTCTGGAGATGATTTTAGGGAAGGACTTACTGCAGTAATTTCAGTAAAGGTTATGGAACCTCAGTTTGAAGGACAAACAAAAACAAAACTTGGAAATAGTGAAGTTAAATCTATTGTTGAAAGTATTGTTGGAGAAAAACTTGCTGATTTTCTCGAAGAGAATCCAGCTATTGGCAGAAAAATAATTGATAAATGTTTAAGAGCTGCTGAAGCTAGAGAAGCTGCAAGAAAAGCAAGAGATCTTGTAAGAAGAAAAAGCGCACTCGATTCTATGCATTTGCCCGGAAAACTTGCTGACTGTTCAATAAAAGATCCGGAACATTGTGAAATTTATATTGTTGAGGGTGATTCTGCTGGCGGTTCTGCAAAACAAGGAAGGGATAGAAGATTCCAGGCTATTTTACCAATAAAAGGTAAAATCTTAAACGTAGAAAAAGCCAAAATTAATAAAGTGCTTGGTAATGATGAAATAAAAACAATAGTTACAGCAATTGGAGCCGGAATCGGAGCAGAATTTAATTCAGAAAAAGCTAGATATGGTAAAATAATTATTATGACAGATGCCGATGTAGACGGTAGTCATATTAGAACTCTACTGCTTACATTCTTTTACAGACAGATGAAAGAACTTATAACAAGCGGACATGTATATATTGCTCAACCGCCACTTTATAAAATTAAAAAGGGTAAAGAAGAAATCTATGCCTATGATGATGAAGAAAGAGATAAAATATTAGATAGAATGAGAGGGAATGGAAACTCTAAAGATTCTGAGGAAGAAGATAACTTACCTAAAGGAGTTAACATTTCAAGATACAAAGGTCTTGGGGAAATGAATCCCGAGCAGCTTTGGTCAACAACAATGAATCCCGAAACAAGAACAATCTTACAAGTTAATCTTGAAAGTGCCGCAACTGCGGATAAAATATTTGAAACCTTAATGGGAGATGTTGTTGAACCCCGAAGAGAGTTTATTGAAAAACATGCAAAATACGCAAACTTAGATATATAATTTTTTAATCATAAAACAGAATAAAAAAGATGGCTACAATTTTTGAAAAAGTTTTACCAGTTGCTTTAGAAGATGAAATGAGATCATCATACATTGATTATGCAATGTCTGTTATTGTTTCTAGAGCATTACCTGATGTTAGAGATGGATTAAAACCTGTTCATAGAAGAGTTCTTTATGGAATGCATGAATTGGGATTGGCATATAATAGACCATATAAGAAATCTGCAAGAATTGTTGGGGAAGTTCTTGGTAAGTATCATCCCCATGGAGATTCTGCTGTCTACCAAAGTATGGTTAGGATGGTGCAGGAATTTTCTCTTCGTTATCCGCTTGTAGATGGACAAGGAAACTTCGGATCCATAGATGGTGATTCACCGGCGGCTATGCGTTATACTGAAGCACGTTTAGCTAGAATTTCTGAAGAAATACTAAAAGACCTTGATAAAAACACTGTCGACTTTACCTCTAACTTTGATGATTCATTACAAGAACCTAGCGTAATGCCTTCTTATTTACCAAGTTTATTATTAAATGGTGCATCCGGTATTGCTGTTGGTATGGCAACAAATATTCCACCTCATAATTTAACTGAAGTGGTAAATGGTTTGGTTGCAATGATTGATAAACCAGCAATTACAAATGAAGAATTGATTGAATACGTAACAGCTCCCGATTTTCCAACAGGTGGATTAATTTTTGGTTATGAAGGTGTAAAAGAAGCTTATACTACTGGTCGCGGTAAAGTTGTTATCCGTGCAAAAGCAAATATTGAATCCCATAAAAATGATAGAGAAAGTATAATTGTAACTGAACTTCCTTACCAAGTAAACAAAGCAAATCTAATTGAAAAAATTGCTGAACTTGTTAGAGATGGAAAAATTGAGGATATCTCTAATATCAGAGATGAGTCTGACAGAGATGGAATGAGAGTTGTGATTGAAACCAAAAGAGGATCACAGCCAGAAGTAATAATTAATCAATTATTTAAACATACTCAAATGCAAGTTACCTTTGGCGTGATAATGCTTGCACTTGTAAACGGCACTCCAAAAGTTCTTACTCTTAAAGAAACAATGGAGCATTTTTTACTTCATAGAATGGATGTTCTTATAAGAAGAACCAAATATGAATTAGATGCTGCTGAAAGAAGAGCACATATATTAGAAGGATATATTATTGCTCTTGATAACATTGATGAAGTAATTGAAACAATTAAAAAATCGAGAGACGTAGAAACTGCAAAAAACAATTTGATGAAAAAATTCAAATTGAGCGAAATCCAGGCAAAAGCCATATTGGATATGCGTTTGCAGAGACTAACCGGATTAGAAAGAAAGAAAATTGAAGATGAATATAAAGACATTTTAAAGTTAATTGAAAAATTGAGAGGAATTCTGGATAGCGAAAGAAAACGTAATACAATAATAAAAGATGAATTAATTGCTTTAAGAGAAAGATATGGTGATAAACGCAGGACTGAGATAATTAAAAATTACAAAGAATTTTCACTTGAAGATATAATTGCCGAAGAAGATGTTGTTGTAACAATTTCACATTCCGGATTTATTAAAAGATTTCCGGTAAGCGGTTACAGAAAACAAGCCAGAGGCGGAAGAGGTGTTACTGGAGCCGGAACAAAAGATGAAGATTTTATTGAACATATGTTTGTTGCTTCAACTCATCATTATATTATGTTCTTTACAGATAAAGGAAAATGTTACTGGAAGAAAGTTCATGAAGTTCCTGAAGGCGGAAGAGCAGCAAGAGGCAGATCATTACAAAACTTAGTTGAAAAAGATAAAGATGAAAAAATTACAGCTTTTGTTACTGTTAAGGAATTTGTTGATGATAAGTTTATTGTAATGGTTACTGAAAATGGCACAATTAAGAAAACCAGATTATCAGCATATTCTAATGTTAGACGCGGCGGCATAAATGCAATTAATATTGTAGAAGGTGATAAACTTATTGAAGTAAAACTGACAGATGGAAATAATGATATTGTGATTGGAACAAGAAAAGGACTCGCAATTCGTTTTAACGAATCTGAAGTTAGAGAAATGGGACGTACTGCGACTGGTGTTAGAGGTGTCAGATTAGGAAAAGGTGATATTGTAATTGGATTAATTGTTGTACGATCAGCAACAACATTATTGGTTGTAACAGATAAAGGTTATGGAAAGAGAAGCAATATTGATGATTATAGAATTACACGTCGCGGAGGCAAAGGCGTAATTACTGTAAAAACCGGAGAGAAAAACGGTAATCTAATTGCAATAACAGAAATAAATGATAAAGATGAACTTGTAATTATTACCAACTCAGGTATGGTTATTAGACAAGGAGTTAAAAAAATTAGAGTGATGGGAAGAGCAACTCAAGGGGTTAGACTAATAAATCTTAAAGAAGGTGATTCAATTGCAGATGTTGCTAAAGTTGTAAGTGACGATGAAAATATTGCTGATGATATCGATAATGAAGAAGAAAATTTAGGAATGTAATAATGAGTAAAGTAAATAATTTGAACATTGAGTCTAAATGTGTACATGCTGGAATTGGTGAATATGAAAACGGACCCGTTGTTCCGCCTATTTATCAAACCTCAACATTTAAATTTGAATCTGCTGATCACGGCGGTGCATTGTTTGCCGGTAAGCAAAAAGGTTATATCTACACAAGGATGCAGAATCCAACAATTGAAGCAATGGAAGATGCAGTTGCTGTTTTGGAAGGCGGATATAAATCTTTAGGCTGTGCCAGCGGAATGGCGGCTATTCATACTGTGTTTGCCTCGCTGCTAAAAGCTGGTGATCATGTAGTTTGTTCTAAATCTGTTTATGGGCCTACTAATACTTTGTTAGCAACTGTACTAAGTAAATTTAATATTGAATCAACTTTTGTGAATACTTCGGATATCAAAAAAGTTGAAGAAGCAATTAATGACAACACAAAAATTATTTATATTGAAACTCCCGGCAATCCAACACTAGAAACTACTGATCTTGAAGCTGTTGCAAAAATTGCTCATAATAATAATGCAAAATTAGTGGTTGACAATACTTTTATGAGTCCGGTTCTTCAGCGCCCATTTGATTTTGGAACTGATATTATTGTTCACAGTATGACAAAATTTCTAAACGGTCATGCTGATGTTGTTGCCGGCATAGTAGTTGTAAAAGATGAAGAGACATATTTACATTTTAGAAAAACACTAAATCAAATTGGCGGAGTAATTGATCCATTCAATTCGTTTTTGGTTCATAGAGGATTAAAAACTTTAGCACTCAGAATGAAAAAACATTCAGAAAATGCTATTGTGATTGCAGAATTTTTGGAAAATCATCCAAAAGTTGAATGGGTAAGATTTCCCGGATTAAAATCATTTCCAAATTATGAAATTGCTCAAAAACAACATAAAGCTCCGGGCGGAATGATCTCCTTTGAACTAAAAGGCGGTTTGGAAGCCGGTAAAATTCTTATGAATTCAGTTGAACTTTGTCAGTTGGCAGTAAGTTTAGGAGGTGTAGAATCATTAATTCAGCATCCAGCAAGCATGACTCATTTAACAATGGGTAAAGAAGCACGTGAAACCGCCGGTATTACAGATGGCTTAGTCAGATTATCTGTAGGTATTGAAAATGTTGATGATATAATCGATGATTTATCAAGGGCATTAGAAAAAATTTAATATCCAATATATATTCTTTATCAAAAGCCCCGTTTTTACGGGGTTTTTTGTATGATGATTTTCAATTTACAATTCATTAGATTATTAAAATAATATAAAATGTCTTGGAATCTTTATGAAATTTAAAGCTGTTATTTTTTGGTTAGTTATTGTTTCAATTAATTTAGCACAATCTAAAATAATTCAAGATGGTGATACATATTATTTTGCTGATAGAATTATTGTTAAGTATAAAAATTCTCAACCCTCTTTAGGTAAAATAAGTAATCAATTTGCAAATAAATTTGGAATAACTGAAGAAACTGAAACTTATTCTAATATAAAAGATGAATCAACAGAATCGAATGAATTAAAGAAAATTCATACGCTTAAATTCTCTTCACCATTTAATCCAATTTACATTATAAAAGAAATTAAGAAACAAAAAAACATTGAATGGGCTGAACCACATTATTTATATGAATTAACTTTTGATCCAAATGATCAGGTATATGACACCTTAGTAACCTATGAAGATTCCTTAAAAATGATGCATCTAAAAGTTATTAATGCAAAACAAGCTTGGGATATTAACCAAGGTAGCGAAGATGTAATAATTGCAATTGTTGATACAGGAATCGATTGGCTTCATGAAGATTTAGCAGATAATATATGGAATAACCCCGGTGAAATAGATAATAATGGAATAGATGATGATGGAAATGGATATATAGATGATATAAGGGGTTGGGATTTTGGCGGTCTTTCGGGAACTCCAGATAATAATCCAAATGAAGATAGGGCGGATCATGGAACACATGTTGCCGGTTTGGCAAGTGCGGTTACAAATAACGGAATAGGGATTGCTTCAATTGGATTTAATACAAAGTTAATGGCTGTAAAAACTTCTATTGATAATATTAGAAATAGATGGTATTGCTCTTATTGCATTCGGTTATGAAGGAATTCAATATGCCGCGGATAATAGAGCAAATATTATTAGCTGCAGTTGGGGTTGGTTATAGTTATTCTTTCAATGCTCAAGCTATAATTGATTATGCAGTTTCAAAAGGTTCATTAGTTATTGCTGCTGCCGGAAATGATAATTCCAAAGCGAAATTTTATCCAGCTAGCTATGATGGAGTTTTATCTGTTGCCGGAACTAACTTTGTTGATCAAAAAGCAAGCTGGTCAAATTATGGGACCAAAATAGATGTAGCTTCTCCTGGAGTAAATATTTGGTCAACTTGGAAGAATAATTCTTACGCCTCAAAAGATGGAACATCAATGGCTGCACCAATTGTTGCCGGTTTAGCTGGACTAGTTGCAAATCAATTTCCAAACTACACACCATTGCAGATTGGCGAACAAATCAGAGTTAATTCAGATAATATTTACCAATTAAATCCTAGTTACCAAAATAAATTAGGTTACGGAAGAATAAATGCCCAAAATGCTTTAAGCAATACCTCAGCTAAATCTGCAAGAATTAATGAATTAACTTTGCTTGAAGTCGGAAATAAAAACGGGATTTTTGAATCTGGCGAAAACATAAAAATTGGCTTCAAAATTACAAATTATTTAAATCCAACTTCAAACCTGAATATTAGTTTTTCAACAAATGATGATAATATTGAATTTGTTAAAAATGGCGGAAATATTGGAGCATTAAACACACTTCAGGAAATTCAAACAAGTGTTGATTTTCTTGAGGTTTCCATTAAATCAACCGCTGCAACCGATGTTGATGTTGATGTATTGGTCACTTATTCAGATAATAATTATACTGATTATGAATGGATTACATTTTCAATAAATCCGACATATCAAATTCATACTACAGAAAATTTAGAAGTAACATTTAACAGTAAAGGTTCCATTGGTTTTGATGATTACCCAACAAACCTTAAAGGAAGAGGTTTAATATTTAAAAGTGGGTTAAATCTTATGTTTGAAGGGGCATTACTTTATGGAACTTCTGCTTCAACAGTGGTTAATACTGCTAGAAATGCAGGAGCAGATGCAAAGGATAATGATTTTAATAACATAACACCAATTATTATTTCTTCACCAGGAAGTTTTGCTGATAAAGAAAGTTATACAAAATTTAATGATGCTTTCGCTACACCACAAAGCTTAGGTATTGAAACAGAAGTTTATACTTATTCTTTTGATGGCGAAGAAAATGCTGACTTTATTTTTATTAGATATTTATTTAAAAATACAACGGGAAATACTATTACTAACTTTTACGCTGGTCAGTATTGGGATTTTGATTTAGATGAAACTAGTTATGATGATGATTTAGTTAATTACGATTTTACTAATAATTTTGGATATGTTTATGACGATAATGGTGATCCAATTTCTACTCATATTGGTCTTGCTTTATTGTCTTCTAATCAAGTTGGTTTTTTTGCTATGGATGTTGATGGAACCAACAATAATGTAATTTCTTGGGATGGATTTACTGACGAAGAAAAGTGGACTACTCTTTCAAGCGGATTAGATTATGCATCTGTTGACAGCAGCGATATTTCTGCTGTAATTTCTGGCGGACCATTTGAAATTTTGCCTAATGAAAAATTACAAGTTGATTTTGTTGTTGTTGCCGGAGATAATTTGCAAAACTTGACCAACAATATGGCAGTAGCAAAAAATAAATACAATGATTTAGTTACAAGTATTGAAAATGAAAATATACTGCCTACTACTTTTGAACTTTATCAAAATTACCCTAATCCGTTTAATCCGACGACTACAATAAAATATAGTATTGCGTCAAAGGTGAAAAGTGAAAAGTCAAATAGATTCATCCCAAGCGGAGTCGAGGGATTTATTGTACGATTAACTGTTTACGATGTGCTTGGAAGAGAAATTGCAACTCTTGTTAATCAAAAACAGAAATCCGGAATTTATGAAATCAATTTTGAGGCAAGTAATTATTCTAGCGGTGTCTATTATTATAAATTAACCGTTGGTGCTTCGCAAGGTTCATCAAACAGTTTTATTCAGACAAAGAAAATGCTGCTGTTAAAATAAATTTTCTATTTTGAAAACGCCTTTTTATATAAAGCAATATATTCTTCGGCAGAATGGTGCCATGAATAATCTTTGCTCATTCCATTATTTTGTATTTTTCTCCAAACCGGTTTGTTGTTAAAATCATTTAACGCTCTTTCAATAGATTGTAAAAGTGCTTTCCCGGAATATTCATAAAATGAAAAACCATTACCTGTATCATGACCATATGCATTATACTCATTCCAATCCTGAACAGTATCGGCTAATCCACCGGTTTTTCTAACTACAGGAACTGTTCCATATTTTAATGAGTAAATTTGATTAAGTCCGCAAGGCTCATAATGTGAAGGCATAAGAAATATATCTGATCCAGCTTCAATTAAATGCGCTAACTCTTCATTATAACCAAAATAAACACCCATTTTATTTGGATACTTATTTGCAGCGTCCTGAAACATATTCTCATAATCATCTTCACCGCTTCCTAATATTACTAACTGTAAATTCAGATCAAGTATTTTATGTAATATTTCTGAAATTATATCAAAGCCTTTTTGTTTTACTAATCTTGATACAATTCCTATAAGCGGAATATCTGAACTAAATGGCATTCCTAATTTATCCAAAAGGAACTTTTTATTTTTTAATTTACCTGTTAGGTCATCAATTGTATAATGATAAGGAATGTACTTGTCAGTTTCCGGATTCCAGACATTGTAATCAACACCGTTAACAATTCCATAAAAATCTGTATGTCTTCCCCATAAATAGCCATCCATTCCAGAGCCATATTCTCTTGTCAGCAATTCTTTTGCATATGTATCACTAACAGTATTTATAACATCTGAATATAGTATGCCTGATTTCAGAAAATTAGAATCACCTTCATGAGTTAGAGGTCCAAAATGTTCATAAAGTTCAACAGGCAGTTCAGCTCTTTTATAAGATTCAATTGAAAATCTGCCTTGATACCCAATATTATGGATTGTTAAAACAGTTTTTGTCTTATTAAATAAAGAATCCCATGCAAAAGTTTCTCTTAAAAGTACAGGAATTAATGCAGTCTGCCAATCATTTACATGAACTATATCAGGAGACCAGCCAAGCTTCTGCATTACTTGTATTACAGCTTTTGAAAAGAGAATAAATCTCTCATCTTCATCCCAATCTTCGGTGTATATTTTATTTCTATGAAAAAAATTAGGATAATGAATAAAATAAGTATCAACATTAGAGTTAGGTAGTTTGCCGTAAAATACATGAACGGAGTGCTCATAACCATTTATGCTTACCTTCAATTCTCCGATCAATGAATCATATTGATGGCCGTATTCATATTCATTGATTTGGTAATACTTTGGCATAAATACTTTTACTTCGTTGCCAAGTTTTGCAATTTCTTTTGGAAGAGCTCCGGCTACATCAGCTAATCCACCCGTTTTTGCAAAGGGTACAACTTCACTTGAGGCAAATGCTATTTTCATATTAGTTTACTTATTTTATTTGATCACAAAAATATGTAAATATTTTAAATTATTTTTGACTCTGTTCTAATTTATCTTCCGGGTACATTACAACTTGAACATAATTTTCAGTATTTAAATATTCTTTTGCCGCACTTTTAATTATATCAGATGATAATGAATTTACATAATTAGGATAATTAATTATATCAAGCAAATCATCATTGTAAAAATTCTTCCAAAATAGTTCATTGAGCCAAAAACTGTTTCTTTCCAAATTTACTTCATAATTACGTTTTTGAATTTCTTTTACTTTATCAATATTTATTTGAGATGCGCCATCAGATTTAAGACTGTCAATTTGAATAAAAAGTGATTGCAGCATTTCATCTACTCTTTCTGGATTACAACCAAAGGATATATTAAATGAATACTCTTTTTCCGGATACAATGATGTATTTGCCCAAAGCGATACTCCATAAGTTCCTCCCATATCCTCTCTTAATACTTCGCGTAGTTTTATTCTCATTACTTCAGCAAGAGAGTTTATTGCATAATAATCTTTATATTCACCATTATATGATCCCGTAAATGTTACTCTTACAAGACTTTTAGGTTCAATTCCTTTATATACTTCTTTTTTAACTACACCTTTTGGCGGATTTACCTTATTATCTTTCCAAGTTTCCTTTCTGTTTAACGTTGGTAAATTTCCCAAATAAGTTTGGATTAATGGTTTAATTTTTTCTAATTCAAAATTACCGACAAAGAAAAAATTAAAGTCACTTGCGTCAGCAAATCTATCTTTATAAAAATTAAATGCTACATTCCTATCAACTTCATCCAGTAAGGCTTCGCTTAATGGTCTAGAGCGTTTATGGTTTTGAGCAAGTGTAACTTGAATTGTATCGTAAAAAGCTGTTTCAGGTCGAGAACTTCTATTTTCAATAAAACCTTTCATTCTTGTCTTTAAGGATTGAAATGCTTCTAAATCATTACGAGGTGCAGTGAAGTACAAATAAATTAGTTGGAACATAGTTTCTATATCTTCCGGAGAAACACTTCCACTAATTCCTTCATATAATCCAGAAATATATGGATTAACTCTAACAACTTTCCCGGTAAGTTTTTTATCCAGCTCAATATTATTGAATTCTCCAACTCCGCTTTCATTAATAATTTCTGCCGCTGAGCTGCCGGACATATAATCATCATCTGAAATTAATGAATTACCACCATAGCTGTATGAATTAAAAAGTATTTCATCATTTTTGAAGTCAGTTTTTTTCAAAGTAACATTTATTCCATTGCTTAACTTCAGTTCTGTAATAACTAGATTTTCATTTCTGGATTCTTGCACAATTTCTTTTGGAGTTAATTTTTCTGCAACTAAAGGTTTGTCGCTAACTTTATCAACAAATGGTTCAATTTCTTTTTCGTTAACTTTTTCAAAAACCGCTAATAATTCTTCTTCGGTTGGTATTGGACTATTCTCTTTTTCCGGAGCACTTAAAAATACTACTCTATTATTTTCGGTTATCCATTTATTTGTTAATTCATTAATTTCTTCAACTTTAATTTCTGGTAATAATTGTTTTACTAAAGCAAGATTCTGTTCTGGATTTGGAGCAGGATTATCATTTAAAAAATTATATACAAAGCCTCTGGCAATATTGTTTGATTCTGTTTTGTCCCTTTCTTTGAAAGATCTTTCTGCCGATCTCATAATTTCAATTTTCGCTCTTTCAAATTCAGTTGTTGTAAAGCCATATTTTTTAACTCTATTAGCTTCTGTAAGCAAAGCATCTAAACCGGTTTCAACTCCACCTTCTTTTACCAACGCACCAATTAAATAAACTTCTTTGGTTCTTACAAATCTGCCTTGACCTGTAAAACCATAAAGGTAAGGTGGATCAGCTTTTTTAGTTAATTCAACTAAGCGATTATTAAACATTTGGGTATAAATATTTGCCATCAGTTTTGTTTTGTAATCTTCAACTGTTTTACTTGGCTGATATTCACTTTTATAATAAACACCAATTTGAGTTCTATCTGCTTCTTTATCTGTAGCAATAGCAAATAATACTTCTTTATGATCAGGGACAGGAAATAATTCCCGTTTTCTTGGATTTTCCTGAACAGCTAAATTTGAAAAATGTTTTTCAATTAATTGATACGCCCAATTTTTGTTAAAATCGCCAACGGCAACAACTGCCATTAAATCTGGTCTATACCAATCTTTATAAAATCTTCTTAAAGTTTCATAACTGCAATTATCTATTATTTCCTTTTTCCCAATTGGCAATCTATTAGCATATTTAGAATCTTTGAAAAGAATAGGTAGCTGCTTGTCAACCATTCTCATTTGCGCACCTCTTCCTAAACGCCATTCTTCACCAACAACTCCTCTTTCTTTATCAATTTCTTCATCCTCAAAACTTACATTATGTGCCCACTCTTCTAAAATTTGCATTCCTTTTTCCATAAAGTATGCACTGTCAGTTGGAACATTTATAAAATATACTGTTTCATCAAAGCTTGTATAAGCATTAATTTCGGGACCAAATTGCATTCCTATAGATTCTAAAAAATCAACCAGCTCATGCTTCTTAAAATTTTTAGTTCCATTGAAACCCATATGCTCAACAAAATGAGCTAAACCTTGTTGATCATCGTCTTCAAGAACAGCGCCGGCATTAACTGCAAGCCAAAGTACTGCTCTGTTTTCAGGTTTTTTATTTTCTCTAATATAATATTTTAATCCATTATCAAATTCGCCGTACATTACATCCGGATCCATTGGAATCTGATCTTCATAATTATAATTTGAAGCTCTAACTTCTTCGTCATTTTGAGAAAATATTAAATTCCCGGCAAATAAATAAATAAGTATTAATGCAAATAACTTAATTTTGAATTTCATCTTAAACTCCTTAAATCATTTATTTTACTTTTGTCAATGCCAAATGTTATGAAAGCAAAAAATAGAAAAGTTATATTTATATAAATCTGATATCCAATTTTCTTGAAAGGAAATAAATAAGTTTGAATCTATATTGTTAAAAATAGAATTTTATTAATTATTAGCAACACATTTATAATGCACTTTTATGTTATTGTAATTCAGTTTTATACTTTTATTCTAATATCAACTAAATGAAAATTATTTTGTATATCAACAATTAAAGGATTCAAATCAATTTCTAAAATGTTTTCATTTTCAATCATTGCTTCGGCAACTGACTTTATAATCTTTTTAAGTTTAAAAAGCTCCGTACCTTTTTCGCCTCTAACACCTTTTAATATTTTACCAATTTTTGTTTCAGAAATCATTTCATCAATATCCTCATCTCTTAAAAAAGCTGATCGTATTTGTGTATCATTTAGTGTTTCTACATATTTTCCTCCAGTTCCAAACATAATAATTGGACCAAATGAAAAATCCCTAAAACCACCTATTAATAATTCATGTTTAATTTGAATAAAAGGTTGAATTAAAAATTCAGATAATTCATATCCTTTGTTCTGAAATGAATTAATAATTTTATTTGCAGAACTGACCAACTGTTTCTTATTCATAATATTTGTTTTAACTGCATTTAATTCTGATTTATGAATAACTTGAGGATGTAATCCTTTAATAACTAATGGAAATGTGAAATCTTTTTTAGCCTTTATCTGCTTTAATGTTAGAATGCTTTGATGAACGAGAGGAAGATTATATTTTTTACTTATTTTTTTTACTTCATTTTGATTTAAAAATCCTTTAGAAGTATTTAGATCTTTTGATTTTATTTTAATATTAATTTTTTGATTTGATTTCTTTTTGTCTTGGTACAATAAAACATTTGAAATGATTTCTGCAGGATCTTCCGGATTTCTAAAAATGGGTTTCCGTGTTTTTGATTCAGTGTTATACTTTTGCCAAAACTCCGGTAAAGGCATACAAACCTGATATATTGGCTTTGGAGAAATAATTGAGTTGACAGATTCGATCACATTAAAAGCGTTCACCATTACTGGCTCAACAAATATAGATATTACTGCATCAACATTTTTATCTTTTAATACTATTTCATTTACATTTTTATAAACTTCAGGTGTTCCTCCAGGCAATAAGTCAATTGGATTATTTATACTTCCTTCCGGATGAACTATTTTTTTAAGTTTATTTTTTGTTGATTCAGTTATTTCTGCAAGTTTTAAATTTCTATTTTCAATTTTATCAACCGCAAGAATCGCTGGTCCACCTGCATTTGTAATTACCGCAATTCTATTTCCTTTGGGTAATGGGAAAAACTCAAAACCCTTTGCCGTATTGAACATCTCGTTAAGATTTTCAGCTCTAATTATTCCAAATTGTTTAAATAAGGAATTTATAATTCTATCATTATTACTTAACGCACCGGTATGTGATGATGCGGCTTTCATTCCGCTTTCTGTTTTGCCAGCCTTTAAAATTATTATTGGTTTTTTCTTAGCTGAATTTCTAAAATCCGAAATAAATTCTATTCCCCGTTCAATGCTTTCCAAATAGAAAGTAAGTACATTTATGTTTTTATCTTTAAGCCAAAACTTTAGAATATCATTTTCAGTAATATCAATTTTATTTCCGACACTTACAAAATGAGCAAATTTAATATTTGTTTCTCTTAAAGAGTTAAGCACAGCCGCGCCTAATGCGCCGCTCTGAGAAAGAAAACCTATTCCACCTTTTTCAGGTTTTTCGGCAACAAAGGTAGCGTTTAACTTTATTTCATCCAGTGTGTTTATAATTCCCATGCAATTGGGACCAACTAAGCGAATTCGATTTGATTGAATCCTTTCAATTAATTTTTTCTCTAGTTTTTTTCCGGCTTCACCGGTTTCACCAAAACCAGCAGTAATTAAAATTATTGAAGTTACCTTTTTTAATATCAATTGATCTAATGATTCATCTACAAATTGTTTGGGAACAACAACTATAGCAGCATCAATTTTTTCATTAATATCCAAAACTGATTTGTAGCAATCATAATCTAAAATCTTATCAGCTTTGGGATTTACAGGATATACTTTTCCTTTAAATGAATATAATTTTATTGACCTTAAAATTTCATAACCAATACTTAATTCTTTAGCTGAAGCACCAACAACACATATTGATTTGGGATAAAAAAGATTTTGCAATTCTCTATTCATTTAAAATTCTGTTATTGATAAAATTTTATCTAGACGAATTTTAATTCCATTTATTAAAAGAAATTCAGCCTTATTTTCAGAAAATATATTTTTAATAAATCCTTTTACTTTATCTTCCTTTTCTTCACTCGTTAAATATTTTATTTCAATAATCCTGCTTGAAACAGCCAAACTTTCAAGTCTGTCAAATAAACTGCAGCTAATTTGATTGTATTCCATTTTAACTCTTTTTTTTATTATTACTAAAATAGTAAATTGTTGTAATACTACATTAAATACTTGTGATATCTTATGATGTTTTTATCAATTTAATATTTTTAATTTTAATAAATATTTTCGTCTTAAAGGTTTTTATAAAATAATTGAATCTCTGTGATAATTTTATTATTTAATCTATATATACTATTCGAAATTATGGTAAATTCTTATTCCATCTGAAATTTTTCTTAATTTTATTTTTTGGTGAATACATTGAATGTTGAAATAGTTGAAAATCTTAAATCCTTTTTAAATGATAATATAATTTCGAATATTAATTCGCATGCAAAGGAAAGATTAGATTATTTAGAAAAACAGTTGCAAAGGTATGAAAATTGGAAAAATGAGATCTTAAATATTGGAGATTTAGAGAAAATTTTTCTCGAAACAGCCCAGTTTCATAGAGATATTGAATCTTCAATTAATATAGAAAAAGAGAATATTTTAAAGACTGATATTCACAAATTATTAGAAAATTACCAAAATAAGTTTGATGAGCTTACCAAAGATTCTCAACAATTTATAAATGTTGATCAAGAAGATTTTCATTTCAAGAGTATTGAGAGTGACTCTTTATTACAAAAGCAGTATAAAAGAGTAAAAAGAGTTTCATTTCCAATTGCCAAGGGAATAAAAAGAATATCTAAAGGAAAATATTTTGAATATCACTGGACCAGAACTATACCTAATAAAGGACTTTTAGAATATTATTTTGTTAATAATTTTCAAAAAAAACTTTTAGAAATAATTGTTAAGTATTACGAATCAATTGGCTCGCTTTATATAAATATCCTTAATGCCTTAAAAAATATTGATAAAGGTTTTACCGATAAAAATTTTAGTTTTATTAAAGAATCTGACAAAGAATCATTTGATAAGTTAACTTACGATTTTGAAATTAAGTTAAAAGATTTATCAAATCAATTTATTGAAAATAAGGATTTACTAAACTCCAAAATAATTTTAGAATTTGATAAACTATATGAAACTTTTTCAGCAACTTATAAAGTCATTGGAACTGTTGGAAATCCTATAAAAAAATTCAGCGAAAAAAATATTAATACTGAAAAAACTGAATTAACGGATAAAATAAAAAAATCGCTTAATCATTTTCATATTTATTTTGATGCTGTATTTGATAGAATAGAATATTATCATGATCTGCTTTGGTTTACAAACTTATTATTGTCAAATTCATATTCAGCTACAAACAAAGCAAATGAATATAAAGAACAAACTGTTGTTCCTTTAATTACTTCAATTGTTAACGAGATTCAAAATTCCAAAATCAATTTAGAAAATCATGATGATGATTTTAAATCAATCTTACTAGATGAAAAGAAAAAATTAACCAATTCACTTGATCAAAAATTAGCTGTTGATCTAATAAACAAAATTACAAACAGTCAATATCATTTGCATCTTCTTGAGTATGAGAGAAACCTCTTAAACAATTTAAATGAGTTTGAAAAAGATTATAAATTTGTTAAACCTTCCAACCTAAACTTCAACATAAATAAAGATGGCCTAAAGGAATTTAGCCCAAAAGATATAATTTATCCAATTATCATTAAAAAGCTTAAAAAGGTAATCCAAGAAATAAAATCAGATTTTCAGAACAATATCTCAAAACTAAATCCGAACATTATTGGATTAGCAAGAATTGTTGAATTTAATCTTGATTCGTCGTTATCAAAATTTACTGACGATAATGAACAAACTTTGGAAGCAAAGAAAATAGCAATAAGCGGATTAGAAAGAGCGGCTAACAAAGTTGAAGATATAAATGAAGATCTTGAAGTTCTATATAATAAGATTAGAATTACTCTAAATAATGAATTTAAAGAATTACTGGAAGATCTTTACTCTTTATCAAATATTGAAAGACTAATATCAGTTAAGCTGCAAGTTTCAAAAGAGAAAGCTATTCAAGAAGCAAAAGACCGTTTTCAATTATTTATTACTCAAATTGTTGATTGGATAAAAGCCAGTTATAACCAAACTAAAATAGTTTTTGAATCAATTAGAGAAAAAGTTCTTGGAATAAGTTCCAAAGTCGGATTAAGCTCAACAGATATAGAACTATCTGAAGCTATGGCCGATTATTTGGTTAGGGTTTCTTCTGCATTTGAAAAACTTCCATATGTTTATAAAAGACTTTTTTCTAATGACGAACTTACCGATACAAGAATTTTTATTGGCAGAGAAAGAGAATTAGAAAAATTCGAAAAAGCTTATAATTATTGGCAGAACCAGCAAATTTCGTCAATTATGTTAATTGGAGAAAAAGGAAGCGGTACTTCATCATTAATAAATATTGCTCTTAATAAATTAAACCCGCCAAATAAAGTTTTTAGAAGAAAGTTTCATGGTACAATTTATAAAGAATCAGATTTGTTGGATTACCTAAAAGATTTGTTGGAAATAAAAAATCCGGAAAGTTTTGAAAAACTAATTGAGGCAATAAACAACTTAGATGAAAGAAAAATAGTAATAGTAGAAAATTTTGAGGATTTCTTTTTACGAGTTGTCGATGGATTTGATTCGGCAAAACGAATGTTAGAAATAATTACCTCAACAAGTAAAAATATTCTATGGATATTAACGTGTAATACTTTTGCATGGAATTATTTAGATAGAGTAATGCAGATAAAAGATTTCTTCATTTTTAATATTCACTTTAGAGAATTAGAAAAAAGTGTTTTGGAAGAAGCTGTTTTAGTAAGACACAACATTACAGGATATAATATTGCTTTTATTCCTTCGCCTTCAATTGAAAAACAAAAATCATATAAGAAGCTTGATGAAATAGAAAAACAAAAATATTTGCAAAAAGAATATTTTGACAGACTCCATAAGCTGGCATCAAACAATATTGGTATTGCGTTGTTTTTGTGGCTTCGTTCAATTGAAAGTGCCGATGAAGAAGAGATACGAATTACAACCGATATTGAATTGGACTTTTCATTTTTAAGCGAATTGTCTGATCAAAAGTTGTTTTCAATAATGGCTTTAATTTTACATGATGGTTTGACTGTAGAGGAACATTCTCATATTTTCAATCTAAATTTAAAAGATAGTCAGCTTCTTTTTGCAACTTTATCGGATGACGGTATTATCTTTAAAAGAGGTAATTTATTCAAAGTTAACTTTCAGCTGTACAAACCTCTTGTAAATTTATTAAGATCAAAAAATATTATACACTAAGGCTTTACATGAATAAATTTTTAAATATTGCACTTTTAATTTTTATCTGTTTTTTAACAGTTTACGGTCAAACAGATAGCACAGCTATTAAAAAATCAACTTCCACTGAAAGTGCTGCTCATACAAAGGTGCAGAAAGATACTGCAAAATCTGCAATAGAGAATCTTGAAGCTATTATTCCAGATGAAAATGTAAAAGAAAAACTGACTGACATATTTTCATTAAGTAAAATTATCTGGGCTGTAATTTTCTTTCTTGTAAGCTATTATGTAATAAAATTTGTCACAAAAATTCTAGATAAATTTTCCGAGAAAAGTGCTCGGTATAGAATTACACTTAAAGGTGTGATACCGGTTGTACGAATACTGGGGTGGACAATTGTAATTTCAATTGTGATAATTGTAATTTTCGCACCACCAATTGAATCACTGGTTGTAGTTACCGGATCTCTCGGTATTGCAGTAGGCTTTGCTTCTCAAGATATTATCAGAAATATTTTTGGCGGAATTATGACATTATTTGACCGGCCATTTCAAGTTGGCGATAAAGTTGAAGTTGGCGGTTATTATGGCGAAGTAAAGAGTATTGGCCTTAGATCAACAAGAATAGTAACTCCGGATGATTCAGTAGTAAGTATTCCTAATGGCGATATAATGTCAAAGTCCGTTTCAAATGCAAATACAGGAGAAACAAATTGCCAAGTTGTAGCAGAATTGTTTCTACCATCATATATTGATTTAGAAAAAGTTAGAGGAATTGCAATTAAATCAGCTCAGGTTTCAAAATATATTTATCTTAAAAAGCCAATTGCAGTAATATTTAAAAATGAAATTTATCATAATAGATCGATGATTAAAATGCGTTTAAAAGCATATGTTTTAGATATTAGATATGAATTTGCTTTTATGAGTGAAATGACTGAAAATACTCTTAGAGAGTTAATAAAACATAACCTTATCAACAAAGAAGAACTTGATGCGTTTGAAGAAGCTGTTTAATCAGTTTTTTATTTAATACTTTTTTTCCTCTTAAATTAGGATTCTTAGTTATGAAATTTGGAAAATATATTAGTTTACCTTTTTTAATAATTACTATTTTTTTTCTAATTACACTTCTAACCAGTTGCTCCGATAAAAACCAAACTGCAGATTTAATTCTATTAAACGGAAAAATAATTACCGTTGATAGTAAAAATACTATTGCTGAAGCTCTTGCTATTTCTAAAGATACAATTATGGCTATTGGAACAAGGAAAGAAATTGAGAACTTTATTAGTGACAGCACAACTATTCTTGACCTTAAAGGTAAAACGGCTATACCGGGAATTATTGAAAGCCATGCACATCTTATTGGAACCGGTAATGCTAAAATTAATCTTAATTTAAGAGATGCTAAAAATTGGGATGAAGTTGTTTACTTAGTTTCTACGGCTGCAGATAATGCAAAATTTGGCGAATGGATTATTGGCAGAGGATGGCATCAAGAAAAATGGGATCCGGTTCCATTGGAAAATGTTAATGGCTATCCGCTTCATACAGCCTTAAGCGATGCAACTCCAAATAATCCAGTAATGCTATCTCATGCAAGCGGTCATGCAATATTTGCAAATGCCAAAGCAATGGCTCTGGCTAACATAACATCCGAAACACCCGATCCATTTGGTGGCAAAATAATTAAGGATGAAAAAGGAAATCCTATTGGTGTTTTTATGGAAGATGCTGAAAGGTTAATTTCAGAGCAATATGAAAAATATCTAAAAAGTAAATCTTATAATGAACAAAAAGAAGATAAGAAAAAAGCTATTAGATTAGCTATTGATGAATGTTTATCTAATGGTATTACTTCTTTTCATGATGCTGGTGCATCTTTTGAAGATATTAGAATAATTAAAGAAATGGTTGATAATAATGAAATTAAAATTCGACTCTATGAAATGTTATTGGAAGATTATCAATCACTTAAGGATTCTCTGAGACAATATCAAACTGTGGGTTATGGAAATAATAATTTGACAGTTCAGGCAATTAAACTTTATATGGATGGCGCACTCGGTTCAAGAGGAGCTTGGCTTCTCAGTCCCTATGATGATAGCCCTGATCAAATTGGGTTAAATGTAACATCAACTAATATTATTAGAAAAATTGCAGCTCTTGCTGCAGAAAATGATTTTCAAATTTGTACGCATGCTATAGGTGATAGAGCTAACAGAATTACATTGGATATTTATGAAGAAACTTTTAATAAACATGCTAATCATAATAGTTTTAGATGGAGAATTGAACATGCTCAACATATAAGCGAAAGAGATATTCCACGTTTTGCAGAATTAGGAGTTATTGCTGCAATGCAGTCAATTCATTGTACATCGGATGCACCATTTGTTGTAAAACGATTGGGTGAATACAGAGCAAAAACCGGAGCTTATGCTTGGCAATCACTTGTTAAAAACAGTGCAATTATTTGTAATGGAACAGATTCACCGGTTGAAGATATAAATCCAATCGCAAATTTTTATGCTGCCGTAACAAGAAAAACAAACAACGGTGAAATTTTTTATGGTGAACAAAAATTATCGCCATTAGATGCATTAAAGACATTAACAATTAATGGTGCTTATGCAGCCTTCGAAGAAAATATTAAAGGTTCAATTGAAGTGGGAAAACTTGCTGATATTACAATTTTATCAAACGATTTGCTGACCATTCCCGATGATGAAATATTAAACACAGTTGTAAACTTTACTATTGTTGGCGGTAAAATTCTTTATGAAAGATAGTTCTACTTTAACACACTTCTTAAAAATATGTGAAGAAGAAATTGATGAAAATGCTGCAGTTGTTCAAAAGATAAAACTTCCCAAAATCAATAATTCAAATGTTAATGTATTTCTTAAAAGGGAAGATTTAATTCATGCAACTATTTCTGGTAACAAATGGCGCAAACTAAAGTATAATTTAATTGAAGCTCTTATAAATAGAAAATCAACTTTACTTACTTTTGGAGGAGCCTATTCAAATCATATTCATGCAACTGCAAGTGCCTGTAAAATATTCGGACTTAAAACAATAGGAATAATTAGAGGCGAAGAGCATTTACCACTTAATCCAACTTTAAAATTTGCTGCTGAATGTGGAATGCAGATATTCTATGTTGACAGGACTACTTACCGAAATAAAAACAAAGAATCCTTTATTACTGAATTGCATAATCGATTTGGTGATTTCTATTTGGTCCCCGAAGGCGGAACAAATAATCTTGCTGTAAAAGGCTGTACAGAAATTATAAACAATATTAACATTAAATATGATTATATACTTTCTGCATGCGGAACCGGTGGGACAATTTCCGGTTTAATTGCTGGATTAAATGGAGATAAAAATATTATTGGAGTTCCTGTTTTAAAGGGTGCTGATTTTTTAAATAACGATATAGATAATTTGGTTAAACAATATTCATATGAAACTTTTACTAATTGGCATCTAAATTTTGATTTTCATTTTGGAGGTTATGCAAAAATTACTAAAGAATTAATTTTCTTTATAAATCAATTTGAAGAAATAAATAATATTAAATTAGATCCTATTTATACAGGTAAACTTCTTTTTGCTGTCCAAACGTTAATTAACGACAATCACTTTAAGGAAAATTCAACAATTCTTGTTTTACATACAGGCGGCTTACAAGGTAATATGGGAATGAAAAATAAAATGGATAAATTATTATCTTAATTAAAAAGATTTAATGAAGTATATTTCGCTCAAAAATATAGGAAGAAATATGAAATTTTTATCGGTATCGGTTGGACTTATTTTAATGTTTTCACAATTAAATATAGTTGCTCAAAAAGGTTTACCAAGATTAAGTCCAAAATCTTATATTGGTCAAACTATTGGTTATACAAACGTTGAAGTAACTTATAGTTCACCAGGAGTAAAAGAAAGAAATGTATGGGGAGAATTGGTACCATACAATGAAGTTTGGAGAACTGGAGCTAATGAGGCAACTACAATAGAATTCGATAACGATATATTAGTAGAGGGAAAAAAAATACCTGCAGGTAAATATAGTCTGTTTACAATTCCAGGCAAAAACAAATGGGTAATTATTTTTAATAAAATTTACGAACAATGGGGTGCTTTCAAATACAATAAGGAAGAAGATTTTATAAGATTTAGTGTAACTCCAAAACAAAATTCATTTGTTGAAAGGTTAAGATTTACTTTTGAATTTAAAGAACCTTATGTTACAACTTTAAATCTAGAATGGGAAAAAGTAAAGGTTTCATTTAATATTAATACTGAAATAAAAGAGTAGAAATATATCATGAAAAACTTCGACATCCCTGTTTATTATAAAAGTTCCATCATTCAAAAAATAAAAGAAATAAGGAAGGAAAGAGATCATTACAAAAAAGATTTTACTCCTACATTATTAGAATTTGGAAATATAGATATAATTCTTGCAAGACATTTTGGTTTCTGTTTTGGAGTAGAAAATGCAATAGAAATAGCTTATAGAACAATTGAAGAAAATCCAAATAAGAAAATATATTTATTAAGCGAGATGATCCACAACCAAGGAGTAAATGCAGATTTAATAGCAAATGGTATTGAGTTTATTCTCGATTCTTTTGGAAACCAAATAATTGACTGGGATGAAATTACTTCTAACGATATTGTTATAGTTCCTGCTTTTGGCACTACATTAGAGACTGAGGAAATTTTAAGAAAACGAAATATCGATACATTAAAGTATAACACAACTTGCCCTTTCGTTGAAAAAGTTTGGAAAAAATCTAATGCTTTAGGGAAAGAAGATTATACAGTAATAATTCATGGCAAAGCAAATCACGAAGAAACCAAAGCAACATTTTCACATGCAAAATCGGGCACACCAAGTGCAATAGTCAGAGATATTAAAGAAACAAAATTATTATCCAAAATAATTTTAGGTGAAATTGATAAAAAAGAATTTTACAAATTATTTGAAGGGAAATTTTCGGAAGGATTTGATGTAGAAAAAGATCTTGTAAAAGTTGGAGTTGTAAACCAAACTACAATGCTTGCTTCAGAAACACAAGAAATTGCTGATTGTCTAAAAGACACTATGATAAAAAAATATGGAAATGAAAAAATCAACAATCACTTTGCTGATACGAGAGATACATTATGTTATGCAACAAATGATAACCAGCAAGCAACTTTAGAATTATTAAAAGAAGAAGCTGATTTGGCAGTTGTTGTTGGAGGCTATAATAGTTCTAATACATCACACATTGTTGAATTGTTGGAATCAAAGTTTAATACATATTTTATTTCAGATGAAACCAAATTAATTTCTAAATATAAAATTCAGCACTTTAACAAAAATTTAAAAGCTGAAAAAATTTCTGAGAATTATTTACCTGAAAATGAAAATTTGAAAATTATTATAACCAGCGGAGCATCTTGCCCAGATTCAGTTGTAGAATCAGTTATGTTAAAATTGCTATCTTTTTATAATAATAAAGTCTTAATTGAAGAAGCGATACAAAAATTACTGAATGTTTAAAAAAAGAAAGACCCAACCATAAATGATTGGGTCTAAGATACTTTTCACATAATAAATTCCGATTATGCAAATACTTTACTTTTCTTCAGTTTTTTAACTAAAAGATAATAGAAAATAACTCTGTATTTATTTCTATTTGTTGCACCCATTTCTTTACAAACATCTTTAATTTGGTCTGCTAATTTTGGGGTATCTGCGACACCTAATTTCTTGATACAAAAATTCTTTTTAATTCTATCAAGTTCTTTAGGATCTGAACAAGCAACTTTTTCAGCATCTTTTTTATAAAGTGATGGACCCAATGATTTTGCAATTGCAGTTACAAGTTTAGCATCAACAGTTTTCATTCCAAGTTTGCCTGTCATTTCAGCGGTCATTTTTTCAATTACGCCGTCTAGTTTACCCATTATTTCTCCTCTTTTTTTGTGAAAGATTAGCAAAACCAAAATAATATAATTTTATACAAATTCAAAATCTGATCAATAATTTTCTCTTAATTGAATCTTAAACTAATCCCAATCAAGATATTCATCTTCCTCTAAGAGCTCTTGCAATCTTCTTTCAATAATAAGTGATTTATTTTTTTGTCTTGCAGTTAAAGAACTTTGTAGTTCCTTTAACTCATTTTGTAATTGAGCTACTTCTTGCTGCCTTCGTGCTTCTTTCTCATCAAATAGTTTATTAAGTTCTTCCCTAAGCTGATTCTTTATCTTGGCTTTGTCAGGTTGATTTGCAGCTGCATATTTAGCTGCTAATGCTTCTGTTTTAATCTCAGCTTCAAGTATTTTATTTTCTCGTTCGTGTTGTTCTCTCTCACGCTTAACAAGAAAAGGTATATTCATATTTGTAAATTGCGATTGACGTAAAAAATCATAGTACTTGTTCTTATTTACTTTTTTAATTTCTTTCAATTCATTTTTTAAATCTTCTTTTACTGTTTCTAATATTTTTTTTTCTTCCTCTTCACTCATTTTAGGAAAGTCTTCAAAATCAAATTCAAAATCATACCTTGGCGGCTCTGGAGCTACCGGTTCTTTAACTTCTGATTGAGAAAAACTATTAGTTGTTAGAAGAAAAAATAATATAGCTGAACTATATTTGATTATTGTTTTCATTTTACCTCCGTTTATAAATTTTCTTTTTCAATTTCTGCTTTTATGTTTTCAATATTTGAATTAATTAAATTGATGTTTTTATCCATATTGGTAGGGGTTAATTTGTATTTATAATATTTTCTATAATCATCATCTTTTGCTATTTTAAGCAAATTACCTACTGAATTAATTTGATCATCAACAAATCCCGCATCCCAATTAAGAACACTTTTATTTAATTTCTGTGAAAGGTTATTAACCGGATTTGATCTATTTGATAAAAGCGAAATAATTACAGCGGCAATTATTAATAAACTTGCAAATGCTATTTTACCAAATACAAATTCGCTGCCATCTTTAAAAAGTCCAGATATACTATTATTAATTACTGTGAAAAATGAATCTTTTTTAATTGCTTTGTCAATCATTGAATTAAACTTATTTAAATCCAAATCAACATCTTTAACTTCTGCATACAAATTGGATATTCTTTTATACTCAGTAATACAATTATTTAACTCTGGAATTTCTCTCAGTTTTTCATTCCAAAACTGCATTTTATTTTCTGGCAAATCATTATCCATAAATAGCCAGACTTGCTTTTCAAATTCTTTATATAGCTGTTGTTCTTCTTGGTTCATTTTCAATTTCAATTTGTTTTCTAATTTTCTTCATTGCATAATGCATATGACTAATAACTGTATTCAATGGTTCATTAATTGCTTCCGCTATTTCTTTGAATGTCATTTCCCCATGTTGTCTTAACAGAAATACCGTTTTTTGTTTATTTGATAATTGTTCCACCGTTTTATTTATTATTTCTAATGTTTCATTAATAATTATTTTACTTTCCAAATTCTCTGAACTTAACTTTTGTTCAACAATCGTTAAATCTGTATAAGTTTTATTATTTTTTATACTTCTCAAATTATCCATTGCTACATTGTGTGCAATAGTAAACAACCAAGATGAAAACTTTTGTTGATGGTTATATTTTTTAAAGCCTTTCCAAACTTTTATTAAAGTTTCCTGAAAAAGATCTTCAGTAAAATCCTTTGTATTTGAGAATTTAAATAAATAACCATATAATCGTGTTTTGTAAATATTCATAAGATGACGGAATGCTTCCCCGTCACCATTTTTACATTTACTAATTAGTAGATCTTCCTGCATAAGCCTTTCATTCTTCTAATATGTAAACGGAGCAATTGGAATTTTATTGTATTAATATTTGTGAGCCGGTACTTTTAAACATACCGAATTATATAAATAATCCGGTATTAAAAATGCGACGTAAAAAATTCAAGGAATACAAATCAGTGGGCAATTTGCTTGAATTTATAGGTGTGCACTGTTTTACCAATTGGAATATGAACTTTGACAAATTCTGCTTCGTTAAAAATTGGCAAATATATAATACCCTGAACTTCTTCATCTGCATTTAATTCTGTTTTTCTCAATACACTATTTTTCCAGTATTTTTTTTGGGAATTCAAATATTCCATATCATTATCATAAGAAATTTCTTCGTTTATTTGATTGCCTGTAAATATAATTGCATTTTCAGCAACCTCTTCAACATCATTATCTTCATCATCTGCCAGATCTACAAATGTATCTAATAATGAAAAAACAATATTAAATCCTGTAGTAATATCATGATCTGTATCTCTGCTTTTTATATCAGAATTTATTTGTGCAATTTGCTCTTCCGGATCAACTGCATAAAAGCTCTGATTTGTAATTAGTTGCTTATCATCATTATAAACTTTTATATAAATTTCTTTTGGATCGATTAAAATATTTTCATTTCCTTTGTTGTAAACAAATAGGTTAAATATAAATTCATTATCAGTGTTTTCTTCAAAAGACAATGAGGAATAGATCAATCCGTCTTCTTTTTCAACAACTTGTCTTCCCATTTCCAATTTTGATTCTTCATCAGGAGTTAAAGTAAAATATGATGCTGAACAATTTGTTAATCCCAATATTAAAATTAGTGCCGTTATAATAAGTTTAAGATTTTTCATGATTTATCTTCTTCAATTGTTAATAATTTTATAAATGTAAATTATCAACAACAATGCCATGTTTTTTTATGAATTATGAGTGAATAACAAAAGAGGTTTGAGATGAATGTCTAATTTTATGTGCTTTCTGTTTTATTAAATAGACAGGTTTTTAGGTTTTTAATTTTAATACAAAAGGAATTGTCACTATTCCGAATAATGCACAAAAAAGATAAGTAGTTTCCAGACTTAAAAAGTCTGCCGCAAATCCTATAATTGAAACAGTTATAGCTCCTGTAAGGAAATTTATTGTCATAAAAATTCCGTTCAAAAATGTTGGGAAATCAGATTTCCACTCATTTACCATAGCCAATAATACCGGTGTAAACGCAAAAAGAAAAAATCCCAATAAAAGTAGAATAATGAATGAAGTAATTCCGGTTGAATAAACAAACAAAAGCATTAATGCAGGATTTACAGCCGCAGCAAACGATAGAGTTTTTCTTCTCCCAATTTTATCAGATATTGTACCGGCAAGAAAAGTTCCTCCGGCGCCAGCAAATTGAAATATTGAAAGAGCTCCTCCTGCATACCAAAGACTTTCTCCCTGGTTTGTTAAATAAACAGCTAAAAAAGTTGTTATTGCACTCTTAATTAAAGAAGTAAAAAATAAAATTCCCATTATCATTAAGAACAAGGAAAGATATTTTCTGAAAGCATTGTAAACACCTGAACGTTTTTGGCTGCCTTCTAGGTCAGTAAATTCTAGTTTTCTAAATCTAAAAAAAAGTAATAACGATGCTGCTAAACCGAATGGAATTAATTTATAAGTTCCTTCCAATCCCCAAGCTGAAATTCCGCCCAAAATAACTAAGGGACCAACACTTCTTGCCAATTCACCACCCAGCATAAAAAAGCTCATACCTTTACCGATTCTATTTCCGGCAATTTGCTTTATAACAACTGGAGCCGGTACATGGAATGTGGAAGCACTAATTCCCATCACAAATAAAATTAATACAACATAAAAGTAATTTGGTGCTGCGCCAAGTAAACTCATAACAATAACTGTTACAGCAGGTGAAAATATCACAAAATATTTTACACTTGCCTTATCTGCTATTAGACCAATTAATGGATTTAACAATGAAGGCAGTCTTTGCACGACTGTTAAGAGTCCGGCAAGTGAATATGAAATACTTAATTTTTCAATTAAGAGAGGTAAAATTGGAGCTAAAAATGAAGAATATACATCATGAACAAAATGAGTAAGTGAAATTAAAATTACATTTCCGGTTTGGAATTTTTTTTGTTCTTTCATTAATAACTATTTTATGCCATAGTATTTTTTGTATTTAGAAACATGATAAATTGCTAATCCTAAAGCGGCTGCGGCGTTTGTGTAACCAAGAATTTCACCTACAACTCCTAAATCATTTTTTATAAATCCTTGTCTATAAATTTGCATGGCACTATTAATTTCTTGTCTTAACTGCATAGACGAAAATGTCTTTTCATTACCATATTCTATTGTTTCAGGTATAATGAATTCTGAAAATTCGTCAATTAAAATTGGCTGCTTTAAAATAAAAAGTGGTGATTTAGTATAAGGATCATTATTTAAACTAAGTTTATACTGACTTGTTTTTTCAACTGTATTAACAGAATCTTGTGCAAATATCTTTGCATTATTGGATATTATAAAAATTAGAAATAATAATAAACTATACCTTTTAAAATTTCTCATAAACAAACTTAATTTTTATTAAGATTTTCTTCAGGTTTATACATCTCTAATATTTTCTTTGATCCGGCTCCTAAACTGATTATTGTTTTCATTGCTAAATCAACGGGATAATTAATTTTGTGTACATATTTAGCCGGTAAATGATAAGTAAACCCGGCAGTTGGTGCTGGACCGGAAGGTATAAAAACTGTATACCATCCATTACTATGAACATCTGTAATGAAAGCTGTAGTTAATGTTTCATTTCCAAATAAATTAATTAATGCAACTCCGGAAAATAAATTTTTCTGTGAACCAAATAATTGAACTATTGTTTCTTTAACTATGCGATACCCAGGAACTTTTTTTAAGATATTTTCTTCAAATAAATTATAAGCAAGGTTGCCATGTCTGGTTTTTACAAACAATCCCAATAAAAAACAAATTCCGAGAAAAATGATTACAGAGATTAAAAAAGCAAAGAATTCATGAATTTTTGCAGCTTGAACCAGCAGTTTTGAGATAGGTCTTAAATGATTTGATACTACCTCAAACATCCAATTAAACGTAATAACTAATATTACAAGAGGAAGAAAAATTAAAAATCCACCTATAAAAGTTGTTGATACAAATGATTTTATTTTATCCATAATTGCCTCAAACAAAAAAATTGTCTCTAATAAAATATATAATTTTTCTTATGGATAAATGTCTTAAGCGAAATATTAATTAAATAATTTACTTTTATAATTAAAACTCGGGACTCTTGTAAATATTATTATCCTCGTTTATATCCGGAATATGATTATCTCCTAATACAACTTTTTTTACTTTTATTTCAGATTTATAAATAACATTAAAAGTTTCATTTCCGTCTTCCCAAACTTCGGCCGATTTACTAAAAGAACTAGTTGTGTTATCTTCAAAGTATAAAGTTAATTTTACACTGGTCGGAATATTGCCAATTTTCTTAACTGTTATTTTTATTTCATTGTTTTCACTTATAACATTTTTTATTGCCAAATCCGGATAACCAAAATCATAAAACCATGGTTTCCAAAACCAGATTAAATCCTTATTGGTAAATTCATTTATTGTATTAAAAAAATCTAATGGAATAGGATGCTTTCCTTTCCATCTATCAATATATTCCAGCAAAGCTTTTTTAAATAAATCTCTACCTAATAAATTCATTAGTTCAAAATACGCTACTGCAGGTCTATCATAAAAACCGGTTCTTGCTAATCTTGTTTTATAAGAATATGAAAGTACCATTGGAGGAAGTTCCATTTCGTTTCCGGCCTTTTCTTCATAACTGTTCACTCTATGATTAAAATAATCATATTCATTATCGTGCTTATCAACAACCTCTTTTGGGAAAAACGCTGCCCAGCCTTCATCCATCCATGCATATTTTCTTTCATTAATTCCCATCATAAAAGGGAAATAATTATGAGCAATTTCATGTAGAATTAATCCAACATGACTTGCTTTACTAATTGGCGTCCCATCATTTGCCATCATTGGAGTTTCCATTCCGCCTCCTCTATTTCCATTACAAAATGATGTAACATGTGAATACGGATATGCAAATCCCGGAAGTTCATGCGATAAATATTGAACTGATTCTTTTGAGTATTGCGCAGCATTTTCCCAATGAATTGATGAATCTGGATATACCACATCAGTTAAAGCTCTTCTCCCGGAAGATTTATCAACTACAACACTTGCTCCATCCCAATTATTACTTTTGCTTATACAAAATGAAAAGTCGGTGACATTTTGTGCAATAAATTTCCAAATGTTTTTTTCATTTTCAGTAGTCACTAATCCTAGTTTATAATCTTCTTGTGTAATAATTTTTACTGTTTCATCTGAAATCTGAGCTTTTTTATATCTTTCATAAATATCATTTCTTAGTACTTCGTTTCCATTTTGTAATTCACCAGTTGCCCAAGCTAGGTACCCTTTTGGTATTTTTATATTTACTTCATAGTTGCTAAAATCATTATAAAATTCCACTGATCCTTCATATTCATTTTTATCCCAACCATCAATATCGTCATAAACGGATATTTGAGGATACCAATAAGCAACAAAGAAATTTCCATTACCATAATTTCCCATTCTAATTTTTATTTTGTCCGAAATTTCAAACCGCCATTTGGCTTTAATATTTGTTTGAGAATTTGGCAAAAGTGGAGTTTCTAATTTTGCTATAATATTTGTAGAACCTCTGTACACTTTATCACTTAAATTGTTTATTATCATAGTGTCATTTTCAATTATCAATTCATCTATAAAAACTCCATCAGTTAAATAATCTTTATCCATATACCAGTCTCTGAGTGCATTTATTTTAGAAATATCTTGGTATATTCTTATGACAATTTGATTAAGTGTATCGGGGCTGTTATTATAATATGTAATTTGTTCTTTCCCTATTAACAAACTATTTTCCGGATCAACTTCAACATCAATTTTGTAATCACAGCCATTTTGCCAATAATTATTGCCTGGATTACCATCAAATGACCGAAATCCGCTATCAAAAACCCTTTGTAAATCAGATGGAATAAAAAGTGAATTATTTTGAGGTAAAATTAAAGTTGCTGAAATTAATAATAATAAAATGCCTTTCTTCATTTTATAAAGTTCCTTAAATCAAATGGGTAAATTATAAATTTATAATGATTGCTTTTCGACTGATAATTTATGATCCATGTTACTTATTTTAATTAGCAGATTTTCAATAAATTCCACCATTTTTACAATTTTCATATAGTTTATTTTTTCAGTTGTGTCAGAAGATTTGTGATAATCTTTTTGCATATAATCATAAAAGAATGCTATTGGTATGCCTTTGTTTGCATAATGAATGTGATCACTTCTGTAATATAATCTTTGAGGATCGTCCGGATCGTCAAACTTATAATCTAAAACAAATTTTGAACTTGTAGAATTGACTTCTTCAACCAAATGGCCCAGCTCTTTACTGATTTTACTAGCGCCTATACAATAAATTGAGTCTTCACTTTCTCTACCAACCATATCAATATTTATATGCACAATAGCACTATCAATAAAATTAGAATTGTTAGTTAAGTATTTTGCTCCTTTTAGACCTTTTTCTTCACCGGTATGAAAAATAAATAATATTGGCCGGTCGTTTTGTTTTTCCAAAGCAATTTTTCTAGCAATTTCTAAAACTGTAACAGTACCAGATCCATTATCATCTGCTCCATTATAAACTTGTCCGTTATTCATTCCTACATGATCATAATGAGCTCCAATTGTTAAATATTCATCACTTAATTTTTCATTATTTCCTTTAATCAATCCAATTATATTTCTGGCAACTTTATTTTCTATTAACAAATCAAAATTAAATTTAATTTTTGATGTTAATTCAAAAGGTTCCGGTTTTGGATCAGTAAGTTCTTTTAAAGTATCAAAAGTTGATTCTTCATTAAGTAGTAGTTCATTGGCAGATTTTTCATTTAATAATACAATTGGTATACTTTTTATTTCTGTTTTCTCGATTTCTTCTTCTAATTTAAATGATTTAGAAGTAGACATTCTCGAAATGAACTGCCAATATTTAATAATATTTGAATCTGGTAAAACAACTAAGCCAACTGCACCTTTTGAACTTGCCAATTCTGCTTTGGCCGATGTAGATCGGTTATATTTTTGAACAATTTCTTCACTTAAAATTTCTTCATCGTTTACTTTTGGCGTTCCATTAATGACTAATACAACTTTCCCCTGAACATCAATATTTTCATAACTATCATAATTATCATCCTCAGAAAATATTCCGTAACCGGCAAAAATAATTTCATATTTTTTATTACTATATTCCTTGCTAGGTAAACTTCTTGCACTATAATTTATTTCAGCTCCATTTAAAAAATTATTACTATCTTTTTCTCCATTATAAATTGCAAAATTACTTTCCGGGGCAAAGCTTGAAACAATCATATCAAAATTTTGAAAATAAGTTCCGCTATCTCCATATGGCAGAACTCCATATTTTTCTAATTCCTCAGAAATAAATAATGAAGCTAATTTTGCTCCCCTTGATGTAGTTTCTCTACCTTCCAATTCATCGGAAGCTAAAAACTCAAGATTTGATTTTACATATGTATAACTGCTGTTTTTATAAGAAAGTGCGGCTTGGCTTAATAATATACTGCTTGAAAATAAAAATACTATACTGCTTATTCTTAATAAATTCAATTTGCCTCTAATATTTTATTTTTAAATATCATTTTGACAATAAAGCCTCTTTAAAGAATACATTTAATGGTTTTGCTGCATAATAATATTTCATTAACTCTTGAGAAAGATTTTTGCTCAATATTTTTTTCTCTGGAATCTCTGCAAAAAAATAAAATTGCTTGTTCATAATTAATGGTTGTTTTTTAACTGCTTCATTAAATTCTTTGGGAATTCTTTTATTTTGTTCGCCAAGTATTTCACCAAAATATTTTTTGAATATTTTATCACTTAGTAGTTTATTAAAATTATTAAGGTTGGAAACAATATGGTTTCTAATTTTTTCTAGCTGTTCAGTATTAGGCTGATAAAGTCCGGAATAAAATCTTAAACGTTCATGGGTAATTTCAATATAAATACCGGGATCTGTTAAGTTCTTTCTTCCTCCGTTTGATATAATTGCAGAGACGTGATTTTTGTAGGGAGTTTTATCTTTGCTGAATCTTATATCTCTGTAAATTCTAAATATCGCATCTTTTGCAGAAATTATAAGGTTTTCATCATCTTCTCTAATTCTGAAAATCATGTCACTTATAAAATCTTCAAATGGTTGTTTTACATGGTTTTCATATCTTAATTTGTTTTCAAGAAACCATTCTCTATTATTATTTTGATTTAGATCCTTTAAAAAATCTAAAAATTCTTTATTAAAAAAACTCATGGAGTTTCCTTTCTTTTATAATAGATTTTTACGACTTATTTTAAATATAATATGTAACTTATTAAACTAATAAATTAATTAACTCTCTAAAATATATATTCATTTTTATTAAAAAAAATGAATATTCTTACTAATTATCACACTTTAAAAACCGATAATCTTTTATGAATATTAATTATTAGTTATTAACCTAAACGATTTTTCATCTATGAAATCAAATGGAAGTCTAATTTCAGATTTGGAATTGAGATCAAAAGAAGAACTGATTGAAGAAATTTCAAAGTTAAAATCAATGGTTGAAAACTTTCAATCGATTAATTCTATTGATTTTAATAAATCTGTTGAATTGAGCTCATTAATTGTTGAAAATTCCCATGACGGAATTATGATTATTGGTGATAACTATTTTATTGAATATGTAAATACTCGCCTTTGTGAAATAACCAATAATGTTTTAGAAGACATTTTACATAAAGATTTTCGCGATATACTTGGACCAAATGAAAAAGATATAATTATTGAAAGATACAATAATCGTAGAAAAGGTAAAAAAATTACTAATTCTATAGAAATTCCTATATTATCTAAAAATAATGAACATAAGATTTTTGAAATTAGAGGAACTTTATTTACTAATTCCAATGGTGATATAAAGACACTTGTTCAGTTTAAAGACATTACAGAAAGAAAATTAACCGAAGAGGTTATTCTTCAATCAGAAGAAAAATTTAGGTCAATTGTTGAAAATTCACACTTAGGTATTTTAATAGTTGGAAACGATTTCCGCTTTGAATATGTAAATGACCGTTTGTGCGAAATTTTGCAAGTTGATAAAAAAACACTTTCCGGTGATGATTTTAGAAAATACTTATCAAAAGAATCATTGGATCTCGTAGTAGATAGGTACATCAAAAGGCAAAATGGTGATGACGTTCCCTCGGAATATGAAGTAAAATTACTAAAGTCAAATGGTGAAGAAATAATTGCCAGGTTAAGTTCTACAACAATTAATGTTTCCAACACAAAAAAGACAATTGCTCAAATTCTTGATATTACGGAAAATGTTAAAAAAGAAAAACTTCAAAAAGTATTATTAAAAATTTCTCAAGCTGTAAATGAAGTAAATAACTTGAGTGAATTTTTAGCAATTGTTAGAGAAGAATTAGCTGTTACAATTGATACGACTAATTTTTACGTTGCAATGTATGATAGCGCTTCTGATACTTATACCTTTCCATATCACGTTGATGAATTTGATGTAATTGATGAGTTCACTCAACTGGAGTTAAAAGAAAGCTTAACTGATTATGTAAGAAGAAAAAACAAAGCAATACTTGTAGATAGTGAAATTCAGGCTAAGCTTGAAGAACAAAAAGAAATTAAAGGAATTGTTGGAGAATTTTCTCAAGTTTGGCTTGGTGTGCCTCTTGTTGTTGATAACAGTGTAGTTGGAGTTATGTGCATCCAAAATTATAGTAATGATAACGCATATAACCTTAATGATCTTGAACTTTTAAAAATTATTTCGGAAAACGTTAGTTCAGCCATTTGGAAAAAACAAATAGTCGATAAGCTAACAGAAAGTGAAAGAAGATACAGGGATTTTATTACCAAAAGTTCAGAAGGAATTTATAGGATCGATCTTGATCCTCCGATTAATTTAGCTCTTCCTCAGAACCAACAGCTTAAACAAATATTTAAAAACGGTATTCTTGGTGAATACAATAATTCGTTTGCCAAAATGTATGCTTTGAAGTCATTAAATGAAATAACCGGAAAGAAATTTAATATTTTCCAAGATTATAATAGTTCCAAAGAAATTTATAATAGTGCACTTGAATTTGTAAATAATTCATATAAAATAACTGATATAGAAACTACTGAATATAATTCCAATGGTGAAAAATTAAATATACTTAATAATGCAACCGGAATAATAAAAGATAATTTTCTAACCAGTATTTGGGGAATAAAAAAAGATATTACTGACAGAAAAAGACTTCAGAATGTTCTAAGACAAATTGCAGAAGGTATATCCTCATTAACCGGAGATTCCTTTTTCAAATCTCTTGTACATTTTTTAAGTGAAACTCTCTTGGTCGATTATGCATTTATTGCTCAACTTTCAGATGATAAAAAAACTGCTTCAACTTTAGCATATTGTGATAGTGAGAATCTAATTGAAAATTTTGATTTTCCATTAAAAAAATGTCCAAGTAAAGAAGTTCTTAAAAAGAATACAACTACAATAATTAGAAATGTTCAAAATGAATTTCCAGATGAAAAATTTCTTAAGAAATTAAACATTAGTACTTTTATGGGAAGACCGCTTGTGGATTCAGAAGGAAATCCCATTGGATTAATTGTTTTACTAAAAGTTGGTGAAATTCAAAATGTGGAATTTACAAAATCTGTTCTAGAAATTTTTGCTTCCAGAAGCTCTGCAGAAATTGAAAGACTACAATATGTAAAAGACATTGTTGATGCAAAAAATGAAGCTGAACGATCAAATAATTTAAAATCTGATTTTCTCGCTCAAATGTCTCATGAAATTAGAACACCGGTAAATACGATTTTAAGTTTTACATCACTTCTTAAGGAAAGTTTAGAAAACAAGCTTGAAAACGATCTTAAAGATTCATTTAATATTATAGATAATGGCGGAAGAAGACTTATACGAACAATCGATCTGATTCTTGATGTCTCGCAAATTCAAAGTGGAACTTTAAAATTAGAACCATCAAAAATAGATTTAATAGAAATTATTAATGATCTGATTTCGGAATTTAAACAGCCTGCTTCAAAAAAGAAACTTGACTTAATTTTTACAAGTGATCTTACAAAATTAAATGTGTGGGCAGATAATTATACTATTACTCAAGCATTTGCCAACCTAATTCATAACGCAATAAAGTATACTGCCAACGGCTCAATAAAAATATCAGCCAGAAAAAATGAAAACAAAGAAGCCTGTATTGATTTTACTGATACCGGTGTTGGAATGAGCGAAGAATTTTTAACTAAACTATTTGAACCATTTTCGCAGGAAGAAACGGGTTATACGAGAAAGTTTGAAGGTACAGGTTTGGGTTTGACTTTAGTAAGAAATTATTGCGAATTGAACGATGCAGAAATTTCTGTCTGCAGTAAAAAAAATCAAGGTTCAACTTTTACAGTTACATTTAAAAATAAAAACCATTCTTAGCTATTTTATATAACCATATCTTTAAAATATCCTTTGGTAATTTATTTCCTCATTTCTCATAAAATTATTTTAAATTAAAACAAATATTTATTTTTGTTTTGATTACACTAAAAGGAAATTTATATGAATAATTCTTTGATAAATTTTGGTCTATTTATATTTCGTATTTCCATAAGTTTGTTCATGATGTTGGGTCATGGCTTGGGAAAATTTCAAAAATTAATTTCCGGAGCAGAAATAAAATTTTTAGATCCCTTTGGAATTGGAGCAACAGCTAGTTTTTCATTGGCTGTCTTTGCAGAATTTTTTGCACCCATGTTTATTGTTTTGGGAGTTTTAACACGATTTAATTCTCTTTCCTTAATAATTACAATGTCTGTCGCAGCATTTATTGCTCACGCAGATGATCCATTTTCCAATAAAGAAAAAGCTCTTTTATATTTAGCCAGTTATGTTTTATTGTTTTTTACAGGACCTGGAAAATTTAGTTTGCAAAACTGGTTCGTTAAAAAAATAAAAAACTTAAATGGAATATTGAAATTTATTTTACACTAGAATAAAGATAAATTCTATATAAAAATTATTTAGAAATATTTTCTTGAATAATTTTTGAAAGAATTTGTATTTCTTTTTTTACATTTATTGCTTTTTTCAAGATTGTAAGATTTTTCACTTTTGCAAAACTTAAAAGAGAGAAAAATTCCGTGTTAGTCAATAAATCATTATACTTTTGAGGTTTTAACAGTGGATCATTTTCAGAATCGATTAAAGTAAAATTTGAAATTAATTTGGTTTCTATATTTTCCTTGACAAAATTTCTGCGTTCATTTTCATATTTTTGATAATAATCATACGTTGATTCATATAAATTAGTTATAGCACGGCGCAATGTATCATTTAGAATTAACTCAATACCTTGGGATAACAGATATTCATAACCACTTCTATTTGGATTAAAATGCGGATTAATAATTAATGCTGCAAATTGTTTATCCATTATTTTATTATATATCTTTTTTTCATTTAAATTCGTATTGAGTGAATCAAGATTTTCATCTATCTGTATCATAAATTGAATATCACTCACAATACCTTCTTCATCATAAATTAAATTATTCTGAATTTCTTTTAATATTTCCTGTTCTAATTCTCTATTTTTATTAAAAGTTGTATAATCATCAAACCAAATAGCAAGGTAAATACCAATAAAAATAAAGAATATTTCCCCAAGTGCATACCAAATATAATCACCTATTTTAAGAGATTTTAGAGCATTAATTCTTTCATTCTGAAATAATTTCATAAAATTTAGAATAAGGTAATAGAATTATAAAAAATAATATTAAAAATAATGTCTCCAGTCAAAAGTCATTCTTAATCCCCAAAACCAAATATTATCCATTTTGGGTTTTTCAATTATTCCTGTAGTTTCTAATACAGAAATATTATGAGGAAAATCTATTCCACCGTAGAATTGAAATAATAGAGTTGAGCTTTGATTAGTTGCAAATGATCTAGTTGGTCGAAATTCTAAAAAAGGGAACTCTAATTGTGTGGATCTGTAAGAAACAACTGCTTCTCCATAATCACCTCCAATTAAAAACAGAGCGTCTCTAGCTTTATTTCTTCCGTAAAGATAAACTCCTATTTCTCTACCTAAAACAAATTGAAATCTTCCAACCGAAGTTGCAATACCTGAATGCCAAGGTATTAATCCACCATTGGCAGCAACTACTGCCATATTTGCAATTGTATTGGGAGAAGTAAAAAATAAAATGGGACCTAATATTAATAAGTCACCTGGAATAAGATAAAAGGGTAATCTTAAACGAGCACTATATGCAGATCTTCCTGGTATAGCTGATAATAACGAACCATATTTTTCAATTCCGGGAATTTCAACTACACCTGTTGATGAAGAGCCATCTTCCCTCCATCCAACACTTAAATAAATTAATCCATCTCCTGACTCATTAAGAACACCATCCAATCCCAATCCTAATCTAATTGAAGCTTCTAATCCACCAATCACTCCTAAAGTTTCTTGGTTTTCACCAAATCCACCGGAAATTAAAGATCCATGTGAAGAAGGTGCAATACCGGCAAAAAATCCTAATTCAGCTTTAAATCTAGGTAATTCACCAATACCACTTACTAAGCCAGGAATTGGTGTTTGTGATATTATTTTTTCTAAGAGGAAAAAGTAATTATTATCAAAGTCTCTATATGGCATATAATTGATTTTGCATACATTAAAACTATCTGGTGAAAACAAACCGATTTTATTTTGATTGAATAAATTTTGAGTTTTTCCTTCTGATGCATTTATAAATTGCTCAAGGCTTAATTTTACAGCTAAAGCAGCTCTTATTGCATCTTCCTCTCTCATATAAGCATCACCTGTCAGAATAATATTTTCACCCTCCCAAGTACTTGTTCTGAGTCCACTTTTATTATAATAATCATGAGTCCCTTTTCTTTGAGAAGCATTTCCCCAAGTTCCCGCAACATGACCGGCAGCAAAGACATCTTCTAAAAAATGAAGAGCAAAGGCTTCATCTGCCAAAGCCGATAAAACTAAAGACGAGCGTTCTTCTTGACTCAAATTTTCTGTTGTCAACTTTCCAATTTTTAATAATGCGCTATAATGAAACCATGCATATGCACCAATAGCATTTAATTCAACTCCTTCTTTTATACACTGATGCCCATATTGAATTTCTTCGACAGAAACTTCTTTAAGTGAAAGTAAAAAATGAACGTTATTTGTGCCGGCTCTTGTTGCATATTCCGGATCAGCTCTTTGCAATAAAATATCTGCATCTCTTAAAGCATTATCAGTAATTCGTGCATCTTTGGTACCATATTGTTTAAGATCAATTTTAAGTTTCGCTGCAATATCTGCAACTTCGAGAATCCAATTTGAATTTAGTACAACGTCCAACATATTTTTTGCTGAACATGAATGATCTGCAGAAATTGCTGGCCAAGATGCAAAATCTAAGTGTGATGGATCTCTAAATTGGTAAGGTTCAATAACATCGTAAGTTAATCTATGTTCATTACCTTTTCTGGCTTCAGCCCAAAGATTATTTAATAATTCTCTGTTCTTTGAATCCAAATTTTTAACTGCTAAAAGAGCAATATCTCTATGTTCAGGATAAACCCAGCCAAAAAGAAAATTTTGCACAAATAAAAAGATTATTAAAAGTTGATGTGTAATTTTTTTTGTCATATTCAATAAAATATTGTTATATATTCTGTGATAAATATTAGAATTTTTTTTTGCAAACTACAATAAAAATAAGTTTGGCTTATTATTAATCTCCAATTTTATTTTGGGCGAAATTATGAAAATTAGGATTTCTTTTATTTTTATTTGTTTGTTGACATTGCTCTCCTCTTGTAAAAATGACAAGAGCTTAAAATCAAATGTGCCTCAATTACAAATCGATAATTATATAGGTAACTATGTAACAAACGATTACTTTAACAGATCTGAAGGTTACGATTGGGTTGTAGTATCTATTTCTAAAATCAATGACAATGAAGCCGAAATTAAAGTAAGATCGAGAGTTGATAAAAAGAAAGCAACCTGTACATTTGATGGAATTGGTTCATTGATCTCAAAAGACACTTTGAAAACTGTATTTGAAAACAAAGCTATACTTTTTTGTTTTAAAAATGAAAACCTTGCAATTATAACTGACAACCAAGAGGACGAAAATTTATTATATTATTTCTGTTCTGGGGGAGCTTCGTTAACAAATAATTATACAAAACTTAATGAACCTTTAGATACTGAACAATTGCTTCTTTTTGACTATACAAAAACACTTAGTTTGCAGAATATTACCTTTGAAATAAAATCTACGAATTCTGGCAGTTTAAATACTTTATTTATTCAGCCGAAGGGATTAGAAATTGTTAATGAAAAAGTAATTCATGAAATTGATGGAACCGTTACAAACGTTGAAATTGAAGATATGAACAGTGATGGATGGCCTGAAATTTTAGTTTATATAACTTCTGCCGGAAGCGGTAGTTATGGTAACATAATTGGTTATTCTGTAAATAATGGAAAATCTATGAGCCAAATTTATTTCCCGCAAACTTCTGATAATGATGAAATTAACAAAGGTTATATGGGTCATGACGAATTTACACTAGTTGAAAGATATTTAGCACAGCGTTTTCCAATTTATGAAACAGGCGACAAAACTGCTCAACCTTCGGGGAAAATACGTCAAGTGATTTATGAATTAACTGATGGAGAAAATAGTAGAATTCTAAAAATTAAAAATGTATCTGAATATAATTTAAAGTAGATCCGGTAATCAAAAATTAGAATTTTATTGCTAATCCAAAATTTGTTTTTGTATCAGTTTTCTTAATTCCATCAGGCGGATCTGAATCGTGCCTAATTCTAAAATTTACAGAAATGGAAATAAGTTCTGTTATTCCAACCGTTAGACTGTTTTCGCTTAAAATCCTATGATCAGAAAAATCGTCGAACATAGGCTGATAATAAATAACACCGCCTAATGTTGCTGTTGAGTTTAACTTAACATACAAAGAAAGGTAATTGCTCCATCTATGCACATTAACATCAGATAAATGAGTTGCATTTTCCGGAAGGTTATAATTTTCATGCTCAAACATATATGATGTACCCAAATTCACATCACTATTTTCAAATTTTAATATTTTGTATCTTAATCCGGCTCCCAATAATTCTCTATTGTCAATTAGAATTTTCTTATCGTAATTAATTTGTCCAAATATTTCAGATTTTAAATCATTATATAATTCAGTTACATTCCTAATGTGCAGCAATCCTTCATTAGATATTCTTTTTGTATTTACCCATTCATGATTACTTTCAAACACAAAAAAGGTCGTTGATCCATTTAATTTCCAATCTACTCTTCCATCAAGATTACCTTCTGTTTTTTCTGTATTACCTCTTTTAAATGTTCCGCTAATTTCTAAATAACCGGCTAATCCATCTAATTTTTCAGAAGTTCTGTATTTTTCTGTGTTTACTTGAGCAAATATTTTTACTGATAAAAAAACTAAAATAATTATAATTATTTTATTCAAAACAAGACCTTACAAATTTTTAATGACTAAATAAAATTATGAATTAATAAAAATTGGTAAAAATGAGGTTATTTGAAAAATTTAATATATACTTTTTTTGTAACCCAAAACAAAAATAACAGTATTAGTACTCCAATGCCAATTGGAAATATAATTGCTAATACAGATATTCCAACTGAAGCGCTTGTTTCTCCAGTTGCAACAAGGTGATTTCCAATTCCACCAGTGGTTATTGTAGAAGCCCCTCTTGTAATTGTAGTTAAACTCTGAACTAATCCTGCAGCTCCGCCTCCTGCAATAATGGCAATAATCCATTTATATAGAGGTTCCATTTCAACAATAGATGAAGCCATAACAATTGTTCCTGCTATTACAGCAACCGGTCCGGCAATTGTATCAAGAATGTTATCGACATAAGGAATAAAATATGCGGCAAGTTCAAATACTGCTGCAGCACCTAATATTACTAATGCTGGGAATGTTCCAATCCATTCAAAACCAGAAGAAAGTGATAGAAATCCACTCATTGATGCCAGACTCATTATCAGCAGTGGAATAAATATTCTAAAACCAACGGCTGAAGCAAGACTTAAACCAAGAAAAACCCCAACTATATTTTCTGCATTAAACATAAGATTAAAACAATTCAATTAATTGTTTAGTTCCAAAAACTGATTGATTAGACATGTTGCTTAAAACAATAATTGTCTTCTTTTTTCCAAGCTCCCTTATAAAGTAAGAGCGAAACCCTTTCCACCAACCAGTATGGTATACAATTTTATTTGTTGAATCTTGAGCATTAATTCTCCATCCAAACCCATAATTATCATGAATATAAAGTTTTTTATGAGCTGGCTGAAAGGCTTCGCTAAGAATTTCAGAATGCAGTGGCTCACCATTATATAATGCCTGATCAAATTTCAACATATCTTCAACTGTTGTATAAATTCCTTTATCACCAACCACTCCATTTAAATAGCTGTCTTCAGCTATTCTGCGTCTTCTTGAATAACCAATTGCACAATTATCTTCTTCCGTAGGTTTTTTTTTATTATAAATGAAAGTATTTTCCATTTCTAATGGTTCAAAAACTTCTTCCTGCATAAATTCTTCAAATGGCATATCAGAAATTTCTTCAACTATAGCGGCTAGCAGACAATAATTTGTATTAATATAATTGTATTTTTTATCAGGTAAATAATATCTCTGAGGATGATGTTTAATCATTAATTCTATTACTTCTTTATTTGATATTGGTTTAAATCTATCTTCCCATAATTTATCTGCAAAATAAAAATATTCAGGCAGACCTGACTTATGAATCATTAATAGTCTAATTGTAATATTTTCGTATGGAAATTCCGGAAAATATTTTCTTACATCATCGTTATAGTCTAATTCACCAGCTTGTTTTAATAGCATAATTGCATAAGTGGTAAACGGTTTTGAAACTGAAGCGATTTGAAATCGTGTTTTAAGATTTATTTTTTTTTTATTTTTTATATCGGCAAAACCAAATGCATTTTTGTATACAACTTTTCCATTTTCAGCAAAAAGAACCGCCCCATTAAACCCTATTTTTTCGTGTCTTCTTTTAAAATATTCATGAAGCTCTTTAGATTTTGCAATCTGTTTTTTATCAATTTTTATTTTAACTGTGTCTTCAAGTACAACGGTTTCGGTGTTATCATTTTTTTCAGAAACATCAACAAACAATGCAATTATTAAAAAGAGAGAAAATATTGCAAAAAGAATTTTGTATGACATATATGGAAACAATCCCCCATTTCGTAAAGCAGATAATCGGAATGATCTATCAAACTAAATAAAAGATCCAACTAATTTTTAGTTGGATCTATTTGAATAAACTTAATTATTTTAAATATATTTTTAATTATTTATTGATTCAACTTTTTCTTTTAATACATTTACACCGTCTTCAAAGTTTTTGCCTAAAAAACTATCCATCATTAAACCAAAATATCTTCCAACCGGATAATCAGCATTACCAGAAATTCCCCAAATAACTTTGGTAGTATTACCCTCATTTGAAAAAGTCCAATCAACAACTCCTACGCCTTGTTGTGGAGTCATAAATTCAATGTCAGATTTAATTAATTTATAAGGTTGAAATTCTATGAAAATCATTTGCCCGGATCCAATAATTTCACCTTCCCAATAATATTTCTGACCAACAGTTGCAGAATCACCGGTTACTTCAAATTTATGACCCGGTTCCATTGGTGACCAAGGATTCCATGCCTGAAAATTATTGAAATCAGCAACGTAATTATAAACTTCAACTTGAGGTTTATTAATTTCTATACTTCTCTCAACTCTATATTCAGTCGGTAAAAATAATGCAACAACCAAAAAGAGAATAATTATAGAAACAATTACACCAAAAATAATTTTTAGTATTTTCATTTGGCTCCTTTGTAAATATTTAAATTTTTGGAGTATTCAAATTATTCAAACCAGAATGTAATTCTTCATCAGTAAAGTGATGATCTTGTAATTTACCATCAAAATAATCTTGATAAGAACTCATATCAAAATGACCATGACCACACAAGTTAAACAAGATAGTTTTCGATTTACCTTCTTCTTTAGCTTTGTTCGCTTCACGAATAACAGCTGCAATTCCATGTGTTGCTTCCGGTGCAGGTAATATTCCTTCTGCTTTGGCAAATTTAACGCCTGCATCAAAACATTCAAGCTGTTGCACTGCTAAAGCTTCTACTAAATTGTCTTTTAATAATTGACTTACCAATGCACTTGCACCATGATAACGTAAACCACCGGCGTGAATTGGAGCTGGAACAAATGTGTGTCCGAGTGTAAACATTGGAATTAATGGTGTTAATCCAACTGTATCACCAAAATCATATCTAAATTCACCTTTTGTTAATTTAGGACATGAAGCGGGTTCAACAGCCATACATCTAATATTTTTACCATTCTTAATTTTTTCATGTACAAAAGGGAAAGATAAACCTGCAAAATTTGAACCGCCTCCTAATGGTGCAATTACAATATCAGGAAAATCCCCGGCCATTTCCATTTGCTTTAATGCTTCCAAACCAATAACACTTTGATGAAGCAGAACATGATTTAATACACTTCCTAACGAATATTTTGCTGCTGGATCTTTTGCAGCTCTTTCTACAGCTTCAGAAATTGCAATTCCCAAGCTGCCCGGTGAATTAGGATCTTCTGCTAATATTTTTTTCCCTGAATCTGTCAAATCTGTAGGTGATGAAAATACTTGTGCTCCCCAAGTGTTCATTAGAAGTTTTCTATACGGTTTTTGATTATAACTTATTTTAACCATAAATACTTCTAAATCGATTCCAAATTTTTGGCAGGCATATGCTAAAGCACTTCCCCACTGTCCGGCTCCAGTTTCAGTAGTAATTTTTTTTACACCTTCTTTCATATTATAATATGCTTGGGCAACAGCTGTATTTGGCTTATGTGATCCTGCCGGACTAACACCTTCGTATTTATAATAAATTTTTGCTGGTGTATCTAAAAGCTTTTCTAAACCATAAGCCCTAACCATAGGAGTTGAGCGCCATTCTTTATAAACATTCCTTACTTCTTCCGGAATATCAATCCATCTATCTTTGGAAACTTCTTGTTTAATTAATTCCATTGGGAAAAGCGGCGCTAGATCATCCGGACCAACCGGTTGTTTTGTGCCGGGATGTAAAGGAGGCAGCATCGGATTGGGCATATCCGCTTGAATATTATACCATTGAGTTGGTATTTCTTTTTCACTTAAAAGATACTTTTTCTGTTTGTCCATAATTATCCTATAGATTATAAGTTATTTTAATTAGTTAGATTAGAATAATTAATAACGGAAAATAGGATTATATATTTACTGATGCAATGTTGAATTTAAAATTTATATTGGCTGAAAAACTAAATTTCTGAATAAATATTCCTTAAAATTTCTTCCGGAATTTCATGTTTTCCACTAAATTCTAATATGTCAAATATTAGCTGATTTTTATTCATAAAACTAATTTCATCTTTTAATTTTTCTTTACTTATAAACTTATCTTTATTTCCAATTACAATTTTTGTGTTAAAATTTTTCCAATAATTATGGTTTGCCAAATAATCAATATCATGCGGAAAAGTACCGGACCATAAAATTAGTTTATCAATTTTTATTTTTGAGGAATTAAGCCATCTAACTGCCGTGTGTGTTCCTTGAGAAAATCCTAAGACATTTATTGAAACCTTTGATAAATTCATATCTTTTGAAATTTCTTCGAAAATATTATTAATCATATTCACATAATCTTTTATTTCATTTTTCCTGTCTTCTTTTGTCATCCAAGTTGAACCAATTTTTCCACTAAAACCGCGCATGTAGAATTTATTTAAAGCTTCCGGAGCAATTATTAAATTATTTTCATTATGAAGTTTGTTGAAGATTTCGATAAAATCCTTGGCTAACTGTCCATAACCATGAAATACAAAGAAAATGTTTTGAATATTATTTTCCGTATTTCCAAGTGTATAGTACCTGGCTGTTTTTGTGGTTGTAAGTAGATTTTCTGTAATCATATCATTCTATAATTATTTTGTCACCAACTTTTACACTTCCTTTAGAATGACCAACCACATTTTGACCAAACATTATTTTGTTATTTTTATTTCTATAGGTATTTAAGGTTGCCAGTGGTTCTTTGTTTTTTTTTCCATTTTGGTCAATTGTAGTAATTACGCATCTTGCACAAGGCTTTACAATTGTAAAATCAAGATTTCCAATTTTTACATTTTTCCAATTATCTTCATCATGAGGTTTGCCGCCTGAAAAAACTAAGTTTGGTCTAAACTGATTCATTGTAACCGGATGACTCAATTTTGAGTTCAATAAGTTTAATGATTCTTCACCAATAATTAGAAATGGATAACCATCAGCAAAACTATAATTTTTTGATTCTGGGAAATACTTAGTACTAGTTTTTCTTTCTGTTGTATTTGGCATATAAACTAATTTACATTTTGTTTCAATTGCTTCACTAAACCATTCATTCACTTCCAATGAATACTCTTTAGCGGCACAAAAATCTTCCCAAACATTTACTTCAACATTTTGTTCTGGAATATCATTTATTGATATTCTTAGCTCACCTATCTTTTTTGTTTTATGTGTAAAAATTAATTCTTCGTTTTTAATTTTAACATCAATAAAAATTAGACTTGGAAAATCTCTTTGCGTAATAAAAATATTTAGTTCATCGACAAGCATCCATCTTCTGTCATACTTTAGTCCCCGTTCTTCAACGTTAGTATTGTGAAGTGAAATTCCAGGAAGTGATTTAACCGGATAAATATAAATTTGAGTTAGTTTATAGTCTGTCATTAACAAAATTAATTCAACATTAATCTTCTAAGATAATTTATTTGACCTAAATGGTAGCTCAAATGAGTTATTAAGTGAATAAGAAAATATTGAGTGGTCATTTCTTCGCCAAAAACATTTATTGGAAAATTTTTTACGAGAATTGATTTATCGATAGTGCTTAATGTTGATTTTACTATTTCACTAGTTTCATCAATATTTTTAAGGAGATCATCTTTAGGAACATTTTTAAGAGAAAATTCTTTTTCTCTTTCTCTTACAAATCCCGAATTACCTAAAACTGCACCTATGAAATGTTTGAGATTTCCACATATGTGTAAGCATAAATTTCCTGCCGAGTTTTTAACATCCCCGGCAGTAATCCATAATTCTTTCTGATAAAACAACAAAATTTCTTCTTTAAGTTTGTTAAGATCTCTATCAAATATTTTTAATAGATTTTCTATTAGCATTTGAACTTTACCTTAAATTTCACCATCATATCTTAGCCATTCTTGGGTTCTATGAAAAAATAAAACATATCCACGAACTTGCAGTTTTTCGTTTTCTACCCAAAGTTTGCAATCATATACTTTTCCTTTTTTGGGATCTAAAATTTCACCATCTTCCCATTCATTATCACCATCTTGAAATTCCATATCCGTAATTATTGTCATACCTAAAACTTTTTGATCTTTTCTTGGGTCATCATCATCACATTTATCACAAATTGGATCCGGGTCTTCGCCTGGTTTTCTGAAAAGTTTTACAATATCACCAAATAGTTTTCCATCCTTTAAATAAATTTTTACTACAGATTTTGGCTGACCGGTTTCATCATCAATTGTTTTCCACAATCCGGTTATTTCATCATGTTGAGCATTTGTATTTACATTTAGTAATAAGGCAATTATAACTGCAAACAAATAAGATATTTTCTTCATTTAATTCTCCTAAAAGTATGGTTACTAAAAATTACTGTAATTCTTTTTCCAATGCAATTTTAATTTTTGAGCTTTATGACTGATATTTCAGGTGTTGAGTTAAATCTTACCGGTGAAAGAGACATTCCTAAACCTCTTGTTACAACCATTAACATTTGACCAAATTTAAATTCACCGCGCATATAAGGTGTTTCAATCATGGTTGGAGATAGATTATAAAATGGAAATAAAAATGTAATTTGTCCGCCGTGAGTATGGCCGGCAAAAAATAAATCATATTTTTTTTCTTCAGCTTTTTCAATCAAAAATTCTCTTGGCTGATGTGTTAAAAATATTCTTAGATCCGCATTATTTTTGTTATTTGTCAAAGAATCTAAAACACTTTCTTTTATTGTTTCAACATAAGTATTTGTTATAAATGTGATTTCCAAATTTGCACTGTCAATTCCAATAATCATATTGATATTATCTAACATCAGAATATTAACATTTGCCAACGCTTCTGTGACCTCTCTTAAACTTCTTTCATTATCACCGCGATAAGCCCAGTTATCATGATCACCAACACAAGTATATATTCCATGTTTAGCTTTTAATTTGCCCAATTGTTTTGCTGAAGTATCAATAAAATTTGGAGTACTCGTTATCATATCTCCAGCCATCAAGATTAAATCAGGTTCTGTTGAGTTAACTTTTTCAATAAAATTACTTAATCTACTATTATCTGTGTATCTATCTGCCTGAACATCAGAAATTAGAGTTATTTTAAATCCATCCAAAACATCTGGTAAATCATCTTTTTGAATTACATATTCATTTATTTCGACAAAATTATAATCATAAAGAATTCTTAACGGAACATAAATTGTTGCCAAAAAAAATATTGTAAAAAACATCCATGCTTTAATTTGCTTTAATTTATCTTTCCTCTTTGATAAAAAAGGATAAACTACAACGTGAAATATTTCTATTAAAATGAAAAATAGTGTACTTTGAACTATGATCATTGTTCCCACCCAAAATGGATAAAGAACTAAGTAATCAAAGAAAATATTTTCCGGCGGCTGGAAGTAGCCTATTTTATTGACTATAACGTAAATCCAAGAGATTATTGCAATTATTGGATATATGTTTACAAATATGAGAAATATCCATTTTACAATTTTAATTTTCTTTAATGAAACTTTGGGAAAGAGAAACTTAAATGAATTAACAACTCTTTTTACAAAGTAAATTTCTAAAATTAAAACAGCTAACAAAACGAGAATTACTTTAATAGCAAATGGCATAATTAAAACAATTTAATTGAATAAAAAACAAAAATAAAAAGCAAAAATCTGTAAAACATAAAAAGAATAAAAAATGCGCCTAGTAAAAAGATAGATTTAATTAATGATAAAAATCTAGTATTATTATAAAATCTTCTAACTGAAAAATAAAAATATGCAACTAATGAAATCGCTAAAATGGGAAGAATGTACGCATCGATATTCTCAACGCCAACAATTAAACCAAAAGAATTTGCAGTATGTAGAATTATTATGATTGGAGTAATAATTAAGCCAAAGACAAGTAAAATAAAGGAAACAGAATGAATTGAGTGAATTAAATGTTCATAGAAATATCTTTTTCTGGTAATTAACATTAATGCCATGGCAAAAATTGGAATATAAAGAAAAATTAAGGTTCTGGAATAATTATCTAATCTATTATTGAACTTAATTTCATATTGTTCAAAGGTTAAATTCTGTTCTAAATGAGCATTCATTATTAAATTTTGTGCAAATTTTTTATAGGGCGTGTTGTTTGTATGGCCAAATAATGAAGAGCTAAAAATACTTTCATTAAAAAATGAAGAAGTTATAAGCATAATTAAATTGAGAATAATAAAAAGTTGGAAAGGTCTTGTGTAATTTACTCTTCTGCCGATTAAAAATTCATTTGTTAAAAAGCCTGGTTTAAAAATGAGATATTTTAATGATCTTAAAAATCTGGAATCAAAATTGTAAAAACCTTCTAATATATTTGAGAAAAATTCATTTAAGGAATAACCTTTTATTTCTAATTTTTCACCACAATTTGAACAAAAATATTTCTCGGCTGCATTGCCACAGCTTGGACATATTTTTTTTTCAAAATCAATTTTTGTCATTTTTTGGATTTAAAATCTTTAATGAAATTTTTTGTGTAATCAGATAAAACAAGTTTTCCGCTATTTTCTGCTCTCTGCTCTAACAATTCATCCCAATGATCAGTTCCTTCCCAATAAATTTCTTTAAGCTGAGTTAAAGCCTCAGAACTTCTTTCACTCAACTGCTTTGTAAATTCATTTAACTTTTCATTCAATTCAATTTCTGAATCAAAAATTTCATTATAAAATCCATGCTGTTTTGCCCAATCTGCAGATCGCCATTCACAATCCAACGACATTTCTACAAAAGCTTCTTTACCAATTTTTCTTTCAATGGGCGGACCAACAACAAAAGGGCCTAAGCCCAAAGCTAATTCACTTAATTTTAATGAGGAATCTTGTGTTGCAAATGTATAATCACATACTGAAACTAAACCAACTCCGCCGCCAACTACTTTACCAATAATTTTTCCAACAACAATTTTTTTACATTTTCTTATTGAATTTAGTAATCGCGCAAAGCCCATAAAAAATTCCTTGCCGTCAATAAAGTTATCAATTTCAATTAGTTCATCAAAAGAAGCACCGGCACAGAATGTTTTTTCACCTTCACTTTGCAGAACAATAACATTAACATCCGGATTAAGTGATAAATTATCAAAATACTCTTTTAGTTCTTTTAAAAGGTTAGATGGAAGTGAATTGCTTTTGGGGTGATAAAAGATGATAGTTGCAATTTTGCTTTCAATATTAAGTTTTACAAATTCGTTTTGCATAATTTTTTCTTTAATAAGATTTATCAGAAACCAATTTTGATATTGTCATGCTGAATTGTTTTTATTCAGCATCTTTTTTTAGATCTTGAAATAAATTCAGAATGACAGTTTTGTTTGAATTATAATCTAAAGCTTATATCAATTTGATCGTGCCCGACATCAATTATTCATTATTCTTCTGACAATTATCCAGTCAAAGCTGAAAAGTTCATAATTTCTGTAATACCAATTTATAGTAAATTTATAACTTCCTTTAAATCGTGGATGTAATAATCCGGATTATAATTTTTCAATTCATCAATATTTCTGCAGCCGTGTGTTACAGCGGCTGTTTTTGCTCCGGCATTTTTACCACAAAGAATATCTAATTCAGTATCACCAATCATAATTGAATTTTCAGGATTTGCATTTACATCATTGCAGATTTTATAAAACTGATCCGGCGCCGGTTTAATTGCAACTCCAATTTTTCTTCCTTCAATTACATCTAAATATTTATCAATTCCAAAATGGCTTGTAATCTTATCTGCTTGGTCTTGAGCTTTTGTGGTCAGCAATCCGGTTTTAATATTATTTGACTGTAGGTGTTGAAGTAAATTTTCTGCATTATTATATAAATGCGATTCGTCAATAAAATCAAAATATATTTTTTTGTATTCATCAATAAAATACTCAACATCAGGGACTTCAACATTACAGCCGTCAAATATATCTTTAAAGTGATATCCTAATAATCCAATAAATTTATTTTTATCAATATTATTTGAAATACCTAATTTTTCTAAAGCTTTTATTGTTGCTTTATAAATATTTTCTGATGAGTTTACTAATGTTCCATCTAAATCAAAAACAATGCATTCAATCATAATTACCCATTTTTATTTTATATTATACAGTCATTGCGAGGAGTATGCGACGAAGCAATCTTAAATTCAAATGAGATTGCTTCACCTTGAAAAATTCAAGGTTCGCAATGACAAAAATTTAAAACCCATAAACCATAAAACCGCCGTCTACAGCAATTGTTTGTCCAGTTATATATGAAGCTTTATCCATACATAAATAAGCAGCAAGCGAAGAAACTTCTTCGGGTTTGCCAATTCTTTTCATTGGAGTTCTTGAAATTACTTCATCATAATATTCTTTATTCTTCATTAAATTTTCAACAAGCGGAGTATCAATATACCAAGGTGCAATTGCATTTACTCTTATATTTTCTTCCGCCCATTCAACTGCTAAATTTTTTGTTAATTGTACAAGCGCGGCTTTTGTCATGGCATAAGGTGAGCCAGTTCTTAAATGTGTTAATCCGGCAACTGAGCTTAAATTTACAACACTTGCGCTAACAGATTTTTTCAACATTATGTGGAAAAGTCTGGATAACTCAAAAGTTGAAATCAAATTAGTATTAAGAACTTTCTCATACTCTTCAGTAGTAAATTCAACTGTTTTCTTTCTAATATTCATTCCCACATTATTTACAAGAATATCTAAATTTTCCCACATTTTATTAACTTTTGTAAACAATTCTTTTCTATCATCACTTTTGCTTAAATCTTTAGAAGAACCAAAAACTTTATAACCTTGGCCTTTCCAATGATTTATCTTTTCATCAATAATTTTTTTATCACGGGCAACAATAAATATTTCAGCTCCCAAGGATAAAAATTCTTCAGCAATTGCTAATCCAATACCTTTTGTTCCGCCCGTAATTAATGCTTTTTTACCTTCTAAATTCCACTCATTCATTTATACACCTTAATAAATATTTATTCAGCAAAAGATAATACAATTAAACTTTTATTAAAAATGAAACAAAAAGATGACCAATTTTTTATTTAAATTTACGTTTGTAAATAATTATTAAACACTAAAATATTGGAGATGAGAAATGCCAGTTGTTGATTATAAGAAATATTGTGAAATGCTTGATAATGCTAAGAAAAACAAATTTGCATACCCGGCCATAAATGTTGTATCAGAAACATCTGCAAATGCAGTTTTACAAGCTTTAGCAGAAACTAAATCAGATGGAATTATTCAAGTTAGTACAGGTGGCGGAGAATTTGCTTCAGGTTTAGGTGTTAAAAGTGCTGCATTGGGCGCAATTTCAATTGCAAGACACGTGCATTTTATTGCTGAACAATATGATATAAATGTTGCATTGCACACCGACCATTGCCAAGCCAAAAAAGTTGATTCTTTCTTAAAACCGCTTATTGAAGAATCAAGAAAAAGAGTTGCAAATGGTGAAAAACCATTATTTAACTCTCACATGTTTGATGGATCAGAACTGCCATTAAAAGAAAATATGGATATTGCAGTTGATCTATTAAAAGAATGCAGTGAATTAGGAATTATTCTTGAAGTTGAAGCCGGCGTTGTTGGCGGTGAAGAAGACGGAATTAATAATGAAGACGCACCAGCAGAAAAACTTTATACAACTCCAGAAGATATGCTTTATGTTTATGAGAGATTATCAGAAGTAAAAGGTGCACGTTATATGTTTGCTGCTACTTTTGGTAATGTTCATGGTGTTTATAAACCTGGTAATGTTAAGTTAAAACCAATTATTTTAAAACAAGGTCAAGATGCAGTTGTTGCAAAATATGGCCAAGCAGCTTCATTTGATTTAGTGTTCCATGGCGGAAGCGGTTCTTCTTTAGAAGAAATTAGAGAAACTTTGGAATATGGTGTAATTAAAATGAATGTTGATACTGATACTCAATTTGCATTTACCCGTCCAATTGCTGATCATATGTTAAAAAATTATGACGGTGTTTTAAAAGTTGACGGTGAAGTTGGTAATAAAAAACATTATGATCCAAGAAGTTATTTGAAAAAAGCTGAAGAAGCTATGAAAAACAGAGTAATTGTGGCTGTAAAAGATTTGCGTGCCGAAGGAACAACTTTAGGCAAATAGTCTTTGTTATTTTCAAACTTTACAAACCCAACTTCCAAAAGATGTTGGGTTTTTTATTTCTACTGAACCAAACTAACATCAAATGCAGTTGGACCGGAAATTTCTTGTTTTATATTGAATTGTCTGATAATTTCTTTAATTGTTCTGATTTCAGTTTCAGCCATATATAATCTGTGTTTCAGCATTAATAATCCGGTAAACGCAACAGATCTTTCTCTTTCTAGATTCAATATCTGAGTTTTTATTTCGTAGGTTGAGCTTTCTAAATTTTCTAACTTAATTTTTAATTTCTGTAAAACTTCATCTTTGCTTAAATGATGAAGAAGCAAAATGGCAATGTCAAATTTTGAACCGTCGGGATCATTTTTTTCTAAATAGGATGAAATTGTTTTATGGAGTTCAAATTCACCCTCTGCTGTTATTGAATAGACTGTCTTTTCGGGAAATCTTCCTTCTTTTGTACTTTCGCCATTTATTAAGCCTTGCTTGCGCAAATTATTTATTGTGGCATAAACTGTTGAATCGGCAATATTAAACCATTTACGTAACTTTAATTCTTTTAACATTTTGGTTATTTCATAAGGATTTCTTTCCTTTTCGTATAACACACCCAAAATCAAAGTAGAAATTTTAGATAACATACCTTTTCTCCAAATTGTAACTAAAAGTTACGAAAATATTCCAAAATCTAATAGTAATTTTTATATTAGTCTAAAATTAGAGTATACTAAATCCCTTTAAGATATAAGGTCCTTTAACAATTTTTCGTCATTAACCATATCTTCAAAAGAGCATTTAATATACTTCATGTTTTTTGAAAGGGCTAAATACTTATTTTCTAAGGCATTTGCTTTTTTACTGTTTACAACAATTACTTCCTGATCTTGACGCAGCTGCTTTTTAAAAAGTGCCTTAATATGAACATCCGCATCAGAAAGTGAATATCCTACAAAAATTATCTTTTTCGCATCTCTAATTTCTCTAGAGGCTTCACTAACTAACTGAGAAATTACCGGCTGGTTTAACAATTTTATATAGGTCGGAGGCATTATTAATGTTTGAAACTCGGTTCCGTCAAGCGGGCAAACATATTCATATTTTTCATTATCGGGAAATGTAAAACCTAAAAATTTACCTTTATGAAGATCAATTGTTCTATCCCAAGGTGTTAACAGCATTTGGTTACAGCAATTGCAATATTTCCAATTAAGACTTCCGTGCAATTTTATAATTTTTACCGGAACCGGATTGAATTCTTCTTCAACCAAAACGGGCTCACGCGGATTTACCCAAAAGTTGAAATCCTTTAATTCACTTATTCTGTCATAATTCATTAAGTGAGTGCAATAATCTATAAATCCAAATTTGTTAAAAAGGAAATCAAAAGCCTGTTCAAGCAAAGTATCGTAATTCAAAGTAATTATAGAAATATTGTTATTGTACTTTTGAACCGCTTCCCAAAATTTATGGTAGTAATAGCTTCTTTTATCGGTTTGAAGATTTACAATGTAATGAATTAGTTTAATTAAATATTCTTTTATCTCTACTATTTTGTTGTGGTTATAAGTGGAATTAAGACTTTCATTCTGCTGAATAAAATAATCGAGAAAGCCAAAAACTGCTTCTAAATTTGGGTATTGATTAGCTTCATTATTGTACTCAAAATTATCTTCAATAAATTGAATGACTGTGTTGCCGATATATGTGTCACGTAAATTTACTTTTTCAGAAAGGATCATTGGCAGAATGTGTTTCTGAAGAGGAACGCCATCCGGATGAGAAGCTCCGGCACCCATTACAAAAACTACATCCCGTTTTGATGAGTATTTTAGGTAGAGTGTTTTAATATTCGGCTCGCAGTATTAAATAATATAGCCAAACTTATAAAACATTTATTTGTAATTCTAAAGAATTATTTGAAAAGTTAAACATTCCATCCGTAAGCTAACGGATGAAATGTTTTTGTTTTTCTATTTCAGCAAAATCATTTTCTTTGTCTCAACAAAAACCTGTCCCGCTCTTGATGCGGGATCACAAGTTTGTAGTCTATAGAAATATATTCCACTTGATAATTCTCTTCCATCAAATTCAACTTCGTAATTACCCTGGGCTTGTTCTTTGTTTACAAGTATAACTATTTCCCTTCCTAGAATATCATAAACAACTAACTTTACGTTTGTCTTTTCACTTTTTACTTTTGACGATATTTGATATTTTATTGTAGTTGTTGGGTTAAACGGATTGGGATAGTTTTGGTATAGAAATAAATTTTGTGATATAATGCTATTTTTATCATTAATTATTGATGTAATTCCACCATTATTCGTCCTTAATATTAAACCGTAGTCACCAACAATATTTCCACAATTTTCATCGCCAAATGAAATAGCAAATAAATCTTCAACAGTACAAGTTGATTGAATTTCCCATGTCACTCCTCCATCAGAAGTAGTCTGTATTATTCCATTAGCTCCTACAATTCTTCCATGATTTATATCAATAAAATGGACTCCATTCAAATCATTATTACTCCCACTTATCTGAGGATTCCACAGTATACCAGCATTGGTTGTTCGCAGTATTGTACCATAATCACCTACAATTGTACCAGTATTTTCATCAACAAAATGAACACCTCTTAAATTGCTTGTCGTATTACTTGCTTGCGTACTCCAGTTATTTCCACCATCTGTTGTCCTCAAAATTCTTCCATTGTAGCCAACCATAGTTCCAATATTGTTATTTATAAAAGAGACTGCAGTAAGTGGATCTGTTATGCTTGTAAAGTATTTCTCCTGCCAGTTTGCACCTCCATCTGTCGTACTAACCCAACCTGCATGGTCTTTATATACTCCGTTCTCCAAAATTTTAAAAATCCCTACTGCAAAACATACATTTGCACTTGGCGAAGAAACTCCATTAAAAGCAGCATTACTATTGCTATACTTAACATGCCAGTTTGTTCCGCCATTTGTAGTATTCAAAACTAATCCATCTGTTCCATAGTAAGGTATACTTCCATCACCGGATGATGAACCACTAACAATAAATCCATTATATTCATTATAAAATGAAACCGCTTTCAAATGATCATTTATTGAACCACCTGAATTTGGTGAAGTAAAAGTTTGTATAGTCCAATTACTTCCTCCATCAGTTGTACGAAGTATAGTTCCATTATGTCCAATAGCTGTCCCAATTTCTGGTCTTGTAAAACAAACTCCTCTCAGTTTTGATATTGGTCCGTTTCTTTGCGCAACCCAACTTGAATCTATTTCATTAAAACAAAATATTTGTCCTTTTTCTCCGACAAAAGTATTTTTAGAAACACCAAATAAATCAGTTTCACTTTCTACTTTTGTTGCTGCTGGATAATATCTATACCAATCAGCTCCATTATTTGTTACTCTCACAACTGTAGCATTTTCTCCAACAATTAAAATATTATTATTACTAGAAAATGAAACACCACGTAAACTATTTTCTGTAACTTGTTTTAATATCCAAGTTTCTCCAGCGTTATTTGTCATAATTGTAGTTCCACCACTACCAACAGCTATGCCATTATTTTCATCCAGAAAGGATACAGCTGATAAAGTTTTTGTTGTTCCGCTACTTTGAGCTTTCCAAGTTATTCCGCCATCAATAGTATGTTGAACAATACCGTCAGATCCTACAAAGGTTCCATGTTCGCTATCTGTAAATGATACCGAGAATAAAGCGCAGAATGTTCCAGAAACACTACTTGTTTGGGGTGTCCAATTATTTCCTCCATTCGTTGTTCTTAATATTGTTCCCATTACACCAACAGCAGTTCCATTATTTTCATCCGTAAACGAAACTCCGTACAACGCTTCCATTGTGCCGCTATTTTGTGAATTCCAAGTATTACCGGCATCATTTGTTTTAAGGACTAAACCATGCTCGCCTACAATAATACCATTCTTAGCATCTGAGAATGAAACATCTCGTAAGATCTCAAATGTTCCGCTTTCTTGCACACTCCAATTTTTCCCACCATCAATTGTATGGATTATTGTTCCATAATATCCTACAGCAGTTCCATTATTTGAATCTGAGAAACATACGGCTTGGAGACTATTGACTTGTGGATTGGGGTGTTGCCAGAACCATTGAGCTTGGCAAAATTGGCTTGATAGAAAAAGGATTAACGATACTTCTCTAATACCTTTCATGTCTACTCCCGAAATATTTGCAGTTATAAGAACAGCTCTGCTTCGGGAGAATGTTTTTATTTTGCGGAGAGATTTACGAGTACTTTAATCTTACTCTCTCGGAGTAGAGAAAAATCACTGTATCTAATTAGCAAAGTTTTTGAATAATAAACAATATTTATTTTATTGTTATAAATTATTTCATTCGCAATCTGCTAAAAAGTTTTGGATTAATTTAACTTTTTACATCTTACTTCATTCCATAATTCTTATAATAGGCTCACTCCACTTCATTCCAAATACCTTCGTTCAGTTTTTGGCTTAATGATTCAACCTTGTACGCCTTTAGAGAGTATTAATCAAGGTTTCACAATAAGCATTAAGTATTTATGAAGTATAAAGTTTTCATTTCATTCAAACATTATATAGTTCCATATTTGATTTCTTTTATTTCATAAAAGCATTTCTACGACCAAAACAAATAACGAAGAAAAAAAACGTGTCATTTTAGTTCCGGTACTCAATTATTCAAGGGTGATATAAACAGCTCGTTGAAACTCACTGCCCTTGCATAATCTCCGTGCCTCCACAATTTCCATCTCCCGCTTTTTTTCTTTTTCGTTTTTGTTTTTTTCTTTTTTCATAGTGGTGGTGGTCATGGTTTTAGCTCAAGTACGTAAAAATAATTCTCTTTATAGGCTTACTAAGTTTAGGTTCTGGTATCATGTTCATATTTATCATCCTAATGGTGGGCATTCTCATTTTAGTTATAAATCATACAAAAAAGCAGCTTTTATATTCTCTAATCTTACCGGTCATTCATTCAACAATCAACTAAATCTTTTTTAAGGTAAATGCAATGGAAACAATATTAAAACAACTCGACGAAATCTTAAAGCTAATTGAACAAATCAACAACCAATTAAAAGAGGTTCAAAATGAACAATCAACAAGCAACTTTAACTCGTAAAGAAAAAATCAACTTACTTAACAAACAAATCTCTTCTATTTCAGAAGAGAAGAAGAGAGAAATGGCTTCAAAGTTTGGAATAGTAAATATTGAAGGCAAGTATTACAGTTTACACAATCAACTCTTAATCTCTATGCAGTTAGAAAATCCAACTGTTTGTGCCGGATTTAAGCAATGGCAAGAATCAAAACGTAAAATCAGAAAAGGTGAGCATGGTGCACTTATTCTTTTCCCGGTTGGAAGTAAAGATAAAAATGGAAATGTTGAAGAACCAACCAACTTTCTTACAGCTGTTGTTTTTGATATCTCTCAAACTGAAGATATGGAGTAAAAATAATTTCTTTAATATAGCCTCGTTCATTCGGGGCTATAATTATAATATTACTTTAATCAATCAAGTAAAACAAAAGGTGAAAATATGAACTTAGAACATTTTGCAAGTGACTTAAAATCTCAGAATCATTTTATTAAAGCTTCTTTTGGTGGATTTCAAGGAAGTGGAAAAACTAGAACAGCAACTGAATTTTTAATTGGTGCATACAAAGAATTAAAATGCACTAAGCCAGTTCTTTTTCTTGACAATGAAAAAGGAAGCAGATTTTTAATTCCTTTACTTAAAAAGAATAATATTCCGGTTATGGTAAAAGATACAACCAACTTAGCTGATGTTATTCAAGCATTTAACTTCTTAGAAAATAAAGAGATTGATTTTCTATTTATTGATTCACTTACTAAGATCTATTACAAATTTATTAAAGATTATAAGCTAAAGAACAAAAGATCATTTATGAGTTTAATGGATTGGGGAAAGATATTACCGGCTTGGCAAGAAGAATTTTCAGATAGATTTGTAAATACTGAAGGTAATATCGTTTTTACCGGAAGAGGTGGTTTTGAATATGATAAGGAAGAAGATCAAACAGATGAACATGGAAATGTAACTGAGAAAGGTCAATTTGTAAAAAGTGGAATAAAAATGAAAATAGCCGGAGAAACACCTTATGAAACTGATCTTAATGTTTGGATGCAATTAGAAAAGGAATTAATTGATGGAAAACCTAAACAAAGTAATGTTGCTTTTGTACTTAAAGACAGATCAGATACCATAAATGGTAAATCTTTTGTCAATCCAAAGTATTCGGCATTTAAGCCAATAATAAGATTTATACAAGGATTACCAATTGGAGAAATAGCCAAAGAAACATTCGATCAAAACTTCACTCCGGGAAATGATAGAGATTATTTTGAAAGACAACTTCAAAGAAAAATAGAAGTTGAAAAGATAGAAGCAATATTTGAATTAAATAATCTTGGATCACCGAGATCAGCTCAAGACAAGAAAGTAAAAACAGCAATTATTCAAAAGATATTTAAGACAACATCTAAAACAGAAATTGAAAAAATGGACAGTAACGAACTTAATTTTAGAAAACAAGAATTAGAAGAATTGTTTCATGAATTAGAAATTAATACTCCAGAAGATCCAACTGAATTTATAATGAACTACAATAATAAATCAGTGGATTTATTTAGTAAAGCTTCATAATAAAAAAGGCTGCAAAAGCAGCCTTTAATTTTGCACTTCAATAATCTCAGCAAAAGTTGAACTTTTTATAAGATCAATGGCATGAATACAATCACTTCTATTTTTATACCCTTCACCGTGAGCAATAATTTCATGATTAGATGCTTTTAATCTCCAGCGCCAAAGTTTTTGATTATCTTGGTATAATTCAAAATACATTTTATACCTCTAATTTGTTAGTGTCAAAAATAGTTGAAGAGATTATGTGACGAACTGTAAATTATGGAAAGGTATGATGTTTATAAATTGATTTTTAAGAAACAATTTAAATAGGTTTTAGAAAGAGTTATTATTTAAATAAATTATTAAATTATGATCATATTCTATTTATCATAAATGGATCTGTTATGGATTTAGTAAAACTAAGTAACTATAGGGATTTAGATAAAGATTCCAAAGCTGATATTGACCAAAATAACTATAAATTAATATTTGAATCAGCAATAATGGGAATTTATCATTTTGATGTTATTAATAATAAATTTTTAGTTGTAAATCCTGAACTTGCTAGAATTTTGGGCTTTGAAGATGCAAATGAATTAATGAATGAACAAAATAGATTACAACTTTTAAATATTTTAAATCCAACCCGAATAAAAATTTTAGATTTATTGGACAAAGCAGATGAACTATACGGTTATGAATCACAATTAATCATTGATAGTAAAAGAATTTGGATTTCTGAAAATATTAGAGCTATTAAGAGCAAAAACAAAATAATCCAAATTATTGGAAGTGTTAAAGATATTTCAGAGAAAAAAAACCTTATTGAAAGATTACAAGTGACAAAGGATGACTGGCAACGTACGTTTGATGCAATTGAAGAAGTTATTATTATTTTAGATAAAGAATTAAAGATAAGAAGATTAAATAAAGCAGCATTAAAAGAGTATAATACATTTACTGATAATCCAGAAGGTGTATTTTGTACTAATCTTTATAATATTGGAGAAAGTCATTGTAATACATGTCCTGCTAGAGCCACGATTTTAGATTTGCAGCCACATGCTAGAGAGGTAGAATATGAAAGTCTTGGTAAAACATTTTTAACTTCTTCATTACCGATTTTTGATGAAAATGAAGCATTTGTAGGTGTTGTTTTTATAGCAAAAAATATTACTGAGGAAAAAAAGCTAAGAATTGAATCTGAAAAGAGATTACAACAAGTAATTTTTGCTGATAGATTAAAATCACTTGGGGAATTAGTTGCAAATGTCGCTCACGAAATAAACAATCCTAATAATTATGTACTTCAAAATACTTCTTTATTGAAAAAATCATGGAATGTATTTCAACCCATTATAGGAGATTATCTAAAGAATCCAAATCATGATGCGTTTGATGTAAAATATTATTCTGATTTATCTAGTGAAATGGTTGAGTTAATCGATGCAATAAATGTTGGATCAAAGAGAATTAATAATGTTGTTCAGAATTTAAAGGGTTTTATCAAACCAGAAGTTGATTCATTTTCTAGTTTATCAGTTAATGAAATAATAAAATCATCATTGAAAATTATTCAATCCAAAATTAATAAATCATTTGATACTTTTACCTTAGACTTGGGAAGAAATATTCCTAGTATAATTGGAGATCTTCAAAAATTAGAGCAGGTCATCATTAATTTAGTAGTCAATTCAATTCAAGCTAGAAAGAATGGAATAAAAAGAGTTCTTAAAATTACTTCAAGATATGTTGAAAGACTTAACGCTATTTATATTGAAATATATGATAATGGTCAAGGCATAGCAAATGATATTATTCCAAAATTATTTCAACCTTTTTTTACAACGAGAGGTCACGAAGGTGGAACTGGCCTTGGTCTATCAATTTCATACGAAATAATTAAAAAACATAACGGAATAATTGATGTACATTCTATATGTAGTGTTGGTACGAAATTTAAAATTTATATACCTGTTGAAAAGTCTGAACTGGGATTCCTTAGTTCAAGAATGCTTTGTATTGATAATGATGATTCAATTTTTAAGAAAGACATTATTTGTTTTTTGGGTGAAAGTAGACAAACAATGAAGAGGCTCTCCGGAACTAAGAAACTATGTGAATATTTGAAAGTTCATCCTGAAATAGACATATTATTACTAAACGCAAGTATTATAAATAATATTCACAAAGTGGTAATTGAATTGCAAGAAATAAATCCTCTTTTTGAATTGATAATATTTAAAGCAAAAAATAGTACGCAACTTAAAAGATTAAATAATATTGGCATCAAAATTGTTGAAGCTGCAGATGAAAAAAACATCATTAATGAAATTAATAAATTATTAAATTCGTTAAGTAGGTAATTAAATGAAAATACTTATTGTTGATGATGAATTGGAAGCATTAAATTCTCATAAAAGAATTCTAAAAAGAGAAGGATTTGAGAATATAGATTTATGTGATTCTGGAATAGAAGCTCCGGAAAAAATTAAAAAAAATAATTATGATATTGTTCTGCTTGACTTAATAATGCCGGAAATTAGTGGTTTAGAAATTCTCGAAAATACTAAACCAACAAAAAGTGACACTGAATTTATTCTTATAACAGCTGTTGATGATATACAAACCGCAGTTAAAGCTGTAAAAATGGGTGCATATGATTACCTTATAAAACCTGTTGAACCTGAAAGATTAATATTAGCAATAAATCGAGCTTATGAAAGAAAGGGATTATTGACTTCATTATATCAGAGCGGAATGAATGAAAATGATGACGAAATCAATCCAGTTTTTAAACCAATTGTTTCTAAATCATCAAAAGTAATTAATTTATTTCGATATACTGAAGTTATGGCGAATAGCGGTAATCCTATTATGATTACTGGTGAATCTGGCACAGGTAAAGAATTGTTTGCAAAAGCTATTCATAAATTATGGACGCCAAACGGACCTTTCATTCCAGTAAATGTTGCTTCTGTACCAGAATCATTGTTTGAAAGTCAATTTTTTGGTTATAATAAAGGGGCATTTACTGGAGCGAATCAAACTCATTCTGGGTATTTTCGTCAAGCTAATAATGGAACTTTATTTTTAGATGAAATTGGTGAATTACCTTTAAGTCAGCAACCCAAACTTCTTCGAGTCCTTGAAGAAAAGCTTGTTTATCCAATTGGGGATAATAAAGCTTTACCAATTAATGTAAAAATTGTGTCAGCAACTAATATTGATATTAATATTGCTTGTAAAGAAGGAAAATTCAGATTGGATTTACTGTATCGATTAAAATCCGCACATATAAATTTGCCCTCATTAAATGAAAGAATAGAGGATATTCCATTACTTACTCATCATTTCTTGAATCTCTTTAAAGTGAAATATAATAAACCTGATATGAAAATTTCTCCAGAAGCAATTGAAGTATTAAAGATGAAACATTATTTGGGAAATATAAGGGAATTCTCTCAAATAATTGAAAACGCTGTTATTCTATCTGATAGGAATATTATTTTACCTACTAATTTGGGCTCTGATATAATTTCGGAAATATCTGTGAAGGATTTTAATTTAAAAACTTTAAAAGAAAATTCAGAAGATCATGTTATTAAAGTATTAGCACATACAAATGGAGATAAAAAATCAGCTGCAAAAATTCTTGGATTATCACTTAGACAAGTACAAAGAAAAATTTCAGAAATGAAAGATAACTCTCGTTTGAGGGAGATGATTGATTTCTAATATTTTAATAATACCTGCGACAAATATGACATCTAATAATCTTATGTAAAATTCTACACGCATTTATTTTTGAAAATCGACCTGAAAACTTAATAAAATAATATGGCACAATAAGTGATGAGGAAAATTAATAATGGTAGGCTTCTTTGAATATATATTTTTGTAAACATTTGTGGAGTAAATAAAATGGATATTTCTAAAAATGCTACTAAATTACTTTCACTTGAAGGTAAAGTAGCAATAATTAGTGGTGGTGCGTCTGGCATTGGATTAGGTACAGCTAAAAGATTAGCAGAATTGGGTGCAAATATTATTCTCCTGGATATCAATGAGAAATTAGGCCAGCAAGTAGTAGAAGAATTTAAAGATTATGGAGAGAATGTACAATTTTTTAAATGTGATGTGACTAATAAAGTAGATTGTCAAAATGCTGCAGATAGGACTTTTGAAATTCACGGAAGAATAGACATTTTATTTAATAATGCAGGAATTGCAATAAGAAAGAATGCAGTCGATCTTGAACCTGAAGAATGGGATCTTGCTTTGAATGTTTCTTTAAAAGGTCAATATTTACTTTCAAAATATGTAATTCCATATATGAAAAAAAATGGTGGTGGAAGTATAATTAATACCGGTTCTGGTTGGTCTTTAAAAGGTGGTGAAAATGCAGTTTCATATTGTGCCATGAAAGGTGGAACGCTTAATATGACAAGAGCTATGTGCATAGATCATGGAAAAGATAATATTAGAGTAAATACTGTATGTCCGGGAGATATTGATACACCAATGCTCAAAAGTGAGTGTGAACAACTTGGAGGCGTATATGATGAAAAATATAAAGCTGAATGTGCAAATAGACCTATTTCGCGTTTAGGAACAGTTGAAGATGTAGCTAATGTTGTTCTTTTTCTTGCTAGTGATATGTCTACATGGATTACTGGTGCTCATATCGTTGTTGATGGCGGTGGAATAGCATAATTATTTTTTATAAAAATTTATTTAAGAATAAAAATGAAAACGACATTGTTTAAGCTAATATTAATTGTAAATATTGTTTTAATTTTAACTCTTTTGGGATGTAAAGAGAATAAAAAGTCCCAAAAGCCAAATATAGTTTTTATAATTGTAGATGATATGGGATATAACGTACCTGGTTGTTATGGTGGAAATGAATTTTCAACCCCAAATATTGATAATTTAGCCACTAACGGGATGCGATTCACTTCGGCATATTCTGGCAGTTCTTTATGTGCTCCTTCTAGAAGTTCGTTGTTAACAGGTCAACATACTGGACATGTTTCTCTTAGAGGCAATACTGGTGGTATCGCCTTACAAAGTAATGATACAACTTTTGCAGAAGTGCTTAAAAAAGCTGGATATAAAGTTGGTGGATTTGGTAAATGGGGTCTAGGTGATGTTGGTACTGCTGGGATTCCAGAATTACATGGGTTCGATGAATTTTTTGGTTACTATCACCAAATACATGCACATTTTTATTATACAGATTATCTATGGAAAAACAGTGAAAAAATATCAGTACTAAATGAAAATAATAATCCAAATTCCTATACTCATAATATTATAACGGAAAGGATGAAAAATTTTATTAAAGAGAATGCTAAATCTGAAAATCCATTTTTTTGTTTTGGTACTTGGACATTACCTCATACTGATGACGATGATAATCCTCAAATTCCGACATCAGATTCAGCTTATAAATTTTATGAACAAAGTAAATTAAATGAAAGAAATAAAAAATTTGCAGCTATGCATAAAAAGGTTGATTTAAGTTTGGGTGAAATTATTGATCTTCTAAAAGAATTGAATATTGAAGACAATACTTTAGTAATCTTTACATCAGATAATGGTGGCGGTGGTGAATGGTTGGAATCATTCAATCTAAATGGTCCTTATCGAGGTTATAAAAGAACTTTATATGAGGGTGGAATAAAAGTACCATTTATTGTTAAATGGCCAAATAAAGTTAAAGCAAATACTATTTCTGAATTACAATTTTATTTTCCAGATATAATGCCAACTATAGCGTCAATCGCAGAGGCAGATGAATATTTACCAAAGAATATCGATGGAATTTCAATATTACCAACACTACTTGGTGAAAATGATCAGCAAAAACATAAACTTCTATATTGGGAAATTCCTAATTATAATTGGTCTGAACATTTTTATCCTGAAACCTGGCTACAACAGGCAATTAGAAAAGATAATTGGAAATTAGTTCGACATTTCACTGATGAGCCTTGGGAACTATACAATATTAAGGAAGATCCTTATGAAAAAAATAATATTTCCTCAAATTATCCAGAATTAGTAAATGAATTAGTAAAACTAATTAATGAAAACCATACTGAAATGATTGAGCAAATTGAACCTGAGATGCCAAAAGGAAAATGGTTTAGATAACAATGCGATTCTAAAAATGAAAAACAACCCAAACATTTTATTTAAGTGGATTTGCATAAGTATATTTTTTATTAGTTCAATTGATCTTACCTATAGTACAAATCACAAACAAGAGAGGGTAAGTATTTGTGATTTTGGGTTAATTGCAAATTCAAAAGAAAACGCAACACTTTGGCTAATAGAAGCATTAGATTCATTAAGAAAACTAAAGAATCCTACTTTGGTTTTTCCAAAAGGTCGCTATGATTTTTACCCAGAAGGTACATTAAAGATAAATTATTTTGAATCCAACACAACAGATACAAATCCCAAAACATGCCCCATACTAATTAAAAACATAATAAATCTTATAATTGATGGATCAGGAAGTGAATTTGTGTTCCACGGCAAAATGCAACCATTTACGATTGATTCAAGTAAAAATATTACCATAAAGAATTTATCAATTGATTGGGATATCCCATTTGGAACTGAGGCTCAAGTAGTTGGCATATCAACAAATTATTTTGATTTGCAGATTGACACTATTCAACATCCTTATAAAATCGAAAATGAAAAATTATTTTTTTTATGTGAGGGTAGTGTAAATCTATGGGGTTATGTAAAATGGAATGATCCTATGGAATTCGATAAAAACACATTACAAGTAGTTCCAGGCACAGGAGATAAAGTTTGTATTGGAGATAATTGGGAAAATTATAAAGCTTCAGAAATTAGTAATGGAGTTGTTCGTATCACCGGAAATTTTTCAAGGCACCCTGCTATTGGTAATATTATGGTTTTGAGGCATGGGGTCAGAGATCATGCAGGAATGTTTATACTCAATAGTAAAAATGTATCTATTCAGAATATTAATATGTATAGTAATTGTGGTATTAGCTTTCTTGCACAATATTCTGAAAATCTTACGTTTAAGAATGTTAATTGTGTACCAAATCCTAAAAAAAGAAAAGTAATGTCAGGTCATGATGATGGAATTCATATTTCAAATTGTAAAGGTGATATAATTGCTGATAGTTGTAGTTTTATTGGTCTAATGGATGATTCATTTAATATTCATGGGACAAGTGTTAAGATTGTAAATAAAATAAATGAACGAAAACTTCTTTGCAAGTTTATGCATGAGCAAAGTATAGGACTTGATTGGGCACGCCATGGTGATATTATTGGATTTATAGATCACTCTACTATGGAGACAATTACGAAAGGTATAGTAAAATCATTTGAAGCTTTGACTTCCGAATTATTTGAAATAACAATTGAAGAACCATTCCCAAAGAATATTGAACTTAATGATGCTCTTGAAAATCTGACTTGGATGCCAAATGTAACAATAAAGAATTCCTATTTTGGAAACCATAGGGCAAGGGGGATATTAGTTTCAACTTCAGGGAAGGTAATAATAGAAAATAACATATTTGAATCAAGTGGATCCGCAATTGTAATTCCTGGAGATGCAAATCATTGGTTTGAAAGTGGATCAGTTAAAGACGTTACAATTGTAGATAACATTTTTAAAGAAACATGCCTTACTTCACAATATCAATTTTGTGAAGCGATAATCAGTATATATCCTGAAATACCTGAAGTAAATGCTGTTAGTTTACCTTTTCATTCAAACATTTCCATATCAAATAATACATTTGAACTATTTGATTTCCCAATTCTCTATGCAAAATCTGTTCAAAATTTAAATTTTGAGAATAATGTATTAAAACGGAGTTATGCATATAAACCCTACCATGATAGAAAATATACATTATCATTTGAAGCATGTAAAAATGTAAGAATAAATGGGAATATGCTTGATAAAAATTTGTTAGGGAAAAATATATTAGCAGAAAAAATAGATAAAAAGGATATTTTGATTCAAAAAACGCAAGGTTTTAATGAGGTAATTTTTGAATAATTTATTATAACAAAATCTTAATAAGAGTTATGTCAAATATTATAAAATTGAGAAAATATGTGAAGCCGAACAATACCTTTTACAAAATACTTGTGTTTATCTTTTTTATCAGTATAGAAGCATGTAATTCCAATTTAGAATTAGATAGAAATGAAATGCCTTTTGATAAATATGATTTTATTCGGAATGAATATAATTCTACTGATATGGGATACCTTTTGGGGAATGCAGAAATGGGGGGTATTGCTGATATTAATGGATTGGGTTTTGAAAAATTATGGTTTACTGATTTATGGGAAGATGCTGAAGCTAGAGGGTTCTTTCCAAATTTACAATTTCATTCCAAAGAATTGGATACTTATGATCTAGAAAAATCTGAATTTAGGAATAGATATCGCCTTAAAGATGGCGTCTATTCTACAGAAGCACATTGTTCTGAAACATTTGGATATGTATCCAAGATTTTCTTCTCTTTGGAAAAAAAACATCTTCTTGTAATGAATTTAAAAAATACAGGAACTAAAAAAGCTATGTGGAGCATATCACTTCCCCTTCAGAGGTATGATATTATTTATAAAGAAAATATTGTAAACGGATTTACAAAGAAAAAATCTGCCTATACACAAGAAGCATGGGTGTTCAGAGCTACGACAAATCTAATTAAAAATGATAATGAATATATATTTGAAATTGAACCGGGTGAAGATCAAACTTTCTATTTTTCATTAACCACTCAATTTGATGGAGTAAATTATAAAGGAGAAGCTCTAACAGCTACTGAAATATCTGAAAATTACTCTCAAATTGAGCGAGGACATTCATTAGCATGGGATAATCACTGGTCATCTATAGCATCTATTGTATTACCTGATGGCAACTATGCAAAATGGTATTATCGGGCACTCCGTGGAATATATAATACCACAGGAGCTGAACACTTTCTAGCAGCAGAAAAGCAGTTCGCAGTTCCTGATGTTGATTGGAAAATGCATTCATTTACTTATGGTCATGGAGGTGGATGGGCAATATGGGTTTTTGCTCAACTAGGAGATTATAAAAGAGCAAGAGATATGATAAATTGGACATATAAACCAGAAGCTCTATCTGAAAATGTAAGGATATTATTTCCAGAAGGTCCAGTTGAAGTTATCTATAGAGGCAAAAACTTAGGTACTCATACTTACATTGAAAAATACAATCCAAATGCAATTGCTTTTGGACATGAAGTTACTGCTGAAGGACATAATATACCGTATTCAACTGATAGACACTGGGATTGGCAAAGACATATTGATGGTTATGCAGCAGCATTTTTTCATTTATTAGATAGGTTATATCCTGACAAAGAATTCACTGAAGAATATACTTACCCCGTATTAAAAGGTACTGCAGAATTTTGGAGCAGTTTAGTAAAATGGGATGAACTACGGGAATTATATTATCTACCACCTTTGCTTTCAGTATCAGAAAATATTATGGAAAAATCAGTGCTAGATGCTGTTTTGGCTGCTAAATGGAATCTTAAAATGGCTTGCAATTATGCTTGTAAACTAAATTTGGATAAAGAGCTAAGTGAAAAATGGCAAAATATTTATGATAATCTTTATGTCCCTCAAAATTCAGAAATATATTTAGAATATTTAGATGATGATCAAAACAGAATTGGAGGTGGTTATTTTGGTATTAGAGCATTTGCATGTTTGGGGTATCCTTATTTAGAAGAAATAAAAAATATTGATAAACAAAAAGCTAGGAATGCCCTTGATTTAGCGTGGATAAGAAATAATAAAGGGAAAGGAATGATTACTTTCATTTCAGATTGGTTTGCATTAACTGAAGCATATTTAGGTAATGGTGATAAAGCATATGAATTATCTGAATTAACTACACATATTCAGGATAGCTCAGGTGCTAGTTTAGCAGAGGCATATTCTTATGATGAAAATGGAAATGTAAAACAAATTTATAATGAGTATTTTCTTACTGGTTATGATGCACTGGTGTTAGTTCCAATTTCAATGATGTTACAGTCATATGATGATAAAATTAATGTTTTTCCTTCTATACCTAAAAATTGGGAGGATGTAAGTTTTTTTGATCTCCAAGCAGAACATGGAATTAAAGTATCAGCAGTTATAAAAGATGGTGAATTTAAATGGGCAAGTTTTAAATTTAATAGTAGGGAAATTCTAAAATTATATAAAAATAAAATTGTTAAAATAATTAATACTGGTAAAGATTTACGTCTTGAACCTATTGATAAATAAATTCTTAAATCAAAATTGACGAAATTTTTGGCTATGCAATGACAAAAATGTCGTTTTAATTTTCCTTTCTCAATATCATTCATATGTCAGTAAACCAAAAACTTCATTAGATAGAATCTTTTCTAAAAGAATAATTAGAATTAGTCCGATACTTGCATTTAAATATAACGGCACATTTGTTGCTGTTTTTATATTAAAATTTTATTACTGGAGTTAAAATGAGTATAAAAACTAACTATTTTATTCATCCGTACATTCCCAACTCAGTCCCAGAAGTTAAAGAACAAATGTTAAAAGAAATAGGAGCCAAAAATATTGATGAACTATATCAAGATATCCCTAATTCATTACGACTAAAGAAAAAGATGAACTTACCAGAGGCACTTGTATCTGAAATGGAACTAAAACAACATGTTGAAAAGATTCTTAATAAAAATATTTCAATTAATGAATATATCAGTTTTTTAGGTGGAGGCTGTGCAGCGCACTATGTCCCATCAATATGCGATGAAATAAATGGAAGATCTGAGTTTCTAACAGCATATGCTGGAGAACCATATGAAGATCATGGAAGATTTCAAGCGCTTTTTGAATATCAAAGCCTAATGGCAGAATTAATTGATGTTGATGTTGTTAATGTTCCTACTTTTGATTGGGCACAAGCTGCAAGTACATCTTGTCGAATGGCCCAAAGAATTACTAAAAGAAATAAAATTCTTATTTCTAAATTCATTTCTCCTGAAAGAATGATGGTAATTAAAAATTATTGTCATCCTGTATTGGAAATTGAAACAGTTGAACATAATAATGAAACTGGTTTAATAGATTTACGAGATTTAAAATCAAAATTAAATAGCGATGTTGCTGGATTTTATTTTGAAAATCCCTCTTATTTTGGAGTTATTGAAGAACATGGGAAAAAAATTAGTTCACTACTTAAAAATAATAAGTCTTTAATGCTGGTGGGTTGTGATCCAATTTCTCTAGGTATTCTAGAAACTCCTTCTAACTATGGTGCAGATATAACATGTGGTGATATACAATCACTTGGTCTTCACATGTTTTATGGCGGTGCTACCGGAGGTTTTATAGGTACATCAGATAATGTAGAATTTGTCAAAGAATATCCATCTAGACTTTTTGGGATATCAAAAACTAATGTTGAAGATGAGTGGGGTTTTGGAGATGTTTTATATGATGAGAGAACTTCTTTTGGAAATAGGGAGGGTGGAAAGGAGTTTGTTGGCACTGCTTCTGCATTGTGGGGAATAACAAGTGCTGTTTATTTGTCTTTAATGGGCCCAAAAGGAATGTATGAAGTTGGTCAGACGATATTACAAAAATCACATTATGCTATAAATGAAATTGGTAAAATAAAAAATCTTTATTCTCCAAAATTTAACGCTTCTAATTTTAAAGAATTTGTTGTTGATTTTAACAATACTGGGAAAAAGGTTAGTTCAATAAATAATCTATTACAAAAGAAAAAAATCTACGGTGGAAAAGATTTATCAAAAGATTTTCCTGAACTAGGCCAATCTGCTTTGTTTTGTATTACTGAACAACATACAAAATCAGATATTGACAATTTAGTTGATAATTTAAAGAAAATATTATCTTAAAAATAATTTCTCTAAGGAATAAATAATGAATAATATAAAGTCAAAACTGAGAAAATTTCATCAAGCCAAATGGGACGAGCAAATTATCTTTGAACTAAACACTCCAAATGAAAGAGGTATTTATCCACCAAAAGCTGAAAAAGAAATAACAAAAATAGTTGGTAATGGAATTTCGAAATTACCAAGGAATATGATCAGAAAGAAAAAGCCAGAGTTACCTGAAGTAAGCCAAATGAGAGTATTAAAACACTTTCTAAGGCTTTCTCAACATACTTTGGGTGCTGATTTTAATATTGATATTGGTCAAGGAACTTGTACAATTAAATACAATCCTAAAATAAATGAGTTAATTTCTAGAAATCCAAAAGTTACTGAACTACATCCATATCAAGATGAAAATAGTGTTCAAGGTGCTTTAGAAATTATTTTTAAACTAGATTTATTTCTGAGAGAAATATCTGGACTTGATCATTTCACATTTCAACCTCCATCAGGTTCAGCTGCTATTTTAACAATGGCTTCAATCGTGCAAAAGTATTTTGAAGTAAAAGGTGAAGAACAAATTAGAGATGAGGTTATAACAACAATATTTTCACATCCATCTGATTATTCAGCGGCTGCAGTAAAAGGATATAAAGTTAAAATGGTATATAATAATCCCCAAACGGGATTACCTGATATGGAATCATTTAAAAAGCTAATATCAAACAAAACAGCGGCCATATTTATCACTAATCCGGAAGATACTGGTATTTTTAATCCAGAAATAAAATTGATTACAGATTTAGCTCATAAAAATGGTGCAATATGTTGTTATGATCAAGCAAATGCAAATGGTATATTAGGAATTACTAGAGCAAAAGAGGCTGGTTTTGATATGTGCTTTTTTAATCTACATAAAACATTTTCAACTCCACACGGTTGTGGTGGTCCCGCAACTGGCGCATTAGGTGTCGTAAAAAAACTATACAATTACTTACCAATACCAAATATTGAATATAATGGTAAAAAATATATTTTAAATAATAAAATAAAACACACTATTGGAAAGGTACGCGCTTATCCAACTGTTTTTCCTGTTGTACTAAAAGCATATGCATGGATAATGAGTTTGGGTTCAGAAGGTTTAAAAGAAGTTGCTAATATCGCAGTTCTTAATAACAATTATTTATTAAGTAAAATAACGAAAATAAAAGGTGCAAGTGCTCCGTACGCGAAAGGGAAGAGAAGAATTGAACAGGTAAGATATAGTTGGGAAAAACTACATTTGGATACTGGAGTTACGACTGAAGATGTTACTTTAAGAATGGCAGATTTCGGATTTCATCTTTGGTCTAGCCATCATCCGTTTATTGTAAAGCAACCATTTACCATTGAGCCTACTGAAGCATATTCAAAAGATGAATTAGATGAGTATATAAATGCATTAAGTTATATTTCAAAAGAAGCTTATTCTAATCCAGACATTGTTAAATTAGCTCCACACAATAGTGTAGTCCATAAAATAGATCATTCATGGTTTGATGATCCTACAAAGTGGTCAATTACTTGGAGATTATATAAGAAAAAGCATTTAAAAAAATAAAATCAGAAACATTTTTATAAATTTACTATCAATTAAATAATAAAAATTAAAGATATTAATCTTGGATTTTGGAATTCTATCACTTTTACCGCCATTTGTGGCCATATTGCTTTGTTTTCTTACAAAACGAGTTCTATTATCATTATTCATTGGGATTTTTATTGGGAGCTTAATAATAGTAAGTGGAAATCCTTTTAGCGCTGTTGAATATTCGCTTGATGCGATTATTGGTTCTATGGCAGATGAATGGAACTCCAGATTACTTTTATTTAATCTATTTATGGGTTCTGGTGTTGCATTTATTTGGAGACTTGGAGGAAGTAAAGCATTATCAAATTGGGCAAGTAAAAAAATAAAAACAAAGAGACAAGCTGGTTTAGGGGCTTGGTTTTTAGGATTTATAATATTTTTTAATGATGGAGTAAACGCTGCAATTGTTGGTAATGTCTTTAGAGATATATTTACCGCGAAAAAAATTTCCAGAGAAAAGCTTTCATATATTGTAGATTCTACTGCAGCCCCAATTTCAACTTTTTTAATTTCTGATTGGATTGCCTTTCAAATTGGAATGATCCATACTGGTATTTCAGCTGCAGGTATTGAAGGTGTTTCTGCTTTTACTGGTTATTTACAAAGTATACCTCTAAATATTTATGCAATATTAGCTGTAGTAATGGTAGGAATAATTATTATTACTAAAAAAGATTATGGACCAATGTATAATGCCGAAAAACGTACTGAATTAACAGGTAAAGTAATGCGTGATGGTGCAATACCATTGATGGATGTAGCAAAAGAACTAGGTACAGAAAATGAATTAAAACCTATGTTAAGAACAGTTTTTTTACCAATTCTTACTCTTACTATTGTTACTTTACTTGGTTTTGCAATTACAGGAAAAGATGGAACCAATATAATTGAAGTACTAGAAAAAGCAGATCCAGCTAAAGCTCTGTTGTGGGGAGCATTTTCAATGATGATTGTTGGTGTAATTATTGCTTTAAGCTATAGGATTATGAATATTAAAGAGGTTATGGAGACAATTTTAGATGGCATGAAATTAATGCTTCTTGCATGCGCAATACTTGTTCTAGCTTGGAGTCTTGGAGCAATAACTAAAGATATGTTTCTTGCTGATTATTTAATTAAAATTATAGGTGACTCAATTGAATATAAATTTTTACCAGTTATAATTTTTATTTTGGGCGCAATTATATCATTTGCAACTGGAACTTCTTGGGGTACAATGACAATTCTAACACCAATTGCTATTCCACTAGCATACAAGTTAACAGGCGATCCAACTACTTCAATTATAATTGCAGGTGTAGTTTTTTCAGGAGCTATTTTCGGTGATCATTGTTCACCAATTTCAGATACGACAGTATTATCGTCTATATTTTCGGGATCAGATCATATGGATCATGTAAATACTCAGATCCCATATGCTCTTACTGCTGCCCTAATAACAAGCCTACTTTATTTACTCTGGGGCTTTTATAATTTTTCTTATTATGTTTTATATATTTTGGGCTTCAGTCTATTATTGTTTCTCATATTTATTTTTAATCTTATATATTCAAAAAAAACTATTTCAAAGAATATTTATTAATTTAATATATTAACCAAAACATCACTCTTTGAACTATAGATCAAATTAATTACCAACTTCATATTATTCTCTTCATATGACCAATACTCCTGCATATTATCATTATTTTGCATTGACAATTTTTGAATTAATTTTTTATTATTTATAGTTACGTGTTTAGGTTTTTTTATTACACCATAAATATTTAACAATATATTGCGATGCTCTAATTTCCCTTCAAATTCCCCAATTGACTTTAGAATTGAGACAGTAGTTTTTTCATCATTTCCTTTGCATGTAATGTTAATTTTACTAAACTCACCATTCTTGTATTTCATTGTTATCCCATCGTCTTCATATATATCAAATGATGAAGAATCAGATGGGAAAATTTCAAGAAAAAGAATTGAGTCTTGCTTTGATTCAATCCAGTTTTGTTCTTTTCTTAATGGAATTATTGAACCACTTTTTACAAAAAGCGGTAATTTTGTAATATCTTCAGTATTATATGTTAAAACTTGTCCACCATCGTGTAAAGTTTTATCCCAATAATCAATCCACTTATGTCCTTTTGGCAAATATATTTCATTCGTATTAAAATCTCCAGTCACAGGTGCTACTAAAAATGATTCTCCAAACATGTATTGATAAGGAAATTGATTTTGTTTACACCTATAGTCCTCTGGAAATTCAAGTAGCATTGGTCTACAAATTGGCATCCCAGATAAATAATTTTCAAATGCCGTAGAATATATATAAGGCAATAATCTATATCTAAGTTTCCGATGTTTTCGTATTGAATTTTCAACTATTTCTAATTTTTCTTTATCACTCAATGTTATTATTTCTTCTGAGATATGGCTTCCATTTAAATTATTACGAAAATTCATTATTTCCGTTAATTCTTTAAATCCTTTACTTTGTTCCCATGGTTTGGTTGTATGAGATCTTGATATAGAATTAAAATCAATAAATTGATTCCACCTTGCAGCGACTTTCCAATCTTTACTAAAGCAGTCATTTGTAATATAACTAACAGCTTTCATGGAACCTTGCGAATTTGTAATAGCTTCAATTTGCCATTTCATTTCTGAAAATGTGTTGTCAATGTCTCCCGTCCATCTAAATGGATATCGTCTTGTTCCTATTAGTGCATTAGTTGCTAATGTATTATCACGATCATATTCCCAAGGATTTTGTTCCATCATTTTCCTACAACCCATGAATAATGTACGCTTGTTTTGTCCAAAATATTTCTGATTACTTGAATAAATTTCACAATCTGTTAAATCATTTTGTCTTGTATCTTGCCAAGTGCCGGCAATTCCGATATCCAATTTTTCCCTAAACGAATTCCACCAAATTATTTCATCGTATATTTTTGAAGTCCATTCTCTTTTTTTATTTTTGGTATCTATTTCTCTGTTTGGAAAATTTGGAGCACTATGATGAATTAACATTACCTCAAAATTCATAGAATCAAGTTTACTAATCAAATTTCTAGGCGAAAGAGGATTAGTGTAATTTGGAGACCAATCTAATCCTCCCCAATATTTTTCCTCTTCCCCTGGACATCCATCCCCCCATTCGAAATCAACAATTAAATAATCACATGGGATATCTCTAGCTCTTAATTTTTGCGCAAGTTCTAATAGTTTTGTTTGATCACCTTCACATCCTAAATGCTGCGTTTGAAAAAATCCATAAGCTTTTTTTGGTAAAAGAGGTTCTGCACCAATTAATTGATTTAGTTGAAAAAATAAATTTTTATAATCTGGTCCGTATATAAAATATTTATCAAGTATTAGGTCATCTTCAAGATATGTATCGACATATCTTTCTGTCTCAAAGTTATAGAACCAATGTGAATATCTACTATTGTTATTCGGTTCATCAAATGCACTTGCATTATCAAAGACAGTGTATCCATCCTTAAACATTCCTCTAATTCTACCATTAGATGGATAAATTTTATTTTTTTCATTTACTGTATATACTTCCCAATCAAAATTATCTTTAGAAAAAAATATTGCGATTTTATCAGTTTTAATTATTATTGACTTATCATTCTTCTCAATTTTATATTTTATTAATGGCCAATTGTCCAACTTACCAATTAAATAAGGTATTTCATATATAATTGGGAATCTATCATTTTCTAAACTTGAAACCCTAACTCTAAACATTGTTGCTGAATATAATGATACTTCAATACTATCATTAAGATAAATCTTTGTAGAGTATTTCGAAATATCTTTCATTGCATATATTTGTATTGAAATACATATGTATAAAAAGAATAGATATCTGAGTTTCATAAATGCCCTCAAAATATAATTTATATAATATAAAAACGCCCAAGTTAAAAATCTAACTTAGGCGTTGAAGGGAAGCTGCAATATTAGAAAAATTAATATCCTGGATTTTGCACAACTAGTGGATTAGATGTTGTTTCACTAGAAGGTATTGGATAATATAAATCATTTGAATTATCAAAAGTTTCACCAGCTTCTCGGCCATGAGCTACCAAAACTGAACTAAGATCACCGTTCTTGTACCACCTAACAAGATCATAAAATCTATCTGCTTCTGCAGCTAATTCTAATGGTCTTTCTACATGCCTTATGTGTTCTCTTAGTTGCTCTTGATTCATTCCTGAAATGTTTGGAACAACAGCTCTTGCTCTAACTTGATTGACAAAATTTTCTGCTTCACTAGTATTCCCTTGTTCATTAAGTGCTTCTGCTAACATAAGTAAAACATCAGCATATCTAATTACAGTAAAGTTTGTGCCAGAATTTGAAAAATCAAATCCATTATTTGTTGCATCATCATGAAGACTGAATTTTTTCCACGAAATTGCACTTAAATCATCATTTTCTAAATCGGAGTATATTAATGATCCAGTGACTCTTTTACTTAATTCACCTGCGTCAGTTTTGTCATTAAGATATAAGTTGCGCATATACTCATTCGGAGTTGACATTTTCCAATCTGTTTGCATTGCTGGAAAAGAATTTCTTTCATTCCTTCCGCCGTCATTATTCATTGTAAAATTAAGTTCGAATATAGATTCACTATTATGCTCATTTAATCCATTAAAAAGACTTTCGTAATCATCTACAAGTGAATATATTCCAGAATTAACTATTTCTCTTAATTCACCTTCAGCTTGACCCCATTTATTTTGCCATAAGTATGTTTTTGCCAATAAAGCTGAAGCGGCACCTTTTGTTGCTCTACCCAACCATTGACTCTCCCAAGATAAAGGTAATGATGCTTTCGCTTCAACTAGATCATTTTCAATTTGAGTCCATACTTCTTCCTGTGGAGATTGACCTAAGTAAAAATCTTCAGAAGTTTTTGGAGTTGAAGTTCTTAATACAATATTTCCAAAATTTGTTACTAATAAGTAATGTGCATATGCTCTTAAAAATTTTGCCTCAGCAACAAATACACTCCCATTATTTAAACCCATTCCAGGCACATTTTCAATTACCTGATTTGCCGCATATAATGCTTGATAGGAGAACGACCAGAAATCATTTAGTGAATAAGAAGTTGAACTTGCATTGTATCTGGACATATCACCAAAAGGTGACCACATATCATATAAGTTTATTAAATCACTTCTACATTCAAAATTCATATATCTGATTTCATAAAAACCCCATCTTCCACTCCATACTTGATATTGAAATAGTGCATAGGTTCCAGTAATGGCTTTTATCGCATCTTGCTCTGTTTTCCAAAATGTATCAGGAGTTAAATTATTTGGATCAGTAACATCTAGAAAATCATCACTACATGAAATAATCCACATAGCTAAAAAGAACAATAAAATTATTTTCTTCATTTTATTAAATATCATCATTTTAATTCTCCTCAAAAAAAATTATAAACTAACTTGAATACCAGTTAAAAATTTCCTTGAAAGCGGATATGGAGATCTGTCAGCTCCTCTATCAAAAATAAATCCAGAAGTATTTTCCACTGAGCTCACAGATGGATCAAAAATTGATCCCGTTTCATAAGATTCTACTGAAGGATCATATCCAGAATAACCTGTAAATGTTATTAAATTTTCAGCAGCAACATAGACTCTTAGTCCTCCAATTCCCCAAGACTTTGTTAAATTTTGAGGTATTGTATAACCAATCTCCAAATATTTAACTCGAAGGTATGAAGCATCTTCTAACCAATAATCTGAAGCTTTTGCATTTCTATCGTCTGCATAAATAACTCTTGGTACTTCAGAACTGCTGTTACTTGGAGTCCAAGCATCTAACAGGTCTTCATGCATTGCGTGAAATCTATCTGTGTTCATTGTTAGCCATCTTCCACCATTTATTAATTTTCTGCCAAGTGAAGAGAATAGGTTTAAAGTAAAATCAAAATTTGAATAGCTTGCATTAAAAATCAATCCCAAATCTGCATCCGGCGCTGAATTTCCCATAAATACTTTATCATCTTCATTGATTTCACCATCACCGTTTTGATCAACATATTTTAAATCTCCATTACTATCTAGTCCATTAGTCTCATATAAAAAGAATGATGCAACAGGTTGTCCAACAACAGTTTTTGTTGTTAAATCTAATCCCCAGTGAACTTCTCCACCCCAAATAGATTCATCACCAAATTCACCCATTCTTGTAACTTCGTTACTATATGTAGAAACAGTTGCAGTAACTTGATACTTGAATGCGGAATCAAAATTTTTATAATTTAATGCCATTTCCAGACCATTATTATCAATTGAAGCACTGTTTACTATTGGATTTGAAACTGCACCAGCTGATTTTGGAATAGGCACACCAAAGAGAATTCCATCTGAAGTTTTTAAATAATAATCTAACGACATACTAAAACGATCTTCAAACATCGCTAGATCTAATCCAATATTAGTTTCTTTGGATGTTTCCCATTGAATTCCAATTGAAGGAAAACTAAGTGATCTGGCTCCGATATAAATAACTTGATCTCTACCTGGACCATATGAATAATTCAATAATCCATTCTCATCTTTTTGAATTTTGGGAATATATTGGTAATCCCCAAATTCTTGAAGACCTAACTCTCCATAACCAGCTCTAAGTTTTAAGTCTGTAATAACTGGAATATTAAAAAATGGTTCGTTACTAATTCTCCATCCACCAGAAAAAGAAGGGAAATTACCCCATCTATTATCTGCATCAAATCTTGAAGATCCATCACGTCTAATATTCGCTGTTAATAAATATCTATCTAAATAAGCATAACTTAGACGACCAAAATATGATCTTAATCGCCATTCATTTGCCCAACCACTTGCATCATCTCCAGACTCTCCAGCTCCTAAAACTTGCAAATCATTATTAGGAAACTCTTGAACGTAACCATAAGTTGAACGGCCATCAGCAGCTTCTTGAGCATACCCAATCATTGCAGTAACAGTATGATCACCAAAGTTACCGTTATAATTAACAAATGATTCTAATATAGAATGATATTTTCTATTTCTTGTTTCACTCATTGTAGCAGTTGGATTACTTTCTGCTTCATTTGTATAATAGGAAGGTTTAAAATTAAACCAATAACCATCAGAAATATTTTGACTTAATCGAAAAGTATATTTTAAGTCTTTCAAAATATCTACTTCTAAATAACCAGAAAGCATTACCTTAACTTCATCCCAAGTATTTTGATTAAGTTCATTTTCAAGAATTGGATTATTAGCTTGATTTTCTAATCCTATAATGTTCTTTTGAGATCCATATCCAGATTCAGTATTAGCATATATGGGTGTTAAAGGTGACATCCTAGATAATGCATAAAAACTATATAAATTATTAAATCTTCCTGAACCTTGTGTTCTACCTATTGAAACTGATTCACCAACTTTAAATATTCCTTTCTTAAGATCTGAATTTAATCTTAATGACATTCTTTCATTGTTGGTAGTATTAACTATACCATCCATATCTGAATACATTCCCATAACAGCATAATTAAAATTATTGGTACCACCACTAACACTTAAGTCGTGTTTATGTTCAAATGCATTATTAAAATATGCACCTGCCCAATCAGAACTTGAAAATTGAGAAGAATTAGCATCATATCTATTAAGAAAATAATCAGCCTCAAATTCTGTTTTATAATCAATACCAGCATTTTCCAAAGCCATTCTTGCTACTTTTATATAATCTTCTTTGTTTGTAATAAAAGGGAACTCATTTTCAACACCTTGCGTTGCAAAATAAGAATTGTACTTAATGCTGATTTCTTGATCTTTTCCGGTTTTCCCTCTATTTGTGTTAATGATTATTACACCATTTGCTGCACGTGAACCATAAATTGCTGACATTGAAGCATCTTTTAAAATGTCCATTGATTCAATATCAGAAGGATTAACATAGGCAATATCTGTTGGCACACCATCAACTATATATAAAGGTTCATTGTTTCCTAATGTTGCTGTACCTCTAATACTTATTTTGGGAGTTGATCCCGGTGCTCCTGTAGCATTTGCTACATTAACACCTGCTGCTGCACCTTGTAAAGCTGTTCCTATTTGAGTAGTTGGTATTTTTTTAATTTCATCAGTTGAAACACTTGTAACAGAACCAGTTACTTCTCTCTTTTGTTGAACACCATAACCAACAACAACGACTTCTTGTCCAACAATCACACCAGAAGTTAAGTTAAAATCAACTAATATGCTTTTATCAGCCTCAACATTTACATTATCAATTGTTTGATTGTTGTACCCTACAAATTGAGCTCTAACCGAATATGTCCCCCTTGGAACATTTCGTATAGTATATTCACCTTCAGAATTAGTTGCTGCACCTAATTCCGTAGAAAGCACTGTAATATTTGCCCCAGGTAGAGGTTGACCACTTTCATCAATTACTTTCCCTGTAATAGTGCCATTTTGTGCAAAAATTGTCTGATAGACAAATAGAAAAAAGAAAATAGTAAGAAATTTTCGCATGTTAATTCCTCATATTTTATTGGTAAAAAAATTTAGTCAAAAATGAGTGTTAGTCCTCTGTTCATGGAAAGTATAAGCAACAGATGTGCCAAAAAACAATTTTTCTGAATTTAATTCAACTTATTGATTTTGCGCGAAAAAAGGATTTTTTTAATCATTAATTATAATAAAAATTAAAATATTAGCTGCCAACTGCAATAAAATTTTAATAGAGATGACATATTATTCATTGAAGCGTCATTTTTGTCTTTTATCTATTTATTTAATAGTAATATTTTAATTTATTTTACTTTATATGCTAGTTTCAAAATTAAATTATATAATTGACTGGTATAGAAGTTGTTATTAATTTGATAAAGCTAAGATAGGAAGTCAAAATGAAGAAATTAGTAATTGGTATTTTTTTATTTAGTACGCTTTTGTGTCAAGAATCAAATTATTGGGAAGATCATACAGTTTTTAATATTAACAAAGAAGACCCTCACTCCACACTTTTCCCATATTCAAATATCGAAAGTGCTATTATTGATAATAAAGAAAACTCACAAAATTTTATTTCTTTAAATGGAATTTGGAAATTTTTTTTTTCACATAATCCTTCAAAAAGACCAACAAATTTTTTTAGAGAAAATTTTGATTACTCTGGATGGGACAATATCAAAGTTCCAAGTAATTGGGAAGTAGAAGGTTATGATTATCCTATATATTTGGATGAAAAATATCCCTTTGAACCGAACTGGCCAAACGTTCCAAAAGATTATAATCCTGTCGGTTCATATATAAGAACAATAGATATACCATCGCATTGGCAAAATAGAGAAATTTTCATTCATTTTGGAGCTGTTAAATCTGCTTTGTTTCTTTGGGTAAATGGTAAAGAAGTTGGTTATTCACAAGGATCAAAAACACCTGCAGAATTTAACATTACTAAATATGTACATAGTGGTGAAAATAAGATTGCTTTGCAGATTTTTCGTTGGAGCGATGCAACATATTTAGAAAGCCAAGATATGCTTAGAATGTCAGGTATTGAGAGAGATGTTTATTTATTTTCTACTCCTAAAGTACATATTTTTGATTTTTATGCAAAACCAAAACTAGATGAAAATTACATAAATGGAATAATTGATTTAGAATTAGAAATTAGAAGGTATTCTAATGTTGAAACACATAATGCTTCATTAGAAATAAAATTACTTGATGATCAGAATGATATGCAGCAAGTTTATTCTGAAAGTAAAGATGTTAATATTTTAGATGGTATTAAGAAAATTACTTTTTCGAAGCAAATAAAAAATCCTTATCAATGGACAGCAGAAACTCCTAATCTTTACACTTTATTAATGATTTTAAAAAACAACAATAATGATATTATTGAAGTAATTTCAGTTAAAATTGGATTTAGAAACGTTGAAATTAAGAATGGAAATCTTTTAGTAAATGGTAAATATATTTATATAAAAGGTGTGGATCGTCATGAAACGCATCCATTGACTGGACATGTTTTAACAAAAGAAACTATGTTAAAAGATATAGAACTTATGAAAAAAAACAACATTAATTCTGTTCGTTCAAGCCATTATCCTAATAATCCAATATGGTATAATTTAACAGATAAATATGGTTTATATATAATCGATGAGGCCAATATTGAATCCCATCCATTAGCAAATAACGAAGATACACAAATAGGGAATACAGAAAGTTGGATTCCAGCTCATTTAGAAAGAACAAAACGAATGGTTGAAAGAGATAAAAATCATCCCTCAATAATTATATGGTCTTTAGGTAATGAGGCCGGTCACGGAAAAGTATTTGAAACAACTTATAATTGGATAAAAGAACGAGATCAATCGAGACCTATTCAATATGAACCAGCTAAACTTGAATATTATACTGATATTTACTGTCCGATGTATCCTCCAATTGAAAAAATTGAAGACTATGCCATCAACAATCCTGATAGACCATTAATAATGATTGAATATGCACATGCTATGGGTAATTCTGTTGGCAATCTGCAAGATTATTGGGATGTAATAGAAAAATATCCAGCTTTGCAGGGTGGCTTTATTTGGGATTGGGTTGATCAAGCATTAGAAAAAACAAATGAAAAAGGTATTAAGTTCTGGGCTTATGGTCATGACTATCATCCAAATTTACCAACGGATGGAAATTTTCTAAATAATGGTCTGGTTGACCCTAATAGAAATCCTCATCCACATTTAAATGAAGTGAAAAAAGTTTATCAGCAAATAAAATTCAATGCTATTGATTTATCTAATGGAATATTTGAAATTCATAATAAATATGATTTTTTAACATTAGATGATTTTAATATTACTTGGGAAATTACTGAAGATGGAAAAATGATTAATTCGGGTTCTTTAGGTAGTATTATTATTGAACCAGACAGTAAAAAAAATATTTATATAAAATATCCTAAATTAGATATCAATCCCGGGAGTGAATACTTTATCAAGTTAAACGCAATTACTAATAAAAGCTCTGAATTAATACCTATCGATTATGAACTAGCTTGGGATCAATTTAAATTACCTTTTAAAATAGAAGTAAAAAATAATAGCATAATAGATCTGGAGAATTTAAAAATTGAAATTCAAAGTGATTATATTATTTGTGAAGGCGATTCATTTCTGGTTAAGATTAATAAACAAACAGGTTATATTGATAAATATGAATATGCCAACGAAAATATTTTCCTTTTTGGACCAATACCAAATTTTTGGAGAGCGCCGACTGATAATGATTTAGGAAATGGAATGCAGGATTGGGCACAAATATGGAAAAGTGCTGGCAAGTTAACAACGCTAAAAAAGATAGATGTTATTGAAGAGAATAAAAAATTTATTAAGATTTTATCATCATATAATATCAGTTCAATTAATGCTCAATATGAAATTGAATACATTATCTATGGAGATGGAGCGATAAGGATTTCAAATAATATAGATTTTTCAAATTATAATCTTCCTAATTTACCCCGCTATGGAATGACTATGAGAATTCCTTTTGCATACAGCTATATGAAATGGTTTGGACGGGGACCGCATGAAACATACTGGGATAGAAAAAGTTCAGGTTTAATATCTGAATTCAAAGGAAAAGTATGGGATCAATTCCATGCATATCCACGTCCACAAGAAACTGGAAATAAAACGGATGTTAGATGGATTTCATTACTTGATGAGGATAATAGAGGAATCTTAGTAGTTGGAGATAGTTTACTTTCAGTTAGTGCTTGGATGTTTGATATTGAAGATATTGACTATTCCGTTTCAAATAAAGGGAAAGAATCTGCTTCTGGTTTAGTGCCATTATCAACAAAACATGGTGCAGATATTATACCTAGAGATTTTATTACGTTAAATATTGATCTTAAACAAATGGGTGTTGGTGGAGATACTTCTTGGGGAAGATTGGTGCATAGTGAATACACACTTCCTCCCAAATCTTATAAATATTCATATTTAATTTATCCGGTAAATAATATTAAAAACCTAGCTAAATTAGCTAATAAATTGAAAGTTAGAACATTATACTAATCGTAAATTTCAATAAAGAATACAAATGAATTTTTCATTAATTGATTATCTGATATTTACATTTTATATATTCAGTATTATTTTTCTTGGTTTTTTCGTATCACGTGAGAAGAAAGGTTACTAAAAAAATCAGGTAACTTTTTATTAGGAGATCAATTATGCTAAAAACTAAATTATTTATTTTAATACTAATTTTTTATCAAGTTATTGTTTTCTCTCAGGGGAGACCATACGAAGGTCCGGAAGATCCAGCTGGTGATATTTCTGATATAAGAGCAGGATATATGAATGGTAATAGGGTTTACCTATATTTTGATAATACAACGCAATTGGCAAATTATCCAAGAAGACAAGATTCCAAATGGCCAAATAATTTTGAAGGAGTTACAATGCTGGATAATATATCCATAATTGTTGGGAGTGAAATTTATGTTAAACAAGACTCAATACCTGTGACAAATATTAATGATATTATTTATTTGGGAAACTCGAATCTAATTGACACTATTTATTTTATTCAAGGTCATGGTTATTCAGCTTTTCAATCTGATAAAAACTATGATCAAACAGTGGAATGGGGTCTATATCCAGTCCCTGGTTATTGTAATCCGTCTCAGGATTACCCAGCTATGAGCAACAAACCAGATTCGTGGCCAATTGAAGGTTGGCCATCAAGAGGATTTGAAAGAAAGTGGCCCGGGGAATGGAATGGACGATTTGGAAGAAATATCAAGTATGCTGATTTAGAATCTTATTTTGTTGCAAATGATGCTCAAGATTTAGAATCAATTATTCAAAGAAATAATCCTGAAGGTAAATTAATTGTTGAGGGTCCGAGATATTATCCTAGACCCGGAAAATATATTGGAGATATAAATCCGGACGTTACAGTACAAAAAGGTTATCCATGGGGGGGTTTAGGCTTGCGGATTGAAGTTAGGGGATTTCAATGGAATAATCCGGAAGCAAAAGATATAATTTTTTGGGAATACAATATTACAAACATATCTGATTATGATTTAATAAAGAGTGGTTTTGGCTATTATTTCGATCCAGCATTAGGGAATGAGCCATATGACGATGAATATGGTTATTTTGATACTAAACTTGATTTAGCATATTGCTGGGATGCGGATGGAATAGGAGCAGGTTACTTGCCAACTGGTATTTTAGGAATGGCTTTTCTAGAGAGTCCAGGTTTGGCTTATGATAATATAGATAATGATGACGATGGATTAACAGATGAAAAAAGAGATAATCAAGCCGGCAGAATAATAGGAGCCTATGACAATATAACTAACCTTTCAAAATTTTTGAATTTCTATAATTTGAATGAAGAAGATTTGAAAGAGCATTGGGAAGGAGATGAAGATCAAGATTGGAATAATGGATTTGATGCAAATGGTAATGGTACATATGCATATAAAAACAGCGAAGGCTTATGGGTAGTAGAAGAAGGAGAGTATGCCGGAGATGATGTAGGATTAGATGGAGTAGGCCCAGCAGATATAAATTATGATGGGCCAGATGAAGGTGAATGTAACCATCGACCTGATTTTTTAGAAGGTTATGGCTGTGAACCAAATTTTGCTGTAACTGATATTAGTGAATCAGATATGTTAGGTTTGACAATGTTTCATCAATTTCCTATTGAAGAAAGAGGAATGATGCAATATTTCCTAAACAATGATATTGGGATGTGGAATTTAATGAACTCTAATTTATTTACTGAATATTTAGGTGAACCTAAGTCTCTATTTTTTGCTTTTTCCTCTGCAACGTTTCCATTTTACAAAGGACGAACCGAAAGAATTTCTATTGGACTTTTACATTCTTATGATGATATATATGGAATTAGTAGTGATGGTCATGTGGCTCCAAACATGTTTAGAAATAAAAAAATTGCACAAATTATTTATGAAGCAGATTACCGATTTGCACAACCACCAATATTGCCGAAGTTGACAGCTACCGCGACAGATGGGAAGGTAATATTAACATGGGATGATACTTCAGTAAAATCAACTAGAGAACCTCTTCTTGGAAATGTAAATGATTTTGAAGGCTATAAGTTATATAGATCAACAGATAAGTATTTCCAAGATTCAGAAGTAATAACAGATAATAAAGGATCAAAAGCAAGTAAAAAGCCAATATTCCAATGTGATAAAGTAGATGGAATAATGGGCAATGCAGATTATGGCGAAGTAGGCGGAGTAGAATATTATTTAGGAGATGACAGCGGAATAAGACATTACTTTATAGATGATCAAGTAGAGAACGGACGAACATATTATTATGCATTAGTTGCGTATGATTATGGAGCACCGGAAATAGGAGATGGATTGTCACCGACGGAGAATAATATAACACTAGAGTTAGATAGTTCAGAAGAAATAGTAAGGATGGGAAAAAATATAGCAATAGTAACCCCCAGACAAAAAGCTGCCGGGTTTGAAGATCCTAGTATAACATTAGATAATACAGAAACAATAGGAAATGCAAAAGTCCAGCCAATAATATTTGATTATAATGAGATAAAAGCCGGACATAAATATAAAGTAAAGTTTAGTGTGGATACATTGGGTTACATTAAGAAGAATGCAAAAGATAGAAGTAAGATGGATTTGGTAATTGTTAATAATGGAATGAAAGTATATGATGAAACAGAAGAAAGTAGGTTAATATATTCAGAGAGTCCTCAGATATTTCCAATGCAGAATATATTAAAGCGGGATGATTTAACAACACTGTATTTATATGGACAAACAGTAGCAATAAACACAAATTTTTATAGGGGAGAAGAGATATTTAGCAATAGTTTTGACGGTATTCAACTGAAGATGGAAAGGATGAATGGATATTTTCCATATGAGTTATCATTTAGGATGTCCGAGAGAGGAGTAAATCCTGAAGGAAGTGGGTGGTTGGTAGGAGATTCTGAGATAAATATAGAACCAAGTTTTTATGAGTATTATGCATTTCCATATGAGTATCAAATAGTGTTTACAAATAACACATCAGCTTATACAAATAGATTAAACAGAAAAACCGGAATAAATAATATTGAAATGAGCGGCAGTGCAAATTACCTATTTGATAAATCCTTCTCATTTTATGTAACAAACCAAACAGCATTAGCGTTGACTGGAAAGTTGGATACTTTGGAGATGGTAGTAGAGGACTTAAATGGTAATGGCGAATATGATATGCTGGAAGATAAAGTATTGGTAGGACATGTAGCAATACAAACAATAGGGAGTCAGCAATTGATATCGTGGGGCGGAACAGTATTTGGGATGGATTTTAGAGGAGTAGGCAGTGAAAGTGAATTACCTAAAGCTGGAGATATCTATAAATATGATTTCAGCAGACCATTTACAGCCAATGACAGTATAACGTTTACAGTAAATGGAGCAGTAAATGTAGATAAGAATAGTTTGAATGCAGATATGGATGAAATCAAAGTAGTTCCCAATCCGTATGTTATGACAAACTCAATGGAACCGGCAGTAGCAAATAAGTTTTTGAATCAGAGAAGAAGGTTGATGTTTACTCATATACCGGCGGAGTGTACAATAAGAATATATACATCAAGCGGAGTATTGGTAGATGAGATAAAAGTAGATAATGAACCAAGTGATGGCATAGTTCATTGGGATTTATTGAGTAAAGAGGATTTAGAGATAGCAGCAGGGATGTATATCTATCATATAAAATCAAAACAGACCGGCAAAGAGAAGATTGGTAAATTTGCAGTTATTAAATAATTATAAAGTTTCATTGAAAAAATTATGTTAAAAACTACATTATAAGTCGGGGCATAGTCATCATATACAAAATTAGACGGTTCTGTTAATTATGATAAAGCATATCCATGGTTAATCGGTACATTTATTCCTAATGGATTTAAAGGATTTGTTGTAGCTGCATTAACGGCAGCAATTATTTCATCACTAGCTTCTATGATGAACTCGATATCTACTATTTTTACCATGGATATTTATAAGCCATATTTTAATAAAAATTCATCAGAACAAAATTTAGTAAAAATTGGAAGAACAGCTGCTTTTGTTTCAATTATTATTGCTTTAGCTATTGCTCCAATACTTAAAACATTACCACAAGTTTTTCAATATATTCAGGAATATACTGGATTAGTCAGTCCAGGCATACTAGCAGTTGCTTTATTAGGATTATTTTGGAAAAAAGTAACAACGCATGGTGCAATTTGGGGAACAATATTATCTATTCCAATTGCGTTAATTTTGAAGTTACCATCTTTGGAGTTGCCATTTTTAGATCAGATGATGTATACATGTCTCATAACTATTGTTATTATTGGTATGATTAGCTTAACAACCAACATTGAAGAGGACGATCCAAAAGGGTTTAGTTTGACTGCAAAATTATTTAAAACAGACAAAGTATTTAATATAGCATCCTATATTGTCTGTTTGATACTTTCCATATTGTATATTTTATTTTGGTAATAATTAGTTATTTCCTACATTCTAATTCATGCTACTTTATATATTGCATGCATTTTTTATAACCATTCTAATATAACTTTTTAACTATAAATAATAAAATTATGTTATGATATATACGAGCTTTATAAATATGAGTCCGAAGCGACTTAAATCCCTTATCCTCTCATTATGAGAATTTTTTTTA
>JACKAA010000002.1 GCA_020635275.1 Ignavibacteriales bacterium
CAGATGCTCTACCACTGAGCTACGCGCCCAAAAAATAGAGCTGTAAAGTTAATAACTTTTAATAAAAGATTCCAATTTTTCTTCATTTTTTTAACTCAGATCACATGTTTAATTTTGCGGGTTTAAATTCGATGATAAATTGTATTAATACTTTTTTTCTGATTTTTACAAAACCTTAATAATTTTTCATTTGTTTAGTTAAGAATTATAGAAAACAAAATTACTATGAATAAAAATCCGCGTATACTTATTTCTGACGATGATGAAACTTTGTGCTACCTTTTAAAGGAAGAACTATTAAATGAAAATTATTCTGTCGATATAGTTTACGATGGAAAATACGCGATTGAAAAGTTAAAAGAAAGAAATTATGATGTTCTTCTTTTAGATTTAGAAATGCAATTTGTATCCGGAGAAAAAGTACTAAAATTTGTCAAAGAGAACCATCCGAGATTACAAGTAATTGTTTTAACCGCACAATCCGATATGCGCACTGCTATTGAGTGTATAAAACTTGGAGCATATGATTTTATAAACAAACCCTATGATTTTCAACAGTTATTGTTAACAATTGAACGTGCATTAAATCATAAAGACTTATTAGAGAAAAATACCATTCTTAGTAAAAAAGTTGAAAAATTTAATGCTGTTGATATTATTGGAAGAAGCGAAAAGATTAGAGAAATTATTCAACTTTCCCAAAGAGCAGCAGCTTCAGATTCTAATATTCTTCTAGAAGGTGAAACTGGAACCGGGAAAGAATTATTTGCTGAATTTATCCATAAACACTCCCAAAGAAATGATAAACCGCTTGTTGCAATAAATTGTGCTTCTCTGCCCGATCAACTGATGGAAAGTGAACTTTTTGGATATGAAAAAGGTGCGTTTACAGATGCAAAATCGGCAAAACAAGGTTTAGTAGAAATTGCTGATGGCGGTACTTTATTTTTAGATGAAGTTGGCGAATTAAGCCTTACACTGCAGCCTAAATTATTAAGATTTCTTGAAAACGGTGAATTTAGAAGAATTGGAGGTATAACAACTTTATCCTCTAATATTAGAATAATTGCCGCAACTAATAGAAACTTAATGGAATTTGCTGATCAGAAAAAATTTAGAAGAGATTTACTTTTCCGTTTAAATATAATTACTCTTACAATTCCGCCTTTGGCTGAAAGAGGTAATGATATTTCATTATTAGCTGAATTTTTTCTCAACCAAAAGTGTTCAATTAATTCACCTAAAACTCTTTCACCTGAGGCAAAAAGTGAATTATTAAATTATGAATTTCCCGGGAATGTTAGGGAACTTGAACATATTATAGAAAGAGCAATTATTTTTTCTGAAGGTAATATAATTGAACTTAGAGATTTGAACTTACCCAAATTTGGTAAATTATCTGAATACGAAGAAGGTCCTGATGAAGATATTCTTAAACTTGATGATATTGAAAGGCTGCACATTAGAAAAGCGTTAAATCTGTTTGAATGGAACAGAGAAAATACAGCAAGAGCTTTAGGTATTAGTCAAAAAACTTTATACACAAAAATCAAAAAATATAGTCTAAAATAAATGGATTCTTCAGAAAATAATTTTTCATCCATTTCGTCCCCTCTAAATAATATTGACAAAGCAGCACATGATTTAAAGAATCTTCTTAATAATGTCATTAATGGTATTGATATTCTTAAAGAGAATTTAAATGGCAATAATGATCTTATAAAGATTGTTAATCATATTGAAAAAAACTCAGCCCTGGCTTCAGAAATTGTAATGCAGTTAGCATCTAATAATAATATTTCAGATTATTTAACAAAAATTAATATTTCAAAAACAGTAACTGATGTAGTTAATTTATTTAAAGACTCCAGCAATAACTCTGTAACTTTTCACATTGGAGAAAATTCAAAACAACTTTTTATTTGTGGAAACTACATTGAATTAAAAAGAGTATTTCTTAATTTGTTTACAAATGCAAAAGAATCATCAGATAAATCTTTAATTATTAACATTGACATTGAACAGTTTGATGAAGAATTTGTAAAAATTTTGGTTTCCGATAATGGACCAGGCATACCAAATAATAATTTAGCTAAGTTATTTGATGAGGGATTTTCTACAAAAGATAAAAAAGAAAATAAAGGATTAGGATTATCAATTGTAAAAAATATTATTGATAAACATCGCGGGAAAATCAAAGTAAAAAGTAAAGTTAATTATGGAACTGAGTTTGAAATTTTCCTTCCGATTTATTCAGAAAACTTTGATAGCTCAAAAATTGAAAACAGAAAAGTAATAATTGCAGAAGATGATGAATTCCAGCGAGAGGTTTTAAGGGATCTGCTTACTTCAATGAAACTTAATGTTTTTACAGCCTCAAATGGAGTAGAAGCTTTAGAAATCTATATATCTCAAAAGCCTGATATAATGTTTCTAGATAATTCTATGCCTGGCATGAATGGAATTGAATGTTCGGAGAAGATTAAGGAAATTGATAAGGATTCTAAAATTGTTTTATTAACTGGATCAAATTTTAAGGATAGTAGTTTAGAAAACAAAATTACCAAAGTGCTTACAAAACCTTATGATTTTGATTCTATAAGGTTTACTCTAAACGAGCTACTCTAATACATCAACCTCACTATTAATTTTAAATTCATTTTTCTTAATATTTTCAATAAAATTATTTAATTCAATTTTGTCAATATTCAGCATCGATTGCATAATTTTAACAATATCAGCGGCTGCAGTTTCAATAAATTCAACTCTTTTAACAGCAGAATCTTTATTAATTTCTAATTGCTCTAATTCCCTTTTTAATGCAGTCACAGATAAATTAATTAACGTTAATGGTTGTTTTATTTCATGATTTGTTTTTTTTACTGTTGCAGAAAAAGTATTAATTTTTTCAAGTTCAATTAGCAACTTATTTGTTTCAGAAAACCTAACAGCTGATCTTACCCTTGCCAACAATTCAACTTTATTAAATGGTTTTTTAATATAATCAAAGGCTCCGGAATCAAATCCCTTTTGAATATCCTCAGTTGAATTTAAAGCTGTAACCATAATAACTGGTATATGAGAAGTTTCTTTTTTAGATGATATTTCTTTACAAGTTTCAAATCCATCAATACCGGGCATCATAACGTCTAACAAAATTAAATCAGGCGAATCATCTTTTGCTTTCTTAATTCCGGAAGTTCCATCATAAGCCGTAATTACTTTGTACCCTTCTTTATTCAATCTGTCTTGCAACAGAAAAACATTCCCAGGCTGATCATCAATTACTAAAACTTTTTTAATATCCATCATGAAATTGTATCAAATATTTGATTTAATTTTCTCTCTAACTGAGCAGTATTTATTGGTTTAGTTATAAGTCCGTTAAAACCGTTTTTTTCAATAATATCTCTATCAGATAACATTGCGTAAGCAGTAAGTGCATAAACATTAAGATCTTTATATTTTTCTCTTATTTTTTTGATAGTTTGAAAACCATCCATTTGCGGCATCATTATGTCTAATAGTACTAAATCCGGAATTTCCTCGTTTAGGTATTCAAGACATTCAACGCCATTTGTTGCAAAACTTGGCTGATAACCAAGTGCTTCAACTATTTCTCCAATTGTAAATCTTGCATCGTAATTATCATCAACAACTAAAACCTTTATCTTATTTTCAACTGAAGTATTTTTATGAATATTACTTTGTTTAACATGCTCACCAATTGTAATATTTTTATCAATTTCAAATGCAGTATTATCAATTAATTCAATTCTGTCTTTAATTATCTTCAGTACATCCAATGGATGATATTGACTGAGTAATGTATTTTCTATTAAGCTATTATCAAAATATTTTTGCTCTTCGTGGTCTTCAAATTTTTCAAGATATGCTAAAATTGGAATTCCTTTTGTGTATGGATCATCATTTAATTCCGTCAATATTTTAAAGGATTCAATATTCTTGTCAAATAAATTAATTATGATAATGTCAGGCTCATTTCTCTTTGTAAAATTTACTACTGAGTTCTTTCCATTTGTCTGATAAATTTTCAATTCATCATTTATTAATGCATTTTCAATTTCTAAATATATTTTATCTTCCATTATAAAAAGCAGTTTTCTAAATTTTATACTTTGTAACTGCTCTATATTTTCAATGGCTTTATGTATGTTTTCTCGGCTAAGCTTTTCTGAATAATACTCAAAAACATTTAGTCCCAAACCGCAATTAGCTTCTTCATCCATATTGACTATAACCGTTGGAATATTAGATATGGCAGAATTTGATTTTAATTCATATAAAAATTTCCAACCATTCTTGTTATTAAACAGTATATCAAGAATTATAATTTGAGGATTTATTGATTCAATCACTTCACAACTAATTTGGTACGAGTTTTTTACTTCAACTATTATGTTGTGGGTTTTTAAATAATCACTTATAAGTTTAATTGATTCTTTTCCATCAGATACAATTAAAGCTTTTATGCTATCCGGCTTATTATCTTTTAAACTTTTTTCAATTTTTTCTGAAATGATATCTGGAATTTTTACTAAGAATTTTGAACCTTTTGATAATTTACTTTCAACATTAATTGTTCCGTTCAATAATTCAGTATATCTTTTACAGATAGCTAAGCCTAAACCAGTTCCGCTAAACTTTCTATTTAAATTTGCATCTGCTTGTCTAAATTCTTCAAATATAATTTTACTGTCTTCTTCCGAAATACCCGGCCCGGTATCTTCAACCATAAATTCAAGATCATTATTAATAATATCTAACTTAAGTTTTATATATCCCTTTTCGGTAAATTTTGCAGCATTGCCGACCAGGTTATAAATAATTTGTTCGAACTTTTTTATATCAGTATAAATTTCGTAATCAAATTGTTTTGGCGATTCAACAATAAACTCAATTTCTCTTTCAAAAAACAGTGGAGCTACATATGATTGAATTTCATTCAATAATTCGCTTAGTTTTATTTTTGATTTTACGACTTGGCTAATTCCCGATTCCAATTTTGAATATTCTAAAATATTTTCGATAAGGGTTAATAATTTTTTTCCGCTGCTTAAAACAACGTTCAGTCTTTCTCTGGTTTTAGGAGAAGTTGATTCATCTTTTAATATTAATTCTGTTAATCCTAATATTGAATTCTGAGGAGTTCTTAGCTCATGAGACATGTTAGCTAAAAATTGCGATTTTAATTTTTCAGATTCAACTGCTTTTGAAGTTTGAATTTCTAACTGCTTACTGCCATCTTTAAGCTTCTCATGTAGTTTTAACAGTTCGGCATTTTTATCTGTAATTTCAATATTTTGTTCCTGATAAGCTTTATTAAGATTTTGTAATTCATTTACCAATTTCTTTAAATCTGACAACCCTTTACCATTTGCTAAACCGATTGCTAATTGATCTTTAATTTTATCAAGATAAGTTTTAATATCAACAGAAGGGTTGTTAACAGAAGCTAGCTCTAAAATTGCCAGAATTTCATTGTTATAAAAAATAGGTAAAATGTATAAATAATTTATTCTTAAGTCTGTAATTCCGGTTTTAATTATTGGATGATTTTCAGTAAATCTTATTTCAATTAATTCTTTTTTATCTTTAGCTTTTTTATATAAACTGTATTCATCAACTACTTGTTTATTAGCGTTAGTAATACCAATAAGTGCAAAGGGAATTAATTCGTTGTTATCATATAAATAGAATGCTCCAACATCCACATTTGTAAGATTTATAATTTTCTGAAGAGTTGCCTTGCCTATTTCTTCCAAACTAGGATTTTTATTAATTAAAGAAATAAATTCAGAATATTCTTTTTCAGCTAAATCTCTTTTCTCAATTTCATCAAGCATATTATTGAAAGCATTTCCTAATTCACCGATTTCATCCTGAGTAATAATTTTTACCCGCTTTTTAAAATTGCCTGAAGCAATACTTTTTAGTCCTGCCGTTATATATTCAATTTGATTTCTAAATTTTGTAGTAAATACAAAATGAAAAATTATAGTTAAAAATATTCCTGAAATGACAATTATTGCTGTAACTAAATTCATTGTATCTTTAAAGGCTGAAGCCTCTTTGGATAAGCTGAATATTAAAAAGTCAATTTTGTTTGATAACACACTTGACTGTGGAGAATAATGAGTTGCAGAAAAATCAACTTCATTAATTGATTCATGTACCAACTCAAAATTATTTTTGGATTTTAGTTCTCTTGTTACCTTACTTAAATTTGGTAAGTAATATTGATTTTCAATACTGTTTGTAAATTTTGAAACAACATTTCCTTCAATAAATGCAATTTCTGATCTTATTTTTTCTGAAAAAGTATTTAGGATTTCATTGTTAATTTGTCTTCCATAATATTTATTTTTCTTTTGATCTTTTATATTACGGACAATTAAATTTGTATTGTACTTTAGAAACTCTGAGATCGTTTTTACTTCTGTATATATTTTTACATCATTTTTAACATATACTTTTTCTTTTATAATTAATGAATCTTCCTGAGTTTCAATAATAAAATCTAATCCATATTGATCAATATCATTATTCCTTGATTTGGAATATTCATGATACTCTGAATCAATATTTTCAATAAATTCTTGTAAAACAAAAATAAAATCATTTGCAGAATTTATAAGAGCTTTGGATTGTTGTTTTTGTAGAAGTTGCTGGGCTAATGTATGATATATAAATGCTGATGTAACTGATACGAAAGTAATTATTAGAAATGTGAGAAGAAATAACTTAGCATTTATTTTCATTTTTAATTTGTTGGATGTTTATCATAATAAATTTTCGATATGAAAAATAAATCACCTAACCAAATTTTAATCTGATTAGGTGATTTTAATAACCTCAATAGATTCCTTGATTATTTATCTTCCATTCCTTTAACGTTTTCTTCTTCTCTAAATGGTTTGATTTTATATTTTGCAAATTTTTCATGATCTTCAATTATCTGACTATCAATCTCATTCTTTTTAGCTTGAGTAACTCTTTCTTTTAACGTTGGAACTAATTCAACTTGTAATAAAATAATTACTTCTTTTTTACTTATTTGCAATTTATCATAACCGGTTAAATATCTTATTCCAAATACCCACCAAGGTAAGTCTTTAAGGAAAGGAATACCTTGTCTAACATTAACTTCTTCATTTATAAACAAACCGCCAATTACTTTCTCTTCACCAGAAAGCATTAGTAAATCTGTTGTTACCATTGTCTTTTTAATTTCAGTAGTTATTTCACCGGGAATTGCAGAGCTTCTTTCAGCAGCAATTTTTAACAGAATGTAATCTTGTTTATCTTCATTATAAATGTAAGGTGTAACTTCTATAATTGTACCGGTTGAGTAAAATACATCAATAACGTTTCCAGCAAAGTCTCTTTGTTTTATGGAAATATCAGAACCAATCTGGATTTTACCTTTCATCTTATCTCGAACTGTAACTTTTGGTCTTGCAATTACTTCACCTAAGTTTTCTGATTCGAAAAATTTGAAAACTCCTTCAACCGTTCCTGACCAGTCACCAGACGTAAACTCACTTAAACCGTTTGCTAAAAATTCAGGTGGATTTTGCTGTTCTTGTGTACTTGCAGCTTCATCTTGCGCTTCAGTAAATGATCTTAAATTACTTCCCAATGTAACTCCTGAGCTTGACATCAACCATTCCCAGTTAATACCGCGTTCGCGTAATTCTGAAACGTCAGCTTCAAAAAATACAGCAGAAATTTTAACTTCTCTTGAATCTAATGATGCGTAGGTTTCTTCAGTTAAACCTTTAGCTTCTGTCATTTTCTTTCTGACAACAATAACATTTTCTTTTTCTTCAAATTCTAAGTTATTATATTGGACAATTATTACTAAAGCCTTCATATATGGAAGCTTATTAATTTCAACGCCAATTGGAGAAGTTAGTCCGGCAGTACTTACAATTTTTTTACCAGATCTTCTTTCACTAATTTGACTTAGTGCCTCAATCGCTTTATCAAATGGCGTATATTCAGCAACTGAAACAAGTTCATCCGGATTTACAAATTCATTAAGATTTTTTTCCAAATTTCTTTGTCCAAAAATTGGAGTTGAAAAAAGAAATATTGCGAATATTATAATTAGCTTTTTCATGTTATTTACTCGTAAGTTTTTTATCATTTTCTGATGTATTTTGTTCAAGTTTTAATGTAACTTTTTCAATTACTCCGCCTTTATTAAGTACGAACTTTACTTCATTAGTAGTAAAATCTATTTTTGTTAAATAACCCAAGTAAACTTCGTCTCCTTCCCAAAGCAAATGAGTGTTACCTTTAGAATCTGCTACATAAGCACCATCGGGAATTAACGCTAAAAGTTGAGCAGTTTGAACATCTAATAAATTGTCAGTATTTGGTGGAATTTCTTCTCTTATTAGCGGATAGAAAATGTTATATAACGGATTACTATTTAGTCTATTTTCTTTGTATTTAGCTGAAGCAAATTGATCATCATTTGAATAGTAAACCATTACTTCAAAGTTGTAATTAACTAAATAGTGTGCAATTCCTTCATCGTCTACTTCAACAAAATTAGTGAGATCACCTTTTAGAACTTTTTTCAATTCTTTACTTTGTTCAATTGCATATACTAACCTGAACAAATCATTAAAATCAGCGGTTCCTTTTATATTATATATAAAACTGAGAAAGTCTGAAACTTCGCCGGGACCTTTGAATTCAACGTTAACAAAAGAATTTTCAGAAAAGTTAGCACTAACTTCATTAACAAATTTGAAGAAATTTGACTGAGCAATATTAACGGGAATAATATACTTTCTTAATGCAAGAATTGAATCCAACTCAGCAACTTTATTTTTAAGATCAGTAAGTTGAAGCTGTAAATCCTCGGTATTCTGTGCATTAATTTTTAAACTATTTAATTCCTTTTGATTTTCTTCAATATCTCCGGCTTGTAAATAGTAAGTATATACACTACCGCTTATTGCTATTATTACAAGTATCGCTAAGAGTAATAATGTACTTAATGTTTTACGGTTCATTTTTATTTGCCCCGAAAGAGTTTATTTTATATTCTAAGGTATATGAGTAAGTTTTGGTATCCCTCAATGGTTCATAAGTAACTGTATTTAACAATGACGAATTACTATTATCAACAAATTCAGTGAGAACATTTCTGGATAACGCATAACCTTTTAAATTAACTGTTTTATCAAGATTTGTTTCTAAACTTGTTACCCAAAAGCTTCTTCTTCTTTCAACAAAGTCGGAAACTTTGGTTAACATTCCTCCCCATACTTCAGCTCCAGCAGTTGCTGAATCAAGCATTGTCTGGGTTCTATCAAAATTTTCAATTTTTGAACTTAGGCCATCCATTTCTTGGAGTATCAGTTCATTTTGAATTTTTAATTCTTTTAATCTGGTAATTTCTCTTTGCTGTTCAAGAATTGTTTTGTTGTTTTCCAATACTTCAAAAGTAAAAAAGAATGTAGCGCCAAATAATAATGGGAGAACTAGTAAACTGTGCCATCCAAATTGAATAAATTTCTGATTTTCTTGAATGTATTTTGGCAAAAAGTTAATACCTTGATGCTTCTTATCTTTTTCTTCAAAGTATTCTAAACCAGCTGCAATTGGGAAAGCAAATGAAGAAAGATTTTCTTTTTGTTCGTCTGATAAGCCAGTAAGATCTAATCCTTCAAAAGCCAACTCTGTAACGTTTGCTTCTGGAAAAGTTCCGTAAAATGATAACACTAAGTTTTCTGAATTATCTTCACCGCAAAGAATTACGTTATCTAATCTTGGTATTCCTCCATTTTCCATTTCAAGAAGAATTTTGGAAAAGTATACATCATAAGTGTGAATATCTTTTGTTCCAATATCAAGTGAAGTACCAATATGTGTTAACTTACTTCCTTTTAGAAAAATAAGTTTACTTGATTCATGACCGGTATTAATGATTAAAGTGTAATCTTCGTCAAAGAATTTATTAGATTTTGCAACATAATGAGCTAATGCAGTTTCAGAATTTTTAACTGTAGCAATTTTATAATACTTTTTACCATTATGACTGGCCCATGCATTAATAAAATTTACACTGGTATTATCTTCTCTTATGAATACACTATGTAATGTTTGCTCATCAATTTTAATGTAGTCAATGGAATCATCAGCTATACTAATGTTTTTCTGCTTGGCTATATCAGTAATAATCGCTTCAATATTTTTCTTTTTATTATTATTGATATGTCCGGTAAAATTATGGTGATTTACAACAGGATCCGTTACAACAGGAATAAAATCAGCATTTTTTAGTTCTTCTTGACCAAAATAATTAGCTGCAAAACTTACATCACTTTTATCAACTGTTGCTAACTTATTACCACTATCACCAATACTTTCAATACTAAAATCAGATTCAAAACCTTTTAGCGAACTATCTGAATGAGTTTCAGTAGGATCACTAAAATTTTCACCTCCAGACATTATCATGGAGAAGGTTTTTTTAACTTTGATTTTATCTTTCTCTTTTGAAAGAATAACTATTTTAGTATCATGTCCTTCGGACGAAACACATACAATTGGTTTCATAACTTATACCGCTTTAAATAATTGACGTATTCTATTTTTATTGTTTGCGTAAGCAATCATATTTTCTTTAGATATTTTTCTCTGCTGATATAACCGCATTAAATCCTGTTCCATGGTAATCATTCCCATTGAACTTCCTTGATTCATCATCATATAGATTTCACTGGTGTTATTATTTTTGATTGCCGCTTTTACGCTTGGAGTAACAACAAGTACTTCTTTTGCTAAAACTAATTGACCGTTTACTCCTGGAATTAATTTCTGTGATACAACCGATACCAATACATCGGCTAAACGCATTCTAACTCTTTCCTGCTCAACAGGATTAACTTCTGCTATAATTCTATCTATTGATTCAATTGCTGAAGATGTATGCAATGTCGAGAATACTTTATGACCAGTATCAGCAACTTCAAGTGAAGCTAATATTGTATCAGGGTCTCTCATTTCCCCAATTACTATGATATCAGGATCTTGTCTTAATGCTTGGGTAACACCATCTTTAAACGATAGTACATCTCTACCAACTTCTCTATGTTTTATAATACATTGATTTGATGTATGCACAAATTCAATCGGTGCTGCAATTACTATAACTTGACATGGATTTGTCTGATTATGATAGTTTATAATTGCATCTAAAGTTGTTGATTTACCGGAACCTGTTATGCCGGTAATAAGTGAAAGTCCAAATTTTATATAACTATGACTCATTGATTGAAGAGCATATTGATGAAACTCATAACTTTCCAAAGCTCTTAAATTACTAGAGATAGCTCTCATATTAAGTGTAAGAATATCCAAGTCAAAGTAAGCATCGGCTCTGAATCTAACATTTACATTATTTTTGATATATCTGAACGTATAACTAAAATCAATATTTCGATTAACCATTAAATGACGATGCTGATTTTTGTTTAATAGTGCAGCAATAAGCATGGTTGATTCATCCAACTTTAAGTTTGGTAAATCTTTAACTCTCTGTTTAATTCCTTGAATTCTAAACCAAATATAATTTGCTGTACCAGGACCCCCAATTTCAATATCAGACGCAGTTCTATCAACCATAACAGTTAAGATATGATTGAAAAATTTGATTAAAACATCTTTATCCTCAACACTTAATTTTTCTGATTGCTCCATGATATAGTTTGTTCTATCTGGACCTATATAAGCGTCGGGAATAGTTTTGGCAAAACTTGATAATATTTCTAATGCTTTGTTTATCATATTATAATTTTCTTTTTATTAGTCTTCCATTGTGGCACCAATTACTTCTTGAATTGATGTTAATCCCAATTTAACTTTTTCAAATCCGTTATCTCTTAAAGTAAGTGTTCCATCTTTTCTTGCTTGAACTCTAATTTTTTCTTCATCAACTTCAACACCAGATCTGACAATTATTTCTCTTATTTCTTTTGTAAAGTAAAGTGCTTCATGTACTGCCAATCTGCCTTTGAAACCAGTTTTATTGCATTTTTCACAACCAACCGAATCATAAACTTCATAGTTTTTCCATTCATTTATATCTAATCCGGCTGCTGCCATATCCACTTCATCAAATTCAGTTACACGTGTTTTACAATGATCGCATAGTTTTCTAATAAGTCTTTGCGCAACTATTATATTAATTGCATAAGCAATCAAAAATGGTTCAACGCCCATTTTGTATAATCTTGCTACTGCACTTGGAGCATCATTTGTATGTAAAGTTGAAAATGTTAAGTGACCAGTATTAGCAAGTTTAACTGCAGTTTCGGCAGTTTCTTTATCTCTCATCTCACCAACTAAAACAATGTCAGGATCATGTCTTAAGATTGCTCTAATAGCCTGCTCAAAATTCATTTTATGTCCAATTTTAAGCTGGCGAGCTCCTTCGATAACATACTCCACCGGATCTTCAACTGTGAGCACATTAACTGACGGATCAATTACTTGATAAAGTGCCGCAATAAGAGTAGTACTTTTACCACTACCAGTCGGTCCGGTAAGGATAACCATTCCTTGCGGCTGGTTTATAGCTTTTTGGAAAGCAGATTTTGCATAGCCGACTAATCCTAATTTGCTAAGATCTCTAATAACGTTTCTATCATCAAGAATTCTTATTACTATACTTTCAAATTTATTTTTTAATTCAGTTCCAACCATTGGAAGAACTGAAACTCTGAATCTTATTATATGATTATCAATTTGTCTTTGAATAAAACCATCTTGCGCTCTTTCACGTTCAAATCTATCTAAACCTTTGGCTCTATCTTTAACAACGGCCATAACTGCTTCAGGTAGAGTATTATCTTGAACATACCATCTTGCAAGTTTACCATCTTGTCTAAAATGTATTTCTGTTCTTTTACCACTAGCAGGAAAAATATGAATATCGCTGACACCTCTTCTAACACCTTCAACAAGTGCACCTTCAACAAGATTTACTAAAGCACTTTTGTTAATTTCAGAATCAAGCTGTTCTTCAGATACACCGCTATCATCAATTTCAACATCCATAAATTCTTCAGATGATTCAACCATCTGTAAGAATTCATTTTCTTGAGGAACTAAAAGATCAGATAATTTATCATAATCTCTTTTCTTGATAAAGTTTAATTCGAATTTCTTGGCTTTAAGTGCATATGCAATTTTTGTTAATGCTCTATCAGTAGGATCAACTGCTGCAAGAATTAATTTATCTCTAATTCTGTCGTCAAATTTGTAAGGTAATACTTTATGATCTAATAGCAGTTTTTTAACATCTTCGCCGGATTCATTAAGAATATTTTGTAGCTGAGAAATTCTTTGATCATTGAATTCTTCTATATTAAAATTGATTTCTTTAAATGCATATAGAATTGCAATTTCTCTAAAAACTATATCATGATCAAAACCAAATTCTTGAACTAATATTTGACCTAGGTTTCTCTTTTTTCCGTTTAAATCTTTTTCTTTGGTCTCCAGAGCTTTTTGTAAGATATCTAGATCTATGATTCCTTTTTTTAATAAAAGGTAACCAATCTTATCTGTCATTTCTATTCGTTCTTCAACCATAATTAGCTAACCTAACTTTACATTACCGGAGGTTTAGGATTTATTGTTGCAGTTTCCGCAGATACCAAAGTCAATCCAATCATAACTATCATTATCACCATTGCTATAAATACTTGAATCATTTCTATAACATTTTTTAATCTAAATACAGTTTCACTTTCATAATAATTGGCTAATTGAAATGCAGTGTTTTTTATTGTACCGGTTTCTTCACCAGAGTGAAATCTTGAAATTGCTGTTGGAGTGAAAATGCCGCTCGCTTCCAGTGCATCCGTAAGCCCAACACCTTTGCTTACCATCAATGGAATCGAAACATTTTTAATTTGATTTTCAAAATATGTATTTCCAGTTGCTTCTGCTGCAATTCTGATAGGTTCAATACTATCGGCTGAACCTGTATAAAGAGTATAAAATACTCTACAAAAAACTTCAATATTTGTTTTATGAATTAAAGATCCCATAATAGGTATCTTCATCATGTATTGATCAGTTAATAATTTTCCTTTTTCTGTTTTAGAAAATCTCCATAAAATAATTGGCGGAACAAAAGTGAAAAGCAATAATAAAATTGGATTCGCTAAAATAAAATCACTAAAGTCCAATGTTGCTGCAGTCATTGGAGGCAAAGGAATATCAAACTTTAAAAATAATTTGGCTGTTTCCGGGAAAATGTAACCTACATAAAATAATACAGCTAGAAAAAGAATAAATAAAGTAATCATTGGAGTGATTAAGGCGCTACGAAGATTCTTTTTAAATTCTTGTTGTCTTTCTAAAAATTTTGCAGTTGCTCTGTAAATTTCTGTCATGTTACCGCTTTTAGATGCTAGTCCAAGCATATATGCGGTAAATTTTCCAAAAATTGTTTGATATTTTAAGTACACTTGTTCGCTATCAGTACCTTTCTTTAACTCATTATTAATTTGCTTAACTGTTTCCCTTAGAGTTTTATTTTCTAAGTCATTAGTTAATAATGTCATAATTTCGCTGAATGGTAACTTTTGCTCAAGTAATTCAGCACTGATTTTTACAAATGATACTATTTCTTGAGTCGGCGGTTTCATGTTAAATTCAAATAATTTTTTATTAACTGAAACCACTTGGTAACCAAGTTTAGTCAAGGCTTGGGTTACTTCTTGTTTGTTAAAAGCTTTTTGTTCACCAGTAAAAGGTTTTTCATTTCCTTTTCTTACTTTATAAAGGAAGGTAGATTTTTTTTCAATAGATTTAGTTTTAAGACCGTGTTTACTAACAAGTTCATTAATTTTTTTCTTTCCTTCACTTACAGAAGGAGCACTAATAGTCCCGACAATTGATTGACCGTTAGCTTTGAGTGCATTAAAACGAAGTTCTATCATGACAATTTTATCTTTTTTTTAAATTAAGTAAGGCTAATAAAACTTTTTTTGTGTTGCCTTATTAGCCTTAACAATGAACTGTAATTACTAAAGTAAAATCGAAAATTTTTACATATAGTTTAGTTTGTGATGGTCGTACTGGTAATTGCATTTCTGCCAACTACCATAGATACTCTAACTGAGTCAGAACCATCGTTACCAATTTCATTACCAACACCGGCTAAAGTAACTGATTGAGCAGCAACTTTAGCTGAATAAGAACCATTAGCTGTTGATTCTAAAGTTGTTGGAATTTCCCAGTTTGTAAAAGCGTTTCCGCCGCCGCCCATTGCGGTTGGTTTTCTATAGTATTGCTGAGCCATTGCCGCTAAAGTTGTCATGTCAGCAATAACTGCATCACGGTTAGCATTAGCACTACTTACTGTAAATACATTGATACCTACAACTACTGCTATACCAACTATAATTACACCTAAAACGATTAATAATAACTGTTGTTGACCCATTATTTAACTCCTTTTGATTTGTTAATGGAATATTTTTGTAAAAGTTACTTATACTATCGAAATAATTGTGCCAAATTTAAATTGTGGTAAATTTTTCAAAAAAAGTGATTTAGATCACAAAGTGGTGTATAATTTTGATTCAGAATTGGCTAATATTGGATAATATATCAAATTGGAACATTCTTTATTACCGGCGGATGTAAATTTTACCTGTAATATTGACATATATTTTATTTTAGAATTGTTGCTTGATAAGATTTTGGCGTAACATTTAATTGAACCCTTACAGAATCATTTCCGGTAACAACTTCATTGCCGGTACCGGTAATTATTACTTCACTCGATGACACAACATTGGCACTAAAAGTACCAGCTTCGGTACTTTGATATTGTCTCGGAATCTCCCATCCAATAAATGATTTACCTCCACCGCCATAAGTTGTTGGTCTTTTAAAATATAGTTGAGCTTCACTTGCTAAAAGTGTAAGTTCATTTAATACTTCATTTCGTTTTTGTTCTACAGCATTTGCTTGAAAAAGTAGTACTCCTACTGCAATTGCAACACCTACTACAATTACACCTAACATTATTAATAATAGTTGTTGTTGTCCCATCCCCTACTCAATTATTTATTATAAAATTTATCATTTTTTGTATTATCGAATAAAATATTATTTCTTTTATCCTAAGTTGTGTTTAATCACAGTACAACAAACTTCAAAAATCTTGCCAGTACATTTATTTAATAAATGACCAAATTTTGGGGGATTACTAAATTATTTTAATTTAAGAGTTTCTTTAGTCACGAAATGGCAAATATTATGGTATAATTATACTAAATTGAAAAGATTTCTATTGTAATGGGAATAGATAATTAAAGTGAAATGATATTTCTATTAAGGCATGAAACTGATAAAAAAAATTCAGTAATCATATAATTAATAATTACTGAATTATAAAATAGAATATTTTGACGAGATATTATCTTCTATGCTTAATGTGAAGTTCTCTTAATTGTTCATCACTTACTAATGATGGTGATTCATCCATAAGTGATAAACCGCTTGTAGTTTTAGGGAATGCTATTAAATCTCTTATAGAAGTTTCACCTGCAAATAACATTACCATTCTATCCAATCCAAAAGCAATTCCGCCATGAGGTGGAGCACCGTATTTAAACGCATTCATTAAAAAGCCGAATTTTTCATTTGCTTCTTCATCCGATATTCCTAATGCCTTAAACATTTTAGCTTGCAGTTTTGAATTAAAAATACGTAAACTTCCTCCTGCAATTTCATTTCCATTCATTACTAAATCATATGCTTTTGCATGAACTTTTGATGGATCAGATTCCAGAAATTCAACATCTTTATCTTGAGGAGAAGTAAAAGGATGATGCATTGCATAATAACGCTGAGTTTCATCGTCCCATTCAAAAAGTGGAAATTGTGTAACCCAAACTAATTTATCGGTACTTGAATTCTTCAATAGTTCTAATCTTCGGGCCATTTCTAGTCGTAAATTACCCATTATGTTAAGAGCTTTATATTTTTGACCAGAAACTATCAGAACTAAATCACCAACTTCTGCACTTAATATATTAATAATAGATTGTTTTTCATCATCAGTTAAAAATTTAGCTATGGGTGCTTCTAATCCATCTTCTTTAACTCTCATCCAAATTAAACCGCCTGCACCTAATTTTTTAGCATATTCAGTTAGAACGTCAAGTTGATTTCTAGTATAATCGCCGCAGCCTTTTGCAAGTAAGGAGGTAATAATTCCACCATTTTCTAAAGTATCTTTAAATACTCTAAATTCTGATTTTTCTACTGCACTATTCAGAGTTTTCATTTCCATTCCAAATCTTAGGTCTGGTTTGTCACTTCCATAGTTTTCCATCGCTTCTTCATATGTTAACCTTTTAATCGGTAGCTCTAAGTCAACTCCTTTCAATTCCTTGAAAAGTTGCTTCATTAAACCTTCTACCATTGAATAAATTATTTCTTCATTTACAAAGGACATCTCGACATCAATTTGTGTAAATTCAGGTTGTCTATCGGCTCTTAAATCCTCATCTCTAAAACATTTAACTATTTGGAAATATCTGTCGTAACCCGAAACCATTAACAACTGTTTGTAAGTTTGAGGCGATTGCGGAAGTGCATAAAAACTGCCCTTATGAAGCCGGCTTGGAACAAGAAAGTCTCTTGCACCTTCCGGTGTACTTTTCATTAAAACTGGAGTTTCAATTTCTATAAAACTATTTGAATCAAAATATTTTCTAATTATTTGATAAAATTTATGCCTGAGAATCAAATTTTTCTGCATTCTGTTTCTTCTTAAATCAAGATATCTATATTTTAATCTTAATTCTTCACTTACATCAATATCATCTTTAATTTGGAAAGGAGGTGTTTCAGCATCATTTAAAATGATAAGTTTATCAACCATAACATCAACATTGCCTGTAGCAAGTAATGAATTTTCAGTTCCTTCAGGTCTTTTTCTTACAGTTCCTTCAATTGAAATAACATATTCACTTCTTAGTTTTTTGCTTATTTCATGGGATTCTTTATTATAAGTAGGTTCAAAAACTACCTGTGTAATTCCATATCTATCTCTCATATCTATAAAAATAACTCCGCCTAAGTCACGTCTATTATCTACCCAGCCATTTAAAACAACCTTTTCACCAATGTTATTTTCTCTAAGATCATTGCATGTATGTGTTCTGATACTAAAATCCATATATTAACCTAATTTTAAAATTATTTTGATTTAAGCTTGGAAAAATAAACAAATAAGGGGCGTTATTCAATATGAGAATTGCGTATAAATACAAAAGTCCGGCTTAAACCGGACTTTTTAAACTAAATATTGAATAAAAATAAATCTATCTGGTCACACCACTAGCACTTATACTTGCTATACCATTTGGGCCATTCACTTTAACAGTTACCGTAATCGCTGCGGCTTCATTTTTTTCTGGATCTGTATCAATTACACTAAACGAAAAATTTGTATACCCAAATTGTGCATCAGGCATGCTAATACTAACATCACCTGCAGCTTCAGCTGTGCCACCTGTTTCAACTTCAACACTATAATTATTTGAAGGTGCCAAAGGATTTCCAAATTCATCAGTTACTGTATATGAGAATGATTGTGATCCGCCATTTGCAATATCAATAGTTAAAGGTGATAATGTGACAACAGGAACACCTGAGAATAATATTCTAGTTTTGGCTTCAATAAAATCTTCAGTTTCATTAATAGTTTTAGCATTGACATAAAAGAATCCTGGACCGTAAGTTGGGTCGTTTGGTAAAGGATATCCAGAAACAAGTTCAACGGAAGCTAAACCTAAATCATCAGTGATTGATGATCCTTGAACAACTGCTGCATCCGAGTTAAAGTATACAGTAGTATTTGGTCTAACCGGATTTGAATATTTATCACCCATAAGAACAGTAATGATCGCTCTTTTACCGATCCAATGATAATATGCATAATTCAATTGATTTGATGCAATACTGAAATGTGCTAAATCTGGAAAGCCACCATGAATTGCAATATTGATTGGTTTTGAAGCAATTGGTTTTCCATCGACAACAGCTTCAGCAATAATTTGAGAAACACCAGCCACAGTTCCAGTATTTAAGGAAACTGCTGCTTTACCTAAGGCATTTGTCATGATTGATGATGGATATAAATATTCTCCGCCACCTGGAGTAGAACCAAATCTAAAACTAACATTTATAGCATTTTCTTCTCCTATAACTACTCCGCTAGAATCCATAATTTCAAAAACTATTTGAGCACTCTCAAGAGAACCACTTTCTTTTACACCAATAAATTCAGCTGATTGTGAAAACAAATAAATTGAAGCAGCTTTTCCTGAAAATCCTCCGGCATTTGAGCTTTCATCCCTTTGTAATTGGAATAAAGGAACATCAACTGTTGAATTAATTATTGCAAATACATTTGTTGTATCTTGAAAATAACCTGCTTTAAATGCAATAATTGTTAAATCACCATCACTATCCATTTCAAAGCTGGTTGAATACTCACCATCTGAATTAGTTGTGGTTCCTTTTACAATTGAACCATTTGTAATTTTAATGATCGCTCCTTCTAAATTATCTCCGGTTTCTGCAGAAACAACTTTTCCTTCTACAATTACTGCATTTGTAGAATCATCCGGAGTTGTATCTGTTGGATCATCTTTTTTAGTTTCACAGCTTGATACAAATATTGCTACAATTGTAAGCAGCACAAATAAAATATGATTTTTTTTCATGGTTTTATCTTTTAATTTATTTTAATGGTTTAGTATAAATTATAATCGGTTATTGTTAACTTTTGTTGAGTTCTTTTTTCTCATATTGCAACAGTTGAACTGAAATTAATGCACATTTGGCTTAAATTGACAAATTTGTGATGTAAATCACAAACAAATTGATGTTGAGACATGATGGCAAATAAATCAATTAAAAACAAAATTTGTGAATTTTTGGAACTATGTAATTATTATATTGGTAACAGCACATATTAACAACAATCAAAGTTTATTTCTTTTATAATTCAAAATGAAACTCAAATTTTTGCTAATATTTATCATTTTTTGCGAATTTACATATTCGCAAGTTAATCCTAATCTTCAAATTGGAAGAATTAAGTATTCAGGCGGAGGTGATTGGTATAATGATCCTTCTGCGGAAGTTAATTTACTTAATTTTATTTCTGAAAATACAAATATCAAAACAAATCCAAATTATGTTTCTGTAGATTTAGAGACCAACGAGTTATTTAATTATCCAATAACTTTTCTGACCGGGCATGGTAATATTGTTCTTTCCGAAAAAAATATTAGAACTTTGCGCGAATATTTTGAAAACGGCGGATTTATGATTGTAGATGATGATTATGGATTGGACAATTCGTTTAGAAGAGAAATTAGTAAAGTTTTTCCAAATTCAAATTTGATTGAACTTCCTTTTGATCATGAAATTTATCATTCAATATATGATTTTAATAATGGACCACCGAAAACTCATGAACATGATAATAAACCTCCTAGAGGATATGGATTGTTTTTAGGAGACAGAATGATTATTTATTACACTGTTGAAAGTAATCCGAGTGACGGCTGGGCAAATCAAGATGTTCATAATGATCCGGAGGAGAAACGAATAGAAGCTTTAAAATTTGGAACAAATATTATTGTATATGCACTTTCTAATTAAATGATAAATACTCAATCACATAAAGAAAAATTATTTGTTAAAATTTCAAATTATCTGAAAAAGAAATACTCTGTCGAAATATCAACCGGAGTATTAAACTCTTTTCTTATTTCATTGGGTATTTTTATTCTATTTTCAATAATAGAATCATTTGGATTTTTCAATTCCAGCATTCGATTAATTTTTCTTCTAATAATAATATTTTCAGTCCTTTTGTTATTAACAGTTTTCACATTCAAAAATCTCAAAAGATTTATTAGTTCAAAAACATTGCCGGAAATTGAAATTGGTTCCGAAGAAATTGGCAAATTCTATCCGCAAATAAAAGATAATCTTAAAAATGCACTTCAGTTAATTAATGATAAAAACACTTTTTCATCAAATCAATTAATTGAAGCAGCTTTTGAAAATGTTTACGACAAAACTGCTGATCTTAATTTTTTAGAAAAAATTGATTACAAAGAATTAAGAACAAAATTTAAAATTTTTGCGACAGCAATATTTTTTAGTCTGCTTCTATTTTTTATTGTAACACCTCTAAAATCCGGAGCAATAAGAATAATTCAATTCAATAAGGATTTTTCAAAACCTTTAGAATTTTCACTTACTTCAATAACAGAAAACCAAAAAATTAAAAAAGGCGAAAATATTTCAATTGAAATATTAGGTGAAGGTAAAGTTCCGGAGGATATTAAATTATCAATTAAATCTCTTGTTGATGCAGAATTTAAAGACTTTTCTGTTAAACCGGATTCACTTAATATTTTTAAACACACATTAAGAAATGTTAAGGAACCATTAGTTTATTTTGCTTACAAGAATGACATTAAAACAGAAACATTTAAAGTTGACGTTACATCAGCACCCGCAATTGACTTTATAGATTTTGAAATTATTCCGCCTCGTTATTCTAAACGTCCAATTACTAGTCAAGAAAATAATGGAAACATTATTGCGCTAAAAGGCACTAAGGTGAATTTCAATTTATCCTCAACAAAAGAATTAGTTAGTGCTTACAGAAATTATGGTGATAATAAATTTGATTCCTTAAAGGTTAATGGCAATAATGTTGAGGGAAGTTTTACAATAAGTGATAAAACAAATTACTTTTTTAGCCTCAAAGATATTGACGGTAATGAAAATGAAAATCCTATTAGTTATTCAATTGACATAATTCAAGATGAATTTCCGCAAATAGATATTATCCGGCCTGAACAAATTTCACTAATTCCCAATAATGATATTGTTAGCATCAGTTATAAAATAAATGATGATTACGGGTTTTCAAATGTTCAACTAAATTTTAATACTTCTGATCAAGCTTCACAAATTATTAGCGATCAATTTAAGAATGTAAAATTGAATTTTTCTAAAGATGAAATTGAGCAGTTTCTATATTTTAATTGGGATGTTTCTACATTAGGATTACGCGAAAATGAAGTTGTAAATTTTTACCTAGAAGTAGCTGATAATGATAATGTGAGCGGACCAAAAATAAGTAACACGTCCATATATAAATTACGAGTTCCTTCTTTAAATGAACTTTTTGCACAAGCTGAAAACACTCAAGAAAATGCTGCTTTGGATTTAGAAAAAACTTTAAAAGAAGCCGCAGATTTACAAAAGGAGTTAAAACAAATTAGTGATGAGCTAAAACAAAATGAACAAGAAATTGATTGGAATGAAAAAGAGCGTGTTGAAGAATCTATTAAAAAGTTTGAAGAGTTGACAAGTAAAGTTGATGAAATTCAGAAAAATCTTGATGATATGCGAAAACAAATGACTGAAAATAATTTACTGTCAGAAGAAACTATGCAAAAGTACAATGAACTTCAGGATTTGATGGACGAATTGAATAGCGAAGAATTGAAGAAAGCAATGGAAAATATGCAGAAATCACTTGAACAATTGATGAGAGATAAGGTCCAGCAATCAATGGAAAATCTTTCAATGAATGAAGAAATGTTTCAAAAAAGTATTGAGAGGACTTTGAATTTACTGAAGAAAATTCAAATTGAACAAAAGATGGATGAAGTTATTAAACGCACAGAAAAAATTATTGAAGATTTAGAAAAGTTGTCTTCTGAAACTGAGAAAAATTCTAAAGAACAAGATCAAACTGAAAACCAAAAACTGGCAAATGAACAAAAGGATATTGAAAACCAATTAAATTCTTTAGAAAAAGAAATGGAAAAACTTCAGGATAAAATGAGTGAAGTAAATGATATGCCTTCAGAAAAAATGGAAAAAATGAATAAAGAATTTGATGAACAAAAGAATAGTGAACTTTCAAAACAAGCAATGGAGCAGCTTCAAGAACAAAATCCCTTTGATGCTTTAAAAAAGCAGCAGCAAATGTCACAAAATATGAATTCGATGATGAGCCAGATGCAGCAATTGCAGCAGCAAATGCAGCAACAGAATCAGCAAATGGTTATGCAGAATATGCTAAAAGCAATTGATAACATTATTGATTTATCTAAAGATCAAGAAGAGATGAGCAACTCAACTAAAGATTTACTTTCTCAGCCAAAAGAATTGCCAAATCAAGCTGAAAATCAAATGGAAATAAAACAGAATCTTGATAAAATTTTAAGACAACTTGGTGATCTTTCACAAAAAACATTTGCAATTACTCCTGAGATGGGAGAAGCCCTAGGAAAAGCAAGAACAAATATGGATCAGGCAATTTCAGGAATGCAAAATAGAAACGGTCAGCAATCAAATTTCAATCAAGGTGAAGCAATGAAAAATTTGAATGAAGCGGCGTCACTTCTGCAGAATTCATTACAGGCAATGATGCAGGGCGGCGGACAAGGCGGCGGAATGATGTCGTTAATGCAGCAGCTTCAACAAATGGCACAACAGCAAATGGGTTTGAACAAAATGACACAAATGATGAAACAAGGTCAGCTAACTATGCAGCAGCAAGCTCAATTGCAGCGATTAGCTCAAGAACAAGCAGCAATTCAGAAATCTTTAGCAGAATTAAATAAAGAGGCAAAAGAATCTGGAGAATCAAAAAAACTTGCAGCTGATTTAGATAAAGTTCTCAGTGAAATGAAAGAAGTTGTTTCCGGGATGAACACAAAAAAAATTGATGATGAACTTATAAAAAAGCAGGAAAGAATTCTTTCAAAATTGCTTGATGCTCAAAGTTCAATAAACGATAGAGATTTTGAAAAGAATCGTGAATCATTTTCAGGTAAAGAGTTTAATTTAGAATCTCCTGAAGAGTTAATATTGAGTAATGAAAGAACCAAAGATTTGTTGCGCGAAGAATTATTAAAATCTTTTAAGGAAGGTTATTCAAAAGATTATGAGGATTTAATTAGAAGATATTTTGAAACTTTGAATGAAAATAAAAATTAAAATGATTCCCGCAAAACAAGGAATCATTTAATTTAAATTATGTGTACAAATATCTTTTAATTTTCTTTGTCGGCGTTTTTTCAAAAGGTTCAGGCTGCTCAATAACTTTATTCAATTTTGAAAAAGTAGAGACTCTTTTATTAACCATCATCAATATTTCATTTAAAAGATTATCAACTTTTTTTCTAGCCTCTGATTCATTAACATCTTTTAATCCTAATTCTTCATCCAGTTCTTCATAATTTAAATGTATTCTGGCAATAATTTTACCTGCAGAGGCATAAACTAAAGACTCAAGTACAAAACTATTTTCGTTAATAACTGACTCTATTTCCTCCGGATAAATATTTTTACCATTTGAACCAATAATTACATTTTTAGATCTTCCTTTTAAAAATAAATATCCTTCTTTATCCATAAATCCTAAATCACCGCTCTTAAACCAGCCGTCTTCAGTTAAAACCTCTTTTGTTTTATCAGGATCTTTGTAATAACCTTTCATTACGTTTGGACCCTTAATATAAACTTCACCTTCTCCGGTTGTTGTATCTGGATCAACAATTTTTACTTCCATACCATAAAGTACAGTACCGGCCGCACCAAAACGAACTTTGAAATTATCAGTACCAGTAACTAATGGAGCAGTTTCAGTTAATCCATATCCTACTGCATATGGAAATTTTGCTTCACCTAAAAAGTTCTCAACATCAGGGGCTAACGCAGCACCTCCGATACAAAACATTCTTAAATCCCCACCAAATGTGTCAAGTAATTTTTTGCCGGCAACCTTATTTATTTTTTTCCTGAGTACTGGAACTTTGTATAAATTTCTAGTAAGTGCTTTACGATTTATTTCGGGTAATATTTTCATCTTATAAATTTTTTCAATTATAAGAGGCACGCTTATCATAATTGTAGGTTTTACCTTTTTTAATGCTGGCAAAAGGATTGCGGCAGTCGGTGGTTTTTCAAGATAAAAAACAGATACTCCAACCATAATAGGAAATATAAGTCCTAAAGTACATTCCATTGTATGAGCTAAAGGTAATTGTGAAAGCATTCTATCTGTCTCTGTAACACCAACAAAATCTGAAGTTGCAATTGCATCAAAAACAATATTTTTATGGGTTAACATTACACCTTTTGAATGACCGGTAGTGCCGGATGTATAAACTATTGCTGCTAAATCATCTTCATCTACTTCTTCATTTTTTACACCTACAAATTTTAATGCAGCATCTAGAATTTTTGCAAATTCACGTTTCCCTTCTTTTAATGTTGTGCTTATTAAGTCTGTAGATTTTGAATGCGGTATTATGCTGAAGTCGTCTATTAAAATAAAAGTATTTAAATTTTCAGAAACAAATTCTTCTACTTTTTCATATAATTTTGCTGAAATAAAAATTGCTTTACTTCCCGAATGACGTAAAATATGGTGAACATCGGCTGACTGAAATTCTGTCATTATTGGAACAGCAACTGCTCCCATTGTAGTAATTGCTAAATAAGAAATTCCCCAATTAGGAGAATTTTCACTTAATATTGCAACTCTATCTCCGCTAACAATTCCCTGATCCTTTAAGAAGTTAGAAATTTTCTCAACTTTATTGTTTAATTCATTATAACTTACGGCATTTCCATCAATACCAGAAAGGGCAACTTTGCCTGCAAATAGATTTACTGATCTTTTTAAAACCTCTGTAATGGTCATTTTTTCTAAAGTAACCATTTTAATACCCCAAAAATTTATTTGATTTAGGAAAATACTAAGTTTTTTAATTGGATAAAAGAAAGAGATTGCACCAATTTTTATAATTTCTTCAGATTAAAAATTTAATACAATCTCTTTTAGTGAAATGTATTTTAAGCTAAATTAGCTTTTTCTTCCCATATTTGGCTCAATTCAACAATTGTCTTGGTAGCCATTTCCATATCCTGAATCGCAACATATTCTGTAATCGCATGGAAATTATGACCGCCTGCAAATAAGTTTGGTGTTGGTAATCCCATAAAACTTAATCTGCTTCCGTCTGTTCCGCCGCGAATTGGATGCTGAATTGGAGTGATACCTAATCTATTTAATGCTTCAAGTGCATTCTGTTCAATTTCAGGATGCTGAATCAAAATATTTTTCATATTTCTGTATTGTTCAATTATTTTAAATGTGAAACTGGATCCGGGAAATTGTGTAACAGTTTTATCAACTAAATCTTTTAGAAAATCTTCAAACTCTTTTAGCTTTTCATCAATAAAATCGCGTATAATAAATTTTAGAACTGTTTTTTCTTCATTGCCATTTATTGATGTACAATGAACATATCCTTCCCTTCCCTCAGTTGTTTCTGGTGATAATTTATCTTTAGGAAGCAATTCCATAAAATAAGATGCCATCTTTAAAGAATTAATCATTTTACCTTTTGCATATCCCGGATGAACATTTTTACCGATAAATTCAATTACAACAGCATCTGCACTAAATGTTTCGGTTTCAATTTCACCTCTGGTTCCGCCATCAATAGTATATGCAAATTTTGCTCCAAATTTTTCAACATTAAATTTTTCCGCACCGCGTCCAACTTCTTCATCAGGTGTAAAACAAATTTTAATTGTACCGTGTTTAACTTCCGGATGCTGAACTAAATAATTTACTGCATCAATAATTTCTGCAATACCTGCTTTATCATCAGCTCCAAGCAATGTTGTGCCATCAGTAGTAATTATATCAAAACCAATCATATCTTTCAGTTCCGGATTATTCTCAGCATCTATTACCGCTCCATTCATTAATTTAAGATCTCCTCCTTGGTAATTTTTTACAATTTGAGGATTAACATTTTTTCCGCTAACTGCCGGTGATGTATCAACATGAGCAATAAAACCAATTACAGGAACATCCTTTTCTGTATTGCTCGGCAGAGTTGCAATAACATATCCATTTTCATCCATGTGTGCATCTTGCAAACCAATTTCTTTTAATTCAGTAACTAAATCTTTTGAGAGTTCAAGTTGTTTTGGATCACTTGGAAACGTTGTTGATTCTTCATCTGATTGAGTATCATACTTAACATATTTTAAAAATCGGTCAACACAAGTGAACTTATAATTAGGATCAAACATAACAGCCTCAATTTTTATTAATACAATAAGATTTATTATTTCATTATATCTAAATTGACATATAAATTCAATATATCTATATCTTAATTTTTATATCCAATTTAGTATATTGTCACTATTATTAACTATTTATTATTGATATGAATACCGTTAGCCTTATTAAGAAAAAAAGAGATGGTAAAAATCTAACCGATGATGAAATTAAATTTTTAATTGATTCATATACAAAAAAAGAAATTCCCGATTATCAATTTTCTGCATTTTTAATGGCTGGATATTTAAAAGGATTAAGCAAAAAAGAAACATCTTCACTAACTAATGCAATGCTTTATAGTGGAAAGGTAATTGATTTATCTGAAATTGAAGGGATGAAAGTTGATAAACATTCAACAGGTGGAGTTGGGGATAAAACATCATTAATACTTGCACCAATTGTAGCGGCTGCAGACGTAAATGTTCCAATGATTTCCGGACGAGGATTAGGACATAGCGGAGGCACTCTTGATAAATTAGAAACCATTCCAGGATTTAAAACTAATTTATCTTTAACTCAATATAAAAAAGTTATTAAAGAATGCGGTGCTGTTTTAATTGGTCAAACGAAAGATATTGCACCAGCTGATAAATTAATTTACTCGTTAAGAGATGTAACAGCAACTGTTGAATCAATTCCATTTATTACCGGAAGCATAATGAGTAAAAAACTTGCAGAAGGAATTGATGGCTTAGTTTTAGATGTAAAAACCGGCAGCGGTGCTTTTATGAAATCACTTAAAGAAGCTAAAGAACTGGCGGATTCATTAATTACAACTGCAAAATCTTTCAATAAAAAAGTAATTGCATTTATTACTGATATGAATCAACCGTTAGGCAATTATATTGGCAATTGGCTTGAAGTGTACGAATCAATAAAAGTTTTGCAAGGTGAGAATGTAAAAGATTTAAACGAAGTAACTTTTAATCTATCCGGAGCAATGATTTATTTAGGAGGAAAAGCCAAAAGTATTAATGAAGGAATTGAAATTTCAAAAGACATTGTAAAATCTGGCAAAGCATTTGAAAAGTTTTTACAAATTGTGGAATTGCAAAACGGAAATACTTTCTTCATTAAGAATCCGGATAAATACCCAAAAGCAAAATATTCTGAAACAATAAGTTCAAACTTTACAGGATATTTAGAGAAAGTAGATAACTATCAAATTGGAATGGCTGCATTGGAATTAGGTGCAGGCAGAAAAACAAAAGAAGATAAAATTGATCCGTCTGCAGGCATTATTTTCAAAATAAAAATTGGTGATAAAGTTAACAAAGGTCAGGAAATTGCAGAAATTTATTCAGATAAAAAATCATCAATTGATATAGTAAAAAAAATGATTTCCGATGCAGTTGTTTATTCACATAAAAAAGTAAAACCGGTTAAGCTTATAAAATTAATTATTAGATAAATATAGGAGGATTCATGTTTTTTATAGTAGGAATTATTGCAGCGGTGGTATTTTTCTTAATTCACCTGAATGTTAAAAAAGCTAGACGTTTACAAGAAGCAACAATAACATTAATTATAGCCATTGGATCTTTGATTTTTTCGGCAGCTCAAGTGTTTACTGTTATACCAGCCGGAACAGTAGGCGTTGTTGATTTTCTTGGGATGGTAAGTGATAATACTTTGAAACCAGGTGTAAATTTAGTCAATCCACTTGCAAGAATAATTAAGTACAGTTTTAAAACCCAGGAATTAAAAGAAACAATGACGGTTCCCTCAAAAGAAGGATTGCCAGTGCAATTAGAAATAAGTCTTTTATATAGAGTTGATCCGGCAATGGCAAATGATATTTACAAAACAGTTGAAGCTGGTGATTATCTTAATGTTATTCTTATACCGCAATTTAGATCTGTTGTTCGTGGTGTTACAGCTAAATTTGAAGCAAAAGCGCTATACACAGAAGCAAGAGAACAATTAGCTAATGAAATTACTTCAGAATTGCAAAAAATGGTAGCACAACGAGGAATAACTGTTGAAAGTGCACCTCTAAGACAAATTGCATTACCACCTCGTTTAACACAATCAATTGAAGAAAAATTACAAGCCGAACAGGAAAGTCAAAGAATGTCTTTTATTCTGCAAAAAGAAAAACAGGAAGCAGATAGAAAACGTATTGAAGCAAAAGGTATCGCTGATTTTCAATCAATTGTATCAGATGGGATTAATGCAAACTTGTTAAAGTGGAAAGGTATTGAAGCAACTGAAAAATTAGCCAATTCACAAAATTCAAAAGTAGTTGTAATTGGTGCAGGTAAAGATGGATTACCTTTAATACTTGGAAATGATTAATTTTAAAAGCCTAAAGTTCTTGTTAAATCTTTTTTAGTTCTTTAGGCATTTTATTTCTATTACTTTATTTTAATTTTCTATTTTCTTAAAACTATGGCAAGACCAAAAAAAATAAAACTCAATAAACAAGAATCATTAATTATAGAATGGGATAATGGTAAAACTATAAATTATCCTTTAACATTTTTAAGAGATGAATCTCCTGACGCGGGCAACAAAGGAGAAACTATTCTTTGGAAACATTATGCCCCACCGCCAAAAGGACCCGATAAACCTGGTAAGTATGAAGTTGCTGATATACAGAAAGTTGGGAATTATGCAATAACTATAAAATGGAAAGACGGTGAAGATGCGGGTATTTATTCTTGGGAAGTTTTAGAAAGGTTTGGTGAATTTTTAGAAATGAAAAACACTTTTTCCAGTAACAACTAATTTTACAATAAAAAATCCGATAGCATTTAATGTTATCGGATTTAATTAAAACCTTACAATTCTTTAGTTACAGAAATCGCTCCTCTTAAATCACCAATTTTAAATCCGGTTGCTTTATCATTAGGGTACTTTTCATTTAATACCAATTTAACTTCTTCAAGAATTTGAGATTCACTTCCATGACAATTTAAACAAGGTGAATCAACAAAAATTGGTCGAACATATTTAGCAAATTTACTGCTGCCTAATTTTTCTTGTTCTAAAATAAAGGTTTCTGAATTTAATTTACCTTCTGCTAAAAGCTTTTCAAAATATTTTAGTGCTTTTTCTTCAAATACATCAGGAACATTTGAAGCGTTTCTGTTTTTGAAACTAAATCTCTTTACTTGAACATTTCTGCTTTCAGAATAATTTTTTGCCAACGTCATTGCAGTATCTGCACAAACATTAATTGCCAATTGAGGACCGCCTGCTTTCATGTTTTCAACTAAAACTGTTTTTAAACTAACCATGTACTCAGTGGCATAATTTTCCATTTCCGCTTTAAGTTCTTCTTCATCAACTTTTTCAGAACTATTGCAGGAAATAAATAATAAAACTATAATTGAAAAAATTAGTAGATATACTTTCTTCATTTTATTTTGCCTTTGGTAATGAAAATTCCGGTGCAATATATTTTTTGTCAGAAACATAATCTTGAGATAATGCTTTGTTAATGTCTTTTACATATTGTTCTTTAGGAACTAAACCAGGGTATCCCGCAATGATATAACCTTCTTTATCTACAACAAATGATGTTGGAATTGAATTAATACCTCCATATTGCTGAGTTACATTTGGATCACCTAAAACTATTGGGTAATTAATGCCGTAATCTTTTATAAATGGAACTACGTCATCTTTGGTTGCTCCGCCTCTAGTAAAACTATCTAAAGAAATTCCAATAATCTCTACATCTTTTCCTTTAAATTCTTTCTTAAGTTCAACTAAATCTGGAATTCCTTTTCGGCAAGGTGGACACCAAGTTGCCCAAAAATCAATAATAACAACTTTACCTCTAAAATCAGATAAGTTGACTAACTCTGATGCATTAACAGTATTATAATTTGGCGGATAAGGACCTTCTTCAGGTTCTCCGTTTGTGTTGTTAATTATAAAGAAAAATATTACCGCTGCGAAAAATAATCCGGTATATAAATAACTTCTATGTTTTGGATTCTGCAAATTAAACCCCTTTTTTTCTTCAGTTTTCAATTTATTTTCTGCCATTATTACTCCTAAGGAATCAATAAAAATTTTTACTTTTTCTTAATATTATTTAATTCTTTAACAAATTTAATAATTTCTTTATCATTAAACCCTTTTTCTTTTGCGGCATTTTCCAATGTTCCCCAAATTGGTTCTCCGCACCGTAAACATCTAATTCCCTTTTCCATCAAATACACAACTGCATCCGGGATTTGCTTTACAAGATCTTCTATTTCTATTTCTTTAGTTATTGCTTGGTTTTTCATTTTTCTTTTTAGATGGAATTGCAAAAATTAAACCTAAAAATGCTCCGTAAGCTGTAGAAATATAAGGGTTACTGGTTATTGCACATGAACCTGAATTACATCCAATAAAGTGATAATATGTGTAACCTAAAACCGCTCCACCAACTACTGGAAAAATTCTTTTAATTATTAAATTCTTATTCACTTTTTTCTTTCTTTTTTGTTGTAAATATGATGCAGTCAGTTATAATTAGTTTCAATATTTTTATTGAGTACTTAATTTTTGAGAAGTATCTATATATTTATTGATTTTAACGATTATATTGTACCTATATTTTTACATATAATAATTCTAACTTTTTGCTTAAAATTTTAAATAGACTTATGAATAAACCATTTAAATATTATTTTGTTTCAATAATTGCCTTTTTTTTACTTTTCAAAACTTTTGAAAAGCAATTTTTATTCAATTTTGATATTATAACCGAGCGTTTCTATTCAAACGAAAAGTTTTATCCTTCAGATTTTGAGTTAATTAAAAGAACATTCCCCTATTTTGATTATGATAAAAATGCTTATAAAAACGCCATAAATGATCTAAAAATGTTAAAATTTCAGAAAAAATCAAATAATTCTAATAATATAAAAATAACTGCAGATCTAGAATTTGCGGGTCCGACAAATATTGGCGGAAGAATTGTTGATATAGAATTTGATCCGGTCAGTCCAAATATAGTTTATGCTGCAGCAGCAACAGGAGGAGTTTTTAAATCTACTGATACCGGTAATAATTGGTTCCCAATTTTTGACGATCAACCATGCTTATCAATCGGTGATATTGGAATCGATCCAAATAATCCAGATATAATTTATGTGGGAACGGGTGAAGCAAATGGAGGTCATAATAATTTTCCCGGATTAGGAATTTATAAATCTGTTAATGGCGGACAAACCTGGGTATTTATTGGATTAGACTCAACAGCTTCAATTGGTAGAATAATAATTGATCCGCAAAATTCACAAAAAGTTTTTGTTGCCGCAGTCGGTTCATATTTTACTCCTAATCCGCAAAGAGGTGTTTACCTGAGTGAAGATGGCGGATTAACTTGGGAAAAATCACTTTTTGTAAGCGATTCAACCGGTGCAATTGATTTGATAATGGATTCACAAAATTCTAATATTCTTTATGCAGCTATGTGGGAAAGAGTTAGAAGACCTGTACTTTTATCAGGCACTCATCTTTTTGGCCCAACCGGTGGAATTTATAAAACTACAGATGGGGGAATTAATTGGAATAAACTTGGACCCGAAAACGGTTTACCGGATCCAACAACAAATAAAATTGGACGAATTGGTTTAAGCATTTCAGAATCAAATCCATCAATTATTTATGCTTTATACAATGATGGCGCTGAACCTTTTGGTTTATATAAATCAGTCGATGGTGGAGAGAACTGGATTTTAACAAATGACAGTTTTACCGGAAGCAGTAACTTTAGCTGGTATTTTGGGCAGCTTAGAGTTCATCCCGAATTACCAGAAACAATTTTTGTTTTAGATGTACCATTAATGAAATCCAGTAACAGTGGTACAAATTGGAATTTTAGTTACGGTTATGGCGGTCCATCTCAATTGCATGTTGATCATCATGCACTAGCTTTTCATCCAAATAATCCAAATTATATTATCAACGGAAATGACGGTGGAATTAATATTTCCGCGGATGGAGGTGAAACTTGGTCGCAGCCAAAACAATTACCCATTACACAATTTTATGAAATTGGTTTAGATGAAACATTTCCTTTAAGATTATACGGAGGAACACAAGATAATAATACGATTAGAACTTTAACTGGAAGCACAAATGATTGGCAATCTATTTATGGTGGAGATGGTTTTTATGTTATTGTTGATCCGAATAATCCGGAAATTATTTATGCAGAATCACAATTTGGTGGATTGGGAAAAAGTTCAAATGGCGGAACATCATTTAGTTGGGCTCTAAATGGAGTAAATTCAAATGAGCCTACAAATTGGTCAACTCCGGTTGTTATGGATCCAAATTTCTCAAATGTTTTATATTATGGAACACATACTTTATACCGCACGGAGAATTCTGCAGAACTTTGGAATGCAGTTAGTCCACAATTAACAGAATACACTTCTGAAACCAGAACCGGAACAATTACAACTATTGCCGTAGCCCCATCAAATTCAGATGTAATTTATGTTGGAACTGATGACGGTTTAGTTTGGGTAAGTTCAGATTATGGAATTAACTGGAAAGATATTTCTGCTGAATTACCATTTAGATGGGTCACACGTGTTACGGTTGATCCAAAGGATGAAAATGTAGTTTATGCTACTTTTTCAGGATTAAAATGGGCAGATCCTGAACCGAGAGTTTTTAAAAGTGATAATATGGGTGAAACCTGGAATAATATTTCATCTAATCTGCCTGATGCTCCGGTTAATGCTTTTACAATTGATTACAATAATACTGACGTTCTTTATCTTGGGAATGATGTTGGAGCATTTGTAAGTTATAACAAAGGAGAAAGTTGGGAGATTCTGACAAATGATTTACCTATTGTTGTTGTTAACGATATGAAAATCCACAAAAAGGAAAATTATTTGGCAATAGGAACTCATGGTCGCGGAATGTACAAAATTGATTTAAATGAAATTGTGAAAAGTGAAAATGTAGAAAATAATCTTCCAGCAAATTTTGAACTTTACCAAAATTATCCAAATCCTTTTAATCCAACTACAACTATTGAATACACAATTCCGTCAAATGTGAAAAGTGAAATGTCAAACGGATTAATCCCGAGCGGAATCGAGGGAGCGTTTCTACAACTAGTTGTTTATGATGTTTTAGGAAGAGAAATTTCTACTTTAGTAAACCACCCTCAAAAACCCGGCCATTATTCCGTTAAATTTGATGGCAACAATCTCACCAGCGGAATTTACTACTATAAACTAACTTACGACAGTTTTTCGCAAACAAAAAAAATGATATTGCTTAAATAAATTATTCTCTTTACTACGAAAATTATTCGCACTTACGAATAAAATTCGTAGTAAAATTAATTTATACTTCATTTTTAAATTAAAAATTGGGTTTATTAATGGTATAAGATTTGAACGTACTTCAGAAATTTTGAAATATTAACTATCTGAAATAAAAATATGAAAAAAATAACATTAAATTTTTGGATATTTATTTTTTACAGTGCAATAATTGCTCAAAATAATCAATGGTTTTATTTTAATACTTCGAATTCACCACTTATTAGCAATAGGGTTATATCTTTTGCTCAATATAATGATGAATATTATGTTGCTACTTCAAGAAATTCATCACTTTTTAAATTTGGATTAATTACAGGTTGGACAAGACTTGATACCATTGGCTCTGTCTTAGAAAACTCACAAATAAGCTATCTTCTTAAAGATCAATTTAACAGATTATGGGCTTTAGGATCAAATATTTATTATTTAGAAAATGGAGTCTGGAATATTATTGAAACCGATATTGGCGCTTCAGCAATAGCTGTCGAAGAAAATAATCTTATTTGGTTTGGTACGTATTATAATGGTTTATATAAGTATAATTTTAATGAATTTATTAAAATAGAATCGGATAGTTTAGATAAAGAAATTAATGTAATAGTAATAGATAAAGATAAAAATAAGTGGATAGGTATGGATGATGGTGGCGAACTGATTAAATTCGATGGTAAACTTGTGAAAAAGATCTCAAATTCAAATTTCTTAAATAATCACCAAATTCAAGTAAGTTATAGCGTAAACGGCTTATGTATTGATCAAGAAGATAATTTATGGATTTCAGCGAATCCGTTAGGCTCACCAGATTGGTGGGGTAATAATGATATATATAATTATGCAAAATACAATATTCAATCTTCCGAGTGGATACTATTTGATTCTTCTCAAGTTGGACCATTACTTTTGCAAAGCAAAAATGTTTTACAAATTGATAATGAAGGTAAACTCTGGGATGCTACTTCTTCTGGTGTATTAAAAATTTTAGATGATAAATTTTATTACTTAACCAAAGACAATTTTGGAATTCCTTCAAATAAGGTATGGAATGTTATGATTGATAATTATAATAATATTTGGTTTTCTGGATACCCAGAGTATGGGATTGCAATTTATAATGAAAATGGTATTCTAAATCTTACAAACATCTCAGAAGAAAAAATATTAAATAATTCTAATTTATCACAAAATTACCCAAATCCGTTTAATCCAAGTACGACAATAGAATACACCATTCCAAATGTAGAGACGCATGGCCATGCGTCTCTACAACTAGTTGTTTATGATGTTTTAGGAAGTGAAATTACTACTTTAGTAAACCAACCTCAAAATCCTGGTAATTATAAAATTCAGTTTGATGGGAATAAATTATCAAGCGGAATTTATTACTATAAACTATCTTATGGCAGTTTTTCACAAACAAAAAAAATGATATTGCTTAAATAAATTTTTCTCTTTACTACGAAAATTATTCGCACTTACGAATAAAATTCGTAGTGAAATTAATTTATAGTTCATTTTTATATGAAAAATTAAGCTTTATTGATGGTATAGGATTTGCTTGTATAATTAATAAAATTGACTAAATATATTTTGTTTGCTTATTTGCAATAAAAAATTGGCGGAAACATGAAACATGTAAAATTTTTACTCATTTTAGCCTTTGCATTTTCTTCAAATCTATTTTCACAATTTAGTACTGAGGCTTACAAACAGTTTTTAACAGATAATCAAAATCTTACTTCTCCACAATTAATGGAAATGTATTCTGCAGGATTATTTATTTCGAGAGTAAATGAAAGTTATAATAATGCAGCATATTTTGATTCAGTAAAAATAAAATATGAGCTTACACAAGATGAAATATCTCTAATAAATAAAAATGGATTTGTTGTAACTGAAAGATTGCAGCAAGGTTCGTTTGGTCATCAATTTGAAGATATTTATCACAAAGATTTACCGGTATATATTTCTTCAGATGCTATTCTTCACGCTTTTCATTCTTCTTATGATAAGATTTTAAAGAATACTGAATTGGATATATTAATTTCCCACGTTACCACATTACTCGAAAATATACGTAATGAATTTTCGAATTTGGTGCCATTATACAGCGATAAACCAGAATTGGAAACTATGCTTAAAGATTTAGATGTATATATTTCAGTTGCACGAAGATTAATGGATATGAGTCCACTGCCCTATTACCAAGATAATAGAGATGCAATAACAGATTTAATAAATTATGTAAATTCAGAAGAATTCGAAGAAATACCTTTATTTTCTTCAACTCCAAGAAAAATTGATTTTAGTCAATTTAAACCACGTGGGCATTATGATGATTCAAATTATCCGCAGCTTGCAAGATATTTCAGAACAATGATGTGGTTTGGTAAAATTGAACTTTATTTAATTGCTCCGGTTGAGGATGATGTAAAAGTGCCTATTGAAGATGAACAAAGACAAATAATTATTTCATCTCTACTTTCAAAATTAATAGAGATTTCTAATTCCAGAGAAATATTTGACGAGATAGAATTTATTATTAAAACATTTGTTGGTGATCAGGATAATACAACATTACCAGATTTAGAAGAAGTGTTAAATGAATCGGGAATTACTAATGTTGATTTATTGCTTGATACAAATGTTGTTAAGCAATTCCAAGAAGTGTTGAAAACTAAATCATTTGCCGGACAAAAAATATTATCACAAATATTAATTCATGATCCGATGTCACCTGATAAAATAGAACCTGCTTCAGCCTTTATGCCTTTTGGTCAAAGATTTGTAATTGATTCTTATGTAACCGGAAGTGTTGTTTATGATAAAGTTGAAACCAAACGCATGCTTCCTTTAACTTTAGATATTCTTTTTGCTTTGGGAAATGATGCAGCAGCTCAACTTCTTAAAGATGAACTTGATACTTATTCATATTCACCAAACTTAGCCGCTTTAAGATATTTAATTGATAGTTATGATGATGAATTTTGGAAGCATTCAATTTATAATCTATGGCTGAATTCAATTAAAAGTTTAAATCCGCCGGAAGAAAGAGAAAATCTGCCTTCATTTATGCAGACTGCAGCTTGGTGGCAGCAAAAGATGAATTCTCAATTAGCTTCTTGGACTGAATTAAGGCATGATAATTTACTTTATGCTAAGCAATCATATACCGGCGGAGCTACATGTTCTTATCCATACAGTTATGTTGAACCAGTACCACAATTTTTTAGTACAATAAAAGTTTTAGCAGAAAATACTTTAGCTAAACTAAATAATATATCTTCATTTAGTAACTACACAAAAAATTCTTTTAATAATTATTTTGAATTGCTAGAAGGAGTTGCAGATACCTTGGGAATTATTGCTCAAAAAGAACTTGATAATATTGAATTAAATGAAAACGAAAAATACTTTTTGCAGCAAATGCTTTATGATAATCCTCATATGGGATGTGCCGGACCTGAACACGTAGGTTGGTATCCTAATTTATTTTATGAAGATTGGGAACAAGATGATTTTCATAAAGAAGATTTTTTAGTAGCTGATTATCATACAGCTCCAACAGATGCAGGAGGCTACCTTATTGGCTGGGTTAAACACGCTGGCACGGGACCCATTGACTTAGCAGTCATTGTAGCAAAAAACTCAGCCAATGAATATATTTCTTACGTTGGACCGGTAGCAAGTTATTATGAATATACTTCAACAAATTTTTACCGTTTGACAGATGATGAATGGAAAGAAAATTATCTTGTAAAAGAAAGCTCCAGACCAAATTGGGTAAATATTTACTTAGCCAATAATGATGGAAATATTAAAGGCGAAGGTTTACATTTATTGACAGATATAGAAAATCCTAACAATGAATTTATAATTCCAAAAGAAATTATTATTGCTCAAAATTATCCTAATCCGTTTAATCCAAGTACTGTAATCAGATTTACAATTCCTCAAAATCTATCTAACAGTCCAACTAAACTTACTATCTATAATATACAAGGTGAAGTTGTAAAAGAATTGCTGAATGAAAAATTACAAGCAGGCACTTATTTAACAAAATGGAATGGAGATAATCAATTTGGCAAAATGGTTTCAAGCGGAATTTATTTCTACAAAATAAAAGTCGGCGAACATACTGTTGTAGGCAAAATGAATTTAGTGAAGTAAAATGTGAGTTATTTATGAAATTTTTTAGAGTGGTCGTAATTATAATATTTCTAGCCTCATTAAGCTTTTCTCAAACGGATACAGTTATTACTTCACTCAGAGGATTTGATAATGAAGATGGTGAAACATTTTTATTTTATCAAACATCTCATAAAACTTTAAGCACTGATGTTGATTCTAACATTATTACTTACAATTTGTTCAATAACAATAATAAAACTAAATATGAATTATTTAAAGGTTTCGAAAATATATACTTTCCAGAAAATCATTTACAGTTTCACACAATGGTGGATATTGAATTTATAGAAAATGATCCAAACAAATATATTTATGCAATAAATTCTTTGGGTATCGATCCTGATTCAAGAGTAATTCATTATGATCAAGGAGAAATTATTGGATTATTAGGATTTGTAGATGACATTTTTTTACCAAGTGATGATTTAAATAAAATAAATGTAGTAAGTGGAAATTGGGTTTACAGAAGCTTCGATGGCGGTTACACATGGCCTGGTGATTCTTCTTATTTTTTTCAAATTGCACAATTGAGATATTTAACATGTTCTCCATATAATGAATCTGTTGTTTTTGGTTTAAATATTGACAATAACCTTATGAAATCTATTGATAATGGCAAAACCTTTTCAATTGTAGAAAACAATTTTGAATGGAATCCTGACTCAAAATTATATTTTGATATAGATAAAAAACATATATATGCAATAACAAATATTTATGAATATAGCGATTACTATTCATCTATCTTTAGCATTTTTGCTGTTTCATATAATTTTGGAGAAGCAGAAAGTTGGGATTATCAAATAATATCTAATAATATTTCAATATGTCTTGATGATTCTATTTCTGGAAATATTTTTATGTCAAAAGGTAATAATATTTATATATCAGAAAATTATGGAAACAATTTTACTCTTTACACAGAACTGAATCATCATGCAAACGGAATTTATAAAAAACCTAATGAAGATATTTTGTTTGCATCCAATCCAAATGGGATTATAAAAATCACCCAAGATTCAGTCCAGTACTTATTTAATAAATCAATTAAACACAGTTTAGAAATGTATCCTATTGAAGTGGGAAATAAGTGGTTCTATGGTAATTCAGGAACATCTTATGAAACAAGGCCAATTCCATTTAACTATTATTATTCCGAAGAGATAGTTAAAGATACAGTAATTGAAAATGGAAATAGATATTTCTATTTAAATTCATATCCGTTTGGAGATAAATATTGGTTAAGAATTGACTCTGTTAATGGATCTATTTATAGAAGACATTCATTTGAAGATAAAATAGAATATTTACAATATGATTTATTAGCATCATTTAGCGATGAAACTGAAACATACGAAGGAATAATATTTAATGTTATAAATTCTGATACTCTTTTATGGAGTAAAAAAAGAATTTTAAAAACTTATGAATTAAGTTCGCTTTTTACTTACAGAATGAATTTTTCAGAAGGAATTGGAATAACACAAAAACTGAATGAATTTGATTTTGGATATTCTGAGATAAAACTAATTGGATGTACAATAAATGGAATTGTTTATGGTGATACAACTATTGTTGGTATAAAAGATAATAAAAAGAATGTTTTTGATAATTTTTCACTTTCTCAAAATTACCCAAATCCGTTTAACCCAATCACAACAATAGAATACAATATTCCGCCAAATGTGAAAAGTGAAACGTCAAACGGATTCATCCCGAGCGGAGTCGAGGGATCGCATCTACAACTAATTATTTATGATGTTCTTGGAAGAAAAGTTGCAACTTTAGTAAACCAGCCTCAAAAACCAGGGAACTACTCTATTCATTTTAATGGCAGCAATCTTGCAAGCGGTATTTATTATTATCAATTAAAAGTTGGTTCATTTATTCAAACTAAGAAAATGGTTTTAATGAAGTGAGATATTTATGAAAAAGTTTGTTTTAAGTCTTCTTTTATTTTTTGCAAGTACTAATTATTCACAAGTTGAAAATGAAATTATTAATATGTTTGGCATAACTGATTCTACTGGTAGAAGTTTTTTGATTTATGAAGAAGATAAACCAATATGGGGTTACTATTATGAAGGGAAAAAGATTAATGTATTTGATCTAAGCAATTATTCAGATTCTACAATCACTGAAGAAACCGGATGGTGGCAGACGGGAGATTTTGGAGTAAGAGAAATTACTGATTATGATTTCTATTCAGGTAATCCCAACAATATTATATATACAAGTTTTGGTGCGGTATCCGGTTCAGATTCGTTAATTAATCCTAAATATAATATTTATAATCAAATTCTACTTTATGGTCATTCTCATTTACAAATTGATCAAAAACGAAATAATGTTCTTTATCTTAATTTGGGAGAATTAAATTATAATCCAGGTTATATAAAAAGCTATGATTATGGAAAAACTTGGCCATTTGATTCAACAAATTGGGAATATTTAAATATTGTGCCCTTCAATCTCCTTTCGCTTTATCCATCTTCAGATTCAATAATGTTCGGCATTGACTCATTAAACAACTTAACAAAATCTTATGATGCTGGTTTAACATCAGAAGTTGTTGAGGAAAGCGGTAATTGGAATTTCCTTCGTGAAAATCTTTATTATGATATTGATGGAATTCATATTTATGCAGTTACTCAAAAAGAAGACAAATACTTTTTATTTGTATCAGATAATTACGGAAATAAAGACAGCTGGAATTTACTTTTTACAAGTCAGCAAAAAATTTCAATAAGTGTAGATGATTTAATTTCAGGAAAATTTTCTTTTGCAACAAATAATAATATTTATCAATCTACAGACTATGGGCAAACTTTTAATGTTATCCATACACTTGATAAAAATATTGTTGGTATTTATAATATTCCAAATACAGACACAATTTACGCAGCAACTGGTTTTACAATTTGGGAAATTACTAATGGAAACCAAATTCCAATTAAACAAGTAATTTCAAATGAATTGCTTTCATACTATCCTTTAGAAGTAGGAAATAAATGGTATTATGAAGTTAATTATATTCCAGTTTGGGTTGATGATCCGCGCAATTATATTCTTACTAAGGAAGTTACAAAAGACACTCTTTTACAAAACGGAAAAAAATATTTTGAAACAAAAGAAACAAGAAGTGATACTAACACTATTAAAATTTATTATGAAAGAATAGATTCAGTTAAGGCTCAAGTTTATAGATTACAAAATGGTGTTAATAATAATGAAGAATATCTTGTAGTTGATTTTCATTCTGAAATAGGATCGTCATTCGAAACATTTGTAAATTATTCAAATGATTTTGAAATAGATTCAATTTATTTAAAAGAAGAAAAATATCAAGATGTATTTTCTGGTAACAAAGCTTTAACTAGATTTACTAAAATATTTAATAATATTGATACTGATCCAACTAGATATATTTCTCAATCTTATTCAAATCAAATTGGAAAATCTTTTCAAACTAAAGGATTTTTGGATGCATATGATGAAAATCTAACCTTAGTAGCAGCATTCATTTATGATTATAAACGCGGAGATACAACTTTAGTAGGGGTTAATAAAAATGTTAAATCATTACCAAATAATTATTGGCTTTCTCAAAATTACCCAAATCCGTTTAATCCTACTACTACAATTGATTACACTGTACCAATTGTAGAGACGCATGGCAATGCGTCACTACAACTAGTTGTATATGATGTTCTTGGAAGAGAAGTTGCAACTTTAGTTAACCAGCATCAAAAACCGGGAAACTATTCCATTCAATTTGATGGCAGCAATCTTGCAAGCGGAATTTATTATTATCAATTAAAAGTTGGTTCATTTATTCAAACTAAGAAAATGATTTTAATGAAATAAAACTTACCTATATGAAAAATATTAAACTGATCATCGTGTTCTTAATTATGACAACATTCCAATTGTTTCCTCAATGGACAAAACTTAATGAAGGTCTTAGAGGATCATTTTCCTCTGATTTGCAGTTTGTAAATGATAATGTTGGTTGGACTTATATTTATCCTTCATCAATTTTAAAAACAGCAGATGCTGGAAAAACTTGGGAGATTTTGGATGTCGATGAAAATCTGATTTTGCAAAGAATGTATTTTCTCAATGAATCCATTGGCTGGATTGTTTGTTCAGATATAAATGGAGTTGATTTTTTTATACAAAAAACAACTGATGGCGGAAACACTTGGCAAACTCAATTTACGGCTTTATATGAAGAATGGCACGGAGTAAATTCAATTCAAGCGTTAAATGAAAATTTTATTTACGCAACAAGTTACAGGAAAATAATTTCATCAAATGATGGAGGTGAAAATTGGAATGAAATTACTCCGCAAAAATATATGGGTGATTTTAATAATATTAGATTTTTAAATGATTTTTACGGAATGGTAAGTTTTTACAATTCTTCAAACAACGAGCCTTATTTGTTAATAACTAATGATGGCGGTATAAATTGGTCTGATAAATTATTTGACGAATTAAGTTATATAGATAAATTTTTTTTTATTACTGATTCTATTGGTTACTTAACCGGCGCTGATAATGATTATATTAATATAATTTACAAAACTTCTGATTCGGGCAATAATTGGGAACAAATATTTGAATCTGATTCAATTGGTTTTAGCAGTTTAAAATTTACTAATGAACAAATTGCATATGGCACTAAATGGCAATATAGTAAAGGAGAAACAACATATCTAAAAAGTACGGATGGTGGAAAATCATGGATTACCGAATATCCCGAATTCAATTTTTATAATCAACAATATAATTTTACACAATTCTCAATTGCCGATATTTATTTTAATTCACAAGGAAAAGGAGTGATGATTGGCAATTTGGGAAATTATGTAACAATTTATACTAGCAATAATAATGGAAATAATTGGGATCTGATTAAATATTCTTGTCCGTTTACAAATTTAAATTTTACAGATTCCTTAAATGGAATTGCATTCGGTGGATATGAAATTGGAGGAATGCATGTAGTTGATTCTTATGGTGAAGTTTTTTCAACTAAAGATGGCGGGAAAAATTGGGAAATAATTTTTGAAACACCAAACACAATTAAGAAAACAAATTTCTTAGATGAAAATACTGCATTTATATTTACTACAACCCATGATTGGAGTATTATTTCAAAAATCTTTAAAACTACTGATAGAGGCAAAAATTGGACTGAAATACTTTCCATTGGTGATATGTTTAGTGATTTTCTTTTTGTGGTAAATGATTTTAAAATGATTGATGAGAATAACGGCTTTTTGTTTGGACAATTTTATGGACCTAATTCGGATGGGTTAATAATTGTAGAAACAAATGATGGATGGTTGAATTGGTTAACTACATTCAAAACTTCGAGTACAAATGAAAAATATAGAAATTTAAATTCTGCCACATTTATTAACTCAACGGGTTGGGCGGTTGGCGGAAATAGTAATGTTGTAAAATACACACCTTTGAATGGATGGCAAGAAATTTCAAATAGTTTTGAATACTCTTTTGAATCGGTTTTCTTTAAAGACGAATTAAATGGGTGGATTTCTGCAAGCTACTATGACGGCACTAAATATCAATATCCCATTTTAGAAACAAAAGATGGTGGTAATACTTGGCAAGAAATAAATAATTTCAATTTTAAAATAAATGACATGACTTTTATAGATAACAATATTGGAATATTTGTAGGGAATGATTCATATGAAAACGGAGTAATATTTAAAACCTCTGATGGAGGAAATAATTGGGATCTAAAATTAGATAATCTAATAGGATCACTCTATGATATTGAAATAAAGGATAATTACATTTGGATCTCAGGTAACTATGGATTGTTATTAAAATCAAAAGATTCACTTTTAACTTTTGTTGATAAGTATGATAATTCAATTAAGAAGGAATTTACTTTAAGCCAAAATTACCCAAATCCGTTTAATCCTTCTACAACAATAGAATATACAATCCCTTCAGCATCTGTCATTCTGAGCGAAGCGAAGAATATAAAAGATTTTTCGTCGCGGGCTCCTCAAAATGACAATATGAAATTAATTGTTTATGATGTTCTTGGAAGAGAAGTTGCAACTTTAGTAAACCAGCATCAAAAACCGGGAAACTATTCCATTCAATTTGATGGCAGCAATCTTGCAAGCGGAATTTATTATTACCAATTAAAAATTGGTTCATTCATTCAGACAAAGAAAATGATACTTTTGAAGTAATCAATGATTGACAGCCCGGTAATTCAATCTTTAAACTCTCGTTATAATTTCGTGAACTTTTTTAAGCATATTAGCAATAATTAGATAATTCATCTTATTTATTGAGGTTAATATGAAAAAGTTTTTATTTTTCACCTTATTTTTTGTCTTACAACATTCTTTAGAAGCTCAAAATAACATTAATTTCTCTGCAAAAACTTTAGATAACTCTGAATTAAATTTTTCCGAAGTTAATTCCCAATCTCCAACTTTGCTAAGTTTCTGGGCGACTTGGTGCAAGCCGTGCAGAGCAGAAATGAAGCATCTAGAAAATTACTATAATAAATATAAAAGCAAAGGATTTACTGTAATTGGAGTTAATCAAGATTCACCTAAAAGTATGGCAAAGGTAAAATCTTTTGTCGCTACTCATAATCTTACATTCCCAATAGTTCTAGATCCAAATCAAGAAATTTTTCAAAAATTTAATAGCCAGTCAATTCCATTATCTGTGCTTATTAATACTAACGGAGAAATTGTTTATACACACATTGGCTATTTACCAGGAGATGAAATTGAGTTGGAACAAGAAATAATGAAGCTGCTGGAGAAATAATTTTGAAAACCATTCTATTTTTGACCTTAACATTTTATTCAATTCTTTCAGCTCAAATTAACCCTTCTGTATCTAATCTTTTAAGATACGGAAATGGAAGCCAAAGCATTGGTAAGTTGAATAGTGATTTTCAGTATTTGGAAAATTTAACGGACTTTAGACTTGGATTACCTGAAAATTTTAATTTGGGTTTTAGACTTTTATATGATGATCCACCGGAAATTGGCGAGAGATTTAAAGGAATTCAAAAACGGTTTATTGAATTTTCTGATGGTAACGTAAATGTAAGAGTTGGTAATTCATCTGAATTATATGGCAGAGGTTTAGTTTTAAATTTATTTGAAAATCGTGGGTTAGCATATGATACTTGGCTGGATGGTATTAAAGCAATCTATAAAATTGATGACTTAAAAGCTTCAATTATTGCCGGAGAAATTAATTTTCGAGATTCAGTTACAATTACAAGATTTGAAAAATATAAAATACGCGGCGGTAATTTTGAATATAGATTATTTGAACCACTTAAGTTAGGTACTTCATTCATTTATGCAGAGTCAGTAATTCCACAATTTGATGGGAATAAACTTAATGCTGTTTCTGAATTACCTGAAGTTTATTTTGATCTTAATTCTGAAAAATTCAGTTGGTTTTTAAGCTTTGCAAGCAAGTGGACAAATACAGTTTCATTTAAAAAATCAAAAAACGGCAACGGACTATATTCATCATTTTCATTTGCACATAAATCTTTTGGAATTACCCTTGAGTATAAAAATTACAATTTCGATGAGCAAAATCCGTATCTGCAAAATGATGAAACGAGAACAACAAAGTTTTTGCCATTTCAAAATCCGCCGATTGTAATGAAAGAGCACAGCTATGTTTTTCTTTCAAGATCATTACATCAAGTTGATTTTAATGATGAAGTTGGATTTCAGATTGATGCAAATTATTCAGCCAATGAAGATTTAAATTTTAATTTCAATTTTAGTTTGGCAAGCCGACATAATTTTTATGCACTCAACAATAATTTTACTTTTCAGAAAGAAATACGAAACACAAATTTTTTGCCTACTTTTGATGAAAAGTATTCGCCCTATTTAGAATTTTTTAGTGAAGGTGAATATTATTTTGATTTATATACTGCATTTAGATTTGGAATTGCATATAGAGAAAAAACAATTTACAATTATTTTACCGGAAAATCGGGCAATCACGTAATCAGTTCGTTTATTATTCCATTACAATTTCAGCATACATTTTCGACTAATTTTTCTTCTCTTTTTCAATATGAATTTGAAAATGTTGAAGATAATTACAATTCTGAACAGCCAAATTTTAATAATCATTTTTTTTCAATACTTGCATCAATTTATAGAAAAATTTCTTTTGCAATACGTTATGAACTAACCAGTAATAATTTTGATGTTTCAGGCAGAAAAGATTGGTTTCTTTCAGAAGTGGGTTACAGAATTTCAGGAGCAAATTTAATAACATTTTCATACGGAAGGGAAAAAGGCGGACAAGTCTGTACAAATGGTGTATGCAGATACCTTCTTCCGTTCAAAGGTTTTAGATTGTCATTTCAAACAAACATATAAAGTGATTGGAGAACACATGAAAAATTTAATAAATATTTTTTTCTTACTTTTTTGCTTAGTTTCAATTTTAATGGGAAGCGATAAAAAAGTATTAGTGGAAATATTCACAAATTCTCACTGCCCGGTTTGTCCACCCGCACATAATACAATTGATAATTATCTTCAATCAGAAAACGGAGATAAAATTGAATTTATTTATTATCACATGGTTTTTCCATATCCATCGGATAAGCTGCATCAGGACAATTCCGTTGACGCAAGTGCTAAAAATAATTTATACGGTCCATATTCATCAACACCACAAGCTTTTTTCAATGGAAATCATGTAGGAAATAGTTATAGCAATTGGTCAACTACTTTAGACAATTTAGTTGCTGAAGAAAGCAGCTATGAAATTGCACTTTCCGGTAATTTTTATGAAAATGGATTTTCAATTAACGCTGAAATTTTAAAAACTCTTGAAAATGAGCAAAATGATTTAACGATAAATTTTGTAGTAGTTGAAGAAGTAAATTATCAAGGAAATAACGGTATTGTAAATCATAAAAATGTAATGAGAAAAATAGCTAATATAAATGGTCAATCAATTGATTTAATTCTAAATGAAAAGAAAAACTATAGTGCAGAATTTACCATAAATGAACTTTGGAATAGTGAAAAGATTAAAGTTATTGCGTTTATTCAGAGCTCATCAACCAAAAATGTTTATCAGTCAGAGTCAATCAATTTTTCTGAACTTACTTTAACAAATATTACCGAGAATAATAAATTAGAGAAAAAATTTAAACTTTCTCAAAATTATCCAAATCCTTTTAATCCAACCACTACAATTGAGTACACAATTTCGTCAAATGTGAAAAGTGAAACGTCAAACGGATTCATCCCGAGCGTAGTCGAGGGATCGTCTATACAATTAACTGTTTATGATGTTCTTGGCAGAGAAATTGCAACTTTGGTTAATAAGACGCAAGCAGCCGGAAATTATACAGTTGAATTTGATGGTAATAATTTAGTTTCCGGAATTTACTATTATCAGCTTAAATTCGATAATAATATAGAAACAAGAAAAATGATTCTTATAAAGTGAAAATGCTGTTTTTACTATTTATTTTAACTTTATTAGAAATAGTATTTTAAATAATTTGCCTTAATTTTATATATTTTTTTTCGATAATGTATGAAAATGAGATTAAGATTTTAATTTGTATTTATTTTGAATACGTTTAATATCTTAATAAATTTGTCGATAATAAACATAGAACAATAAATCGGTAAAAAAATGAGTGAAGAAGTACAAAAACCAAGACTATTAATTGTTGAAGATGATTACGAAAATCAAAAATTTTTACAGATTTTTTTAAAGCGCAAATTTGATTTAGCTCTTTGTGATTCTTCTGATACATTTTATGAAAAATTGAATGAATCAAAATTTGACATTATTTTGATGGATATTTCTTTACGCGGTAAAAAAGACGGATTGCAATTAACTCAAGAAATTAGACAAATGGAAGAGTATAAAGATCTTCCTGTAGTTGGTCTTTCAGCTCATGCTTTCCAACGCGATAAAGATAATGCTTATAATGCCGGAGTTGATATTTTCTTGACTAAGCCTGTTCAAAATGATGTTTTAATGGATACTTTATTAAGAACTTTAGAAAAAAAATCTAAAAAAGAAGTATTATAATTCTTTTTTAGTGTTGTAATTTTTAACTTTCCCCGTTACTTTTATTATATAAAGAAGCGGGGATTTTTTTTATGATTAAAAACCTTTATTATTTATTTTTTATTTCATTTTCACTCCTACTCCAATCTAATTCAACTTACAGTCAGAGCAATAATTTAAGTTTCAGCAGCTGGTTTTCGGGAAGCAAAGATTTCATTGAAGTCAGCTATGGAATTGGTGAATTTAAACATAAAGGAATTGCTACTGAGTTTAATAAATTTTCCATGAGCGAAATCAAAATAGGTAGAAGATTTATAAAACCAATAGGCGGTTATAAATTAATTGAATTTAGTGATAATTATTTATTTTCATCTTATTTAGATGATAATCAAGGCGCTCAATCCGATCCGTTAAATATTTCATATGAAATGTGGAGATTCGGATTAGGTTATAGAAAAGGATATGGTTACAATTGGAAAAGTTTTGCAATTCTTCCGCATTATCAATTGGGACTAGTTTGGCATAAATCAAATTTTTCACACCCCTTAGATAGAATAAAAACATTTGATTCTAATCCACTAAATATTGCAGAAAAAAGAAAAATAGAATTATATAATGATGTTATAAAATTTGGAACTTCAAACGCTGGCGGAATTGATTTTAGAATAAGTTCACTAATTGGTATTGGAGTCTCGTATGAAACAGAAATTATTTTTCCGTATCATAAATTTTGGAAACAAGTCGGAAGTTTTTTTATTGAAACTTTATCACAAACCGGTATCGATTTTTTGACAGAAGGTGTTATCATTAAGCAAGTGCCCGATATTGCTCCAGTTTTATATTTCATTCTTAAAAATGGTTTGTCATATTATTTTTATACTTTAAAACAAGACGATATGAACTGGCCTTTTGATACTGCATTACCTTTAACTATGGAAGCAGTAAAATTTGAATTGAAAATTTCTTTTTAAAAAATATGAATTATTACTTTATTGCAAATATTAAAATAAATGATGAAAACGAATACAAAAAGTACTTGGAAAAAGTTGATGATATATTTGAGAAGTATAACGGAAAATATTTATCAGTTGATAATAACCCAATTTTACTTGAAGGTAAATGGAAATACACCAGAAATGTCTTAATAGAATTTCCCACTAAGCAAGATTTTGATAATTGGTATTTTTCGGAGGAATATCAAAATATTTTAAAGCACCGACTTACCGCAGCTGAATGTGATACTATTCTAATTAGTGGTTTAGAATAGTATATTTTTATATTAATTAAATATTCTACTTTCTCTTAGGTCTATATAAATGTGTTGCTTGACCAAAAAATACTTCTGCTGTTTCCATAACTGTTTCTGAAAGTGTTGGATGTGCATGAATTGTTAAAGCAACATCTTTTGCAGTTGCAGCCATTTCAATTGCCAAAGTTCCTTCTGCAATTAATTCACCTGCACCTGGCCCAACAATTCCAACACCTAAAACTCTTTCTGTTTCCGGTTCCAAAATTAATTTTGTAATACCGTCACTTCTATCCATTGTTCTTGCCCTTCCGCTTGCGGCCCAAGGAAATCTTGCAACTTCAACTTTTATTCCCTTTTCTTTAGCTTCAGTTTCAGTCAAACCAACCCAAGCAACTTCAGGGTCTGTATAAACAACTCCGGGAATTGCTGCAGGTTCAAATGCAACTTTGTGACCAGCAATAGCTTCAACTGCAACTTTTCCTTCTGCAGAAGCTTTATGAGCTAACATTGGTCCTTTTATTATATCACCAATTGCATAAATTTTGGGATCATCAGTTTGGCATTTTTCATTTACTTCAACAAAACCTCTTTCTGTTAATTTTACTTTTGTATTTTCCAATCCTAAATTTTTTGTAACAGGAGATCTGCCTATTGAAATTAATGCTTTATCAAACTCCAATTCAGTTTCCTCTAATCCTTCACCTTCTAATTTTACTTTAAGTACTTTTCCGGCATCTTCAAGTTTTGCCACTTTTGTTTTAAGTAAAATCTTTTCAAATTTTGGTTCAATACTTTTTTGAAAAGTATTAACCAAGTCCTTATCAGCTCCAGGCAATAATGAAGGCATCAATTCAACAACTGTTACTTTACTTCCTAAAGCAGCATAGACTGAACCCAACTCCATTCCAATTACACCTCCGCCAATAACCAATAATCTATTTGGGATGTTTTCTAATTCAAGTGCTCCGGTTGAGTCCATAACCAATGGTGAATCAATAGATAAACCGGGAATGTAAGCAGGGACAGAACCAGTAGCAAGAATTGAGTGCTCAAATGAAACTTCTTCAGTTCCGCCATCAACTTTTTCAACCTTAACAGTATTTGAGTTTATGAAAGTTGCAGTGCCTTGAATATAATTTATTTTTCTCTGTTTAACTAATTGACCTGTTCCGCCAGTATTTTGAGCAACTACTTTTTCTTTGAAGGCTCTCATTTTATCTATGTCAATTTTTGGCTCTCCAAAATCAACACCCCAATTGTGAGCTTCTTTAGCTTCGTTTAACAATTTAGCAACATGTAAATATGCTTTGGATGGAATACACCCAACATATAAACAAGTACCGCCAGGATTTTCTCTTTTATCAATTAATGTAACTTCCATTCCCATATCAGCAGCTAAAAAAGCCGCGGCATAACCACCAGGTCCAGCACCAACAACAACTAATTGTGATTTACTACTCATTTAATTTTTTCTCCGAAAAACTTTTCTTTATTTATAACTTGTCATTCTGAACGACTTGCCAAAAGGCAGGAGTGAAGAATCTGCTGAGATATTTCGCTTCGCTCAATATGACCAATTACTATATTGATTCCTTCTTTCGAGGGAATGAAACTTTCTTAATTACTATCCTTCCAATGTTAATAGAAAGGGCTGTTCTAAAGCATTAACTACCCAGCGAATAAACCTTGCTGCGTCAGCTCCATCAATAATTCTGTGATCATATGATAATGATAAAGGCAGCATCATTCTGGGAACAAATTCACCATTTTTATAAACTTGTTCAAAACTTCCTCTAGAAACTCCAAGAATTGCAACTTCCGGTGAATTGACAATTGGTGTAAATGCTGTACCGCCTATTCCACCTAAATTACTGATTGAAAAACACCCGCCTTGTAAATCTTCTAATGTAATTTTTTTATCTCTGGCTTTTGTAGAAATTTCTGCAAGTTCAGCAGAAAGCTGTAAAATATTTTTTTTATCTACGTCTTTAATTACCGGAACAATCAAACCTTTTTCAGTATCAACAGCGACACCTATATTGAAATAATTTTTGAAAATAATTTCCTTATTATCCATATCAACACTGGCATTAAATTGAGGAAATACTTTTAGTGCTGCGGCAATAACTTTTAATAAAATTGCTGTAACAGTTAACTTTCCTCCGGCGACCTCTGCTTTTTTAGCAAATTGTTTTCTTAGATTTTCAATATCTGTAATATCTGCTTTATCAAATTGAGTAACGTGAGGGATTGTCGCCCAAGCATAAGAAAGGTGTTCAGCTGTTTTCTTGCGAACATTGCTCATCGGTTCTTTATTAATTTTTCCCCACTTTGAAAAATCCGGTAGTGCCTCTCTCTTAATTCCTATTGGCATTCCGGCACCGCCGCTTCTTAATTTTTCATTAAAAGATTTTGCAAATTTCTTAACATCATCAATTGAAATTCTTCCTGCAGGTCCGCTGCCACTAACTTCATTAATATCAACGCCAATTTCTCTTGCAAATCTTCTAACAGTTGGAGCAGCAGGAGCAATTTTAGTTGCAAATGATTTCTTTCTTGCAACATCAACTGATTCATTTGGTGTTACTAATTGTTTGGTTACATCTGGTTTTGGAGTTGTAATTTTTTCTTCTTTTACTGATTCTACTGTTTTTGCCGGTTTTTCAATTGTGGTTTCTTGCTTTGCTGTACTTTTGCCAGATTCAATAACTAAAACAACTGAACCAACTTTAGCTTTTTCACCTTCTTTAATTTTTACTTCTTTCACAACTCCTGAAAATTCTGCTGGTACTTCTACAGTAGCTTTGTCCGTTTCAATCTCTAATAATACTTGATCTTTTTCAACTTTATCATCAGCTTTAACCAAAACTTTTGTCACATCAGCTGATTCAATATTTTCACCAAGTTCAGGAAGTTTAAATTCTATTATTCCACCTGATTGTTGTTCTTCATTTTGTTTATTCTCTTCTTTTTTAACTTCAGCTTTTGGTTCAACAACTTCTAGTTTAGGTTCTTCTTTGGGTGTTTCTTGTATAGATTCGGTTCCATTTTCTTCATCAAAAGTAAATATAACTGATCCAACTTTTACTGTATCACCATCCTTTGCATTTACGCTTTTTACTGTACCAGATTTTTCAGCCGGAACTTCAACTGTAGCTTTGTCTGTCTCAATTTCTAATAATATTTGATCGACCTCTACTGAATCACCAACCTTTACCAAAACTTTAACAATATCTGCTTGTTCTATATTCTCGCCTAATTCAGGTAATTTAAATTCAAACGCCATTTTATTTCTCTAATTTAATTTTCAATTATGAATGAATTGGATTACTTTTTGAATGATTTATTTTTAAATCCTTCATTGCTTTTTTAACCGTTTCCTTATCAATCTTACCATCTTCATGCAAAGCATACAATGTTGTATAAACAATATGTTTAGCATCAACTTCAAAGAAATCTCTAAGAGCAGTTCTGCTTTCACTTCTACCAAAACCAAGTGTTCCCAATGTAGTTAATTTACCAGGGAGCCAATCAGAAATTGAGTCGGAAAGAATTTGTGAATAATCAGAAGCAGAAATAAAAACTCCTTTTTCTCCTTCTGTAACTTTCTGGATATATGCTTGTTTTCTTTCCTTATCAGGATTCATTCTGTTCCATCTATCAGTTTCTAATGCATCATAATGCAAGTTTTTATAGCTTGTAACACTCCAAACATCAGCAGATACGTTGTAATCTTTTTCTAAAATATCATGTGCTTTCAAAACTTCATTTAGAATTGATCCGCTGCCTAAAAGATGAGCTTTAATTTTATCATCTTTTTTACCTGCTTTATATTTGTACATACCTTTAATAATTCCATCTTTACAATCTTTAGGCATTTCTGGCATTGCATAGTTTTCATTCATTACTGTGATATAGTAATAGCAATCTTCCTGAAGCTCGTACATCCTATAGATTCCATCACGAATAATTACAGCAAGTTCATATGCAAATGCTGGATCATAAGCTTTTACCGTTGGAATATTGTGTGCCATAATATGACTTTGTCCATCTTGATGCTGTAATCCTTCTCCGGCTAAAGTTGTTCTGCCAGCAGTACCTCCAATTAAAAACCCTTTGCATTGCATGTCCGCTGCAGCCCAAGCTAAATCACCAATTCTTTGGAATCCGAACATTGAATAGAAAGTGAAAAACGGAATCATATTAATTCCATGTGTTATATATGCAGTTCCGGCTGCAATAAATGAAGACATTGATCCGGCTTCGGTAATTCCCTCCTCCAAAATTTGTCCATTGACTGCTTCTTTGTAATATAATAAACTATCTCTGTCAACTGGTTCATACAATTGACCACGTGTAGAATAAATTCCCACTTGTCTAAATAATGCCTCCATACCAAATGTTCTTGCTTCATCAGGAACAATAGGAACAATAAGTTTACCTACTTCTTTATCCTTTAAGAGTTTTGTTAAAATTCTAACATATACCATTGTTGTTGAAACTTCTCTTCCTTCTGTTCCCGAATAAAATTCTTTAAATAATTCGTCAGAAGGTGTTTGAAGCTTTTGGTTACGTTTAACTCTTTTAGGAACATAACCTCCTAATTCATGTCTTCTCTTTTTCAGATAAGTAATCTCTGGGCTGTCTTCTTCTGGTCTGTAAAATGGAGCATTAACAACATCTTCATCAGAAAGTGGAATTCCAAAGCGGCTTCTAAATTCTTTTAATTCATCTTCATTTAATTTCTTTTGAGAATGTGTAATATTTTTTCCTTCGCCGGCTTCACCAAGTCCATAACCCTTAACCGTTTTAGCTAAAATTACTGTTGGTTTTCCTTTTACACCAACAGCAGATTTGAAAGCGGCATAAACTTTTTCAGGATCGTGGCCACCTCTTTTCATTTTTTCTAAATCTTCATCAGTGTAATGTTTTACTAATTCTAAGAGTTCAGGATATTTGCCGAAGAAATGTTCGCGAATATAAGCTCCGCCTTCAACAATATATTTTTGAGATTCACCATCAACTATTTCATTCATTCTTTTTGTAAGCAATCCGGTCTTATCAGCTTCTAATAATGGATCCCAATCACTTCCCCAAACAACTTTAATTGCATTCCATCCGGCACCTCTAAAAACTGCTTCTAACTCTTGAATAATTTTGGAATTTCCTCTTACAGGACCATCTAATCTTTGTAGATTACAATTAATTATGAATATTAAATTGTCTAATCCTTCCCTTGCGGCTAACGAAATAGCACCTAATGTTTCAGGTTCATCAGTTTCACCGTCACCTAAAAATGCCCAAACTTTTGATTCACTTGCAGATTTTAAACCTCTATTCTCTAAGTACTTATTAAAGCGGGCTTGGTAAATTGCCATTATTGGACCTAGACCCATTGATACTGTTGGAAATTCCCAAAAATCCGGCATTAGACGAGGATGAGGATAAGATGAAAGTCCGCCGCCCGGTTTTAGCTCATGACGGAAATTGTGCAGTTTTTTTGAATCAAGTCTACCTTCTAAATATGCTCTTGCGTAAATACCAGGAGCGGCATGGCCCTGAAAATAAATTTGATCACCATCGTTATTATTATCTTTTCCTCTGAAGAAATGATTAAATGCAACCTCATACAAGGTCGCTGCAGAAGCATAGGTTGAAATATGTCCGCCAATTCCCGGATCAAGTTTATTAGCACGCACAACCATTGCCATTGCATTCCAACGAACTAAGCTTTTTATTCTGCGTTCAATTTCTCTACCACCTGGAAATTTTGGCTCCTGATCTTTAGGAATTGTATTAATATATGGCGTATTTGCTGTAAATGGAAGATCAACTCCAGCTTCATGTGCATAAGTATCTAAATCATGTAAAAGTTGTCTAACTCTTTCGGGGCCGCTGTTTCTTAAAACAAATTCAAGAGATTCCAGCCATTCACGAGTTTCTAATTCCTGAATTTCCTCTAAATTTTCTTTTTTGATATCATCCATTGCTTATATTTTCCTTTAATTAAAATTCTCTTAGTCTAATAAAAGTTATTCTGTCTGAATAAAAATTATAATTTTGAGTTATTTTCGCAATTTTTTCCAAACTTTTTAATATTTAATATGCAAATTACTATAGTTTTACTGAATTTCCAAATTGTGCTCTTGTTAATTGTTGCATATGCAACTTAAATATTTTTATACCGATAGGATTTTTATTTTCTAGTTACGTTTTAAGATAATAATTGAAAGGTCGTCGTGTGTTTTAGCATCGCCGATAAAATGTTTAACTTGCTGTAGAATTTTTTTGCCCAATTCTTCCGGAGTTGTATATGTTAATTTTTCTAAGGATGAAAATAATCTTTCGGTCCCTAAAAAATTTCCGGTAACATTTCTAGCTTCAGTCACTCCATCAGAAAAAGCAATAAAATAATCATCTTTTTTGAGATCAATTATTTCGGATTTAAATTTGGTATCTCCAATTAAACCAAGTGCAACATTTCCTTTTTCAAGTTTTACTAGCTTACCTTCTTTTATAACAACTGGAGGTAAATGACCTGCATTAATAATTTCTAAATCATCTTTATTTTCATTAAGCTGAATATAAACCATTGAAGCAAAACTATTAGGTAAAATATCTTTGTGAAAAGCGTGATTTAATTTATAGAAAAACTCGGGCAATGATTTGTGTTCAGGTGAAAGTGCTCGAATAATTGTTTGTAGTTTTGCCATCAGCAAAGCAGCACCTAAACCTTTACCGGAAACATCCGCAATTGTAACTCCAAATCTGCCTTCATCATGTTTTATTATATCTACAAGATCACCGCCAACATCATTAGCAGGCTGTGTGTATAGCCAAATCATCCAACCATTAACTTCAGGATTGCTTTCAGACATTAATGCCTTTTGAACTGTGCGGCCAGCGTTTAATTCATCTTTTGCAACAAGTTTATCTTTTAATTCCAACATCAAAACAAATAAGATTAATATTCCCCCAAAAATACTAGTGTTTGTAGAAAGACTTACATCTCCTCCGCTTAAACCAAATTTACCAGGAAGAATTAATAAAATTATACCAAGAATTAAAACCAATCTGCGAGTTGGTGTTAACTTTAATAAAAGCTCACTTAAAAGCCACCACGTCATAATGAAAAAGCGTTTTACTTTTCCCATTCCGGCAAGTTGAGCTTTTCTTTCATCATTAAGATAGTACTCTTTTAAATCTTCAAAATCAGAAGAAATATTACTGCGGAATCCGCCCCCGGAGATATCATCTCTTATTGTATTATACAGTTTTCTATTTTGATTTTGTTGGTTTTCCATAGCAAAATTTTGTGTCTTTATTTATTGAGACGATCAAATCTTAATTAAGTTGCACACAATATAGATTACTAAACATCAATTTTATAAATAAATAATAATTTTTTTATAAAACTTATAACCGAATTTAATGTCTCTTCTGGAGAATTAAATTTATTATCACTTTCTAATTTCATCGATTCTTTATTCTGAACAAATTTAATTTCTTTAGAATATTCGGTAATTATTAATTGCATTAAATCTTGGAATTTAGTTTGATAAAATTCTTCTTTTTCAGGTTTTGGAAGGATAAGTGCTATTTTTTTTCTGGTAATTACAATTCTATCAAACTGAGCAAATGAAGCATAAAACCTTAAAACTGCCGTAAGAATTAAACGATTTATTATAACAGGAAACTTTCCAAACTTATCAATCATTTCGTCTTTAATTTCATCTAATTCTTCAATTTTTAGCATTGAAAATAACGCCTGATAAAAACTTAACCGGTCGGATTGATCAGGCATAAATGATTTTGGAATTCCAACTTCAAAATATGTATCAATTGTTGGTTCTGATCTATCAATATGTTTTGGCAAATCTTTGAATACGTCTTTAAATTCATCTTGTTTTAATTCTTCAACAGCTTCATCCAAAAGTTTAACATACATTTCAAAACCTACTGTATCTATTGATCCGGACTGCTCGGTTCCCAATAAATTTCCTGCACCGCGGATTTCCAGATCTCGCATTGCCAAATTAAATCCGCCTCCAAGTTCAGTAGATTCTTCAATTGCCTGCAAACGTTTCACTGCTTTTTGTGTTATTGTATCTAATGAAGGAACCAAAAAATAACTGTAGGCTTGTCTATCAGATCTTCCCACTCTTCCTCTTAATTGATGAAGTTCTGCAAGACCAAATCTATCGGCTCGATTAATTATGATCGTGTTAACATTTGGAATATCTAATCCGCTTTCAATAATTTTTGTAGAAATTAGAACATCAGCTTCTTTGTTCATAAAGCTGTAAATAACTTTTTCAAGCTGAGCCGGTTTCATTTGGCCATGAGCAACTAAAATTCTAATTTGAGGAATGTGACGTTGTAGATAAGCTGCAATTTTTTCAATTGATTGAACTCTATCATGCACAAAATATATTTGTCCTTTTCTCTGAATTTCTTCTAAAATCCATTGCCGAATTTTAATAATGTCAAAAGTTTCAACCTTAGTATAAATTGGCTGCCTGTTAGGCGGCGGCGTTGCTATAATTGATAAATCTCTCGCTCCCAATAAACTTAGGTTTAAGGTTCTTGGTATTGGTGTAGCAGTTAAAGTTAATGTGTCAACATTCACTCGTATTTGTTTTAACTTTTCCTTTGCCATTACACCAAAACGATGTTCTTCGTCAATAATTAACAATCCTAAATCTTTAAATACAATATCTTTGGAAAGCAATCTGTGAGTTCCAATAACAACATCAACTTTTCCTTCTGATAATTCTTTTACAATTTCATTCTGTCTTGATTTGGTTGCAAACCTTGAAAGCGCAGCAACTTTAACTGGAAATTGAGAAAGTCTTTCTCTAAATGTATTATAATGCTGTTCAGCTAAAATTGTAGTTGGAACCAATAAACCAACTTGTTTACCATCACTTACAGCTTTAAAAGCAGCTCTAACAGCAACCTCCGTTTTACCAAATCCTACGTCACCGCAAACCAGCCTATCCATTGGATTTTCTTGTTCCATATCCAATTTAACATCTTCGGTAACTTTTGCTTGGTCAGGTGTTGGTTCATACAAAAATGATGCTTCCAATTCCTTCTGCCAAACCGTATCAGCATTAAACGCAAACCCAACCGCAGCTTTTCTCTTAGCGTAAAGTTTAATTAAATCTCTCGCAGCATCTTTAATCTTTGACTTAACTTTTTTCTTAGCACTTCTCCATTCATTACTTCCTAAAGAGGTTAATTTTGGAGGAGCTTTATCACCAGAAGAATATTTTTTAATAAGTGATAAATAGTTCATATTGAGGTAAACAATTCCGCCTTCTGCATAAAGAATTTTAATTGTTTCCTGCTCAACCATTCCGATTTTTATAGTTTCCAAACCAGCATATTTTCCAATACCAAAATTTTCATGAACTATAAAATCACCAATTTTTAATGATGCAAATTCTTTGACTCTGGATTTTTTAATTTTTTGACGTTTTGAAATTTTTGTTCGGTAAGGTTTGTTGAATGCTTGATAATCAGTAAGTACTAATACCTTTTCATCTTTTAAATAGAAACCTTCTTTTATTGCTAGAACTTTGATCTTTACTTTTCCATCATCCAGCAATTGATTAAGATCATCATTAAAACTTGCAAGCAGATCAAAAAGCCTTCTTGCTTGAATTTCATTTTCAGCTGTTAAAAATATTTTTACATCTTTATCAGTAAATTCTTTTAACGTATTAAACAAAAGTGTAAAATTTGAATTGATTACCGGTGCTGACGTTAAATTTAATTTGAATTGATCGTTTTGACTTCCAAGTGAATCTTCAATAAACCATTTTGCACTTTTTTGAAATAAGTTTTCTACACTTAATTCTTCAACAAACTCAATTTTGTTTTTTTCAATAACTTTAGATTTATCTTCAGCTTCAAGTAATTCATTTTTTAATTCATCATCAAGGTCATCCAAATCAATTTGTTTCGTTTTATAAGATTCCTTTTTGCGGAGGTTATTTAATTCATAAGAAGCCGCAAATACTATTGGATTATCTAAATAATCAAAAATGTCTGAGGTATATGAAACATCGGCAGATTCAATTGAAGAAGCAAGAGTAATTGCCTCTATCCTACCAGATGATCTCTGACTTTCAGGATCAAATAGTCTTATAGATTCTAAAAAATCCCCATCAAATTCAAGCCTGCAAGGATGTTCTTCACTGTAGGACCAAAAATCAATTATGGAACCTCTGACTGCAAAATATCCGGGATCTGCAACAAATTTATCACTATTATAATTCAGTTCCGTTAAATACTCAACTAAATCATCATAAGTTATATCAGTTCCAACTTCAAGTTTGGTTGTACTTTTCTCAATTTCATCTTTATCAGGTAATTTTACTTTTAACAGATCATATGTGGAAACAATAATAGATTTTTTTCTATTCCTAATTGTTGTTAATCGCTCTTGAATTGATTCAATTTCAATGCTGTCTATTTGTACAAGTTTATCTTCCAACCCTATTATGGATAATTCAACATGTAATTCATTAACTTGCTGTCTATTTGGAAGCAGTAAAATTATTTGATCAAATTCTTTCTGTAACAGAGAGATTAGTATTGATTTTGAAGAACCAAACAATACTGAGGAATAAAAAACATTTGAGCTTTTAAGAGATTTATGAAATTCACTTCTTAATTTTTGAAAAATATTTAAGGAAGAAATTTCTTTAAGAAAATCATTTTCCATAATTTAAAAATAGTATACAGTTTACCCTACACTTATTGCAAGGCATAAGTAATTATAATAGTAATTTTAGTAAATCTTTCTGCAAATTCAGCAGTCCAAATTTAATATAATTTAACCAAAGTTTGATTATATTTTAATACTGAAAAATAAGGGAACTTTTCTCATGACCTCAAAAAACTCTTATATAAAGGCACCAAAACATAGTGAATTAAGGTCCGATGAATTAAAATTTACATGCGATATCGGCTGTTTTGATTTTGACACAACCGATACGTTAAAACCAATTGAAGGAATTATTGGTCAGCATAGAGCAATTAAAGCATTAAAAGTAGGTATTGATATTGAAAGTCCTGGTTATAATGTTTTTATCACTGGTCTTTCCGGCACCGGAAAACAAACAACTATTAGAAAACTACTGCAAGAATTTTTACCAAAGAATAAAATTAAACTTAATGATTATGTATACGTAAATAACTTCAGGGATTCAGATCATCCGACTTTACTTTTTTTTCCTGCTGGAGACGGCAGAAAATTTAAGAATGATTTAAAAAATACGGTGAAATTTCTTCAAGAGAATATTCCTCAAATTTTAGAAAAAGAACCCTTCTTATCACAACGTAAAAAGCTTATTGCTGCATTAGGACAATCGCAGCAAAAGTTAATGGGAGATTTTGAGAAAAAATTAAAAAAAGATAATCTTACACTTGGACAAATAAAAACTGACGAAGTAACACGGCCCGAACTTTTTGCAGTAATTGAAAATCAGCCGGTTTACATTCAGCAGATTGAAGAATATGTTGCTCAAAAAAAAATCACTCAGAAAGAAGCAGATACTCTTGTAAAAAAATATACTGAGCATCAAGATGAACTTTATACAGTCTTTAAAGAAAGCTTAAAACTTACACAAAATTTCCAAAGCAAACTTAATGAGTTAGAATCAAAAGCAGTAAATAATTTGGTTTCTGCAACTTTTGATGAAATAAAAAACAACTATAAACACAAAAGAATTAAGCGTTATTTGGATAGAGCGGCAGAGAATATTCTGGAAAATTTGATAGCATTTAAATATTATGGTCAAAAAGAAGGTGAAGATTATTCCGACTACTTTAGAAATTTTGAAGTCAATTTAATATTGGATAATTCTAACGTTAAAGAAACACCCGTTATAATTGAAACTTCCCCAACATATTCAAATCTGTTTGGTGCAATTGAAAAATATAATGACGGTTCAGGTATTTGGCAATCAGATTTTACAAATATAAAATCCGGTTCCATTCTAAGAGCAAACAATGGCTTCTTAGTTATAAATGCAATAGATGCAATTAACGAACCTGGTGTTTGGAAAACATTAAAGAGAGTTTTACTTAATGGGAAATTAGAAATTCAGGATTTAGCAAGTGTGTATCAAATAAATTCTAGCACATTAAAACCTGAACCAATTGATATTAATTGTAAAGTTATTATGATTGGCAACAATTATGCTTATTCACTCCTATCAAGTTATGAAGATGATTTTAATAAAATATTTAAAATTAAGGCTGAGTTTGATTATGAAATGAAAAGATCCGAAGAAGCTTTAATGGAATATGCTAGAATTGTTAAAAAATTGGTATCGCAAGAAAAGTTATTAGAGTTTGATAAATCTGCAATTGGTAAAATTGTTGAATATGGTTCGCGTTATGCAGGTGATCAAAATAAACTGACTACAAGATTTGCCTACATAGCAGATCTAGCTAGAGAAGCTAACTTTTGGGCAAATGATGTGAAAAATAAAATTGTTTCAAAAGACCATGTCATAAAAGCATATGAATCGGCAGTTGAAAGACACAGTTTATATGAAAGTAAAATGAAGGAAATGATAAATAATGAAACTTACTTAATTGATACAGATGGCGTAAGAGTAGGTCAGATAAATGGATTAGCAGTATACGGAGGAAATTATTATTCGTTCGGCAAGCCTTCAAGAATTACTGCTTCGGTTGGATTAGGAAATGGAAGTATTATAAATGTTGAAAGAGAATCTGGATTAAGTGGAAATACTCACAACAAAGGAATGTTAATAATAACAGGATATTTTAGAGAAAAATTTGGTAAAAGGTTTCCACTTTCATTTACAGCCAGTTTAGTTTTTGAGCAAGGTTATGGAATGATTGACGGAGACAGCGCTTCAGTTACTGAAGTATGTGCATTGCTTTCAAGCATTTCTGAAATACCGATTAAACAATCTTTTGCAATTACGGGATCTATAAATCAGAAAGGTGATATTCAGCCAATTGGCGGAGTTAATGAAAAAATTGAAGGTTTTTTTGATGTATGTAAAGAAAAAGGTTTAACAAAAAAGCAAGGCGTAATAATTCCTCATCAAAATGTAAAAGACCTAATGCTGAAGGACGAAATTGTAGAAGCAGTTAAAAACAAATTGTTTCATATTTATCCAATAAAAACTGTTGATGAAGCAATTGAATTGCTAACAGGAATTAGAGCCGGTAAATTGCAAAAGAACTGCAAATATCAGCAGCATACAGTTTACGGCGAAGTTGAAAGACATTTAAGAGAAATGAAAATTAGATTTAAGCCTCAAACAAATGACCAAACTAAAAAAGAAAATGTTAATAAAATATCTAAAGTAAAAGGAAAAAATTGAATACAAGATTTGTAAAAACTAAAATTTTGGCAACACTTGGCCCCGCATCTGATTCTAAAGAAATGATGCTTAAACTTATTGACGAAGGTGTTAATGCATTTAGAATGAATTTCTCTCATGGTGATGAAGAATATTTTACAAATTTATTTAACAGAATTCATGACGTCTGTGAGACACGAAAAATGCCTATTCCTATTCTTCAAGATTTACAGGGTCCAAAAATCCGAATAGGTAAATTGGAAAAAGAAGAAATTGAAATCCTTACAGGAAATAAAATTGAAATTACAATTGATTCAATAGTAGGGAATGAAAATATTATTTCTTCTTCATATAGGGAATTAGTTACTGATTCAAAAATTGGGAATCAAATACTTATTGATGATGGATTAATAAAATTAGAAATTATTGAAAAGAAAGAGTGGTCGGTTATTTGTGACATTATTGAAGGAGGCACTCTAAAACCAAAAAAAGGAATGAATCTTCCGGGCATGGTTTTAAGTACACCATCATTTACTGAAACCGATAAAAAAAACATGGAATTCGCTTTCAAACATAGAATTGATTATGTAGCACTTTCTTTTGTTAGATATGCAGAGGATATTTATGAACTTAGAGACTGGATGAAAAGCAAAGGTTATGATAAACCAATTATTGCAAAAATTGAGAAGCCTGAAGCTGTAGATAACTTTGAAGCAATTCTAGAAGCATCTGATGGAATTATGGTTGCAAGAGGTGATCTTGGTGTTGAACTTGCTCCACAGCTTGTTCCAATAATTCAAAAAAATATAATTGGAAGATGTAATGCAGTTGGCAAACTTGTAATAACTGCAACTCAAATGCTGGAATCGATGATCAACAATCCTATACCAACAAGAGCTGAAGCATCTGATGTTGCAAATGCTGTTCTTGATGGAACTGATGTTGTTATGCTTAGCGGAGAAACCGCTGTTGGGAAATATCCAAAGCAGACAATTAAAACAATGAGAAATATTTTGCTTTCTACTGAATCTCAAACTCAATTTAAAACACATGTAAAGTTTGAAAATCCAAAAAACCAAGCGGATAATATTTTTGATGCAACCGGAAAAGCTTTTGTGGAAATTGCAAATCAAGTTAATGCAAAAGCATTGGTTGTTTTTACTCATCACGGAAGGAAAGCAAACATACTTTCTAAATATAATCCCAATGCGCACATTTTTGCATTTTCTGATTCCTTTGATACCTTAAACCATTTGAATCTTCATAAGGGAATAAAACCATATTTTTTAAAAGATATAATGAATGAAGACTTTTACATACAAAGTGCATTAGATGTTTTATTAAAAGATGAAATTGTAACCGAAGGTGATGTTGTTGTATTTACAGCAGGTGCCCCAATTGACGAAACGGACAGAAAAAATTGGGTTCGATTTTTAGTTGTATAAATCTCTTTATTATTTCTGTACATTGGTAATTTAGTTTCAACACATCAAATATGTATACTTAAAGAAATAATTCTCATGAAACATAAATTAGCAAATTGGTGGGAATTACAAGACAACGGAAAAATTCTCTGCACCCTTTGTCCGCGCTACTGTACAATTGGAAAGGGCCAAAAAGGATTTTGCTACATAAGAGAAAATATTGATAATAAACTTTATTCAATTGGGTATGGAAGACCAACAGGTTTTGCTATTGATCCAATAGAAAAAAAACCTCTCTCACATTTTTTACCTGGGACAAATGTTTTAAGTTTTGGAACAGCCGGCTGTAATCTTGGTTGTAAATTTTGCCAGAACTGGACAATGAGCAAATCAAAACTTGATGATATTAATTCAATTTATGCAACTCCGGAAAATGTTATTGAATTAGCAAAAAAATATAAAACGCCGTCCGTTGCTTTCACTTATAACGATCCCACCATATTTGGAGAATACGTAATTGATATTTCTAAAATTGCACGTGAAGAAAATATAAAATCGGTTATGGTAACTGCAGGATACATAGATAAAGAAGCAAGAAAAGATGTTTACAAATATATGGATGCAGCAAATGTTGATTTAAAAGCTTTTTCAGAAACTTTTTATCATAAACTGACATTTTCTCATTTAAATGATATTCTTGAAACTCTTCTTTGGATTAAAAATGAAACAAATGTTTGGCTGGAAATTACCACACTTTTAATTCCCGGTGAAAATGATTCTGAAGATGAAATTAAAAATATGTGCGGTTGGATTAGTACAAACTTAGGTGAAAATGTTCCGCTGCATTTTACTGCATTTCATCCGGATTTTAAAATGAAAGATAAACCGAGAACTCCTTCATCGACTTTAGATAATGCAAGAAATATTGCAATTTCAGAAGGAATAAATTATTGCTATGTCGGTAATGTTCATAATTTAGAGGGGCAAACAACTTATTGCCCAAATTGTAAAGAACCAATTATAATTAGAGACTGGCATTCTGTTTTAGACAAAAAAATGAAAAACAGCAGCTGCAAAAATTGCGGTGAAAAGATTGCCGGAGTTTTTTAATATTTATTTTTTTCTGAATACTTTTTAACTAACATTACTGCTTTCTCAAGTGGATCTTCAAATTCTTCAATTTCTGAAATTCCAGTAGAATTAATCCAGTTCTCTTCCCAATTCAATAAATCAAACTCCTCTGAATTTTTCTCAGCTTCATAAAATAATTTCCACCGTGGGATATAATAGTCTCTAATTAATCCACTCCATGTTCTTGCTGAATATTCATTTACCCAGCCGCCCCAAGTTGTAATTAATCTTCGTGCATTTTGTTCATAATATCTTTTTTCAAAGTCACTTGAACCAAAGTTTTGGGCTAAATTAATCCATTGGCTTAAATTATGATTTGGATGTGATTCTAAAAGCCGATCAATGTTATCAAGAATTTCCATTGCTTCATTTAGTTTGCTATAATCATTTTTATTCTTTCTATCAATGAACGATTTTAATAATTCATCTGCAACTAAACCCAAATATTGAGAAGTTAATTCAATAGCATCAAATAGATATAAATTATTATCACCTAATTTATCTTTGCAATTCAAAAATTCTTTAACACCGGTTTTAAACTCTTCCGATTTATTTACCGAACCACTTTGATCCATATTTGGCCTGAATTGATATCTATGCCGAGGATGATCTGTAAAAGTTCCAAAACATGATTTTCTAAAATTATCATATGCATGTTTCATTTCACTTGGATAACCGCCATATCTGCTCTTACAATATTTCTCTATCCATTCATCCAAATTTATTTTTTTATTCGTCCACCCCATTTCTGATAATAATTCATAGATAATTTCATTATTTTCAATTCCTTCTGGCGCAAATCCAAATCCAACCAAGTTACCTTTTCTCTCAAAATTTAATGCATCAATTGAAGCAGAAGAATAAATTTCTAAATTACCATTCAAGGAAACTTTTCCACCCATATTTGGGATGTAAGAATAAATCCATTGTTTACCAAAAAATCCGTCATAAATTTTCCATGAAGGATCTATTTTCCACCAAAGCAAATTATATTCATTGGCTAAGTCAAGAATAAGTAATTTATCATCTGGAACTTCAGAAATTAGTGCTTTTAATTTTTCCGGAGTCCAAAATAATTTTCCGTCTTTTTTCATATATGGAAATGTCCAGCCTTGCATAACCCAGGTTGCATTTGAGTTTGCGTCATTTATTGATTTAAAAACTGCTTTACCGTAATCAGCAAGTTCAATAAGTGCTTTTGTACTATCTTCAGCAAGAGGAACATCCATTTCGTTAAAACTATCAGCTAAATAAAATTCAGCTGGACCAAATTCTTTTTCCCATTCTTCAATATACATATTGCCTATTTTTATAAATAAGTCGCTGCCCGGTTCTAGAATATGAGAATTATATTTTTTATCAAATCCGCCCCAATTCATATTTCTTAATATTTCATTTGGATAAATTCTAATAATGTCTTCAGGAACAAAGCCAGCAAATGCTTGAATAATTGGTTTAATTCCCAATTCATTATATCTTTCTAATATTTTGTGATTCAATTCTATTTGTTTGTTAAAAAAATCTTTAGGTAGTTTTCCCTGCCACCCGGTAAGATTGCCCATTCTGTTCCAAGGTAAATATGCCGGCCCCGAAAAGAATTTATCAATTTCATCTTTTGTCAATCCAATTTTAATCAACACTCTGTTTAGTATAGCTTCATAACCAATACCCATTAATGGCATATTAATTCCATGAACTGCCATCCAATCAATTTCTTTTTCCCATCTTTCCCAATTCCAAAAAGGTGTAGAATAACCATGAGTAACTGAATTAAAATAATACCGGTATTTATAAGGAGATTCTACTTCATTTGAATATTGAGGTAAATTCTTTGGAATATTAATTTTATTACCAGACCAGCTAATTATTGATTCACTCGAATTAAATAAAAAATCATAAGCTCCTCTGCATAAAGCTATTTGTGAATTTCCACTTACGATAATTTTATCATTTTCAGTTTTTACAATATATGAATCATTATTAAAAACACTCTCAACCAATTTAAATTCAAAATTATCAGCTAATTCATTACCTCCAATTCTAACAAATACATTTTTAACTGCATCATTTTTTTTACTTTCAGAACAGCTTTGTAAAATCATTAATAATAACATTAAACTGATAAAAATTACTCGTTTCATATCATTATTCTCCAAAACAATATTATAAATAAACAATATCAGTATTTTCTAAAAATAAGATAATATTAAAGCTTTAGAAATAAAATTCATGTTAAAATTGGAAAGTAAAAAAAAAGGGATATGAAAATATCATACCCCATAAAATTATTTTTTTATTAAAAAGATGTAACTGCTAAAAAGAATTGTTGTTAACACTTGCATAAATATTGGCGTGGAAATTAAACTTCCTTCAATTAAAACTGCACTTAACAAAGCAAATTTGATTACGTAATAAAATGTTTTACTAATACCAATACTAAAGATCATTGAGCTGAATTTGTTATTGATTTTTTCACTTAAAAAATAAAATATCCAAGTCATTAAAAGTAATTCACCAGTAATAAGTAATGTTTTTAAAAACACTGGATGAGCCGAAATAACAAAAGAAAATATTGGCAAAGTTGCAGCTAAAATATAAGCATTTTTCTTAGAAGTATGAACTATTGCCAAAATAAGCATTAATCTCATTGGTTCTATGTAATAAATTGGCAAAGTTGTTAAATGAGATAAAACAGGAACTAAATAAATTCCTGCAATTGCAAGAATATCAAAAACAGAATTTTTAACTATTTCCTTAGAAATTTTATTACTTAAAATAGCTTCCATTTTTATTTCCTATTTAATTTTACTTGAAACAAATATAATATATTTATAAATTAAAAGAAATAAAGGATAGTTTTATCCAGTTAATATTTTGGAGTTGATTATGAACAGAAGGGAATTCTTTAAGAAAACATCAATTGCCGGACTTGCTGCATATTCTTACGTAAAATTTGGCAATAATAATATATTTGCACAATCAGAAAATCCATATGATTTGGTTGCTATAAAAGGTGGAGAGCCGGAAGCAATGTTTGATAAAGCAATGCAATCTTTAGGTGGAATGAAAAATTTTGTTAAGAAAAATCAAACTGTTGTTATTAAACCAAATATTGGCTGGAATTCTACACCCGAAAGAGCTGCTAATACAAATCCAAAATTAGTTTCACAAATTATAAAACATTGTTATGAAGCCGGTGCTAAAAAAGTTTACGTGTTTGATCACACTTGCGATAGCTGGCAAAGTTGTTACGATACCAGCATGATTGAAAAATATGCTAATGATGCCGGAGCAACCGTTGTAACCGGAAATAGTGAAAGTTATTATCATCCGGTAAATGTTCCCAAAGGTAAAAAATTAAAAGACGCTACTGTTCATGAACTAATTTTAGAATCTGACGTTTTTATCAATGTACCTGTGCTAAAAAATCATGGCGGAGCCGGATTAACAATTTCTATGAAAAATTTAATGGGAATTGTTTGGGATAGAAGATTTTGGCACAGAAATGATCTTCACCAATGTATTGCTGATTTTGCAACTTATAGAAAACCGGATCTAAATATTGTTGATGCTTATAATGTAATGAAAAGGAACGGTCCTCGCGGTGTTTCTGAGGAAGATGTGGTTACTATGAAATCTCAAATAATTTCCACAGATATTGTTGCTGCAGATGCTGCGGCTGCCAAACTATTTGGTAAGGAACCTGCTGAATTAGATTACATAAAATATGCAAGCGAATTGGGAATTGGCAAAATGGATTTATCAAAATTAAATATTAACCGCATCATATTGTAAAAATATGGATCTACAATTTCTTAAGAAGATACGGGTAATTATTTCTTTAATCTTCTTTATTTCTGTTTCAGTATTGTATTTTGATCTGAGTTTCTCAATCCAAAGTTGGTTTGCTGATTATCCACTTTTTCTTCAATTTATTCCATCTTTTCTAAAATTAATTTCTGTAGGATTTTTAGCCGGGCTCGGATTTTTTATTGTATTAATTCTAACAATTTTATTTGGCAGAGTTTACTGTTCTACAATTTGTCCGCTCGGAATTTTTCAGGATATAATTCTTTTTATCAGAAGAAAAATTAAAAGGATAAATTTTGATCTAAAATCACCATGGAATAAAACTCGTTACACAATTTTAACTATTACAATTTTACTCTTTCTTTTAGGGATTTCCCTTGGATTGAATTTACTTGATCCATACAGCAATTATGGAAGAATTGTAAATAATATTTTTCGTCCCACAGCAATTGGTGTAAACAATTTATCAGCAAGTATTTTAGAAAGTTTAGGAATTTATTTTATCAGTCCAATGGAATTTGTTGGAGTAAAATTATTCTCATTTATTTTCTCTTTATCAATTCTAATTCTTGTTGCTTGGATGTCTGTAAAAAACGGCAGATTGTTTTGTAATTCAATTTGTCCTGTTGGAACATTTTTAGGATTAATTTCTAAGTTCTCAATTTTTAAAATTGGCATCATAGAATCAAATTGCATTAAATGCGGTGACTGTGAAACTGTCTGCAAATCGAGCTGTATTAATTCAGCAGATGAACAAATTGACTTTAGCAGATGCGTAGGTTGTTTCAATTGTTTTGATGTTTGTCCATCTATTGGAATTACTTATTTACCTAGATACAAAAAAGAAAAAGCTGTAGTTCCAAATAATTCCAAAAGAGATTTTTTTAAGAATATTGGAATATTTTTAATCGGATCAAATTTAATTGCAAAAGCTCAGCAAAAAATTGAAGTTTACAAATTAAACACAGTTCCGGTTATTAGAAATACTCCGGTTTCTCCGCCTGGATCTTTATCAATTGAAAATTTTAATGATAATTGCACAGCTTGTCATTTATGCGTTGCAAGCTGCCCGACTCAAGTTTTACAACCTTCATTTTTGGAATATGGTTTACTTCAAATTATGCAGCCGAGAATGGATTACAAATCGAGCTACTGTACTTTTGAATGCAAAATTTGTTCAGAGGTTTGTCCAAGTGGCGCAATAGTTAATCAAGATTTAGAAGCAAAGAAAACAATTCAACTTGGCAAAGTAAATTTCATAAAAGAAAATTGTGTAGTCTATACTCAAAAAACAGATTGCGGAGCTTGCGCAGAGCATTGCCCAACAAAAGCTGTTAAAATGGAATTAGACATTGAAGTAAATAAAAATGCACCCGTTACAAATCAAGAAATTTGTGTAGGATGCGGTGCTTGTGAATTTGCTTGTCCAACCAAACCTTATAAAGCAATTTATGTTGATGGAAATCCGGTTCATCAAATTGCACAAAAACCACAAGAAGAAAAGTTAGAAGAAAAAGTTGATTTAAAAGAAGCCTTTCCTTTTTAAATCAGGTAAACATTCCATGTTTTAAAAACATGGAATGTTTATTATTATATAAATTACAATGTTGCGTCTAACATCCAAATTGCTTTTTCTAGCCAAGCGATATTATCATCAGCTATACCTTGAGTTGTAAGATCTCTAAGTTCTTCAGCCAATTTAGAAATTTCTGTGTATTCATTTTTTAGATAATAAAAATCTGATTTTACTCCATTTAAAACATCTGATGCAGAAAATTCCTTTTTATCTTCTTCTTTTATTGATGAATTTTCTAGGTAGCTTTTCATTGTGGTTAATGGTTTTCCGCCAATTTGTAAAATTCTTTCTGCAACTTCATCATATTGTTCAGCAAAATAATTGTAATATTCTTCTGTCACATTGTGAATTCCAAAGAAATGCTGACCTTTAATATTCCAATGATAATTGTGCAATTTTACATATAAAACTTGTAGATCAGCCAAATTCTTATTCAATTTTTCTATTAATTTATCATTTTTCATACTTTCTCCTAAATATTTATTTTTATGTAATAATTATTATTGATTATAAATCAAAAAATTACCGTACCAAATTGGATACGGTAAAATTTTCTACAATGATTTTTTACTAAAATACCAATCTGTGTAATCGTATCCTTCATCTTTTCTTTTTGTTTGTGCATCTTGAGTTTGCGGCGGCGGAACTATTACTTTTTCTCCGGCATGCCAATTTTCCGGTGTTGCACAACCATGTTTCTGACTTGTCTGTAAAGCTTCAACAATTCTTAAAATTTCATCAATACTTCTTCCGTTTGTTAACGGATAATAAACCATTGCGCGTAAAATTCCTTCAGCATCAATTACAAATACTGCACGAACAGCAGATGTATCAGCAGCTCCCGGATGAATCATTCCGTAAGCTTTTGCAACTTTCATATTTAAGTCATCAATAATTGGGAATGGAATTTCAATTCCAAAATTGTCTTTAATACTTTTTACCCAAGCTAAATGTGAATAAATACTATCAATACTCAATCCAATAACTTGTGTGTTTAATGCTTTGAACTTATCGTATCTTTCAGCAAAACCAATAAATTCTGTTGTACAAACTGGTGTAAAATCAGCTGGATGTGAAAACAATACTACCCACTTTCCTTTCAAATCAGATAACTTAATTTGGCCATGTGTAGTTTTAGCATCAAAAGCCGGAGCCGGTTCGTTTAATCTTGGCAATGTTACAACTTGTGTTTCTTCCATTTTTCCTCCTTTCATTTTAGGATATTTTAATAAGATATACTATCTAATAACAATTATTCTTTATATTTAAAATTTTTTATGCTGCTCTGCAGTCTGTACAAATAACATTAAATTGAATGCTGTAATCAAGTAGCTTATTATTACTTAATACATTTTGCGGAATTTGTATTTTATCTAATTCCGGATCAATTATATCAATTACTTTTTTACATCTAACGCAAACAACGTGATGATGATGATCCATTTCTGCATCGTATCTAACAGTTTCATGCAAAGGAGTTACAACGGAAATTATTCCTACTTTTTCGAATGTTTCTAACGTTTTATAAACTGTTGCTAATGAAATTGTTGGAAAATCACTTTTAATTGAATTATACACACACTCAGGATTTGGGTGTGATTTATCATTTATTAGTGATTTGTATATTGCCAATCTTTGCGGTGTAACACTTAAAGAATGTTCTTTACACTTGCTAATAAAGTTTGATATTAATGTTTGCGAATCTTGCATTTAAGAATTACTCTTAATTGATAATCATTATTAGGTAATATAATAATATTGAGACGAGTTGTCAAGTTATAAAATTTGAAATGTTGAAAAATGATTTAATTTCTATTGAGGAATATAGGGAAAGTTAAAAAAAGATTCCGGCTCGGAGGCCGGAATGACAAGGCTAATAAAATTATAATCAAATATTTTAGTTTCCGGTATCCGTCAACTGACGGAACCGGGATGACAAATTATTTTAATACCTATAATAATCTGGTTTAAATGGACCTTTTACAGTAACACCAATATATTTTGCTTGAGACTCAGATAAAGTATCAAGCTCTGCTCCAACTTTTTCTAAATGAAGTCTTGCAACTTCTTCATCTAAATGTTTTGGAAGCATATAAACTTTATTTTCATAATTTCCAGAATTTTTCCAAAGTTCAATTTGTGCTAAAGTTTGGTTTGTAAAAGAATTACTCATTACAAAAGATGGATGGCCAGTTGCACAACCCAAGTTTACCAATCTTCCTTCGGCTAAAACAATAATTTCTTTTCCATCCAAATTATATAAATCAACCTGAGGTTTAATTGTATCTTTTGTTTGACCATAATTTTTATTCAACCAAGCCATATCAATTTCATTATCAAAATGACCAATGTTGCAAACAACTGCTTTATCTTTCATTAAACCAAAAGCTTCTGCAGTAACAATATCTTTATTTCCTGTTGCAGTCACAACAATATCAGCTTCAGGAACTGCTTTTAAGAATTTCTTAACTTCAAAACCTTCCATAGCAGCTTGGAGTGCACAGATTGGATCAATCTCAGAAACAATAACTCTTACTCCGGCACTTCTTAATGATTGAGCTGAACCTTTACCAACATCTCCATAACCGGCAACGACTGCAACTTTACCAGCCATCATTAAATCAGTTGCTCTGCGTAATGCATCTACCAAAGATTCTCTACATCCGTATTTATTATCAAATTTAGATTTTGTAACAGAATCATTCACATTGATTGCTGGAATTGGAAGAGTTCCATTTTCCATTCTTTCATAAAGTCTGTGGACTCCGGTTGTGGTTTCTTCTGATAGACCTTTAATTCCATTTGCTAATTCTGGATATTTATCAAAAACCATATTTGTTAAATCACCGCCGTCATCTAATATCATATTTAATGGTTTTCTATCTTCACCAAAAAATAATGTTTGTTCAATGCACCAATCAAATTCTTCAGCATTCATACCTTTCCAGGCGTAAACCGGAATTCCGGCAGCGGCAATTGCAGCAGCAGCATGATCTTGAGTTGAAAAAATATTACATGATGACCAAGTAACATCTGCACCAAGTTCTTTTAATGTTTCAATTAAAACAGCAGTTTGAATTGTCATGTGTAAACATCCGGCAATTCTTGCGCCTTGTAAAGGTTTCGAATCTTTATACCTTTCTCTTAAAGCCATTAATCCGGGCATTTCCGCTTCGGCTAATCTTATTTCTTTTCTTCCCCATTCAGCCAATGATATATCTTTAACTTTATACGGAAGATATTCAACTTTATTTACTACTTCACTCATTTTTATCCTTTCTTATACTTTTTAAATTTTTCTACTAAATCTAAATTTTCCCATGAAAATCCATCTCTACCAAAATGACCATATGCGGTTGTTTTCTGATAAATTGGAGTTTTTAAATTAAGTCTTTTAATTATTCCTTTTGGCGTAAGATCAACTTCCTTTTTGATCATCTTAGAAATTTCATCATCCGAAATTACACCGGTTCCTTTAGTATCAACATAAATTGAAACCGGCTCAGCAACGCCAATTGCATAAGCTAATTGAACTAAACATTCTTTTGCCAATTTTGCACCAACAACATTTTTAGCAATATGACGAGCTGCATAAGTTGCGCTTCTATCAACTTTACTTGGATCTTTACCTGAAAAAGCTCCGCCGCCATGTGGTGCCCATCCGCCGTAGGTATCAACAATAATTTTTCTTCCTGTCAATCCACTGTCTCCATGCGGGCCTCCAATTTCAAATCGGCCGGTAGGATTAACATGATATTTTGTATTCTTATCTAAAAGCTTAGCTGGAATTATTTTTTTGATTACATGTTTAATTACATCATCTTTTATTTTTTTCTGACTAACTTTTGCATCATGCTGAGTTGAAATAACAACAGTATCAACTCTTAAAGGTTTATTATTCTCATCATATTCAACTGTCACCTGTGACTTTGCATCTGGTCTTAAATAAGGCATTAATTTCTTATTTCGTTTTCTAATGTCTGTAAGTTTTTTAACTAATTTGTGAGCATAAACTATTGGCATAGGCATTAATTCAGGTGTTTGATCACAAGCATAGCCAAACATAATTCCTTGATCACCAGCTCCGCCTGTATCAACTCCCATAGCAATATCTGGGGATTGAGAATGTATTGCATTTAAAACTGAACATGATTCTGAATCAAATTTATATTCTGCTTCAGTATAACCAATTTGTTTAACGGTGTTACGAACAACTTCTTGAATATCAACATAAGCAGTAGTTGTAATTTCACCACCGACTAAAACTAGACCGGTAGTAACAAACGTTTCACAGGCAACTCTAGCATTAGGATCTTGTGCAATAATTGCATCTAAAACTCCGTCAGAAATGGCATCTGAAACTTTATCCGGATGACCTTCACTAACTGATTCGGATGTAAAAAAGTAGGACATTTAAACCCCTTTTGTTATTTTTATTTAGAAATTCATTAAAATTAAAATCAAACTTTAAAAGTTAGATAAAAACCAAGCCATAATCAAAATTATCGAAATAACATTAAAATATTAAAGGTATTAGCAAATAAATAGAATTATAGAAATATTACAGATAAAATACCCAATAATTCAAGGTGGAATGGTTTGGGTTTCAGGTTGGAAATTAGCCTCAGCAGTTTCAAACAATGGTGGATTGGGTTTAATTGGTTCAGGCTCAATGAAACCAGAATTATTGCGAGAGCATATTCAAAAATGTAAATCCGCAACATTTAATTCTTATGGAGTAAATTTACCATTATTACGAGATGATGCTGAAGATTTAGCAAAAGTAATTATTGAAGAAAATGTTAAAATAGTTTTCACATCAGCAGGACACCCGGGGAAATTTATTGATCAGTTCAAAAAAAATAATATAAGAGTTGTGCATGTTGTTCCAAATATAAAATTTGCACTTAAAGCTGAAAGTGTTGGCTGTGATGCTGTTGTTGGAGAAGGTGTTGAAGCCGGCGGACACAATGGAATTGACGAACTTACCACTTTTAGTTTAATTCCACAATTAGTTGATAATCTCAAAATACCGGTTATTGCAGCCGGTGGAATTAGTGACGGCAGAGGAATTTTAGCAGCATTATCTCTTGGTGCTGAAGGTGTTCAAATTGGGACACGATTTGCAGTTACACAAGAATCATCTGCCCATGAAAATTATAAACAGGCAGTTGTAAATGCGAATGATAAAGACACACATCTTATTTTAAAGAATTTAGGAATGGCCAGAGTAATTAAAAATAAATTTAGCACAGAAATTTCCATAATGGAAAATAATTGTTCAGATTTGGAAACTCAAAAGGAATTGCTTGGTAAAAAGCGGGAAATGAAAGGAATATTTGAAGGTAATATTGAAGAAGGAATGATTGAAGCCAGTCAAAGCAGCGGCCTAATAAAAGATATTCCTTATGTTGAAATGTTGATGAAAGCGCTAATAAATCAATATAATGAAGCTTATAAAAAATTAAAATTATTTTAGAAAGGAACACAAATGCAACACTATCAAACATTGTTAGCTTTACATATAGTTTTTGCGGGTATATGGGTTATATTTTTTGTTGTAGATTTAATATTCAAAAGCAGTATATCGAAAAATAGCAATGAAACAAAAAATGAAGTTATCTCTTTATATCTGAACTTTACAAATTTATTTGGGATTATTGGATCAATTGGAATTGCTTTAACCGGAATTATTTTAGTCTCGCAAAATCCTGGTTACGGTTTTTTTGATATGTCTCATGCACATTGGCTTGCAACTAAACAAATTTTATTTGTCGCAATTTTAGCTTTCACATTTTTGAAAGTAATTCCAACTGCAAAAAAATTAAGGAGTGCTATTGCTAATTCTAATAGTGATGAAATTAAAACAAATTTAGAAGTAATTATAAAAGCTAATAAATTTATTAACATTCTGGTAATTCTTAATTTTATTTTTGCAATTACACATCGTTTCTATTCATAAAAGGATTTAGTAATTACTTACTTTTAGAGAAAGAAAGTCGTATTTTTAAGGTTTAGAAATTTTATAAAATTATCTTTAATGAAAAAAATTCTTCTTCTTGGGTCAACGGGGTCAATAGGAGTAAATACTTTAGAAGTTATCAGAAAATTTAACGATATTTTCGAAGTTTTTGCGCTTACTGCTAATTCCAATATTACACTTCTTGAAAAGCAAGTCAAAGAATTTAATCCAAAATTTGTTGTTGTTAAGGATAAAAATAAGGCTAAGGAACTTAAAAATTTACTTAATGGAAAATGCATTGTTCTTTCCGGCAGTGAAGGTTTAATAGAAATAACCAAAAATGGCGATTATGATATTTTAGTTTCTGCTTTAGTGGGATTTGCTGGTTTAGCTCCAACAATTGAAAGTATAAAAAGAGGCAAACGCATTGCTTTAGCAAATAAAGAAACGCTTGTTGCAGCCGGAGAAATTGTAATTGAATTAGCTCATAAATATAATTCTGAAATTCTGCCTGTTGATTCAGAACATAGTGCAATTTTTCAGTGTTTGGTTGGGGAAGAAAATAAAACAATTGAAAAACTAATAATTACAGCATCCGGCGGACCCTTTTTAAGAAAATCATTTGAAGATTTAAAATTTGTTAAAGTGGAAGATGCGCTAAAACATCCCAATTGGGATATGGGAAATAAAATTACTATTGATTCTGCAACAATGATGAACAAAGGTTTAGAAGTAATTGAAGCACACTGGCTTTTTAATTTGGGAAAAGATAAAATTGATGTTGTTGTTCATCCACAATCAATTGTTCATTCAATGGTAGAGTTTATTGATGGAAGTATAAAAGCTCAGCTCAGTATGCCTGATATGAAACTGCCAATTCAATATGCTTTAACTTATCCCAAAAGATTAGAAAGTGCATTTGTTGATACACATTTTCCCACGTTAAAAGAGTTGACTTTTTTTGAACCTGACTTTAATAAGTTTCAATGTTTAAAGCTGGCTTTTGATGCAATGACTGAAGGTGGAACAGCACCCTGTATTTTGAATGCAGCTAATGAAATTGCCGTAGACAAATTTCTAAATAAGGAAATTAAATTTTTACAAATTCCTGAATTAATTAAAAAATCACTCGAATCAATTGAAATATTGAATAAAATTGATTTTGATACAATTTTAGAATGTGATTTAAAAACAAGAGAATTAACTTTAACACTTGATACATAGCACTGCTTGTAAAAATAATTGGACTTATTATTATATAATAGTTTCTTAATTTTATTTTACGCTTTAAGGAGAAATTAATTTGTTTGATTCAGTCATATATTTCATTATAACCATTGGTATCCTTGTATTTGTGCATGAGCTAGGACACTTTCTTGCTGCACGTATTTGTAAAATGAGAACAGATGCATTTGCGCTTGGTTTTGGTCAACGTTTATTTGGCTACAATCAAATAAATGGTTTTACATTTGGTTCTTTGGAAAAGGATTTTGATTTACAAGGTCACACTGATTATAAAGTTTGCCTTTTACCTTTAGGCGGTTACGTAAAAATTTCAGGCATGGTTGATGAAAGTTTTGATACCAAATTTGCTAGCCAAGAACCCAAACCGTATGAATTTAGAGCTAAACCAACTTATCAAAAATTGTTTGTAATTACCGCCGGCGTAATGATGAATCTTACTCTAGCTATTTTAATTTTTTGGGGAGTTAATTATTATCAGCCCAAAACTATAATGCAGACAACTAAAATTGGCCATGTTGCTGATTCAACCTTAGCATATAAAGCCGGTTTTAGATCTTATGATAAAATTATAAGTGTTAATGGTTATGAAGTAAATGACTGGGAATCTTTACTAAATACTTTGTTGATTAAAAATATGGGTAAAGATGTTGATGTTAAAGTTGTTAGAAATAATGAAGAAACAAATTTTATTGCATCAAAAGATATTCTTTCAAAAGCTGCTCAGGAAACTTCTTTTTTCCCAATAGGCGATATTTCTCCGACAATTAATGATGTTTTAGATGAATCACCTGCAGCAAGTGCCGGATTAGATAGCGGTGATGTCTTCTTAAAAATTAATGATAAAAATGTTTATACCACTGCAGAAGTTATAGATATTATTTCAAATAGTAAGGATACAGATCTTAATATTACGATATTGAGAGAAAAAGATACTGTAAACGCGGTTGTAAATCCTGGCTCTGAAGGTAAAATTGGAATTTATATTTCTGATGTTTATGGCGGTGAAATTGATTTTGAAGAATACGGACTCGGTGAGTCTCTAATGAAAAGCGTAACAAATATTGGCGGTTATACTGCTTTAACATTTAAAATGCTGGGCAGTGTAATTAAAGGTGATGTTGCTTTTGAAAGTTCGTTTGGCGGACCAGTAAAAATTGCAAAATTTGCTTCTCAGTCTGCCGACCAAGGAATTATTCCATTTTTACTTTTCTTGGCAATGCTTAGTCTTAGTTTAGCAATAATTAACATTATGCCTTTCCCAGTTTTAGATGGCGGTCATTTTGTTATAATTTTGATTGAAGGAATTATCAGAAGAGAACTTCCAATAAAATTGAAATTAGCAATACAGAATTTTGGTTTTGTAATCTTATTGATGTTAATGGCTTATATAATTTATACGGATATTGCTACATTATAATATTTTGTAGCAATATTTTTGTTCTTTACATTCAGCACTAGAAACAAATCTAGTAAATACTTTGATGCTTTTGCAAAGTTTTATCTTTCAACATTATTTTTCTCTGAAGCTCCTATTTAACATTTAATCCCAAAGTAACACCTCGCATTTAATGCAATTTTTATAAAAATCATTTTTTTATTTCAACATTTTAAAATTTTTAAGGTTTTAATGAAATTATTATTTATTGTTTTAATTATTGTCACAAATATTTGTGTAGCTCAATCTGAATTAGAGTATAACTTAGATAGTGTTGTTGTTTCAACAAATCGCGTTCCTCTAAATTTTTCAGAGTTTGGAAGAACTATTAATCTTCTGTCACAAAGAGATATTGAATTACTTCCAAGTACCAATGTCTATGATCTACTTGATCAAATTAGCGGCGTTGACATTAAACAAAGAGGACCTGAAGGAGTTCAGGCTGATGTTTCTATTAGAGGCGGTAATTTTGAACAGACATTAATATTAATTGACGGTGTAAAACTAATTGATCCGCAAACAGGTCACCATAATATGAACTTGCCGGTTGCATTAAGCCAAATTGAAAGAGTAGAAATACTAAAGGGACAAGGAACAAAATCTTACGGAGCAAATGCATTTAGCGGAGCAATTAATTTAATTACAAAAAAAAGCGGAAATGATAAAATAGGTTTTGAACTTTCCGGTGGAGAAAATAATTTTTATACCTTAGGATTAAATTCCTCCTTAAACATTGGAAATACTTTTCATAATTTTTCTTTTTCAAAAAGTAAATCTGATGGTTACAGATTAAATACTGGGTTTGAAAATTATTTACTTTCGGTAGACAATTCTTTTAAGTTCTCTAATATAGTATTAAATACAATTTATGGATTTTCTGATAAGGATTTTGGGGCCAATAGTTTTTATTCAATAAGATTTCCAAATCAAGCTGAAAAAACAAAAACTCACTTTGCTTCAGTTACATCAGATATAAATTTCAATTCATTTATTGTTAAACCAAAAATTCGCTGGCGAACTAATAGCGATGAATTTGTACTTAATAAATTTAATCCTTCATTTTATAAAAATAATCACGAAACTACAGTTTACGGTGGAGAGTTAGAAATATCAACAAATTTAATTGGCGGTACAACAAGTTTTGGAACTGATTACGATTTTGATAAAATTCAAAGCAGTAATTTGGGAAATCATAAAAGAACTAAGCTCAGCTTTTTTATTGAACAGAATTCAAATTTGACAAATAATTTTAAGATAGGAATTGGCGGATTTTTATATAAATATACAAACACAAATTGGAATTTTTGGCCCGGAATTGATATTGCTTATAACCTTATTGATAAGATCAAAATTTTTGCAAACTATGGTAAAGCTTTTAGAATTCCTTCTTATACTGAATTATATTATAGTGATCCGGCAAATTTGGGTAACGAAAATTTATTACCTGAAGAATCATCTAACTATGAATTGGGCATTAATTATTTTTCAAAAAGTTTACTATTGCATTTTTCTTACTTTAGAAAGGAAGGTAAAAATTTAATTGACTACGTTTATGATAATTCTGATAGTATTTGGAAAGCTCAAAATTTTACTAAAATTAATACTAATGGATTAGAAGTTTCAATCGACTTTTTAATGGGTAATTTCTTAGGGTTTCTTGAAAAAACAAAAATTGATTATACATATCTTAAATCTGATAAAATAGATTTAGGAGAATTATCAAAATATACACTTGATTTTTTAAATCATGATCTTACAATTTCAATATTACATAAATTGCCTTTTGAAGTGGAACAAAGTTGGTCATTAAATTATGAAGATAGAATTATTTTAGATAATCACTTTACAATTGATACTAAAATAACTAAGAAGATAAATAATATATTATTTTTTGTAAATGTCTCTAATGTATTGAATAAATCTTACCAAGAAATTCCTGGAATTCCATTGCCCGGAAGATGGATTATTGGAGGAATTAAATTTAATATTTTATAGATAATCATTGTTGATTTCACAAATTAATTTACCTAACTTTCTTTTTTTTAATAAGACAAGGGGGCTTATTATGAATAAATATATTAAAATTTTGGGATCTTTAATTTCATTAATTTTTATTGTCACAGCACTTATAATCCTTTACATAAATTTTTCTTACCCAAATATTCCGCTTGATAATAGTTTTAAAGTAGAAATGACTGAACAAAATATTGAAAGAGGTAAATATTTAGTCAATTCAGTTAATGCTTGCTTCCACTGCCATTCAACTGTAGATTTTACAAAATTTTCTGGAAAAATTATTGAAAATGAAAAAGGTAAAGGCGGAAGGTATTATCCTGAAGAAGGTGGATTTCCGGGAAATTTTTATTCATCAAATATAACTCCATATAATTTAAAAGATTGGTCGGACGCTGAAATTTATAGAGCCATAACAAGTGGAGTAAACAAAAATGGTGATGCACTTTTTCCGTTGATGCCATATCATGCTTATAAATATTTAACTCTTGATGATGCAAAATCAATTATTGCTTATCTTAGAACAATTAAGCCAATAGAAGCAAAGTACAATAAATCTGAATTTACTTTTCCTTTTAGCTTAATTCTAAAAACAATACCAAATAAACCAGAGCCTACTGATAAGAGTTCTCTCACAAATAATATTGAATACGGTAAATACTTAGTGAATATTGGTGGCTGTGAAGATTGTCATACGCCTTCTGAAGGTGGTACTCCAGACGAAAATATGAGATTTGCCGGGGGATTTGAAATACCAATGGAAACCGGAGGAATATGTAAAGCTGCGAATATTACTCCGGATAATGAAACCGGAATTGGTTCATGGACAAAAGAAAAATTTATACAGAGATTTAAGTTTTATCAAAACAATGATAGTTTAATTGTTAAAAGTGGTGGATTTAATTCTGAAATGCCATGGACCGTTTATGCAAATATGACCGAAGAAGATCTAGGATCAATTTATGAGTATTTAAGGACTGTGAAACCAATAAAAAATAGAATTCAGAAATTTATTCCATAAATTAATTCATTTTATTTATATCGAGCTCATTAAGAGCTCGATTAATTTTAAATAAAATTATTCTGCATTTTTATTTCTGTTATTTATATTAATTTGTTCTCTTTTCATAACGATTCCGCCTTTTTCTACACTGAAACCATTACGATTTAGCCACTTTATAACGTTATGATAGTCTTCTAATCTATTTCTGGCAACAACTAAATCTTCTAAATAATTACCATCTTTTTTTGATTGTGCTTGATGGCGATACATATTATCAATAGATTGTTTTACCTTTTGTGCATAAGATCTCGGCACGCATTCCCCCCTTTAATTTTAATATTAAAGATTATTCATAATATTAGTAAATTCTTAATTTTTATTCAATTTTGCTAAATCCTTTAAGAATTTTCCAATTTAGTTATTCATCATTTATTTCAATTTTTATTTTTCACTCCTCTTATTGACCTTTTGCCAAATCTATATTCACATTCTAATTTCTAAATTCTGCATTCTACATTTAAAAACTACCACATGTGGCAGTTGATTTGATTTAGGTCTTAATTTATCTTGCATTCGTAAATAGGACAAGGAGACTTAATATGAAATTCATATTTTTTATCATATTTTTAATTGTTTTCACTTTTACTTTTTCATTTGCGCAAGAAGTTGTTAAAAACGAGAAAAACAAAAAAGCTGTCAACTCAACAATAAAAAATGAATCCACTCAGGCAGTTGAAGGTGATGTTACTTTTAGTGATGGAACAAATCAACTTTTAAGAATAACAGATGAAGGAACATTTGGAGCTATTCAATTTCAAAATGGAGTTCCTTCTGATGTAGCCAATAAACTATATAACGTTGGTGGTGCTCTCCATTTTAATGGAACAACACTTAACGTTGGGGGAATAAGTGCTATTAATGATCTTTCAGATGCAAAATCTGATGGATCTTCAGTATTTCTTGGAGCATTTGCAGGTACAAATAATACAAGTTCTTCATATTCTAATACTGGTGTTGGAATAAATGTTCTATTTTCAAATGATACAGGGACTGAAAATACTGCACTAGGTTATTATTCACTTAATTCAAATACATCAGGAACTTATAATACAGCAATCGGAGCTAATTCTCTGAGATCTAACACAAATGCAAGTTATAATACGGCAATTGGTTATTATTCGCTTAATTCAAACACAACTGGGCAAAATAATACGGCTATTGGAAGCGAAGCCCTTAGAGATAACACAAACGGAATGGATAACATAGCTATTGGAGAAACTTCATTACTTAAAAATACTAATGGTAAAAATAATACGGCCATTGGAAACTCTTCACTTCAAAACAATATTTCTGGTGAAAATAATACAGCTATTGGGTATAATTCGGGTTCTAAAACTTTAGGTAACGGAAATATCTTTATAGGTTACAGTGCTGGCTCTAATGAAACAGGCAGTAATAAATTATATATAGAAAATTCAAATTCCGTTGATCCATTAATTTACGGTAATTTTACTGATGATTCGATTAAAATAAATGGAAATTTATATGTTACTGAAAATGCTGCTATTGGAGTAGATAACATATCTGAATACAATTCCTTATCAGTTGGTTTAAATAATCAAGCAAGTGGTTTTCAAAGTATAACTGCTGGTGTAGATAATTTTACATTTGGTTACCAGACAGCAGCCTTTGGGAAAGGATTAAAGACATACCATTACTTAGCAACTGCTGTGGGAAGATATAATGCCGGTGGTGACGAATTAACTCCAAATCAAATAGATTGGAACGAAGATGACCCACTATTTGAGATTGGAAATGGAACCGATGATGCTAACAGATCTAATGCACTGACCGTGTTAAAAAATGGAAATGTAGGGATCGGGAAATTTGATCCAACTAATAAATTTGAAGTAAATGGAACTTCCAAGTTAAAAAATTTGATTGTCGGAAATAACGGTACTGAAATTTCAGAAATTATAGAAATTACTGGTACTCTCTCAAGTTCTGATGAAACAACGGTTGCATATCCAAACACAACATATGATAAAACAAATTCACGCATATTAAGTCTTGAGCTTAAACAAAACCTTACTAATGATTGGGTACCAAGTGGATATTATGCAAATACTACTGGTAACGAATTTATTTATTATAGACTTAAATCTTCTGGAATATATATTTATCACATTAATGCAGCTTTTTTTAATGAATATAGGATTGTAATTATGAAAGTGTCAAGTTAAATTTTATTAGAATTGCTTTCCAAATCCCCAGTGCAAAAATTTGTTTGGGGATTTTTATATTCATCTTGACCAAAATCACATCAACTTTTTATTGAAATAATTTATCTTTCCTTTTAACTTCTTACATTCTTTAATTTTTTTATCATTCTATTATCTAATGAATAAGCTTAAAGTTATTTATTTATTATTTATTACATTAAATCAAATATCCGCTCAAATTAATATTCACAAAAATATTACTACAGAAAATGGTTTAATTAATGCACAAGTATCTGCAATTCTGCAAGACAGCAAAGGTTACATTTGGTTTGGGACTTATGATGGAGTAAGTAAATGGGATGGTAATCACTTTGAGAATTATCAAACTCATAATGGAATGTTATCTTCTGCAATTCTTGATATTAAAGAAGGTCCAGATGGAAAAATATACTTCGCAAACTATCAAGGTGGTATAATTGTTTATGATAATGGAATTTTAGATACAATAAATGCAAAGAATGGATTAGTTACAAATGTAGTAATGTGTATTGCTGTATTACAAAACAATGATATTCTATTTGGGTCTTACGGAAATAAAATTACAAAATTGCACAATGGCATTTTATCAAATTGGAGTGAAGAAGTTGGATTTCCAGATGATAAATATTATTCAGTACGCGATGTTTATCAGGATCCGAACGGAACAATTTATTTTGCCACACAAAATGGATTGGTTATTTATGAAAACAACGCTTTCAAAATTTTAACAATTAGAGATGGATTAAATAGTGATTTTGTTTTCGGCGTTGTTGGAAATGGGAAAGGAACAATTTATTTAAGCACATATAAAGGAATTAATAAAATTGTAAATGGAAAAGTTACTGATCTTACAAAAAACACTCCTTTCAATAATGCATTTTCTAATAAAATTATTTTAACTAAAGATGGTACAATGTATTGTGCAACATCGGAAGGTATAGTCTCAGAGAAAAATGGAAAACTTAAGTTTTTTACTGAAGAAAATGGCTTAGCATATAATAACTGTTTTAGTGTTTTTGAAGATAATAATGAAATGATTTATTTTGGAACCAATGGAAAAGGATTTAATATTTATAATCCTAAAGAAAAAATTATTAGTTATAATTTAACTACCGGTCTTCCCAATGAAAGTATATGGTCAATATTAAAATCTACTGATGGAACATTATATTTGGGTTCAGTCGAAGGCTTAATTATAAATAAAAATAATAGATATCAATTATTAAATAAAAATAATGGACTTGGCGGAAACTTTATAAGAGTATTAAAAGAAAGTAATGACGGAAGTATTTTAATTGGTACTAAAACCGGCTTCAGTATATTAAAAAAAAATAAAATTGAAAATTTTAGTTTAGAAAATGATAAAGGGATAAACCAAGTTTATTCTATTTTAGAAACTGAATCTGGAGAAATTTATCTTGGAACCCAAACAGGAATAACAGTTATTAAAGATGGTAAGGAAGTCAGAAATAAATCTGAGTTAATTACAAATGGTATTAATAAAGGTTTGGAAAGTGCTTTCGTGTATTCAATATCTCAAACTAATTCTGGCATGTTAATATTCAGTTCTCTAAATGGAGTTACTACATATTACAAGAATAATTTCAATTTCTTCACAACACAAAAAGGATTGGTTGATAATGCCGCAAACACAACTCACGTTAGTTCAGATGGCTCAATTTGGATTGGGACATTAAAAGGAATAAATATAATTAGAGATGGAAAAGTAACCGATACAATTGATGTTAATGATGGTTTAAGCAATAACTCAATTGCAGATATTGAAGAAGATAAAGAAGGAAAAGTTTTTGTTGCAACTTATCACGGATTAAATATTCTCACCAAAAAAAATGATTCATATAAGATTAATCAGCTTTATAAAAGAGATGGATTAATTGGAGATGATTTTACACATGAAGGAACATTTTTAGATAATGACGGAAATTTATGGTTAGGAACTCTTACAGGTGTTTCAAAATATAACCCAAGTGCAGACAATCCAATTAAATCGCCGCCAAAGTTATATTTAACCGGCTTACAATTATTTAATAATGAAATTTCACTTTCAAGATTTAAGGAGAATCCTCAACTAAGTTATGACGAAAACTTTCTAAATTTTATTTATACAGGAATCAATTTGTCTGCTCCTGAAAAGGTGAAATATCAATATATGCTCTCAGGAATAGATAAAAATTGGGTAGAGACCAATAACAATTTTGCACCATACACAAATCTTGATGACGGAAATTATATATTCCAAGTTAAAGCTAGTAATGAATGGGGGTATTGGAGTGAACCGACAAAATTATCCTTTACAATAAATCCGGCATGGTGGGAAACCTGGTGGTTTTACACAATTACTATATTAAGCATTGCTGGATTTATCGCTTTCGTAGCTTCATATCGATATAGACATTTACTTGCAATTGAAAAAGTACGGACAAAAATTTCAACTGATTTACACGACAGCATTGGTTCCGGCTTAACTGAAATTACTTTTCTTTCTGAAATGGTAAAATCACAAGTAAAGGATAATGTACATGCAAATAAAGGATTGAACAATATTTCAGGAATTTCAAAAACATTGATTGATGAAATGCGGGATATTGTTTGGCTGGTAAATCCAAATAAAGATACACTTAAAGATTTGTTTTACAGATTGCAAGATTCTTATCAAGAAGCATTAAATTTTTCTAACATGAATTTAATTGTAAATGGAATTGATAAACTATCAAATATTCGTTTGCCTATGAGTTACAGACAGAATATTTATTTAATGTTTAAAGAAGCAATTAATAATTCAATAAAATACAGCAAGTGCAATACAGTTGAAATAAATGTTAAAACAGATTCAAATAAACTTTGTATTGAATTAGTGGATGATGGCAAAGGTTTTGATATTAAAAACACAAAATTTGGCAATGGAATTAATAATATTAGAAAAAGAGCAAAAGCTGTTAATGGGCTAGTTGAAATAATTTCTTCAATAAACCAAGGAACAAGAATAAAATTTGAAGGTAGGTTTAATAAATTAAGAATTTCTGATGTATAATTTATAGAAAACAGTACTTAATAAAAGATCTGTCATCACGAGTGAATTCAACTTTCGTAGGCATTAGCGGAGCGATATCATTAAAAAGATTGTTTCGTCGAAAACTCCTTGCAATGATCAATTATTAGTGCTTAAGCTGATGATCTTTTGATATTTTTAATTTTTTATTAATGATTTAGTTCTTACTACAAAATGAATTTTTCAATAAATTTATTGCTATGATAAACGTAATAATAGTAGAAGATAAGGATTTTATTCGTGAAGGACTAGAATTACTTCTAAACAGTAATGAAGGATTCAATTGCATTGGTGCATTCCCTAGTTGTGAAGAAATGCTTGCTAATGTTGAAGAGTTAATCCCGGATATTATTTTAATGGATTTAGGTTTACCCGGAATGTCTGGAATAGAAGGGACAAAAAAAGTAAAGAAAATTCTGCCATCAACTAATGTTATTGTGTTTACCATCCACGAAGAGAGTGATAAAGTTTTTGAAGCACTAATATCTGGAGCTTCAGGTTATTTAATAAAGACCACACCGCATGAAGAAATTCTACTTTCAATAAAAGATGCTTATGATGGCGGTTCGCCAATGAATTCAAACATTGCAAAAAAAATGGTTGAACTGCTTCGCGCAATAAATGAAGATAAAAAAGAAAAGGAAGAATTACTTTCTGAAAGAGAAAATGAAGTTTTAACAGCACTAGCTCAAGGAAAAGGTTATAAGCAAATTGCAGAAACTTTATTTATAAGTTCACATACTGTAAGATATCACATTAGAAATATTTATGAAAAATTTAACGTAAATACACAAACTGCTGCAATCGCTATTGCAATAAAAAAAGGATTAATTTAATCTCTATTTAAATGTTTCAAGCCAATCGATCAATCCAACAATTGACGGAAATATAGATGATCCGTGTGTTCCGCCCGGAATTGTAGTAAGCTGAACATTAGAACCTTTAGAACTAAAAACTTCTTCAGCTTTTATGGCATTAAAATAAAACACAGCATCATCCTTGTCTCCATGAAAAAAATGTATTGGTGCTGATGGTGTCCAATTTAACAAAGTATTATCCGTTAGAGCTTTTCTAAGTTCAGATTCATTTCCAAATAAATAATTATTAACAAATTCACTTTTTAGTAATTCTGATATTGATGAAGGAAGCTGATTAACAACTTCTTGAGTTGAATAACTACCATTGTAAAGTGTATTTACTGTAGTGTTATAAGGCGATTGAAAAAAATCATCTAATCTATTCCAATTATATATTTCGTTATAAGCTTTTAGAACATAAGCAACATAATATGGAGTGCTGTATTCACCTCTCGATAAAATTGTATCTACAGTCCCAATAAAATCATATGGACCTGCCATTGGAGCAACACCGGTAAGAATAAATTCTCCTGAATAATTTTGCTCAATATCTTTTTGTGCCGCAAGTGTTAAATAGCCGCCTTCTGAATACCCTGCAAGAAATAAATTTCCGTTAAGTGAAATATTTTCATCGTTACTAAAATTTTTACCTGCTCTAATAAAATCAATAATTCCTGGAGTTAAAGATTCTGCATGCATATAAGGATGATCAACCTCAGAAACTCCAAAACCTAAATAGTCCGGAACCAGCATAAAGTATCCCAACGAGCCAAATATTGCTCCTCCAATTCCTTCAAATGAATTTAAATAACTTACCGAGGCTGCATTGGATGATCTTGTTTCTGTTCCATGCTGTAAACTTAGAATTGAAAGATCATCTAAATCTTTGGGAACAAAGATTGCCCCGGAAGCAATTTGTTCATTATTAAAATAATCAGTAGTGTAATATTCAACAGAAAAGACATCAACGCTATATTTCAAGTCGAGTGAAGTATTTGGAGAAATTGCATTTACAATAAACTGAATATCAGAAGTTGACAATGTGTTTCTTAGAGTTGATTCAATTATTTTTCCCCGATCATAAGAAGTTTCATTTAAGGGATTAGAATCATTATTATCACTGCACGAACTAATTAGAATTATTGCAAATAGAGTAAGAAAATAATTTGATTTTCTAAAAACCATAATGTTTAAAATATTGTTAATAAAAGATACAAGTTAAGAAATAATTAACTAAAAGTTGAGATTTCCTTTTTGATAACTAAAAAAGTTGTTCTAATATTTTAAATTGTGGCGAGCAAATTATGAGTTTGCAAGGTGTAGAGAAGAAAGTTTATAATATAATTAATAAATTATTTTTTATACTTCTTTATATGCACACGCCAAGATCACATCTCTAAAAAATATTTTTTTCTATTTGATAATGGGATCTTTTAATTTTTACCTTTCCAAAATTCAGCCTCCTGAGATAGTGCATTTATTCTATTTAGCGAATACCCAACTAAATTTTCATCAGCTTCGATATCTTCATCTACAAATTTTTGATAATACAAAACAGCAACATTTTTATCTGCATAATATCTATCATAAAGATTTGCCAAATAAAAATAAATTATTTTTCTAGAAGGATTATAACTTAGTGATTCTTTATATGTTTTTATTGCATTGCTATAATTTTCTACTTTATCATAGCAGCTGCCCAAATTATAATAGACCTCACTTAAATAATCCGGGAAAATTTTATTAAGAGTTTCTTCTAAATTTATAATTGCAGATTCATCTTCGCTCAATTCTTTATAGCATAATCCTAAATACAAATAACTTATTGGATCATTTGAATCTTTTTGAACAGCTAATTTTAATGCTTCTACTCCTTCTTGTAACTTTAAATCACGAGTCTCGGTATTAATATAACTGCTTGTAAATGATAAATAATAATATGACATTCCTAATTTTTGATATATACTAAGTGAAGTATCGCCAATTGTATTGCAGTAAAGATATTTTAAAATTGCTTCATTGTACCTTTTACTTTTGTAAAAAACATCAGCCAGCATTTTATTGAGAGCTTTATTTTTTGAATTTACTTTTATTGCTTCTTGAAGCAAGTTAACTGCATCAAAATACTGCTCGTCATTATAAAATAATTTTGCCAGAATTAATGCAGTCTTTGTATCATTTATATTGAGCTGTAAAGATTCTGTTAAAATTTTCTTTGCAAATTCTTTGTTCCCTTTTTTAAGTTCGCAAATTCCTAATTGAGAAAGAAAGTAAGCATTGGTTGAATCTGAAATAATTAACCTTTTATACAGCTCTGAAGCTTGATTATATTCATCCAAATCCATTAATATTTTACCAAGGTTTATCATTGAAATTTGGTTTGTCGAATCAATTTCCAATATTTTTTTAAAAGTATTTTTTGCAGAATTTTCATCTCCGCTTGCATCATAAGAGTTTCCAAGTAAAATCAAATTTTGAATATTATTTGGTTCCAGTATATTTGCTTTGTATAGATATGTAATTGATTTACGGTAATTCATTAATCTTTGATAAGCATTACCGAGCATATTAAATTCAGAAAATGAAAGTGAATCTTCCTTGGTGAATTTTTCTTCTAAGATGTTTATAACTTCTTGGTATTTGTTTTCAGAAAGTAAAAATTTTAGATCTGCGTCTGTTTGACCTTCAGTTGCAGTAGGTAAAAATAAAATTAGACTTACATATAGAGAAAATAATAGGAATTTAGTTTTCAATGTAATGTTCCTGAAACTATTTATATTTAACTATCATATTGATATTATTTAATAAATCATTCTGTCATACCGGTTTGCTCCTTTTGCAATACAGGTATCGACAATAATTAAGATTCCGGTATTCCGCCAAAAACAGCAGAAACCGGAATGACACACACTAAAGACTTGTTAATATTTCAGTTGCTGCAATTAGCTTAACTTTCTTTTTTATCCTTCTTACAATCATCCAATATAAATTTTATTGGGATTGTAACTTCTGATTTTACTTTGTTTCCATCACCATTTATAACGGTCATAAATTTTGTTTTCTTTACTGCAGATATTGCAGCTTCGTCCAAATTTTCATCAACACTTTTAACAACATTTGCTGATTCAACATTTCCCTCTTCATCAATTACAGCTTTTACAAAAACAGTTCCTTCAATTCTCTTTTCTTTTGCTGTTTCAGGATATTTAACATTCTTAATTAATTGCTCAAATCCGCCTAAAATTTGTGGTGTTTTTCCAATATTTTCTTGAGCAAAAGTAATAAGTGATGTAAAAAGTAAAACGACCAATATTTTGGTTAACTTTTTCATTTTTTCTCCAAAAATAATTATTTACTGATATCAAGTTTGAATAATATTGGTATAGATACCTGAACTTTGACTGCTTTACCTCTTTGTCTTCCAGGAATAAATTTTGTGTTTTTACCGAATGAGCAATAATTATTGACATCTTTGTTAATCCTTTATTTTAATTCAGTTCTTGAAATTTTTACCATTCTCATCTATATCAAGTTTAATATAAACTCACCCTCTATGAATCTTCTTGATAGTTTGGATATTTAATTTTTTCTTGGATCCTTTCATTTATCAATTCACTGAGGCATTCTTTCTATACATGAACATTTGTAGAATCATTATTAAAATTTATATTTATATTAAGCTTTATTTGATTCTAAGGCACCATTCACCTAAATTTCTTGAATTTCCACTAAATTCTCATCGAACCAAGTTTAAATAATATTGGAATTTATACCTGAACTTTTACTGGCTTACCTTTTTGTTGAGAGATTTTTGTTAATTTTGTTAAATTTTCAAAATTCGGATTAATTTCACTCACCCAAAATCTTTATCCTTTTTTTATCCTTTTCTGAATTTGATCATTTCCATTTTCCAAGTTCATACGCTTTTGATTTAAACACTACCCTCAATATCTTTTTCTGCAATTTCTGGATAATAATTTTTCTTGAATAATTTCCATTATTTCATTTAGTTGTTTTTCATCATCATCTAAAACTTCAACCTTTGAATCAACTTTATCAGAGACCAAATAAATTTCATCTAAATCTTTTATAATTTCAACATTTTGCAAATTGTCACAACTAAACAATAGTAAGCTAAACAGTATTATTATAATTATTTTTCTCATGTTACACCTCACATTTTTGGCGTTACCACTATTGCATTTTCCATTCTGCTTCTTACTTCTGCTTGCGGTAAACTGTTAAATAAAACTTGTATCATTTGATTTTGCTGATAAACTTGCTGATATGTCAATTCCAATTTATTTCTATACTGCATTGATTCGTTATAAAAGAATATTGAAAGTGCTAATAATAAAATTGCAAATGCATAACTCAAATAGTTGAAAATTTTAACTGTAGGTTTCTTCTCAATTATAATTGGTTTTTCAACTTTAAGTTTAGAAAGTATTTTTTCATCTAATTTTTGAGGGAAATCTTTTCCGGTTTCCTCAATTACAGATTTCAGCAAATTCATTTCTTTAAAGTAATTTCTTGCTTCTTCATTTTGAGATAATTGCGTAAACAAGAATACTTCTTCGCTCTTGTTCAATTCATTATCAAAATATTGATTTATGATCTCTTTTGTTTTTTCTGTGTTCATAAACTTTTTAGTCCTTGTTAATTTTGTCATGCTGAATTTATTTCAGCATCCTTAGTTTTATTAGATTCCGGATTAAGTCCGGAATGACAACATTATTTTTTTTGTCATTCCCGAATGTTTTTATCGGGAATCTACAGTATTCTCTAGATTCCCGCTTTCGCGGGAATGACAGATCGGTTAAACCAATTTTGAAATTTTATTTATTAATTTTTGTCTTACTTTATATAATCTGCTTTTAACTAAATTCACGTCAATTTCTAATGTTTCCGCAATTTCATTGTAACTCAATCCGCCATATTCTTTAAGTAAATAGACTTCCTTTTGTTCACTATCCATTTTATCTAACTCTAAAAGAATTAACTTTTTCATCTCTTGCAGCTCTAAATAACTCTCAAGTTCAAATTCATCTTTTTTATTTTCAATAATGTTTTCATCAAAATATGCTTGCCGTTTTTCTCTCTTATATAAATTATAATATTCATTTCTTGCTGATTTGAATATCCAATAATTTGCACTTTCCAATTTTTTTACTGATTCAAAATTTTCATAAAGTTTTAAGAAAACCGACTGCACAATATCTTCGGCAATCATTTCATCACCCGATAATCTTAAAAGAAAGTTGTACAAATTTTTCTTATACCGATTATATAGTAACGTGAATTGAATAATTTTATCGGAATCAGTTTTCAAACTTTTTTTATTTGTTTATTTAAAAGACAATTTAGTTTGGCAAATGTTGCTTTAAAAAACCTTTTGTCATCCCCGAATTCATACTGAGCGAAGTCGAAGTATGTTTTAATCGGGGATCTATTGTAATCTCTGGATTCCCGCTTGCGCGGGAATGACAAAAACCTAAAACCAAAAAACAAATTGGTATGAATTATTCTCAAAGAAAACTTACATCTTTTGTGTATGCTATATCCAAAAGATCATTATATTCTTCAAAATCTATTTCTATTGCTCCAAACATTTCAAGGTGAGGTGTCATGAATTGAATATCTAAAAGTGTGAATTCCTTTTCTTCTAATCTTTTCAATAATTTAACTAATGCCGACTTACTGGCTTGAGATTTATGAGAAAACATCGACTCGCCGAAAAAGGCTCCACCAATTGAAACTCCATATAACCCGCCTACTAATTTATTTTTACAATAAACTTCAACAGAGTGTAAAAATCCAATTTCTTGAATTCCTTTGTAAGCTTCAATTAATTTTGGTGTGATCCAGGTTTTATCTCTATCAGCGCAATTTTTTACTACATCTATGGTGTGCTCATCAAATTTAAATTCAAAATTTGAGTTACCCATAAATTTTCTTAATGAACGCGGAATGTTATAATTTTCGATTGGAATTATTGTTCTGGTTTTTGGCTGATACCAATCAATCTCACCATTTTCGTCACCCATTGGAAATGCACCTTGGGCGTAAAGATTAAGCATATTAATTGGCTTAAGTAATTGGTCTTTATCAAATTCAGCTGGCATTACTAGATTATCTTATATTTCATTATTATTAAATTATAAATTTAATTTAAGAGAGCAAAATAGGTTGGACCAACAAAAAAAATCTTTACTTTTTACATTAAGTGCAGTTTTACTTTGGTCGACAGCTGCAACTGCATTTAAACTTACTTTAGCCGGAATGAATCATATTCAGCTTTTATTTTACTCTTCACTTGCAAGCGCAATTGTACTATTCATAATTATCAAATTTAAGCATCCCAAAGAATTTAAGTCGGTATTTAAATTAGAATATTTGAAGAGCAATTTACTGTTGGGTTTCATAAATCCATTTTTGTATTACTTGATTTTGTTCAAAGCTTATTCTTTAATTCCAGCTCAAGAAGCAATGCCTTTAAATTATACTTGGCCAATTGCAATTGGAATATTTTCATCAATTTTTCTTAAACAAAAACTGAGCATGAAAGTAATTTTAGGAATGCTGATTTCATTTTTAGGTGTTCTAATAATTGCAACAAGAGGAAATATTTTTTCGTTGGAATTCCATAACATTTTAGGAGTTTCACTTGCTTTGGGAAGTTCAATTATTTGGGCAAGTTTTTGGACATTGAATTTAATTGATAAAAGACTTGAATCAATAAAATTGTTTTCTGCTTTTTTTTATGGAACCCTAATAATTTTCATTTACGCTATTTCTGTTGATTCACTTAAACTTGAGAATTACAATTATATTTTCGGATCGACTTACATTGGTTTGTTTGAGATGGGAATTACTTTCTTTTTATGGATGACCGGATTACAATTAAGCAGTAACAGAGCAAAAACTGCTACACTGGCTTACCTTTCCCCTTTTATTTCTATGGTTTTCATCTCACTTGTAGTTGGCGAAAGACTTTTTATTTCATCAATTGCTGGATTGTTATTTATTGTTGGCGGTATTTTATTTCAGCACATTTCAATTGTAAAAGGAAGACTTAAATTTAACTTAGAGTAAAAGTTTGACCGATTGAATCAATACCTAACTTAATATTATAATTTTCCACAGATTTTTTCAGCCAGTCAATTGGTTCTTCAAAAGGCTCTGATCCTAATTTAAAAGTTTTTGTATGGATTGGAATGAAATATTTTGCTCCAATATTTTCTGCCATTACTAATGCTTCTTCCGGATTACAATGAGCATGTGTCCAAGGATTGTAAGCTCCAATAGGCATAATAGCTACATCCGGATTTGTGTCTTTTAATACTTCTAATTTTTTTGTTTTTCTTGTATCTCCGCCAAATAAAATTTTAGTACCATTGTTTTCAATTAAGTAAGCGTTGTAACTTCTGCCATCTTTCATATAACCGCGCGATCTGTCTTTTTCCCAAGGCACACGCCAGCCAAAATGTTCAACTTCCAACGCTGTAAATTTTATATTGTTTATTTCTGTACTTTCATTCCAGTCGATTATTGTAATTGATTTCCACTCCAAATCTTCAATTACATCTTTTGTTAAATAAGCGGCAATAACATCTATTTTATTAGGATATTTCTTTGTCAACTTTTTTAATGAATTATAATCCGTATGATCAAAATGTGCATGACTTAATAAAATAATATCCGGTTTGGGAATTTCATCAATCGCCAATGCAGGCGGAGTTAATCTGCTTGGGCCAAAACTTAATCCAAGAACATTCATTCCAATTCTGTTTAATAAAATTGGATCGGTTAAAATTATTGTTCCGTAAAAATTTAATAAAATTGTTGAGTGACCAATCCATGCTAAATTTACTTGATCATCTTTCCATTCGGCTGGGTTTGGTTTAAAATCCAGAATACTTTCTGCTTCTTCGGCTAAAATTAATTTGGGAAATAAAAATGATCCAACTGCGGCAAGGAAACTTTTACCGATAAATTTTCTTCTGTTCAACATTAAATAATCTTTCTATAAAGGCAGGACAACCTTATTTGTTAATTCGTTTTTATCATCAGATTTTATTGGAAAATGCACTTCTAAAATATTGCCAACTTCTTCTATTCCTAAAATAATTCCTTGAGAAAAGTAACCGTTTTTAAAATTCTGCTGAATTTTATCACTTACATTTTCCCAAACTTCTTGGTTTACTTTTTCGTTTATTCCTATATCTGCAAGAATATAAAACTGCCTTTCTCCCAGCAAAAAGAATAGAAGAATTCCGGTTTTATCTCTTGTTTGATGCATGTTCAATCTGTAAAATTCTTTTTCTGCAAGAGCCTTAATATTTGAATTTCTTTCACTAAAACTTTTATGCTCTTTTATACTTACTCTAATTTCGCCGGAAGTAATTAATTCTGTTTCTGCAATTTTGTTGGAAATTCTTAAAAATTCATCGTCGTCAAAAAAGTGATAAACTAAGTTGTTCATACATAAATTCCATGTTGCTTTTTCTAAATATATAATCATTTAAGAAATTATAAAAGGCAAACTAAATAAATGTTCTGTCATTGCGAGACATTTATTGTTGAAGCAATCTATAAAAAACAAAAGATCACTTCGCTTTGCTCGTGATGACTAAATTACAATTAAAACCTTTTATAGAATGATAGTAATTTTAATCATAAATAAGTATAAATTGTTTAATCCTTTGTGCATAAGTATATTTACAATCGAAATTATTAATCTTAATCTAAGGATAAAATATGACTTTAAAATTAGAAAAATTAAAAAACTTTACACCAAGAAAAGGTCCGGTTTTACTTGTAGTTATGGATGGCGTAGGATTTGGCAAGCAAGATGAAAGCGATGGCGTTTATTTGGCAAAAACACCAAATTTAGATAAAATTTTAACTCTTCCAAATCAAACCAGATTAAAAGCTCATGGAACTGCAGTTGGTTTGCCTACCGACGATGATATGGGAAACAGTGAAGTTGGGCACAATGCACTTGGAGCAGGAAGAATTTTTGATCAAGGGGCAAAACTTGTAGATAAATCTATTGCAAGCGGAGAAATTTTTCAAACTGAAAATTGGAATAAAGTTATTGAAAGAGGTAAGGCAGGTGGGACTGTTCACTTTTTAGGATTATTGTCTGATGGTAATGTTCACTCTCATATAAAACAACTTTTTACTTTGATAAATAAATGTGCTGAATCGGGAGTTAAAAAATTGCGATTGCATGCATTATTAGATGGAAGAGATGTACCGGGCAGATCAGCTCCAACTTACATAACACCAACTGAAGAATTACTTAAGAAAATTTCAGATGAAAAAGGTTATGATTATAATTTTGGTTCAGGCGGCGGAAGAATGATCACCACTATGGATAGATATGATGCAGATTGGGATATTGTAAAAAGAGGATGGGAAGCACATGTTTTAGGAATTGGTAGAAAATTCAAAAGTGCAAGTGAAGCAATTGAAACTTATTATGCAGAATCTGATAAAATTGATCAATATTGGGATCCGTTTGTTATTGTTGATGAAAATGAAAAACCAATTGGCACAATTGAAGATGGTGATGCAGTTGTAGTTTTCAATTTTAGAGGCGATAGAGTAATTGAAATAAGCAAAGCATTTGAATATGAGAATTTTGATAAATTTGATAGAGTTAGAGTTCCAAAAATATTTTATGCCGGAATGATGGAATATGACGGTGATTTACATATTCCAAAAAATTATTTGGTTAATCCACCTAAAATTGATAGAAGTATAAGTGAATATATGTGTGCAGAAGGATTGCATACGTTTGCAATTTCAGAAACTCAAAAATATGGTCATGTTACTTATTTCTGGAATGGAAATAAATCCGGTTATGTCTGCAAGGATAAAGAAACTTATGTGGAAATTCCATCAGATAAAATTGAGTTTGATAAAGCTCCAAGAATGAAAGCTGATGAAATTACTGATAAAACTATAGAACTTTTAAAATCGGGTAAATATCAATTTGGCAGAATTAATTATCCAAATGGTGATATGGTTGGTCATACTGGAGTAATGGAAGCTGTAATAAAATCAGTTGAGGCAGTTGATGATGGATTAGCAAAATTACTTCCGGTTATTGATGAAATTGGTGGAATTGCACTTATTACTGCTGATCATGGAAATGCCGATGAAATGTTTACAGAAAAAAATGGTGTGCGTACTCCCAAAACATCACATACATTGAATCCGGTTCCATTTGTAATTTACGATCCGAATTTTAAAGGTGAATATAAAATGGCAGAAATTGATACTCCAGGATTGACAAATATTGCCGGAACAATTCTAAATCTGCTTGGTTATGAAAACGTTGAAGATTATGATAAATCTTTAATTGAATTTATTTAATATCATTTTGCAGATTCCTCAAAATTGTTTGGGGAATCTGTTCTGTTTAACCAAACCTTCCGGTAAAATATCACTTTAAGTTTTATTATTATTTTTTATATTCATATCAAATTTATTTTTGAGTTTAAATGATAAGTACTAAGAATAAATGGAAAATTATTTTTTTCTATTTCATTTTATTCACCTCAGTAAATTTATTTTCTCAGGTAAAAATTCATAAATCAATTTCTACCGAAGATGGATTGATTGATAATTCAGTTCTAAGAATTATCCAGGATAGTTATGGTTACATGTGGTTTGCTACAAAAAATGGAATTAGCAAATGGGATGGAAATAAATTCACAAATTTGACAACATCCAATGGTTTAACTTCACCGGCAATTATTGATTTATTAGAATCCAAGGACAGCACCGTTTATATCAGTAATTATAGAAAAGGAATTGTTGCGTATAAAGAAGGTATAATTGACACAATTAATTCTTTAATGGGATTAAGCAATGATTTTGTGATTCGAATAAGAACGCACAATGGTAATCCAATTTTTATTTCAGATAAAGTTCAAGAATATAAAAATGGAGCCTTAAATTTAATTCAAAGTAAAGCTGATCAATTTGAAACACGAATCGGTGATATATTTTTTGATGAAAATGACAAATTGTATGCTTCCAGCAGATACTCCGGATTTTACGTTTTTGATGATTTTGCTGATAAAATTTTTACTGAAGATGATGGTTTAATCAGTAAAGAAGTTGATCTTTTCGAAAAGGATATTAATGGCAACATTCTTATTGCAACGTTCGAAGGACCAAATAAATATAGTAAGGGTAAAATTTCACCATTAAAATATAACAGTGAAATTATTAATTGTATTGTAACTGATATAGCTGCTGGTAAAAACGGAACAAATTATTTTGCGACAAATAAAGGATTAATTGTCGAAAAAAATAATTCAATCGAAATTTTAACTACTGAGAATGGATTATTGGATAATTCTATATTTAGTGTTGAAGAAGATAATAATGGTTCAATTTACATTGGTTATGAAAATAATGGCGTTAGTATTTATCATCCGGATAGATTTACAAATTATGTTTCAAAGGATAAATATTCAGATTTAATAGTAAACTCAATAATTGAAGACAATAATTCAAATATTCTTTTGGGCACTAGAAATGGTTTGATGATATTAAATAAAGATGAAGAAAATTACACACGGCTAAATAAAACTTTTTCTAATAATGATATTTCCTCTCTTTCAAAAATGCAAAATGGAAATATTTTAATTGGGACAAAAAATGGGTTTAACATTTGGAGCAATGAAAAACTAATAACATATCAAACAAGAAACAAATCATATTACCAAGAAATAGATGATATTGCATTTTCTCCAGACGGAGATATTATAATGGCAGTAAGAAGATTGGGTTTGCAAATTTTTACAAAAGATGATCAAAAAGAAAAAAGATTTATTAGAAATTTATATGAAATAAACAATTCAAGTAAATCTCAAAAAATTCAGCCTGATGAAAATTTAGTTGCATCAAAAGAAAAAATCAAAAGAGAAAGATTAAAAGATGGAATTCTAACTTCAATTACACTTGAAAATGGCTTAAAAAATAGTTGGATTCTTGACTTACACATGACAAAAGATAGCACCCTTATAATTGGATATCATGGAAATGGAATAAGTTTTTATAAGAATGGAATATTTAAACACTTAGCAAAAGTTGATGGATTAACTGATGGAATTATAAATACTATTTTTGAACATCCTGACGGATCATTTTGGTTTGGCACTTCTCAAGGCGGAATATGTATTTACAAAAATGGATTTATAGACACGTTGAATATTGATGATGGTCTTTCATCAAATGATATTAGGGGAATAGTGAATGTTGATAATTTAATTTATGTTACTACTTCAAAAGGATTAAATGTAATAATTCCCTATCCAACCGGCACTTTAATAAGAACCGTAAATAAAAAAGATGGTTTAGTTTCTGATGACTGTAATAGAAATGCTGTTTATGTTGATAAAGAAAATAATATATGGATAGGCACAAATAAAGGAACAACAAAATACAATTCTAAAGCCGACAAACAAATTACTTCTCCACCTAAAATTTATTTAACTGATTTTGAAATTTACAATGAGAAATATCCAATTGAAATTTTGAGAAAAACAAAAGAACTAAATTTTGATCAAAACTATTTAAAATTTATTTTCACCGGAATTAATCTTTCTGCTCCGGATAAAATATTATATAAATACAGGTTAATTGGTGTAGATCGTGATTGGACACTTGATAAAGAAAACTCAGCCAAGTATACACATTTAAACAAAGGCGATTACACTTTTGAAGTTAAAGCAAGAAACGAATGGGGATATTGGAGCGAACCGATTAGTTTGGCGTTCACAATAAATCCAGCTTGGTGGGAAACTTGGTGGTTTAGATTATCAGTTATTTCGGCTATTGGATTTTTACTTTGGTTAGCATTTCAATATAGATTGAATTACCTTTTAAAATTAGAACGTCTTAGAACAAAAATTGCATCTGATCTTCATGATGAAGTCGGATCTTTACTTACGCAAATATCAATAAATGTTGATTCACTTACTTACACTAAAGATGAAGAAAAGCGAAAAGAAAAATCGAATTTTATTAGGGGCAAAAGTAAAGAAGTAATTAATATGATGAGCGATGTAATTTGGTCAATTGATTCCAGAAATGATAACATGGAAAGTTTAATTGATAGAATTCATAATTTTGCACAAAATTTTATAGCTCAAAAAAATATTGTTTTAAATTTTTCATCTGATGTTGAAGATAAGTATAAAGCATTAAAAATAGATTTTAGGCAAAATGTAATGATGATAGCAAAAGAAGCAATTAATAATGCAGTAAAATATTCGGGCTGTTCTAAAATTGATGTTAATATAATCTCAAAGAATAATCATTTTGAGTTAAGTGTAAAAGATAATGGGAAAGGTTTTGATATTGAAAATGTTGATCGAGGGAATGGATTAAATAATATGACGATGCGAGCTGAACTTATAAGTGCAGAACTTGAAATTAAAAATAAAAATGGCTGTTTGGTTAAATTAACTAAAAATAAATTATAACTTTCTATGTCATTCCCGCGAAAGCGGGAATCTCTTTTGATTTTTGATTCCCGAAAATGCATATGGCATACTAGTAAAAACATACTTTGACTAAGTTTATGCTGAGCGAAGTCGAAGTGCTCAGTATGAATTTGGCAATTTCAAGTATTAAGAATAATTTTACCCTTTTAAATTTTTTCTTTATCTTTTGTCTTTTTCGACTACCCTTTCGTGTAGTTGCTAAAATAAGTGTATTAAAGTAAATTAAATTATGATTTCAGTAGCAATTGTTGAAGATATAGATAGTATAAGAATTCCAATATTTGAGTTCTTAAGTGATCAAGAGGAATTTTTGTGTGAAACTGCGTCAAATTCAGTTGAACACTTTTTTGAAAATTATAATAAAGAAATTGCACCCGATGTAATATTACTTGATATAGGCTTGCCGGGATTATCAGGATTATCCGCAATTAAATTAATAAAAGAAAAATTACCTTCAGCGGAAATAATTATGCTAACAGTGCATGAAGAAAGTGATAAAATATTTTCTGCATTAAAAGCCGGAGCTTCAGGTTATCTTATTAAAAGTACTTCCCTTCTGGATATTAAATCAGCTATTATTGAAGTATCTAAAGGCGGAGCACCAATGTCTCCAATAATTGCGAGAAAAGTAATAAATTATTTTGAAGATGATAAAAATAAAATATCAGAAGTTAATCTTTCCGAAAGAGAGCAAACAATTGTAAATTATATAGTTGATGGCTTAAATTTCAAAATGATTGCGTCAAGCCTAAACATATCTAATGATACTGTAAAATATCATTGTAAAAATATTTATAAAAAACTGCAAATAAATTCTAAGGGTGAGCTAATTGCAAAATCAATTCGTGGAGAAATATAAAGACAGCGCTCTGAATTTATAATTTATAATTTATAATTTATAAGATTGAATTTAGAAATTCCAAAACACTAAAAGCAAATCCTAAATAAACCACAAATTAAAAATCCCAATTTGAAAATAAATACTAAAGTGCATATTATTATTTACAAACAAATTTGCTTTTGTAGAGTATTTGTCATTCCAAAATGATTAGAGCGATTGAGGAATCTTATTAAAATATAAATATCCTAAGATTTCTCACCTCATTTCATTCGATCCGAAATGACAATAAAAAAAATCCCAAATTTTTGATGTTGGCCATTATATTTTAGTACTTATTCGAGATTTAACTTCTTTTCTATTTTAAAGATTTTCAACCTAATTTCTACAAAATTCTTTTTTATCTTAAATGTATTTCCACTGTATTACAATAGTATATCTATTGAGTAACTAATGTATGTCATTTGTTTTACTTTACTCTTTGCCTTTTTACTTTTTTCTTTACTCTTTTTCCTTGTTTGACTACCCAAAAGTGTAGTTGATCAGTTTTATATTCAGAATTATCTTGCTCTTGAAAAATCATTAAAATGAATGAGGTAAAGATGAAAACTAAAATAGATCACTCAATAACTTTAACCATAATATTTTTTATTATTATTTTATTTTCAGTAATTCAAATTTCTGCTCAAGAAACAGATAATAAAGAAAAAGTTAGAAATGAAAAATCTGCTAATATAAAACCACCTAAAGACATTCAAGCATTTGATGGCGAAGTTGCAATAAAAGTTGGTTCCAATACACTTTTAAAAATAGAAGAAGAGGGACCAGATGGTGGATCAGTTTATCTTCCAGATGTAGGATCAACTCCAACATCAACTGTTGGCAAACTATATAACAATGGAGGAGATTTATATTGGGGGAATAATGTTCTTGGTTCTACAAGTTCGTTCACTGACGATTGGGATGATGATGGAGTAGCGTTGTTTATGTACAGTCCTTCAAGAAAAGTTGGTATAGGAACTGTAATAACTGAAACAACAACAAAACTGCATGTAAAAGGTGATGAAGGCGTATTATTCCAGGGCACTCATGGAAATGGATCAGCATTAAGTTTTGGGGCTGGAACAAGGTTTCATTTTTATCCTAAGAAATCTGCTTTAAGAAGCGGGTATGTAAATGGTGCCCAATGGGATGATGCTAATATAGGTAATTATTCTACGGCTTTCGGCATTAATAATATTGCTAATGGCTTTAGTTCAACATCATTAGGTCAAAATTCTATTGCAAGTGGCTTTATTTCGTTTGCTTTTGGTTTAGATACAAAAACTGTAGGTAATTATGCATCTTCATTTGGAGTAGGAACTCGTGCTGATGCTTTTTATTCGACCGCTGTTGGTGCTTACAATATTGGGGGCGGAACTGTAAATGCTAAAGTATTAACTGAACCGGTTTTTGAAGTTGGAATTGGTAATAGTGATATAGCCAGAGAAAATGCTATGACTGTTCTGAAAAGTGGCTTTGTAGGTATTGGATCTGCAACACCTAGTTCAACACTTCAGGTGAATAGTAAGTCAGGAGAAAATCCACTTGCAGTTCAGTTTAATGGTGTAAATAAATTAGCGGTAAATTCCAATGGAGGAACATCAGTTGGAACATCTGCTACTCCGCCAACAAATGGTTTATTAGTTTCCGGTACATTAAAAGCTTCCACAGTAATTCAAACAAATAATTTAGATAGCCAATCCGGAAATGTTTCGGTTAATAATAATTTATATGTAAATACTACAAATGTTGGAATCGGAACAAGTACTCCAACAAAAAAATTAGAAGTAAATGGAACTGTAAAACTTGGAAGCACAGAAGTTAGTAATGTAAAAATTGGATCGGGTGGAACAATAATATCTGAAATTATAAAATTGACCGGAACAACAAATGCATCAGATGACATTACTGAAATTATAGTACCAACAGGATATTATGATTATAGCCATGTACTTGCTTGTAAAGTTCGACAACCAAACAGCTCAAATTATGATAATAATTGGGATGATGCGACATCTTGGAAAGCAGTTGGTAGTGATCCTAACAGTGTATTTGTTTTTCAATGGCATGGAGGTAATTTAAGGATGAGAATAAGCCAAAATAAATTTAGAGGACAACCTTATGAGATTATTTTAATGAAAATTGATTAAAGCAATATAAATTAATTAAAGTATATAAAAAAATCCTCTGTTAAACTTAATTAGCAGAGGATTTAAAATTTTCAATTAAATATAAAATTTAGCTTTTAGCTTCCTCGGTAATTGTAGCATTTTCAATAATTACATCATAAAAATATCCTGAGCCAAAATCTTTGTCAATTGCTACCGTACCTTCAATAACAATTGTTGCTCCAAGTTTTGTTGGCTGATCTGAGGTAACAGTTATGTCTACGCTATTCTCATAACTTGTACCATCTTGTAAATGGATCCAGTTCTTGCCCATAATTCCTGAATTATACTTAGTAACAACTCCTCTAATCTTTACTTTTTTACCGAAGAGTGCCTTTTTATCTTTATTTATAACTTCAACAGTCATTCCATCTTCAAGCGGCGTAACGTTAACATTTGATGCTTCAACTTGTGGCTTAGTGTGCCCTTCGGCAGAATTAGCCATTTGAGGCATTTCAGTACCTTGTGCATTATTTTGGCTTTCAAATGTTTTAGAAATATCACCAACAAATAATATTGATTCAAAAGTTCTATTTAATGACTTACTCTCAAAGTTGCTCATAACCATTGCGTCTTTAAAATAGTAAACATCACCATTTTCAACCGGCATTTCCCTAACAGCTAGCCAAATTTCATTTCCGTTTTCATTACCCTTAATAAAAGTGTAACCACCTCCGTTCATATGTTCAACTACTTCAATTTTCCTGGTACCTTCGGGCATTTCTTTATTTGTTTCTTTATTTTCTGAACTGCATCCAATCATTAGAATGAGCAATACAGAAGTTAATAAGATTAATTTTTTCATTATTATTCCTTTCATTTTAAATTAGCTGTGTAAATTTATAAAATCTAAACGAGAGTTCTTATATTTTTTCAGTTTCAAATCAAAAATTAGATTAATGATACTTCTGCAAAAATAAAGAAATTGACATTTCGGAAATTACTGAGTAATTATCCGGAATCTAATATCACACGTCTGGATTCCATTCCATCAGTTGACGGATCACGGTAATGACTCAAGCACCTCTTTCAACTGAGAATTAAAATCAAAATTACCACCATATCTTAAAAAAATTTACAAAACTACATTAATAGGTAGTTGATACCTTACAAAATAGATTATAACTTATTGTCAAAATAGATAGTTTATCTTAAAAATAAGTGAGGATTTTATGAGAAAAACCATACTTTTAATTCTATTATTAGCCTTTTCCACAATAATAGGTCAGAACAATAAAGAAGAAATACGATATACAAAAGTAAAAGATTTATTTGCACCGCAAGCAACTCAGCCCGTTCTAAATATAAACGGTAGTTCAGGTACTATTGCTACAATTAGTGAAGAATTAGCAGCTAATAATACAACATTTGGTGTTTTAGATTTATTTCCTGCTCAAGGTAATCCACAAAATACAAATAATTTGGAGGGCAAGCTTTGGAAAGATAATTCTGAAGTACTTAACTATGAAGGCAACTTTCAAGTTGGAGCAAGGATAACTGCAAATAATATAACACTTAAATCCAATGCTGGAATTGGAAAAGTTTTAGTGTGTACATCAACAAGTGGCTCAGCTCAATGGCAAGCTGTTGGTGAAGCCGGTTCAATTAATGATCTGCTAGATGGAAAATCTTCAACAACAACCAATAATGTTTATCTTGGTTTAGGGGCAGGTGCCAGCGATAATATGACATCAAATAAAAAAAATACTGCTGTAGGTGTTAATGCATTAAACAGTTTCAATTCAGGGTTTGGTGAAAATACTGCATTTGGATATCAGGCATTGGAAAGTTTAACATCGGGAAGTAAAAATACAGCGATTGGTTTTCAAGCACTTAAGAATACAAATGGTTCAGAAAATACTGCAATAGGATATCAAGCGTTAATGAATTGCACTGGAACAGGAAATGTTGCAATAGGATATCAAGCTGGTATGAATGCATCAGGTAATGATCAACTATTCATTCATAATGGGCCTAGTGCTACACCACTTATATGGGGTGATTTTAATGCAGCTGATGTAATAATAAATGGTAATTTAGAGGTAACTCAAGGAATTATTAGTTCTAACGGTAGTACTATTGAGAACAGTTCAGATATTAGATTAAAGGATGTTTTAGGTAAATATGAAAAAGGATTAAAAGAAATTGAAAAACTAAATACATTAAAATTCAGATATAAACAAGATAATCCTAAAAAATTACCAAGCAATGACGATCAATTTGGTTTTATAGCTCAAGAAGTTCAAAAAATTTTTCCTGAAGCTGTAAAAGTTGATAATGACGGATACCTTTCTTTAAATATTCATTCAATTATGATTGCAATGGTAAATTCTATTCAAGAATTGAGCAAAGAAAAAGATGATCTTTCAAATTTAATAAGTGAGTTAGAAAAACAAAATGAGATTTTGAAAAAGCAAAACTCACAATTTGAAAATAAGGTTGAAAAAATTGAAAGTTTATTAAAACAAAAAAACTTTGTTAACGCTAGTTATTAAATATGAACGTTAAAGACTTATCGAGGGTTTTATGAATTCATTAAAAATATATTCAGTTTTCAAAATTTCATTACTTCTTTTAATTGTTTGGTTCAATGTAAATTATTCACAAAATGAAGATGTGAATAATTCAACAAAAAAATATTTCAAAATACAGGCTCCTTCAAATGGTTTTTCAAAAGTTCATGGTTCAAATGGTGTGATAGCTACGTTTGGTGAAGAAAAAGATAATAATGGAAATTCATTTGCTACTTTAAATCTTAAATTAGCTGAAGATCACCCTCAAAATCTGGAAAATTTAAAAAATAAAATTTGGCAAGCGTCCATAAATAATTTAATGTATACAGGTTCCGTAGATATTGCTGCTAATTTAACGACTCAAAATTTATCAGTTATGGAAAATGCTTCTGCTAATTTGGTACTTACTTGTTTATCAATTTCAGGTATTGCAGCTTGGAAGCCATATAATGCAGCTGGAACAATAAATGGCTTATTAGATGGAAAAAATTTGGCCAATAGTAATTCAATTTACTTGGGAAATTATTCCGGTCAAAATGATACAAATCCAGATAATAATAGAAATACTGCTGTTGGGATTAATTCACTAACGAATTTTAATGTTCAAGATACAACCGGCGGTAATTCTAGTTTAGGATATGCTTCGCTTCAAGGTTACAGCATTGGAGATAAAAATACAGCTCTTGGGTATAGATCATTGTATGCAAATAATTCATCAATTGCCGCAGGCTCCAATAATACAGGAATTGGACATGAAACCTTGCGAGATAATATTATAGGCAACGGTAATATAGCAGTTGGATTTGGAGCCGGGAAAGCTGATATTGATAACAATAAATTATATGTCTATAGCGGTATAACAACTGGCTTTTCATTAATTTTTGGAGATTTTGATGAAAATAATGAAAAAGTGAAAATTTCCGGATCATTAGAAATAACTGGAGATTTTACTGTTCTTAATGGCTCAGCTTTTCCAACCAGCAGTTCAGATATTAGACTTAAAAACATTTTAGGCAATTATACAAAAGGATTGGAAGAAATCAACAAATTGAAAACAATCAATTTTAGATATAAAAAAAATAATTCAAGAAAATTAGATAGTGATAAAATTCATTGTGGATTTATTGCTCAAGAAGTAGAAAAAGTATTTCCAGAAGCTGTTAAAAAAGATGATGATGGGTACTTACTTTTTAACATGCATCCAATAAATATTGCAATGGTAAATGCTGTCCAAGAATTGAGTAATGAAAATAAGAGCTTTTACAACCGAATTACTAAAATTAAAGATCAGAATACAGAATTCAGTAACCAGAATTTAGAATTGGAAGAAAGATTGAGCAAAATTGAAAATTTATTAAAAAATAAAAGATTTGCAAAAATTAGTAATTAACTCCCCTCTAGCCTTCAGAGTTGATATAAGACTTTGGAGGTTAAATTTATCTATTTATTGTTATTTTAGTTTAACTATTAGGTATAAATTGATCTATATCACAAAAATCAAAAAAATAATGTTTTATTAACATACATTAATTTGACAAGACATCTTATTTTGACTATTTTATATTTGTAAACTTAGAAAGGCGATTTTTAATGAAAAAATATTTGTATTTTTTTTCATTTATTCTTTTAATATTTTCTTCTCTTTTAGGCCAAACTGTAAATATAAATGACGGCTCAACAAATACACTTTTGCAAATTGTTGATGAAGGTTCTGCAGGTTCTTTAAAATTACCTAATGTTGGTACAACTATAGATGATATTAAACTTTATAATAATGGTGGAAATTTATATTGGGGATTAAACCAGATTGGATTTGCTGGCTCCGCTGGCGGTTGGACACATAATGGAACTTCAATTTATAACACAACTTTAACCGATAAGGTTGGAATTGGGGTTAATAATCCAACACGACCTCTATCTTTTAACAATCAATATGGAGATAAAATATCCATTTGGGGACCAAATTCATTTGGTAATATTTTAGGTTTTGGAAACCAACCAGCATTATTTCAAATGTATACCGATGGAAGTCATGCTGATATTGCTTTTGGTTATGGGCAAAGTTCAAGTTTTAATGAAAATATGAGGATCAAAGGAAATGGAAAGGTTGGAATTGGTACTACGAATCCTCTAAGCATTTTAACTATAAATTCTCAAAATAATTGGGGATCATCGGTTGGTGATGGCTGGGGTGATTTTAGTATAAATGATGGAACAAACGGACTTGCTATTGGTGTTGCTACAGCCGGTGGAGGTACAGGTGATATTAGATTCTGGGCAAAAGGTGGAACAGAAAGGATTATGTTTGGAAACGTTACAAATGGGGATGTTTTAACATCAAAAGATGGAAATATCGGAATAGGAACTATAAATCCTAGTACTAAGTTAGATGTAGCTGGCCAAATTAAAATTACTGGAGGATCACCCGGTACCGGAAAAGTATTAACTTCAGATACAGATGGTTTAGCAACTTGGGAAGAAAATCAAATAGGTTTTCATGCAAATTTAAAAGCTGACATAACCTTGGCTTCAAATACTGAAACTCAATTAACAAATTTTACAGAAATATTTGATGATGGTAATGGATTCAATCCAACAACTGGAGTTTATACAATTGTTGCAGACGGATTATACCATTTTGATATTAAAGTGCGTTGGGATATATTATCTGGCTCAGTTTCAGATGCTCCGGTATTTATAACTTTTTATAAAAATAACACTTTTATTGAACGTTTTTTCCATAGGGTAACATTAAATAGTTACAACCAGGCGCACGTTATTGGTTATAATATAAAACTTCAAACTGACGATCAAATTAGTATTAAAGTACAATATGTAAGTTCATCATCATTAAATGTTGATTATGGCAATGGAACTATTGTGCATACCTATTTTTCAGGTTTTAAAGTTTATTAAATGAGCTAATTTTTAAATATTTACGCATGTATTAGTAGCTGTAGCATCTAAAAATTAAACGAATATTTCATTAAGAATTTATAATTATATGTTTTTATAGTTCTTTCAAAATATTTGATTTAACATATTTTTGACTACACGTTTTAACGTCTTTACGTTTCAACTGTTTTCACCTTCTTTGTTCTTTTTACTTTGTTCTTTGGTCTTTAAATACTACCCCTATAGGTAGTTGAATTAACATAAAATTTATCCTATTATTGTACATAATAAGACAGTTAGACTTTTTTGAGTGATATGCATCACAAATATAAATGTGAGGTTAAAATGAAGAATTTTGGTAAAGTTTTAATAATGTTTATTGCACTTGCAAATTTGACTTTTTCTCAAGTCGATTTAGAAATTAATGATGGAATGACCGTTGAGACTACGGGGGGACTTGTAATTGAAGTTTCCGGAGATGTTATTGAAAATGGATCTGGTTATTTGTTGGGATCTGTGACTTCCGGGGATAGAGGCACTGGTGGAGTTACTAATTTTGCCGGATTATCTCTTACAAATGGTGTTAACCAAATTACAAGAAATACCGGAAGTGATTATAACGGAACTACCGCTCCAAAAACAGTTTTAAGAAATTATCAAGTTACCACAAGTTCAAATGTAACTGCAAATGCAGACTTTAGTTTTAATAACACAACTCCAAATAATGAATCAAACGGTTTAGATGATAAATTTATTTATACTCATAATGGTTCAACTTGGAAAGGTTATTCAGATAATGGCTCTACTGCTTCAATAATTAAGGCCAAAAATGTTGTTTTCACGAGTGCAAGCCCAACAAATGTAACTTTAACTGAAGGTGTTGGTTTAGCATCCAAAATTTATTTGGAAGGTCCTTACACAAGCTTAGCAATGAGTGATAATTTAGGTACATTACCAGCTGCATCTCCATACACGACAGAAGCTCCTAGAACAGCTTCATCAATCCCAAGTTCTGCAGTTGATTGGGTTTTGTTAGAAATTAGAACTTCTACAGCTCCATCATCAATTGTTGGATACAGATCAGCTTTTATTGATACCGGCGGTAATATTATAAATGATGTTGGTCATACTACCGGTGTTGGCTTACCCGGAGTTGATGGAACAGATTATTATGTTGTAGTTAGGCATAGAAATCATTTACCAATTATGAGTAATACAAATCCGACTCTAACTTGGTTAAATCCGTAATTTTAATGTTTTTTTGTTTTTGTTCTTTGATTTTTTGAAAATTGAATTTAGCATTGTCATTCCGGTCCGTCAGCTGACGGATGATCCGGAATCTAAGATTTAGTGCATGCCCACCTTCTTTTTGGCGGGTCATCTCGAAGGAGCAGAGCGACTGAGAGATCTCTAAAACTAAATGATTGAGATGCTGAAACAAGTTCAGCATGACAAGAAAAAGAAGTGTCATTCTGAATTTACTTGACCGGCGTTGACGGATTTCAGAATCTTGATTGCTAGATTCACGCTTTCGCGGGAATGACAAAACATGGGTCATTTCGAAGGAGTAAAATCAATAGTTTGTCTTAACGACTGAGAAATCTCCAAAAAGAATTGTTTGAGATTCCATGCAAATAAAATCCTGTCCTCGAATGATTTAATCGAGAAACCATTCGGGAATGACATTTTATTAAAATGTGTTTTACAGCACAAAGAAAGAATTATAAAAACATTTTTAAAATTATTTTTCAAAAGACATTATTTTTTGGACTATATATATTAATAAGCAAAAAATGTATTTATTCGATACAAAAGCAGTAAAAAAAATATTATTTAAGTGACATAACGCACAATAAAATAGATTATTTATCTTAAATTTGTAACCTAAAGGAGCTAAAATGAAAAAACTAAAATTTGTACTATTCGTGTTTTTTGTTTCTTCCCTTTTAATTGCGCAAGAAGCTCAAGAAAAGCGGAGCAAAAAATATTAATACAGTAACCAAAGCACCTGCAAAAGTAATTGATGCATACAAGGTGTAATTAAAACAAATAACAATATTACTGTTGTGACTTATGATTTTACTAGTCAACAATACCCATGGAGCAACAAATGTTTGTAAATTTATGGGCTACACAACAATGGAAGTGGATCTATTTTGGAATGATTGCTGGTGATTCTGATGTGGTGTGGACCTTATCAGCAAGAGCTATTTGGGATCAACTGATTATAAAATGATGATGTTAGAATGGGGATTGGTTCTCAGATTTAATACTAATTAGAAAAATTTAGAAAACAAACAATTACTTAAGGAGTTCATTTATGAAAAATTTGAATACTATTTTTATTTTTAAATTGCAAGTTTTTGAAATTCAATTATTTTCAAGTTGCATATGATGTTAGATGGTCGACAAAACACAAGCTTTTGATAGATCGAAATCCAAACACTGGAGATCCATTGTTCTTCAACTAGTATTTTAAACTTCTCACTTCTGATTTACAACTCCCGCATAGGTGAATGCAATGATGGTCCATGGGATTTCAATTTTTGATTACGCAAATGTTTTATTCTTCAGGCTCTGATTTTTAGGATTAACTGTTGAATATTGCTGGTTGGACTTAGTGTACATGGACAAAATTAACTTTTAAGATTAACAATAACTGATGAATACAATCATCGGTTTAAGTTGGAGACAAATTGGTGTAGTTACTCAAGTTTCACGTTTAACTGACCCTGGGACAGCAAATGCTGGCTCCACTCATTACTGGAACATTTATTGACCCTTCTGATTCTCCTCTCCCAGTTGAACTTTCAACATTTAATGTTAATTCTGTTGAAGGAACAAAAGCTCAATTAGAGTGGGAAACTGCTACAGAAGTTAACAATTATGGTTTTGAAATTGAAAGATCAGTTGTAACAGAAAGTGCAGAAGCTTCATGGGAAAAAGTTGCATTTGTTGAAGGTCATGGAAACAGTAACTCACCAAAATTATATTCTTTTACAGATAAAAATTTAGTCGGCGGCAGTAAATTTGCTTACAGACTAAAACAAATAGATATTGATGGTACATTTGAATACTCAGACGTAATTGAAGTTGAAGTATTACCAACAAAGTATGAATTATTCCAAAATTACCCAAATCCATTTAACCCAAGCACAAACATTAAATTTTCATTACCTGAAGATGCAAAAGTAAATATTAATATTTACAATGTTTTGGGTGAAAGAGTTGCATCAGTTTTAAGTGAAGAACTTAAAGCCGGGTTCCATCAAATAGATTTTAATTCAAATTCAGCTGGATATCAATTATCTAGCGGTGTTTACTTATATACAATTGAATCAAAAAACTTTAGTCAAGTAAAGAAAATGATTTTAATGAAATAATTTTGTATAGTTAAAATTTTATTTATATTTACGATAATAATATTTAATTATAATTATTTACAAAAGAGGAACATAAATGAATTTTGAGTTAAAACTGAAAGAAGACATTATGAAGGGGGATTATAGAAACGAAGCTGAGGATGCTTACGTAAAGATGATTGAAAAAGATACAAAGAAAAGTTTGATGCTCAAGATCGGCATGGGTGCAATTTATATTTCATTGCTGATTATTTCGCTATTTGTTGTTTAGATTATAAAAAAGTTCACAAAGCCTCAACATAAGTTGGGGCTTTTTTGTTTTTTGCTTTATTGATTTGACTTACCAATTATAATTTATTAGGGGAAATTTCATATGAATAAAAAATTAACTGCTCTTATAATATCAATGTGTTTCATAATAGGACAATTTGTCACTTTAAATGGACAAAGTTTAAACTCTCCTTTTGCAAAAAAGCCAGATACAACACAAATATCAAATAGTTCAATTCCATTTGAAGACAAAAACATAAAATGGGATAATGTTCCAAAGATATTCAGAAATTCTAATGCTTTTAAAAGGTATGAATGGTTCTACCGATCAAGAAAATGATGCAGAGAATTTCCAAAAGAATTTATACAAGAACAAAAGGTTCAAGAATTAAGCAAAATTAAAAATATGTTCAAAAGGCAAAAATACAAACTACTTCTGATATGTGGACAAATATTGACCTAAAGCCATAAACATGAATGTTCCAACTAGTCATATTCCACAGTGAAGTGTAAGTGGCCGAATAAAAGGGTTAGCGGTTCATCCTCAGATCCAATACTGTTTATATTGGAGCTGCAGGTGGAATTTGAAAACTGTAGATGGTGGAACTAATTGGACAGATATGAGTGGAGATTTAAATCTTCTTACATTTGGTGCAATTGCGATTGACCCTGGTAATCCTAATACAGTTTATGCGGAACCGGCGAAGGTATGTTGGGTTCTAATAATACAACTTTCGAAGGTGATGGTTTATATAAATCTACTGATGGCGGTGTGAGTTGGATAAGAATAACAAATGGCTTTGGTTCACAAACACAATTTACAGATATAGAAGTAAGTCCACATGATTCTAATATATTACTGCTCTTTAGGTTCTGGTAATTGAATAATGGATTCCTTCTAATGAAGGCGTTTGGAAGTACAGATGGGTTTAACTTGGGTTGAATTAAATCTATATGGCGGAGCAATTGGTCCAAATCATTTAGTTAGTGTAACAAACACATCAATTGCATGGTTTTATAAAAATGGTGCTAATGAGCATAATAGTAGTTTGTCCAGTTTTTTTTCAATATTATCTCCATTAACTTCAACTTTCGATCCTAAAGTAATTTATGATCAATATGATAATAGATTTGTTGTAGTCACATTGGAAAGAACTACAATTCCATCAAATACGTCAAAAATTTTTCTTGCAGTTTCTCAAACTGACGATCCTAATGATGGATGGTATTTCTATTCTATTAATTCTTTAATTCAGATTGATATTGGCAATGGTCTCGAAGATTTCTGGGCGGATTACCCTGGATTTGCGGTTGGTGAAAATGCAATTTTTATTACTAATAATATGTTTTCTCATGCAGCCGGAAATTATGGAGGTGGTAGATTATGGGTTGTTGATAAAGGAGTTAGCAGCGGGTTATATTTTGATGGTTCAACACCTACAATAACTGTTTTAAATCCACAAGCTGATGTAAGCGGTACTTTTGGTGTTTCCTTGCAACCTGCTCATATGTTTGGAACACCACCAAGTGGTGCCGGAACATTCCTTGCAGGATATTCCGGTTTAAATGATGGAGTTAATTCTTACATAGAAGTTTATGTAATTTCAAACTCTTCTACAGCACCTACTGTTATTGGTCATGGTTATACAAATTTTGGCCCGGACGATACATTACCATTAACCGCATTTCCAACTGCCCCTCAAATGGGTAGTGTTAATGGAATTATGACTAATGATAGAAGAACATATAATGCAGTTTGTAGAAATAATATTTTATATGTAAGTACAGTAGTTTTACCCCCTAGTGGTGCAGATGCTGGTCAAGCAACAGCACATTGGATTCAGATAAATGCAACAGATGGAAGTTTAATAGATGACGGTAATATTGGGGCTGAAGATTTAGGAACAGGAACATATACATTTTTCCCTTCTGTAGCTGTTAATGCACTTGGTGAAATGTTGGTAGGTTTTGCTGCATCTGGCCCGTCAATATATCCAGGAGCATATTATGCATTTAGATATCCGTTTGATGTGCCAGGAACAATTCAATCAACTCAAATATTAAAAGAAGGCGTTGATTATTATTATAGAACTTTTAGTGGAACAAGAAACAGATGGGGAGATTATACAGGTTCAGCTGTAGACCCAACAAATGATATTACTTTTTGTATCTTTAATCAATATGCGCAAACAAGGGGAACAATTATATCAGGATATCCAACACAAGATGGCCGTTGGGGGACATTATTTGGTATTTTACCAAGGCTACAATTAAAAGTATTATTAGAAGGTCCGTGGAATGGAACAGAAATGAACCATAATTTAGTAACACAACCAAGTTTTCCGCTCAATCAACCTTTTAATACTCCACCTTGGAATTATGAAGGATTAGAATCTGTTGATGCATCTATTTCTGCATCATTAACAGCCGATTGGATACTGATTACTTTACGAAAAGATTTAGATCCTTTAAATCCAGATCCAACAACGTCTGTAAAAGTAGCTAGCAGAGCAGCACTTTTATGGGAAGATGGAAACATTTTTGATATTGCTGGAAATACCTTTAATTTAGATGTGGGTTTTACAGTTGAACCTGGCGAATACTACATTGAAGTACAACATAGAAATCATTTAGCAATCATGAGTTCTTATAAAATTAATGTTGGTTATACTCCGCCAATAGTATTTAGTCCAGGTAATTGATTAATGTATTGGTAAATGTAACTCATAATTCTTAAAAGCCTCAAGTGTGAGGCTTTTTTAATTTTATTCTTCATTTTCTGTTATCACGATCAATATAATCTTTGAATTTGTTGCAATTTTAATAGGAAATAACCTTAAACTTTTAACCATTATAATTAGGAAAAATAATTTTTTAGGAAGTGGGAAAAACTGAAAACAAATATTTATTTTCAGTTTATCTTCCATCTTTTTCAGTTGAAATAATGTGCTTTAGATCATAATTATAAATAAATCTTTATTCTTTTTTAAAACTTAGAATAATTGGACTATTTAATAAGTATACATTAAAATTAAAATAATTATGGCACAAAAAATATTTACAGAAGATATTTTCCCAAAGAAAAGTGATGATGATGTTGTTGAATTAGTTTACGAGAAGAAAAAGAAATTTTTTCTCAATCTTGGACTAATGGCTATTTATCTTGCTTTGCTTATTGCTTCACTATTTATAATTTAGTCCAATTTATACTTTCTCTTTATTCAACAATTTTGTTAATAATAAATATCAAATCCGTGAGTTTATACTTAAAGATTTGTATATTTATCTATTGTTTTACAATCAAATCCGAAAATTATTGACCTTGATTTTATTGGTTGTTTTCTTTTTTTTCAAACAATAATTTCGATAATTAAGTAAATATTATACGGGTAAATATGGTTTCAAGATTTTATAGATTAAGCTGTTTTTTATTACTTCTTTTAGGCACAATAATTAATGCACAAACTGAAGTAGGAAAATATGCTGGTGAATTTCTTTCACTTGGTGTTGGAGGCCGTGCTTTAGGCATGGGCGGTGCTAGTGTTGCTGTTGCAGATGATATTACTGCAGGTTATTGGAATCCCGCTGGTTTAGCAAGAATGAATTATCCTCAAATTTCTTTAATGCACGAAGAACATTTTGGAAGCCTAGTAAATTACAATTACGCCGCTGTTGCAATTCCTTATGGCACAGATATGAGCTTTGGAATTAGCGCTATTAGATTAGGAATTGATGGAATTCCGGATACGCGTAATGCGTTAATTGATAGACAAACCGGAGAATCAATTACTGATCCGACAAACGTAAACTGGGGATTGGATTATTCGAAAATCACTGAATTCAGCAATACTGATTGGGCTTTTTTCTTAAGTTTTGCTAAAAGACAAAGTGATGATTTTTATTGGGGCGCAAATGTAAAATTTATTAGAAGAGATATTGCAGAATTCGGAGCTACAGGTATTGGATTTGATGTTGGTGCAATTTATATGCCTTACGAAAATTTTTCGGTCGGTGCAAATTTAATGGATATTACAACAACACTTTTGGCTTGGGATAATGGAAGAAACGAACTTATCTCTCCAACTGCCAAAATTGGTACAGCTTATATTCTCAATATTTTAGGAGGTAAATTTACACCCGCTATTGATTTTGATGTCCGTTTTGAAAACAGACAAACTGCATCTAATTTTAATTTGGGTCCAGTTAGTTTTGATGCAAGATTTGGACTTGAATACAATTTCAAAGATATTATCGCAGTTCGGGGCGGTTACAATGATGTTAAGCAATTTACAATCGGTGCCGGTGTAAAATTACCAAAATTGAACATTGATTATACTTATGCTACATTTAACGAGTCAGAATTTGAAAGTTTACCGGAAACTCACAGAATTTCATTAATTTTGACTTTAGAAGAACCAAAATTTTTAAGAAGTGATAAATAATTTCTAAAACTTAAATCCGATTAATACATCATAAATGAAAAAAATAGAAATCTTCCTTCTTTTAATCCTTCTCATTTTTTCATTTGGATGTTCTTCATCTTCTGAAACAACTCAAAACAATACCCAAACAAGTGAAATATCTTATATAACTACAAATAATCTTAAAGTAACAATTCCTTCTGGCTGGAAGGAAATTAAAGACAATTATGAACAGTTATATGAACTTTGGCTTGTAAATGATAATTCAAATGCCTCAATTAGTTTTATTCCAATAATTCTAAATTCTGAGTTAATGGAAAAATCTGAAACAGAAAAAATTGAATTAATTAAAAAAATTATTACAACAAAAAGGAAAAATACAGCCGATGAATTTGAGTTGCTAAGTGAACAAAATATGGATTCAAAATATTATATGAAATCTTTGCAGTTTATAATAAATAATTCAATTCAGAATTCCATAATATTTGGCGACGGTAAGAAATATTACGAATGTTTAGCTTATTTTAATAAAAATTATCAACCTTCAGATTCTGAAATAGAAGAATTGTTTTCAACCCAAAATACGGTTGTTCAATCCTCAACTATTGAGTGAACCCGCTCTTACTTTTTTACAGAATTCCAAAAAAATTCAACATGATTTTTAATTAGGGATTTCTGTATTGTTTCACTTTTTAGACCTAATATTAATTCAATTGCAGCCAAAAATAATGGACTTATAAATTCTTGACTTAGTACAACAACATCCATTTTCTTAATAAATTTATGGCTTATCATTTCTCTGAAAATAAATTCGGAAAGAGCTTTAAAATCATTTAGATAATTTTCAATAGAATAATATTTTTTTGATTCACCGTTACTATTTTTTGCCAATAATATTTTAATGAACATTCGTTCCTCTTCCGAGTTCCAAAAATGAATTAAATTTTCAGATAACAGAATGAAAAATTTTTCGGGTTTTGAAATAATATTTATTAGCTGGTCAGTAAGAATTAGGGGTCCAAAATTTCTGCTACTGAATTTTAAGATCAGCTGCTCAAAAATTTCTTCCTTTGATTTGAAGTGGTTATAAATTGAACTTTCTCTCTTATCAATTGCTTTTGCAATATCTCTTATAGATGCTCCATAATATGTTTTTTCTGAGAAAAGTTTAAGTGAAACATCTAAAATATGTTCTTTTGTATTTTTTGATTGGTTCACGTTCACTCCAGTTTATGAACGAACGTTAATATAAGGATGTTTTGGATAAGAAAAAAGCTTAAAAATGCATTCCATATTTCAGGATATGGAATGCCAAGATATTTATGATAAATCGTTAAGTAATGTTTTAAGTTTGGCTAAAGAGTTTTCCCAATCAGCTTTTTTTGTTTTTTCTTTTTCAACTACATCAGCCGGTGCGTTATTTACAAAACGTTCATTGGTAAGTTTTTTATCAACACCAATTAGTGCTCCTTCCAAACGGGTAATTTCTTTTGTTAATCTTTCCTTTTCAATATTTAGATCAATTATTCCTTCAAGCGGAACATAAATTTCACAACCTTTTAGAACAACTGAGGCTGATCCTTTAGGTTTTTCAATATTTTTTCCAAATTCCAAAGTTTCAATTTTGGCCAAAGATTTTATATAATTAATTTGATCATCTTCTAATGTTTCAGTTTTAAGTAATGTCTTTATTTTTTTTGATGGAGGAATATTCATTTCGCCACGAATATTTCTAATTCCACTTATAATATCCTGAAGAATCATCATTTTATTTTCTGCAGATTCATTTGTTTTTTGCTTATCAAATACTGGGAAATGTGAAACTGAAATACTTGAACCTTCTTCCCTTGTTCTCGTTCTATTCCATAATTCTTCTGTTATAAATGGCATAAATGGGTGAACTAACTGCAGCATTTTTTCAAATTGAATTATTGCTCGTGTTAAAACCGCAGATTTAATTTCTTCTTCTTCGGATGAATAAATTCTATTCTTTGTCAATTCAACATACCAGTCACAGAAATCATTCCATACATAAGAATAAATTATTTTGGAAGCATTGTTTATTTCAAATTTATCAAGTGCTGTATTTATTTGATTTAACGTATTTTGAAATCTTGACTCAATCCATTCATCAACAAAATCAACCGAACCATTGAATGCATTGTTGTCTAATTTTATATTTTCCATATTCATCAGCAAAAATCTTCCGGCATTCCAAATTTTATTTGCAAAGTTTCTGCCTATCTCAGTTTTTTCAGTACTAAATAAAACATCCTGACCTAAAGGAGCAATATAGTTTATTGTAAATCTCAATGCATCTGCGCCATATTCAGAAATTACATCCAAAGGATCGGGTGAATTACCAAGTGATTTACTCATCTTTCTGCCTTGAGTATCACGAATTACACTTGTGAAATACACATCTTTAAATGGAACATCTTTCATAAATTTCATTCCGGCCATAATCATTCTAGCAACCCAAAAGAAGATTATATCCGGTGCCGTAACCAATAAATTTGTCGGATAATAATATAGCTGTTCTTCATCGGATGTAAATACATCTTGAGCCCAAAGCCAACTTGATGCCCAAGTATCCAAAACATCTTCATCCTGATTCCAATTTTCAATGTCTTCCGGTGGATCTACTTCACAGTAAACTTGACCATTTTCTTTATGATACCAAACCGGAATTCTGTGTCCCCACCAAAGTTGACGTGAAATACACCAATCTCTAATATTTTCAAGCCAATGCTCATAAGTTTTTACCCAGTGATTTGGATGAAAATTAATTTTACCTTCTTTTACAACTTCTAAGGCTGATTTTGATAATTCTTCCATTTTTAAGAACCATTGCTCACTTAAATATGGTTCTATAGGAACTCCTCCCCTTTCAGAATAGCCAACATTATTTGTGTAATCTTCAATTTTATCTAATAAACCTAATTTTTCAAATTCTGCAACAACCAATTTCCTAACTTCATATCTGTCTTTATTTTGATAGTCAGCAGGCACATTAGTATTTGTTGTAGCATTCGGATAAAAAATATTTATCATTGGTAAAGAATGTCTTTGTGCAATTTCATAATCATTTACATCATGAGCCGGAGTTATTTTTACTGCTCCCGTTCCAAATTCCATATCAACATAATCATCAGCTATTATTGGAATTTCACGATTTGCAATTGGCAATAGAATAGTTTTTCCAATTAGATCTTTAAATCTATTATCTTTAGGATTAACTGCAACAGCTGTATCACCAAGCATTGTTTCAGGTCGTGTTGTTGCAACTACAATAAACTTATCAGAATCCTTTACTGGATATTTGAAATACCAAAGATTTCCTTGACTCTGCTTGTAAATTACTTCTTCATCAGAAATAGCAGACTTAGATGCAGGACACCAATTTACCATTCTGTAACCGCGATAAATTAATCCCTCTTTATAAAGCTCAACAAAAGCTTCTATTACCTTTTTATAATAGTGATCATCCATGGTAAAGCGTTCACGCTTCCAATCGCAGCTAACACCAAGTTTTCTTAATTGCTTTGTTATAATTCCACCATATTTTTCTTTCCAGACATGGCAGTGTTTTAAAAACTCTTCCCTTCCTATTTCATCTTTATTAATGCCCTGATCACTTAAGAATTTTACGACCTTTGTTTCTGTGGCAATTGACGCGTGATCAGTCCCAGGCACCCAAAGTGCATTAAATCCCTGCATTCTTTTATAGCGAATATAAACATCCTGAATTGTGTTATTAAGGATGTGACCCATCGTCAACATTCCAGTAATATTTGGCGGTGGAATAACAATTGTATAAGGTTCTTTATCAGAATTTACTTCTGAACCGAAAAGATCATTATCTTCCCAGTATTTGTACCACTTATCTTCAACTTCGTTTGGATTATATGCCTTTGGTATATCATTCATAATTATTACAAATAAATTGTTAAAAAAATTAAGCAGAAAATATAATTATAATTGAGATAAGATATTGGTTTTGTTGATTCATTTATCAAATGATATTATAAAAATCACTAATTGTCTCAAAGTGATAATTTTATTGATTTCTTTAATGTTTTATCTCACTATAGTACATGTTTACATCAATTTATACCCAAAAAAGACTAAAGTATAGTTTATAGATGCCGATTGTAAAAGTGAAATTAAATTATTGAGGATAAAAATGGCAAGAACATTAGTTAATATTTCAGAATTATCACATTCAATGCCAATTGAAAAAGTTAAAGTTTTAAGCTATACAGAAGAATTAGAAAAAATAAATAAAATAAAATTCAACTTAAGTTTTTTATATTTTGCTGGTTTTGCTGTTGGATTAACTACTCTTTTCTTATAAGAAATTTTAACCATTAGTTAAAATAAGTAGTGTTACCAATAATGAGATTGGTAACATAAATGACAAAATTGTTGTGATAAATATTAGATTTTTGTTCAGATCAACCACAAGTTTATACCAAATATAAAATATATACCCTTCCAGTAAACTAATACTTAAGAAATAATGTAAATCAAATTTTAAAAAACTATTTATTACAAATGTTAGTAACATTAAAATTATCATTGTTAAATCAGTATTAGTAAAAAATAATTTCCTTGTCATTAGTGCTTTCCACCTTAATAATAAGGTAATTGCCAATACTGTAGAAACAAAATAAAATCCTATTTCATCCAGGTTAACTTGGTTAATAATTTTACTTAAAATTAAACTTTCTCTAGTAACTACGGGCAAACTTAATTTAGTAATTATAAAAAATACTGTGAAATTTAGAAAGACATAAAGCTCATTTACATATCCAAGTTTTTTTACCTGAAATACTGACAATCCAAACAGTCCTAAAATCATAATCAGCAGCAAAAGTAATTCATCATATTGAAGAGAAGTTGTTAAAGAAAACGTTAGAACAGCAATAAACAATAATAAAATAAAAGCAGTAATTAACAATAATTTTATAATTAAATGAATCCGCTTTATTGGGTAATCATGCAGCAAAAGGTGAAGAGCAGATAATGATTTTGCAATTTTAAATTTTAATAATAGAGGATGAAGTCCAACAAAAATTAATCCTAATACTAAAAATAGTATTGTTGATTCAAACTTATAGTCAAATAAATATAAAACTGCAGGAACAATAAAAAGAACTGAAAATAATTCTATTATAAATACTGTCAGTTCATGACTAATTATACTTTTCTTTAAAATATGATGTTGATGATCAGTATCCTTCAATAAAGGATTTTTCTTTTTCACAATTCTTAAAATAAACACCTTAAAAGTATCAATTAGCGGTACTGCTAAGAGAAATAGAGGAAATGTTAAATCTAAAACAGCATCATTAAAATTAATTGAAGTTAGAAAGGCGATGGAAATTAGGAAGAATCCTAAAACAAGAGCACCGGTATCACCAAGAAAAAGACTTGCCGGAAATGCATTAAATCTTAAAAATCCAATTGTTGAACCCAATAAACTTACTGTCAATAAAATTAGAAGAAGGTTATCTGCTTTTATTGCCAATGCAAGTAACGTACTAAAAATAAGTATGGAATAACCGCTTGCTAATCCATCCAATCCATCAAGAAAGTTAATTGAATTTATTGATCCAACTATAAATAATATTAAAATTAAATAATCATATGGATGTTCAAAAGTATAACCAAATAGACTAATTTCTGAATAAAATTGCTGTAAATAAAGAATGAGTAAAACTGCTGTAATGTTGTGAATTATGAATTTTATAAAACTATTTAGTCCTAAAACATCATCAACAATTCCGGCAAAAACTAATATTGTTACCGAGACCAACAAAAGTTTAATTGATTCAAAATCTTCAATAAATCCATTTACCATTATCAGCACAATAAAAAAGATAATTATCCCGCCCATTTTAGGTATTTCTTCAGTATGAATTTTACCTGCTCCGGGATAATCAATAATTTTTGATTTTTTAAGAAATGTAATTAGATGAGGCGTAAGAATAATCGTCATTACAAGACTTGTAAAAAATATTAGAAGATATATCATGCTAAGTACTATTCTTCTTAATTTTGTTTTTGATAGGTTTAGTATTTGTAAACTTCAAAATAGAAAAAATTTACAAATTAGGTACTTACATCATTTAGCACTACGTTATAACCAGTAATATTATTTTCTTCCAAAATTGATTTTGCAGTCAATATTTCTGTCAATTTAGTTTTATTTGCTCTAACTACCAAAATGACGTCATCAATTTCTCCGGCAATTTCTGCAGTTTCTTTTAATGAACATAACGAACTTGTATCATAAACAATATAATCATAATGATTTTTAACAGTACTCATAAAATTTTTCATTCTTTCAGATGTTATAATTACAGCTGGATTTTGAGGGAACTCGATACAAGTGATTAAGTCCAAATTTTTGTTATGTGTGGTTCTAATAATTTCATTTAATTCTTTTTTTCTAAAGAGATAATGTGCTAAAGAAGGTGTGGATTTAATTCTGAAAAATTTATTCAATTGCGGGTTCTTTAAATCAGCATCTACTAAAAGTACTTTGTGATCAGAATTTGCTAAAGCTAAAGCTACGTTAGAAGCTATAAGACTTTTGCCTTCAGAATCTTGACCGCTTGTAACCATAATTGTTTTTAATGGTTTATCAAGACTTCCATATTTCAGAAAAGTTTCAATGTTAGAAAATGATTCAATGATTTTCGGATCAAGCTCTCTTTGTTCAGTTTCATTTAATGCATCAAATAATAAGGAAGATCCACTAGGAATTGAAGGAATTTTTGCAATAATTTTAAAACCAGATTCTTCCAAATCTTCTTGAGTTTTTATAAGTTCTATTTGAGTTGAATTTTGCGAAAAGGCTAAGAATAAACCTATAATTAAACCAATCAACGCGCCAATTATTATGTTTAAGGAAGTATTTGGACTAAAATATGTTTGAGGAACTTCAGCAGTTATAACTCTATCAATTTCTGCAAAAAAATCATTTTCTCTATCTTTTAATTTTTGAGCTTTTGTTTTAAGCTTTATTGCTAATGTATTGTTAAATTTTTTCGTTCTTGCTTCTCTAGCCACTTCAATAAAATTAAATGGAATTCTATTAAATTGATCTTCAAGATCAGTCATTATGCCAAATATTATTGATTTGGTAAAATCTATAGAGTTTACTTTAATCTGATTTTCTAATAATTCTTTGGATAAATCTTTAAGAAAGCTTTTGTTACTTATATTATTTTCACTAGCAATTTTTTCAATGAAATTTTCAGTGTTATTTAAAAGATCATTCCTAACTGATTGTAAATTACTTAAGTTGTAAATTCCTTCCCATGGATATTCAATTGGGAAATTGCCCAGTTTTTGTGAGATCATTGAAAGATTATTTTTGGTTTCCAATCTTTCTAATCTAACTTTTGATTCATTTAATTTGGTATCGTTAAAAAGTAATATGTTTGAACTTACGGAAGGAAAATCTCTTTCTAATACATTTTGTAAATTTTGAAGTCTTACTGAATAAAAATTATTATCTAACTCAATACTTTCCAATTCTGATTCAAATTCAGAAATTCTGGAAATTACTTGCTCTTGCTGAACATTTAAAACTGTGGTACTGGTTTGCTGACTTGCAATACTTCTTCTAATATCTTCTTGTAATGATTTATCTCTTTCGTTAATTTCTTTTAACGTGGAAAGTAAAGCGGATCTATTTGCTAAAATATTTCTTTCAGAAAACTTTTCGGAAATTGTATTTGAAATTTCAGCAGATTTTTCCCCTTCATCACTAATTACATTAACATCAATTGAAGATGCGCCGCCGTTTTCAACTATTTCTACTGAGGAAGTTAGCTCATCTTGATTTATGTGAATTCCTTTATTTGTTAATGAACCAATAACATTTTCCTGAAAATTATCTGAATTTAGATATTGAATTTCATTGGTTAAACTTCCATTATCAGATAAATATGAACTATTTACTGAATTATACTTAAAGTAAATTTGTGAAGTAGATTTATATTTTTTTGGTAATATAAAGGATACAGCAGCAGCTAATATAATTCCGCCCAACAACAAACTAATTACTAAATTTTTCTTCTGCAAAACAAGATTTATACGTTTTTTTAATCTCTGCTGAAACGGTATTTGAATAAGATTATTTTTTGTATCCATATTTAATTTTTATTAGTAAAATTTTTGCAAAAACCGCTAAAAAAGAGTTTTAAAATACAAATGTGTATAATAATTAACAATAAACTAAATAAACAGCACAATAACTATAAAAATGTGATTTAACTCAATATTATTCTTATTAATTCGATTATGGGTATTATATATATCGATAAAACCTAATGGAAACAATTTCAGAAAAAATTAAGATAGATAAGTCCAATCAGATAAAATATCTGCAGGCAGAAATTAAACATCTTCAGGATGATATTAAGGTTTTAAAAAAGAAGAAAAACCTTAAAGATCATGCTTTAAATGTTTCTCAAAATAGTACGGTAATTACTGATTTCAGAGGTAAAATAATTTGGGTAAACAAGGCTTTTACTCGCTTAACAGGTTATTCTTTAGAAGAAGTAATTGGTAAAAATCCGCGTATATTAAAATCTGGTAAGCATGATGAAGAGTTTTACAACAAACTGTGGGATACAATTATTTCCGGGAAAAGCTGGCATGGAGAAATAATTAACAAAAAGAAAAGCGGTGAATTGTATCATGAAAGGATAAATATTGAACCAGTTCTAAACGATGAAAATATTATTACAAATTTTATTGCAACAAAAGAAGACATAACAGGAAAAAGACTTACTGATGAAGCATTAAATGAATCATATATTAAATATGAAGAATTAGCTTACATTTTTAATCAAAGTCCCGCAATTGGATTTTTATGGTCAGAAAATGAAGAAAGAAGTGTTGAATTTGTTACAGAAAATATAAAACAATGGAATTATACACCTGAAGAATTTTATTCGCAAAAACTATCCTTTTCAGATATTATTTATTCAGAAGATAAAAAAAATGTTTTAGATGAAATTTCTGAAAAGATAAATGCCGGCAAAGAAAGATTAAAACAGCATTATAGAATTATTACAAAAAATGGAGATATAAGATGGGTAGATTCTCATCTTTATGTCAGACTTGGTGAAAATGATTCTGTTACACATTTGCAAGGTGTAGTTTTAGATGTAACCGATAGAAAAATGGCTGAGGAAGAATCTAAGCATCAGCTTGAACAACTAATGCAGGCAGATAAAATGATTGCTCTTGGAACTTTAGTTTCCGGTGTTGCCCATGAAATTAACAATCCCAATAATTTTGTAATGTTGAATATTCCTCTAATTGAAAAAGTATGGTTTAACATTCTTCCAATATTACAAAACCACTTTGAAGAAAACGGCGATTTTAGTGTTGGTGATAGATTAATGTATTCCAAAATTAAACAATCAATGCCTTTGCTTTTGGGTGGAATTAATGATGGTTCTCAAAGAATTAAAAACATTGTTGAAGATTTAAAGAGTTTTGCCCGCAAAGATTCTTTGGGTTATAATCAAGAAGTTGATATAAATAAAGTAGTTCAGACTTCTGTAAATTTAACTGCAAATTTAGTTTCAAAATCGACTGAAAAATTTGTTGTTAAATATTCACCAAAACCACTTTATGTAAAAGGTAATAAACAAAAATTAGAGCAAGTGTTAATAAATCTTATAGAAAATAGTTGTCAAGCTTTAAGCGAAAGAAAACAATCGGTAAAAATATTAATTGAACAAAAATCAAATTTTGCAATAATTAATGTTTCTGATGAAGGATATGGAATAAAATCTGATGTGATCAAAAAAATTAAAGATCCATTCTTTACAACTAAAAGAAATAAAGGCGGCACAGGTTTAGGTCTTTCAATTGCATCAAAAATTTTAATTGAACATAACGGCACTTTAGATTTTCAATCTGAACCGGAAAAAGGAACAACTGCGACAATAAAAATTCCAATATTGAATGGTGAAAGTAAATGAGTGAAGTAAAACATCCAAAACATCCAATTTTACTTGTTGATGATGAAATTAATTTATTAAATTCTTTTGAACTTACATTACTGGATAATGGAATTGATAACACAATTTTGTGTAATGACAGCCGAAATGTTTTAGATATTTTAAAGAACAATAAAATATCTCTTGTATTGCTTGATCTCTCAATGCCTTTTATTAGAGGTGAAGAATTATTAAAAGAAATAGTTCCCAATTATCCTGAGGTACAAGTAATTGTTGTAACCGGAGATACAGAAATTGAAACTGCCGTTAACTGCATGAAACTTGGAGCATTTGATTATATTGTAAAACCAGTAGAAAACAATAGATTCTTAAATGTTATAAACAAAGCTCTGGAAATTCAACGCCTCAAAAATGAAAATCTTTCACTTAAATCAATTTTAACTTCCGATGAGCTTAAAAAGCCTGAAGTATTTGAAGAAATTATAACTGTTAGTCAAAAAATGAAAATGATTTTTCATTATATGGAAGCCATTTCAAGCACTTCAGAACCTATTTTAGTTACAGGAGAAACAGGGGTAGGTAAGGAATTAATTGCCAAAGCACTTCACAAATTAAGTGAACGAAAAGGATATTTTGTAACTACGAATATTGCAGGTTTAGATGATCAGATGTTTTCTGATACATTATTTGGACATAAAAAAGGTGCCTTTACAAATGCCATTGACGATCGGAAAGGTCAAATTGAAAGAGCTTCCGGTGGAACAATTTTTCTTGATGAAATTGGAGATTTAAGTTTTCAATCTCAAGTAAAGCTTTTACGTTTACTCCAAGAAAAAGAATTTTATCCGCTTGGTTCAGATACACCAAGATTTACAGATGCATTAATTATTTTAGCAACAAATAAAAATCTTGAGCAAATGGTTAATGAAGGAACTTTTAGAAAAGATTTATATTATCGTTTAAATGTTCATCATATAACCCCAATTCCGTTAAGAGACCGACTCGAAGATCTGCCTTATTTAATTGAGTATTTTTTACAAAAAGCAGCAAAAAATTTCAATAAAAAGAAACCAACTGTTCCGAATGAGCTTTACACATTATTGTCGACTTATCATTTCCCAGGCAACATTAGAGAACTTCAATCAATGGTTTTTGATGCTGTGGGAACACATAAATCAAAAATTATGTCATTAAGTGTTTTTAAAAAACATATAAATCCAAATTCAAAAATAGAGCCTGATAAACCAGATTTTACTAATGATGAGCAAGTACTTTTTGGTGAAAAATTACCAACTCTTAAAGAAGTTCAAAATGCATTGGTTGATGAAGCTCTAAAAAGGACAAATAACAACCAGAGCATTGCTGCACAAATTTTAGGCGTAACAAGACAGGCATTAAACAGAAGAGTTATACAAGTAAAAAAATCAAATTAAGGTGTGTCTCAAAATAAGATAATTTTATATCTTATTTTATTACAATTCATTATCTTTATTTATGTCATGTATATTTTCTATTTATTAAAATCCTAAATCCAATTTACAATAGGGTTGTTAATGAAAAAATTTGGTTTATTACTTATTATCATAATTTTTTTTACTTCAAATCAGAATTTTGGTCAGTTCTCAACATTTAAGAGTAATCCATTTTCAAATACAATTATTTTATCTCTTGGAGCCGGAATTTCTCAAAACGGAACAGATTATTCAACTTATGATTTAGGATTTACCGGTAACGGATCAGTCGAATATTTTTTTTCTAACAGTTCCGATGTTTTCCTTGGATTAAAATTAGAGTCAGGATATACAAATCTTATTGGAAATTCAAAATCATTAACACCTAGTAAATTTGATACAGAAGTTTTGAGTTTTGGTCCTTCGGCTACATTAAATTATAAAGTTACAAAAGAAATCTTCCCTTTTATTGGTTTTGGTGTTAGAAATCTTTGGTACGATAATTTTTCTTCATTCGATATTTCAACTGAGCTTGGTTTAAGATATTTAATATCAAGATACTTTTCTATAAACGGAAGTATTGCTCTGAACTTTTTATCTGAAGATAATATAGATGGATATGAAATTGCCAGATCAAGCAAAGATTTTTACTCTACATATTCAATTGGCTTTTCTTACGCTGTTGATTTAACAGTTGCTAATGATATTGATAACGATGGAATAGAAAATAAAATTGATAAATGCCCTGAACAAGAAGAAGATTTTGATGGATTTGAAGATACTGATGGTTGTCCGGAATTTGACAATGATAAAGATGGAATTGTTGATTTAAAAGATCAGTGTGTTAATGAATCAGAAGATTTTGATGGATTTGAAGACACTGATGGCTGCCCTGACTTTGATAATGATGGTGATGGAATTTTGGATGTAGATGATAGTTGTCCTGATCTTAAAGAAGATTTTGATGGATTTGAAGATACTGATGGTTGCCCTGAATATGATAATGATAAAGATGGAATTTTAGATGAAAATGATAAATGTCCCAATGAGCCTGAAACTTTTAATAATTTTGAAGATGCCGATGGTTGCCCTGATGAAATTCCCCAAGTTGGATTAATAGAGGAAAAAGTAGAAGAAAATTCAATAAGAATTGCAATTCCAAATTCATTTTCACTTAAAGGTGATGAAATTTTTGACGGAAATTCTGCTACTCTAAAATCAAGTGCAAATAACCAACTTGATAAAATTGCTTCACAAATGAAATCCAATCCAAACTTTAGTTGGAAAATTGAAGGACATTTAGACAATTCTGGAACTCCATTTGAGTTAAAAGCTCTTTCTACTGCAAGAGCAAATGCAGTTCTTAACTATTTTATTGGAAAAGGTCTTGATCCCAAAATGTTTGAAGCTTTGGGTTTAGCAGATGATTTTCCGGTTGCCCCAAATAATACTAGCCAAGGTAAAACAAAAAATCGCCGAATTGAAATAAAACGTATCCGATAAAATCAAAATACCCTATTATTAAATCTGAATATTTATTTGCCAATTGCAAGCTATTTGCAATTGGAATATTTTTTAATATCTTTGAATATGGAAAATTTAATTGAAATTGTTAAAGGATCCGGTGCAAAACTTACATCTCCAAGAAAAAAAGTTTTGGAAAAACTTTATCATTCGGAGTTACCTTTAACTTTAAAGGAAATTCATAATGAGTGCAAAGATATAGATTTTGCAAGTGTGTACAGAACAATTAAACTTTTCAACGAAATTGGGTTGGTAGATGAAATTACTTTTGCTGATAAAAAAATTAGATATGAACTTGTTTCCAATTTGCATAATCATCATATAATTTGCTCAAACTGCGGGGAAATTGAAAAAGTACCTATTTGTTTTGTTTCAGAAATTAAAAAAATAACCAAATACAAAATTACAAAGCATACACTGGAGTTCATGGGATTATGTCCAAATTGTCAAAACTAAATTTAATTTTATTTTTGGTTATATTATTTTTAGGTACTTCTTGCAAAGAGAAATATAAATTTACATCTGAGCAAATAAAAATTTCTGTCTCTTTACCACCTTTTGCTGACTTTGTAAAACAGATTACTGGAAATAGAGCTGATGTATTTACACTTATTCCGCCCGGAACAAATGCGCATTCTTTTGAACCAACTCCTGAAAATCTTAAAAATATAATTGATTCCGATATTTATTTTGGTGTAGGCGAAATTTTAAATCTTGAAAAGCTAATTCTTGAAAAAATTGGCACACCGGAATTTGATTTAATAGATTGCAGTTCAGGAATTGATATAATAAATAATAATCCCCATTATTGGCTGAGTCCAAAAAACGTTAGAATAATCACTCAAAACATTTTGGATGTTTTATCACAAAAATATCCTCAGCATAAAAATTATTTTACAAATAATAGAAATAATTTTGTGCATAAAGTCGATTCAGTAAGCAATGTAATTTATCAAATAATTTATAAAAAAAGTGAAAACGTTCTTTTTGTATATCATCCGGCTTGGAAATATTTTGCTGAACAGTATAATTTAGAAGAAATTTCAATTGAACAAGATGGTAAATCGCCAAAAGCAAATGACCTTAAAAATTTTATTGAAGCCGCAAAGCTGAAAGGTGCAAAGTGTATTTTTTTTGATCCACATTTTGATGACAGCTCTGTTTTGGCAATTGCAGAAACTTTAGACTTAGCAATTGATTCCTTAAATCCTCTTCCAACAGATTACATTAAAAATATGGAAGATATCGCTCTAAAATTAGACAAGCACCTAAAATGAAATACGCTATAGAATTAATTGATATTTCTGCCGGTTATGATTCCAGCAATCCAATAATTAAGGATGTAAACATTTCTATTGAAGAAAATGAATTTTTAGGAATTATTGGTCCAAACGGAGGTGGTAAAACTACTTTATTAAAAGTAATTCTTGGTTTATTAGAACCGCAATCCGGAAAAGTAATTATTGGAGGTAAATCAACTTATTCAAAAAATTATAGAATTGGTTACGTGCCCCAATATTCAAATTTTGATAAGACCTATCCAATTTCTGTAATAGATGTGGTTTCAATGGGATTGATATCAAAAAGTGTTTTTTCAAAGAAACTTTCTGATGAAGATTTAAAATCAGTAAAAAATGCAATTGAAAGAGTAAATCTGAAGCAAAAACAATTTGATCAAATTGGACACCTTTCCGGTGGTGAACAGCAAAGAGTTTTAATTGCTAGAGCTTTAGCAACAAATCCTAAAATTTTAATTCTTGATGAACCTACTGCAAGTGTTGATTCGCAAACCGGAAAAAGCATTTATGAGCTTTTGTCAGAATTAAATAAGGAAAAAACAATTATTCTAGTATCACACGATATTGGAGCAATTTCACGATCTGTTAAAAAAATTGCTTGTCTAAATAGAAAATTAGTGTATCATAACACAAAAGAAATTACAAAAGAAATGCTAGAAGAAACTTACCAGTGCCCAGTTGATTTGATTGCACATGGAGTTCCTCATAGAGTTTTAGATCACCATCATCACTAAATGAATTTATAATGTTAGAAATTTTTCAATATGATTTTATGGTAAATGCAATGCTGGCTAGTATTTTAGCAAGTATTGCATGCGGAATAATCGGAACTTATATAGTTATTAAAAGATTGGTTTTTCTAAGCGGAGGGATTGCACATTCAGCATACGGCGGAATTGGCTTAGGTTATTTATTGTCATTTAATCCAATTTTAGGTGCAGTTGGTTCTTCAATTCTTGGAGCTGTTTTTGTTTCTAAAATGAGGAAAAACAGATCAGAAAATGAAGATACTTTAATAGGTATAATTTGGGCTTTTGGAATGGCAATTGGTGTTTTGTTCATCGGTCTTTCACCAGGTTACGTTCCCGATTTAATGAGCTATTTGTTCGGTAACATATTAACTGTCTCCAAAACAGAAATTTTATTAATGGCTTTTGCCGATTTTATCATAATTTTTTTAGTCATTCTATTCTTTAAGGAATTTCGTTCTATAACTTTTGATGAAGAATACTCAAAAACCGCAGGATTAAATGTTGATTTCTACTATCTTATTCTTTTCATACTGATAGCTGTTACAATTGTATTGTTGATTAAATTAGTCGGAATTATTTTGGTTGTAGCACTTCTTACAATACCAGCCGCTATAAGTAAATTCTTTGCAAAATCATTAAGCCAAATGATGTTCTACTCAATTTTATTTGGACTAATATTTACTCTGGTTGGTTTATTGTTTTCGTATTACTTAAATTTACCTTCCGGTTCAGCAATAATAGTCCTTTCTGTATTTGGCTACTTTATTGCGTACGGATTTAAAAAACTTTCACAAAAATAAAAAAATTAAATAAATGATAAATTGGGATGTAAGCCCGGAAATTTTTAGTTTAGGTCCAATTCATGTTCGTTGGTACGGTCTTTTATTTGCTGCTTCCTTTTTAATTGGATTTCAAATCATGCATAAGATTTTCATAAAGGAAAATAAGAGCGAAAATGATTTGAATGATCTTTTATGGTATATGTTGGCAGGTACAATTTTAGGAGCAAGATTAGGACATTGTTTATTCTATAGTCCGGAATATTATTTAAGCAATCCTCTAGAGATTTTAAAAGTTTGGAAAGGCGGATTAGCTAGCCATGGTGCTGCAATTGGAATTACAATTGCTATTAGAATGTATTCTAAGAAAAAGATTGGGCAACCATTTCTTTGGGTTTATGATAGAGTGGTTATAACAGTTGCTTTGGCTGGTTTTTTTATAAGAACCGGCAATTTAATGAATTCTGAAATTATTGGAATTCCCACAGATGTTCCTTGGGCATTTAAATTTGTTAGAGCTTATGTTACTGATCCAATGACGCCGAGGCACCCAGCTCAATTATATGAGGCTTTAAGTTATTTAACAATTTTTATTGTTTTGTATTTTATCTATTACAAATCATACAAAAAAATAAAAGACGGTTTAATATTTGGAATTTTTCTTGTTTCAGTTTTTACAGCAAGATTTTTTATTGAGTTTATTAAAGAGGATCAATCTGCTTTTGAAGCTGGCATGGCTTTAAATATGGGTCAAATACTTAGTATTCCTTTAATTATTTGGGGAATTTACTTAATACTTAGAAAAGATATTTCTAATAAAGTTACAACATAATTTGGAGAATTAGATGTTCAAAAAATATATACCTACTTATTTATTAATTTTACTGACTGCAATTTTCACTTTTTCTTCGTGTTCAAATGAAGCTACAAACTATAATGCTTCAAAAGATATTTTAAGATTTACAGGTGAAACTCATTTACGAAATATTAAACAATTAACATTTGGCGGAAATAATGCTGAAGCTTATTGGAGTTTTGACAGTAAGCAACTTGTATTTCAAAGTGATTGGGAAAAAATAAACTCACAAGGATGTGATCAAATTTTTATAATGAATGCTGATGGGAATGCATTAACTAACGGAAATCAATATCAATTAGTTTCTACAGGAAAAGGAAGAACAACTTGTTCATATTTTTTAAAGGGAGATCAAAAAGTTGTTTTCGCTTCAACACATGAAGCAGACGAAAATTGTCCAGAAACTCAAATGTTCGTAAATGGAAAATATGTTTGGCCAATATATAGTACTTATAACATTTATATGGCAGATGTAGATGGAGCTAATATAGAAAAAATAATTGAAAGTGATAGTTATGATGCAGAAGCAACTGTTTCTCCTGATGGGAAATATATAATTTTCACCTCAACAAGAAGTGGTGATTTAGAACTTTGGAGATATGAAATTGAGACTAAAGATTTGCTTCAATTGACTGATAAATTAGGATACGATGGCGGTGCTTTTTTTTCACATGATTCTAAGAAAATTGTTTGGCGTGCAAGCCGCCCGGTCGGTGAAGATGAAGCCCAATATAAAGAATTGCTTGCCCAAGGTTTGGTTGAACCAACTGCATTGAATATTTATACAGCTGATATTGATGGTAAAAATGTTGAGCAAATTACTAACTTACCTGGAGCAAATTGGGCTCCATTTTTTCATCCTTCTGATAAAAAGATTTTATTCTGTTCAAATCATCATTCACAAAATGAAGGCGGAAGATTATTTGATATATTTATGATTGATATTGACGGGCAAAATCTTGAGCAAATAACTCATAGTGGCACTTTCGATGCTTTCCCAATGTTTTCACCAGATGGAACAAAATTAGCTTTCGCTTCAAACAGACAAGCTGATGGAAAACCAACTCGTGCAACAAATATTTATGTTGCTGAGTGGATTGACAATCCAGATAAAGTTGATAATGATTTTACAACATTAGCCCGATAAATTTTTCCGTCACTGAAAAATTCGTTGACAGTTTTTTTTTCACTTTGCGATATTTCTTTCTACATAAACAACTTTAATAGAAATTATTACTTTTTCTTAATAAGTTATGCTATGACAATATCAGAGTTTGAAAATAAGTGGATTAGTAAAATTAAAAATGAGTTGTTAAAACATTTTCCTGATGATTTTATTGAATCTGATAATTATGATTATTTGAAATTACCCGGTAAACCTTTACTAAAAGGTTCTGAACTTTTTGGTAATTATGAAATTATTGATACTGATGGTATTCCTCTTTTAAGCACAGATAATTATGATAAATTGAAATATGTTTTATATTCAAATTACAATAAACCATTATCAACCAAATTACTTAAAGATAATACTGAGATTAAAAATTCAGTAAAGAAATATGAAAAACACCTCGATGAAATTCTTCGAATGATAATAAATGATTTCAAAACTGAATTTCCTACTTCTGAAAAGCAAATTTCTGTTTCAAGTAAAATTTTTCAATTGTTAAATCTGCATCGCTACTAGCCGGAAATAAAAGTGATAGAATTAAGTTCAAACATTTCAGATTATATAAAATCTGTGCTTGGTGAAGATTTTCTTAAAAACTATGAACAGTTTGTTGAAAGTAAATATCCAATTACAATTAGGCTTTCAGAGGTTCCAGAGAATCATAATTCACTAATAAACAGTTTGGCTAATCAAGGAATTGCATTAAAAAAAATTGAAAATATTCCTAACGCATACGAAGTTATTTCCGGTGAAGAAAATATTGGCAAAACTATTGAACACACTATTGGGAAATATTATATTCAAAGTTTATCTTCAATGATTCCGCCTTTTATATTAAATCCTACAAGCGAAGATGTTGTTCTTGATTTGTGTGCCGCACCCGGATCTAAATCAACACAATTAGCTGAATTAATGGAGTATGAAGGAACGCTCTATTCCAACGAACCAAATTTATCAAGAGTGAAAGCACTTGTTCATAATTTAGATAAAATGAATACAGTTAATATGAGTGTTATTAAAGAAAAAGGAGAATTGTTAAGTAAAATATTTCCTAATTATTTTGATAAAATTTTGGTTGATGCCCCATGCAGTGCATTGGGAGTTGTTCAAAAAAAACAAGAAGTAAGCAATTGGTGGAGTCCAAAATCAGTAGACGTAATTTCTTCTCTTCAACTTAAACTTTTAATAAGTGCAATTAAGATGGCAAAAGTAGGTGCGGAAATTGTTTATTCAACTTGTACATTAACGGTTGAAGAAAATGAATACATTATTGATAAAGTATTAAAAAAATATCCCGTAAAGTTGGAACCTTTTGATCTTAATTTACCACACGTAAATGGATTTACTAAAGTTGGAAGTTATAATTTTGATGAATCATTAAAATTAACGAAAAGGATAATTCCTTGGGAATTGAAATCGGAAGGTTTCTTTATTTCTAAATTGATTAAAACTGATGAAACAGAACACATAGTAACAAAAAATAAATTTACCAAACAAACCAGATCAATTGTCAGTTCTAAGGATAAGAGAATAAAGAAATATTTAGATGAATTGTCAATCCATTTTGGAATAGAAAGAAAAGTATTTGAAAATTACAAATACATTGTAAATAACAAAGATATTAATTTCACAAATTCTGATTCGCTTGAATATGATCTTTCTTTTTTCTTAAGAGTTGGTACTAAATTTGGAATTATTGATAAATCTGATACATGTAAATTGCACACCCATGCGGCGCAAATTTTAGGCAAATCTGCCACAAAAAATGTACTTAAAATCACCAACGAAAATGATTTAAAAACATATTTTTCCGGCGGTATATTTCAATTAGATAATACACAAATGGGACAAAAAATTGTAAAATATGAAGATTATTTTTTAGGAACAGGAGTTCAATTAGAAAATCAATTTAAAAGTCAGTTTCCACGTTCCAAACGTACAGGCTCAATTTCCATATAATTTTGCATGGAAATTAGTATTAATTCAATTTTTATAAAACTTAATACAAATTTTAAGTTTTTCTTCTTTTTGTAAAAAGAAAATTTATTATTTTATCAGGCAAATTATTTATTCTTCGTAATAGAAAAAATAATTATTATATATATTGATATAAAAACAAATCAGTAAAAAATTTTGTTTCCGGAGTTATATGAATTTTTCTGATGATTTTTTAGATCCTGATTTCAACTCATTTCTGGATGATGAAAAGCTAAAATCAAAAGTTCAAAAATGTAAAGAATATGTTTCTAATGGTCAGACAATTACTTTTTTAGGAAATATTGAAGATACAATTCAGCTTTGTCTTGAATATGATTTTACAGAAGATGGTATTTTTCTAACTGAAGCAGCTTTAGAAATTTCTCCTTATAGTTCTGAACTTTGGCATTCAAAGGGAATATTTTATAATAATCTTTTTGAATTTGATAAAGCATATTTATGTTTTGAAAAATCTTTATCATTAAATCCAAGTGATGCTGAAGCAATGATTAATAAATCAATTGCTGAGGATAATCTTGGTCTTTGGGATGAATCAATTAATACATTAGAAAATGCGCTTGCAATTGAACCCAATAATGAAGAGGTTCTTTTCAATTTAGGTATTTTTTATCAAAGAAAAGATTACTTTGAAAAAGCTGTTGAATACTTTAAAAGAACTGTTGAAATAGATACTGAATATGGTGATGCTTGGTACGAATTAGGATTTTGTTATGAAAGCTCTAATAAATTAGATGAAGCTTTATCAGCGTATCAAAAGTTTTTAGATATAGAACCTTATAGTGCAAGCGGATGGTATAATTTTGGAATTGTTTATCTTAAAATGAATTCCTACGAAAAAGCAATAAACTGTTTTGAACTTGCAACTTCCATTAATGAAGATTTTGCAAATGCATGGTATAATTGCGGAATTGCATATTCAAAAATAAATAGGTTTATCGATTCAAGAAATGCATTCTTAAAAGCATTTGAAATGGATCCGTTTGATGATTTAATTCCTTTAAATATTGCACAATCCTTTGAAGCAACTGGTGATTATGATTCTGCAGCAAATTATTTTAGAGCCGCAATTAAAATAAGCAAAACTAATCTTGATGCTTATGTTGGTTTGGGAAATTATTATGCTAGGAAAAATAATCGGGATAAAATGATTGAATATTTTTCTAAAATTGTGAAATACACTTTGTATAATAATTTTTCAGATTTTTCTGAAAGAGAATTGCGTAATCATTTGGAAGATGTAAATAAAGAAATAGACATTTATAACAATTCTGAATTAAATATTGAAGATTACTTTAAATTGGCTGAACTTTATATTGAAGTTGGAAGATGGAACGATGCAATTTTAACTTATCAGAAATCCTTAAAATACAAATCGGAAATTTCTAATTCATTTTACGGAATGGCAATTTGTCATTTTATGCTTAATAAAAACGAAGATGCTTTGAAACATTTATTGCATTCATTCAGTTTAAATCCCGGCAATGAATTTAATTTTATTGATGAGTTTCCATATTTTGAATCAACACAACTTTATATAAAGTTAACCGACTCAATTTAGAAAATGAAGTATTTAGAAAACATAGATCATTCAACAAAGATTGTTGGAATAATCGGACATCCGATTAAACAATCTCATTCTCCTCATATGCATAATTTAACATTTCAAATGCAGGATTTAAATTATGTTTATCTTCCTTTTGATGTACCGACCAGCAATTTAAAAGATTCGCTTAAGGCAATGTCAACACTGGGTATTAGAGGATTTAATGTTACAATTCCTCATAAAGAAAAAATAATTCAGTTTTTAGATCATGTTTCTGAAGAAGCTTCTTCAATTGGTGCAGTAAATACAATTGTAAATGAAGGAAGCCAATTATTCGGCTATAATACAGACGTGCAAGGCATAATTGAATCACTAAATCCATATAAAGATGATTTGTTAAAAAGTACGGTTTCTGTAATTGGAGCAGGCGGCGCTGCAAGAGCAGTTCTTTATGCTTTAATTAGGCATTTTAAAGTTGAGAAAATTAATATAATAAACAGAACAGAAGAAAGATCAGAAGCAATTAAAGATTATTTCAAAGATAAAATGCATTTTGAAAATATCAGCACTTTTGAATTAATGCCAAAAGAAAATATTTCTGTTTATAAAACTTCAAAATTAATTGTAAATACAACTTCACTTGGGATGTTTCCAAATTTAGATGATTCCCCTACTGATCTTGAGAAATCATTTAATTCTTCACAAATTGTATTCGACTTAATTTATAATCCTCTTAAAACTACATTTCTTGAATTAGCAGAAAAAAGAGGAGCTACAACTGTAAATGGTTTGAAGATGTTCATTGTTCAGGGAGCAAAATCATTTGAACTTTGGACTGGTAATTCAATGGATGTTGATTACATTCATGATGAATTAACAAAAACTCTTAAATAATTGTATTTACAAATTCTTTTAATCTGATCATTGCTTCGGTCAATTCTTTATTTGATTTTGCATAAGAAATTCTGATATAACCTGCTTTTCCAAAAACACTTCCGGGAACCGTTGCAACATATGCTTCGTTAAGTAATTTCATACAAAACTCTTCAGAGTCTGCAATTTTATCAGATTTCTCCAAAACTTTTTTAATATCGACAAAAATATAAAATGCACCTTTAGGTTCTACACAACTAAACAATTCAATTTCTTTTAATGCGTTGTAAACTAAATTTCTTCTTTCTTCAAATATTATTCTTTGCTGTTCAACTAATGCTTGATCACCTGTTAATGCTTCTAACGAAGCAAATTGAGAAATTGTACATGCATTTGATGTGCTGTGGCTTTGCAATTTGTTCATACCGGAAACAATATTTTTGGATCCAATTGCATAACCTATTCTCCACCCTGTCATTGAATAAGTTTTTGATACACCATTTATAATAATTACATTTTCTTTTTTTCCAAAAGAAGCAACGCTTGTAAATTCTGTTTTATTATAAATTAATTTCTCATAGATTTCATCACAAATTACAACTAGGTTTTTTTCTATTGAAAAATTAACTATTGTTTCCAATTCCTTTTTTGTTAAAACTGTTCCTGTTGGATTATTGGGATTGCATAAAATAATTGCTTTTGATTTGGGAGAAATATAAGATGCAATTTCATCTATTGTTGGTTTATATTGATTTATTCTTTTCGTTTCAACAATAACCGGTTTGCCTCCGGCTAATTTTACCATATGAGGATAAGACACATAATATGGAGCCGGAATTAATACCTCTTCATTTTCATTTATAATTGTTTGAAGAACATTGTATATTGATTGTTTAGCACCATTTGATACTATAATTTCATCTATTGAAAAATCAATTCCCCATTCATTTTTATATTTATCAGCAATAGCTTGTCTAAGTTCTTTAATTCCGGTATTTATCGTATATTTTGTTTTATCATGATCTATTGCATTAATTCCTGCCTTCTTAATATTTTCCGGAGTTGGAAGGTCAGGTTCACCAACACATAAATCAATAACATCAATTCCTTTTGATCTTAATTCAAATGTTTTAGCAGAAACTTCCATTGTTCCGGAAAGTTCAATATTTTCAATTTTAGAGGAAAGCATTATATATCCGTAATTTTTAAAATAGACACCAAATATACTACAACAGTATATAATGAAAAAGACTTTTATGATTATTAATGAAAAGTGCTTGTTCTAAGTTTTATATTTATTAGCAAACCTTAAAATTTTTGGCTTAACAAGTTTTTCATAATCAAGGTAATTCATTCTAATTAATTCAGTATGGCTACCGGCATTAAAAGCAATTTCTTCATCTTCTACTAAACTCGCAGCAACATATGTATCCATATTGAATAAATTCCCCATAGGCGGCATAGCACCAACTTCACAACCGGGACATTTATCCTTAAATTCAGGTTCGTTTGCTAATCTTACATCCTCAGTTCCCAGTGATTCCTTTAATAATTTGAAATCTACTTTATAAGTTGCAGGAAGAACCGCGAATGCAAGTTTACCGTTAATTTTTAACACTACTGTTTTAGCAATTTGCTTACCATGGATGTGAACTGTTGCAGCAATCTCTTGGGCAGTATAAGCTTTTGAATGCTTAACTGATACATACTTAATATTATTTTGATCTAGGAAATCTTTAATTATTTTGGATGGCATTTTGACCTCCTTATATTTTAATTAAATAACGGAGAATCATATTATTTTTTGTGTATAAAGAAAAAATGATAATTCAGAGATTTAAGTCTCATTGGCAAAATAAGTTTAATCAATATCAAATTCAATACAATTCGATGATTGATCATACTTAAAATCAAGGTTAAACAAGATATAATTTTATATATTTTGAATTATCAATAAATTCATTAAAACTAATGGAATACTTTATTGGCATTGACGGCGGCGGAACTAAAACAAAGTGCGTTCTTTGCGATCAAAACCTAAATATCCTTTATGAAAACCATTCCGGTCCATCTAATTTTTTAACAATTGGAACTGATATTGTATCTGAAACAATTCTTGACTTAATTGAGAAAAGCTGTAAATCTGCAAATATATCTACTTCATTGATAAAATCAATATTTCTTGGAACTACAGGTGCAGGAAGAGAAAGTGATGCTCAAAAGTTAGAAAACTCAGTAATTAATTTAGCAGAATCCAAAAAAATTAAATTGAATAATTTCAAAGTCGTTAGCGACGCAAGAATTGCACTTGAGGGAGCTTTTGCTGGAAATTCAGGCAGTATTTTAATTGCCGGAACTGGTTCAATAATGTTTGGGAAAGATAGCAAAGGTAATATTCATAGAGTTGGTGGATTTGGAAGATTGATTGGTGATGAAGGCAGTGGACTCGTAATTGGAAGTAAAGGACTACAAATGGTTGGAAAATATTATGACGGCAGAGGAAAATACACTTCCCTCGTAAAACTTCTTGAAGAAAATTTTGAAATTTCTGATCAAAGTAATCTTATAATTAAAGTATACAGCAATAATTTAAATTTACAAGATGTAGCACCACTGGTAATTAAATCAGCTGAAGAAGGCGATGGACTCTGCACAAATATTTTAGATGAGGAATCGAATGAACTTTTATTGCATATAGCAGCAATGAAAAATCATTTAAAAAACGATGAAATGAAATTAGTTTTTATTGGGGGAACAATTACTTCGGAGAATTTCTATTCAAAAATGTTGAAAGAGAAGATTAAAATGTTCATGCCAAATATTAAAATTCAGAATGCCGATTACCCCCCTGAAATTGGAGCGGTAATTATGGCAAAGAAATTTGTGGAAAATTATGAATAATAAAACTAAAAGAAATCCATGGTTTTGGATTCCAACTTTATACTATGCTGAAGGAATTCCGTATGTAATTGTTATGGTTGTGTCGGTAATAATGTATAAGCGATTAGGAATTTCCAATACTGATATTGCTCTTTATACAAGCTGGTTATATTTGCCTTGGGTAATAAAGCCATTATGGTCGCCGGTTGTAGATATTCTTAGGACCAAAAGATTTTGGATTATTTCAATGCAGCTTATTATTGGCGCCGGACTTGCCGGTGTTGCATTTACTATTCCAATTCCTAATTATTTTCAATATACTTTAGTGTTTTTTTGGCTTTTAGCTTTTAGTTCTGCTACGCATGATATTGCTGCAGATGGTTTTTATATGCTTGGATTAACACAGCATCAGCAGGCTTTTTTTGTTGGAATTAGAAGTACTTTTTATCGCTTTGCAATGATAACTGGACAAGGATTATTAATAATTGTTGCTGGATATTTGGAAAGTTCGACAGGATTAGGAAAGATAGAATTTGACGTAAAATCAACCAATGAAATTAATGTTCAAAATATAATTTCTGAAGAAGTTATAAAACAAAAAGATGATGAATTAAAAATTTTATTTCATCCAAATGAACTAACTATTTCAACAAATAACATTTCCATAGCAAAATTTGACTCCATTAAAAATTACATAACCTCTAAAAACATTGACAATGGTTTTGAAAAGCCCGAGCAAATAACAAATGGTTTAGCTGAAACTGAATCTGACAAATCATGGTGGGATGAAGTAATTGTTGAAAATGTTGAAAATTTTATTGTTAAAAATTTTGGAGAAGAAGCGGTTGTTCCACCTACAAATTCTAAAACAGGCAATGTTGGAATTGTTCAATTATATTTATCTAGATCGCCAAACAATGATGAACAAATTGTTGTTAATCTTAGTCAAAGTTCCGGTGACCAAAATATATCTTTAATAAGTAATTCAAGATTCGTTTTCACTAAAGAAAATTGGAATAAACCGGTTTTTGTATTATTTCAAATTGATCCAAAACTAAAAATAGAAACCGTTGCAACATTTCAAGGTATTTCAGGTAATATTCCCTTAGCTTGGATAATTACTTTCATAATACTCGCACTCTTATTCGTCGTTTTCTTTATTTATCATAAATTTATTTTGCCTTATCCCAAAACAGATATAAGTGCAAAATCTGAAGGAACTAATGTTTTCAGTGAATTTTTTAGAACCTTTATCCTTTTCTTTAAGAAGAAAAAAATCGGATTAATAATTACTTTCCTTCTCGTTTATAGACTTGGTGAATCCCAAATCGTTAAACTTGCTTCACCATTTTTGTTAGATGGAAAAGAAGTTGGAGGATTAGCTTTAACCACAGGTGAAGTTGGATTTATTTATGGAACAATTGGAATTCTTGCTTTGGTTTTAGGTGGTCTATTAGGCGGATTTCTAGCAGCTAAACATGGATTAAAATTTTGGCTTTGGTGGATGTTGATTGCAATAAATCTGCCAAATATTGTTTATGTTTATCTTTCGTATGCGTTGCCAAATTCTTTTATTACTATTTTGAGTGCAATAGCTGTTGAACAATTTGGTTATGGATTTGGATTTACTGCATATATGTTATACATGATTTATATTTCTGACGGTGAACATAAAACCGCACATTTTGCTATCACTACTGCATTTATGGCCCTTGGAATGATGATTCCCGGAATGATTAGCGGATGGCTGCAGGAATTAATTGGATATCAACATTTTTTCATTTGGGTAATGGTTGCAACTATACCGGCATTTGTTGTCGCTAAGTTTATTCCAATTGATGCTGAGTTTGGTAAAAAAGTTGCAGAAGTAGAATAAGTAATTTTAATGAAATTCATGCTTTCATTCCGGTCTTGTTCCGGAATCTAACAGTAAGATTTTTTCTTCCATCATTCTGAGGAGCTTGCCCGACTTAGTCTGGTAAATGATGAAAGAATCTATTAATATTTTTCAGGATTACTAAATGAACAACTTACAATATTTTATAAGATTGCTTCATCCAATAAGTTGGATTCACAATTACAAATCTAAAATCTTATTTCTAATTATTTTTCTTTTTATTACTTCTTGCTCAACCAAAATTGAGAAACAATACAATTTTGAAATCATTGATCAGATTATGGAATCAGCAATTATAGATTCTGTATTTCCCGGTGCTAGTATATTATTCGGCATTGATCAGCAAGTGCTATATAGTAAGGCATTTGGTCATTTTACTTATGATAAAAATTCACCAAAAGATCAAACAAATTCAATTTTTGATTTAGCTTCAGTTACAAAAGTAGTTGGCACAACTTCAGCAGCAATGATTCTAATTCATGAAGGTAAACTAAATTTAGATGATAAGGTAATTAAATATCTGCCGGAATTTAATAATAACGGAAAAGATAAAATCACAATCCGAAATTTATTACTGCATAATTCCGGATTAGCTGCATTTAAAAGATATTACGATGTTTACACTACCGGTGATGAAATTATAAAAGACATAATGAATTTACCTTTAGAAAATTTACCTGGAGAAAAATATGTTTATAGCGATTTGGGAATGATAACTCTCCAAAAAGTAATGGAGAAAATTTCGGGCAAACCAATAAATATATTTTTGAAAGAAAATTTATTTGACCCGTTGGAAATGAACAACACTATGTATCATCCGTCAAATGATATAATATATAAATGTGTACCAACAGAAATTGATACTGTTTGGAGACATAAATTAATACAAGGTGAAGTTCATGATGAAAGAGCGGCAATATTAAACGGAATTGCGGGACATGCCGGACTTTTTTCAACAACAGAGGATTTATCAAAATTTATTATGATGTATTTGAATGACGGAAAATATTCTTGCAGTCAAATTTTAGATCCAAAAATAATTGAAGAATGGACGACTAAACAATCTGAACAAAGTGATAGAGCAATTGGATGGGATACAAAATCTCTCGAAGGTTATTCATCATCTGGACATTTTTTCTCAAATAATTCATTTGGGCATACTGGTTTTACGGGCACTTCAATTTGGGTAGATAAAGACACAAAACTCTTTGTAATTTTATTAACAAACAGAGTTTATCCAACAAGAGCAAATAGAAAAATTTCAGATTTCAGACCAATAATTCACGATGCAATTTATAATACAATTTTTTCTCTAAGTACAAATTAATTATGCATAAAGAATTTGTTGAAACCGTAATTGAGAAAATTAAACAAGATGAAAATGCACTTGGGCTTGCAATTGGCGGATCTTGGATTACTAATGATATTGATGAATTTTCTGATATTGATTTTGTTTTGGTAACAAAAAATAAAATTGCTCCTGATAAAGAAAAGATGATAAAATTTACTGAGCAATTTGGAAATTTACTAAATGCTTTTACCGGAGAACATGTTGGCGAGAAAAGACTTTTAGTTTGCCTTTTTGATAATCCTCTTTTACATGTTGATGTAAAATTTATTACTAACGATGAATTTCATGATAGAGTTGAAAACCCGTCCGTTGTTTGGGAAAGAGAAAATATTTTAACTGAGATTATTAATAATTCTCAGCCAAAATTTCCTTATCCGGATTTTCAATGGATTGAAGACCGCTTTTGGATTTGGATACATTACGTTTCAACAAAATTAGGAAGAGGTGAATTGTTTGAAATGCTTGATGGCTTAAATTTTCTAAATATAAATGTTATTGCTCCGTTATTACAAATTAAAAATGGAAATCTGCCAAAAGGATTTAGAAGATTTGAAAAGTTAATTTGCGCAAATGATTTATTAAGAATGAAAAATGCATTACCGTCTTACGATAGAAATTCTTTAATCAAAAGTTTTGAAGAGATAATTTCATTTTATAAAGATTTGAGGAATGAACTTTTTACAAATCATATAAAATTCCAAACTCGAACAGAGAAAAGAAGTATAGAGTATTTTGAACAAATTAAGAAGCGTATATAAATATTTATTAATGTGTTTATTTAGTAATAAATTCACAATGTCATTTCCGAATGTTTTTATCGGAAATCCATTCATCTATTTCGTCTGGATTCCCAATCAAGTTGGGAATGACAAACTTTTTAATTAAATGTAAATTTAATTTTATGAACTCCGAAAAAGTTATTGAAGTAGTTGGACTCACAAAAAAGTACAAAAAGCTAATCGCTGTAAATAATCTTAATCTTAATGTTTACAAGGGTGATGTATTTGGCTTTCTTGGTCCAAACGGTGCTGGAAAAAGCACAACAATTAGAATGTTATTAACTTTAATAAAACCAACTTCCGGCAATATTAAAATTTTTGGCAAAGAATTAAACAAGAACAGAAAGGAAATACTATCTAGAATTGGGGCTATTGTAGAAAAACCAGATTTTTACTTGTACCTTTCTGCAAAAAAGAATTTAGAAATTCTTTCAAAAATTTCCGGTAAAGAAATTCCCAAGAGCAAAATTATGGAAATGCTTAAGTTAGTTGGATTAGATAAACGAGCTAATAGCAAAGTTAAAACATTTTCCCACGGAATGAAACAAAGATTGGGAATTGCTCAAACACTTCTTCATGATCCTGATCTAATAATTTTGGATGAGCCGACTACTGGTCTTGATCCGCAAGGCATGAAAGAAATACGTGATTTAATAATTTACTTAAGCAAGGAAAAAGGTAAAACAATTTTTCTTTCTTCGCATATACTTAGAGAAATTGAGTTGATTGCAACACGAATGATAATTATAAATAAAGGTACAACAATAATTGAAGGAACAGTTGAAGAATTATTAAACTCAGATTCTCAGAAAGTTAGAATTGAAGTAGATGACATTAACAAAACATTAGAAATTATCAAAAATACTGAGTGGGAAAATCATTTTAAATCAATAGAAAAAAATGATCTGATATTTGAAATTGATAAAACGAAAATTCCCCAGTTAGCAAAGTTTTTAATCAATAATAATATTGAAGTAAGCGCAGTTGTGCCAATAAGATCTCTCGAAGATTATTTTTTAAGAATTACTGAAGAGAGTGTAAAATGATAACATTAGTATATATTGAACTACAAAAGATTTTCAGAAAGTGGAGAACTTATATTGGATTTATTGCAATCGGAATTTTAATTCCACTTGCACAATGGGCTCTTTATGCCGGCGGAATGGAAGGTTACCAAGGAATGATTACACGCCGACTGGGTGAATCATTTGTTTCCGGAGGAAGCATTTTAAACGGTTACCTTTTGGCTTTTATCACGCTCCAAGGTTTATACATTCACTTTCCTTTCTTAATTGTTTTAGTTGGTGGCGATTTATTCTCAAGTGAAGCAACTGCCGGAACTTACAGACTTTTAATTACAAGGCCAATTTCACGTTTTCAAATTGTAACTGCAAAATTTATAGCTGGCTTAGTTTATACTGCGGCGTTATTGCTTTGGCTGTTCCTACTAAGTTTTGTTTTAAGCATTATTTTATTCGGCGATGGCGCTTTAATGGTTTTTATTGAAAAGATTTATGTTTTTGGTGCAGATGATGTTTTATGGCGATTTATATCTGCATACGGTTTTGCATATTTGAGCTTAACTATGGTTTGCACTTTGGCTTTTACATTTTCTTCTCTTGTTGAAAATGCAATTGGACCAATAATTACAACTTTAGCAATTATTATCGTTTTTACAATTTTATCATTTTTACCTTTTGAAGTTCTTAATTCGTTTAGACCTTATTTTTTTACCACTTATTTAGATGAATGGAGATTATTTTTTACTGATCCTGTTGATTTTTCAGCCATAATAAAATCAGCCATTGTAATTATTTCTCACATAGTAGGACTGTATCTAATCACTTTATTTCTATTTATCAAAAAAGACATTTTAACATAGGTGATTTTTATGAGAAGTTTAATATTATTATTCTTTCTTGTTTCATCAATTTTTGCCCAAATAAAAAATGCTGATGAAATAATTAACAATGTAAAAGAAAAGTTTGGTTCAGTTCAAGATTACAAAGTTGATTTAAAAATAGAAGTAGATATGGAATTTTTGAGAATACCAAAAGTTTCTGCAACAGTTTATTTTAAGCAGCCTGATAAAATGAAAATGGATTCAAGAGATTTTGCAATTCTGCCAAAAGAGGGAATTAATTTTTCACCAATAAATATGTTGAACAAAAATTTCACATCAATTTATGTAAAGGAAGATACTTTAAAAAAAGCCAATGTTGATGTTATAAAAATTATTCCTTTAAGTGATTCATCAAATGTAATACTTACAACTTTGTGGATTGATTCACAAAATAACATAATCCGGAAGGTTGAAACTACAACTAAAAATAGAGGTACATTAGTAGCAAATTTAAATTATGATAAAATGATTAAATTCGGTTTACCATCTGAAATGAATTTTAGTTTTAATGTTGAAGATCCAAAACTTCAAGAAATGATGGAAATGCAAACTGGTACAGCGCAGCAAAATCCAAGTAAAACAAATAAAAATTTAGCTGGAAAAATAAAAGTTACTTATTCAAATTATGAAGTAAATAAAGGCATAGACGATTCATTTTTTGAGAAAGAAAAAGAAAATGAAAAATCTAAAAAACAATAATTTTTATACACAAAATTGGGCAATTTCTTTTTTTTAACTATTATTAAGAAATTAAATTTATGAATTAACCAAAGTTATAGGTCAATATGAAAATTCACGAATATCAAGCAAAAGAAATTCTTAGAAAATTTAACGTACCAGTTCCTGAAGGTAAAGTAGTTTTTTCTCCGGAAGATGCTGTAGTTGCAGCTAAAGAATTGGCAGGTAAAATAAAAGTTGTAAAAGCTCAAATTCATGCTGGCGGAAGAGGTAAAGGCGGTGGAGTAAAAGTTGCTAAAAGCATTCCCGAAGTAAGACAATATGCAAAGCAAATACTTGGAATGAACTTAGTAACTCATCAAACCGGACCTGAAGGAAAAACTGTAAAACGACTTTTAATTGAACAAGGCGTAAATATTGATAAAGAAATGTATGTTGGTATAACACTTGACAGAGCACAATCTAAAAATGTCGTAATGGTTTCTACAGAAGGTGGTGTTGAAATAGAAAAAGTAGCAGCTGAAACTCCAGAAAAAATTATTAAAGAAGCCATTGATCCGGCAGTTGGTATGCAGCAATATCAAGCAAGAAAATTAGCATTCGGATTAGGTTTAGAAGGTATTCAATTTAAGAATGCTGTTAAATTTTTATTGACCTTATATAAAGCTTATGATTCAACTGATGCTTCAATTGCAGAAATTAATCCTCTTGTTGTAACAAAAGAAGGTGACGTAATTGCTTTAGATGCAAAAATGAATTTTGATGATAATGCTCTTTATCGTCATAAAGATATTTTAGAGTACAGAGATTTTGATGAAGAAGAACCTTTGGAAATTGAAGCTTCTAAATACGATTTGAATTATATTAAGTTAGACGGAAATGTTGGCTGTATGGTTAATGGTGCCGGACTTGCAATGGGAACAATGGATATTATTAAACTTGCCGGTGGTGAACCTGCTAACTTTTTAGATGTAGGCGGTGGTGCTAACCAAGAAACAGTTGCTAACGGATTTAAAATAATCCTAAGTGATCCCAATGTAAAAGCAATTTTAATTAATATTTTTGGCGGCATTGTTCGATGCGATAGAGTTGCACAAGGTGTTATAAATGCTGTTAAAGAAGTAAAAGTTGAAGTACCAATTGTTATAAGATTAGAAGGAACAAACGCAAAAGAAGCCGGTGAATTATTGGCAAAATCAAAAATGAATTTTGAAGTTGCAACAACTTTGGAAGATGCTGCAAATAAAGTAACTGCAGTTCTTAAAAACTAATTTATTGGCGTAGAGACGCATGGCCATGCGTCTCTACATTTCCATAACTATTTTACTAATTCTAATTTATTCAACTCATCTGTTATAAATTTTACCTCTGACTCATCCAATCTGATATTGATTGCATTTGCATTTTGGATTGACTGCTCACCATTTCTTGCTCCAGCCAGAGCAATAGTTATACCGGGTTGTTCAATTGTCCAGCGAAGTACTAATTGCGCCAAAGTTGCATTTTTTTCATCAGCTAATGATTTTATTTTATCCAGAAATATATTAGTGCGTTTTATGTTTTCATCTGAAAAATAGAATACACCTTTTCTATGATCCCCTTCACTAAAATTATAACCAGGATATATTTTCCCAGTTAATAAACCTCTACCTAAAGGACTATATGCAAGAATTGATTTATTATTTTCAATAACGTGAGGAACAAGATCTTTTTCAATTTTACGTTGCACCATACTGTAATGTACCTGATTTGAAACTATGTTAACAAATTTATCAGCTTCACTCATTTGTTCAACACTATAATTACAGACACCGGCATAACGTACCTTTCCATCTTTAATTAATTCATCAACAGCTTCCATTGTTTCTTGGATTGAAGTTGTCGGGTCAGGCCAATGTATTTGGTAAAGATCAATGTAATCTGTTCTAAGTCGCTTTAAACTATCCTCGCACTCTTTTATAACTCTTTCTTTTGAAGCGTAATAATAAACATCAATTGGTTTTCCATCATTTTTTTTACTTTTGAAGTAAAATTCACCATTAGTTCCTTCCCAACTTAAACCAAACTTTGTTAAAATTTGAACTTTATCACGAGGAATATCTTTAATTGCTTCACCGACGATTTCTTCACTTGTTCCTTGTCCATAAATTGGAGCCGTGTCAATTGAAGTTACACCTAAATTATATGCTTCATGTATTGCATTTATTGCATCAGAACTTTCTGTACCACCCCACATCCATCCACCAGCTGCCCAAGCTCCAAAAGTTATTGCTGAAATTTCTAAATCTGAATTACCTAATTTTCTAAATTCCATTTTGGTCACTCCTTTCTATTTTCATAAAAATCAATTTAATAATTAAAAATAAAAAAGCCCGCTAAAAAACGGGCAAGATTAAAAAGATATTTTATGAAATTTATTTAATAAGTATCATTTTTTTGGTCTGGATAATATCTCCTGCTTGTAATTTGTAAAAATATACTCCGCTTGAAAGCTCATCCGCATTAAATGTAACTTCATAGTTTCCGGGTTTTTGTTTTTGATTAACCAAGGTTTTTATTTCTCTTCCAAGAATATCATACACTTTTAATTCAACTTTGCTCGAGCTATAGCTCGAGGCTACATTAGGTACGGAGTATTTAATTGTAGTTGTTGGATTAAAGGGATTTGGATAATTTTGACTTAATTCAAACTTAGTTGTCAAATTATTTTCAGTTTCAACATCAGTTGTGTTATCATATAGTGGTAATACTTTCCAGCCAATATTATTTTCTTCATGAATTTCATCAACTTTATTTTCTGGATCAAGTACAACATAAATTCTTGGATAAATTGAAATATCATTAGGCACTTGCCAATTAAAACTTATTATTTTGCTTCCCCTGGCTTCAATAAAATCGTTTGTGGAGAAGATTGTTTTACCATCTGTACTTTGAATTACCGTTCCGCCATTATTTGGATCACCCAAATAGAATTTTACATCAACTGCAGAATTAGTATTGAGTAAACTGTAATTATGAATTCTAGTTTTGATATTAATTACTTCTCCAGGCTTCGGATTATCATTACTAAATATAATCTCTTTTGTTTGTTGCCTTTTATCTTCTGTAATATTATAACCTTTTTCTGGATCCAATCTCCATGGCAATGTTAAAGCAGGGTCTGGTTTACTACTGTATTCTTTTTGCCACCAAGTTTGTGGAATATTAATTCCTGAAGGTCTTGGATCAACTGCATAATCTAAAACTAAAGCTCCGCTTTTTCCCCAGTATGAATATGGAGTAACGGAGTAATAAGTTTCTCCAATTCCTAGATCAATTGGTCCTAAATGTACATCCAAACCTTTTTTATATTTAACAGTATTTGTTCTGGTAGAAATTGTTTCGCTTGAATAATCTCCACTAATTTCAATATTTGGAATAAATTTAAATGGGATATCAAAACTTGCTTCGGAACTTACATTCCAATGAACTTTGTTGGTAGTTTCAGTTTCTGTTTGAGTTTCATTTTCAAGAGACCAATTATATTCAAATCCGGCGGAACCATCTAAAGTAATTTGATCTGAAGTATTCCATTTTATAACTTGTTGTAAACTACCATTTTCTGTTGGAGCAGCAATATCACTATATGAAAGTATATTACCAACTTCATGATTTGGAATGTATTCTGCAGCTTGTGGGCTTTTACTTGGGAACCAAGATCTTTGTGGCTGCCCAGGTTCAACAACAAGTATATATCCTTGAATTTCTTCATCCATTAAAACGGGATATTCCCAAATATCATAATCAATTATTGTTGCATAAATATAATCATCATTACTTGCTGTAATATTTTGGCTCACTCTATAAGTTTTGGAATTTGTAGTTTTCTTATAAAAATCTTCTCCGTACTCGCCTTCAATTTTAATTTTTACTCCAACTTCAATTTTAGGAATTGTAAATCCACCTTCTACTTTTCCTCCAATTGTCCAGCCAGTGTGTATTTTACTTTCAACTTCAATATTCGTTTCGCTAGCAGTGTAATATGTTGCGTAAAAATCTGAGGATTGTCCATTAAAATTATTATTAACATCAAAAATATTTTCGCCAATTTTATCAAAGTGAACTGGTGGGGCATTTAAGATAACAAGCGGCTGAACAATATCAGTAGCATTAAAGTATTTAGGTTTACCAAGTGTAATACTTCCACCATCAAAATCTCCTGCAGTTAATCCCCAATAGAAATCTGCATTACCTTCAGGCACATCAATAATCATTGAAGCTCTCTCAATTAGATCCAGTATATCACCCGAAGCATCAACACTTGGTTCAAATACTTTTACAGTTAATTCCTTTGGTGAAGTATTACTCATTTCAGCAAAAATAATTTCCGGATTCCAAACCGAATCAGTTTCGCTAGCATCCAAATCCGCAAGAATTAAATTTGATCTATTTATATCTTCCGAACCATATCCATAATTGCTAGAAGTATACCCTTGGATTGTTAAATTAGTATCAATATCATAAGCTCTTAATCTTCCATGGCCATTAATAACAATTTCATCCTTCCCATCATTATTTATATCACCAGTAACAAGATTGATAGCAATAAATTGTGTTCCGAGAGTTTGAAAAATTTCTTCAAGATTATTTTTATCAACTTTAATTGAGTCTAAATTTAATGTTACTTCAGCAGGTAATAATTTGTTGTATGTTTCTGAACCATTTCTGTAAAGTACAAAATCAACAACAAATTCATCTAATGTATTATTTTTAAAATCGCCAGTCGAAACAAGTAAATCATTAACATGATGCCATGAATCGAAAAAATCATTATCTGTGAAATAGTCATCCTTTTCTGCTTTGGAAACAATAGTGAAATTTCCATTATTTTCAACATAATCATAAATTTTAGCAGAAATATTCCAGTCATTCTCTTCCCTTTCAGTATAATAAACTAGAACAATTTCATCTCGGCTATCTCCGTCAAAATCTCCGGCAGAAATATCATAGATTCCAGCATTGTTTAAGTTAGGATCCATTGCTACATCATCGATAAATGATTTTTCTTCTGGCATTAAAGTATTAGGATCCACATCAAAAACCTTTATTTCTATATTTCCATCTTTATTCCAAAAAGCTAATGCAAACTCTGGTTCAGCATCACCATCAAAATATCCTTTAACTAATTTAAATCGATGCATATTAAAGAAGGATGGATCAGGGTAAAGTACACTTTCAAAATGTAATACATTTTCATCATTCCATGTTAAAGAACTTTTTTCAATATTTTTAGGAATAACTATACTTATTGAGTTATTCTTTGTTTGCCACGCGGCAATAATATTATCGTAGCCATCATTGTTAAAATCGCCAGTAATAGCTTCAAAATTATTATTGAGGGGATTACTTCCATCAGAGCCGGCTGCCAAATCACCAGTATAAACTCCACTGGTCGCCGTATCTAAAAAGTACTGCCCTGAGTTTCCATAATAATCTAAAACATTATGGTTAACCTCATTTGCACTGTATTGGTAGCGCCAAAAAACAGCAATTTCAGATGAACTGCCTAAATTATAATTTCCTCGCAACGGATCTGTTTTATCATTCTGACTAAATAGATTTATTACAGAAATGAAGAGTATTAAAATTGATATTTTCATTTTTCCCCTTTTTATTCTTAATTTTCTCTACCCTTAACGCAACAAAAATATAGGTAAGTGATACTTGCATCTTAAAAAGATCATTTGTCTTAATTAATAATTTAATATAAGAAAATTTGATTTGAAATGTTTTTTAAAGTGATTTTAATTTACTGGTAAGGAAAATGCAAAAGTTGAGCCAAAGCCTTTTTTGCTTTTAACCCAAACTTTTCCATTGTGAGCTTCAACAATTTTTTTAGCAATCCATAATCCAAGACCGGAGCTGGTTTCATTTCCGGTTGGTTTTGTGCTTAATTTAGCACCTTTTTCAAATGCATGAGATATTTCAGTTTCAGTGAGACCAAAGCCATTATCTTTTACTTCAACAATTATGCTTGTACCATTTATTTGCGATAAAACATCAACTTTACTTTTTTCTGGGCAAAATTTAATTGCGTTTCCAATTAGATTATCAAGCACTTCCTTAATTTTTTCTTCATCAATATTTGTTATTAATTCAGTATCAGGCTGATATAATCTTAATTCAATATTTTTACTATTAGCTTTTACTCTATTTACTTTTACAATATTTTCAATTGGTTTTCTTAAATCAATTTTTTCTTTTTCTAAATTAAAAGGAGTGTATTCTTCACTAATAACTTGCGTAAATTCATCTGCAAGTCTCACTAATCGGGAAGAAGTTTCAATTAAGCCGGTCAATACATCATGCTGTTCTTGTGCAGATAAATCATATGATTCTAAAAGTTCAACAAAATTTTTAATTGTAGAAGCTGGATTTTTAATATCGTGAGCCACCATTGAAAGAGTTTCATCTTTTTGCAAACGTAATTCTTTTAATTTTCTTTCACTCTTTTCCAACTGAGATTTTTGCATTTCAAGAGTTTTAATAACTTGATTCATTTGATCAATTTTTATTCTCAGTTTTCTGTTCTTATTCTCTAAAAATTTTATCTCTTTGTTAAGATCTTCATTTTCTTTTATTAATTCCTCTAATTTTAAAGAATTATTACTAATTGAAGATTTTAACTTACTCTTTTCCATCATTTGCTTAGATGCAAAAATATTTTTTTTGTTAAGAATGTAGATAATCAATACAGTAACAAAAAAAACAAATGAAATTATTAGTATTCCAAATACTGATTGCATAAAAATTATCTAATTAATGTATTTAATTTAGTCCAAAATTATAATCGGCACATTTTAGCAAATTATTAATAAGTTACTAAGTAATACTCAATAATTTTTGCTAAACGTCACAAAATTTTTGATTTGTAAGCAGTATTAAAAAAATAATTTGCTTTTTTTGAAAATCTCACTTAATTTCACAGCTAATATTTAATATTTTTCTAAAAAATTTAGGTATAACATGCTTGATGCTATCGATATTAAAATCTTAGAGATTCTTCAGAAAGAAGGAAGAACTAAACGCAATGTATTGGCAGAACATGTTTCACTTTCATTACCATCACTTAGTGAAAGACTTAAAAAATTAGAAGAAAAAGGCATTATTGAAGGATATTATGCTAAATTGAACAGAAAGCCCTTTAATTATGATTTAATGGCATTTATAACTGTATTTATGAAATCCTCAAAAAAGTTTGATGAACTTATTGAGCATGTAAATCAAACTCCAGAAATTTTAGAATGTCATGCTGTACTTGGTGAAGGATCACATATGTTAAAAGTATTGGTAAAAGGAACTGAAGATTTAGAAAAATTGCTAGCCAATATTCAATCATGGCCCGGAGTTTTAAGAACTGTTACAAGTTTTGTATTATCCACAATTAAAGAAACCACAAATATAAAAATATAAGCAGGAGAAAAAATGGCAAAATGTAAATTAGAGTACATTTGGCTGGATGGTCATTTGCCTACTCAACAAATGAGAAGTAAAACAAAAATAGTTGAAAATTTTAGTGGGAAACCGGAAGATGCTCCAATCTGGGCTTTTGATGGTTCATCTACAAATCAAGCACCTGGAGGATCCTCCGATCTATTACTAAAACCTGTAAGAGTTTTTGTTGATCCTGCTAGAGATAATGCATATTTGGTAATTGCAGAAGTTCTTAATCCAGATAAAACACCGCACGAAACAAACGGAAGAGCTACAATAGAAGATGATGATAATGATTTTTGGTTTGGGTTTGAACAAGAATATGTACTATGGGATTTAGATCACCATACTCCGTACGGATTCCCCGCTCCAGGATATTATCCTCCTCCACAAGGACCGTTTTATTGTTCAGTAGGTGCAGAATATAATATTGGTCGTGAAATTGTTGAAGAACATTTAGATATTTGTTTGAAAGCTGGAATTAATGTTGAAGGAATTAACGCAGAAGTTATGAAAGGACAATGGGAATATCAAATATTTGCAAAAGGTGCCAAAGAAGCCGGTGATCAACTTTGGGCTGCAAGATATTTATTAGAAAGAATTGGTGAACAACATAACATCAGAATTAACTTAGATCCTAAACCGGTTTCCGGCGATTGGAATGGTTCTGGCATGCACTGTAATTTTTCTGACAAAACCTTAAGAACTTGCGGTGATAAAGCAACCTATGAAAAAATTTGCAACGCATTTGGAACAAAAGAAGCAATCCAAAGACATATTGAAGTTTACGGAGAAGATAATCACTTAAGATTAACTGGAAAACATGAAACTCAATCAATTGATAAATTTAGCTTTGGCGTTTCAGATAGAGGAGCTTCAATTAGAATACCAATTGGTACAGTTGAAGCCGGATATAAAGGTTGGTTAGAAGATAGAAGACCTGCATCAAACGCTGATCCGTATAAAGTAGCAGCTGCAATTATTAAAACTGTAAAAAGTGCAGAATAGTATTGATTTTTATTAAACCCCCAGAATAAATGGGGGTTTTGTTTTTATTCAACAAGAACCTTTTTTAACTTAATTTTATCAGCTCCCTTTTTCCTCATTTTTAAATTTAAGAGTTCAACCCCAATTGAAAATGCCATTGCAAAATAAATATATCCTTTTGGAATATGCATATCAAATCCTTCTCCAATAAGTGAAACTCCAACCAAAATTAGAAAACTTAATGCCAGCATTTTAATTGTAGGATGAGAATCAACAAATTCACCAAGAGCCTTAGCAGACAGCATCATAACAATTACCGCAATAATGATGGCAATAATCATTACTTCAACGTCTTTTGCTAAACCAACTGCAGTTATTACAGAATCCAATGAAAATACAATATCAAGCAAAGCAATTTGTATTAACACACTTGAAAAACTAACTTTTGATTTTACTTGTTTTGTTTCCTCTGGTCCTTCCAAACTATGATGTATTTCGTGAGTACTTTTCGCTAATAAGAATAATCCGCCAATTAATAAAATTAAATCTCTTCCCGATATTTCCAATGAGTAAATTGTAAATAAAGGCGATGTTAATTTCATTATCCAAGTAAGAGAAAGTAAAAGTAAAATTCGCGTAATCATGGCAAGGCTCAATCCCAAAATTCTGCCTTTATTTCTTTGAGATTCAGGTAGTCTTCCAACTAAAATGGAAATAAATATAATATTATCAATCCCCAAAACAATTTCTAAAGAAGTTAGCGTGATAAGAGCAATCCATGCTTCGGGATTTGAAATCCATTCCAACATAATAGATCCTTTATTTTTTTAAATTCTTAATATTTGCGTGTTAAAATACAAAAATGATTGTTAATGATTACAACATAAACTTAAAATTTGATTTGATTATAATTTGTAAAAACATTCCCTCACTTTTAAACAAATAGAGTGAAAATCCCATAGATTTATGGGGTGCCATTTTTTCTGTATAAAGAATAATTTATTGTTATAATTACACTAATAATAATCTAAATTTATTGTAATAGAACCTTAATGAATATAATTATAGCAGGTGCCGGTGAAGTCGGGTATCATTTAGCAAAGCAATTATCTAACGAAAACCACGATATAACTGTAATTGATGTTAATGGAAATAGCTTAGAAAGAGTCGATTCTGTTATGGATGTTCTCACAATTACCGGCTCTTCAACATCGTTGGAGATTTTAAAAAAAGCAAACTGTGAGAAAACAGATCTTTTAGTAGCCGTAACTTCATCAGAAGCAGTAAATGTAAATACTGCAATTATTGCAAAGAAACTTGGTGCTAAAAAAACAATTGCACGCGTAGAAAATGGTGAATATATATCTAAAGAAAATGCCGAATTATTTAGGTTGGTTGGTATAGATCATTTAATTTATCCTGAAGAATTAGCAGCACAAGAACTTGTTAAATTAATACAAAGAGCAGCTGCGACAGATATTATTGAATTCGAAGATGGAAAACTATCATTAATAGGTTTAAAGTTAGAAAATAATTTACCCGTAGTAAGAAAAACCATTCAAGAGATTGCTCAAAGTTTTGATCAGATTACTTTCAGAGTTGTAGCAATACATAGAGGAATAAGAACTATTGTTCCATCTGGAAGTGACATACTTTTACCTAATGATCAAATTTTTGTGATTACGACACATCAAGGAATTGAACAAATAATTAAACTAGTTGGTAAAGATCAAGCAAAATTGCATAATATAATGTTTTTGGGCGGCGGAAAAATTGGTAGAATTGCAGCCAAAATTTTAGAAAGCACAATAAATATTAAGCTAATTGATTCTGATAAAAATAAAGCGCTTGAACTAGCTGATTATTTAGAAAAAACTTTAGTTATACAAGGTGACGGTAGAGATATTGATTTACTTGCACAAGAGGGAATTATTGATATGGACGGCTTTATTGCCGTAACTCAAGATGCTGAGACAAACATAATTACTTCACTTATGGCAAAACATTTGGGTGTTACAAAAACAATAGCTTTGGTAGATAATGTTGATTACATTCCTTTAACACAGACTATTGGATTAGATTCATTAATAAATAAAAAACTTATTGCTGCAAATAATATTTTGAAATTTATTAGAAAGGCTAATATTATTTCAATCGCCACTTTACAAGGTATTGATGCTGAAGTTTTAGAATACGTTGCCCAACCAAATTCAACAATTACTAAAAAGAAAGTGAAAGACTTAAAATTTCCTCAAAATGCAATTATTGGCGGCTATATCAGAGGTGAAGAAAGTTTTATATCTGTTGGAGAATCGCAAATTGAAGCAAACGATAGAGTTGTGGTATTCTCCTTACCCGGAACAATTCATAAAGTTGAGAAATTCTTTCAATAATGGTTAAAAAAGAAGTAATCTTTAATTTTGTTGGTTTCCTTTTAATATTGGAAGGAATTTTCATGTTTCTTGGAATTCCTTTTTCAATTTATTATCAGGACAATGATATTTATGTTCTTTTATTTACAGGTTTATTTACTTCTCTTTTCGGATTAGTTCTTTTTCTTATTTCAAAAAATAAGGATAAAGATATTAGAAAAAGAGAAGGATATATTGTAGTATCCATAGGGTGGATTGTTACTTCTCTTTTTGGTGCTTTGCCTTTTGTAATTCATGGTTCCATACCAAGTTATACTGATGCATTTTTTGAAACAATGTCTGGATTTACAACAACTGGCGCTTCAATCCTAAACGATATAGAAGCACTCCCTCATGGTCTGCTTTTTTGGAGAAGTGTGACACAATGGTTAGGCGGTATGGGAATGATAGTTTTATCATTGGCTATCTTGCCAATATTGGGAATTGGCGGCATGCAGCTTTTTGTTGCGGAGGTGCCAGGTCCAACAAAAGATAAGCTTCACCCAAGAGTAAGAGAAACAGCTGTGAGATTATGGGGAATTTATGTCCTCTTAACTTTTGTAGAAGTTTTATTATTAGTAATTGGCGGTATGACATTATTTGATGCAGTTTGTCATTCGTTTACAACTATGGCAACAGGAGGATTTTCAACTAAACAAGCAAGTATAGCATATTATCAGTCTCCTTTTATTCATTATGTAATAATATTTTTTATGTTTGCCGCTGGAGTTAATTTCACTTTGCATTATCATTTACTTCATGGAAGATTTGAAAATTTAAAGAAGAATGAAGAGTTTAAATTTTATCTTACTGTAATTTTATTTTGGACATTTTTCATAGCAGTAATTTTATATTTAACAAACTATGGAAGTGCTGAACAATCTTTTAGAGATTCACTTTTCCAAGTTGTATCAATTATAACAACAACCGGTTTTGTGACTGCCGATTATGAAATATGGGGAACTTTGTTATTATTGATCTTTTTCCTTTTTCTTTTTAGTGGAAGTTGTGCCGGATCAACCGGCGGCGGTATTAAAATTGTAAGACATTTGTTACTATTTAAAAATAGTTTTCTCGAATTAAGAAGACTTATCCATCCTAGAGCAGTAATTCCCGTTAGATACAATGGCCATAGTGTACCTCAAGATATTATTTCAAATATATTAGCGTTTTTTCTATTTTATATTTTTATTTTTATAATGGGTTCATTAGTTATGGCTGCATTAGGGCTGGATTTTATGACTGCAATTGGTTCAGTTGCTACATCATTAGGAAATGTTGGTCCGGCAATTGGTTCTGTTGGCCCTACAGATAATTTTGCTAATATTCCAACTTTGGGCAAATGGTTTTTATCATTTTTTATGCTTTTAGGCAGATTAGAACTTTTTACAATTTTGGTGATTTTTTCACCGGCATTTTGGAAATCTTAAAACTAAATAGGTGTCATGATAATTATAAGACTCTTAAAACTTTTTATTTTTATTTCATTATTATCTTCAATTATTTATTCGCAAGAATTGTTTTTATGTGAAAGCTACACAGAAAACGGAACTCCGGTTGGCGTAATAAATAGTCTAGAAATGAAGCCTTATGGAACTGCTGTATATGTTTTGCTGGATAATAAAAAAGAATTTAAAGATCCAATTTTATATCTATTTGTTGATAAACTGCAAGATGGAAAATTTACACCTTATGAAAGCAAAACTATCAGCCCAAAAAAAACTGATACTTGGGTAGTAACAAACTATGAATTTAAGGAAAAAGGGATTTATGAAATTTATGTTTTGAATTCATCTCAAAATAGAATTGCGACAAATAAAATTGAAGTAGTTTTATCCGAACATAGTTCTAATAAATTTTCTACTTCTACCAGTGTATACTTAGGTGAATCTCAATTAACATTTTGTGAATTAGTAGTTGATGGAAAGCCCGTTAATAAATTTAATTCATTATCCTTATCCAGATCTGGCGGAGAGACTTTCATTTATATAAATAATCATGTTCCTTTGGGAATTGAAAGAATTATTTTACAGGTTTGGAAAAGATCAGAAAAGCAAAGCAATTATGAAAAATTAGTAGATACAAAAAAATTCAAAATTCTGCCGGAATGGATTGATACTTTTTTTAAATATAATTTCACTTCAACTGGCGAATACAAAATTGATATACTTGATAAAAATGATAATTTTATTACATCAAACATTATTGAAATCTCAAACTAAATTTTTAAGGTTAATATGAAAGGCATAATACTGGCAGGTGGAGCTGGAACAAGATTGTTCCCCATAACAAAAATATATAGTAAACAACTTGCTCTTTTATATGATAAGCCTTTGATATACTATCCTCTTTCTATTCTAATGCTTGGCGGAATTAGAGATATATTAATAATATCTGATGAAAATACAATTCCACTTTATAAGCAATTATTTGGAAATGGTGATTTTTTAGGTATAAATATTAGTTATGCCATTCAAAATGCTCCAAACGGAATTGCAGAAGCATTTATTATTGGTGAAGAATTTATTGGGAATGATAGTGTAACTTTAGTTCTTGGTGATAATATTTTTTATGGAAAACTTGATTATTTATATGATGCGCTGAATAATCATGAAAAAGGAGCTACAATATTTGCATATAAGGTCACTGATCCAGAAAGATATGGAATTGTAGAATTTGATAAGTCTGGAAAAGCCATATCAATTGAAGAAAAACCAACTGAACCAAAATCTGAGTTTGCTATACCTGGATTGTACATTTATGACAATGAAGTAATAAATATTTCAAAAAACTTAAAACCTTCAAAACGTGGTGAATTAGAAATTACTGATGTAAATAAAAATTATTTAGAAAAGGATTTATTAAATGTGGTACAAATAGGTAGAGGTGTTGCCTGGCTTGATACCGGAACTCCAGAAGCATTGTTACAAGCTTCCAATTTTTTTGGAGTAATTGAAGATAGACAGGGACTCAAAGTTGCTTGTCTTGAAGAAATTGCCTATAAAAGAAATTTTATTACTAAAGAAGATCTAAATAAATTAATTAGCAATTATCCAAATTCAAGCTATAGAGATTATTTGATAAGATTCATGAAAGGCTAACGGGGAAAGGTGAAGTATTCCCAGCCAAAGAATACTCCACCCATATATATAGATTTGAGTTTAAATAATGAGTCTTATTTAATTAAGTTCATTTTCTTTACTTGAGAGAATTTATTGTCAACAATTAGTTGGTAAATGTAAACACCACTAGCTAATCTTGATCCATCAATGTTTATTTCATGAATTCCAGCTGATAGTTCTTCATCCAAAACTGCTAATACTTTCTCTCCAATTAAGTTATATACTTCTAATCTTGCAACAGCATTATCCTTCATTTTTACTTCTACCTTTGTACTAGGATTAAACGGATTTGGATAATTTTGACTAATCCCATATTCAGTAGGTATAGTTTCTTCTTCTGCTAATACTTCTTCTTCATCCTTTTGTTCACCTACTCCGGTTGTTGAATTATTTCCATAAACTTCTACTTCCCAAATATCACACCAGTCATTTCCTTCACTACCAGTTACAACTATTGTTAAATACCTTGTTGTTATTCCTCCCAAACTATGTTCTGACCATTGAGTCCCTGTAGATGTTGTTTCTTTCTTTATCAGACTCTTTTCACTGTATCTGCCGCTATAGAACTCACAATCATAACTTATTCCTTGATCTGATCCATATCCATTTATCATTATATGGTCAACATAAGTGTCTTCTCCTAAATCTATTGTAATCCATTGTGGAAATCCAGCTACTGCCCATCTTCCATCTGAGGATGAATTATAATTGCCTCCATTGCTTGAAGCAGTAATTCCATCATACAGATTTTTATCTGTAAATTTTTCATTATGTACAGCCGAAGCTTCTGAACCAACTATGTTTACTTTTGCTATTTTTAATTGATCTTGGGGTGTCCCAAAAACACTTACATGACTCTGTGGATTGGTGATGTTTACGAAGTTATCTCCAGTGATTATTGTACTTATGGTGCCTTCAAAATCCCATTGGATGGCTAATAGATCTATATTATTTACATCTACATTACCTTTAAGAGAGAACTTTCCGACTAAGGTTTTCTTTGAGATAATATCATGACCAATATAAGAAACAAAGGTAAGTTCTGTGGGTCCGTCTATGTTGTCTATCCCAACATAAAGATCTGGTTCGTTGAGTAGTTCTGAACTTCCTTGAACATAGGAAAAGTTTAGGCTTGAGAGATCGATATTTTGGTTTATACTAAGTGCACATTGATAACTTGTAAGTTGTACTTCTTCTCCAACATTTTCTATATAAACACATGCTTCTACTTTATTGTTATTTATTACCTCTACTTCCTCTATACTCATTTTGTAGGACGAACCTGAAAAAACTATTGAATTGAAAATTATTAGAAAAGATACTATTTGAAGAATTCTGTTGTATATGATGGCTGTCATATTGTTTCCCCGTTATTTAAGATAATTCTGGGAAAACAAATTCAGCTATAATGCCAATTAAATTCGATGTGTTCTAAATCACGTTATTCTTCTGTTTTTAGTCAAAAAATGAATTATTTACAAAATATTTTTGTCTTACAATTATTTTAAATAGGTGAAATTTTTATTGACATCAATTCATCATAGTTTGATTAAAATAAAAAAATACAACAATACATTAGTGCAATAATTATTTACACTGCAAAAAATGTTTCATGAGTTTAAATTGCTGATATTAGATTATGTTCCTGAAGTAATCTTTGAAAGGAAAAGTAATACAATAAAAAGTATTAAAAATATTGTTACCCATTTTTGTGCATTTGTCATAAAATAATCCTTAATTTTTGATTTCTGAAGCTATAATAGATTCATAATAGTTTTTATATTTAAATATTGCATTTAGTATTGAATTAGCTATTTCTTTTTGTCCGCTTCTACTATTTAAATACTTTGCATCATTTTTATTAGAAATAAATCCGGTTTCTATTAAAACACTTGGCATTGAAGCACCAACTAAAACATAAAATCCTGCTTGTTTAATTCCCCTTGAAGGAATTCCTAAATCTTTTATCCATTCGGTATTTAACATATCAGCAAATGTCTCGGAATATCTTAAATTTGAAGTATTTGCCATACTAACCAGTATAAAATTTTCATCAGTTAGTTTTTTGTATCTTTGCGGATCATCTTCAAGTCTTATTACACTATTTTCAAATTCAGCAATGTCTATTGCTTCTTTAGTTCGCCCTGGTCTTAACAAATATACTTCAATTCCAGAAGCAGAAGTTGGTTTTTTCGGCGTAGCGTTACAATGTATTGATATAAACAAATCACCTCTATTTTCATTTGCAATCTGACCGCGTTTATACAATTCCGGGAATACATCTTTATCTCTTGTATAAACTACTTTTACATCTTTCATTTTATTTTTAATTAAACTTCCTAACTCCAATGCTATTGCAAGGGTGATATCTTTTTCTCTAATACCATTAATCCCAATTGCTCCCGGATCTTTTCCACCATGACCGGCATCAATAACAATAGTATCAAATTTCCATTTTTCAATTTCTTCATTTAAATTGCTTTCACTTTTCAAAAATTTATTATGTATTGATACTAAAATTTCGCCAATATCTTCATCATAAAATACCTCATATTTATCGTATCCTTCTCTCAAACTAATTTCCATCTGAGGGTTACCATTAACATGTTTTATCTGAATATTTCTAATAAAACCTTTTGTTTGCAATGAATTAAAAAGATTTTTATCAATTGTTACATTTGAAAAGAAAAGATATAATGTATTCCCATTAATAGAACTTGTTGGAACTCTTATTTCATTTTTTGTGGCTAATCTTAGCAAGGTTCCATTTGTTTTATTTTCAATTTTGGCAGAAAAAATATCATATTTAACTGTACTTCTATCTACTAAATTTTTATTCCATGCTACTACTTCTCGGGTATTTATTTCTGTAGGATTTATTAGAAGTGTATTTCCATTTTCTATGTAAGAAGTTTCAAAACCGGATGCTAAACCTAAATACTCAGCAGAATATTTTATAGGAATCATTACACTGCCGCTTATAAGTTTTGCAGAGACAGGCATTTGAAATATTTGATGCTTATTGTCTTTTTTTGAAGTTAAAATTACAAATTGATTATTTGCTGTATATTTTAAATTATATTCAACGAACTTAATTTCAGATTTTTGTCGATTTGGATTAAAATAAAAATTTGCACCTAAAGCCTTTGCCAATTCTTTTGAAGAAACATATTCAGTCCCTCTTATATTTTCTGAACTTATCTTTAAAGTTTGATTACCGCGTTTAATTGTAAGATTTGCAGAAAAAAATTGCGATACAAAGATTAACTGAAAAATAATTATCAATAATTTATTTGTAAATAATCTCATATAATAAGTTAGCCAATAAATGGAATAAAAAAACCTGACTTTTTCTTATACTCTTTAAATTCTTCATTAAAGTAAGCAGATAATAAATTTTCTTCAGCTTTAGCTCTAAGAATAAATAATGGAATTTCAATTAAAATTACAATTGGAATTATTATATAACCCATTAATGCTAATCCAACACCAAAATCACTTAAAATTTGACTAAAATATTGGGGATGCCTTAAATATTTGTATAATCCTAATTTTATCAACTTATGATTCTTAAATATTAGTATATCTTGTGAATAAAATTCACCTAACGCTTTAAATGATGAAACCTGTACCCATGAAAATATTATAAATAAAATTAGTCCAATTATTCTTAAATAATTATATTCTTGTTTAATTGATTCATCAAAAACACCCAAATTAAAAATTGCAGCTATTGTTAAAATCAGAACCAAAGCAGCAATATTTGGTGGAATTTTTTGTAAATAAGTGGTTGGTTTTTTAACAACATTGCTTAATTTTGATTTCATTCCCTTTTTTGCACCAGATAAATTTGAACTCATTGATACAAAAAGGTTTATAGCAACAATTAAATTAATTGGATCCATAAAATTCACAAATTCCTAAAAATGCCTTTTGAAATATAACAAGTTCAGTTGAAATATTTATAATAAACAAAAAAGGTAAACTTTACATGTAAAAAATTAAATTCAAATTAAATCAAAATTATATCAATACATTAAATTTCAAAAATTTCTCAATTTTATTATAAATAATCATAAAAATAAATCGATAATACTCTTGGCATAATTTATGCAAAAATTTAAACTTCAATAAAGAAGAATTATATGAACTCCGGACAAATGTTAACATCCATTGCGGCAATGATATTACTAAGTACAGTAATTCTTAATGTTAATAGAAATTCACTTACAACTACTGTTAAGATGGATGAAACAAAATATGAAATTCTGGCTGTTTCTTTAGGTACAGCAATAATTGAAGAAGCTTTTAGCAAATCTTTTGATGAAGAAACTGCAGATAATAATTTAATTGACAATTTATCCGATCTTTCTTCAACTTTAGGTCCTGAAGGTGGTGAACATACCAGACTTGAATTTGATGATTTTGATGATTTTAATAATTATTCCGGAAATACAAATAGTGATCCAACTTTTGCTTCCGCAAATATGTATTTTCGATGTAAAGTACATTATGTGGATCCATCAGTTTCATTAGATTCAGTTTCAAGTAAAACTTGGCACAAAAGAATAACTGTTTATGTTTCAAGTCCATTTATAGAAGATAGTACAAAAAATATAGTTTTATCAAAAATAAATAGTCATTATTATTTTAGATAAAGGATATTATGGGTTTTAGCACATTAATTGATATACTTGGTTCATCATTAATTGGCGGATCAATCCTTCTTATTTTGTTCAGAATGAGTGATGCTTCTGTTGAAAGTAATTATTTAACTAGTGGTGAATTTTTAGTACAAAGTAATTTGTTGGCTACTATAGAAATACTTGAACATGATTTAAGAAAAGTTGGTTATTGTGAAAATTGGGAGGAGATTCCCGATCCGGCTATTGCAATTATTGAAGCAACCGATACAAGTATTACTTTTTTAACAGATGTTGCTCAATCTCAAAGTTTACAATTAGGAGATGGTACAGTTGATACTTTGAAATATTGGATCGGCAAATCAACGGATGCTGAAGTTCAAAATACTCCAAATCCAAATGACAAAATATTGTATCGTCAAGTTAATAATGATCCTCCATTTTATGCAAATCTTGGTATTACTCAATTTAAATTGCAATATTTTAATGCACTTGGAAACAAGATTACAGCAATGCCAGTAAATCCACCATTAGGTATAATAACATTGCAAATTGATATAACTGTTGAAAATACTGCTTCTTATGGAGATGAAGCGGACGGAAATGTTTATTCAAAAGATAAAAGTGCATTTTATAGACAAATACGCTTGGCAGCACCAAGTCTTGCAATTAGATAAGGATATATAATATGGGCGGCAAAGCAATTTTATTAGTTGTGATTGGTTTTAGTTTAATGTTCTCTGTCGTAAATTTTAACTCTTCAAGTTTGACAACAAGAGCTGTTGAAAATCTTACAGAATATTATTCGGAAACGAATTTACATAATATAGCAGCTAGTGGAGCCAATATGGCCGCAAGTCAAGTTTTTCAAGATCCAACATGGACAGGCAGTTATTCAAGATTACCTTTCCAAGGTGGTTTTGTTGATATTGATGTAACCACTTTTGCTGTTGATAAAATTAAAATAACTTCTCATTCCTATTTTTCAGGAATTTTTGATGGGGAATTTAGAGAAGATACTGCTCTTGTCAAAATAATTTTGCAGCCAAGCAGTTTTTCAAAATTCGGTTATTATACCAATAAATGGCCATCAAATGGATATTTAGTTACAGGAGATACAATTGACGGACCTTTTCACACGCAGCAGACTTTAAATACTTTAGGTTCACCGGTTTTTACCGCAAAAGTTACAACTAAAGATGGAATAAATTCAGTTGGTAATAAATGGGGATTTGGTGCAGCAGATCCACAATTTCTTGGAGGATATGAAACACCTGTAGATATTCCATTTACATTAAATACATCTAAGTTAGATAACGCTGCAAATTATGCCGGAAAGTTATTCCAAGATCCTTCAGGTGATCCACTAGATGTAAGACTAGAATTTGTAGATGATGGCTCTTCAATAGGAAAAGTTAAATGGAGCACTAAAAAAACTTCAAGTTCAACTTGGTCAACTCCAATATTAGCTGATATGGACACCTTAGCTCCAAATGGAGTAATTTGGAATGATAAAGGAAATTTATATTTATCGGGAACAGTAAATGGAAAATATACAGTGGGAACTGCAAAAGATGGAAATAGCTATGGATATGTCTATCTAGAAGATGATATTATTTATAGAAAAGATCCCTTACAATTTAATAATGGAACAACTTCTACAAATCCAGATTGTGATGATATGTTAGGAGTAGTAGCAGAAAAACAAGTTGTTGTAAAAAATAATGCAGCAAATCAATCAGATATTAATATTCATGCTTCATTATTTAATTATGACGGTGGAATTACCGTTGAAAGTTTAAATTCTTCATCGCCAAATATGGGAATTATGAGAATTCATGGAGGACTAATTGAAAACGAAGCACAAACTACAGGATATACAACTGGAGCAGGTTATAATCAAGTAATTAAATTCGACAGAAGATTTCAAACTTCAACCCCACCTTATTTTCCTGCGACCGAACAGTATGAAATTGTTTCATGGTTTGAATAAGAAAAACGTGTAAAATTATTATTTCTCTTATATCAAGTACAATTTTTCTGTGTCATTTTGATACAATTTATAAAAATGAATATTGATCTATATCATTATCTGCCAATTCTAAAATCTCCTTTTAATCATAAATTACTCATACTTTAGAATTTGTAGATTGGCACAAATTTCGAGTGATAAATATCACAATATTAAATTATTTGAATTTACCACTTAATTAAGAATACAATTAACCGATAATTGATGTGAAGAATTATATTTTGATTTAGGAATTTTAATGAATACTGGTCAAATGATGATTGGAATTGCAGCACTAGGTTTAGTAACATTTACCGTGCTCAATTTTAACAGAGGATCTATTAATACTCAAGACGCGTTAATTTATAACAAAGAGTTCATACTAGCCACAACAATTGCTCAATCAGTTTTAGATGAAGTTAGCGGAAAGGCATTTGATGAAGAAATTGTTGAAGGCAATGATATTTTTTCTGCAAGTGACTTTTCAAATAAACTAGAAGCAGATCCGGGTGAGGTTTATCCAAATTTTGATGATGTAGATGATTTCAATAACTATACAAGAACTGATTCGATTCCACAAATGGGAGTATTTGATATTTCTGTTTCAGTAGATTGGATGTCAGACGGATTAGTAAAAACAATTTCTAAAACATATAATAAAAATGTAACAATAAGAGTTACTAGTCCTGCATTAACTAACTTTTTTACTGAAAAGCAGGATACTATTGTATTAACAAGTTTATTCAGTCAATGGATTTTATTATAAATGGGATTTTCAACTTTACTTGATATAGTAGGAGCAACTATTATTGGTGGATTGATGCTGCTGTCAATTCATCAACTAAATCAATCAGCTTCGGAAAATTCAAGTCACTACAATGGTGATCTAATATCTCAACAAAATTTAGTTTCTATTGTTGAATTGCTTGAACACGATTTTACACGAATTGGATACTGCGAAAATGTGGATAGTATGGTATCTCCAGAAGATATGATTTTAGCAGCTGATTCAACCAGCATAACATTTTTGACAGATTTAGCACAAAGTGCATCAAATTTTAGAGGCAACGGAATACCTGATAAACTAGTATATGAACTTGGCCCAGATGTAAATGAAACTCCAAATCCCAACGACAAAATTCTTTATAGATATATTAAAGGCACAACAAAGGATGCCAGCAATTTAGGCATAACGCAGTTTAGAATTCATTATTTTGATAATATGAGCAATCTATTACCACATCCAATTGATACGAAAAAAATTGCTTATATGCAGATTGATCTTAAAGTTGAAGACTGTTATGGTTACGATACGGCTAATTCAGAAAAAACAGATTTAGAAAAATTTCCGACTGTTTTTTGGCGTCAAATAAGAATGGCAACAAAAAATATGAATAGGTGATAAAATGGGTGGAAAAGCAGCTTTACTTTTAATTTTAGGATTTAGTTCAATAATGTTAATTGTTGGATTAAATATGAACCGTGTTTCAACAAGTGCAGTTGATAATTCTACTGGTTATTATGAAATGCAAGCTGCAACTGAAATTGCGCGTAGTGGAATTAATTTAGCTACCAGCAACCTTTCCAGAGATCATGGATGGGATGCAAGCGGATCTCCATATAGTTATAATGGTTCCAACAATTTAAATATTTCAGTACAAGATTCAAGTGGTATAAAAATAGTTACATCTGTAGGACATTTTGAAGATAAGACAAAACTAATTGAAGTAAAAATAGAATTGGCTAGTTTTTCTGAATACGCATATTTCTCTGATGTTGAAGGAAATATTTGGTGGACAGCAGATGATTCTGTTTGGGGACCTTTTCATACCAACGATGATATTCAAGTTGAAGGCCATCCATATTTTAACGGACCACGAACTTCACATGGTGGAGTAATGAAATATTATACAAGCAAAGCTGCAGATGAGCCAACCATAATGGGGACTTATTTACCAGGGACAACACTGGCGCTTCCTACTGATGGAGCCGCTAATTTAAAGAATCCAGCAAGTGCTGGAGGTTATGTTTTTACGGGACAAAGTGAAGTCTTTCTTGAATTTGCTGGTGATAGTATTAGGTATAAATATAACAGCGGTGATCCTTATACTACTGTTTTAGCTACTGATTTAGCTTCAAATAAAATGATTTATGTGGAAGATGGAGATTTACGCATCCAAGGAACTGTAAAAGGTGAATGGTCAATAGGTACAAATCAAGATGTTTATATAGACAATGATATTGTTTATTCTGATATTCCCGACTATAAAGATAAATATGATCCTTCAAATGATTTATTAGGTATAATTGCAGAAGATGATGTTATTATTACAGACAATACAGCAAATAGATCTGATGTTAATATCCATGCAGCAATTTACAGTGAAACCGGAAGCTTTACAGCTGAAAAATATAATGTTAGACCCGTTAGCGGTACAATACATTTAATTGGTGGTATTACTCAGAAATCAAGAGGTCCTGTCGGAACCTTTAAAACTACTTACTCTGGAACAACACCTAAGACGGGTTTTAGTGAAAAGGATTATAAATACGATAGTAGATTGTTAAGAATGGTGCCTCCATATTTTCCTAGCACAAATACATTTAAAGTGCTATCCTGGTTGGAATAAAAATTTTAAAACAATTTAGATTTATCCTATTTTAAGCTCTCCAAAAAGATTTTACTAATAAAATCTTAGTGCCAATTTTTGTAATTCCATTCACAAAATATTCGGCTTTATAAACTATTTATTTTATTGATTTATAATAATTTAATATCAATTTATTATAAATAACATCGATAATTACTTAAAAATCCCTTAAAGTATGAAAAAGAAAATTTTTATATCCCTCAAGTATAAACTGACAATTGTTACAACTCTTCTGTTAGCAGTAATATCAATATTCATTTATTTCTACTTCCCCATGAAATTTAAAGCTGAAAGATTAAGCAGTTTACAGGACAAGGCAAATTCAATTGCAAAAATTGCCGCTTATGGAGTTTCTTCCGGTAAATATTATGAAGACTATGACAACTCTGAAGAAGAAATGGAAAAGCTGATAAACAACGAAGAAATTCGTTATGTTATGATAACCATGGAAGATTCAACTTTTTATGAATTTAATTCATTTACAGCAGTAATAAATGAATATCAAAACAATGAAGAATTTATATCTGACAAATATGAAATTATGAAAGCATACGCACCAATAATTATTTCTGATAAAAAAGTCGGTGATATTTATATGGGCTTCTCTCTTTCAACGGTTTACGACAAAATAGCGGAACTTCAAACAAATATTGGTTTAGTTAGCTTGCTGTTATTCTTAGTCGGATCACTTGTTGTTTACTTTATCGGCAAATTATTTACTCAACCGCTTACCAAAGTTGTTTCGGCTGTTAATAAAATTTCAGAAGGTGATTATTCACAAAAACTTGAAATTATTTCTCGCGATGAAGTGGGATTTCTTGCAAATTCATTTAATGAAATGGTAGATAAAATTGCCAACAGCAGACATGAAATGAATAAAATAAATAAGGAACTGGAAAACAGAATTAAGGAAAGAACTAAAGAACTTGAAACTGCATTAAAATCATTACAAAAAGAAAACATAGAAAGAAAAAAAGCAGAAATTGAAATCAGTAAATCTTTACATGAAAAAGAAGTATTACTTAAAGAAATTCATCACAGAGTAAAAAACAATTTACAAATTGTATCTAGCTTATTTTTCTTTCAAAGCAAGCAGCTAACCGATCCTAAAATAATTGATATGTTTAGGGATGGTCAAAACAGAGTAAAATCTATGGCTCTTATTCATGAAAAATTATATCAATCGGGAGATTTGGCAAATATAGATTTTAACGAATATGTAAAAAAACTTACAAACTTTTTATTTCAATCATTTGGTGTTAATCAACATAAAATCAGATTAAAAAATAATATTAATAGGGTTGAGTTGAGTGTTGATACAGCTGTTCCTTGCGGTTTAATAATTAATGAATTGATTTCTAACTCGCTAAAACATGGTTTGAAAGATGTTGAAATTGGTGAAATTAGAATTGATATGGGATATGATGAAAATAGAAGAATAATTCTCAAAGTAAGTGATAACGGAAAAGGAATGCCAAAGGATTTTGATATTGAAAAATCTGAATCACTTGGTTTACGCTTAGTTAATAATTTAACACTTCAACTAAATGGTAAGGTTGAATATTTTGTTAATAATGGAACTATGGTAAAAATAAATTTTCCTGATCCAAATATGTTAAAGAAGGTAAGCTAGTTTAATGAATAAAGCTCGAATTCTTGTAGTTGAAGATGAGATTATTATTGCAATGGAAATTGCCGATCGTCTTAAAGAGATGGGTTATGAAATTGTAAGAATTGTGCCCGATAGCGAAATGGCATTAAAGACTGCTATTGAACAAAAGCCTGATCTTATATTAATGGATATAATGTTGCCCGGAAATGTTGATGGTATTGAAACCACGGCTCAAATTCATGCTAAAATTGATATTCCTGTAATTTATTTAACAGCCAATGCTGATAAATCCACTTTAGAGCGAGCTAAATCTTCAGATGCATTCGGATACTTAATAAAACCATTTGAAGAAAAGGAACTTAATTCAACTATTGAAATGGCTTTATATAAACATCGAATGGAAATAAAATTAAAGGAAAGTGAAGCAAGGTTTAAGGGACTTGTTGAAAATTCTTCAATTGGAATTTTCAGGATTGATAGTGAAGGTAAAATTTTACATGCAAATCCAACATTTGTGAATCTTTTGGGTTACAAAAACTTTAACGAAATAAAAAATAATAAATTTGAAAATTATATAATTGGAGGAGCAGAAAAGTATTCTGAAATCTTAGATGAAATAAATGAAAAGAAACAAATTGCTAGGTGTCAATTTGAAATTAAAATAAAAGATAAAGAGAATATTTTTGTGAGCTTAAACGGCAAGAGTTTTGATCAAGGAATTGATGATACTTATTTTGACGGCACAATTGAGGATATAACAATTCAATTGAAATATGAAGATCAATTAATTAAAGCAAAAGAAATAGCTGAGCAAGCTGATCAAATTAAATCAGATTTTCTTGCTGGAATGTCACATGAAATTAGAACACCAATTAATACAATACTGAATTATTCTTCTTTGCTTAGTGAAGAATTAAAGAAAAATGAAAATAATAATTACGATGATATTTTTACTTCAATACAATTAGGCAGTAAAAGATTAATTAGAACAATTGATTCAATTCTTAATATGGCTCAACTTCAAGCAGGTTCTTTTAATGTTTTTAAAACAAAAATAAATTTAGTAGAAGAAGTTTTTAACAATTTATTAGAGGAATTTAATTTTCTAGCTGAAAAAAAAGGTATTGACCTAAATTTGAATGTTGTTGCGGAACATACAAATATCCTTGGTGATCAATATTCACTAAAACAGTTATTTATTAGTGTTATTGATAACAGCTTAAAATATACTGAACAAGGAGACATTAATATAAATATTTACAATGATGCCGAAGGTACTTTATCCATAGCAATTGAAGATACGGGCAAATCACTTCCGGAAGATTTATTAAATAATTTTATTGAAAATTCAGTTGAACAAGTAGATAAGGTTTCTAACTTGATTGAAGGAAATGGGTTGTGTTTAAGTTTGATAAAAAAATATTGTGAAATAAATGGAGCCTTTCTAAAAGTTACAAATAAAAAAGGCGGCGGAACAAAATACACAGTAAAATTTGATCAGACAAAAATTAGAAATAAAACTATTGGCAAAAATGTTGAAAAGACAAGATCATTAGATAGCCAGGATATGAGATAATGAAACCAAAAATATTTAATTCACTTAAAATTCAACTATTTCTAACGCTATCACTAATAACGTCTTCCGTTATTCTCATAATTTTTTATTTCATTTATAATGATATTGGTGATAATCAAATTGATAGTTTAAAAGATAATATTGAAATATTAGGTCAAATAACTGAACCCAATGTTTCAAAAAATGTTTTTAATAATCATCTGAAAGAAGTTAATAGCCAATTAGATATAATCAAAAATAACAAATCAATTGACTATTTGATTTTAAAATCGGTCAGGAATAAAATTTACTACCAATATAATATTGAGAAAGCAATTGAGAATGATTATACAATAAGTAATTTTGGAAATTTTTCTGAAAGCGATTCTTTAATAAAATTCAGCAGAGTAATTTCTTTTGATAATAAAACAATCGGCACATTATTCTTGGGATATAACTTAAGAGAATTTAATTCAAAAGTTGATGTACTGAAATCAAGACATATCAAAATTTTTGCTATTATACTTTTCTTTGACTTTGTAATTGTTTTTATAGTAGTTTCTATCTTTTTCGATCCAATTAATAATGTTATAAAAAATCTTAAAAATCTCCGTAAAGAAAATTATTTGAATAAACTTGATATTCAGAGAAAGGATGAAATAGGATATATTTATTCGACAGTTGACGTTCTTATTGATTGGGTATATAAACTTCAAAAAGCTAACGGACAAAATGCCAATTATTATGAGGACAATTCAATTGGTAAAAAAACTGATTTACTAAACACGGAGGATGGTTTTAACAGTCTGTACGAAAATGCAAACATCGGTGTTTATAGGCTTTCTCCAAAAGGTGAAATTATTTTAGCAAATCCAGCATTGATAAATTTGCTTGGATATAACAATTTAACTGAATTAGTAATTCATAAAAGTTCAATAAAAGGTAAAGAAGATCCAATTAGTAAAGCTCATTTTTTTAAAGCTGTAAATAAAGACGGTTACGCTAAAGGATATGAACAAATTTGGACAAAAAAAGATGGATCAAAAGTATATATAAGTGAAAGTGCAAGAGCTGTTAAAGATAAATTGGATAAAATAATTTTTTATGATGTGATAGTTGAAGATGTTAGCTCAAATAAATTTCAAGAAAATAAAAAGGAAATTATTTCAGAAAATATTAATGATAAGCAAAAAATGAAGAATGAACTTATTTCACAAATGTCAAAAGAAATAAGATCGCCAATAAATAATATTATTAGTTACACTCAACTTTTGGAAGATGAATTATACGGCAAAGTTCCTAAAGAATTACAAGAAAGTTTTGAGAAAATTCGGAATGGTAGTAAAAAAATAATGAATTCAATTGATCCTATTTCAAATATCCAAAAGTTGGATAATGGCGAATTTGATTCTTTTAAAACTAAAATTAATTTAGTTGATGACATATTCCAAACTCTATTTGATGAATATAATCTTATAGCTCAAAAAAAGGGATTGGAATTAAATTTGAATGTTTTTGCAGATCATACAAGTATTCTTGGAGATTTAAGTTCAGTAAACCAATTGTTTGTTAATATAATTGATAATAGTATTAAATATACAATTCAAGGTTATATCAACATCAATTTATTCTTTGATTCTGAAGGAATTTTATCAGTCACTATTGAAGATACCGGAATTGGTATTTCTGAACAAATGATACCAACATTATTTGAATCAAAAATTGAGGTAGATAATAAATCTTCGGCAAATATTGATAAAATTGGACAAGGTCTAGCATTAGCTAAAAAATATTGTGATCTGAATAATGCATCGATTAAAGTTGTAAGTAAAAAAGGCGGCGGTACAAAAATTACTGTTAAGTTCCCATTAACTAAAAAGCAAACCGAATCATCACATAAACTTAATAAAGTTAGTTAGAATAATCTCATTGTTTCAATTTTAATGTTGATTTAATTGAATGAACATAAAATTTGAAATTTATTTTCATCTCAAAATCGTTTAACTCACAAAATCCAGAATCGATAATATAATGTTGAAATATGTCTTTAAAGACTAATTTGTTTTAGAATATTTAAAACTTAAATCGATGAGCACTAACGAAACATTATTTACAATTTTATCTTTAATATTTTTCTCAATGTTGAATGTTACATTTTATAATTCTTCAAACAATACTTATGATACGGCTTCAGATAATCAGGCAATTATTAACGGAGTCAGTTTGGGTCAATCTTTAATTGAAGATATTACTTTAAGAAGTTTTGATGAAAACACTATAAATAATAATTTGTCGGATGTGGATAGTTTGACGAATACAATGAACTTTGGACCAGATCCGGGTGAATATTATGTATCTCAATTTGATGATATTGATGACTTTAATAATTATACAAAAATTGATTCAATAGATGGAATAGGCACATTCAGGCTTTCTGTCGGAGTAAATTATATCTCCGATTCAAACCTAAGTCAAAATTCATATTCTAAAACTTTTTTAAAGAAAATTACTGTTTATGTTGAAAATGAATTTTTAAAGAATTCAATAATTTTAGATTATATAGTGGGTTATTGATTTAAGTGGGAACTTTACTAGACATACTTCAATCTGTAATTATTGGCGGAATGATTTTCTTAATGCTGCTATTCTTCAATTTTAATATGCATTCTGTTTCTGAAGATGTAATTTCTAATACGCAAGTACAGTCAGATATTGTCGCTATTTCTAGCATTTTAGAAAATGATTTCATTAAAATTGGATATCACGAAACTGGTGATGAAAAAATACAAGTCGCAAAATTAAACGAAATCAAATTTTTATCTGACATTGATAATAATGGCACAGTTGATAGTATTAAATATTATTTGTCTGACACTTTAGAAGTTAAAGAAACAACAAATCCAAGTGATAAAAATCTTTATAGAAAACTTAATAATAGCCATCATCAAGTTGTTGGACGAGTAATTGACTTCTCATTAACATATTATGATTCGACCGGAAATTTATTATCATATAGTCAACTACTTAATTCTTCGGCAAGAAAAAAAATTTCTGAAATAGGAATGAATTTGAACATCGAATCTGCAATTATGTTAGAAGAAAAATATTCAGCTTCTAAATGGAATAAAAAAATAAGAATCAAAAATTTAAATTAATTAAATAATAGAATGGGAAGAGCAACACTTATAGTAATATTAGGTATGATGGGTTTATTTACATATACTCAACTTACACTAAATCAAAATTCTACCAGCTCTTCAGAAAATGCAATTGATTTATATTCTAAACAAGTTGCAAGGAATATTGCACACTCAACATTAAATCATTTAAAATCATATTTGAGTGAAAATAAAAGTTATAGAGTTGTAAATTACGTTCAAGAAGATATTTTTGAAGGTTATGTTCAATATAATATTAAAGACACAATTGTAAATGGTGAAGATAAAGTTGTTATTCATTCAATTGGATGCTACAATGATGTTGAAGTTCCTGTTGTTGCTGTGTTGGATATTCCGGATTTAAATAATATTCCTAATTATTTTACCGATTATGTTTTAGCTGCCAATGGAGATTTTAATCAGACAAACGGATTTTTTGCAAATTGCTGTAATATAAATGTTAATGCTAATATTTATACTGGCGGTAATTTTAATCAATCCTCAACCGGATCAATATTTGGTTTTGTAAAATATGTTGGTTCACATAGTCAAAACGGAATAATCAGTCCACCAGATAATCCAAGCGGTCTTCCAGAGAGTCAAAATATTTCTTCAATAACAATTCCACCCTGGAATATAAGTGATTTTACATCTAGCATTACACAAACTTTTTCAACAGGACTAACAATTAATTCTTCATTTACATTGGGAACTTCATCAAATCCGGAAATTATTCACATTATTGGTGATTTAACAATCAATTCATCAGCATCATTAAATGGTTTTGGTTTGTTTTTGGTGGAAGGACATGTATTTGCAAATGGTGGAGCTACAATACCGCAAATGGATCCGGATAAAATTAATGTTGCAATTTATAGCACATTAAATATGGTAATTTCAAATGGCACATATCCAAATGTAATGTTTTATACCAACAGCGATTTTCAAATTACAAACGCAATAATTACTGGACATGTAATTTCTTTGGGAAACTCAGAAATGGTTTCCGGAGGTTTATATCATAAAGGTGCTAATCCAATATTATTACCTTCAACAGAAAATGCAAAAAAGAGAGCTAAAGTTATTTCTTATTACGAATAAACATCTTCTCTAATTTTTTACATTATTGGTCACTTCATATTCATTTGTTTATCAAAATAGAGTAATTAATTATTGGGAAATTATTTTTTATATTACTCATATTATTTAATTGAATTAACTAAAGGAATGAGAAATACAATATTTTATTTTGTAATCTTTTTGTTTAGCGCAATAATTAATTTTGGCCAAACTTATAATATCAACGGCAATATTAAAGATGCAAAAAATGATTCTTATTTAAGTTTTGCCAACATAAGAGTTAATGGTACAACTCGTGGTACATCATCCAACATTGAAGGCAAATACAATCTAAAATTAAATGAAGGCTCTTACACACTAATTGCTTCATATTTAGGATTTAGGTCTGACACAATTAGAATTAATGTTAACAGTAATGAAAATGTAGACTTCAGCCTCATTCCTATTGAAATTGAATTATCTGAAGTTACAATAACTCCAGGTAATAATCCTGCTAATGAAATTATAAAAAACACAATTGCCGCTAAAAATATTTTAGAAGAGAGAATAAAGAGTTATAAATATTCATCATATACAAAAGGATTAATAAAAACTACTAGAGATTTACAGGACAGAACTTATTCTTTATCAACACAAGATACGGGAAAACTAAAGATTACCAGTATTTTAGAAAACGAGAGTCGCGGATTTTACCAAAAACCAGATGACCGGAAACATTTTATTGTTGCAAGAAAACAAACGGCAAACACTCCCCCATTTATAAATGTACTAACCGGAGGAAATGTTATACAAAGTTTTTATGAGGATGATCTTACCTTCATGGGAAAATCAATTCCAAGCCCTATTTCTGATGATGCATTGTCTTATTATTATTTTTATATAGAAAAAGAAATTGCGCTTGATGATAAAAAAATCTTTCAAATATATTTTAATACCGATAATCCTTCTGATCCCGGATTTTACGGAAAATTATTTATTGAAGATAAAACTTTCTATCTGTTAAAAGTTGATGTTACTCTTAACCAGATGGCAAATCCAGGCGGAATTTTTAATTACGTAAATGTATATCAGCAATTTGATGTTTTTAATAATGATATTGTTCTTCCAATTGATTATAGACTTTTTGCAGAAGGCAATTATTTAGGCTTAGCAAAATTTGGATTGGAATTTAGCACAATAATGAACAGCTATGAAATTAATTCTGAAATTGATGAAGAAATTTTTGATAAAGCTATTATTTCAGTTTTACCCGAAGCAGATAAAAAAGATGAAATCTATTGGCAATCTATTCAAAGTATACCAAATACATTAGAGGAAGAAAAAGCTTATACAAGGATTGACAGTTTAACTAGAGTTTCAAAAACATTTGGGCAGGACTTTTCATTTCTCTCAGAAAGGTTCAAATTAAATAAAAATTTTGAAATCAGCGGACCACTTTCTATATACAGCTTTAACAAGATTCAAGGTAATACTCTAAATTTTGACATTTATTATAACGATGCAGAAGAACAAAGATTAAACCTAAACGGCGGTGTATCTTATGGTTTTTCTGATAAATTGGTTAAGAAAGAATTAAGCGGTTTATATCGATTTGGAATGTACAGAACAACTCAACTTAATGTTAAGGTTTATGATAAATTAAACGATCTGTTTGGAGTTTCTGATAGTTATAATAAATTCACTTCCACATTTTTGAGCTTATTTACAAAATATGATTTTAGAGATTATTATTATTCTAAAGGTTTTGATATAGATGTAAATTCAGAAATATTTCCGATACTTTCACTTGGAATCGGATATTTATCGCAAAAAGATAGATCAGCAAAAAATAATTCGGACTTTTCTTTTTTCAATACTAAAAAAGAATATTCTGCAAATAAACAAATATTTGATCTGAACACTAATGCAATTAAAGCTTCGTTTAAATTAGATTTCCGAAATTTTATTGAAGATGGATTTTTTAGAAGAAGAATTACACCAAGAAGCAATATTCAGTTTGAAGGTTCTATTTTATCAAGCTCAAAAGATTTACTAAAAAGTGATTTGGATTTTACAATTTTAAATTTAGAAACTTATGGAGGCTTTCCTACATTTTTTAATTGGGAATTAGATTTCTTTGCCAATAAAATATTTTCAAATGGTAATGTACCTTTTCAATATTTGTTTGCTCTTCCAGGAAACATCAATGTTTCAGGTAAAAATAATTCATTTAGAACGTTACGAATTGGTGAAGTTTTTGGAGACGATGTAACTGCAGTTTATCTGCATCACAATTTTGGAGACGATTTATTTAGATTATCACAGATTCCAATATTAAAAGATCTTAGACTTCAGCTTGCTACTTATTTAAATGTTGCGGTTTCAAAAGTAACTGAAAGCAGTAACAACATTCTGGAACATAAATACATTGAATTCCAAAAACCTTTTTACGAATTAGGTTTTAGTCTTGGACATATTTTAATTCCGATATCTTTTGAATTTACATGGAAATTAAATTACAGAGATAAAAACAATTTTGTCTTTGGAATAAATACAATTGTTTTTTAGAATTTTAATTCCTTTGGCAGTTCAAGTTCAATAATCATTGTATTAGTTTTATCAACAGAAAATTTAAATTTCCCTCCGCTTAATTCAGCAAATTTAATTGCAAAAATTATTGGGAATGATAAATCATTATTTAAATCCCGTACATCAATATTTTGATAAAAAGATTCTTCATTACCACTGCAATTTGCAATTATTTCTATTACTGTGGAATTGTTTGATGGTTGAACAGATTTGAATAAAATGTTGGAATTTTTGCTGCAAGATTTAGTCAGGAATACAAAAATATTATTAAAGATAGAATGAGCAATTTCATAATCCATAATAAAATAATCTGACTCCGGAATTTCATATTCTATTGAAATATTTTTTTCATTTATCTTTTTCAGATTTAAATTTTGGATACTGTAAATTAGATCAAGAAGTTCCAATTTTTCTTTTGTGAGTCCGCTGTTAAAATTCTCTAGCTTAAGCCAATTAATAAAATTGACTAACAGTTCAAATGAATCTTGAGACTGCTTACCAATTCGTGTAACAAAATCACTAATTTCAGTTCTTGTTAATTCTTCATTTGGATCATTTAAAATATCGCTGAATCCTAAAATACTGGTAAAAGATCCGCGTAGATCGTGACTTATTTTAGAAAAGAATTTCTCTTTTACTGATAAATTATCACTCATATTTTTAGTTGATGTATTTGTTTCTAAGTTCTTTAATTCCATCTGAATCGCCAATAATAATTAACCGGTCTAATTCTTTTAAAATTGTGTTCCCTTTAGGAATAATTGTTTTACCTGATCTTCTTATAGTAGTAATTAAACAATTTGCCGGTATTTCAATAGTTTTTATTTCAGCTCCAATTAATTTTCCGGTTCGGCTTTCATTTCTAACAACTATTGAGAAAAATTCTTCATCGAATAAAAGAGCATCTTTTAATTCAATTTCATTTCTAGCATTATTCCATTTGTTTATAAAATCATCATCGTCTAATCTGCCTGCTATTTTAGCTAAAATCCTTAAATGCTGAGTTGGATTATCCTCCGGACTTACTAAAAAGAATAAACCGTTTACAATTTTTGTTTCCTCGGCTTCGTGGGTCAAAGGATTAAAAACATCAATTGAAACACCATTTGGAGCTCTTACTAAAACCAATTCGGGTTTCTCAATTCCTTCTGCTCTAAAATGAGGAAGTGCAAAACCATGTGTTACCGGAGTTGCACCAATCTTTGTACCTTCCATAATTTGTTGAATTATTTCGTCTGAACTATATGGAATAACAGAACTTAAATATTCGGAAGTTTTTTCTAAAACCTTCTCAAAATTCATGGGTGAATCAATTTCAAAATATTTACCGTAAACAACAATTTCTTCAAAAGGATCTTCTTTTCGCAAACCTTTTTCTTTAAGAATGCCTCTTAACTCACTATCTAAAGCTTCATACCTTTGTCTTCCCAATCTTTCAAATATATGATAAATTGCACCTGTTCTTGCAACTCTATTTTTTGAATAATTCCAATACCAGGCTAATCCCAAAACAATTAAACCAACTGAAAATAGAATTGACAACAAACCCAATTGAGATATAAGAAATAATGATGCAACAATTCCAAATATTTGCATCCATGGATAAAGTGGTGATTTGTAACCCGGATCATAAGATTGTATTCTGCTTTCTCTCATCACAATAACTGCTAGACAAATAAAAGCAAATACAAGAAGCTGGAAGGTGCTCGCAAGTTTTGCAATTTTTGAGGGATCGAAAGAAATTAAAACCAGTGCAATAATACCAACAGTTATATAAAGTGAAAATGAAGGAGTATCAAATCTAGTTAGCTTTCTAAAAAAATTTGGCAATATATGATCGCGACTCATTGCAAGCGGATATCTTGAAGCACTTAAAATTCCGGAATTTGCTACAGATACAAATGCAATTATAGCAGCAATTGATATTATAATTACGCCAGTATTGCCAAAAACAACATTCTGAACTGATGCCGGTGCAGTTAAGTTATTAACAATGGAATCAATTGGAAGCACACCTATTATAATTAAGGTTCCTAATGCATAAACAATAAATGAAGTCCCTAATGCTAGAAATATTCCTAAAGGTATATTTTTTTCAGGATTTTGAATTTCTTCAGAAATGCTAGCTATTTTTGTCACTCCCACATAACTTATAAACACCATTCCAGAAGTTGACATTAATTGAAGAAAATCAAAATTAAATAATCCTTCGTAGTTTGATGTTTTAATATGAGGAATACCTGAGATAATAAAAGATGATAAAATAAATAATAATGAAGTAACCAAGACAATTTGCAATAAGCTACTTTTTTTTGTTCCAAAAAAATTGATTATGCCAAGTAGAATTGCTAGCCCCACCGCAATTGGAGTTAACGCAACATCGTTTATAAATAAGCTTAAATATGCACCTATTCCAACAAGGGCAAAAGAAACTTTAAGAATCAGCACAAGCCAAACTCCAATACCGCCAATTGTGCCAACTAAAGGGCCTAAAGATCTATCAAGAAAATAATAAACACCTCCGGCTCTTGGCATTGCCGTAGATAGTTCTATTTTACTTAATATTGAAGGAATAACTAAAAGTGCAGATACCAGATAAGCCAATACAAAAGAATTTCCAATTTCAGCAGCAGCTAAACCTGGAATAATAAATAGACCTCCACTTATTGTTGATCCAGTAGCAATAGCATAAACATCAATAAGATTTAACTGCTTTTTTAACTTAACTGCCTTAATTGTAAAAATTCCTTAAAATAATTTTTAGCTATTAATAATAAATTTAATAAACTAAGTTGTTATTTAATAGAGAATTGATTTATAGTAATTTTGAAGTTTTAAATTACTTATTACGCTGTTGCCAAAACTCTTACAAGTTTTCTTTTTGCAACTGGTAAAATTGTTTCTACAAATGGAAAATCAATTGAAGAATTAAAACAATAAGTTGATGGATTTGGTAAATCTGGATATTTTTTAATTAGATTATGTTTTATTTCATAAGGTGAATTTGCTTCAGGTGTATTTAAACTTATTAAATCAACAAGTTTGCTTTTTAATGTTCTAAGTGGATTTTCTTCAGTTGAGAATAAGCTCATTTCAAATCTGTAAATTTTCATCAACTCGTGCTTAATATCAGGTAAAAGAAAATATCCTTCATTTTTATAGATTGGCATAATTCCTATCTCATTTAAGGTTATATTTTCATCTACAAAATCAAAGATTGCTTTACCTTCATTTATCGCTGTCTTAATTTCTGGTAAAGCCCAATCAATAAAATCAGATACTTTTTTTAATGAATATTCATCATACTCAACAGGATTGGTTAAAGGCAAGTCTTCTGAAAAATCTGCAAAATTAAGATTTAAAACAAATTCAGGATCAAATAGCGACATTTGTTCAACTAATAATTCTAATTCGTTTTTTATTGAGATAAGTTCAGCTAATGCAGGATATAATTTATTTCTATGTAATGCTTCCGAATATCTGTTCAAAATTGCCAAAACTTTATATTTGCTAAGTTCATCATCATCTGCTGCTTTGATAAATGTGCTTAAAGTTAAGGCTTCCACTAATGCTCCACTAATTTTGATTTAATTAAAAAACAAAAATCAGACCAATTAATTATTGTTTAATTATCGGATATTTCATTCATGTTTTTAATGAAAAAAGTAGAATATTCTACAGTTGTTGATTTTTTAATTAGGAATGGCTTTTTTTGTATCTTTGTGAAAAATGATAAAATTTACATGTAAATATTACTTGAAAGTGAAGGAGTTACTATGAATTTGGATAAATTCAAAATTTCCGATGGTAAAAATTTTAAAATTTCCGAATTTAAGACCGATTTTACCGGTGATTTAGATTCGAAAAAAGAAGCTGAAAAACGACTGAAAAAGAATAAAGAAAAAATGCGGGAACTTCAGGACAAATTTTATGCTCATGATAAATTCAGCTTATTAATTATTTTTCAGGCAATGGATGCAGCCGGAAAAGATAGCTCTATTAAACATGTTATGAGTGGATTAAATCCTCAAGGAACACAAGTATTTAGTTTTAAGCAGCCGTCAAAAGAAGAATTGGATCATGATTATTTATGGCGGACATCAAAATCTTTGCCCGAAAGAGGAAGAATTGGAATTTTTAACAGATCATATTATGAAGAAGTTTTAGTTGTAAAAGTTCACAATTTAGTTAAGTATCAAAATATTCCTTCTGAACTTGTAACTGATAATATTTGGACAGAAAGGTATAATCAGATTAGAAATTTTGAACAGCATATAAGTCAGAATGGAACTGTTATTCTAAAATTTTTCTTAAATGTTTCTAAAAACGAACAGAAAAGCAGATTTTTAAAAAGGTTAGATACCCCATCTAAAAATTGGAAATTTTCTGCAGCTGATTTGGAAGAAAGAAAACTTTGGGATGAATATCAAAAATGTTATCAGCAGGCAATAAGAGAAACAAGTACCGATTTTGCTCCTTGGTACATAATTCCAGCCGATCATAAATGGTTTGCTAGATTATTAATTTCTGAAATTATTAATGATACTTTGGAAAATCTAAAAATTGAATATCCATCTCTTTCTGATGAACAAATTGCTAACTTGGAAATATATAAAAAGCAGTTAATAGAAGAATAAAAAATAAAAATTGGAGTCGAATAATTATTGTTATTCGACTCCCAAAAGCTTATAACTTATTATAAGCTTTCATGCCTCCAAGAACATTTTTAGCATTAAAACCTTTTGCCTGCATTATTTTTGTAGCAAACACAGATCTATTACCTGAACGGCAAATAACTGCAATATTTTTATCTTTGTATTTATCTAATTCTCCAACTCTAGCCGATAATTCTTGAACTGGAATATTAATAACTCCCTTTATTTGTCCATGTTCACCGACTAATTCTTGAGGTGTTCTAACATCAAGAATTACTAAATTTGGATCATTTTTCATTGATTCTTTTAGGTCCGAAGCTGTAATATTAAAATCATCTTTGCTTTCGGCATTTTGGCAGCTAACTGTTATTGCTGTTACTGTAAATAATAAAAGAAACAAGAATTTTATGTTTTTCATATTGTTATCCTTTTTTGTTTATTCTATAATATTTTCTATTTCTGCTATATGTTCTATCCTAGATTTTAAAACATCTCCTTTTTCAACTTTACTTACACCTTGCGGTGTTCCGGTATAAATTAAATCACCAGGCTCTAAAGTCATTCTTTCAGAAATATATTTAACAATTTCAGCTGGCGGAAATATCATTTTGTCAATAGAAGATTTTTGCTGAATATTTCCATTTTTTAATAACTCAATCTCTTCTTTACCGGTAATTTTATATTCTTCCTTTAAAACAAATTCTGAGATTACAGCACAAGTATCAAAACTTTTTGCTAAAGTCCAAGGATTTCCTTCTTTTCTATATTCATTTTGGAGATCCCTTAAAGTCATATCCAGACCAACTCCATAACCAATAATTGCATTTTCTGCTTCTTCATCACTAGCATTTTTAACTGATTTTCCAATAAGTAAAACTAATTCAACTTCATGATGCATTTCATTTGAATAACTTGGATGAAAAATGTTGTCACCATCATATATTAAAGTTGAGGGGGGTTTAAGAAAAATTATTGGAAATTTTGGTACTTCATTTCCTAATTCGCGGGCATGCTCAGCATAGTTTCTTCCAACACAAACTATCTTACCAACTGTAAATTCTTTTGTAGAATTTTTAATTTTTACTTTCTTCATACTGAACTCCAATAATATGATGCAATTTTTTAATAGTAGTTTCAGCTTAAATTTGAAAAATGCAAAATTGCAAAAATTTTTAGGTTTTCTGCTTTTTCTTTTTAGCTGCCGGAAAAAGAATATTGTTTAATATTAATCTGTAACCTGGTGAGTTTTTATATAGACTTAATTCAGTTGGCGGATCATTTACTGCGTGGCGATAATCTTCGGGATCGTGACCGCCATAAAATGTAAATGTTCCCCTTCCATATTTACCATGTATGTATTTTACTTGGTCTGATCCAGCTCTTTCGCCTAATATTATAACTGAGTTTTTTATTTTATCTTTTCTAAACATTGTAGTTTGACCCATAAATCCCTTTATTACATTTACGTGATTTTGTGTCAGCATTGTAGGAACCGGATCAAACTTAGCTGAAAATTCAAATAATGTGAAATAATCATTATTCTCCGAACCAATTTCATTCACTTGAATATCAATATCGCTATATTCATAAACCATAGGATTCATTTCTAAACTGAAATTTTCAAAAGCTAATGATTTATTGAACTCCAATTTATTTTGAGCATTTGGGTCTGGCGAGTCTCCATCAAACATTCTATCAACAATATCAACATTATCAGCAGCCAAAGCTATATCATAACTATCAGTTGCAGAACACATCGCAAAGAGAAATCCGCCCTGACCAATAAATTCTTTAATAGTTCTTACAACGTCTTTTTCCATTTCAGAAACTTTCTTATAGCTAAATTTTGCAGCTTCTTTTTCATACAGAAGTTGATTTTCCTGATACCATCTGGCTCCCCTGTAACTTGAATAAAATTTTCCAAATTGCCCGGTAAAATCTTCATGATGAAGATGAAGCCAATCATATTTGCTCAATTTATTTGTTAATATTTCTTCAATCCATATTTTATCATATTTTACTTCTGCGTATTCTAATGCCAAAGTTACTGCATCATCCCAAGGCTGAAATCCTGGAGGAACATAAACAGCAATTTCCGGAGCCTTTTCTAATCTTATTACTTCCATATTTTGATCATCACTTTGCACAAAAGAATAAATGTCAACTACTTGAATGTTATCTAATAATTGAAAAGCAACATCTCTAATTCGGCAATCCATAATTACTTTTCCCGAGTATTCCAGCATAAAAGATCCGCCTTTATAGTTTAAAAGCCAGTCAGCTTTTAATCCGTTTTTTAGAGCATTAAATGTAATACCATAAGCTTTTAAGTGATCAGTTTGAGTAAGATCCATTGGTATGAATATTTTTGACTGTGCAAAAAGTAACGATGAAATAAAAAATGAAAATAATATTTTTCTTAACATACTTTTTTTCAATTCAAATTTAAAAACTTGTGTGAAGAAATTTTCTATTTATACACTTTTCATTGAAAAAAGTTTTCATTTACCATTCGGTTGGTTTAAATAATTTTGTGCCCGGTATTTGATTTGGTAATTGTGAACTTCTTAAAATACCGGTTCTTATTTTTTTAACAAAATCAGAGTGTTTCATTAATTCTTTGGATGGATGTCCTTGGCCTGGCATAATTAAACCAACTAGTTTATCTTTATGATATTTTTTAACTAATCTCATAGATTCAGCAAGGTCTGAATCATTAGAAACAACAACCGCACACTCATAATCATTTAACCAAGCATCATTTAATAAATGAACTGCGATATTAACATCAGATCCTTTCTCTTCAGTTTTAATTATTTTTGCAGACTCTCTTGGGAATTTAGGATTTGCTAAAGGTGCATATATTTCATGAGTCAAAAAATGTCCTAAATATTTCTGAAATTCTGGAATATAATTTTCTAATGCACGAAGGTAGGTTTGTTGTCTAATTGGCTGGTTAGAGTTATATTTGCCGGAAACTAATGCAGTAAAATATTTAATTTTAACTATGTTATGTTTTTCTGAAAGTAATTTTGAAAATAAGCTCTTAAAATCTAGCCATTTATATGGAGTGTTTTTAACAGCTCCATAATAAAAATTAAATCCATCAATATAGATTATTGTTTTCACTTAAGCTCAAATTGCTTTTAAAAAAGCAAGAGTCACCGAAGTGACTCTGCACCCTTGGTCGAAACCAAAGGGGTAGTAAAATTATATAGTAAAAGTAAATTTAAATTACTTTAATTGCAAGTATCATTATGCCGATTTCCTATCGGCTTCGTAATAAATTGGGTCTTCACCTTTTTCAACAGTATCTTTTGTAATTAAACATTTATCAACATTATCTAGATTCGGCAATTCATACATAATATCCAGCAAAGTACTTTCTACTATTGATCTTAATGCACGAGCACCTGATTTCCTTTCCATTGCTTTTTTAACAATTGCTTCAATTGCCAATTTATCAAACTCTAATTCAACACCTTCCATCATAAATAATTTCTTAAATTGCTTTAATATTGCATTTTTGGGAACTGTTAGAATATTTTTAAGAGCTTCTTCATTAAGTGAATGCAATGGAGCAATAATTGGAATTCTGCCTATAAGTTCTGGAATAAGACCAAATTTAAGTAAATCTTCAGGTTGAACTTTTGAATAAAGCTCATCTTTGATTATTTCTTTTTCATCATCTTGAGCGGTTGAAAAGCCAATTGTATTTTTATTCAATCTTGTTGAAATAATTTGCTCAATTCCGTCAAAAGCGCCGCCAAGAATAAAAAGTATATTTTTAGTATTAATATTTATTAGGCTCTGCTCGGGATGTTTTCTTCCTCCGCGAGGCGGAACACCTGCAACTGTTCCTTCTAAGATTTTTAACAATGCCTGCTGTACTCCTTCTCCGGAAACATCTCTTGTAATAGATGCGCTTTCACTTTTTCGGGCAATTTTATCAATTTCATCAATGTAAATTATGCCCTTTTGTGCTTTCTCAAGGTTATAATCTGCAGCTTGGAGCAATCTAACAAGAATTGTTTCAACGTCGTCTCCAACATAACCAGCTTCAGTTAATGTAGTTGCATCAGCTATAGCAAACGGCACATCTAAAATACCGGCAAGTGTTTTGCCAATTAAAGTTTTACCAACACCAGTTGAGCCAATTAATAGAATATTACTTTTATCAATTTCTACATCATCAAATTCAAATAGTGAAGCTGTAGAATTGATTCTTTTATAATGGTTATAAACTGCAACCGAAATTACTCTTTTTGCTTTATCCTGCCCAATTACATGTTCATCTAAACTTTTCTTGATCAAATCAGGTGTTAAAGATGAAGCAGAAGTATCTTTATTATTGTAAGCAGCTAAGTTATTTTTAAGAATATCTACACTTGTTTTTACGCAAATATCACAAATATATACATCCGGACCAGCAACCATGCTAGCTACTTCATTTCCATCTCTTCCACAAAAAGAACATTTTACTGTATTATGATCATGTGTTTCACTCATAAATTACGGTTAACTCCCTCATTTATTTCTGAAATAATTTTTCTTGCTTTATTATAATAGATTGAATTTGGAAAATTTTCAAAGATTCTTGTTAATGGCTCAAGAGCTTTATTTTCGTTTTTCAAACCATAATAATAATTTGAACCCAATAAATATAAAAATCTATCCTTATAGATGTTATCTTCGTCACAATTTGAAACTTCTTCTAAAAAAATAACAGCTTCTTCGTAATTATTCAATGCAATTAGTAAATTAATATAATTTAGTGCAGCAAAATCCTTTAACAGAAATAAATCTTTATTTTCTGCTAATTTTTTAAACTCAACTTCAGCTGCATTAAAATTATTTTTTTCTACTAAATAATCGGCATTTACAAAAGAAAATAAATTAGTTGAGTCGTTTTTAAATGTGTTTAAGATCAAAATGTACTGTAATGCATCATTTACATAGTCATCTTTTGGATTTTCAATAACTTTATTAAAAAATTCAATTGAATTAGAAAATTCCCCTTTCCACATTATTGTTTTAGCATAAAGGAAATTTCCTTTATTTCTAAGTTCAGTTTTTGCTCTGCCACTTTTTGAAACTTTTGCCAAATAATTTTCGGCTAAATCTAAATTTCCTTTTTTTAAGGATATTTTTGCTAAATAAAAATTAGCTTCGTCTAGAAATTGAATACTTTTCCCATCATCAATAATTTTCTTAAAAATAGAATCTGCCTTATTATAATCTTTTAGATTTTCAAACAATATTATTCCAGTTCTAAATTCAGCTTCCCAGCCAATATTATTTTCGGGATATTTTTCCGCTATATTTCTATATGTTTTAATGAGATCAGTAAATTCACTAATATTTTCATTTTTTTGAATAACTAGAGGCTTCCAGCTGAATTTATCAGAATTTTTCCGATTCAAATTTTCTTCAAGGGATCTTGTATATCCAATTTCTGCTTCGGAGAAAATTGCTGAATTTTCATAATTTTCTAATATATACTTATATGCTTTTGCGGCAGTTTCAAAATTACTTTGCAGACTGACTTTTCTTGCGAAAGCAAAAATTGCTGATCCGTTATTTGAAGTTTTGTTTTCAATCTCAATTATTACAGGAAATGCTTTTTCACCATTATCAGTTCTTAAATACAAATCGGAAAGCAACTGTAAAAAAACAATGTTTTCAGTTTCTTTATAAGTCTCTTCAATTACCTTAAAAGTTGGTTCGCTTGCTTGATTTGAATTTATGTATTGAGCAATTCTGTTGTTAACAATATTAATCTGTGTAGGTTTTTGAATTAAAATTCTACAATATTCTTTTGTCGCTTCTTCAAATTTCATAGTTAATGAATATAGATTTCCAATATCATAAGAAAAAATTGTATTATCATCCTTAGAAACTTGGTTTCCCCTAATCAGAACATCAATTGCTTCTTCGGTAAGTCTATTTTCAATTAAATAATTAGCAATTGTTCTGTAAGCAAAAGGGTTATCGGATTCTATTTCCAGAGCTTCCTCCCAATATTTCAGGGCTTCTTTTTCTTTACCTAAAATAAAATATACTGAACCAAGATCGCCATAAAGACTTACAATGTTCTTACTAATTTTAATTTGATTTTCAGTTAATTCTAATGCTTGCTGATATTTTTTTTGAGTTATTAAAACGTTGTATAACGATTGATAATATTGGAAATGTTTTGGGTTATTATTATGAAGTTCGGTATAAATGCTTTCTGCTTCTTCATAATTCCCTCTTGTTTCAAATGTTTTAGCTAAACGTAATTGATTATCTACTTGAAAATTTTGTGAATAAATTTCAATAACAAAAATTGAAGCAAAAAAAAATGTATAAAAAATTATTTTAAAGCCGGCTTTCATCTTAAACCATTTGCAAATATTTTTTTTCAAACATATTCCCAACATTTAATATCATATTGGGATCAAAATTTTTTTTTAGCTTAGCCATTTGTAAAATATTTTCTTCTCCAAACATTTCCACTAAGTATTTGGTTTTTAATTTACCAATTCCGTGTTCAGCAGAAATTGTTCCGCCAAGTTCAACAGACTTTCTACAAATTTCTCCGTAAAGTTTTCTACACAAAGTTAATTCATCTCTATCTTTTGGAAGCATATTAAAATGCAAATGAGAATTACCAATATGTCCGTAAACCACATAATCTAAATTATGTTCCATTATTAGGTTTTTAGTAAACTCATAAAATTCACTAAATTTTTCATTTGGCACTGCATTATCTGTTCCAACTTTTAATAAGCCGCGTTCAGAAATTATATCATTTACTTTTAATGCAATTTTATGCCGGAATTCCTTAAGCTTTTCTCTTTCTTTTTCATTTAGTGCAAACCAAATGTTTTCAGCGTCTCCATTAAATTTTTGAATTTGTTCATCAATTTCTAAAAGCAAATTCTCTTCATCTTTTTGCTCAAATTCTTGCTCAATCCAAACAGCGCCATTTGTATTATCCGGAATATTTGGGTAATCACTTTTCAGAATTTTCAATGTGTTATGATCAAAAAACTCAATTTCCCGCAAATCAATTATATTAGTTTTATCAACGGAAAGATTTCTGGTTTCATTTACAAAATTAAATAAGTCACTTTCCGAATTAAAAAATATAATCATTGATAAAATATTTTTGGGCAGTTCTATTAACTTAAGTTTAATTTTTGTTATAACACCAAGTGTTCCTTCAGATCCAATAAATAAATCAATTAAATCCATATTCTCTTTACAATAATAACCGGCGGCATGTTTAACATTCGGCATTTTATAGTTTGGAATTACAAATCTCAAATCATCTCTATTTTCAAAAGATATTTTTCCCAAATAATTTTGAATGTAGTTTTCATTTCTTTTAATTTCAACTTTTTCACCGTTTGGAAGAATCACACTTATTTCTTCAACAAAATTTCTGGTCGGACCGTACTTAAATGTTCTTGCTCCAGATGAATTATTTACAACGGTTCCTCCAATAAAGCAGTTTGTTTCTGTGGGATCAGGCGGATAAAAAAGATTTACTTTTTCAACTTCTTTTTGCAGATCTGATAACACAACGCCTGGTTCAACTACAACAAATTTATTTTCTGTACTTATTTCAATAACCTTATTAAGTTTTTCTGTAGAAATTAAAATGCCATTTTGTGGAACGCAGCCACCGTTTAATCCGGTTCTGCCGGCAGAAATTGTAATATTTAAATTTTCTTTATTTGCTTTTTTTATAAGTTCAACTATTTCATTTTCATTTTCCGGAAAATAAATTCCTTCACAGTCGCCTTTTACATTTGCCGCATCAGAAAGATATGATTCAAAATCAGCTTTATCAGTTTTAAAGATCATGCTATTTTATTTCCACATTATGCTTCTTCATAATTTCTGTCCATGTTTCCATATCAAGCTGTTCAGAATCATCAATTAACATTATTGGAATATCATCTTCAATTCTGTATCTTCTTCTGGTTTCTTTATCTACTGATACAAGAAAATCTCCATCAAGAACCAAATCTGCTTTTGTTTCCGGACAGCATAAAATATCCAATAAATCTTTACTAATCATTTTAACTCCAATTTATAAAAAACAAAATATTAGTTATTTTAGAACTGTATTATACAAAATATGAAGTCAAATTGTTAGAACACATTTTTATTAGTTTGCCAAAATTAGAAACCGATAGAATAATTTTAAGAAAGTTAGAATATTCTGATAAGTCGGATATATTTGAATATGCTCAAAATCCCAATGTAGCCAAATATGTTTTATGGGAACCGCATCAAGATGAACTTGATACACTTGAATTTTTAAACATGGTATATGCTTCATATAATAAAAACAAAGCGGCACCTTGGGGAATTCAAATTAAAAACGATAGCAAAATTATTGGAACCATTGGTTTTATTCATTGGTATATTGATAAAAATGAAGCAGAAGTTGGTTATGCGTTAGCCGAAAAGTATTGGAATAATGGTTTTGTTACCGAAGCTTTGGAAAAAGTTCTAGATTTTGGTTTTGAAAAAATGAATCTTAACAAAATTACTGCCAGATGTTTGCCAGAAAATTCTGCTTCAATTAAAGTATTAGAAAAATCTGGATTTAAATTTGAAGATAAATCTAAAATGTTTGTAAAAGGCAAACTTACATCTATCAATTTTTATAGTTTAGAAAAATAATTTGTGAAAATTTTAAAGGCATTTATGAAAAAATTTTTAATTGTTGCTCTTTTTTTAACCTTCCTAGGATTTGCAATAATTTGTAATCTTAATAATGAAAAGACAGAAACATCATTAATCGTAAAATCAACTATTGAACTGAGTGTACCTGAACCTTCCGGGTTGTTCTTTGAGAAAGAAACAAAAACATTTTGGACTGTTAGTGATGAAAACAGCACCGTTTATAATTTGGATATGGAAGGCAAAGTATTAAAAAACTTTAAAGTAGATGGAAAAGATTTAGAAGGAATAACCTTATTAAATGATTCAACCTTAGCTGTAGTTTTAGAAAGAGATAGAAGTATTTTAGTTTTAGATAAAAATGGGAATGAGCTGAAAAGAATAAATCTAAATATTAGTGGAGAGTTAAACAAAGGTTTGGAAGGAATTACTTATGATCATAAAAAGGACCAATTTATTTTAGTAAATGAAAAGAAACCAAAATCACTATTTAAAGTTGATATTTCGGGAAAAATAATTGAAGAAATAAATTTTTCTTTTGCAAAAGATTTATCGGGAATATATTATTCAAACTCAACAGATATTTTTTGGATAATCAGTGATGAAGATAAATCAGTTTTTAAATGCTCCTCAAATGGAGACGTTATCTCAAGTTACAAAGTAAACATTGAACAAATTGAAGGTATTGCTATTGATGAAGAAAGTTCACTTTTGTATTTAGTTTCAGATCCATTAAATAAATTATATGTATGTGACTTACCATGAAAAAAATTTTATTAATAGTTGTTACAGTACTATTTGTTTTGTTTATCTTCTTTTTTTGGGGAGGTTCAGTTTTTACAAAAATCAGTATTGAAAATAAAATTGAAGAATTACGAGATTCAACAAATTTTAAAAGTAAAGAATTATTTACTTACCAAAGTTTAGAAGATCAGCCTATTTTAATTCAGAGTTTCTTTAAAAAAGTTTTACCAGATAATATTTATAAACCAAATTTTGTAACAATTAAACAAACAGCTGAAATAAAAACAGATGTTCATTCCGATTGGATTCCATTAAAATCCAACCAATATTTTACTACAAAAAAACCAAATTATATTTGGAATTCGGTAATGCAGAATTCAAAATATTTCTGGGTTAATTCAATTGAAAGCTACACCGGAAATAAAGGCAACATGTTAATTAAACTCAATTCCAGTATAACAATTGGTGATTCATGGGGAATTGAATTAGATAAAAGCGGTTTATTCCAATACATTTTAGGAGCTGTATTTTTTCCAACAACTTTATTGCCTAATGAAAATTTACTTTGGAATATTTTAGATTCCAATACTGCTGAAATAAAATTTACAAATAATGAATTATCTGTCGTGGCAAAACTATACTTAAACAAAGATTATTCAATTTCAAAAATAGAAACGTTTGATAAATACAGAGCATTAGAAAGTGGATATGAAAAATCGCTGTATACAATATACTTTTCAGATTATAAAAATCTAGAGAATGGATATTTAGTTCCCAAATATTTTGAGCTGGAATGGGATTTAAAAGATGGAAAATTTAAGTATGGTAAATTCACAATTTATGATATTATTTATGAATAATTATGGAAACCAATAAAATTATTTCCGATTTAAAAAAGTTTAAGAACCAACATAACATTAATGGAATGCAAAGGTTTGGAATTAATGTTGAAAATGCGCTCGGTATTTCAATGACTGCTTTACGAAATATAGCTAAAGAAATTGGAGTAAATCATGAAATTGCATTAGAACTTTGGGATACCGAAATACATGAAGCCAGATTATTAGCAACAATTATTGATGAATATAAAAAAGTAACAAAAACTCAAATGAATACTTGGGTAAAAGATTTTGATTCATGGGATTTATGCGATCAATGCTGTAATAATTTATTTAGGAAAACACCTTATGCAATTGATAAATCTTTTGAGTGGTCAAAAAGTGAAAAAGAATTTATTAGACGTGCCGGTTTTGTGCTCATGGCTGTGTTTGCCGTTCATAATAAGCAAATGACAAATGAAGATTTTTTAAAATATTTTCCATTAATAGAAATGTATTCTTCAGATGAGAGAAATTTTGTTAAAAAATCAGTTAATTGGGCTTTGAGGCAAATTGGTAAGCGGAATGCAGAATTAAATAAAGAGTCTATTTTACTTGCTGAAAAACTAATTTATTCAGAATCAAAATCCGGGAAGTGGATTGGGAAAGATGCGTTAAGAGAGTTGAAATTGAGAAATTTTTCAAATTAAAATATGAGGGAAATATGATTAGAATTGAAGAAACAGATTCAGAAAGTCCAAAGTGTCCTCATTGTGAAGATACACTTACAAAAATTATGGCTAGAAGAATTGAATCAAATCTGGGAGTAAGATTTGTATACTTTTGCAGCAAATGTAAAAAGGTATTAGGTGTCTCGCACCGTAAAGGATTTTGGATGGGATAACATATTTAGAATAAAAATAGTAAAACAATTTAATTGAGGATTAATATAATTCTATGGAAATACTTAGTGATTTTTCAAAAAGACAAAAATCAATTAATTTTCTTTATCGTTCCACGGCGCTGGTTTTGGCTGTTACTATATTTGTACTACTTATTCCATTTATTGCAATGCAGATTAGTGATGAAGTAATGTGGAGTTCAGCAGATTTCATTGTAGCCGGCACACTAATTTTCAGCATCGGACTAACATTTAAACTTATCTCACAAAAAATTAATAACTCATTTTATAAAGCAGCTTTAGGTTTAACATTATTTTTAATACTTGCAATAATTTGGATTAATCTTGCAGTAGGCTTTATTGGTTCTGAACATAATCCTGCAAATCTATTGTATTTAGTAGTTCTGGCTGTAATATTAATCGGATCAACAATAATTAAGTTCAAACCGATTGGAATGTCAAATGTTTTACTAATTACTGCTTTAATGCATTCTCTAGTAACAATTATTGCTTTTTTCTCTTTAATTGGAGAACAAAATATTAGTCAAATTGAAATTTTAATAACAAATGGATTTTTCATTATTCTGTGGTTAAGCGCTGCTTGGCTTTTTAGAAAATCTGTAACTTAATATAATATTAAGCGGGGTATCATTTTTCAGATACCCCTAATTTGTTTAGAACGCAACACTAAGTGATAAATAAGCAAATGTTGCTCCGCCGCCGCCAATGTTATTTAAACCTTGACGTAAAACATCACTGTTTACAGTTCCATCAATTGAAAGATTTCCAAGTTTAAATCCTAAACCAACATAAGCACCAGTTGGACCATATAAAGTATTAATTGTTTCATTAACAGTTGAAGAAGATGCAGCGGTTTCTGTTGTTACGCTTCCGGTAATTGAAATGTAACCAAATCTTGCCCATAACCAATCGAGCATTCCCCATTCAGCTCCAAGATTCCATGATGGGAATAACGTAGTAGTTGTAGCTAGCTCAGGTCTAACATTTTCTACAGATGGAGTTGTTTGAGTAATTGTTGCAAATGAAGGACCGCCGGCAAATAAAAAATCACCTGTTTTATATGAAACACCCATGCCAATAACAATCACGGATGTTGAAGGCAGATCAGATTTATCTGTAGTTGTACCTGATGCAACTTCAATACTTCCAGAATAACTTTGGAAAGTAAATGCAGGAACTAATTTAAATTTTTGTGATAATTCATAAAATGCTCTAACATTTAAACCAATATTTGTTTGGCTAACACTTGATTCATTTCCGCCAGCAGGTGTATATGAACCGCCAGGCATAACCAACGAAAATGCAGCATCAAGCAATAACTTACTTCCCATTGAACCGATATAACCAAATGTTAATCCTAATTGAGAAGCTGATGCTTCAGTAGGATCACCGGTAGCCGGATTAAATTCTCTTGAAGTTGCAGCATATGCTAATGCAAAACCAAATTTATGTGGTCCAGTCTTAAATGAACCAAATATTTCTAAATTATTATTTAACGGAGTTAAACCAGCACCAACAGCGTCGTTCAATTCGCTAATAACACTTGTTGGATCTAGTTGTGCTATTGAAAACATTCCGCTAAAATCATTTCTTGTTAACAAAACGCCCAAAGTTAATTGACTTGTTACACCCAAGTTAACTCCAACAAATTGACCGGTTCCATCATTGCCGAATGCAGTATTTGTTGAACCAAGATCACCCATTAAAAAATCATCATAATAGGCTGACCAAGCTGGGTTAATAGTCATATTAAAAGGATCAATAATATATGGATTTGCGCCCATTGCTTGCATACGAGCAAAACCGCCGGATTTTTCTGTTACAACCTGTGCATTAAGTTGCAACACAATCACAAGTGAAAATAATAGAAATAGATATTTCTTTAACATATGTCCTCCATTATTGAAAAATTCATAAAATTTTACATCCTTAATTTTGAAAACCTAAATACAACTGAATAACAAAATTTTAATATTCAGAAAATCCAGTAAAATTGATAATGAATTTTCCAGATTCAATTTCATCTTTAGTAATGAATTTTTTATTCATTTTTTGAATAATGGAAAGGACCCCTTTTAGACCATTCATATGTTCTCCTTTTTGGTTGAGTAATTAAACATTATTTATTTTGAATATGGTTATGCTTTTTTAACTTCAAAATTCTTTAGAAAAACATTTTTACCAAGCTCAATAAATAACTGAATAACTAAATCATCTTGTTTTTCAGCAAGAGATAATGCTTTTTCAAAAAGCTCTAATAAATTTTTATATATAAAAACTAGTTTTTCTTGATCGAAAAAAACTTCAATATTGTTTTTAGTCCAACTATTATCAATACCAAATTGTTTGTAGAAACCTTTTAATACCAAGGTTTCTCTTCCAATTTCCAGATCGGCTTTCGCATCACTTATATCATCTACAATTTGATTTGCAGATAAAGCTTTTAGTAACGCCTTAAGAATATCTTTACTTTTGCTTTCATCAATTTGTGATTTATTAAAAACTACATGAAATAATGAAAGTAAGGGTGAGGTTTTGTAACCAAGTTCTTCTGAATCATTCCAATTAAACGGACATTCATTCCAAAGATTTCTTTTTTCAACATATTCTACTTCATTGTATTTTAGTCCGTAATAATTAAGAATATCAAAAGTATCTTTGGTTTTAAATACATCATTAAATATTTGCTCAAAAGAGCGAATTAAATAATTGCCTAGGAATAAATAATCTTTGTTGCTTCCTTCGTCATCTGTGTAAATATCAATTAACCTATACCCCATCATGCCCATAAATTCAGCTTTAATAAGCTTTTCAAGATCCTTAGTATCAATTTCTAATTTGTTATACCAGATCCAAAATAGGAACATCCATGTATAAGTATTTACTGATACATCATAATAAGTTATGCTTTTAAGTTTAGTTATCTGTTCACTATCATTTTTATCAACAGGCAAATATTCGTCTATAATTTTATCAGTTTCATTTCTGTAAAGTTCAGTAAATTTTTCGTAAGAAAAGTTCTTTAAAACTAAAGGAACTAGTGTCCGGAGAGGATGTTCCGTGCTGTTAGAAAGTACAGAAAAATCTGTCTTTTCTATTTTCTTGAAAAGTGTATGGGAATAATTCAGATATTCCATCAATAAGTTTTGTTTTTTCTATATAATTAGGAATAAAACTGAATGTTAAAGTAAGATATTGTTTATTAAAACGCAATAAATTTTCTTATTAAGTTATTATGTAAAAAGAGATTACTAAATTATACTTAAAGTTATAGTTAAACTAAATAAAACTTATATAAACTTTAATTTTTTATTATTTTTGAACAAATCATAAATAATCCCGTCATAATAAATAACTTATAATATATCTAAGGTGAACATGAACGCACTTGAAGTAAGAAATTTAACAAAGACATTTGATGGTATTACTGCCGTAGATAATGCAACATTTGAAGTTCCGGAAGGTTCGATTTTCGGACTAATTGGGAGAAACGGCGCCGGAAAAACTACTACAATCAGAATGATGATGAATATTTACATGCCGGATTCCGGAGAAGTAATTTTGAGAGGCACTAAGGTTGGGCAAAATTTTAAGAATAAAGTCGGTTATTTACCCGAAGAAAGAGGACTCTATAAAAAAATGAAAGTTTGGGATACACTTTTATTTTTCTCTGAAATTAAAGGCAACGCAGGAAAAAATGTACAGAAAAAGGCAAATGAGTACTTAAAGAGATTTGATTTACTTGATAGAAAAAATTCCAAAATTGAAGATCTGTCAAAAGGTAACCAGCAGAAAATTCAATTTATTTCTACAATATTGCACGAGCCAGAATTTATAATACTTGACGAACCATTCTCAGGTCTTGACCCGATAAATACAAATTTACTTAGAGAAATTATTGTTGAGGAAAAAAAGAAAGGTAAAGTAATTATTCTCTCAACACACTTAATGGATTTTGCAGAAAGAATGTGTGATCATATTGCAATGATAGATCACGGTAAAATTATACTTAACGGGTCACTTAATTCCATTAAGCAAAAATATGCACAAAAAAATATTAGTCTTACTTACAAAGGAGATTTATCCTTCCTGAACTCAAATCCAATAATTGAAAAAATATCTGATTACGGAAATTCGACCGGAATAAAAGTTAAAGATGCATCTTACATTCAACAGTTATTAAAGTTACTGATTGAAAATAAAATTGAAGTTAAGAATTTCAGCGCTAACGAAATTTCACTTCAGGAAATATTTATTGAACTTGCCGGTAAAGATGAACATGAATTGATGGAGGTAGCAAATGTTTAATTACAGAATTTTGGGATTATTAAAAAGAGAACTTAACGAAAAACTGCTTTCCAAAACTTTTATAATTATGACATTAGCTCTACCCGCGCTAATGTTTTTAATTATTGGAGTTCAAACACTTTTAATGTCTTACGAAGGCGATGAAGATACAAAATTGGAATTAATTACAGAATCTGATTTACTAACAAATAAATTCAAAACTGAATTAGATGAACTTCCATTTATAAAAAACAACTATTATAGTTTTGAATATAATACGATGAGCAAGGAATCATTTAAAGATTATTTGGAAAATAAAAAAGAAGATCTGTTAAGTGAAAAAATACAAGGTATATTTTTCTTTTCTGATTCCTCGAAAGAAAGTAAAATAATTGAATATTATTCCAAAGCACCAAAAAATGCAACGATTACACAAAAGTTAAATTCATATTTCAACAAAGTTTTAGTAGAAAATTATTTTATTAATAAAAATCTATCAGAAAATGATTTAGACTTTGCAAGAAAAAGGGTCGATTTTACAGGCTACAAAATTTCTAAAGATCAAGATATTGAAGAAGAAGGATACGGTGGTTTAATTTTATCTTATATATTAACTTTTCTTTTGTACATCAGCTTAATAATGATGGGACAAATGACAATGCAGTCAGTAATGGAAGAAAAAACAAGCAGAGTTGTTGAAGTTTTACTTTCCTCGGTTAACAGTAAAGAATTGATGACATCTAAAATTTTTGGAGCCGCAATTACCGGTGTTATTCAAATGGCTGTTTGGCTTACTCCAATTGTATTGGTTTCATTTACAACAATTTTTGCATTACCAACAGAGTTAGCTGTAAATATTACAGTTGGACAAATAATTTACTTATTGTTTAATTTCTTTTTGGGTCTACTTACATTTCTTGGTTTATTCGCAATGATAGGCTCAATATTTGAAAATGCACAGGAAGCACAATCGGGCATGTGGCCGGTTTTAATGTTAATTATGATTCCATTTTTCATTGCACTTTCTATGGTTAAAAATCCTTCAAATCCAATTGTAGAAATTGCATCAATGTTTCCATTTGCAAATATAATTGTTATGCCAGCGAGAATGACCTTGATAGATGTTCCGCTTTGGCAATTCATACTTTCAATAGTTGTAGCAATTGCTACTATTATTGCAATTTTTCCTGTTGCAGGCAAAATTTTTAGAATTGGAATTTTACGCACCGGTAAAAAGCCAAAATGGTCGGAAGTTGTAAAATGGCTGAAGTATAAGGATTAGATATGTTATTGAAAATTTTGTATGAAAGATGAAATAATTTCATATCGTGAAATGTGTGACAGAGAAAATGTTCAAACTTTGCAAAGAGGAATGAATTTTCGATTAAATCGAAATTATTCAGTTATTCTAATGTCACAAAGAAAAAATGCTCCGTACAATGATAAAATATTTGATGATGGATTTACAATTGAATATGAGGGGCACGACATTCCCAAAAAAGATGGAATAAAAAATCCAAAATCAATTGACCAACCAAGAAATACAAAAACTGGTAAACTCACTCAAAATGGATTATTTGCTAAATCAATTGAGAATTATAAATCAAAAAAATCTTTCCCAGAACTTGTAAGAGTCTATGAAAAACTATTTGATGGAGTTTGGTCAGAAAAAGGATTTTTCAAACTTCTAGATTATAAATATCAAAAAGATGAAAATGGCAGAAAAGTTTTTCGTTTTATATTAGAAGAAACAGATTTCGAATTAAGTGATGAAGTTATTTCAAGACAAAAATTAAAACCAAGAACCAGAATAATTCCAAGTAACGTAAAAAAGGAAGTCTGGAAACGAGATGGTGGGAAATGTGTACTTTGTGGCTCAACAGATGAATTACATTTTGACCATGATTTACCTTATTCAAAAGGTGGAACAAGTATTTCTGTAAACAATGTAAGGATTCTTTGCGCGAGACATAATTTAGCAAAATCAGATAAAATAGAATAAATTCTTTAAATGCAATACAACAAACAATGCGAAGCGGCTACCTTTATGATTAGTGGAGAAAATTGTACCGTTAAAAACCGCCATTGTCAGAATTTACAAAATGTTTAAAGTATAGAGATTAGTAATTTTCTAAAAGGTGAAAATTATGTTAAATCAAAAATTTAAGTTTTCTACCAAAATGAAGATTGCTGAGATATTAGAAAAATTAGAAGAAATTACAACTAACAAAACAATATTAGGTAACGTTGAAATTAGAGATGATTATTTTGGCAGCTATAACAAATCTGGCTTTAATTTTATAAAATCTGGCGCAAGACCACTCGGTACAAATATCTTAAATTCAAAATTTATTGAGCATGATTTAAATACTGAAATATTTGTTTCAATTAAACCAAGTACCGGGACTATATTTATGTATTCAATAATTATTTTAATTATGTTAATTGGAATTATTGTAAGTAATATCAATTTTAACATTATTAAGTTAATAACTTTGATCTTTCTTTTAATGATACCGTTAATGATTGCATATTTCTCAATAATAATGGATTCAAAAAAAGCTAAAAAATTTTTATCAGAAGTATTTCAGACAAAAGAATTATAAAATTTACACTCATATTGAATGCTACATCAAAAACCAAGGTATCAATAAAATGGAAATTGAAATAAAACCTTTGACTAAAGAACTAAAAGACGATTATTTGTATCTCTTTGATAATATGATCCACAAAGAACATCCAGATTGGTCAAAATGTTATTGTAACGATTATCATTTTCTTGGTGATGTGGAATCGTGTACACTTGAGAACAGCCGGGAAATGATAATAGATCGTATAAATATGAATGAATTGCAAGGCTATTTGGTTTTTGAAAATGATAGACCAATCGGATGGTGTAATGTGAACAATAGATTAAATTTCCAACGATTATTAAGAGACTATGATTTGATCAATAATACTGATGAAAAAGTTTGTTCAGTTGTCTGTTTTTTGATACATCCTGATTATAGAAGAAAAGGAATTACTCAAAAAATTCTTGAAAAAATTATTTCAGATTATTCAAATAAAGATTATGACTATATTGAATCGTATCCTAAAAAAGGAGATCCAAGCTCAAGTAATTTCAATGGTACCTTGGAACTTTATAAAAGAAATGATTTCAAGATATGCAAGGAGTATGATACTTACTACTTAATGAGAAAAAAATTAAATAAAGATACAATATTGTGTTAAAATAATAATCGTAATAGTAGCAAATTCAAAGATTGTATTCCGAATAAGTATTAGTGTAACTTAAAAGTAAATTGCATTGCAGTCAGATACTATTCATATAAGCAACCGTTGAATTTAAATAAAAGAGTTTTGGCTAAGCAGAGTATGACAACCAAATCAATATTATTACATTCTGATAACTGGAGAGAGGTAAAAACTTCAAAATCAAGTAGTTATAAAAATGTTTATATATGAGTATTAGTTATACTGCCAAAATGATAATTAATTTTGCTTATATTATATTTGTAAATAAAATAGAAGATTATGAATAAACTTGATTTAAAAAATAAAATTATAGCTTCATTAAAGGACCAAAAAGAAATTGAAAAAATAATAATCTTTGGTTCATTTAATAATAGCGATACACCTAATGATATTGATATAGCTGTTGTACAAAATAGTTCAGAAAATTATCTTACACTTGCATTAAGATATAGAAAGTTAATAAGAAGTGTATCCAAAGAAATTGCTGTTGACGTTTTCCCAATATTAAAGAATAATCAAAATAGTTTTTTCTTGAATGAAGTTTCTTCCGGAGAAATAATTTATGCAAGAGGAAACTAAACTATGGTTAAAATATTCTCAAGAAAATTTTAAAGCAGCTAAAGTTCTTCTTGAGAGTCAACTTTTTAACCCTTGCCTACAAAATATCCAACAATCTATTGAAAAAGCACTAAAATCATTATTTATTGAACATAAAATTCAATTTAAGAAAACTCACAATATTTTAGAGCTAAAATCAATTCTTGAAAGTAAAAAAATATTAGTAGAATTATCAGAAGATGAATGTGATTTTCTAGATAGTATCTATTTGCCAAGTAAATATCCTCTAGGAAGTGCATTGCCATATTTTGAACCTGATGAAAAAATATGTAATAATTCTTTACTATTAGCTAAAAGAGTTATTAGAGAAGTAGAAATTTTACTTAAGTAACAGTATCACCAATACTTGCCAATAACTACTTTTTAAAAAGTAAGAAAATGGGCTGAAAAACCTAAATGAGTAGAATTTATCAATAGCTGACGTAAAAAGATTAGCAGCATGTCATATTCAAAATTGGATAAATAAAAATGTTTAATGATTTAGAGAAAATTAATTCGCGACCACAACCATTTGAGATTTACACAGCAGATGAATTATGGACAGATGAACATACTTCAAAAAAGATGCTTGAATTTCATCTTAATGAGAATATTAATGTTTCATCTAGAAATAAAAAATTCATTGAACAGTCTGTAGATTGGATTGTATCAAAATTTGATATCAATGACACTTCTAATATCTGTGATTTCGGCTGTGGACCGGGACTTTATACAACTCGTTTTGCAGAAAATGGCGCAAATGTCACCGGCATAGATTTTTCAAAAAGATCTATTGAATACGCTAAAAATTCAGCAAAAGAAAAAAATTTGGAAATTGATTACGTAAACCAAAATTATCTTTTGTATGACACAGAAAAAAGATTTGATCTAATTACTATGATAATGTGTGACTTTTGTGCTTTAAGTCCCTTGCAAAGAGAATATCTGCTTCAGATATTCTTTAAAATTCTAAAACCAAATGGTTCGATATTATTAGATGTTTATTCATTAGAATTATTTAAGAAATTAGAAGAAAAATCAGAATACGGAATTAATTTACTTAATGGGTTCTGGTCGCAAGAAAAATATTACGGTTTTTTAAACACTTATAAATATGAAATTGAAAAAGTAATTCTGGATAAATATACCATAATTGAAAAAAATAGAAATCGAGTTATTTATAATTGGCTGCAATTTTTTAATAAAGAATCGTTAGTTCAAGAATTTGAAAAAAATAATTTTATTGTTGAAGCTGTATATTCAGATGTTGCCGGAAATAAATTTGATTTGAATAGTGATGAGATTGCAATTATTGCAAAGAAAGCTGTTTAAATTACAATTAACTAAAAGTTTTCTCGACAGAGCTGAGCAGACATAAAACATTTAATCTATTAAAAGAAATTAGAACTATTTTACAGAATGAAATCTATTGAAGAATCAGTAGTTACTGCTATGGATGGAAGTAATCCGCTTTTATTTCTCTACTTGCCGTATATTTTGCAAGATATTTGGGAATTAGGTGCATCACCTGAAATAATTATTAATTTAATTAAGAAACACAAATCAAATTACACAAATTTAAAAATATTAGATCTTGGTTGCGGAAAAGGAGCAGTATCTGTTAAAGTTGCAATAGAACTTAATTGCAGTTGCTTTGGTATTGATGCTATTAAAGAATTTATTGAAGTAGCCAATTTAAAAGCAAAAGAATATGGGGTTGATAACTTATGCAAATTTAAAGTCGGTGATATACGAACAGAAAACTTAAATGAGGGAAAATTTGATGTAATTGTATTAGGTGCAATTGGACCAATTTTAGGAAATTATGAAAAGACTTTAACTAAATTGAAATGTTCTTTAAACAACTATGGAATTATAATTATTGATGATTCCTATGCAGAAGATAAAATTTCTAATGTTGACAAAAATTCACAGACAAAATCTTCAATAATAATGGATGCCAACAAAGCTGGAATGAAATTATTGGATGAAGTTATATTTCCTAAAAATGAATTAAAATCTTCAAATGAATTTATATTTTTAAAACTTAAGAAAAGATGTGAAGAGTTAATAATTAAAGAACCCAGGAACAAAAATCTATTTGAAGAATACATTCAAATTCAAATGAATGAAAATTATAACTTGGAAAATAATTTAGTTTGTTCAACTTTGGTATTCGGTAAAGTATAGTTAATGAAAAACACCTGGCTAGAAATTGACTTAAGTGATTATGAAAATCATATGGCACTTCCTAATATTGCACAAGCTCAGTACCTTTCAAATTTTTTATCAAATATTGTTAAAACTTATCAGCCAAGCTCATTAGCCTTATTAGGTTGTGCCGGCGGAAATGGTTTGGAAAAACTAATTGGTAAATCAATAAATAAAATTATTTGTGTTGATATAAATCCAAATTACATTTCTACAGCAAAAAACCGATTTGAAAATAAATTTAATGATATTTATTTCATCTGTTCTGATATTACTTCTACTGATTTTAAAATTGAAAAAGTAGATATTATATTTGCCGGACTTATTTTTGAGTATGTCGATTTAAATATAGCAATAAGAAATATTTCTAACTTTCTTAATAGAAATGGTAGACTTGCAGTAATTCTTCAGCAGCAAAGTGAAAATATACCAGAAGTTTCTCCAAGTGAATATAAAAGTTTAGAGAAATTAAGTGAGATTTTTAAATTTGTCTCCAATGAAGAATTAATTGAGTTTTGCATAATTTACGGTTTGGAGTTAATTTCTATAAATACTGTTCAGCTTGATTCTGGCAAAATATTTTCAGAATTGTTATTTCAAAAAACTTAAAATTAATTAGATGTAAACCACCACAATTTTCTGTTAAATACAAATGACGAAATTTGAAATAAATAAAAAAGTATTTGAGAATTTTCCAGAATTGGAAAGCGGCAGATTAATATTTCGTCAAATTTTATTGGATGATTCTGAAAAATTATTTGAGATTCGAAGTAATTCTGAAGTTATGAAATTTATGGATGTTGAACCTATGAAAAGTCTTGCTGAGACTGAAAATTTAATTAGTTCTGTAAGTGAATCATTTAGAATTAGAACTGGAATTAATTGGGGAATAGTTGAGAAACACTCAAATGAATTTATTGGTTATTTTGGATTTTGGCGAATTGATGTAAAAAATTGCAGAGGTGAAATTGGGTATGCGCTTCATCCAAAATTTTGGGACAAAGGATATATGTCAGAAACTTTAAATACTTTGATCGAATATGGATTTAACGAATTACATCTTCACAGTATTGAGGCAAATGTAAATCCTTATAATTTATCATCAATAAAATTATTAGAAAAAGTTGGATTCAAAAAAGAAGCTTACTTTAAAGAGAATTTTTTATTTAGAAATGAGTTTAAAGACAGTATTATTTATTCCTTATTAAAGAAAGATTTTATTAAAACATAACTATAATTAGTAAAGGCAACTACAATGAAAATAATTCCAATAATTCTTTTATTTTTACTCTTAATTACAAATGGGAATTTTAGAATGAACAATATAGATAAAAATGAACAATCCACTGAAAAACCAATTTTTTGTGTCTTAAAACATTCACCAGGGAAAAATTGGAAAGAAGGTATTCCATTTCAAGAACAACCCGGAGTAGAAGAACATGTGAAATATATGAGTATGCAATTAAAAAATGGATTTTTGCTTATGGGTGGTCCATTTTTAGATAATTCGGGTGGAATGATGGTTTGCAAAACAGCTAATTTAAATAAGGCAAAAGAAATTGCAGAAGCCGATCCAGCTGTAGTTGCCGGTTTATTAAAAGTGGAAGTTAAACAATGGATGATTCCAATGTCATCAATTGAATTATTTCCAACACAAGAAAAATAATATTATATGATTATTGATTTTATCACATAAAAATGGAATCTGCCTTAGAAAACATATTAATATCAGGTTATAAAGATGATATGATTTCATTTTTAAAAAATAGCCCAAATTACTATGATGAAGCAATTCAACTCGCCTTATCAGATAACCAGCCTTTTGCCTGGAGATCAGCATGGTTATTGTTTAGCTGCATGGAAAACAATGATCAAAGATTAACTAAATATTTACAAAATTTTTTAGATGTAATTGAATTAAAGAAGGATGGTCATCAGAGAGAATTGTTAAAAATTCTTATGAAAATGAAATTGAAATCTAAACATGAAGGAATATTATTTAATATATGCATGAATATTTGGGAACAATTGGGAAAATCCCCTTCTGTTAGAATTACTGCATTAAAGTGTATTATTCAAATTGTAGAAAAACATGATGAATTGGCGGAGGAAATAACATTCCTAACCCAAGATCATTATTTGGAAACTCTTTCTCCCGGTGTGAAAAGATCGGTTAAACAGATGATTGCTAAATTTGAAGGATAAGAAAATATAAGAATAAGACTAATTTTTTACTTTATAAAATTTTATATTTAAACCAAATATTTGTAAGGAAAGTAAATTGTTTAAAAATATTTTGCTGATTGCCTCAATTTTTTTTCACTTTGCCGCCTTTTTAATTGCTCAAGAGAAATCAACAATAAGTTTTTCATTTGATGATGGAAACACAAAAAATATATTAAATTTTGAAAATGCTGAATGGAATCAGATGATTCTTGATAATCTCAGCAAGCATAATTTACAAGCGATATTTTATATTTGCGGAAAAGGTATTGATAATGATGAAGGTAAAAAATTACTTGAAAAATGGAATAATGCTGGACACTTAATTGCAAATCACACATACAGCCATTTAAATTATAATAAAGAAGAAGTAAGTTATAATTTCTTAAAAGAAGATATTTTAAAATGTGATTCACTGATTAATAATTATAAAAATTATGCAAAATTTTTTAGAGCGCCATTTCTTAAAAACGGAGATACTGAAGAAAAAAGAGATTCCCTAATTTCTTTCCTAATTAAAATTAATTACAAAAATGGTTATGTAACAATTGATAATTCCGAATGGTATTACAATTCAAAATTAATCCAAGCATTAAAAAAAGATCCTAATTTAAATTTAGATATTTACAGAAAAGCATATATTCAGCATTTGTTAGAACAAGCAAAATATTATGATAATTTAGCTTTTGAGATTTTAGGAAGAAAAATTAAACACAGTATATTGCTGCATCACAATTTAACCTCTGCATTATTTTTAAGTGATCTTATTGAAGCATTTAAAAATGATGGATGGAATGTAATAAATGCAAGCGAAGCATTGAAAGATGAAGTTTATAAAAAGAAAATAAATATCCTCCCCGCAGGTGAAAGTATAATTTGGAGCTTAGCAAAAGAAACCGGAAAATATGATGATATATTGAGATACCCCGGAGAAGATAGTATTTACGAAGAAGAGAAATTAAAGAAGCTAGGTTTGTAAATTATTATTTTTAATAAAATTATTATTCTTATGAAAAACTTTCTAACAAAAATGAGCTTATTTATTATAATCGCATCTTATAATTTATTTGCTCAAATAAGTGAAAAACATCAAATTGATTCTTCACTTTTTTACATTGATTTATTCAATACATCAATGAATAATAATGCCGATTGCTATAGAATTCCATCCTTAATTACAGCTCCAAACGGAGATTTAATTGCGGCTATTGATGAAAGAATTGAATCTTGCGGAGATTTACATCAAAATAAAGATATAAATATTGTAATTAAAAGAAGCTCGGATAATGGAAAAACTTGGTCTGATATAGAAAGAATAGTTGACTTCCCTTTTGGAGAATCTGCTTCCGATCCATCTATGATTGTTGATGCAATTACAAATGAAATATTTCTATTCTATAATTTTATGGATTTAGAGAAAGAACCTCGCACTTATTATTTGCACGTAATAAAAAGTTGTGATAATGGAAAAACTTGGAGCAAACCAATTGACATTACTTCACAAATAACATTGCCTGAATGGAAGAAGGATTTTAAATTCATAACTTCCGGTCACGGAATTCAAACCAAGTCTGGAAAACTTCTGCATACAATAGTAAATCTAAATAATGGATTACATGTTTTCGGAAGTGATGATCACGGGAAAAACTGGTATTTAATAAATACTCCAATTACTCCTGGTGATGAATCAAAAATAATTGAATTAAGCGATGGTAAATGGATGATAAACAGCAGAGTAAATAAAAACGGATACAGATTTGTTCATATTTCAAATAATGATGGACAAACTTGGGAAACTTATAAAGACTCAATATTGATTGATCCAGCATGTAATGCAAGTTTACTAAATTATAAATATGAAGAAAATGGAATCGCAAAAAGTTGCCTGCTTTTTTCTAATGCAAAACATTCAACCGAAAGAAAAAATATGACTATAAGTATTAGCTTTGATGAAGGCAAAACTTGGTCAAAAGAAAAATTAATTTATTCCGGTTCATCGGCATATTCTACATTGACAATATTACAAAATGGAGATATAGGACTTTTCTTTGAGAAAGATGAGTATACAAAAAACGTTTTTGTAAAAATTCCTTTTGATTATTTAATAAATTAATATGAGCTAAAAATGGAACAGCAAATTTTACATGACAAAGATCAATACCCAACCGATGTAATTATTTTCTCACATATTGGCAAAGCAAAAAACAAATGGGAAAAATTGTTCAATTTAATTGATGCTGAATATCCCGATTTTATTAAAGAATGGCGTTACTATAATGACGGCAAAAGCTGGCTTATGAAAGTTCAGAAAAAATCTAAAACAATTTTCTGGCTATCAATAATTAAAAATTCATTCAGTATTACTTTTTATTTTCCGGAAAAAGCAGAAGAGAAAATTTTTAACAGCTCAATTGCAGATGAATTAAAAGAACAATTTCGGAATGGCAAATGGTATAATAAAATCAGAGGATTAACAATTACCTTTAATAAGCTAAAAGATGTTGAATACGCAAAAACATTGATCGATATAAAATTATCCATCAAGTAAGCTTTGTAAAACCTATAATTTTATTGTCATTCTGAGGAGCCACGATTTTTCGGGGCGACGTGAGAATCTATTATTTAATTTTGAACAAATAATATTTATTTCAAATAATGAAAAACTTATTTGCATATGGCACATTAATGTGTCCGGATATATTACAAGCCGTAACCAGTAAAATATTTAAATCAGAAAAAGCAGTTTTAAATAATTTCGCGCGTCATTTAGTAAAACAAGAAATTTATCCTGGACTGATCAAAAACAAAAATGAAAAAGTTGAAGGGATAGTTTATTTTAATATTCCTGATGATGTTTGGGAAAAGTTAGATTTCTTTGAAGGTGAAATGTATTTTAAACAAAATGTTGATATAAAAATATTCGATGGAACAATAATAAACGCAGTAACTTATGTAACAAAAAGTAAGTTCGCTAATCAATTAGAAAATTACGATTGGGAATACAATTCTTTTATTCAAAACCATAAAAATAGTTTTCTAAAAAATCTTTAAATATTATGAATAAATATATTTCAATTTTGCGTGGTATTAATGTTAGCGGTCAAAAGCTAATTAAAATGGCTGACCTTAAAGAGCTTTACGAATCACTCAATTTTAAAAATGTTCAAACATATATACAAAGCGGCAATGTTATTTTTTGTTCTGAATTAAAAAATTATGACGAAATAATATCTCTAATTGAAACTGCAATAGAGAAAAATTATAATTTCACTGTTCCAGTTCAATTATTAACTCAGCAAAAATTAGAGAGCATAATTGAACAAAATCCTTTTGCTCAAAAAGGTAATTGTGATATTACAAAACTTCACGTAACTATTTTGAATAAAATACCAGATAAAAAATTGATTGAAAATTTAGAATCTATTGAATTTGGCAAAGATGAATTTATTATTGAGAAAGATGTAATTTATTTACACATTCCGGAAAGTTATGGCAACACAAAATTAAACAACAATTTTTTTGAAAATAAATTAAAGGTTAAAGCCACAACTAGAAATTGGAAAACAACAAATAAACTTTTTGAACTGATTGCCAAAACTATTTGCTAATTATTTGTCGTTCCAGTGATCCGTCAGCTGACGGACAGGAATCTAGTGTATTCTCTCTGGATTCCCACTTTCGTGGGAATGACTTGTAGTTTCGTTTAATTATTGTATTAGGAAATTTATTAATGGATGATGAATCGAAAAATATTTTAGATAAATTAATTAAAACTTCAAAAGTTGCTTCACTTGGAACAAGTAAAGATAATATACCTTATATTTCTATGGTTAGTTATTCTGTCTCGGATGATTCTAAAGAGTATTATATTCTTATTAGTCAATTAGCTGAACACACTCAAAATATTTTAAATAACCCAAATGTTAGTTTAATGATTTGTCAACCGGAAACTGAAAAATCAAATCCTCAAACTTTGGCTAGAGTTTCATTAAACGGCAAAGCAGAATTGGTTGAAAGAAATTCAGATGAGTTTGAAGAAATAAAGAAAAATTATCTTACTAAAAATCCGAAAGCAACATTGTACTTTAGCTTGGGTGATTTTCTATTGTTCAAAATTAAAATAACCCAAACAAACTTTGTAGCTGGTTTTGGAAAAGCATTTCGGTTTTAATAAAAAAGATCCGATCTTTTTTAAAGATCGGATCTTTGGCAACTATTCATAAAATTTTATTTTAAAGATAAGGAATGTTTAAAAGTTACTATGCTAACTTTTTATTATTATATCTTTTTCTCTCATTAGGATCAAGATACAATTTTCTCATTCTTATAGATTTTGGAGTAACTTCTACTAATTCATCATCTTTAATATATTCAAGCGCTTCTTCCAAAGTAAATTTTAAAGCCGGAGCAATTTTAGCAGCTTTATCAGAACCCGAAGCTCGCATGTTTGTCAATTTCTTTCCGCGCGTTACATGAACTTCAATATCATTATCCTTATTATACTCGCCTACAATTTGCCCCATATAAACTACATCACCCGGATCAATAAAAAATTTACCTCTGTCTTGTAAACTATCAATAGCATATGCAGTTGATTGACCTTCGTGCATAGCTATTAAAACCCCTGAAAGTCTCTGCGTAATTGAACCTTTAAAAAATTCATATTGATAAAAACGGTGATGCATAATTCCCTGCCCGGCAGTTTGGGTCAAAATTTTATTTCTTAATCCCATTAAACCTCTGGATGGAATATGAAACTCAAGTTTAGTTAAACTTCCCTTTTGTTCCATTTTTATCATCTCACCCTTTTTCTGTCCCACAAGTTCAATTACTTTACCTACAGATTCATTGGGAACATCAACAACCAAAATTTCAATGGGTTCAGCTTTTTTACCATCAATTTCCTTATAAATTACTTTTGGCGGACCAATTGCTAATTCGTAACCTTCTCTTCTCATGTTTTCAATTAAAATTGAAAGATGTAAAATTCCCCTTCCAGATACTTTTAATGTATCAGGTGATCCGGTTTCATGAACTTGAAGCGCAACATTTTGCTGAAGCTCTTTTTGAAGTCTATCATTTATATGCCGCGATGTAACATACTTACCTTCTTTTCCATAAAATGGTGAAGTGTTAACAGTAAAATTCATACTGATAGTGGGTTCATCTATAGAAATAATTGGCAATGGTTCCGGATTTTCACTATCTGCAATAGTATCACCTATATCAACATCTTCAATTCCAACAATTGCACAAATATCTCCGGTAATTACCTCATCAACTTCTTTTCTCTCCAAACCTTCAAAAATAAATAGCTGTTTAATACTTACTTTATGAATTGAACCATTTCTTTTAATAATACTAAGATCCGCATTTTTCTTTAAAGTGCCTCTAAAAACTCTGCCTATTCCAATTCTGCCGACATATTCACTATAATCCAGAGTAGTTATTTGCATTTGTATTGGTCCATCATCAAAAACCGGTTGTGAAATTTTTTCAACAATTGTATTAAGAAGCGGAACTAAATCTTTTTTTTCATCCTTTAATTCTTTAACTCCCCAGCCATCTCTTCCGCTTGCATAAATAACTGGAAAATCCAACTGGTTTTCATCTGCATCCAAATCAATGAACAAATCATATATTTCATCTAAAACTTCTGCAGGTCTATTATCCGGCCGATCGACTTTATTTATTACAACAATTGGTTTTAAATGAAGATGTAATGCTTTTTCAAGTACAAATCTTGTTTGAGGCATTGGTCCTTCAAAACTATCTACAAGAAGTAAAACTCCATCTGCCATCTTTAAAACCCGTTCTACTTCTCCGCCAAAATCAGAGTGACCGGGAGTATCAATTAAATTTATCTTTACATCTTTGTAAGGAATGCTGATATTTTTGGAAAGAATTGTAATTCCTCTTTCGCGTTCTAAATCATTTGAATCTAAAAACTGTTCTTGCACAACTTGATTTTTCCTAAATACATTTCCTTGTTTTAATAATTGGTCAACAAGAGTTGTCTTACCATGATCAACGTGAGCAATAATTGCTATATTTCTAATTTGTTTCAAAAAATCACCTTTTTACTTTAACTAAAAAAAATGCCTTTCATCAAAACGATAAAAGGCGAATTAACTTAAATACCGGCTGTAAGTGTAAATAAAATAAGCCATTTATCCAAATAAATGTAAATACTAATTTTTTATTCGTTACCTTTCTTAACAAATAAATTTTTAAAAGTAAAATTAGAAGTATATATGAAAACATTTGCCGATTTAGGCGTAGAATCAAAAATAATTAATGGCATTGAGGAGTTAGGATTTTCCAAACCAATGCCGGTGCAAGAAGCTGTAATTCCTCATTTATTAGCTATAAATCCAAGAGATTTAATTACTTTAGCTCAAACCGGAACCGGTAAAACTGCCGCTTTTGGTATTCCACTTATCCAAAATTCTAAAGGGAAACCAAAATTTGTAAAACATTTAATTTTAAGTCCAACACGTGAATTATGCCTGCAAATTGCAGATGATCTTAGAGATTTTTCAAAATTTAAAGATGAAGTTAAAATAACGGCCGTTTTTGGCGGATCAAGTATTGATAAGCAAATATTAAATTTGAAAAACGGCGCGCATATTGTGGTTGCAACACCGGGCAGACTGGTTGATTTACAAAACCGCGGAAAAATTGATCTATCAAAAATTGAAACTGTTGTTTTAGATGAAGCCGATGAAATGTTAAACATGGGTTTTAGAGAAGAGCTTGATGAAATTATTAAAAATACGCCAAAAGAAAGAACAACTTTGCTTTTTTCTGCAACAATGCCAAATGAGGTTTTAGAAATTTCTAAGAGATATTTAAAAAATCCAGAAGAAATAACAATTGGCGGAAGAAATGTTGGTGCTGAAAATGTTAGTCACGAAGTAGTTTTAGTCCATGCAAGAGACAGATATTTAGCATTAAAAAGAATAGTGGATTTTCACCCGGAAATTTATGGAATTGTATTTTGCCGTACCAGAAATGAAACACAGGATATTGCAGAAAAATTAATTAAAGACAGTTATAATGCTGATTCACTTCATGGTGATTTATCTCAAGCTCAGCGAAATGCGGTGATGAATAAATTTAGAATTAAGCATTTAAAACTATTAGTTGCAACAGATGTAGCGGCTCGCGGACTTGATGTTGATGATTTAACTCACGTAATAAATTATAATCTACCAGATGAATTAGAAATTTACACACACAGAAGCGGAAGAACAGGGCGAGCTGGAAAATTCGGCAGTTCAATTGTTATTTCAAATCTTAGAGAGAAAAATAAAATAAGTGATATTGAAAAACAGTTAGGCAAGAAATTTAAATTTACAGAAGTGCCTTCCGGTAAGGAAATTTGCACAAAACAGCTTTTCCATTTAATTGATAGAATGGAAAAAGTAACCGTTGATCATACTCAAATTGATTCTTTTTTACCTGAAATAACTAAAAAGTTGGAATGGTTAGATAGAGAGGAATTGATCAAAAAGTTTGTTTCTTTAGAGTTTAACAGATTCTTGGATTATTATAAAAATTTACCGGATTTAGGCAAACCAGATAAAAAAGATCGTTCAAAAAGAAGAGAACAATTTGATGGCGATATGACAAGATTTTTTATAAATCTTGGTAAAAAAGACAATTTAAAACCGACCGACATAATTGGAATTATTAAGGATAATTTATCATTCAAGGAAATTGGAATTGGTGATATTGATATAAAAGAGACTTTTTCATTTTTTGAAATTGAATCAGATTATCAGGAAGAATTACTTAAAAATGTAAATACAAAGAATTTCAGAAGTAGAAAAATCTCTTTAGAAGTAGCTTCTAAAAGAAAAAATGATAGACAATCTTCCGGTTCCAGAAATAGAAACCCTCGTAATGAAAATCGATTTTCAAAAAGAAAGAAATCCGGTAAAGATTCCGAATCGCAATTTAAACCTGCAAAAAGAAAATTGCGAAGAAAAAAATAGACTATTCTTTCTTTTTCTTTGGCTTATAACCAATTCTATGAAATGGATTAACTATACTTGAAGCAACGTTTCTCAAATGTGAGTTAATCCTTTTCAACTGCCTAATATAAAGTGCAAGAGCAACCGCACTACCGGCTTTTAACTCTTGTTCTTCATTATTCATTAAAGCTAAAAGCATATCGTCACTTGCTTTACTAATCCATTTATATTCTTCAATTATTTTTGTTGCTAAATCTTCATCAGCTTCTTTGAAGGCAGTGATGGTTTTCTCAAAATTTTCAGAAACAGCTTTTTCCATTTCGGCAACTTTAGCATCAAATAATTTTGAACTTAATTTTTCTTTATGTCCTTGAGCAACTTCAACAATATTTTTTGTAATATCACCAATTCTTTCAACATCAATTACAATATTTACCAAAACTAAATCTGACGCTAATGTTTCTGTTCCTGACATTGCTAAATGATTAAAAACATCTTTTCTAACTTCTCTTTGGTATTTGTTAACTGCAATATCCTGATCGTTTATATCAAAGCTTACTTGATTCGATTCTGTATGCCTTAAAACATTTTTAGCTTCCAAAAACATTTTATGCGTCAAATCAAGCATTTCAAAAGATCTTTTATACGCTCTATCTAATAAAGTATCACTTTTAAAAACTGAAATTAATTCTTTTAACATAAATGTACCTTCTATCTAAAGAGAAAAATAAATATTAAAGGGATAACGAAAAATACTACTACTATATATCCAACTGGAATAAGCTTACTTTTTATTGAATATTCTGCAAATTTTTCTGCCATTGTAATTGGTATTTTCTTAAGAGGCATAAAAATCGCAGTTCCCGCTACATTAAATAACAAATGAGAAAATGCAACTGTTATGGCAGCATCACTTCCGGTAACAAGGGCAGCAAGCATTGCTGTAATTGTTGTGCCAATATTTGCCCCAAGTGTATATGGAAATATTTGCTTAAGAGTTAATATTCCGGCTCCGGCCATAGGAACAATTAAAGATGTTGTAATTGAACTGCTTTGTACTAATACTGTTAATAAAATACCGACTGCAAATGCTCTTAAAGCATTTTTAAATAAATAATTATCAAACCAAGCTTTTGCTTTTTCAATAACTAATGATTTTAATACTTCAACCATAGATCTTAAAGCTAAAAACAATAACAATAATGCCAATGCTAAAATTATCCAGCCAATTACAGATTTATCAGAAGTCATTGATAATAATTGAACTTCAATAAATTTTGCAACTGGTTTGGTAATTTCTTTAACCGGACTTAAAAAATTCACTCCGCCAACACCTTTAAATACTGCTTCTAATTCTGTAGATAATATTCCTAAAAAGTTGGTAGCAAGCTGTATTGGGAAAAGGACCAGAACACATAAAATATTAAAGAAATCATGAACAATTGCGGCAGAAAAAGCTCTTCTAAATTCATTATCTCTCCTAATTTGAGGTAATGAAACAAGAATATTTGTAATGGATGTACCAATATTTGCGCCCATAATTATTGGAATTGCTAAAATTATGGAAACTGCCGGATCATGCGAAAAAGCACCGCTGGCAACCATTGCTACAACCATTGATGTTGTTGATGAGGAGCTTTGTATAATTGATGTTGATAAAATTCCAATAAATAAACCAACAAATGGATTTGTGGTTGTTTCTATTAACATTTGAGAAAAACCTTTCCCAAACATTTTCATACCTGCACCCATCAATTCCAGACTTAAGAAGAAAAGATATAAATAAAAAATTAACTTTAAGGCTGAAATAAGGGTGGATTTTCCAGTAGATTCAGGTGGAGTTGTAGTCATATTTAGATTTTTTTTCAATAATTAAATATTTACCTCATTAAATGTAATAAACAAATCCTAAATAAGAATAATTTTTCTTTTTTTTCTTCATATTTAAATAAAAATAATTATTTTATACCCACAAATAATACCACACATACTTTATATAACAAAATTGCGAAAGGATCAAGAAATAGGCATTGCCGAAAAACTAATTTGCTATCATTGCGGAGAAGAATGCAGTGATGATGAAATTAGAATTGGTGAAAAATTATTTTGCTGCAACGGCTGCAAAACCGTTTATGAGCTATTAGATGCAAATGATTTATGTACCTATTACAATCTAGATGAAAATCCTGGTTTAAGTCAAAAAAATGATATTAAAAAGAATTTTGATTTTCTTGAAGATCCAGAATTAAAAGAAAAATTAATTGATTTTACCGATGGTAAAATAACTACTGTTACCTTCAGTATTCCGCAAGTACACTGCAGTTCTTGTATTTGGATTTTAGAAAACTTATATAAGATGGATTCGGGAATAATTCATTCCGAAGCAAATTTTCTAAAAAAAATTGTTTCTGTTAAGTTTGATGAAGAAAAAACTAATCTAAAAAATGTTGTTATTTTATTAGATTCAATTGGCTACGAACCCGATTTGAATCTAGCCGAAAAAGAATTTGAAAAATCAGCAGTAATAAATAAGAAACTCTGGTATAAAATTGGTGTTGCAGGATTTTGTGCCGGCAATATTATGTTATTTAGCTTTCCAGAATATCTATCTCTAAATGATTTAACAACAGACAATATTAAGCCTGTATTTAGTTATCTAAATATATTGTTTTCATTACCGGTATTTTTCTATAGTGCAAGCGATTATTTCGTTTCTGCATATAAAGGATTAAAGAAGAAAATAGTAAATGTTGATGTTCCAATTTCATTAGGAATAATTGTTCTTTTTTTCCGTAGTCTGTTTGAAATTTTTACGCAAACCGGAGCCGGTTATTTAGACTCAATGACAGCACTAGTCTTTTTTCTGATAGTTGGCAAAATGTTTCAGAATAAAACTTATGCAGCATTAAATTTTGAAAGAAATTATAAATCATATTTCCCAATTGCCGTTACAATTATTAAAAATAAAATTGAAACTACAAAGCCTGTTGAAAAACTTATGGTTGGAGATAGAATTGTAATTAAAAATGGTGAATTAATTCCTGCTGATGCAATTCTGATAAATGGAAGTGCTTTTATTGATTATAGTTTTGTAACCGGAGAATCAAATCCCATTGAGAAAGTAAATGGTGATTTAATTTATGCAGGCGGAAGACAAGTTGGCGGAGCAATTGAAATTGAGACAGTTAAAGAAGTTTCTCAAAGTTATTTAACCAGATTATGGAATAATAAAGTTTTTGAAAAAGAAGATGAAAGCAAAATTGATGCATTTGTAAATGTAGTTAGTAAATATTTTACATTTGTGGTTATTTCAATTGCAAGTTTTGCTGCAATTTATTGGTTTCCAATAGACAGTTCTTTGGCATTTAATGCACTTACTGCCGTGCTGATTATTGCTTGTCCTTGCGCTCTTGCCTTATCAACACCTTTTACTCTTGGCAGCAGTATGAGAATATTTGGGCGGAACAAGTTCTATTTAAAGAGTACTCATATTATTGAAAAGTTATCTTCTATTACTTCAATTGTTTTTGATAAAACCGGAACAATAACTGAGACTAAAAATGCACATGTAAATTTTCAAGGAGATGATCTTTCTGATTATGAAAAAAAATTAGTAAAATCATTAGTGAGAAATTCATCACATCCTTTAAGTAAGAGTATTTTTGAATTATTTGAAAGTGCTGAATTATTAACCATAAATAATTATCAAGAAATTCCGGGTCAGGGTATAACAGCAGAAATTGATGGCAACCAAATTCAAATTGGATCTAAAACTTATGTTTTAGAAAATTCAAATAACGATGAAAATAATTTAAGTACAAAAGTTTACTTATCAATAAATGAATCAGTAAAAGGCTTTTTCACAATTGGAAATTCGTATCGTCCAAAGCTTAAGGAAGTTATTTCTTCATTACAGGATCATTATAAATTATCGGTACTTTCTGGTGATAACGATGGAGAAAAAGAAACTTTACTTCAGTTTTTCACAAATAGAACAAAAATGTTATTTAAGCAAACACCTTATGATAAATTAGCCTTTATCGAAAATCTTCAAAATAAAAATGCTAAGGTATTAATGATCGGTGACGGATTAAATGATGCCGGAGCGTTAAAAAGAAGTAATGTCGGAATTTCTATTGCAGAAGATATAAATAATTTTTCACCTGCTTGTGATGGTATTCTTGATGCCGATTCATTTAATAAATTAGATACCTTTATAAAATTTTCGAAAACTAGTAAAAATATTATTATCTTAAGTTTTATTATATCTTTTTTATATAATATTGTAGGTTTAAGTTTCGCAGTACAGGGATCATTATCACCTGTAATTTCAGCAATATTAATGCCTTTAAGTTCAATTTCTGTTGTTGTTTTTTCTACTTTAACAACCAATATGATAGCAAAAAAAAGAGGCTTGTTGTAAATGTCTGTTATTTTTGTTTTAATAGGTTTCAGCTCGTTTGTAGCCATAATGTTTTTAGCAGCATATATCTGGTCTGTTAAAACCGGGCAATACGATGACAACTATACACCATCAATAAGAATTTTATTTGATAATGAAGTAAAAAAAGAAACCTCCAAGAAAAATTCATAAATGATTATAGATACACTAATTTAATCAAATAAGGAGCTCTGTATATGAATGTTGAGAAGTTCAATTATGACAATCAGATCGTTAAGCTGTTTCTAATAGCAACGATTGTATGGGGTATTGTTGGGCTATTGGTTGGGGTAATTATTGCAACCCAGCTTTATATTCCCGAACTTAACCTCGGATTGTCATTTACAACTTTTGGTCGCTTAAGACCGTTGCATACTAATGCTGCTATCTTTGCTTTTGTAGGAAATGCTATTTACACAGGTGTTTATTATTCCCTGCAGCGTATTACTAAAGCAAGAATGTTTAGCGATGTATTAAGTAAAATTAATTTTTGGGGTTGGCAATTAATTATTGTTTTAGCCGCAGTAACATTAGTTACTGGTATTACAACATCAAAAGAATATGCTGAATTAGAATGGCCAATTGATATTTTGATTGCACTAGTTTGGGTTGTATTTGGTGTAAATATGATTGGAACCCTTGTTAAAAGAAGAGAGAAACACATTTATGTAGCTGCATGGTTTTACATTTCAACATTTGTAACAGTTGCAGTTTTACATATTGGTAATTCTATAGAATTGCCTGTAACTTTTTTGAAAAGTTATTCTGTTTATGCAGGTGTTCAAGATGCTTTAGTTCAATGGTGGTATGGTCACAATGCTGTTGCTTTTTTCTTAACAACACCCTTCTTAGGTTTAATGTACTACTTTTTACCTAAAGCTGCAAACAGACCAATTTTTTCATATAAGTTATCAATTCTTCATTTCTGGACTTTGATATTCATTTATATTTGGGCTGGACCTCACCACTTATTGTATTCTGCAGTACCAAACTGGGCTCAATCATTAGGTACAGTTTTCTCAATTATGTTATGGATGCCTTCTTGGGGAGGTATGCTAAATGGTTTGTTAACTTTAAGAGGTGCTTGGGATAGAGTTAGAGATAATCCGGTATTAAAATTCTTTGTTATTGGTGTTACTGCATATGGTATGTCTACTTTTGAAGGTCCAATGCTTTCATTAAAAAATGTTAACGCTTTAGCACATTTTACAGATTGGATTTTAGCACACGTTCATGTTGGCACATTAGGATGGAACGGTTTTATGACTTTTGGTATGCTTTATTGGTTAGTACCAAAATTATGGAAGACTGATCTTTATTCAAAAAAATTAGCTAATGTTCATTTTTGGATTGGCACTTTAGGAATGGTTGTTTGGGTAATTCCAATGTGGTGGTCAGGTATAACACAATCACTTATGTGGAAAGAATTTACTCCTCTTGGTTTATTAAAATATCCAAACTTTCTTGAAACAGTTCTTCAAATAGTTCCAATGTATATTATGAGATCAATTGGCGGATTATTATACTTAACTGGAATTTTAATTGCTTCATACAATTTATTTAAAACAATGGGCAAAGGCTCATTTACTGCTGAAGAAGCCGCTGAAGCTGCTCCAAGAGGCCCAGTTACAGAAAAATTACAATATGGCATGATCCATAGATACCTTGAATCAAAAGCTATATTATTTACAGTTTTGGCTTTAGTTGCAATTCTTATTGGTGGTTTAGTAGAAATTATCCCAACCTATTTGGTAAAATCAAATATTCCAACTATTGCTTCTGTTAAGCCATACACACCATTAGAGTTGGAAGGCAGAGATATCTATATTTCCAATGCTTGTAATAGTTGTCATAGTCAACTTGTACGTCCTTTTAGATCAGAAGTTGAAAGATATGGTGAATATTCCAAAGCAGGCGAATTTGTTTATGATCATCCATTTTTATGGGGTTCAAAAAGAACTGGACCTGATTTACACAGAATAGGAAAAAAATATTCTAATATGTGGCATTATTTACATATGGAAAATCCTAGATCAATGTCACCTGGTTCTTTAATGCCTCCATATCCTTGGCTATTAGAAAACAAACTAGATGATTCAAATTTGAAGGCAAAAATCTCAGCAATGCGAACCTTAGGCGTTCCTTATGAAGAAGGATATGAAGAAGTTGCTCATGCAGAAATGGCTCAGCAAGCAGAAACCATTGTAAATGATTTATTAGATAACGGTATTGTTGTTGAACCTGATAAAGAAATTGTTGCTTTAATTGCTTATCTGCAAAGATTGGGAACTGACATTAAAGCTGAAGTAGCAGAAAACAAATAGGTAATAAATGAAATTTTCTAATTATTTATCTTCGATTGAAAATGTTTCTATATATCCAGTTATTACGCTTATTTTATTTTTTGCAGTATTTGTTGGAGCCGTTATTTGGATTTTTACTAGAGACAAAGAATATATTTCTAAATTAGAAAATATCCCTTTAGAAAATGATAATTTTATAAATAATACAGAGAATGAAAATGAAAGTAATTAAAAACTTTAATGTAATTGCTGTAATATTTCTCCTGTTCATTCTAAGTTCGCCAATTTTTGCAGAAACAACAGCTGAATCTGGAGGTGGACTTGAATCCATAATTAAAATTATGGTGGCAGTTACAGCATTTTTAGTTGCAGTAATAATGTGGCTAGTTCTTGTTTATTCTGAAAAAAGTGAATCTGCTGAAGAATCCGGTTTCAGAAAACTTATGCAGATGCTAAATCAAAGACCATCAATTGATGATGAGCAAAAATTATTGCTTGATCATGATTTTGATGGAATTAAAGAACTGAATAACAAAATTCCACCATGGTTTATGGCAATTTTTTACGGTTCCATGTTATGGGCTGCTTACTATATGGTTGATTATCATATTTTAGGCAGTGGTAACGTTCAGGAAGATGAATACGCAGCTGAAGTTCAAGTAGCCGCAATGGAAAGAGAAATACTTAACAAAAGCGGTGCACTAGTAAATGAAGAAACTGTAACTGTTCTGGATGATGTTGCCGCTATTGCAAGTGGTAAAGAAATTTTTATCAAGAATTGTGCAGCTTGCCATGGAATGAACGGTGAAGGATTGGTAGGTCCTAATTTTACTGATGATTATTGGATTCACGGTAATAAAATTAATGACCTTTTCAAAACTATAAAATATGGTGTCCCTCAAAAAGGTATGATTAGTTGGCAAGCTCAATTAGATCCAACTCAAATGCAGGAGGTTGCTAGCTATATATTAACGTTAAGAGGAACCAATCCTCCAAATCAAAAAGCACCGGAAGGTGATTTATATACTTATGAATAATTGTTAGATAATTTTTTCAAGAAACCCTGGTAAACATTAATGTATATCAGGGTTTTTTTTTAAATCATTTTATTTTGTATGTTTTCAATATCAATTATATTTTATAGTATAAAAAGACATTAAAACCCGATGAACGAAAAAAACAGCTCACCCAACAATGAAGAATTCAGAGATCATTTAGCAACAGTTACGGAAGAAGGGAAAAGAATTTGGATTTATCCCAAAAAACCAAAAGGCAAATTTCACAGATTTAGAGTAGTTGCAGCAATAATTTTACTTGCTGTGCTTTTCTTTGTTCCTTTTATTAAGGTAAATGGTCATCCATTTATGCTGTTGGATATTTTAAATAGAAAATTTATTCTATTTGGTATTGCATTCGGACCGCATGATTTTCATTTATTTGTACTTTCAATAATTGGACTAATAATTTCTATTTTTCTTTTTACTGTTGTATATGGCAGAATTTTTTGCGGCTGGATTTGTCCTCAGACAATTTTTATGGAAATGGTTTTTAGAAAAGTTGAATATTTAATTGAAGGTGATGCAAATAAACAAAGAGCTCTAAACAAAGCTCCATGGGATGCAGCAAAACTGTTTAAGAAAATTTCAAAACATATTATATTTTTCATACTTGCTTTTGCTATTGCAAACGCTTTGCTGGCTTGGGTAATTGGCGTTGACGCACTTGGTGAATTAATTAGCAAACCTATTCCAGAAGTGTTTGGAAGATTTATGGCAATGATGATTTTTACTGCCGTAACCTATTTTATGGGAGCTTATTTCCGAGAACAAGTATGTACAATGATTTGCCCTTATGGAAGACTTCAGGGTGTTATGCTTGATCCAGATTCTATTGTTATTCATTATGATAATAAAAGAGGTGAGCCAAGAGGAAAAATCAGAAAAGATGTTGAGCAAAACAATGGTGATTGTATTGATTGCCATCTTTGTGTAGATGTTTGTCCGACCGGAATTGATATAAGAAACGGGACACAACTAGAATGTGTAAACTGTACCGCATGTATTGATGCCTGCGATGAAGTAATGACAAAAGTTAAACGTCCAATTGGTTTAATACGATATGCATCAAAAAATGAAATTGAAACTGGGGTCAGAAAAGTATTTACACCTAAAGCAATTGGGTATACAGTAGTGTTATTCTTATTGTTTAGCTTAATTGCATATTTACTAACTACCCGATCAGATTTTGAACTTTCAATAGTTAGAACTGCAGGACTTTTAGCACAAGAACAGCCCGATAATAAAATAAGCAACTTGTATGATGTAAAAATAATTAATAAAACTTTTAATACAGTGCCTACAACTTTAGAATTAAATAATATGAAAGGCGAAATTAAAGTTGTAGCAGGAGATTTAACTTTAAGACCGCAAGAAGTTTCTGAAGGTAAATTTTTTGTAATTCTGCCTCAAGATAAAGTAACTAAATTAAATACACCAATTGAAGTTGCAGTAAAAGCAAATGGAAAAACAATTGATGTAATAAAAACTTCTTTTTTGGGTAAGATTAAAGGAAGGAAATTAAATAGTGAAAATTAATTGGGGTGTTGGAATAACTATTTCAATAATAATATTTACCTTAATAACTTTCTGGTTTGTTTATTTTGCATTTAATCAGGATGTAAATTTAGTTAGAGATGATTATTATGAAGCTGAAACTAAATATAATGATAGAATGGAAACAATAAAGAGAACTAATGCTCTTTCAGAAAACTTGAATATAAGAATTGTTTCCAAAAATATTGAACTTAGATTTCCTTCAAACTTAATTGATAAAACAATAACCGGTAACATTATTCTTTACAGACCTTCAGATAGAAAATTAGATATAAACATTCCAATAAAAGTTGAAGATTCTAATTTACAGCTTATTGGCACACAAAATTTAATAAGCGGTATGTGGAAAATTCAAGTTGATTGGAACGTTGATAATTTATCATACTTTAATGAAAAAATATTAATGGTGCAATAAAATGGACGTATCAATTTGGGGTGGATTTGTTATTGGTTTTTTGGGAAGTTTTCATTGTGTTGGAATGTGTGGCCCAATTGCTTTGGCTCTTCCGATTGGAAAAGGTTCAAACTTTCAATTAGTTTTAAGCAGAATTTTATATAATCTGGGAAGAGTTGTTACTTATGCTTTTTTTGGTGCAATTTTCGGTTTATTTGGAAAAGGGATTGCGTTAGCTGGTCTTCAGCGTTATGCTTCAATTGCACTTGGTGTTTCAATACTTGTTTATTATCTCATTCCAAGTAAGTATAAAGGGAAATTATCAATTACTAAACCTTATCAAGTTTTAAGTGGTTTTGTAAAAAAATCATTTAAAAAATTAACCAAAAGCGGTTCACCACAATCATTATTCATTTTTGGTATTATTAATGGATTTCTGCCTTGTGGATTTGTCTATGTGGCTTTAGCTGGCGCAATAACAACTGGAGATTTTATTTCCGGTGCTGCTTTTATGGCATTATTTGGATTGGGAACTGTTCCGATTATGTTTGCTACTTCTTTAGTAGGTAAATTTGTTAGCGGCGGTTTAAGAACCAGAATAAATAAACTAATTCCGGTTTTTGCTATTATTCTAGCAATTATATTTATTTTACGTGGATTGAGCCTAGGAATACCATTTTTAAGTCCACCAGAGAAAAAATTACACGTACCTGCTACTACCGAAGTTGTTGAAGAAAATTGCTGTTCTGAAGGTACGATATAGGATTATTTTTTATCAAAATAGTCAATAAGCTTATCTACTAGTTTAATAATTTTCTTTTTCTTAATAAAATTATCTATATCAATTGTAGTCACCCATTTTCTCTGTCTATTGTTTTCTTCCCAAGTATCATAAATATTTTCTACTTCAAGTGCAAAAACATCAACACTGCATTTGCTTCCCCACTTTTTATAAGTATAGTTGCCTATTTTATGTTTAGATATTTTTCCACTAATTCCAGCTTCTTCTTTTGCTTCTTTAAGAGCTGATTCTTGAGGAGTCAAATCTTTGTCAATAATTCCTTTGGGAATAGTCCAGTTTTTTCCTTTTCTTGTTGTAATAATTAACACTTCAAAATTATCACCTTCTTTTCTGAAAGGAATAACTGCAGATTGATTATACCAATATTTTGGTTTTGATTTCAAAATTGTCTCTGTAAGTGAATACTACTTAGTAACTCTATTTTTAATAGTATTTTATATATTATGAATATAAAATTTTGATTTTACTAAATTAATAAGATTATATTTTTTTTACATGCTAGAAAATAAATGAATATTTCTGAAATTGAAAATCACGTTAGGAATTATTATTATAAAAATAATCCAAAGGAAAATGTTTATCACAACATTGACCATGTGATTGAAGTAGTTGAAATGGTCAAAGTAATTTCTTCTGAATCAAAAATTTCAGAAAAGGAAATCAATCAATTATTAGTTGCCGCTTGGTTACATGATATTGGTCATATTAAGATTTGGGATGATCATGAAGAATTAAGCGCAAAATATGCTGAACAATATATGCATACTTGCCATTGTAATGAAAAGGATATTAAAACTGTAGTTGGATGTATACTTGCTACAAAAATTCCTCATAATCCTAAAAACATTCTTGAAGAAATAATTTGCGATGCAGATGTTAGTCATATTGGTTCAGAAGACTTTTTTGAAAAAAGTATATTATTAAAAAATGAAATGGAATTTAGAAAGAATAAAAAATATCTTGAAAAAGATTGGTTAAAAAAGAATTTAGATTTTTTGAATGAAACTTTTTTCTTTACTGAATTTTGTAAAAAAGAATTTAATCATCAAAGAGATGTAAATATTATAAAATTTCAAAAATATCTTAATCAACTATAATAAAGAAAGATCTTAATAATATTGAAAACTTTATATCTTATTAGACATGCAAAATCAAGTTGGGATTTTCCAAATTTGTCTGATTTTGAAAGACCTTTAAACGAACGTGGTCAGAGAGATGCACCTTTTATGGGTAAATTATTAAGTGAAAGAATTAAATCACCTCAAATAATTTATTCAAGTCCGGCAAAACGAGCAATTACAACAGCTGAAATAATTGCTGAATTTTTAGGATATGATGTTAACAGTATAATTAAAAATGAAAACATTTATGAGGCAGCTGTTTCTGATTTGATGCGGATTATCAATAATAATTCAGATGAATATTCCAGTTTAATGTTATTTGGACATAATCCCGGATTTACACTTATTTCAAATTATTTGGCAGATAAGAAAATTACAAATTTGCCAACATGTGGATTTGTACAAATTGATTTTAACTTAAACTCTTGGAATAATATTGAAGGAAGTTCTGGAAATTTAATGCACTTTGAATATCCTAAAAAATATATAAATGAAGAAAAAGATTAAAAATAGAGATTTAAGCTGGCTGTCGTTTAATTATAGAGTTCTGCAAGAAGCAAAAGATCCTAATGTTCCCCTTTTTGAACGTATTAAATTTTTAGCCATATACTCTTCTAACTTAGATGAATTTTTTAGAGTAAGGGTTGCTGGATTACGCAGTATATTAAATGTTGGTAAAAAAACTCAGCAGGAACTAAATATTGAACCAGTAAAAATTCTAAGTGAAATTTCAAAGATTGTAAATAAGCATCAAGTAGAATTAAGACAAATTTTTAAAACACAAATTATTCCGGAACTAAGTAAAAATAATATAAATCTAATAGATGATTCAAAAGTTACAGCTAAGCAAAAACTATTTATAAAAAGATATTTTGAAGAAAGAGTTGTACCGCAAATTCAACCTATACTTTTGGTTAAAAATAGAATTGTTCCATTCCTAAGAAACAGAAGACTTTATTTAGCAGTTAAATTAAAATCACTGGAATCAAAAGCAAAAAAAAGAATACAATTTAAATATGCAATTGTAGAAATTCCCAGCAACCATTTACCAAGATTTGTTGAACTTCCAAGCGATGATAATTCAACTTACATAATTTTTCTTGATGATATAATAAGAATAAATTTGAGCTCAATATTTCAAGGGTATAAGGTAATTGAATCATATTCAATAAAGCTTACCAGAGATGCTGAATTATACATTGATGATGAATACAGCGGAAACCTTGTTGAAAAAATTAAACGAAGTTTGATTAAAAGAAGTATAGGAGCTCCTTCAAGATTTCTTTATGATCCGCAAATACCAAGTGAGTTTTTAAAAATTTTGACTGAATCATTTAAAATAAATAAGAATGATTTAGCCCCTAGAGGAAAATATCTAAGCTTTAGTGACTTTTTTACATTTCCGTATAAACAAAATGTTAATTTGTTTAATAGTCCACTCCCGCCTTTAAGACATGCTGGACTTGATAAAAACCCAATCCTATTTGATGCGATAGCAAAAAAAGATTTCATTTTATACTTCCCATATCAAACGTTTGATTATGTTCTGCAGTTTCTTGATCAAGCGGCAGATGATCCAAAAGTGACTTCAATATATTTAACATTATATAGAGTTGCAAAGGAATCTGAAGTTATCAATACTCTTGTAAAAGCTGTTTTGCGTAAAAAGAAAGTAATTGTTTTTGTTGAATTGAAAGCAAGATTTGATGAAGAATCAAATTTATATTGGGCTGAAGAAATGAAGCAGCAAGGTATTGAGGTTTTATATAGTTTCCCAGGCTTAAAAGTTCATTCAAAACTTGCAATGGTAAATAGAATTGAAGAGAATGAGGAAAAGAGCTACTGTTATTTAGGTACTGGAAATTTTAATGAAAAAACGGCTCAACTTTATTCTGATTTAGGTTATTTTACAACTAACACAAAAGTAACAGAAGAAGTGAAAGAAGTATTTAAATATTTATCGGATAATAAGACTCATCCAAAATTTAAAAAGCTGCTGGTTTCCCGCTTCAATATGAGAAAAGAATTTGTAAAACTAATTGATAATGAAATTGAGTTAGCGAAAAAGGGAAAAGATGCTCGCATTATTTTAAAGATGAACAGTTTAGAAGATACAAAAATGATAATTAAACTTTATGAGGCAAGCAATGCAGGTGTTAAAATTGATTTAATTATAAGAGGAATTTGTTGTTTAATACCTGGAATCAGCAATTTTAGTAAGAATATTAATATTATTAGTATAGTTGATAGATATTTAGAGCATTCAAGAATTTTTATTTTTAATAATAATGGAAATCCAAAAATATATACTGGTTCTGCTGATTGGATGAAGCGAAATTTAAGTAGAAGAATAGAAGTTATTTTTCCGATTGAAGATGAAGAAATTAAAAAAGAAATATTGGATTTAATTGATCTTCAGCTAAATGATAATGTAAAAGCAAGAATAATTGATAAACTTGATAAAAATGAATATAAAAAAGATAGAATAATAAGCTTGAACCAATCTCAATTAAGCACACATAAATATTTAAAAAATAAACACTCCGCAGACAGCATTTTATATTAAGATAACTGAACTGCTTTTACTTTTTTGTAATCTATATATCATTTACTAAATTAATTCTGCAAAATCAAAAGTTAAGCAAATTATAATGACTGAAAGTTTTTTAGTTATATTTTTCCTAGGTCTTTTCGCAGGCTTTTTTTTCTCAGTTCCAATTGCTGGACCAATAAGTATATTAATTACATCTAGCGCGTTAAAGGGAAATTCAAGGTATTGTATTAGAACTTCTCTTGGAGGAGCAATTATTGAAACTGTTTACGTTTTTATTGCCATATATGGATTAACTTCACTTTACTCGTATTATCAAAAAGTCATACCAATTATTTTAATTATTGGTTCAATATTTCTTTTGTTTGTCGCTTTTAAGATTATAAAAACAAAAATAAAATTGGAACAATTAAGTAATGAGCCTTCTCTAAAAAGTAAATACAAATCACCAACGGGCGGCTTTAGAACCGGCATTATCTTAAATTTATCGAACCCGTCACTATTTTTAGGCTGGTTTACTTCCTCATTTTTATTGCTATCTTTTGCGTCATCCGTCGGATTAAACACCGGCGGTTTAGATTTGCTAATGTATGATAACGTTACTTCAATTGAAGAAATAACCGGAAATAAAATTGAATCCTTAGACGAGTTTGAATTTCTTCAAAATGAAAATTCAGAAACTGCAAATAAGGAATCGCTCTCTTCGTTTATCTTAAGTATGACTTATGCAGTTATGGTTGGTATAGGAAGTTTTATTTGGTTTTATCTCTTAACAAAATTTTTAATTAAACACAGAGATAAGCTAAATATAGATTTGTTAAATGGTTTGATAAAAATCCTTGGAATATTCCTATTTGGAATAGGCTTTTATTTGATTTATGAAGGAATGTACAGTATATTTTCATTTTATTAAAAGTTTAAATGAATTTACTTATTAATAAAAATATAGAGCATACCAAGCTTTAAAAATTAAAAACCTTTAATATTATTAATATAATTAAATTAGTTCGTTTTTTTTGCCATTATGTAAAAATTTGTTTTCAAAGGACGTGGTAATTTATCTGGATTAATGATCTTTATTAATGTTAATCCAAAATTTCCAAGAAAACTTTTAATCTTGAATTTAAAAAAATCAGTGACAATTGGAACATCATAAAATTCAACTTCAAAATTATGTTTATTAAATCTTTTTTGAATTTGCCAATAGTTATGTAAAGAGCAATGATCTTGACGCCATGAGGTAAAACTCTTCCATCTAATTGTTTCAAATATTGTATTGGTCCATTTGTTTGGAGTTTGAAGTAAATAAAAGCCGCCATTTTTTAAAACTCTATTAACTTCACTTAAGTGTTTATCAGAATCGGGGATATGTTCAAAAACGTCAAAACTTATTACACAATCGAATTTTGAATCAGAAAACTTCATATTATCGCCAGACATTTGTTCAACTGGTAATTTTCCATATAATTCAAAACTTCTATCAATATATTCTTGGCGTAATTCTATTCCACTTACATTATATCCTTCTTCAACTAATTTTGATAGTAATCTACCTTTTCCACTGCCAATTTCCAGTATTTCAATTTGCTTTGTAAATTGTTTAATTTTCTTTAAAAAATCAAAATTACTGTCAAAATTGCCAAAATCATCTCTTTTTCTAAAAGCTTTTTGCTTACTCATGTAAACTCCTTGAGTGTCAAGTTTTAATTTCTTACAAAAAAAATACATTGTGATAATAATCACAATGCAAAATACATAAAAATCTAAAAAATTTGTTTTTATTGAATATTTTCGAAAAAAAAAAATCATTTTAAAACAATTATTTTCCCAATTGTGATATATATCACCAAGGAAAAACAATAGTTATAGTAATATGCCTTGTTATTTTACAATATGTTTTATTTATTTGGAGGCATAATCAGAATAATAGTTTAATTTAAACTTTGATCGTTTTTGAGCTTAAATAAAATAATATAAATTTTTATAATCTCAATATACTTTTCATTCTACCTAAAATTTTTTAATCAATAAATCAAAGGGGTATTATGTACTACAACCAACTTAAAAGGCTGCTTATAACTTTAATATTCTTAGTTTTAGGATCAGCAACAATATTTTCTCAAACGTTAGTTTTATCTGATGCACTTTCTGGTTCAACACAAGGTCAGAGATATGGCGGAACCCTTACATCAGAAGGATATCAGCCGGGAACTGGTGAAAATCATATTCTTTATAAACTTAATCAAATACCAAATGGATATGTAGAGTTTGAAATGACCGGTTTTCGACCTTCATCAGTTCCTGTTGGTGAAGATCATGGATTTTTAGCAATGTATGACGGCAGAGGGATTAATGAACCTGCTAGTTATTTTGGCAATTTTAAATTCAACTTTTTTAGATGGAATCTACATTGGCGACAAAATAGAGCAGCTTTTAAAAGTGTTGTAAATTTAGCTTCGCCTTCAACAAGTAACAATTCCAATATCGGTTATTGGGTGCAGGTTGGCAGTGAAGATCCAAGAGATTATGATACAGAACCAACTGGAACTGGTTTTAGTTGGAATTCTTCTGCTTGGACAAAAATTAAAGTTGAATGGAGAAATAAACAATTTAAAGTTTATGCAAATGGTCAACTAGTTTGGAATTCATCTGGACCATATGATTATGCACCAAAAGACTTTAGGATTTGGTTAGGAAGCGGTCCTGGAAAATATAATAGTGACGTTTCTGGTCAAACTTTTAGAAATTTTAAAGTTTATTCATATGGTGGCGTTGTAACGCCAGTTGATGAACTATCAATAAGTCCATCAAGTCAAAATGTTGCTTCAAGTGCTGGAAATACAAATATTTCTGTTTCATCAAATGTTAGTTGGAGCGCTAGCGATAATGCATCTTGGTTATCATTATCTCCGACTTCAGGAAGTAATAATGGAAGTATTACTGCAACTTTTCAAGAAAACACAAGTTCTAGTTCAAGAACTGCAACTGTGACAGTTTCTGGCAGTGGAATTACTAGAACTGCAACTATTACACAAAATGGTACTTCTTCAACTACAAACAATTTATCAATAAGTCCTTCAAGTCAAAATGTTGCTTCAAGTGCTGGAAATACAAATATTTCTGTTTCATCAAATGTTAGTTGGAGCGCTAGCGATAATGCATCTTGGTTATCATTATCTCCGACTTCAGGAAGTAATAATGGAAGTATTACTGCAACTTTTCAAGAAAACACAAGTTCTAGTTCAAGAACTGCAACTGTGACAGTTTCTGGCAGTGGAATTACTAGAACTGCAACTATTACACAAAATGGAATATCTGCACCTCCGCCAACCGGTGGTGATCTTATGGTTACTTCCCCTTCGGCTGGACAATCTTTAGTCCCTGGAAGTGTTCATCAAATAATGTGGTCAGGCCCTTCAAGTATAGCTAGTGTTGGACTTTATTTCAGCTCTAATGGTGGTGAAGATTGGACAACTATTGCTGGTTCTACTCCTAATGATGGTAATTTTACTTGGACTGTACCTAACGTAATTTCAAATAGTTGTATTGTTAGAGTAAAAGATACAAAAGATTGGAGTCACTATGATAGAAGTGATATCTTCAAAATTAGTAAAGATGGTACACCTCCACCTCCGCCAACCGGCGATAAGTTAATGGTTACTTCTCCTTCTGCCGGACAAACTTTGGTACCAGGAAGCGTACATCAAATTATGTGGTCAGGCCCGTCGAGTGTAACCAATGTTGGACTTTATTTCAGCTCTAATGGTGGTGAAGATTGGACAACTATTGCCGGTTCTACTCCAAGTGATGGTAATTTTAGCTGGACTGTACCTAACGTAATTTCAAATAGTTGTATTGTTAGAGTAAAAGATACAAAAGAATGGAGCCACTATGATAGAAGTGATATCTTCAAAATTAGTAAAGATGGTACTCCTCCACCTCCGCCAACGGACGATGAGCTTATGGTTACTTCTCCTTCGGCAGGACAGTCTTTAGTACCTGGAAGTGTACACCAAATTACTTGGGTTGGTCCTTCAAGTGTAACCAATGTTGGGCTATATTTCAGTACTAATGGTGGTGAAAATTGGACTCAAATTGCTAGTTCAACATCAAATGACGGCAATTTTAGTTGGACTGTACCAAATGTGAATTCGAATAATTGTATTGTGAGAGTAAAAGATACAAAAGAATGGAGCCATTATGATAGAAGTGATATTTTTAGTGTGGGCGGATCTTCAAGTCTTGCTAAAGATATTAGTAATAGTAATTCTATTGAATCTAATTTACCTGAAGAGTTTGCACTTTTACAAAATTATCCTAATCCATTTAACCCGACAACAAACATTCAATTTGCATTACCTGAAGGTGGATATACTGAATTAGTAATTTATAATTCATTAGGCCAAGAAGTTCAAAAATTAATCTCCGAATTTAAATCAGAGGGAACTTACTCAATTACTTTTAATGCAAAAAATCTTCCTTCTGGAATTTATTTTTATTCTTTAAGATCAGGTAATTTTTTCCAAACAAATAAAATGTTACTTTTAGAATAAAATCAATAATATATAAATTAAATAAAGCCTGCTAATGCAGGCTTTATTGTTTTAAATAAGTTCGACACTGATTAGTGTTATGATATTATACTTTTCAAAATCCATAATATATATTATGGGAAGTTAATAGTTTCAGAACTCATAACCGGTAAATGATTTCGATGATAAATAATTAAATTATAATTTCCGGTTGGTATATTCCAAAAATCAATTTTTTTTGAACCATAAGTGTTAATAATTTGCCCATTGTTTTTTAATAATACAGCTTTTCTTATAGTTACTTGATTAGAATTATTTTTGAGTTCTAGTAATAACCAATCAATAACTTTGTTATTTACTTTAAATTCATTAGTTGTAAGTTCATTTCCGTTGTAATTCCATGGATTTTGATTAAAAGGGTGCAATAAAGATATATCTAATGATTCAACATTATTATTTTTATAACTACCTTCTAAAAACACATTTACTTCAATTAAAAAAGGAGTAATTTCTAAAGTTTGATTGGTATTAACAATTTTATTAAATGTACTACCATTTAAGAAAACAATTTTAATGAGCACCATATTTCTATTACCGCAGCCAAAATGTAAAGTAGGATCATCTTGAGATAAATAACCTTGATTACTATGTGCTTCTCTAAAATTAAGCAATGTATCACCGTTTTCAGAGTATATAAATACTTTCGATCCAAAAGCACCTATTTGATTATCTGCTGATTTTAGTTTTACAAATAATGACTTATTTAATCCATCATAGTCATTTCTGTAAAGTCTATTATATGTTGCTTTTTGGCCCAATGCAAAATCAATATCCCCGTCGCCATCAATATCCGCAAATGAAACACATCTAGGGTCATTTATTGTTCCAGTGTTATAACTGATAGGAGTAAATGTTAAATCACCATTGTTTATGTAAACTGGACTAAGACCGGGAGGCACAAGATCCCAATACCCATCATTATTCAAATCTGCAATCCCTAACATAAAACTTGTGCTGCTTAATGCTGGTAATCCGGTTACTTCAGAAAATGTTTTGTCTTTATTGTTAATAAATATTCTATTAGCACTAACAACATCCAACCATCCGTCATTATTCATGTCCCAGAAAGTTACTCCATGAAAACTAGCATTACATAGATCAATGCCAGTGTTTAGGTTCTCAATAAATTGTCCATCAACATTTTCCATCAGTTTCACACATCTTCCATCTACATTACCTTCAAAGACTGAAAGTAAGAGATCAATGTCTCCGTCATTATCAAAATCACCGTCACATACTCCTTGGTCACCTTTTGCTTTAGTCAGGCCATTATCTATTCTTGTAAAGGTAAAATTCCCGTCATTTCTATAAAATTCATTATCTTCAAATGTGCTTCTAGCATACCAGTTATTACCAAATAAATCCAAGTCACCATCGTTATCAAAATCAAAAGCAGCTACCCCTCTTGTTCCTAATTCAATGTCATCTATTCCGCTGGTAGTAAACATATTATCAAAAAATCCCGGTTGATCGTTTTTATTACGGTAGGGAATGTTTTTTGAGTATGAACCATTCCAACCGTCATAATCACCGTCATTATCCAAGTCTGCCCATACCCATCCATGACTCCCTTTCAAATCATAATTATCAATACCTCTTTCAGCGGCTTTTTCAGTAAAAACTCCACTCCCATTATTTTCAAAGTATTGATCAGCCATCGGGGAACTGTTGTTCATGGTTATATAGAGATCCGGATCATTATCTCCATCCGCATCGCCAAACATTATTCCATGTCCCCCATATTTTCCACTATTATTTGCATCTCCTAACAAATTTAAACTTATATCCGTGATTTGTAACTGACAATACGAATCTGTCGTAATGGAAATTAAACAAACAATTATTTGTATAAATATAGTTTTATTTATATTCATTTAGTTTGAAATTTTAATGAGATTTTTAAAAGATAATAATTGAATATTTAAAATCTATATCTATAACATTCAATTATAAATATCAAAAAAATGATACTCTTATTTTAAGAGTATCATTTTTTTAGTGGTTTTAAAATCACCTGCAGTAATTGTGTATAAATAAATTCCACTACTTAAATGTTCTGCAGAGTAAGTGATTTGATGAATTCCTTCTCTATAATAAGCATTTGTTATCACTTCAACATTATTCCCTAACATATCATATAGAGTAATTTTAACGTTGTTAGCTTCAGGTAATGCAAAATTTATTATTGTTTTAGGATTAAAAGGATTAGGATAATTTTGATACAAAGTATATTCAGTTGGTACTTCATTAAAATCATTAACCATCGTAACCATATCAAAATTTGCAATAAAAGACCTGGAAGTATTTAAAATAAAACTATATACTGAATCTACTGATATTATTGTGGAATCTTCAATCCAGTTTTTAAATTTCCAACCTTCCATAGCAATTGCCTCTAAATTTACAGTACTTCCTTGTCCATAGATTCCATCACCAATAACAAAACCACCTTGAATGGGATTGCTAATAGCAATAACTTCAAATGGAACTGATCCTGATTGATCAATAGTAACTGAATCAGTAAAACCACTGCCAGTAATCATTATTTTACCCTTTCTACTACTTGTATCAGTATTTGTGGTAAAATTGGCAATAAAAGATGCATTTCCGCTTGAATCAATAAAAGAAGTAGTAATCCAATTAATATTATTCTGTATTTGCCAAGAAATATTAGATTCAACCATAAATGTAACAGAACCACCTGACCGGCTTACAGGCCATGTTTTCGGATTTACTTTTAAATAAATAGAAGAGCCCTCTTGTATAATTGTAATGTTTTGGGAAATAGTATCATTTTTTACAGTTACTAATGCTTGGCGTTTTGATTCACTAAAATTTTGAGAATAAAAAACTTTTAGACTTTGATTACCTGAACTACTTGTTGTTGAAAAGCTTAACCAATTAGCAAGGGTTTCAACTGTCCAGTTCACATTTGATGAAATTTCAAAAATAGCTTCCCCATTTGATGAATTTACAAATATGCTATCTGGTTCTATATTGATAAATTCATTATAGCCGTTTTGAATTAACTGTATTGTTCTTGTTATTCCACCGCCAGAAACAGAAATAACTGTTTGACGAATACTGCTGGAGGCATTTTTTTCAAGTATTACGCCAATAGTTGAATTATTAGATCCCGACGTGGGTGAAATACTAACCCAATCTTCATTTTCAACAATTGACCAGCTTACGTTTGATGTAATATCAAAAGAAACAGTATCTGCTGAAAAGGAACTAAATAATGAATCTGCTGACACTGATAAATAATTTGAGGACGTTAAGCCAGACTGAGTAATAGTAGCTGTACGAGTCATTCCTCCTCCAGTTGCAGTTATTGTCGCAACTCTATTACTTGTTCCAGTATTTTGTGTGAATGATGCATTTATTGTACCATTATTTGATCCAGCATTAGATGATAAAGTCAGCCAAGAAGCATTATCAGAAATGTTCCAATTAATGTTAGATATAACTGAAATATTAGTACTTCCGCTCGATGAAGAAACGGTTTGTTGGGGTGGAGAAATTCCTAAATAATCTGAAGTAGTTCCACCAAGGTTATATAATTTAAAATTTCTGTAGGTTACATTTACATCGGCATCATATTTATATGGCCCACTACCGATCCAAATTCCCATCTGCTGAGGAGCATAGTCGTAAGGTCCAGACGTACTCCAAACAATTTCATTATCAACATATGCAGTAAATTGCCTATTGTTCCATTCAATTTTTATTTTATACCAAATTGATTGATTCCAACTAATTCCTGTTCCAGTTGGTTCTGAATTCCAATCTCTTGGATCCTCATCTCCAACTTGAGTCCAATATCCAACAGGTGAATTTATATTTTCGCTTGTTGGAGCGGCACAATTTATAACACCTTTAAAAGCTGATCTATTTTGCCTCCAATGAAAATTCCATCTAAAATAATTAAACTTAAAACCAGTAAAATAATTTATTGGCTCAGTAATCCCTCTACTGTCATAAATTATTGCAAATGCATGATCTTCATCAACAGGAACCGCAGCAGGATTAAATCCTTTTACTTCAAATTCAATGTATCCGTTTACAATTTGAGTGGGAATATTATAATGTATATGATTATTACCTATTCCTGGCTGATACCCTTCACCAGTAAATGAGCCCCCATATTGCGTTCCAATTGTTGAACCTTGAAGTGGATCACTTAAAACCTGGGAAAAATTGTTAAATAATGGTAAAAAAGTAAATAATACAATTGCTGAAATATATTTTTTTATAATCATTTTAATACACCTAAATAGATTATTTTAAATTTGGTTTTATTCTATTTAATAAAAATCATTTTCTTTGTTTCAGTAAAATTATTTGTACTTATTCGATAAAAATAAATACCACTCTCAATATTTTCAAAATTAACATTTATGGAATAAGCGCCTGCATTTAGTTTTTGATTTATAACATTTTTTACTTCTTCTCCTAAAACATTGAAGATGATTAACGATACATTTGTATTTTCAACTATATCAAAATTAATATTCGTCGAGGGATTAAAAGGATTAGGATAATTTTGATATAGAGTATACGAAGTTGGTAAAACATTTTCTTTTGAAATTGAAGTAATAATTATGTCTTTAATATCTGAATAATTGCTTTCATTTTCATGTATATCAAATGCAGATATTATATAATAATAATGGCCATTTTGAATATCAAAATCAACTAAAAAAGTATCAGATGTGCTGTAAGTAAATGTTGACATTGTATCAGGATTAAAATTTGGATCAGTTGATTTATATATTGCGTAAAAATCTAAATCAGGTTCTACATTGTTATTCCAATTTAGAACAATTGTTTTGTCAACTAATTTTAAAGTAAAATTCAACGGAGTATTTGGGGGAATATTATCTATTATTTTTGCTGATTTAATATTACTCAATTCACTTACATTGCTATTTGTGTCTTTAGCAGTGATTGCGTAGTAATAATTTATTCCATAAGATACAAGCGTATCAATATAAGTTGTATCACTCGTAAAACTTAATAAATTATCAAATGTAACATTTGAATCCAATGATCGGTAAATTGAATAATTCAGTAAATCATTAGCTGAATTATTATTCCACTCTAATTTTATATTATTTCCTGAGGTTACTGCAGATAGTAAAATAGGAGGCTCAGGTGCAGTATTATCTGGGTAAAAGTCTTCAACAATAATAGTTTTATATGTTTCAGTTAAAAGTTGAATTGTCTGTCCATTTAAGAAAACAATTTTAATGAGCACCATATTTCTATTACCGCAGCCAAAATGTAAAGTAGGATCATCTTGAGATAAATAACCTTGATTACTATGTGCTTCTCTAAAATTAAGCAATGTATCACCGTTTTCAGAGTATATAAATACTTTCGATCCAAAAGCACCTATTTGATTATCTGCTGATTTTAGTTTTACAAATAATGACTTATTTAATCCATCATAGTCATTTCTGTAAAGTCTATTATATGTTGCTTTTTGGCCCAATGCAAAATCAATATCCCCGTCGCCATCAATATCCGCAAATGAAACACATCTAGGGTCATTTATTGTTCCAGTGTTATAACTGATAGGAGTAAATGTTAAATCACCATTGTTTATGTAAACTGGACTAAGACCGGGAGGCACAAGATCCCAATACCCATCATTATTCAAATCTGCAATCCCTAACATAAAACTTGTGCTGCTTAATGCTGGTAATCCGGTTACTTCAGAAAATGTTTTGTCTTTATTGTTAATAAATATTCTATTAGCACTAACAACATCCAACCATCCGTCATTATTCATGTCCCAGAAAGTTACTCCATGAAAACTAGCATTACATAGATCAATGCCAGTGTTTAGGTTCTCAATAAATTGTCCATCAACATTTTCCATCAGTTTCACACATCTTCCATCTACATTACCTTCAAAGACTGAAAGTAAGAGATCAATGTCTCCGTCATTATCAAAATCACCGTCACATACTCCTTGGTCACCTTTTGCTTTAGTCAGGCCATTATCTATTCTTGTAAAGGTAAAATTCCCGTCATTTCTATAAAATTCATTATCTTCAAATGTGCTTCTAGCATACCAGTTATTACCAAATAAATCCAAGTCACCATCGTTATCAAAATCAAAAGCAGCTACCCCTCTTGTTCCTAATTCAATGTCATCTATTCCGCTGGTAGTAAACATATTATCAAAAAATCCCGGTTGATCGTTTTTATTACGGTAGGGAATGTTTTTTGAGTATGAACCATTCCAACCGTCATAATCACCGTCATTATCCAAGTCTGCCCATACCCATCCATGACTCCCTTTCAAATCATAATTATCAATACCTCTTTCAGCGGCTTTTTCAGTAAAAACTCCACTCCCATTATTTTCAAAGTATTGATCAGCCATCGGGGAACTGTTGTTCATGGTTATATAGAGATCCGGATCATTATCTCCATCCGCATCGCCAAACATTATTCCATGTCCCCCATATTTTCCACTATTATTTGCATCTCCTAACAAATTTAAACTTATATCCGTGATTTGTACATTTGCAAAGTCAAAGGCTTTCATCCCATCATAATAATTTTGACTGATTTCACTTTCTGATAAAGCTTTACTATATATTGCAGTTAAATAAAATGTTCCTAGCCAATATTTACCCGTCCCGTAATCACTTCCTAAGAAAAGGGAATATGTAGCATCCCATGTCGAGAAATCTCCAGTTGCAGTATCTTGAATTACTATTTGATCATCTACATATAATTTTATTGTACCATCTTGACTATGAGTAAACACAACATGCATTAATTTGGCATCAAAGTTAAAGAATTTCCATTCTTCTCCATTTAATGATGAAGTAGAAGTACGGCAATGAAATCCAAAATCATTTGCTTGCTGCCAAAGTTTGATATTATTAGTATGGATATCATTCTTTGTCATTGTCATAATTCTGGCAACAATAGATCTTTGAACAGTATCAGATGGAAGAATCCAAGTTTCAAAAGTAACTTCATTTGAAGTCTTGCAGGCATTAACTATTTTAGTTGCAGTAGAAGAGGATTTTAAATTCATTTCGCCTGTTATCTGTAAGCCTGGAGATTTCCAAACAACAGAATTAATATTATTTAGGGATAAATTTAACGGAGTTCCAAAATTCGAGCGGTCATAAACTGTTGTTCCTGATCCTTCACTGAAATCATAAAGCACTACCAGATTATCTGTTACTCTTTGTGCATTTGTGCTTGATAAAAAGAGTGTAAAAAATAGAATATTTAATATATATACTACTGTTTTCATATATCCTTCTTATATCTAACCTTACTTAGTTAATTAATTTTTTGTTATTCAAATAAACAGCATAAATTTTCACAAATAAACAATTATTTTAATTGGAATTAAATTTGTATATTATTTTGTGATTCCAGTCACATTAAACCCTTTTCATCTAAATTTTTAATCATATAAGACATACTATCATTATTATATTTAGCTTAATAACTCTCACTTTTTATAAGATATTGATTTTTATCGGTGTTTTATAATATTCGGAGGAAAGTGAAAATACTTTAAAATAAAAAACCCGGAGTTAATTTGCCCCGGGTTTTGAATTACTAAAATATATTATTTTATTTTAATAATATTAATTTTTTACTGTCTTTAAAGTGCTTACCGCTTGTTCCTTCCACGACTATTGAGTAAACATATATTCCTGAAGTTAAATTCTTTGCATTAAATTCAACAGCATGTTTCCCTGCACTATAATTATTTTCAATCAAAGTAGAAACTTTTTGACCTAATAGATTATAAATTTCTAATTTTACTTTGGATGTTTCAATTAAATTAAATTGAATATTAGTTGTAGGGTTAAATGGATTCGGATAGTTTTGAAGTAATGCATATTCAGTTGGAATTTCATTTTCTTCATTTACACTAACTAATACATCTACACCAGATTCATTACTATAAGGAGAAGTAAACTCATCATTATAAGCAAAGATTCTATATGAATATGATCCAATTGCACCAACTGTTGAATCAATATATGTTGTAACATCCATACTGACAGTATCAATGACAACAAAATCAGAACCACCTGTTTCATATTTTCTTTCAATAATAAAACCATATTCATTAAAAGCATTATCAGTCCAATTTAGTACTGGATATATATTCTCTGCATCAAGTTCAGATGTCAAATTTGTGGGAGCAGTAATAAAAGAGGCTTTACTCCTAATAAGCATAACATTTGAAGGTTCTGAATACGTATAAGCATTATATGCAAATACTCTATAATAATATAATACTCCTTCTTCTACAGTATTATCATTGTAACTAACTACATTAGGACTAACTGAATCTATTACTGAATAAACAACAGGATTACCTATGCCTCGTTCAATTTTAAAACTTGGCGATACAGCAGAACTATCTGTCCACAATAATGTAACTTTCCCAAGTTCACTAGCTTGACCCACTAAAGCAGCTGGTGATTTTAATAAAGCTGCAACTGTATCTATATTACTATAATCTGAATATACATCAGCAAGGGAATTATAAGCTCTGCATCTATAATAATACAAAATTCCTTCTTCAACATTTGTATCAATATATGTAACTACATTTTCAGATAAATTAGCTATTTCTGCCCACACTGATTGATCACCAGTACTTCTTTCAATAAAATAAGTATCCTCTTTACTTGTATTATCTGACCAAGTTAGATTAATTTCTCCAAATTTTACAGCATTGGCGTTAAGGTTTGAAGGATTATTAATGTCAGAAATACCATATGGTCCAAATTCATAATTAAATAATATTTCTTCCTCATATAATCTTCTTTCAAAAATTGCTAAATAATTCAACGTACCTAGCCAAGAAGCTGAGCCATCTAATTCACCGCCTAATGCTAATTGAAATGTGTTTGACCAGTTTGAAAAATCACCTCCTAAATCAACCCTTTTTTGTTCATCACCATTGACATATAGTATTCCAATCGCATCAGATCTAAAAACAAATACAACATGTTGAAGTTCATTAGCAACAATATTTGAATTAGTTGTTACAGCTTGCCCACTATTCGAGGTGTTAGTAGTCCTGAATTTTCCTTCATATTCAGCAGCATTCTGAGCTAAACTAAAGTTAACCGATGATGAATTAGCTGAGTATGTAACAATCCTAGCAGGTCCAGTCTGAGTAGTATTTGCAGGTTTAATCCATGCTTCAATTGTCATGTGGCCATTTGCAAGAACAGCATTATAAATTTTTTCTGCCAAATTTTCAGAGAAAATCTGTGCAGGTGAGTTTATCTCTAGTCCACTTGGACCCCAATTTATTGCATTAGTATTATTTATATTAAGATTTAGAGGTGTACCGAATCCAGACATATCATAAACTTTATTGCCACCATCTTCTTGAAAAGTATACTGTGCAACGATGCCTGTAATTATTCTTTGTGTAGGAATTTGAACTGTCATTGTTACAACATTACTTTCAACTGAACCATTTGGTCCAGTAACTACACAACTATAAGTATTACCATCATCCTTCAAGCGGGCATCAAATGTTAATGTTGAGTTCGTTGCACCACTAATATTAGCACCATTTTCTTTCCATTGATAAGTTAAAGGGCCATTCCCTATTGCAACAACTGAAAATGTAACTGGTTTACCTATATATGGGGTTTTATTGGTAGGTTGTTTTACAATATGAGGGAAATTATCAGCGTCTGCTCCCATATTATAATTTTGAATTATTTCGGGTCCACTCAAGGCTTTACTATATATTGCAGTTAAATAATATGTACCTTCCCAATATAAACCATTTGAAACTTCACTTGCTAAATACAAATAATAATTATTTGCCCAATTAGACAATGTACCATTTAATTGATCACTTACAACATTTACTCCGTTTATATAAACTTTGACAGCACCATTTGATGCCCGAGTATAAACAAAATGAGTCAAGGTTTGAGTAATACCAGAATTTAAAATTGCTGGATTTCCGTTTAAATTTGTAGAATCCGTTCTTAACTGAGTGTAATAACTATTTCCATATTGCATTAAGGATATATTTCTTTCATGAATATCAGTATTGGAAACAGTTAAAATTCTACCATAAATATTTCTTTGAGTTAGATTGGATGGTAATATCCACGCTTCAAGTGTAATCTCGTTTGTAGTAGTACAAGCATCATAAATTTTTGATGCAGCCTCACTAGATTTTATACGAACTTCGTTAATAACATTCAATCCTTTTGGTGTCCAATATACGCTTCCAGTATTATTGATTGTTAAGTTCAGTGGATCACCAACTCCAGAAACATCATTAACTGTAGTACCGCTTCCTTCTTTAAAATCATATAAAACTTGCAAACCGTCTGTAACTCTTTCATTTGGAAGATTCACGGTCAATACTGCATAATTTGAGGTAACTTGACCTGAATCGTTAGTAGCAACACATCTATACCAGTAATTATTCATTGAATAAGAAACTGAAGGAATGGTATATGAAAAATTTGTTGCCCCACTAATATTTGTAAAATTATTTACATTTTGGTCAACAGATCGCTGCCATTGAAAAGTTATTGGAGTAGTACCAGAATTAACAGAGACTGAAAATGTTGCTGAATTGCCCTGATTTATGGCTTGATTTACTGGATTAGTAATATCGGGTGCTTGACCTAATATTAAATTATAAAACAATAATATTGTTATTAGTATTTTTTTCACTTATGTCTCTCCTAAAGTATTTTAAAATAAATATTTACTTTCAAATTAAATGCCAAAATTTTCTATGTAAGTGCTTTTAATAAAATTTTTTCTGGGCAATAAATATATACACACGATAAGTATATATAATAATCGTACAAATTATTTTATTTTTAATGCAGATATTTATTTAAGCAATAAAGTTTTCTTTATTTCTTTAAATTTTATCTTTTGTTCAATACTCTCAGCTTCAAAAACTATAAAATATACTCCTGAATTGAGACTAGATCCATTAAAAGTTATTTTATGATAACCAGAAGATTTTTGAGAATTTACTAATTCAGTTATTTTTTCACCGATTGAATTATAAACAATTATTTTTACTGTTGATAATTGAGGAAGTCCATATTCAATGTTTGTTAATGGATTAAATGGATTGGGATAATTCTGCATTAAAATGTAATTATCTGGAATTTCTTCTAATTTCTTTTTATTTCCAACTACATTTAAGCTGAATTCATTACTATAATCAGACGTAGTATCAACAGTAAATGCAAATACTCTGTATCTATAAGGTGTATAAAATTTCGGTACATCATCAATATAATTCTGTACGTTTGATCCAACAGTACCCATAAACTTGTAACTTGAGTCAGGATGATCAGGTTTTCCTTGAATAATATATCCAGATTCATTCTGAGATTTATCTTCCCAAGTAAGTTCAACTTCTTGATTATTATTTACTAAACCATTCAAATTAATAGGATTATTTATCTTAGTCGTTTTTTGAGTAATATTTGAGATTAAGCTTTCTCCATTACTATTATAGGCGGATACTGCAAAACTATATTTTTTACCTTCTAATAATGTATTATCAGTATATGTTGAAATATTTTCACTCAATAATCCAAGTATTACAAATTTTGAATCACTACCATTTTTCCTTCGAACAATAAATCCCGATTCGTTATTTGAATTATCTAACCAAGTTAATTGAATGAACTCATTTACATCTATTACTGCTTTTAAATTACTAGGTGGGACTATATCAAGAGTTATATCATCTACGCCTAAACTATAATTATGATTTATCTCATTTGGACTAAGACTTCTATTATAAATACTTAACAAGTAATATTTACCAGCCCAACTTCCACTATTATCATAATTACCTAAATTTAATTTAAATGAAGTATTCCAGTTAGAAAAATCTCCTTCTAAAACTCTAGAAGTATCAATTACATTATTTATGTAAATTTTTATAAGATTTTTCTCTCTGGTTACAATAAGATGAATTAATTGTTTTTCTAAAACATTCGTTTTTGTTAGAACCGTTGGTTCACCAAAGTTATTTGTTGCAGTAGTTCTTGTTTTTATTTCAAACTTATTTTGATTTTGGACTATCGAAACATTAATTTCATCAGAATTGGATAAAGCAAATAAAGGATATCCATTAGATTCAATAATTTTATTAGGAGTTATCCACGCTTCAATAGTAAATTCATTACTACTTAGTATTGAATTATAAATACTACTAGGTGCATTCTCGGAGTTAATCACAGAACTATCTATAAGTTCCAAGGCTTTAGGAGCCCACAAAATATGATTTGAATTAAATATTTTAAGATTTTGAGGATTTTGTACATTTGATTGATCATATAAAGTACTGCCTAATCCTTCATTAAAATTATATAGGGAAACTAGTCCATAACTTACTCTATTGTTTATAGGTGTTACATGTAATAATGCACTATCAGATTTTGTGAAACCAGCCAAGTTTGAGACTTCACATGAATAAAAACTTGCATTATCTCCAACTGCTACATTGGGAATTACAAGTATTGAATCAGTTGCTCCTGAAATTATTTCATTGTTTTTTTTCCACTGAAAAGTCATAGGGAAATTGCCATCTACTGAAATAGTAAATATTGCATTATCTCCTTCAATCAAAGCAAGTGATTCTGGTTGATTTATTATTGTTGGAGGATTACCCAAGTATGATTGTAATGCATCAAACCAAACTTGAGCCATTTTTGAATACCCATTATCATTCGGATGTACTTCATCATTCATATCTCCTGGTGAACCATCTGGATCTGGACTAATTGAATAATTAAATCCTGGTATATCTTCCATATTAACAACAACAATTTTATCGGGATATGCACTATTTGATGGATTATTTACTCTATCAAGTGCCATGTTTACTACATTCTCATTAAAGGTGTGAACATATGTTTTATTTGGAACTCTATCAATTATTCGTGCTAAAAAAACCGTAACATCTTTGCCTTGAGTTTGCTCAAATTTGTCAATTTCATCTAAAATATTTTTTACATCGTCGGGACTAGTTCCTCCAGTTAAATCATTTCCATTGGTACCAATGTGAAGTAAAATAATGTCTGGTGAAAATGTATTTAGATATGCACCTTCAGTAATGGTATCTAAAATTCCATAAAAGGGCTGATTTCTTATTCCTGTTGATAAGAGTGTATACAACTGGTCATCTCTAATTCCAGGAAACCCTGCATTAGCATCATTTTCAATTTCTGGGAAAAAGAAATTCTCACCAGCATGTTCACTGCCAATAAATTCAAAATTGTAGCCTTCAGTTTTTAGTAAATTATACAAGGGATATCTATAACCAATTTTATCTTTTATATCTCTAAAATCATTTCTTCTATTATCATAGGTTATTGAATTACCTAATGGAAGAATTTTTAATTTATTGTATTCTGAAAAAATATCATATTTAATTTGGTTCTGCTTAGTTTCAAATTGAACTTCATTTTGAACAATATCAAAAATATTTTCATTTTCATCGGAAATTAATTTAAATTCTAACTTTTTCATTTTTTCATTAGGAATTTTCCAAGAATAAGTACCAAGATCAGCTTTTATTCCTTTAGCTATAAGTTTCCATTTTTCATCTGATATTTTTCTGTAGAAAATTGAAATTTTATCAATATTAGTTGATTGCCAACTTATTGAATATCTAATATTTCGACTGAAAATTTGATTCTTATTTGGTGAAATTATTTTTAATTCGGCATTTTGTGCCAAAATATTTATACCTACAATAAAGAAAATTAGAATTTTATATTTTCTAAAAAGCATATAATTTATCTTTTACTTTTGTTCCACATTTGTTATATCTTTTACTAAATATTTATCTTTATCAAAAAATGCATAAAGCAAACCTCCAAAAAGCGCATCAATAATACCTTTAGCTCTGATAAGCAAGGCAGTCGATATTGCCAAAGATGGGGATATGCCAAACAATGATAATGTATAAACATAACCAAATTCCATCAATCCAATACCTCCAATTGAAAAAGGTATATTTGTTATAAACATTATTACCGGTACAGCAACAATACAAGTTATTAAGTCTAATTCATTACTAAAAGCTTTAGCAGAAATCCAAACATTTAAAATTGCTAATATTTGGAAAATAATTGAATAAATAAAGGCCCAAATCATTGCTTTTTTATCAGCTTTGAAATCAATTATTGTATTGCGAATTTTGCTCAGTTTGATAAAAAGTTTTTCAAATACCTTTATTTTTGAAGTAAAAATCCTATTAAAAAAATTGTATATCCTAACATCAGTTATAATCCATATAAGAAAAGTAAGTACAAATGAAGCAATAATTAATGCTATTGTTAACCACAATTCATTAAAAATTCTAATATTGAGTATAACTGCAATTATTGTCATTAGTAGTAAAACTAATAGTCCTGTAAATCTTTCAATAATTACCGATGCTGTGGCAGTATGTTTTTTCCCTGAAAATTTACCAAGTTTGTAGATTCGGACAATATCGCCTCCCATACTTGTTGGTAGAATTAGAGAGAAAAACTTACCAATATTATAGTATGCATAAATACGCCATATTTGGACTTGTATTTTTTTTGACTTCAATAGAGCATTCCACTTTACTGAGCTTACCAAATTTAGTACGAACATTAAAAGAAAAGATAAAACAACATATCCCCACTTGATATTTACAACTAAGTTTATAAATTTATCTCTACCAGTCTCACTAAGCAATCCAGCTTTATATAGAGCAAATATTATAAGAATTAGTGTAAAAAATATTCTTACAAAAAATTTAATATTTTTCTTCATATTTAAAATTTATTTACGTGATCTGACTACTTTTGCTGGACTGCCAAAAGCAATTGAATATTCAGGTATATCTTTAGTAACTAACGAACTAGCTCCAATTATTGAACCTTTGCCTATAGTTACACCATCAGCAACTACACAATTAGCTCCAATCCAAACATCATCACCAATTGTAACACCGCCTTTACTTTCAAAACCTTGATGTGCTATTGGAATATCAGTTCTATCAGATTTGTGATTGCCGCCGCCGATATAACAATAAGCTGCTAAAAAAACATACTCACCAATATTTACAACACCATCCGTTGTAGCTATTCTGCAGCTGCTACCGATACTTGAATTTGGGGCTATATTTATCTGTCCGTTTCTTAGTTTTAGTTCTGTTGATCTGCCAATAAATACTTTTTCGCTAATATTTATTCCGCTTGTATCATCTCCTCTGGCACTTATGTGAACAAAATCATCAATAATGCAGTTTTTCCCTATAGAAACCTTTTTGGGCTGTTTCAATGAAACTCCAATACCAATTGTACTTCCTCTGCCAAAATGCTTAAATAAAGTCTTGTAAGTTTTTTGCCTGAGAAAAAGCCCCGGAAGTGAAGGCATATTCATAAAAAGAAATGTAAAAAACTCATAAAAAAATAAGTCCGAAAGATTCCTGTTTCCAATGATTAAATCTTGATACTTTTGTAAAGACGAAGATTTATCATCAGAAAATTGATGAAAACTAAGATTTTGGTTTTCTTTTTCATTTTCCATTTTATATTAACTCATTTATTTAGGATATCAAATTCCTAACAACTCACCAACTAAATTTACAACGTCTTTTGCTTTTTTCTGTTCACTCTTTACAAGTGGAATCATTTTCTCTTTTGTTTCGGCTCGTTTTTCCCATCCAGATTTAATCATTTTCATCAAATTTTCTAAATTCATATCTTCAAAATCTATTATCCAATCACCTTGTCCAATAGTTCTAACATAACCGCCGGATTTAGGATATGCGTTTATAGTTATCATTGGGGTTAATGCTGCCGACGAAAGAATCAATGAATGTGTTCTCATTCCAACGTGCAATCCGCATTTGCTTAATAAACTTGTAATTTCTTGATAAGTATATTTAGCATTTGTAATTACAGTAATTTTATCTCTGTGCTTAACTTTTACCAAAACTTCATTTGTAATTGTTATATCCATAACTTGGGTTACGGTAAACATAATATTTACTTTTAAATCTTCAATAATTGCATCCAGTGTATTAGCTATTAGCTCAACAAATTTTTCTCGACCAAATTCTTCTCCGCCTCCAGTCAATTTCTGCCATGAATCAATATATGCATTTATATTAAAACTTAATGTTCCATTCGGATTTTTAAATAATCCTTCTTTTTTAATTATTGGATCTATCTTTTTAGCATCAAGCGTTTTTGTATTTATTGCACAATCTGCACCGTCTATGATTTTTGTATATTTTAATTTATTATTATCCAACATATCTTTTGATTGCTGATCTCTAACACTTAAATATGGACTTGCATCTAATATTTTTTGCATCGCAATTCTACCACGATCAGTAGTTATTGGACCTAAACTTGCATTGTATGGAAGAATTGGAATATTCTTTTTCTTTGATGTTGGAGCAAATAGTGCAATAGTAGATAAATAATTGAATAATGGATTGAAATATTTTCTATCAAATAAAATATTGTCTGTAATCAAAATCAGATCAGTATCAATCATTGATTTATAAGTTGGATAACCAAGAATCTTGTATGCCAAATTCCAAGGTTTTAATCCCATTGCTTGTATATTATGATGACCAAAATGTTTATTTACAAAATCAACACTCCAAGTTGGAATTAGAAATTTAATATCAGAATATTTCTCAGTTATATCATCTAATAAATTTCCTAGTATAGCATTATCTCCGGCATTTCTTCCTGAAAAGTTTCCAAGTACTGTTACTTTTTTCATTCGATTCCGTTACTCCATTTTATTAAAAAAAATTTTTATAAAAGATTATTTTCTTTGTACCAATCTGCTGTTCGTTTCAATCCTTCATCTAAATTAATTTTAGGATTGTAATTTAATAGTGATTTAGCTTTTGTGATATCAAACGCTCTATCTTTAACGAAGAACTCAATTCTCCTTCTAAATATTGGCGGCGAAATTCCCAAAGGCTTACAAATCAATTCGCAAAGTGCACCAGCAGTCCAAACCGGCCAAACCGGAATTTTAATTTTCGAAACATTTTTATCAAGTATTTTCGCAATTTTAGCAACCAATTCATTTAGGGTTAAATATCCATCACCGCCGATTGTGAAAACTTCATTATTTGCTTTTTCACTTTCACCGGCTAAAACAAATCCTTCAACTAAATCTTCCACAAATGTTAAATGATAAAGAACTTCACCGTTTCCAATCATTTTAAATTTGCCGTTATTTATCATTTTAAAGAGCTTTAAAAATCTTGTATCACCGGGACCGTAAATACCAACCGGTCTTACAACTGTTCCTTTTAAGCCTTCTTCTTTGAAAAACTTTAATGCTAATTCTTCTCCATCTAATTTTGATTCCTGATAGTAATCTCCTGGATTAAATGGATGTGTTTCTTTTGCCGGAGGATTTTTAATTTCTCCTTGAACTCCAACCGTACTGCAGTGAATAAACTTTTTAACTCCAGCTTTTTTTGCTGCGACTAATAGTTTTCTTGTTCCTTCAACATTAACATCCCAAAAATATTTTTCTGGAACACCTTCGGTTCTGTAAGCAGCTCCAACATGATAAACAACATCAATATCTTTCATTACTTCATCTGAAATTTCATCTTTGGCTAAATCAACATAAGCCAATTCGACGTTTAAATCTTTAATCAAATCTAGATTGCTTGTTTTTCTAACAAGCCCCTTAATTGTGTATCCTTTATCTAAAAGATTTTTGATTAAATAACTGCTAGTAAATCCATTTGCTCCAGTAACCAATGCTTTCATTAAACTTCCACTCCTTGATTTTCTTTAATCACTAATCCACGTTTTACATAGTAATTTTTTAATCTTTCAATTTCAGATTCTGTTTTATCTTTATTCCAACCAAATAATTCGCAAATCTCCTCTGCATTCAATAATGCTTTACTAGGATTGTCACCTAATGTTGTTCTTCTTAAAAGCAAATCATCTAAATGTACTATTGATTCATTCTCAATTTTTTGCTTGATAATACTTTTAAGCGATTCATCTTCAATGCTCCAATCAAAATCAAATACACCAAATTCTTCATCAGATTTTTGAGGAAATTCAATTTCTTTTAGCTTAGCAGATTTATCACCCAAAAATTTATTTAAAACTTTTTCAGCAACTAATCGAGATGTTGTTAATTTTACACCCGATAAACTAAATAATCCTTTTGGACCATTATGTTCAGAATGATCAATTATTATTTCACGAACAGCAATTTCATTTGTGCCTTGTTCTTTAGCTGGTAGTAGTCCTGAATAGATTTGAACAATATTATCTTTCGTTAAATTCAAGGTTGGAATTGATAAATTCAGATCATCAATAAAATTTTGAATTGATTCATCAGTTGGAATTGGAATTTCTTCAACTCCATCCCAAGCTTGATGAGTTGTTCCAGCAAATAATTTACCTTTCCAAGGACGTAAGAAATAAGCTTTCGCATTATCTTTGGGTGGAGTTATTGCCAATGCGTGATCAGAGAGAGCATCAACATCAAATAAAATATTCCAAGCAATTGAATACTTAAATAGATTTTCAAAATCTTTGTGTAAATTTTTAGCTAACTCTCGGCTCCAAGGTCCAGTTGAATTTATTACCAAAGAAGATTTAAATTCATAACTTTCGTTAGTTTCATTATCAATTGCAACAACACCTTTTACAACATCATTTTCTGTAACTACATCTTTTACTGCAAAATAATTAAGCGGAGTACAACCATTCTCAGAAGCGGTTTTTAATATTTCGAAAAGAACAATTTGTGAATCATCCATTGCTCCGTCATTCCAAATTGCGCCACCTTTTAATTCATTGGTATTAACATGAGGAAATATCTCTTTTACTTTTTCTGATGAAATTACTTTTCCATTTAACAAATTATTTTCATCATTAACTGATTTATTTCTGTTAATAGAAAGTAAATCATTTAAATTTAATGCCGCCCACATAATTGAATTTCTTTGCAAACCCTTATTATATAAAGGCATTAGACAAGAAATAGGTTTTGTTAATGTGGGGAAATTTTTAAGAAACCATTTTCTTTCTCCAACCGATTCTTTAAATCTGTGAAGATCTAAAGACTGCAAATATCTCAATCCACCGTGTACAATTCTTAGACTGTTAAAACTTGTAGCTGAACCAAAATCATTTTTTTCGAGTAGTAAAGTTTTAAGTCCTCTACACGAAGATTCATAAGCGAGCATTACTCCATAAAAACCACCACCAATAATAATGATGTCATAATTTTGCTCAACAGCTTTTTTAATATCTCTTTTCATTTTATATCAAAGTAAATTTTAGATTAACTTAACCATCTGTTTTTCCAATCATGAAAAACAATTAACGCCCATAAAATGTGGCTATGATTTGCAGTTCCGGCTTGATGTTCGCTCTTTAAATTTTTAATCATTGTGCTATTAAAAATTCCATCCGATTTAATTTTTTGTTCATCAAGTAAATCATTCATTAAAGGTTTGAATTCATTATTCAACCAATTTTTAATTGGAATTGAAAAACCTTCTTTTGGTCGATAAATACATTCACTAGGGACATGTTTAGCTGCAACTTTTTTAAGAATAATTTTTGTGGTGTTTGCATCGGTCTTTAAACTTTCTGGAACTTGGAAAGCCAAATCAACAACATCTGGATCTAGATAAGGAACTCTTGCCTCCAAAGAAACTGCCATCGACATTCGATCAACTTTAGTTAAAATATTATCAACTAAATAACTTTTGACATCAACATAAAGACTTCTGTTTAGTTCGCCTCTATCACCAGCTTTATCAAATAGTTTAACAATATGATCAGCCGAATTAACTGTTAAATTACCATAAGCATCTTGCGTGAATAAATTTTGCTTTACTGCATCACCAACAAATAATCTCCAACGAGCATGCGAAAGTTCATTCTCATATTGCAAGCCTTCAACAAATCTTTTTGATTTATTTATAAGCCCTTTTTTCTTTGCTGTTGGATTTATGGAATTAATTATTGGCTCGATCATTCCCTTTCGTAAGAAAGAAGGAATTTTTTGAAATTGATTTGCTTTATGATTTGCAAGATAAGTTTCATATCCGCCAAAAAGTTCATCGCCGCCATCACCGCTTAAGCTTACTGTTACATGCTGTCTTGCAAGTCTAGAAACTAAATAAGTTGGGAATATTGAAAAATCACCGATCGGATCATCCATAAATTGCATAAGATGATTGAATAAATCTAAAACATCCGGCTTAATAATTTCGTCTTTGTGATCAACACCTAATTGATCTGCAACTTTTCTTGCCCAAGTGAGTTCGTTATAAGTTGGATCATCAAAACCAATGCTGAAAGTTTTTACACTTCCCATTGATGCTGCAATAAGCGAAGAATCAACTCCACCCGAAAGAAATGCTCCTAAAGGCACATCACTTATCATCTGCATTTTTGTTGATTTCTGAATCTGCCAATCAATTTTTTCAATCCATTCGGCTTCAGATAAAGTACTTGGAGAATTACTGTAAAATGGGACATCCCAATATTCATAAGGATTACACTTTGGATTTGAAATATCAATTTCTAAAAGTTTACCAGGCTCTAATTTGCTTATCGATTTTATTAAAGTTGATTCTCCTGGAATGTATTCCCACGAAAGAAATTCACCAAGAGCATTCATATCGAGTTCTTTATCAACTAAATTTGTTTCTAGAATTGCTTTAATCTCAGAGCCAAAAACAATTCTTTTATTTGAAAAGGAATAGTAAACCGGCTTAATTCCAACATGATCTCTAACTAAAACAAATTTATTTTTCTTTTGATCATGGAGTGCAATTGCAAACATTCCATTTAATTTTTTAGGGAAATCAATTCCCCATTCTTCATAACCATGAACTATTACTTCAGTATCTGAGTTGGTTTTGAAGATATGCCCTTTATCTGTCAACTCTTTTTTAAGATCTGGGAAATTATAGATCTCACCATTAAAGACTGTCCAGATTGATTTATCTTCATTATAGATTGGCTGACTTCCGCCGCTCAAATCAATAATTGAAAGTCTTCTCATTCCTAAAGCAGCATTTCCATGAATTGCCATTCCGGCTTCATCTGGCCCGCGATGGTAAAGTGTATCTACCATTGCTTTAAGTTTATCGTTTGATATGGTTTGATTATTTTGGAAAGAAACTACACCGGCAATTCCACACATTTATAAACTCTCCAATAATCTTTTTAGTTTAGATGTGTAAACTGTTCTAGAATATTCATCTTCATAAAGTTTCATTGCGTTTTTAACTTTTTCTTGAGCTAGTTCTTTGTCGCTTAGAGATAACAGAATTCCTTTCGCCATAGCCTCAGGATTTGGATCAACTAGAAAACATACTTCTTCTGTTAAAACTTGTGTATGTGAATAAATTCTAGTTGCAACTAAAGCTTTTCCAGAGGCAAGTTGCTCATATATTTTTAATGGTGTGTTTGTTCCATCACTTCTTGGCGAAAGTAAAATATCTGCTTTTGCAGTAAACTCTTTAGCAAATTTCTGAGCAACACGACCGGTAAATTTCACATTGTTTTCTAGTCCTAAACTGTTAGCATGTTTACTGAATTTATCTACTTGTTCTTTTGTTCCACCTGCAATAAGCAGTCTTACTTTTTTATTCTCTTCAATTACATGTTTCATGGAATCAACGAGAATATCAATACCTTGATATTTTTCTAAAGTACCTGCATAAACTAAAAGTTGTTCATCATCCTTAACAAATTCATCTATATTGAAATCGATTTTTTCTTCAGTATTTGTTTCAACAACATTCTTTCTTTTTACCGGATCAAAAATTGAATTTTCAATTAGAAAATGTTTTTCTTTGTTAGTAATAATAGTATTAACATAATCTCTTAAATCCGGACAAATAGTAATAACCGCTTCAGCCGTGTGCAGACAATTATCTTCTAAAGTTTTAAAAATATTAATGATTGCTTTATTCGTAGTAAACTGGAAATTTGTTAACTGCTGAGTTAAACTTGAGTGCATATCATAAATAAGCTTAAACTTAAAAATTGGCTTAAGAAAATATGCCATAAAAACAGCTTCTTCGTGAGCATGTACAACATCATACTTATTTGTAAGTAATAGCCAGAACATTTTGGCAAATATGAATATGTCCAAAAATAATTTTAAAGGTGATGGTCCAATTTTTACGTTACCTAAAAATTTAAATCTAGGAACTCTAATAAATCTAACATTTGGTATCTCTACATTTTGTCCTTCACCATAAGTTAGAAAATCCATTTTAACTCCCAGTTCGGAGCTAATCATAGTTCTGTAATAAACACTAAAAGGTGTTCCTCTCGGTGAAAAGAAAGGCTGTGGAGCGATTACTAAAGTTTTCATTTTTTTATCTATTTCGTTTTACAATTTGCATTGAAATTTGATTCTTAAAAAAATTGAATAACGACTCTAATCTTCCATAAGTCGCAAATTGTTTTTTAGAAGAAGTAATTTTTTCAAATAAACTATCGAAAGGTTTTTCTATATCTAAAACTCCCTCTAAAACAAATCCAAAACTACCAGGTTTGTTAACTTCATTTTTGAATGGCAAGGGATCGCTTCCTGGAATATTTAGCATATTATTTTTGGCTGCTAAGCTAAATATTTTGGGTTTACTCCAGAAAAAAGGTCTATTTCCATTATCTCCCAAATAAATGGGAAATGTATTATTTTGCAACACTAATTTTTCAATAATTTCCTTTCTGTATCCCATCCATTTGCCAACTCCCCAGGGTATTACAGAAATTACTTTTTTGTTTGACACATATGCCAATATTTCTTCAATCGGTTTTCCATCTTCAGGATCTTCAATTAAGCCTAATGTTAAAACTTCTAATTTTTCATTGGTCACAATTTGTCTACCAGCAATTAAATAAATTGTAAAATTTTCTTTATCAACTAATTTAATTGTATTTGGATTTTCTGTTAAGTCAATTTTCCATTCACTTAAAATGCTTTTGTCTGCATTTTGCTTAAGCTGATTAAAATAATTTACTTTATGAGATTCAGTCAAACAAAGAATAAATTGATTAGAACATAAATCTAATATATTAGCTTGCTTTAGGAAGTTGGCTTTTGCGGAATTAAAAAATTTGTCAAGGTTATAACATTCATGAATGTGAATATGGGCGTCAATTAATACATTTGTAGATTTTGACAGATTAAACATATTGATATAAATTATATTGAATTGAAAATGCTAGACATGAATATTTTTTAAAAAAATATTTTGAATTATAAAAGTTGTTCAATTATTTTAAAGTATTGTTCTTTCATAACGTCTGAAGAGATTTTAGAATAACTTTCATATGCTTTTGAAACTCTTATTTTCCTTTCATTCGGATTTTCACACAAATAAATTATTTTTTCTGTTAAATCATCTGGATCATTTGGATTTACAAAAAAAATACTCTCTTCGGGGAAAATGAATTGTGCTGGCTTAAGACGCGATGTAACAACCGGTATACCAGATAAAACATATTCAAAAAGCTTTGTTGAAAAAGCTAGTTGCATAAAAAAATCGGCTTTGTAAGGTACAATGCCTAGATCAGAATTTTTAATCAACTTATATATATTGTCAAGACTTTCTCGGCTATTTAAAAATATAGAATCTTCTAAATTGTACTTAGTTATTTTTTCTTTAAGTAAATTTTTGTATCCGTCATCATAAAACCCATAAATATTTAATGTGGAATTTGGAATTTTCTGAATAATATTTTTGAATGCATCAATTGCTATATCAATCCCAAATCTATCCGCTATAGAACCGTGATAAATAATCTTTAATCCTGAGCTTATTTTTTCAAATTTTCGTTCCTTATCAAAGTGAAAAATTGCGTTATCAGCAGAATTAAAAATTATTGTAATTTTTTCTTCGGGAATTTTTCTTTCAAGAAGTTTATCCTTAAATCCAGGACTTGCTACAATTATTTTATCAGCAAAGTGACAAGAAATATTTGCAAAGAAAACAACAAGTCTGTGTAAAAACTTCCACTTACCATCTGACCATTTGGTTTCAAATAATTCTACTGAAGTATCTCTAACATCTAGGATTAATTTTGTACCAAAAAATTTCTGAAAAAATGCAATAAAAATCATCAATTCTGGTAAAGTGTGTATTATTATTATATCTAGTTTATTTTGAAAGCTAAGTTTTTGTAATTTTATAAAAGTTGGAATGATGAATTTAAGCGTGTTCCATATATATTTTAATAAAGTATCCTTATCCCCCAGTCTAGAAACACCATAAACTGTGGTATTATTTCTAATAATTGTCTTTTTTTCATTTTCTAAATAACAGATAACACTAATATTGAAATTATTATCTTCTAAAAAAGCAACTTGTTGTTGGAGTCTTGTATCATTTTCAAAAATAAATTTTGATATTAAACAAGCATTTTTATTTTTCATATTTTACAAATTTGTCGAGCGATTATTATTATGTATTTTTACTATAAATGTAATACTTAAATTTACATAAAAACAATTATCTTTGTTTCAAAGTGGAAAAAATTCGTTTATATTTATTTTCGTTTTCTGCCCATTCAAATAAATTGTTAATTTGCTTTATCGATTCTTTTTTAGCTAAATATGATTTATCTTTTTTATCAAAGTTAATAATCTTATCAATTTCTTCTACATCTTTTACGAAATAACCTATATTGTTATTAGATATAAGTTCTTCTGATTCACCTGGAACATTTGTAATTAGCGGAATAACATGTGATAATGCTAAGTAAAGTGTATTTGGTGCAGTATACTCAAAATATTTTCGCTTATCGTTCAAATAATATATTATTAAATCAATATCTGACAAATACTGCCTGATGTTTTTTTGCCACCCAAGATAATATACTCTATTATTTACTTTAGCAATTTCGGTGATTTTATCTTCATGCTTACCAACTCCGGCAATAAAGAAATGTATATTTTTTTTGATAGATAATTTTTCAATTATTTTGTTAATTGGTCTTTCATCAAAATTTATTACACCAAAATAACTTATGAGAATATCGTTTTCTGGAATATTATATCTTTCTCTTAAACTTATCTTTTCACCAATATAGGGATCGTACCAATTTCCAATTATTTGTATCTCCTTTTTAGTATAATACTTTGAATAGAACTGTTGCCTCTTTTTATTAACAACAATTAACTCATCTATTCTTCTAATCAAAAATTTTTCAATGAAAAATATTGTTTTTCTAAGTATAGGAGGATATTTTTCCCATTCCATTAAATGGTAGATTTCATGTGCATCATAAATTAATGGAGCATTATATTTTTTCTTAAATTTCAATCCTAATGGCAACATCAACAAATCATGTGCATAAATAAAACTATACTTTGTTTTATTTTGGGATATTTGCTTTAGTGCTAATTTCATAAATTTTATAAGATCAAATATTTTTTTTAAACCTTTTTGTTTTTCTGATAAAACTCTAATTCTTGTTATATTTAATTTTTCCAAAAATTCGAATTTGTCTAATTTCCCTTCTTGATCCCAACAAAATAAGTCAACTTTATAACCTAAATTTATTAATGAATTTATTTCCTTTTGTACTCTTAAATCTGGATTAAATGCATTATCCAGCAGCATAAGAATTTCTTCACGATCAATCATAATTTTAATTTTCCGCTATACTTAGATAGAGTTGACTATATTTCTTAATAACATTTTCTTTTGATAAATGTGATATACTTTTTCTGATTTCGTCTCTTTTCCAATTTGTTTCAAGGCCAATGAGAAGTTTTTCAGCCAGTTCTGAAGGTATATTTGGTTCTACAAGGTAGCCATTTTTACCTTCATGTATTATTGTGGGAATTCCGCCTACACTTGAAGCAACAACTGGTGTTCCACAGAATAATGATTCAACTGCTACATTTGGCAGTCCTTCACTTTTACTAGGTAAACAAAAAATATCTGAAGCGTTGTAATATGAAATTAATTTTTCACTGTTTAATACTCCAAGAAAAGAAACACTATTTTGAATATCGAGATTATCAATTAATCTCTTTAAATTGCCTTCTTCAGCACCCGCTCCAGCAATTAATAAAGAAACATTTATTTTATTTTTGAGAAGTTGTGAAAAAGCTTCAATTAGAACATGAACATTTTTAACTGGAATCAATCCACCAGCAAAGAATATATATTTTCTATCATTTCTTAAACAAAGCAATTTTCTCGTTTCATTTCTATCTTTAATTGTAAATTTTTCTGATTCATAAATATTATCAATTAATACTTTGTTATTTTCCTTAATATAAATATCCAATAATTTGCATTGTTCAAACAAGTCATTAGTTACTGCTGCAACTTTGTTAGCATTAAGTAATAATTGTTTTGCGTTTTTCCAAAAAATTGAATCTTTAACTAATCGCTTTACATCGCTGCCCATAAGTGATACTAAAAAAGGTACTTTAAACTTTTTAGAAATAATTTTAGCAAAGGTTCCTGCTGGAAATATCCAATTAGCATGAATAATTGAATTGCTTTCAATTTCATTTGAGATAATTTTTCTTCCTTGAAGATAGGCAAACCAACCTTCTATATGATGAAAGTAACTTCTGGGGAATCTATAATATCTTAAATAAATTATCTTTAAGTTTTTACTTGATTCCAGATTTAAATCATTCTTATAATAGTTTAATTTCCATGCTTTGTAAATAGATTTCCAATCTTTCCAATACCTTAACATTTCGAATATTGGCGGAGCTGCTGGATACAAGCAAATTACAGTAATTTTATATAGTTTTGATAATTCTTTTACTGTACGATATAAGTAAACACCTTTAGTATCGTTTATATTACTTGGAAATTCTGGTGTTAACCATATTAAGTTTATGCCCGAAGGATTCAATTACTTTTCTAAAATATTATGAAATTTAAAGTTGTAATCAGATATTAATTACTTAATTCTTCATCGTGATAATAATAAATATCACTTATTAGTCCACCAAATGCTAAATACATAAATCTGCTTGTTAATTCTGCATTTTGCCCAAATGAATAAATAGCTATTAAAAGAATTAAATAAATGACTGGCATCTTAATTGGGAATTGTGAATTAATTTTAAAGTATTTTAAGGTTAATGATGCTAGAATTATCAAATAAAGAATTAGTCCAAAATATCCTTGTTCAAACATAATAATTAGATATCCATTATGAGTTGCCAATTGATATCTAACATTTCCCGATTCTCTGTAAACTTTTTCAGAGATTTTAGAGTATCCACCTGGGCCTAATCCAAGCACTTGGGTTGGTATATCTTTATTAAAAAATTTATCAAGATCTTTTGCCCATTTTTCCGAACGGAATTTAACACTACCGCCTAATCTTTCACCAGTGTAAGGATTAAAGCCTGCTTCTTCAGCTCCAAAAGCTTCAAGCGGCTCTTCATATAGCCTATAATAAAATTTGCCGGCAAACGTATGATAATCTTTTGATAAAACACCAAATTCGTATATCATAAAAATTCCAACAACTAAAGTAATCATTACCAATCCATAAGCAACAATTATTCTTATGTGACCACGCAAATCTTTTTCCATAAAATTTAATAATATAAAAATTAAAAAAATTGCAAGAAAAGCACTGCGTGATGTTGACAATAATGTTCCTGCTGCAAGTATTAAACCAGCAGTAATTAAAATAAATCGATTGAAATTATATCGCTTCCATACTATATAAATGTATATTAAGCCAACTCCAGCTAAAAAACCAGGATAGTTATGATTGAGTACTACTTGGTTTCCACTAAACAAATCCAATATTCTAACTATATCAAGATTACCAAAAAACATAAAGGTAAAGAATATGTCAAATGAACTTAAAATACCGGCAGCAATAATGCCAATTAAAAAAGCTATTCTACCTACATTATTACTTAACGTAATATAGCCTATAATTAATACAACAATTGATAGAATTATTTCTTTTAGAATTCCAAGAAATTTTCCACCATATATAATCGGAACAATTAGTTGAGTAAAAAGAAAAATTACTATTAACCAAAAAAAGACATTAGTTATTAAAGTATCATACACTAATGTCATATTATCTTTATCAAACAAAAAAAGTCTAAAAAACAAAATTAATATTAAAAATCCTCTTACGTCTAAGGGTAATGGAGTCTCAATATTAAAAACATAAAAACTCAAAAATATAAGAATTGAAATGATATAGTATGGATATTCTATAGTTAAAAAAACTGCAGCTAACGCAAATAATCCAATAAAACTATATAAAACTATTTCCATTATTAATTACCTGTACTATCTTTTAATATTCATTTCTTTTAAAAATTGTTCTGCTAAGATCAAAGGATCATGATTATTTTTAACATAATTAAAGCAATTATAGTAATACTTCTTATAATTTTCTGATTCTATTAAACTTGAAATTATGTCAGGTAGTTTATCATAGTTTTCTGCTACAATTCCTAAATTATGTTTGTTTATTAAATTATCTGGATTGACATTTTTAGTTGTAATTACCGGAACTCCTACCGACCAAGCTTCAAGAAAAGTGTTTGAAAATCCTTCGAGTCTTGAAGTATTTAACAGACAAAAAGATTTGCTTAAAAATAATGGGATTGTTTTATTTTCAAGATGCCCAACAAATTCAACATTTTCAAGACTTTCTAATATTTTTAAACCTTGAAATGTATCATCATCAGTTTCATGAAATCTAGTGCCTGCAATTTTAAAACTAATTTGAGGTAATTTTTTTGCAATATTTGCCAAAGCTGGTAAGTTTTTTTCATATCTAAAATTACCAATCCATGCAATGTATTCTTTTTTTATATCACCATTTAAATTATGTTCTAATTTAAATGGATTATACAAAATTGATATATTTTTACTGGAGTATTTTTTTCTTAAATGTTCATATTGATATTCATTTTGACAAGAAATATGACTTGCACTTTTTATTCCCCAATAATAAAATTTAAGATAGTAATTTGACATATTTTTAGATATTCTTCCGTCAACATCCATATCACTTGCAATTCTATGCACAAACGAAATATTCAAAATTTTTGAAATCAGAGCAAAAATACCCGTATATCTATTTGCACCTTCTTGAGCAATAATATCTGGTTTATATCTTCTAACTACTTTAATTAATTGCGGTAATTGATATGTTAAAAATCGAATTTTGGGAATTCCTTTATCGAGTTCAAAACTCTCTATTATTTCAAAATTTGTATGTTTAATTTTTTTAAAAGAATTATCTTTCCAAGTCAATAATGCTGCTTTTGTACCTATTTTATTAAATGCTTCTAGCCAAGTGATCCATTCAATTGCAGCTCCTCCTATTGGCTTTGATTCACCTTTTAACAGATAAGGAATCTGCATGTCGAAATATAAAATTTTATACTTTTCCGCTGTTTTATTCATTATTTAAATAACTATTTTGAATTTTTAAGGTTGTACTTTGAATTGAAAAGTGTGATAAAACTTTTGTTAGTGCATTTTGACCTAATTTTTTTCTTAATTCGAAATCTTTTATTAAAATTTCTAACGTTAGCACTAGCTCCAATACATTATTTGGCTCAATTAAAATACCATTTACATTATTATCAATTATTTCAAGTGGTCCGCCAATTTTAGTAGCTACTACTGGTAATCTGCAGGCCATTGATTCAATAATTACACGTCCGAATGGTTCCGGCTCAATGGAAGTATGAACAAATATGTCAACCTTTGTTAAATATTCATTAACATTATTAACTTCACCTAAAAACTTAACATACTGCTTAATACCATTTAATTCGACAATTTGAACTAAATTATTTTTTTCTGATCCATTACCGATTAACCAAAATTCAATGTTTTTATATTTTTCCAATAGCATTGATGCCGCTTTTATAAGAACACTTTGCCCTTTCCACTTTTCCAATCTTCCAACTGAGGCAATAATTAACTTATCTCTTTGTTCATTATTTGAGGGTATAAACTTTTCAGTATCAACTCCATTAAATATTACCCTGCACTTTTTTTCTGAAATCCCTTTTTCTGTATACTCTTTTTTTACAAAATCTGATATACATATAATCTCCTTGACAAACCTTGATAAGAGCACATCTATTCTTAATAAATTTGACAGTCCTCTATTATGGACAATTACAGGAATCCTTGCAATAATTCCCGCAATAACTGCTCCTCTGCTTGCTGACAAATTAAAATTAGTATGTAAAATGTCTATTTTGTTTTTTTTAATTTCTTTATAAAGAAAAAATACTTCCGGTAAAGTTTTAACTAATGCTTTAATCTCCCTACCAAAATTAACTTTTAGAAATTCAATCAATCCAGTTTTAATAACTGTTTTACTGATTCCTTCTGTATGTAATATTTCTTTACTCTGCTTTTTTTTTACTTTTGGTACTTTTTTAATATGAACTTCAATACCTAACTTCTGTAATTTTTCATAATGAAAACTTTCTGCTGAAAAAAAAACCACTGGGTAAAATTGTTTTTTGTCTAATTGTTTTAGATGATTATATAAACTATGGTCTGAACCACCGGTTGGAATGCCCAACATATAATGAAACAAAATTCGTTTTGGACTTATATTATTTTTCAAAAATTTTTGGTAAGTGAATTGTATGTGAAAATAAATTTTATTTTTTATAGAATTCTTTATACCAGCTCACAAAGTTCTTTAAACCCTCTTCAATACTGGTAATTGGATTAAATCCACAATAATTGTTTAATGAACTAATATCGGCATATGTTGAATATACGTCACCCTGCTGCATAGGTAAAAATTCTTTTTTTGCTTCTATACCTATTTCTTTTTCTAGAATATTGATAAAATCCAATAATTTTATAGGTTTATTGTTGCCAATATTAAAAATTTGATATGGAGCATTGCTTGTTGCTGGATCAGCTATTACTCTATCCCAATCAGGATTTTCTTTTGGGGGTGTTTGAATTAACTTTTTGATACCTTCAATAATATCTTGGATATAGGTAAAATCCCTTTCAAGATTTCCATTATTGAACACTTTTATTAATCTATTTTCAAAAATATTACGGGTAAATGAAAAATATGCCATGTCTGGCCTTCCCCATGGACCATATACTGTAAAAAATCTAAGTCCGGTTGTTGGTATATTATATAAATTTGAATATGTATGAGCCATTAATTCATTACTTTTTTTTGTAGCAGCATAAAGAGAAACGGGATGATCAACATTATCACTCTCTGAAAAAGGTTGTTTCAAATTTGAACCATAGACGGAACTGGAAGATGCATATATTAGATGATCAATGGGATATTTTCTACAGGCTTCTAATAGATTTAAAAAACCAATGATATTACTATCAAGATACGCATATGGATTTTCGATTGAATATCTGACACCTGCCTGAGCAGCTAAATTAATGACATAATCAAACTTTTCTTTCTCAAATAATTGAAATAATTTTTCTTTATCAACCAAATCAATTTTTTCAAACTTGAAATTTTGGTAATCTTGCAATCTTTCCAATCTTGCAATCTTTAGATTTACATCATAATAATCATTAAGGTTATCTATTCCTATTATATTAAATTTTTCTTCGACTAATGCTTTCACTAAATGATAACCGACAAATCCGGCTGAACCAGAAACAAGTAATTTTTTCATTTTATTTTAAATAACAGTTTAGAATAATTTACCATTTTGTAATATTTAAAGCTTCGCCACATTAAGCACATTAAAAAGGCTTGATTAACAAAATATTATATTTACTAATTATTGGAAAATATCATTTTTGTCAAATACACAATATTAATGACTCAAAATAATAATAAAGAATGTTTTATTTTGAAATAAGATTAATATAATGAATCATATTAATACTATCGTATCATTTTGAAAAGAATTGACTGAAAATAATGTGAAGTGAATCAAAATAATTGTGAAATTATATATTTTGAATTATATTTTTTCAAAAATAGATAACCAATATAAAACTTCAATAGCAAGAACATCCGATACTTTATATAAGTCGCTATTATAAAGTTCATTTTTTTTATCCATACATAAGAAAAGTGTATCATCTTTTAAGTATTTAGCAATATTATAAAGCATTTGATTTATAATATCTTCATTTATTTTTCCTTTTAATGCAACAATAGATGTTATATTGGTAATTATATATTGATTATAATGTTTTATCTCAGGCTCAAAAATTCTATTACTATTATCAATTTGCTTAATCAAAAAATTAATTGCTTTTTTATTTGCTGAGATTAAATCGGTTTTAACATCATCTCGAAGATATTTAGAGGATAAACAGAATTCTAAGGTTAAAATTACAATAGGATGGTATAATAATAAATAAGTTCCTTGTCTTTTAAGATTATAAGGGAAATGACCATCTTCATCTATTTTTTCCGTACATAGTTTTATTGAATCATTCATTGCAGAAACAATGTCCTCAGAATAATAATGCTCTAAAAGTAAACAACAAGAGTATGCAAATGTTGAGGCAGAATTTAGACACCAAAAATTATCACCAAATGTATGAATTAAACTTGTTTCTTTTGTATAAAGATGTTTTAGCATTGCCTCAGTTGTAGAAATCGCAATATTTAAATAGTTACCTTCATTAGTTTTTTCGTAAGCTTTTATTAAAGCAAGCGTAGACCATACCGAAGCTATTCCTTCATCTTGTAAATTCCATGAGACTTGATTAAACTTAAATAAGCCATCATTACCTCTCATTTTAATTAAATAATTAGTTAGTTCTTTTATCAAAAAATTATTGTCAATTCCTCCTATTTCGTTTTTGCCAAAACTAGTTAAAATAAGAATAACACGAGCCTGACTAAGTACCATTGGTGATTTTTTATTTTTAACTGCCGTATTAAAGAAATAACCATCCTTGTTAAATTTCAAATTATGGAGCAAATGTTGCCATAAAAATATTTTAAAATCATTAATTCTATTAGAATCTGTTGGTTTCACATGCTTTTCAAATCTATTATGCACATAAATTCGAATTTTATCTAAAAGTAAAAAGAAATAGTAGACTATTCTGTTTTGATTTTTCATATCGACTTGTAATTATTAATTAAACTATTACTTATTATCATATTTTTTTTGACTTTTTTTAATGCTATTAATTTATTAAAAATAAATTTGTGAAGTTATTTTAAAATTATTATGTAAAACCATCAAATTAGTAAAGAGTAAAATTTGATAAATTTTTAGATGTACAACTATAATAATTTCTGTTATTTACGATAATTTGATATTACAAAAGGAATATTTCAATGAGAAGCCTATTAATAGTATTGTTTTTGCTAAGTCAATTTATTTTTGCCCAAAAAACTTATTTTGTAACAAAAAATGGAGACGGAAATTTTAGTTCTATTTCAGAATTAAATAGTTATCAATTCAATACTGGTGATATTGTTAGTTTTAAGAGCGGTGAACAATTTGATGATGCCGTCTTACAATGTCAGGCAAACGTTACCTATAATACTTACGGTGGAAGCGAAAAAGCTACTTTAGGAAATTTTAAGGGCAAAGGATTTTACAAAACTGTTTCGATTGATAAAAGTGGAGTGACATTAAGTAATTTGCAGCTAATCTCTAATGGTGAGGTCAGAAACTCTAATTCTCCAAATTATACGATGATTATTGAGTATTCTGTAGGAGGTTGGACTTTGGATAACTGCGAATTAATTGGTGGCTCTTGGGGACATAAACCCTGGTTCGTTGGTATTTATTGTAAAGCTTATGGCATTACAAATCCTATCAAGATAATATACAATGAAATTCATGATATGAATATTGGTTTCAAAGCTGATAATACCTACAACCTTGAAATTGCTTACAACAAAATGTATAATTTTTGGCGTTATGACGCATATATGGATAGAGGTGGACATGCCTTAAACATTGGTGGCTTTTCTAATGGTGATACTTGGGATTGTAATTATACTTTACATATTCATCATAATGAAATTTATAACTTTGAGTATGTAGCCTTAGCAGTTGGCCATTCAAGAATGCTTATAGAATATAATAATATCCATAGTAATTTAGACGAAAGGATTTATCGCGGTGGAGTAAAACATGGTTCAATTGGTAAAATTTATGATAATACTAATGCATCATTTGGAGCAATTGGTACAATTTTCAGATATAACTACATACATGATCTAGTTAGAAGAGGCGAAACAAATCATACATATAGTAAACAAACTAATGAAATGATTGATGTAGGAATATTTTCTGTTTTAAGTTCAAATAATGGTAGTAGTAGAGCAATTTATGAATATTCAATTTATGAAAATGCAAATAATTTCGGGAAACATTTTGGTGATGAACCAGGTGAAAGTCCTGATGCAATAATTAGTGGGCTCGGTTATTCGAACATATGGATACATAATAATATTTTTGAAAATTGCAGCAATAGATTGTTTACTAGAACTTTTATCGATGGTTCTAACTACGGGTCTAATACATATAGATCCGATTTACCAACATACCTAATAAATAATACAATAATTAACTGTGGTTGGTTAGATTATATAACCGGTGAAAATGGTTTTATGAATACCGAGTGGGATATGTCTTCAGATCATTTTCAAATAAATAATATAATTGATTTTACCAATACAAAAGCTAGATATGCTCTTTATTTAAAAGGCAATAGCTCAACTAATACTGGCAAAATATTTTATGATTTTAATATCTATACAAAGCAAAAAGGTGTAGTGAACAATGCTCCTAATATGAGTGCAAATATAGCTGTATTCGATAGAGATGGAAAAGGGAATCAGTTAAGCGGTTCAAATGAACAATACTTAAAGAGTCCAAATTGGAATAATGTATCAAATAAAATTTGGGCATCAAATATTGGAGCAAATGGAACTTATATTCCAGATGTAAGAATAATTGAAGGTGGAAATGCATACAATAAAGGTATGCCATTCGACCAAATTGGGGATAATTTTACGGTTAAAGGACAAAAACATCAAAAAGGCAAAGATCCTACAGGAAGAAATTTTGCATACGATATTTTAGGACATTTACGAAATACAAATGACATCGGAGCACTAGGTCCAGTTGCAGGAACAATACCAAATAACTTCCAAACTTTAAGCAATCCAATTATTACAGTTCAACCTTTAAATGTAAATGTGAACATTGGTAATGATGTTAGTTTTTCTGTCACAGCAAATTGTGATGATCCAATAGGATATCAATGGTGGAAATTTCCATTCATAAGTAATATTGAAAGTAAAATTTTAGATAACGAAAAATATTCAGGTGCCACAACAAACAAACTAACAATTAAAAATATCCAAAATTCTGATGCTGAGATAAAATATATATGTGAAATATACAACACAGAAGATCATACCAATTTATGGGTAAATAGTAATCAAGTATCAATAATTATTAATCCTGACCAGGAATCTTCATTTAATGAAAATTTAAAAGTTTTTTTAGAAGCTCCATTTTTAAATGGCAAGATGAACAATAGTTTGTTTTTAAGTCAAAATTTACCGAATAACCAACCTTATTATCCAACGCCTTGGGAGCTTATTAGTAGTGAAAGCGTTAAAAATTTGAAATCATATTACATTGATTGGATTGTTGTTGAACTAAGAAAGGAATTTGGAGAAGCTGCTTACCGTAAACCCGCAATTTTAACAAGTGATGGCATTGTATTAAATGCAGATGGAACTAGTTTATCATTTAACAATATTGAGTCTGGAGATTTTTACATTGCTATTATTCATCGAAACCATTTAGGCATTATTAGCAGCAAAACCTTAAATATAAATAAAGATAAACCTGTTATTTATGATTTTACTAATTCAGTTTCTAAAGCATATGGAAGTAACGCATTAGCTGATTTAGGAAATGGAATTTTTGGTATGTATGCTGGAGATGCAGATGCAAATGGAGTAATTAATAATTTAGATTTTGGGGTTGTGGCTAATCACATTCTTCAAAAAGGCTACTTAAACAATGATTTGGATATGAATGGAGTTATAAATGTTCTCGATTATAATAAAATCAATAAAAACATTTTAAAAAAATCATTTGTTAAAAAATAGGATATTAATTAGTGCATCCATTGTTATTAGAATTTGATTATAATGACCGGCCCCATCTTTACCAATTATATGCGGGTTTATCTAAATTAGCAAAAAAAAATGTTGTTTTACTTAAAGTGGGTACTAATTCTAATTACAAACATTCAATTCTAAAAATTAAAGTAAATAAAAAAGTAAATGTTGTTTTTGACACCCTGGATGGTTTTAACTGGATTGACGGAACAATTGAAGATAATTTAAAATATTTTCAAACTAATTTTTCCAATACCAATTATTACTTTAAACGAAGTTATAATGAATTACTTGATAAGTTTGCACCAAAGAATTGTCAAGTTTTTCCTTTGGGTCTTAATTATTTAGTTTATCCATCTGAACCCATTATTGAACCACCTCTAATAGAAAAAGTAAAATATTATTTAAAGAAAAATAAGTTATTAAATAATTTTATTTCTTTTAATACCAATGCGCATAATAGTGAGATTTTTGAATTTTTCCCTAATATTAATCAAAGCATAAAAATTCTATTTTTAACTAGGCTATGGAATCCTGATGATGTAAAAGACGACAGAATAAAATTCGAACGGGATAATATCAATATAAATAGAATTAGGTATATTAAAATATGCAAAGAAGAATTTGGTGAACTATTTACCGGTGGTGTAGTCGAGGATGATTTTTCAAAAAGCTTCGCTCCAAATTTTTGTATTTCACATGAAATGAGTAAAAGAAATAATTTTTTAAAATTGATCAGAGAACACCAGATATGTATAGCAACAACTGGCCTGCATGACTCAATTGGTTGGAAGTTTGGAGAATATGTAGCTGCGGCAAGAGGTATTATAAGTGAACCAATTAAATATACATTACCTGGTAATTTCTTAAAACAAGAAAACTACCTTGAATTCTCAAATGACATAAATCTTATAAATAATATTTACTATCTTCAAAAAAATCAAGATTATCTGCAGCAAATGATGATGAGCAATATGCAGTATTATAACAATTATGTAAAACCAGAAAACCTTGTTTTTAATGCATTACTAAAAATCAGTTTAAAAGAAACAAAAATTTCACATATAAATAAGAAAAAAGTTATTTAAACTTCACCATATCTTTTTGAAGTATCCTTTCTATATTTAATAATATAGGCTGGGACACCCACTACAACTGCATTTTGGGGAACATCTTTAATAACTACCGCATTTGCCCCAACAACTGCATTATCACCAATTTTCAAATCACCTAGTATTTTTGAACCTGTAGCTATAAAAACATTATTACCAACAATTGGAACATTTTTCTTACCAGATCTCCCACCAATTGTTACATTACTTCCAATATTAACATTTTGACCAATAACTGTCCTTGGATGAATAAGTACTCCAACACCACCGCATGCTAAAAAAGTTCCTTTACCAATTTCGCAAGTATGTGGAACCACTGAATTGTACATATAAAATATAACCTTGTCGATTATCCATGGTAATAAAGGAATATTTTTTAAATATAAGAACCTTGCCATACGATAAAAATCCACCGCATTAATCATATGGTCGTACTCCTTAATTGTCTTTTTATTAAGATTTAAATTAAGTTAATACATTTTTTGAAAAAAAATCAACAATTCTTATTTGTAATTAAATATATGGGATGTCAATGCGAGATTACCATATGCTTACTTTACTTTCAGTTTTTTGTTAAACATATCACATATTTGCTTTTTTTTTAAATAAATTTCAAAATCCCCACTTTTTGCACTATACATTATATGTAGATTAAAGTTTAAATCTTTTTTTAAACCTTATTAATATTTAAAAATTAAATAAGATAAAAAGAGGGATATATTTATGTATAAATTTATTATTGTCTTAATTCTTTCTATTTCTTCAATATTTGCACAGTCATCTTTATTTATTAATGAAATTGTGTCATCAAATTCCGTTTATCTTGATGAAGATAATGAAACACCCGATTGGATTGAATTATTTAACAATTCAGAAAATACTATCAACTTAAATAACTATTCTTTATCAGATGATCTCAATAATCCAAGAAAATGGATATTTCCGGATATCTCCATAGGCCCTAATGAATTTTTAGTTATTTTTGCATCTGGTAAGGATAGGTATAGTTCACCACTTCATACTAATTTTAGTATCAAATCTGAAGGGGAAATTTTAATTTTATCTAATTCGGATGAATTTCTAATTGATCAAGTTGAACCATCTGAAATTATACCTGATTATTCTTTAGGCAGAAACTTTATAAATACCTCAGAATGGCTTTTTTTTCCTACTCCAACTCCTGGTAAAGTAAATAATACGGCAGGATATGATGCAATATCAGAAAGTCCTAATTTCTCTGTAAATGGCGGTTTTTATTCAAATAGTGTTTTACTAGCATTGACTTTATCCTCCGAATTAGGGGCTATTTACTATACAACTGATGGTTCTGAGCCAACTACTAATTCAGCATTGTACACAGTTCCAATAGCAATTAATCTTACAACTGTAATTAAAGCAAAAACCTTTTTAGATGGATTTCTTCCAAGTAAAACAATTACAAATACATTTTTAATTAATGAAAATATAAGTCTACCAGTTGTATCGCTATCAACGGATCCAGATAATTTTTTTGATGATGAAATTGGAATTTATGTTGAAGGAACAGGTGAAACACCAAATTATTACCAAGATTGGGAAAGACCTTTACATGTTGAACTTTATGAATCAAATGGTGATCTTGGTTTTAGTATAGATGCTGGAGTAACTATTCATGGCGGTTCTACTAGAGAGTTTTCACAAAAATCCTTAGCAATTATTGCAAGAGGCAAATACGGTTCTTCAACAATCCCTTATCAACTATTTCCCGAGCTTCCTTTTAATGAGTATAGTTCATTTCTTCTAAGAATGTCAGGTGATGACAATCTGAGAACTCAATTTCGTGATTGTATGATGCAGTCATTAGTTTATAATCTGAATTTAGAAACTCAAGCTTATAGACCCTCAGTAGTATTTTTAAATGGTGAATATTGGGGAGTTTACAATATACGAGAAAGAGTTAATGAAGACTATATAACTCAATATCATAATGTTGATCCTAATAATCTAGATTACCTAACCCTTGATAACGTTGTGCTAGAAGGTGATAATCTTCACTATATGGCTTTGTATGATTATCTTCAAAATAATACTCTAATAAGTGATGCAAACTATGATTATGTAACTACGCAAATTGATATTGAAAATTATATAAACTATATGCTCGCAGAGATGTATTTTGCCAATACCGATTGGTATCCTGGCAACATGAAATTTTGGAGACCGAAAACTATTGATGGCAAATGGAGATGGATTTTATATGATACAGACTTTGGTTTTAATTGCATTTCAAGCGTTGATAATGTTGATAAAAACATGATTAATTATGTTGCTAATACCGGAAGGTTTCCTTCTTTTTTATTTAATGCATTGATTCTTAATGAAAACTTTAAGAAAAAATTTATAAATACTTTTGCGGATTTCGCCAATTCCATTTTTCAAACTTCTATAGTTTTATCTAAAATTGAAGAAATAAAAACACTAAAAGAATCTGAAATGTTAAGGCAATTCCAACGTTGGGGATCATCATGGATGACTGCAAATGGATTAGCTTATTGGTACGAACAAATAGATATTTTGAAATATTTTGCGAACCACAGAATTGATAATATGAAGCAGCACTTTTTAAGTAATTTTTTTTTGTCAGGATCAGCTCAAATTAACCTAACATTAAATAATTCGGATTACGGAACAATCAAGATTAACACCATTTATATGAAAACCAACATATGGAGTGGAGATTATTTTCAAGGAGTTCCTATTCTTTTAGAAGCCATTGCAAAACCAGGTTATCAATTTGTAGGATGGGAAGGTGATATTGTTTCTACTGATATGATAATAAACTATTCGCCTAATGCCACTAATAATATTCAAGCAATATTTGAACCTATTGCTCAAATTGAATTGCCTCACATCGTAATCAATGAAATAAATTTTAAATCCATAAAAGGTGCCAGTACAGAAGACTGGATAGAAATTTTTAATAATGGAGAAATTGAAGTTGATCTCTCAAATTGGATTTTTAAGGATGATGATGATCAACACCAATTTGAAATTCCTGTTGGAATTTCATTAGAACCGGGTAGTTTCTTAGTACTCTGTGATGATTTAGAAAAATTTCATACCATATTCCCTAATACAATTAATGCAATTGGCAATCTAGGATTCGGGTTTAGTAGTGATGGTGAATTATTACGGTTATTTAACAACAATGGGACACTAATTGATTTTGTATTCTATGGAATCGATACGCCATGGCCATCTAGTCCAGATGGCGGAGGTCCAACACTCGAACTTTTACACCCCGATTTAGATAATGAATTTGCTGAAAATTGGAGTGCTTCATTAACTAATTATGGAACACCTGGACAAGAGAATAGCGTTCTCCAAAATAAAATTCAAATTAACGTAAATATTTTTTTAGAAGGAGCCTACCTCAACTCCAATCAAATGAATAATTTTGCTTTTTTGAATAGTGAATTTCCACTTACTCAACCATTCAATATCGATCAATTTAATTATCAAGGTAGCGAATCAATTAGTTCCCTTCCTAATGAAGATATTACGGATTGGGTATTAGTTGAAATTAGGGCAGATATAGAAAAAGAATCTATGATAAGACAAAAAGCAGCACTTTTAAAAAGTAATGGTGATATTGTTGATTTGGATGGTCAGAGTAATTTAGCCTTTTATAACATTGAAAATGGTGAATATTATATTCTCGTTCATCACAGAAACCATCTTACGATAATGAGCGCTGCAAAAATAGAAATTCAATAATAATTTAATTAATACGGAGAAAGGAAGGTGATATTACAGAGCCTAAAATATTGTTCAATATTTTTAATAATAATTCTTACAAAGAATATTTTTAGTCAAACATATTCCAATTATGTAAAAAAACAAGGTGGTGTATGTTTTAGGACTGATGACAATCAACCAATTACTAAATATAATGAATATAGTACTTTATTTAGTTCTTATAATCAAAAGTTTACATGTGCAATAAATTTTGGGAATGATATAATAACAACTGATTATATATCTATGTTGTTAAATTTACAAAATAATGAACATGAAATAATGGATCATACTCCTTGGCATAGAACTAATTATTTCACGACCAAATTATCAGTAGATTTTTATCAGGGTCATCTTGGAGTTGAAAAGATTATTTCCAATAAAATTTTGTTAAAACACGTACCAGTAGACTTAAATTATGCACAGAATTTTTCAAAAAGAAATGGGATTGTAAATATTAGCAATAATATAATTTCTAGCGGCACTGGTGATTTTAAACTTTTTGAAAAAACTGATTGTTATTTATACTTTCCAAATTTAGATAAATTGGTATTTATTGATGAGTGGATAAATGACAATACTGTTAAAGTAGATGACCTTTGGCGAAATAGCATCTCTTTAGGAAATCATCAAAATATTAAATATTATAATCTGGATGTTAAAAATGTTCATTTGACAATTGATGCTATAAAAGCACTTGCTCAAGAATCTATAAGAATGGCAGAATATTATAATTTGAACCCTCCCACAGCATGGATTCAGCCTGGGGGATATTTTCCACAAATTTATAGAAATGAAATTAAAAGCGCATGTGAAAGTGAATTAGGTTATATAGCTGGGGGTGTTTTTACTGACCCAAGTATAAAGGTATTTAATGAGTTCAATCCAAATAACGATAAACAATTTGGAATGAACTTTGGTGATTTTAGAGAAGACATATGGTCATTAGAAGAATGTAAAACATTTATTGCCGATAGAATTGCCAAACATAAAGTTTTAATGGGACACAGTCATTTTGCTTGGGGTGAATTGTTAGGTGGATGGGACGGATTTATGGAAAGGACAGAAAATCTAATCCAATGGTGTATAGAAAATGATATTCCAATAAGAACTTATTCAGAATGGTCGGATATATTATATTTTCAAACACCAGACCCCTACCAAAATATTTTTCCAAATTTAAGCGCAGATAAAGATAACAACAATTATCCTGATGGTTATTTACAGAGAAGTAGATCTTCAGAAGGCATTTGGACAAATTACGAAGGCATATGGACAACAAATGATGGTGTTGCTCAATCAGAGTACTGTTCATTCTCATTAAATAAATTAGGTAATATATGTTATGTTGGTCGTGAGTACCATTACCAGGAAGACGGACTAGGAGGAATAGAAAAAGGAGAAAATGAATTTGAAATCTGGACAAAAGGTTCGCCAGGAAACTTTATTGAAGTTGATTTCAAAGTTGGGAATAATCACTTAATCTTTAAATTTCCTGCTGAATCCCATGATTGGACTCTATATAAATTAAACGAATCAGTGAACGGAAGTAATTCATTAACTATCCCTGAAGATATTTCAACAATTGATATTACAATAAGTTGTTCAGATTATTATTCTGGAAGTGTTCATGTGAGTGGAATGAAATTATATAAGAAATATTGTGAATTTGAACTCGATACAAAGATTTTTTTGGAAGGAGCATATTTACAAGAAAATGAAATGTCAACAGCACTATTATCACATTTCCCAATGGAACAACCTTTTAAATTAAAACCTTGGAATTATGATAGTTCTGAAAAAATAACCGAAATTCCAAACCTGGACATTACAGATTGGATTCTAGTTTCTTTGTTTTGCAATTTTAATGACATTATTCCAAAGGCAGTAAAAGTTGGTTTCTTGAAAAAAGATGGCAAAATTGTTGATGTAGACGGAGTATCTAATCTAAAATTTAATGTTGAACCTGGCAACTATTTTATTAAAATTCAGCACAGAAATCATTTATCTATTATGAGTTCAGAACCTATGCACTTTGTTATTGATTAAGTCTTATTTTTGTTAGAATTAGTTTTACCTAAGATTTTTCCTCTTTAATTTGTATCATTCTTTTGATACCACCTTTATATTTACTGCAATTTATTGCTACATTCTTATTATCCCAAAATGAGACGCATTAAACTCAATTTGATTTTTAAGCATATTTCTCCAGTTTTGTGATAGAAATCACATTGGCATTAATTTTGGTTGATTCAAATAATTATAAATGGATTTAGACAAGGATTAAGCTCTTAAAAAAAAGGGCTAACAAGCGGCAACTTGTTAACCCTAAATGCATTAACAAAAGGAATGGGAGTATTTGTAATGCGGTACAAAACTACATATTTTTATATCAATAAAAAACTAAAATTTTTCATATTTAATATCTTATTGTTTACATCACAATTTCAATTTTATGCTCAAAACCTTTATAAAATGAGCATAACAGATATAACTGTAATGGGAACAAATATAGATTAATTATTAAATTGAGTACATTAAAAAAATATTTCATAATACATTTTGTCATTTCGATTCCGATGAATTTTATTGGAAGAGAAATCCTTTTTTAGCTTATCATAAAAGATTCCTATTTTGGTAGTTTTAAATAGCAAATTTTTTTTTTATTTCTGAAGTCTCTTAATAGGTTATATGAGGAGCAGTTTTTGGCTGGGATTGCTTCTCCTTTCCGCGTTTATTCTTTTAGCATCTTTACCAAATAATCTCTGTAACTTGAATTTGTGTAAAATAGTAAATATAAACTGTAGTCTGTATCATGTTATAAATAAAAAATAAATAAATGTATCAATTCATTAAAAAAAAATTTATATACACGATAATTACTAATAATTATTCTAAAATTGATATTTAAACTATTAAATTCCCACAATGATACTCGAGAAGTCAATAAATGTATGTTTTTGAGTCAATTATGACTATTTTCTTGGAATAATTAATGTTAAATTTTAGTGTTAAATAAAACTGTAAATTATGGATCTTTCGATAGTAATACCTTTTTATAATGAAGAGGACTCAATAAGGCCTCTTTATAATGCTGTTACTGAATCAATGACAAAATTGAATTATACCTATGAGTTAATTCTTGTTGATGACGGCAGCAAGGATAATACTTTAAATAAAATGATTGAAATTGCAAAAAAAGACAGTAGATTAAAAATAGTTAAACTAAAGAAAAATTACGGTCAAACTACAGGCTTACATGCCGGTTTTCAAAATGCGATTGGTAAATATATAGTTACTATGGATGGTGATTTGCAAAATGATCCGTCGGACATTGGCAGAATGATGGAGAAATTAGGAGAAGGTAATGATATCTGTTTAGGATGGAGAGATCAGAGACAAGATGCACAGTTTACACGTTTGCTGCCTTCAAAAATTGCTAATTCTTTAGTAAGAAATGTAACAGGTATTCCTGTTAAAGATAACGGCTGTGCCATAAGATCTTACAAAGCCGAAACAATAAATAAATTCCCAATGTATTCTGAAATGCATAGATTGTTGCCCGTTATAAATGCATTAACCGGCGCGTCATTTACACAAATTCCAGTTAAACATCACGCAAGAAAATTTGGTTCATCCAAATACGGGTTATCAAGAATTTATAAAGTAATTTTAGATTTGATTGCTTTAAAAACAGTCTTTTCTTCATTCAACAAACCATTATTTGGCTTCGGAACAACTGCTATAGTTTCCGGATTATTATTTCTAATTTCTACAATTATTACATTTCTAACATGGTTGTTTAATCCTGGGTATCCATTAGTAGTTTTATTAGGAACAAGCGCATTAACAGGTATTTTAACATTTACTATAATATTTTTAGGAATTATTTGTCACCTGATATATAAAAGCGGCAATTTGAAAATAGAAAAAATGTATAAATTGAAAACTAATAAAGTCTAGCTTAAGGGAGCTTTAATGAGCAAGAAAATTGATCTGTCTGCTATAATTGTTTACTATCAAAATTATGAGTTTGATAAAATAAAACCTTTGTTTGAAACTTATAAAAAAAACTTGCAAAGAACTAATCGTAGCTTTGAGGTAGTTTTCGTAATTGATGGAAATATGCCAAAAGTGCTGTCCGAAGTTCAAACAATTTCATCAGAAAATGATAATATAAAAATAATTAAACTTGGCAGATGGTTTGGAGATGCTACATCATTACAGGCAGGTTTTGAGTCAGCAGAAGGTGATTTAATCATTACTCTTCCTTCATTTCAACAAGTTGAAGCTGATGAAATACCAAATATGCTGCAAAGTCTTGAAAATTATGACATGGTTGTTGGCTGGCGACATCCAAGAATCGATAGTTTTCTCAATAATTTACAATCGAAGGTTTTTAATAATATTATAAAAACTTTTGTCGGAACCAAATTTCATGATCTAAAGTGTAATGTAAGATTATTTAAACGAGAGATTCTGGAAAATATTTATATGTACGGCGATCAGGATCGTTTTCTTCCTTTATGGGCATGGCGTTTGGGCTATAAAGTAAATGAAATTAAAGTAAAGCAGCACAAAGCTGATTTCAGACAAAATTTATACCCGCTTCAAAGTTATGTACAAAGAACCTTGGAACTAATTTCACTTTTCTTCTTGATAAAATTCACTAAAAAACCAATACGTTTTTTTGGGTCATCAGGATTGATAATTTTTTCAATCGGTCTACTTCTAGGATTTTGGTTATTTATTCAAAGAATGTTTATGGGAGTTGGTCTTGCTGATAGACCTATGGTTTTAGTTAGTATCTTACTCATTATTTTTGGCATTTTAGCATTTGCTATTGGTTTAGTAGGTGAATTAATAATCTTTACTCATGCAAAAGATATAAAGGATTATATAATTGAAAAAGTTTATTCATTTGATGATAAAAAGAAAAGTTCTTAATTAAACTTTTCTAATGAAAATCATGATATCCAGTTTTAAAAAACTTAAAAACTCTAATTTCATTTATTGGTCAGTAATTTTTGTTGCCGTTATTATTGGTACAATAATTAGATTAAAAGGATTAGGTAAATGGTCCCTTGCTTTAGACGAATATTATATAGTTAAATCAGCTGAAAATATTCTAAAGTACGGGCTCCCTCAGTTTCCTCAAGGTGGATATTATGATAGAGGAATACTATTACAATATTTTATATCAATACTATTAACTTTAGGTATTAAAGCTGAGCTTGCTGCAAGGATACTACCTGTTTTAGCAAACCTAATTACCATTCCACCTACTTACCTTATTGCAAAAAGAATTGGTAATAAATACATTGCCCTTGTTACTGTTGTAATTTTTAGTTTCTCAATTTGGGAAATTGAATTTGCTAGATTTGCCCGAATGTATACAATGTTTCAAGCTGTTTTTATGTGGTATATTTATCTGGCTTTAATTGATTATGAAAACAAAAATTTCAAGAATTATAAATGGCTTTTATTTCTTTCGGGGTTAAGTATTTTTATTTATGAAGGTAGTTTATTTTTAGCTGTTTTTAACTTTATTCCTTTTCTTTTAGTTAGAAAAGTTCAATTGAAATATTTAATTAGTTCAACTTTGCTATTTATTGTTTCTTTTATTCTAAATAGATTTAACTTCAGGGAATTAGGCGCCGGAACTATTTTTCCCCCCGAATTTATTGAACATATTTCTTATTTACCAAGAATTTTACCTATAAAAATTCCAGCGGTTTTATTTCCCTACTCATTTAATGCCGTTTTAAGCATAATAATTGCAGTTATTATAATAGCTGTTACATTTTCACTTACTTTAAAATTGTTGAGTAATTTAGAAAATAAATCTATTTATACATATTTAGCTCTTTTATTCTTAAGCATTTCAGCAATTGCAAATCAATTCGGGTTATTTATTTTATCTTTTTTTCTATTCGTATTTTGGGATTTCTTTGACAAATCATTAATTAATTTTAGAAGTTTAACTCTATTAGGACTAATTTTACTTATTAACTTTGTTTACTGGTATGGATTTGGAATTTTTACCAGCGATTGGTATGTATTATTTGATGATTTTTCTTCATATGATTTTTGGGGAATTTCTAAAAGAATATTTGTTGCTTTTTTTAACTATCCAGACAATTACCTTACTTTATTAAATTACTTTAATTCATTACCAATATTAACTTTATTTTCTTCATTTACATTATTAGGACTTTTTCTTTTTATTCTATTTCCTTCCAAAAATCAAAATGGTTTAAAGTTTTTGTGCGGTACAGTAATTTTTCTTGGTTTAATTTTTTCAATACCGGAATTGTTATATCAAGAAACAAGATATACTTTTTTTATGGTTCCGTTAGTAATTGTACTTGTAAATTTGACAGTTTACAAATTATTACAAATTAAACTGAAAAATCAACTTCTCGTTTTAACATTATTTGCTTTTATAATAATTAGTGTTTTTGCATTATCAAGAGATTTTAGTTTATATCACCTCTTAAATATTGATAAGGAAGATGTAAATTATAGAATGATTTATGCTAATAATTATAAAAAACACTTATATAGAAGATGGGATGTTAAGACACCTACTGACTATATTAAGAATAACATGCAACTTGATGATGTAATAATGATTAATGAGAATAGTCAAGAATATTATTTGCCAAAAGTAGATTATTTTAATTTTGATTTTAGACATAGAGCATTTGTTGCCTTATCAGCATCAGCTGGAAAAAAAGAGAAATGGTCAGATGCAAAATTAATTTATAAAAATGATGATCTATTAAACCTGATTGAAAAGAGATCTAATACGATATGGTTTATTGTTTACCCAGAATTATGGTTAAATGAAATTGATTTTTATAAAAGATATGATAAATATTTAGTTTATCAAGGTATTGATAAAATGCTTAAAGTATATAAATTTGATTACCCTCAAGATTAATTCAAATCATTAAAATGCAGAAATTAATTTCAATTGTCATTCCCGTTTATAATACATTAGCTTATTTAGAAGAAGCAATTAATTCAGTATTAATACAATCTGACTTTATAAAAGATATTATTATTATAAATGACGGGTCAACAGATAAATCTGGAGAACTACTGGGAAAAAAATATGGTAAAAACCAATTAGTAGAAATTCTTCATACTGAAAATTTTGGTCAAGGACATGCACGTAATATTGGAATTGAAAAAGCAAAAGGCGAGTTTATTTATTGTTTTGATTCAGATGATATTTTAGTGCCAGGGTTATTTGAGAATTTTTATTCACATTTAGAGAAAGAAAAAGAAATAGAATTATTTTGCTTTTCTGGAGATTCGTTTTTAGATAAAAACTTTGATAAAAAACTAGTTAAGAATCAGAGTTTATTTAAAGAAGATACTTATAAAAGAAAAACAACAACTCTCTTACCATCTGGAGAAGAGGCATTTAATTTTTTAATTAAAAACCGAGCTTTTTTCCCTGGTCCCCCCTTTTATATTTTTAAAAAATCTATTTGTATAAAAAACAATATTCAGTTTGAAGAAATTAGATATGAAGATGAGGAATTTACGACTAAACTATTTTTAAATTCAGGAAAAACATTTATAACAAAAGATGTTTTTTTTAGAAGACGAGTGAGAGTTGGGTCAACAATGCAAATTCGGCGAAATTTTAAAGATATTGAAGGATATTTAAGGAATATCGAGTCTTTGGAAATTTTAATTAGTAAGTCAAATTTACTAGAGGAAACCAAATCGTTATTATTAACTCGAATTCATAATTTTCTTAAATTAATAATTATCATTAAAGTAGTCGATAAAATTAAATTATCAAAATTCCAAAAGAAAATATTAGATAAAAGTATAAAACCTTATTTATGTACCAATAATGATTTACGAATATTCTATTATAGATATCCAATAGAGCATCAAATTCGTAACATTAAATCAAAATTTCTTGATTTTATAAAGTTTATAAGTAAATAACATTTATGTCTAAAGTAAGCGAGAATTTAAAGTCCGGTATTATTTATACAGCACTTGCACGCTATAGTAGTATTTTTTTTAGCATTATTATAAGTGCAGTTTTAGCAAGACTTCTATCACCAGAAGAATTTGGAACCGTTGCAATTATAATGGTGTTTATATCATTTTTTAATTTATTAAGTAATTTTGGTATTGGTCCAGCTATAATTCAAAATAAATCATTAACAAATGAAGATATTGAATCAATTTTTCTTTTCTCAATAATAATTGGCTTTTTTCTTTCTGCGGTTTTTTACTTCTCATCAGCTTTAATATCAGATTTTTATAAAAAAGAAGAATTAGAAAATTTATCAAAATTAATGTCTTTAATTGTTTTACTGCAGGCTATTAGAATTGTACCTAATGCACTAATAAGGAAAAACTTACAGTTTAAGCAGTTAGGTATAATAGAAGTAGTTGTTCAGGTTATTGGAGGTATTGTTGCAATTGTATTAGCTTATTATGGATTTAGTTACTACGCAATAATAATTAACAGTATTTTAACAGGATTTTTAATTTTTGTAATTTTTTATAAAATGGAACCAATCCGATTTACATACAGACTAAATTTAGAATCCATTAATAAAATTTTAAAATTTTCATCATTTCAATTTTTTTTCAACTTTATAAATTACTTTTCAAGAAATCTTGATAATCTACTAATCGGCAAATATTTTAACTCGGAAGCATTGGGTTTTTATGATAGAGCGTATAAATTAATGTTAATGCCTGTTCAAAACCTGACACATGTAATTACTCCTGTATTGCATCCAATTCTAGCTGAATACAATAATGAAAAAAAGGTTATTTACGATACATATTACAAAATAGTAAAATTTTTATCTTTAATTGGTTTTCCACTTTCAGTATTTCTTTTTTATAATGCAGCTGAAATTATTTATATAATGTACGGAAATCAATGGGGAGAAAGTATTCCAGTTTTTAGATTGTTAGCATTAACAGTTGGAATTCAAATAGTACTTTCAAGCTCTGGATCAATTTTTCAAGCAACAGATAGAACTGATTTACTATTCTACTCGGGCTTAATTGGTTCAATTTTAATGATATCAGGAATTTCTTATGGTGTTTTTATTGGTAAAAATCTAGAATCTGTTGGTTTTGGTATAATTATAGCTTTTATATTAAATTTTTTGCAAGGTTTTTATTTGCTTATTAATAAATCCCTTGGATATAATTTCTTTAAATTTTTATTAATCTTCACCAGACCATTATTACTTAGTATAATTTTAGGAATTGTTTTATGGTCAGTTTCATTTATTAAACTTGAGAATTATATTTATTCTTTTGTTATAAAAATATTTGTCTCAATAGTTGTGTTTTTATCAACTGTCTTTACTCTTAAAAGTGAAAAAGATTTATTGATCAACTATTTTAACAGATTATTTAGGAACAAATAATAAATCTATAAATTTTTATCTTATGTATATACTTGGTATTTCAGCATATTATCATGATTCAGCTGCTTGTCTTTTAAAAGATGGAGAAATAATTGCTGCTGCTCAAGAAGAAAGGTTCACACGTAAAAAGCACGATCATAATTTTCCAAACAATGCAATAGATTTTTGTCTCAATTATGGCGGAATTAATATCAATTCTGTTGAAATTGTTGCGTTTTATGATAAGCCTTTTCTAAAGTTTAATAGAATACTTGAAACACATTTATCATTCCCAGGTAAAGGTTTAAAATCTTTCATAATGTCTATGCCGCTTTGGCTTAAACAAAAACTCTGGGTACCTGATTTAATAAAAAAAGAACTTAATTATGATGGAAATGTTTTATTTCCGGAACATCACGAATCACATGCTGCATCTGCATTCTTCCCTTCTCCTTTTAAAAAGGCTGCTTTCTTAACTATTGATGGAGTAGGTGAATGGGCAACAACTTCTTTTGGAGTCGGTGAAAATAATAGTGTTAAAATATCAGCTGAAATTCATTTTCCGCATTCTTTAGGTCTGCTTTATTCAGCATTTACTTATTTTACTGGTTTTAAAGTTAACTCCGGTGAATATAAAGTAATGGGATTAGCGCCTTATGGTGAACCAAAATATGTTAAGAAAATTTATGATAATTTAATTGATGTTAAAGAGGACGGTTCTTTTTCAATGAACATGCAATATTTTGATTATCCCGTAGGACTAAAAATGACAAATAAGAAGTTTGCTGAGTTATTTGATGGTCCGCCCAGGAAACCAGAATCAAAGCTAACTCAAAGAGAAATGGATTTGGCAAGATCAGTTCAAGATGTAACTGAAGAAATCATGATTAGAATGGCTAAATATGTTAAAAAACAGACAGGTGAAAAAAATCTCTGTTTGGCAGGAGGCGTTGCTTTAAATTGTGTTGGTAACGGTAAAATATTACGAGAAAACATTTTTGATAATATTTGGATTCAACCGGCTGCTGGAGATGCTGGCGGTGCATTAGGTGCCGCATATATAGCATTTCATCAGTATTTAGATAAACCAAGAAATATAAATCCAAATCGTGATAAGCAAAAAGGTTCTTATTTAGGATCCGTTTATGAAAATAATTTAATAGAAAATTTTTTAAAGAAACATAATATCAAGTTTACAAAATACGATGACGAAAAATTATTCGACATTACAAGCGATCTGTTGAATGAGGAAAAGGTTATTGGATGGTTTCAAGGTAGAATGGAATTTGGACCAAGGGCATTAGGAAATAGATCAATTATTGGAGATGCAAGATCTTCCGAAATGCAAAAAAAAATGAACTTAAAAATTAAATATAGAGAAAGCTTTAGACCTTTTGCTCCTTCAGTGCTTGCTGAAGAAATCTCCAATTGGTTTGATATTGATAGAGAAAGCCCATATATGCTGCTTGTTGCAGATGTGAAGAAAGAAAAACAAATAGAAATGACAAATAGCCAAAAATCACTATTTGGGATCGATAAATTAAATATTAAAAGATCTGAAATTCCGGCCGTTACACACATTGATTATTCGGCACGAATTCAAAGTGTAAATAAGGAAGATAATCCAATTTATCATAAATTAATTTCTAAATTTTTTGAAAAAACCGGATGCCCCGTAATTGTAAATACTTCATTTAATGTTAGAGGTGAACCAATTGTGGAATCTCCCCTTGATGCTTATAAATGTTTTATGCGTACTGAAATGGATGTATTAATTTTAGGAAATTTTCTTCTTCATAAAGATGAACAATCTCAATTCCATGATGATATAAATTGGAAGGAAAAATATGAGCTTGATTAGTGATATAAAATATGAAGTTGGTAAACTCGATTTTGAACAGAAAAATCTACGTAAATTTGGAATTACTATTGGGCTAATTTTTGCTGCATTTGGATTTTGGTTTTATTTCGATTATAAATATCTTATTCTTTCCATTATCTTTTTAATTATTGGTCTTTTTCTAAGTATTAGTGGAATTTTTATTCCTCAAAAACTTCATAATATCTATAAGATATGGATGTTGGGAGCTTTAATTTTAGGATGGTTTGTATCTAGAATTATTTTATCAATTCTTTTCATAGTAATTATAACACCTATTGGAGTAATTAGTAAAATATTAGGAAAAGATTTCTTAAAATTAAAAGAAAATAAAAGCAATAAAACTTACTGGTTAGTAAAAGATCAAAACAAAATAAATTACGAAAAAATGTTTTAATGTTCGGATATATTACTAAAAGTATTATTTCATGTGATTTTGATCATAAAGATTTAGAAAATCATCTATTTTTTTGTTTTTGAAACTTTGACAAAATGATGTAAATTCATTAAAAATAGTATTTAATATAATATCTTTAATCTTTATCTTTGTTTTTTAAACCTATTAATTTTTAAATAATGAATAATGTTCCAAAATATAAACTCTACTTTGCAATTTTTGATTTAGTTGTATTATCATTTGCTTTTACAATTTCAGCATTTTTTGTAAGGTATGATAAAAGTCTAGAATTTATTGATTTTCTGAGTATTGCTTATCCAATTTTAATTTTATTTTTTATAGCAGCAGCATTCTTCATTTTTATTTTTCAAGTAAATAATCTTTATAAAATTAATGTTATATTTAATAGAGCTGCTCATTTAACTGCTGTTATAAAATCACTTTATTATGGAACTTTAAATGTTGTTGTAATTTCTCACTTAGTAAAATCTTCTGAAGTTCTGGACTCACGTTTAATTATTTTTATGTTCGTTATAATAGTAATGCCTATTCTATATCTGTTCCGCGTTGAAGCTGGAAGAAGAATACTGTTACAATATAAACAACAATTTAATAGTAATGTGGTAATTGTTGGCGATGGAACTACAGGTAAACTTTTAGCTACAAAGCTATTGTTTGAAAATCCAGAAGGTATAAATATATTAGGTTTTGTAGTAAATCATAAAGTAAATGAAAAACAATTAAACGGTATTGAAGTTTTAGGATCGGTTGAAAATATTTCTGAGATAAGTAGACAGTTTAGAATAGATGAAATAATTATTGCAATTGACGATATAAATTATGAAAGGCTTTTAGAAATACTCGATATTTGCAATTCACTAAGGGTTACTGTTAAACTTACTTCAGAATTATTTGATATTGTTACAAAAAAAGTTACAACAGAGAAATATGCTGGAATTCCTGTTCTTAGCGCATCTCCTCATTACAATAATAATATTACACTAAAACTTAAAAGACTTGTTGATATTTTGCTATCAGTATTAGGATTGATTTTATTGTCTCCCATTTTATTGACAATTTCAGTTTTAGTTAAATTAAGTTCCGAAGGTCCTGTTTTCTTTAAACAAACAAGGATAGGCAAAGATGGTAATGCCTTTAAGTTTTATAAATTTAGATCAATGACTGTCGATGAAAATGGCGAGGAAGAACGAAAAAAGCAAATGATTAGTTTTATCCGAAATAATGATATAAATAGTAATGATACAAAAATAGTTAATTCAAATAGAGTAACATGGATTGGAAAAATAATTAGAAAACTGTCTTTAGATGAGTTGCCTCAATTAATAAATGTTATTAAGGGTGATATGAGTCTTGTTGGTCCAAGACCAAGTTTACCTTATGAATTTGATAACTATGATACATGGCAAAAACGTCGAGTAAATGTTCTTCCAGGGTGTACTGGTGTTTGGCAAGTTTGGGGCAGAAGTTCAGTTTCATTCAAAGATTCTGTTGTTTTGGATTTGTATTATATAAACAATATGTCCCCTTGGCTTGATATTCAATTAATTCTAAAGACTATACCAGTAATGTTATTTTCTAGAGGAGGAAAATAGCAATTATCATATTTATTTGCTGATATAATAATTTCTGTTTTTTTTTCGATATTATATTATTCTAATGAAGTTTTTTTATTGGGACCCAAAAAGAGGAAATTTTATTTTATGAAAAACTTAATTATAGTTTTGCTAATACTATTATCATCTCAAATGATTTTTGCTCAAAATGAAAATATTAGTCTTGGAGCACAATATACAGGAACATTTCAAAGACAAGGCGGATTATATGATTATTCCGATCCTGAAACAATAAACATGCGAGTGTCGGTTTGGGGATTTGTAAAATATCCCGGAAGGTATTTGGTACCAATTTATACTTCAGTTAGTGATTTATTATCATATGCTGGCGGACCTACAGATGCATCGGATTTAGAAGATTTAAGATTGTACAGAGTTATGGAAGATTCAACACAACATCTTTTTAAATTTAATTTTAACGATTTGCTCTGGTCAGAAAAATTAGAAGAGCAAAGTAGAAAAATTCCTAAATTGCAAGGAAGTGATTTATTAGTAGTCCCTGGCGCACCAAGATTGTATTTTACACATTGGTTTAGAGTTGGACTTTCAATTTTTTCAGCAATGGTTTCTTTAGCCTTGCTGATTATAAGATTAAGGTAATAAAGGAGAATAAATGAACGGCTTCAAAAATAATAATCAAGTTAAAACTGAAACAAGTACATCATTGAATTATTTTAACTTACTTAAATCTAATCTTGGTACTGTATTATTGATAAGTTTAGTTATTTTCTTATTCACACTTCTATATGTTATTTTAGCTCAGGATGTCTATAAAAGCAATGCTGTACTTAAAATTTCAGAACCACAAGGGAAGAATATTTTAGACTCTCCATTTGAAGCCGCATTAGGTTCATCAAGCACCGATAGATACATAGCTAATGAAATTGGTGTAATGATGAATAGAACTATAAGAGAAGAAGTCGCAAGAGCTGTAATTGATTCATTTAAAGTTGCTGGAAACAAGAATAATTTCGACCTTCTTTTTTATGATAATAATATATTCAGTGACACTGATAAAAAAGTTCGCTCCGACCAATCTCTAGCTGCTCAGTTTCTTGAGAACGTTGAAATTAAACAAATGGAAGGATTAAGTTTTATTGAAATAGCTGTTGAATCTGGATCTCCATCTGAAGCTGCTTTAATTGCTAATAGTTATGCAAAAGTATATAAAGATTTCAATTTAGCTGATAGTAGAAAACAATTAACAAAACTAAAAGAATTTCTAGCTGATCAAAGAGATGAAAAATTTAATGAATTAATTACTGCCGAAGACAATTTGAAAGTTTATCAGATTCAGGGTGGCGGAGTTGAATTAGGCCAACAAGCTTTAACTTTAATACAAACTACTTCTCAATTTGAAGCTGATAAAAATAGAGTTCAAATTGAAATGAGCATGGCAAAAGAGAGCTTAGAGCAATTGCAAAATGAGCTTAGAAAAAGAGATATAACTGTTTCTAATTACATGGAAAACCAAACAGCTCAGCCAGAAATAAAATTGTTAAGAGAAGAAATAGCAAGTGAACAAATTCAAAAAACAAAAGCCCTAGCTGCTTCAAATGGCAACTTAAATAGTTCTTCTCTTGTTGAAAAATACGATAATAAAATTTATAACCTAAACACCAAATTAAATGAACTCATAAAAAATTATCGTTCAAAAGTACTCGCAAGCAGCCCTGAAGAGCTTAAACAACTAACTCAAGAAATTTTTCAAGCAGAATTAAAATTTGAATCTTTAAAAGCACAATATAATCAGTTAAACCAAGTTGTTTCTTCTTATGACAGACAATTTAATCAATTACCTGAAAAAACATTAGAACTTGCTCGTTTAGAAAGAAATAGACAATCTCTTGAAAAGTTATATACTGTTTTAGATGCAAAATATCAGGAGGCATTAATCAATGAGCAATCTACCCCAGGCAATGTTGTTATAATGAGTGATGCACGTCCTCCGGGTGGACCTTCAAAACCAAACAGACCTTTATTAGCAATATTGGGATTAATTCTTGGTTTTGGTGTTGCATTTAGCTTTGTCTTTTTAAGAGATTATTTTGATAAAACTGTTAAAACTCCTGAAGACATTGAAAAACATTCAGCAAATGTTTTGGCTTGGATTCCTAAATTTGAACAAAAAATTGATAAATCTAAGAAAAATGCCGAAATATTCGTTGGCGGTGCTTCAGAAGCGGCAGCTGGTGAATCTTATAGAACTCTCAGAACAAGGATTCAGTTTTCAAAAATTAAAGATGGTGGAAAAAGTATTCTTGTTACTTCATCTGCACCTCAAGAGGGTAAAACGACAGTATCTGCTAATTTAGCAGCAAGCTTTGCTCAATCAAATAAAAAAACAATTTTGTTAGATTGTGATTTAAGAATTCCAAGAGTAAATGAAGTATTTGGCGGAATGAAATCTCCAGGTTTTACAAACTATTTATTCAAACAAGCATCATTTGATGATATTTTAAGAAAAACTGATTTTGAGAATCTTTTTTATATAGCTGCTGGCACAATCCCAACAAATCCCTCTGAGATTCTTGGATCAGAACAAATGAAAGAATTTGTTGAAAAACTTAAAGAAAATTTTGATATTGTAATTTTAGATTCTCCTCCAGTAATGACTATTACAGATGCCGAAGTTTTATCTCATATTGTTGATATGAGCATTTTAGTAGTATTTGCAGAAAAAACAGAAGTTGATTGGCTAATTGAAGCTACTAATCAATTGACAAAACATGGTCAAAAATCATTTATTGGAACAGTACTTAACAATTTCGATTATAATAGCGGATATAGATCATATAATAAATATAATCATAGCAAATATTATTCAAGAGTTGATGAAACAAAACAAAAAGAATGGGTTAAATCTTAACAAAGATATAAAGACTTTACTTAATCAAAACCTCGCAATTGCGAGGTTTTTTTGTACCCCGGAGAGGATTCGAACCTCCGACCTACAGTTTAGGAAACTGACGCTCTATCCTGCTGAGCTACCGGGGCAGATATAAAAGATTGAATAAAACTAACGAAAAACCTTTGGCTTTCAAACTTAGCAAAAACTCTATTTATTTTTCACATAAATTATATTCTAATGAGGAATGTTATAAAATTATTCAAGAACTTAAATCTTAATATTATATTAAAACTTTCAAATAATGTAAATAGAGGTTCTCAATTATGTGTGTTTCAAAATAAACCAAAATTTCATGTGAACAATGATATTAGTTAATTTAAATCAATAAATACTTAATAAGAATTGCTTAGAGAAACTTATTGTTTTTAAAAATCAGATGTTTTTGGACTATTAATTATGAAAAAATACATATTTGATATTACATAAATCACTTAATAAAAGTGTTTACTAATTTATTTTAATTATTTATTTTATTTATACAATTCTCTAAAATAATGTTATGCATTCAATATCATTTCTTTCCCTTTTTTTTTGAAAATCGATAATGGGAAAATTAAATGAATAAACTAATATTCTATTTGCTAATTATTACATCATATGTTTTAAGCCAAACAACTCCGGTTATCACGAAGCAACCGCAGGATCAAATAGTAGAATTTGGTCAAACAGCATCATTTTCTGTTTCAGCTACATCTACTGGAACTCTTGGCTATCAATGGTGGAGAGTTCCTTATGTTAGTGAAGCAGAAAGTAAAATTGTAGGAGCAAATACAAATACATTTCGAATATTAAATACTACAAATGAAGATGATCAAACGCAATACTTGTGTGAAGTAAAAAATTTGGATGGTTATCCGGAGAACGAATTTTGGATTAATTCAGATACAGTAGGTTTAACTGTTATTCCATCTGAGAAAAAAATAATAATAATTACAAATCCTTCCAAATTATCATTCATTCAAGAATTCAAATCTGATACAACAATTTCTATAGAATGGATTTCAAATAATATTGAATATATTAATATCGAATATTCAGTTGATGGAGGGAACTCTTGGATTCAAATAGTAAATGGTTTAAATGCTTCTATTAAAAAATATGATTGGAAAGTCCCAAATACTCCTTCAATATTCTGTAAATTAAAAATATCTGAATCAAATAATAAAGAAGTTTTCGAAATTTTCCCTTTTCGTAGTTCTTGGGAAGATGATCTTGCACATTTTTTTATAATAAGCGGTGTAAATAGATGGAAAATGTTGGAAAATATTACTGACCAAAATTTAACAGACATAAAATTTAGTGATAAAAATAATGGAATAATATGGGGAAACAATAATATTCTGAAAACTGAAAATGGAGGTGATAGCTGGGAAGAATTATATGATTTTACTTGGAGAAACCTTACAGATGTTAATTTTATTTCTAAAACTATTGGATATGGATTTAGTGATAAGAACATTTATAAAACAATTGATGGAGGAAGATCTTGGCATCCCATTTATTCTCACAATTTATCAGATGAAATTTCAAATATGTTCTTTTTAGATGAAATAAACGGTTGGTTTATTTCCTTGCAGTCAGACTATTATAAACTATATAGGACTGATGACGGCGGTATTACCTGGCAACTAATTTATCAGTTAGATGATCTTTTTGATGATCATCACATAATAAATACTAGTGAAATTAGTTTTATTTCTGAAACTGTAGGTTTTATAAGATTAAGTTTATATTATAAATATACGAATGATTTTAAAAAAGATAAGCATGATGCTATTACTCATTACTACACTTTTAATAAATTGATTAAGACAAATGATGGCGGAAAAACTTGGGTTGATATTGGTTCATATATAGAATCATATTCATATATAAATGAAACTCAAGGAGGAACAATTTCACAACCTAACGAATCATATTGGGGTAGTATATCACCAATAAATGATGAAATATCATTTACTCATCAATATAGTAGCTGGGTGTTCGGATATTTTTTAAATAAAATTCATTTTTATGATGAAAATATTGGTTGGTTTTCGGGAAATATTAAAGATGCTATAAATGAAAATATTGATGGTAAGTTAATAATTTCAACGACAACAAATGGTGGTGAAAATTGGATTTTACAATCATTTGATTTTAAAGATAAAAATAGTAAAATCACATTAAATAATATCTATTCATACGATGGGGGAACTTGTTGGGCAGTTGGAGATAATGGAACAATTTTAAAGTACGGTGAAGTTAATACTTCTCCCGAAAATTGGACGAGAACATTAACTGTTAAAGATAACTTATCAAACTCAATAGTAGTCTCTTTTGGTCAATCCTTTAATGCAACAAATTCAATTGATAATAATATTGGTGAAAAAGAATTACCACCACTTCCTCCTCAAGGCGCATTTGATACAAGGTTCATTCTTGATGATAATTCCTCTACACTTCTTGATTTGAGAAACAGTGAAGAAATTGAGATTACTTGGACATTACAATTTCAACCAAGCAGTAGCGGTTATCCAATAGTATTAAAATGGAATAAAGATTATCTACCATTTGGTAGTTTTTTTCTCAAAGATGTAATTACCGGAACAATAATAAATGTTGACATGAAGTTAAATGATAGCTTAATTGTTACTAATGAATCAATAAATAAGCTTCAAATTAAATATAAAGAACAATGTAGCTCAACTATTGTAAATAGTACGAATTGGGACTTATTATCAATTCCATTAGCTACCGAAAATATGAATGTTGGTTCTATTTTTCCAAATAATGAAGCCCAAGTAATTAAATTTGAGAATAATTATAAAAACACAGAAATTCTTGAAAATGGAGTTGGATATTGGGTAAAATTTGCTGAAAAGGGGATAACTAATGTTTATGGAGAAGAAATAAATGTTCCGATTCCGGTTAAGAAAGGTTGGAATATAATAGGCCCATATAATAAAGAATTAAGTATTGATAAAATACAAACAACACCACCTGGAATAGTAACAAGTGATTATTATGGATTTAAAAACGGATATTTTATTGCTGATAAAATTGAAGTTTGGAAAGGATATTGGATAAAAGTAAATCAAGATGGAGAAATAACATTTGCAGATACTTCTCCACTTGGCAAAGAGTCCTTTATTAAGGAACCGGATACAGAACCATCAATTTCATTTGATATAATTGCATATGATGGAGTAAGTGATAGTATTAAGCTTACTTTTGGATTGGACTCATTAGCAACAAATGGATACAATCCATTGCTTGGAGAAAAAGAACTTCCCCCGCTTCCACCATTAGGTGTTTTTGATGCTAGATTAGAAATACCAGACACATTAATAACAAGCTATTCTGATTACAGACCTTTAGCTGTGGCCTGTTATGAATACAAAATTAGTTATCAGCTTGGTGATAGTTCTTTAGGATTAACTCTTAGTTGGAATTTACCCGAAGGAGTTACACTTATTCTTTCAGATATGTTTGGAGGCTCCATATTTAATATTTATGCAGATGCCGGTGAAGGATCATACACAATTGGCAATACGGAAATAAATAATGCAAAACTAACGTTATGTTACAGTAACTTAATAGTTGCACAGCATGAAAAGGATTTAATTCCAGATGATTACAGTCTTTTACAAAATTATCCTAATCCTTTCAATCCAACAACAAGAATACAGTTTGCATTGCCTAGAGAAAGCAGAATATCACTTATCATATATAACATCTTAGGTCAAAAGGTAACTGAACTTGTTAATCAGCAGCTAAAGGCTGGTTATCATGAAGTAGAGTTTAATAGTTCACAATATACCTCTGGAATTTATATTTACAGATTACAAGCAAATGAATTTGTTGAAACAAAGAAGATGATATTTTTGAAGTAGTTTAAAAATAATTTTTTTTTTAGACCTGCTGGAACCATATTGAATAACTTTAAAATATTAAATTCTAACAATCTTTTCCAATATTACCAGACATTCTTGTTTGGCTTAATTGTAATTGCCTCCCTTTTTAGATAATTTTATATCCATAAAATTAACTTATTATTCAAATTAGGAGTTTAAAATGACAACTATTGTAGATGTTTTAGGAAGAGAAATACTTGATTCAAGAGGTAATCCAACTGTTGAGGTGGAAGTTCTTCTTGAATCTGGAATTATTGGTCGTGCAGCCGTACCAAGCGGTGCTTCAACTGGCGAACATGAAGCCGTTGAACTTAGAGATACTAAAAAGAAAAGATATTTAGGCAAAGGTGTTCAAAAAGCAGTAAGCAACGTAAATGACATTATCGCTGACCTTTTAATTGATTTTGATGCAGCTGATCAAGTTGGTATAGATAATTTTTTAATTGAATTAGATGGAACACCAAACAAATCTAAATTGGGTGCTAATGCTATTCTTGGCGTTTCATTGGCATGTGCTAAAGCGGCTGCAGAAGCATTAGAATTGCCTTTATATCGTTATATTGGCGGAACTAGTGCTAGAGTTTTACCTGTGCCAATGATGAACATCCTAAATGGTGGTTCACATGCTGATAACACTGTTGATTTTCAAGAATTTATGATTATGCCTCATGGTGCGCCAAATTTTGCAGAAGCTTTAAGAATGGGAACAGAAACTTTTCATTCATTAAAATCTGTATTAAAGAAAAATGGTTTTTCTACTTCTGTTGGTGATGAAGGCGGATTTGCTCCAAATTTAAAATCAAATGAGCAAACTCTTGATTTAATTTTGGAATCAATTACTAAAGCCGGTTACAAACCTGGAAAAGATATAAGTTTGGCTCTTGATGTTGCTTCAAGTGAAATGTATGATAAAAAGAAAAACAAATATGTTTTCTTTAAATCAGATAAATCTGAAAAAACTTCTGATGAAATGATTAAGATTTATGAAAAATTAACAAAGGATTATCCAATTGTTTCTATTGAAGATGGATTAGATGAAAATGACTGGAAGGGTTGGAAAAACTTAACAGACGCTATTGGCGGAAGAGTTCAATTAGTTGGCGATGACTTATTTGTAACCAATACCAAAAGATTAAGTGAAGGTATTGAAAAAGGAATTGCTAATTCAATCTTAATTAAAGTTAACCAAATTGGAACATTAACAGAAACTTTGGATGCAATAGAAATGGCAAAACGTGCGGGTTATACGAATGTAATTAGTCACAGATCTGGTGAAACAGAAGATACTACTATTGCTGATATAGCTGTTGCAACTAACGCAGGACAAATTAAAACCGGTTCAGCAAGCAGAAGTGATAGAATTGCAAAATATAATCAATTATTAAGAATTGAAGAAGAATTGGATATTACAGCAATTTATCCTGGTCTTTCTGCAATCAATACAAAGTAGAAATTTTTGAAATATAATTAATCGTCATTTCAAATAAATGTGAGAAATCTTAGATTTTGATTTAATTTAAAGATTCTCACGTCGCCCGTCTGCTGACGGACTCCTCGGAATGACAGATGGTTTATATTTTGATAAAATCCAAAAATAGCTCGGAATTTCCGGGCTATTTTTTTATCTAAAATAAAACTAATTTTGATCTTCACAAAATTTAGAAACAAATGCCTTACATTGGAGAAATATCTGCATTAATAACTGCTCTTCTTTGGGCGGGAACAGCAATAGTTTTTACCGAAGCTACTAAAATTGTTGGTTCTTATGTTGTAAATATTACCCGACTAATTTTGGCAACAATCTATTTAATTTTTACAATTCTAATCTTTAATCTAAACTACCAAATTTCTTGGGAACAAATTTATCTTTTGGGATTAAGCGGTATTATTGGTTTAGTTTTTGGCGATGGATTTTTATTCAAATCTTTTCAATATATTGGGGCAAGGTTAAGCATGCTTGTTATGACCCTTTCCCCTACTATTGCAGCTTTACTAGCTTACTTTTATTTAGGTGAAGAGCTTTCTGTTTGGGGAATTCTTGGAATTACAATTACAATTTCCGGAATTTCTATTGTTGTGTTTAAAAGATCTGAGCAACCAAGTGATGATTATAAGAAAAATAATTTAGGATATTTATTTGCTTTTTTAGGTGCAATTGGTCAGGCAATCAATTTAATTTTTGCAAAAGAAGCTTTTCAAATTGGTGAAATAAATGGATTTGTAGCAACATTTTACAGAATGGTACCATCAGTTCCATTTATGTATTTAATTGGTTTTCTATATCGTAAAAAGAGAAATAGTTTATTTATTCTTAAGCAAAAAAAGGATGCATTAAACTTTATTTTAATTGGTTCATTTATTGGGCCATTTCTAGGAATAACGTTCAGTTTAATTGCAGTAGCTTATACGTATGTTGGAATTGCTTCAACATTAATGTCAACAGTGCCTATTTTAATGCTGCCAATAGTAAAATATTATTACAAAGAAAAACTTTCCTTAATCGCAATTATTGGAGCATTTGTAGCAGTTGTTGGAATTGCAATTTTATTTCTTAAGTAATTTATTTTCTTCCTTTTTCGTAATCATAAATAACTTTGCCAAGTTTTGATAAAAAAGGCAATGCAATTGTATCATATTCGTACGTATCATCATTATAAATTTGATTTTCATTTACATGGATAACAGCAGATAGAAAAAACTTTACATCATTTCCCTCATCAACTATATAAGCATTATCCAGCATAAATCCATAAGCATCACCTACTTTATTGTAAATTTTAATATTTTCTGGCATTGTATTTTTGGAATCGCCAAAAATGAAAAATTTAACGTAACTATCCCAATATTCTTCACTTGAATATTTTGGGCAAACCGATTCTTTAGGAAGCATTGACATATAGTTTCTAAGAAATTTATAATCATCCTCTATTAAATTAAATCGTTCACTTTCCTTAAAAAGTTCGGGATAGAAAATTCTAATAAGAAGATTATGCTGATCTCTTAATCCGAAAAAATTATTTGCCGAAAAATCTTTAGGCTCATTAATCAATTCTCCATTGGAATAATAACCTTTACCTTTTTTTGTATCTGATAGATTTAAATTAACATCGGTGGAATCAAATTTTGCAGGCTGTTCATAAATTATATTTCCCTCTTCATCATAAAATTTAATTGGATTTGTTTGACGATTTTGATCGGCTGTTCTGGCAACTTCTAGTCTATGTAAAATTCTAGTATTGTTAAATCCTTTTTTTCTTAGTCTGTCATTTAATTCCTTCTGACCAAGAAAATCAAACAATCTGTTAAATGCCTGATTATCACTTACTAGAAAAACTCTCTTAATAAACTCCGCAATATTAGGATACCCGCATTCTGTTTTAAAATCCTTATCAAACGAAGTTAAACCTTCATATAAGCTATCAATGGAAAAATGAGTATATTTATTTAACCCCTTCATTTTTAGATCATTCAATTTTTCTAAAGATAAAACTGCTGCCGGAAATTTTACAGTGCTTGCCGGATAAAAATATTTTTGAGGATTTTCATTAAAAGAATAAGTTGTAAGATTTATTTTATCATCTTTATCTTTGTTTATTTGCGTATACAAAATTTGTACTTCAAATTTGTCCTTATTTTGAACTACTGGAAATAATGAATCGGCATTTTCGCTGATAATTTTTTCTAAAATATTCACATGTTGAGAATAGCTTAATTGTGTCATAAATATTCCAAATAAAATAATTAACAAAATTTTTATTTTCATTGTTTCTCCAACTGATTGGAAATTTCAAGAAATGATTTATAATCTGAATTACTGAATAGAACAAAAATTACAGTCTTAATTTTAGGGAATTTCTTTAAATATTCCTCAATTGTTTGATATGCAATTTTTGAAGCTCGGTCAAAAGGGAATTCATAAACTCCGGTACTTATTGCGGGAAATGCTATTGAATTAATATTATTTTTTTCAGCTAACTCCATTGATTTTTTATAACAGCTTTTAAGCAGTTCATCTTCACTATTATTGCCGCCTCGCCAAATTGGTCCAACAGTGTGAATTACAAATTTAGCTTTTAAATTATATCCTTTAGTAATTTTAGCCTCTCCGGTTTTACAACCATTTAATGCTCTGCATTCTTCAAGAAGCTTAGGACCTGCGGTTCTGTGAATTGCACCATCAACTCCGCCACCGCCAAGCAGTGATTCATTTGCAGCATTTACAATTGCATCAACTTCTAATTTTGTTATATCGCCTTGGATAATTTCTATTCTGTTCATAACAAATCAAATTATATGTCATTCCCGCAAAAGCGGGAATCAAGGTTACTAATTATAGATTCCGGATAATTACTACGTAATTTCCAGAATGACAAGTTGAAAATTTATTTCGAAGCAATCTAATAAATTTATGAAATTACTTCGCTTTGCTCGTAATTACACAATTTTTTTATTTAAAATTTCTATCACTTCTTTATGAATATTTGGAGTGGCCGCAATAATACTATTTCCCTTTGTTGCATCATTTCCTTGGTAATCTGTAATAATTCCGCCAGCCCCTTTTATAATTGGAATTAACACCATAGAATCCCAAACGTTCATAATCGGATCAATCATAATTTGTGCATAACCAGTTGCAACTAAATAATAACCGTAACAATCTCCCCACATTCGGTAAAGTTTTACTTTTTTAATCAAATTTTCAAACTTTTTTAAATTTTGATATTTCTCAAAAGTTAAATGATCGGTTGTCAGCAAAACTGATTCCTTTAATGAATTGACATCTTTTATCTTAACTAAATTATCATTTAAATAAGTCTGTTTGTTATCGCCAATTAAAAATTCTTTTAAAATTGGTTGATGAAAAACTCCCAATACTGGTTTGCCTTTCTTTAGTAATGCAATTAAGGTTCCAAAAGTAATTGTTCCGCAAACAAAACTTTTGGTACCGTCAATTGGATCTAAAAGCCATTGATATTCTGCTCCTTCATTATGCTGACCAAATTCTTCTCCTAAAATCCCATGATCTGGATATTCATTCATAATCATTTCACGTAATTTTTCTTCAGTCGATTTATCCGCAATTGTAACTGGAGATGAATCTGCTTTTGTTTCAATTGAAATATTGCTTCTAAAATATTTGCGAATAATTTTACCGCTAACATCAGTCATTTTTTCACAAAAATTTGAATATTCTAAAATTTCATTTTTGTCTAACACTAAAAACCTCTCTATAATTTTGTACTTTACTTTTCTTATTATTAGGTAGTAAAATAAATTATTTATGAAACTTTTAGAAGCAACTAAAGAAAATATTAATCATTCTGTAGAAGTTTTAAAAGCTGGCGGACTTGTTGCCTTTCCAACTGAAACAGTTTATGGTCTGGGAGCCGATGGATTGAACGATATTGCTGTTTCCAAAATATTTGAAGCTAAACAGCGCCCTAGTTTTAATCCCTTAATATTGCATGTTTCATCAATAGAAATGCTGAATGATATTGCAGAATTTTCAAATGAAAAAATTTTGCGTTTAGCAGAAAAATTTTGGCCCGGACCATTAACGTTTATTTTGAAAAAAAAAGACATTGTTCCATACATAGTTACATCTGGCTTGGAAACAGTGGCTGTTAGAATGCCTGACAATAAAATTGCGTTAGAACTCATTAATAAATTGGGAAAACCAATTGCTGCACCGAGTGCTAACAGTTTTAGTAAACTTAGTCCAACAAAAGCTGAACATGTGGCGAAACAATTAGGCGATAAAGTTGATGTAATTTTAAATGGAGGAAATTGCAATGTTGGAGTTGAATCAACTATTATTGAAGTTACAAATGATTCACAAATTTTACTTAGACCAGGTGGAGTTGCAAAAGAGGAAATTGAAAAATTGATTGGTGAACTTTCTGAATCTAAATTTAATTCTGATTCTCCAAATTCTCCAGGACAATTAAAAATTCATTATGCACCTAACATCCCTATTTATTTTTATGATGAAGAAAAATTAAAATTATTTGTGAATAAAAGAATTGGCGGAATATTTTTTAATGAAGTTAAAGATGAAAAGAAGTTTACTGATTTAAAGCTACTTTCTGCAAAAGGGGATCTACATGAAGCTGCCGCTAATTTATTTTCCTATTTGCATGATATGGAAAATTTGGATTTGGATATTATACTCGTTGAACCAATTGAAAAAATCGGGTTAGGCGCTGCAATTATGGATAGGTTATCCAAGGCTGTTAATAAATTTATATGATGGTCATCTTTCTCCTGTATTAGAAAATCTTATTGAGGTTGTTTCGATACATTCCGAACTCTTTTCGGAAGGTATCGAAGCCATATTTTTTACTCCAAGACTACCAAATGTGAAGTCTGGGGTTGGTTTTTGATTTCATTTACAATTTTAAGATTTGCTTCTTTGACTAAAGAATAAATTCCGCCATTTTTTACAAAATTTTTAAAATTATTATAGTGATCACTTCCGGCTAAATATTCAACAACAATATTTATTCCACCCCAAAAAGATTTGGGTGCAGGAACAAAATAATCTCCAATAATTATTTTTTCTGATACTTCTTTCAATTCTAACAGTAATTTAACTCTTTCAGATTCCGGCATTTCATGAATTACATAAGTTAAAACCGCATAATCAAATTTTTGCGGAATTATTTTCTTTACAGATTTTGCATCACCGTGAAAGAATTTGACATTTTGGTGATTTATACTTTTTTTCGATAATGCCACGCTAATATTTTTCGAAGATAAATCAATTCCAACAATTTCATTGCAATGATCAGAAAGCTGAAATGCTAATCTTCCGGTCCCGCAGCCAACATCCAGCACATTACTGTTTTCCGGAATAATATTTTTGATGTGAGTAAAAATTCTATCTTGGTTTGGAGCAATTATTTTATCATAAAATTTACCATCATACCAATGCTTTTTATTATTCATTTATTAGAAACCCACAAGAAGTTCAAACGACATAATTATAATGGCAATTATTAAAAATATTTTAATTACTTTTTCGCCCTTTTTTACAGCAACTTTAGCTGCCCACCAAGCTCCAAGTCCATTACCGGAGGCAAGACTTAAACCATAAAACCAATTTACATTATTTGTATAAATGAATATCAGCAAAGCAGGTATTGTATAAATTAGTACAATAACAATTTTATGAAAATTTACATAAACTAAATTAAGTTTAAGTATATGATGCAAAGTAATCATTAGCAGAAATCCAATTCCTACTTGTATAAATCCGCCATAAAATCCAAGTGCAAACATTGCTGGGTAAATTGCCCAAGGTAATTTTTCCTTAATTTTATCAATCAAAATATCCTTTGAATTTGGTACAAGCATTGAAATTACAATACCAATCATAACAACGCCAAGAATTTTTTCAAACAGAGCATTCTCAATTTTGGTTGAATAAAATGCACCTATAATTGCTCCAGGCAAGGTGATAAGTGCTAATTTAAGACTTAATCTCATTTGGCTAACATTCTGCTTCCTAAACGAAATGGTGCCAAAAATACTTTGAGATAATATTCCTATTCTGTTTGATCCATTCGCAACTGGAGCATCGAGTCCTAAAAATATTAAAACGGGCAGAGTTAATGTTGAGCCGCCTCCGGCCATAACATTTATAAAACTTGTTACAATACCAAGCACAAATAAAAGTGGTACAGCTAAATAATCTGGCATATTATTTTATATTATAAATTAACTTAAAGAATGTTTTAAATTTATAAAAAGACTTAAACTTTTTACTGAAATAAAATTGAAAAGTGTTATTATCTTATAATTTTAATTATTATTCCACTCAAAATTTTTGGGATATGGAAATATCATGAATTATATAGAAATTATTGGATACATTGGATCTGCATTGGTTGCAATTTCATTAATGATGAAAAACATTTATTATCTGCGTAGAATAAATTTAATTGGTGCGGCAACCTTTGCAACTTACGGTTTACTAGTCGGCGCAATTCCGGTATTTATTCTAAACAGTTTTATATCACTTGTAGATATATACTACATTATTGAAATGAAAAAGAAAAAAGAATACTTCACACTTCTTCCAATTGAAAAATCAGACTCAGCTTTGCTTCTAAAGTTCTACAATTTTTATAAGTCAGATATTTATAAATTTTTCCCAAAATTTGATATTCATCAAATAGATGAAGATAAAAGTTTTTTTATTCTTAGAAATTTAATCCCCGTAGGACTTTTTGCTTACAAAGAAATAAATAAAAATGAAATTCTGATTGAACTTGATTACGCTATACCAGATTACAGAGATTTAAAAAATGCACGATTTGTATATTTTGCACAATCTCAGCATTTTCTAAAGAAGGGATATAAAATTTTAAAAGCTGAGACTGATGTTGTTGTTCATAAAAAGTATTTATTAAAAATAGGATTTAAGAATTTATCAAATAATTCAAATCAATTTGTAAAAAATATTTAGCTAAGAAGATAATTCTTTAATAGCTCTATTCAGAAAAGTTGGAATAACAGTATTTCTTGTTAATGTAATATTTTCAGGATTTTCTAAATGATCGAGCATTTCCTTTAATTTTTTTTCACCGTACTCATCAATAACTTGCTGCTGTCTTTCCTTTTGTCCAAAGTGATGAGCCATACTTGCAATATCGGCTTCCGGGTGAAATTGAGTTCCAATTATTTCATTTGAAATTCGAACAGCCATCATCGCTCTTGGTAAATCAACATGGGGTCGCAATTTTTCAATTGAGATTAATTTTGCACCTAATTCACTAAAAACTTTTTTATTTGGATTTATAACTTGCCATGATCTAAAATCAGCACCATAAAATATATCTGGTAAACCATTAAGAATATTATCTAATCGGCCTATTTCTGTTTTATGGACAGGTACAATTCCAAATGATTTTGAGCGGCGTTCTATAACATCACCTATCTGAAAATATCTTGCCATAATTTGAAATGAGTGGCAAATATAAAGAACATATTTTTTTCTGTTGCTGTTTTGATTATTTGTCCAAATTTTATCCATTAATTGAAAATATTTTTTCTCCCATTTTGTTCCCTCGCCATCAAAAGGATCTCCAGGACCACCGGAAGAAATATAAATATCGTAATCTGCATTTGGAACTTCGTTCTTATTTCTTGATTCATAAATATTATAATTTAAATCAACAGCAGTATTTTTTTCATTCGTTTCATTAAGAATATCTTTAATGCATCTCATTCCTTGGTTTTCTTCGCCATTGTATAAATCAATTATTGCAATCTTTATATTCAATTTTGACCTTCATATTTTTTAAAAAACGGAATATAAATATAGAGATTAACTATTTATTCTACTAAATCAGTTTGCAATTCATTATTTTCAAATAAAAAAATAAAAAATATGAGTGATGTTTGTAAATGTGGATATGACATTAATCATCCTAAAGTTATTCATAAAAGTGAATATTCAAAATTTGGATGGTTCCTTTTTACAATTTTAGGATTAAGTGCAAAGCCAAAAAAAGTTACATTTATTTGTTCAGATTGCAACCAAACGATTAGTATAACAAGCGATCCAAAAATTCTGCAAAAATTTATTGGAAGATAAATAATTATATTTTTTATTATAAATTTGAATTTTAGCTATACAATTGGAGTAAATTATGTCAAACCAAATGATATTAGAAAAACAAAAGCAAGCCGCAGAAATTTTACATGAAAAAAACATTGATATGTGGATGACGTTTGTTCGTGAAACCGGAAATATAAAAGATCCGATGATGGATATGATTGTTGGTACCGGTGCAACTTGGCATTCAGCATTTATAATTACAAAAGATGGTGATACTACTGCTGTTATTGGCTCTCTAGAAGAAGCAAATATGAAAACAGTAGGGACATTTAAAAATATTGTGCCCTATTTAAAGTCGGTTAAGGAAGATTTAATAAAGGTTTTAGAGAAATATAATCCTAACAAAATTGCAATAAATTATTCACGTAATTCAAGTTTAGCTGATGGTTTAACACATGGAGTTTATTTAGAATTATTGGATATTTTAAAAGATACACCTTACGCGGAAAGATTTGTTTCATCTGAAGAAATTGTTGCAGCATTACGTGGTAGAAAATCTCAGACAGAAGTTGACCTTATTAAAGAAGCAATTAAAGAAACACTAGTAATTTTCAATGAAGTTACTGATTTTATTGAAGTTGGCAAAAGTGAAATAGATGTTGCCAATTTTGTTAAATCTAAAGTTAAAGAACGCGGATTTGAAATGGCATGGGATGAAGAACATTGTCCGGCTGTTTTTACCGGGCCGGATACGGCTGGCGCTCACTCCGGACCAACAGATAAAAAAATTGAGAAAGGTCACGTTATTAATATGGATTTTGGTGTTAAGATAAATGGATATTGCTCAGATCTTCAAAGGACTTGGTATGTTTTAAAAGATGGAGAAACTGAAGCACCTGCCGAAGTATTGAAAGGATTTAATGTAATTAAAGATGCAATCATAATGTCTGGTGAAGCAATGATTCCGGGAAAACAAGCTTGGGAAATTGATAATGTTGCAAGAAGTTATATTGCTGAAAATGGTTATGAAGAATATCCTCACGGATTAGGTCACCAAGTTGGGAGAGTTGCTCATGATGGCGGTTCTTTAATGGGGCCCAAATGGGAAAGGTATGGCAATCTTCCTTACTTGCCTTTAGAAGTTGGGAATGTTTTTACTATTGAACCTCGACTAACAATTAAAGGATACGGAATTGCAACAATGGAAGAAATTGTTTGGGTAAGAGAAAATGGTGTTGAATATTTATCTAAACCACAGACTGAGATTTATCTTATTAAATAAGTCGATAATTTTTATATATAGGCAAAATAAATGCCGGATAACTTCCGGCATTTAAAGATTAAATTATTTCTAATATTTTCCAATCTCTTGGTAATATCTCAATTTCAACTTCACTTTGATCAATTATATATTTTTCATTTGACAGTAAATCTGTTGTTGAGTTTTTCTTTAATATTTGAGGCATTTTTAATTTTATCTTTTGCGGTTCTGTAGATTTATTCAACACAACCAAAATTCTTTCATTAAAATCTGATCTTAAATATGCATAAATATTTTCGTCAGCTTGTAAAGTATAGAAATCGCCGTATCTAAGTGCAGAGTGTTCTTTACGAATATTCACAATTTTTGAAACTTCTTTCAAAGTGTTTTTTTCATTTTCACTTAGCTGTTCATCAAATCGCATCATTCTTCTATTATCGGGATCAGAAGCACCACTCATTCCAAATTCACTTCCATAATAAATAACTGGTAAACCGGGTATTGTATTCATATAAGCCATATATAAAATTAATTTTTTATAATTTTCCGGATTATCAACTTTTGGAGGATTATTCCATCCTTCTTCAATGGCGCTCCATTGAGAAGCATCTAAATCACCATCGGCAAATGCCATAAATCTATTTTTGTCATGACTATCCATAACATTTCCCATTACATTATTTACACCATAAACTGAAAATGTTTTATTCATTTCTTTATCTAAAGTGCTGAAGGAAGAATTTTGTCTTATAAATGTTGGCAGAGCAACATCGTAAAGGTTAAAATTGAATTGAGAATTAAGCTGACCGTTATTAACATACGAACTAATTAATTCATAACTGCCAAAAGTTTCACCAATTTGATATACTGGAATTTGTCTCTTTGAAGCGACTTCAGTCCTAATTTTTTCATTTAACCTTCGCCAAAACTCATTCGGGACATGTTTTACGGCATCATGACGGTAACCATCAGCTCCCGTTTCATTAAGCCACCAGACTGCAACATCAGTCATTGTTTCTAATGCTTCATTAGAACCCAAATAATCAAACGATGGCAGATATGGTTCAAACCAAGTTGTTAATCTAAATTCATCCCAGAATCTTAAATTCAATCTTCCATCAGGTAATTCTAATTGTCCAAACCAATTTCTATGTTCTTTAAAGTAAGGGTGCTCAATATGAACATGATTTGAAACAAAATCCAATAAAACTTTTATTCCCTTTTTATGTGCTGCAGATACAATTTTTTTTACATTTTCCAAAGTACCAAAATGCTCATCAACTGTGTTTGATGATACCGGCCAATAACCATGATAACCTGAATAATAGCGATGCGGAGCCGGATATTCTTTATAAGCTTCATTGGGATTATCATAAACCGGGGAAATCCATAATACATTTATTCCTAATTTTTCAAAGTATCCTTCATTCAATTTTTTTAATACACCTTCTAAATCACCGCCCATATAATTTGCTTTGTCAGAAAGTGAATCGTGAACAACTTTTAAACTATTCTGTGAATTTCCATCATAAAATCTATCAATCATGAGTGAATAAATTATTCCGTCATTCCAAGTAAATGTAGAATTATCAATTGGTTTTCCATCAACTACTTTTACTGTTTGAATATTTGATACTCTTCCATTTTTTGTAACTGCAATTCTTAAAGTTTGATTGTTCAACTCATCATAGTTGAAATCAATGTTGATAAAATTATTATCTAATTTAATTTTATCTGCTGATACTTTCTTGTTATCAAGTAAAGCAAATACATTATCAATGTTAAGTTCACCATCAAGTTCATCTTCAATAAAAAAGGAATATGTTGATTTTGGATTTTTTGAATAGAATTCATCAACATGTAAATAAAATTTTTCTGTGTTGGGATCTTCGATAACTCTAATTGAATTGTAACTTCCCATTCCGTTTGATACTTTATTGGGATTATTAAAATCTATAATTTCCTCACCATCTCCAAAAAACTTATATTGGTGAACTCCGGGTTCCAAAGGAACTTCTGTTTCAAAAACTCCATCACCATTTTCGTCGGTCATTGGTAAATTTGTTCTATCCCAGCCATTAAAACTTCCAAATAAATTTATTTTCTCATATTTTTTATCTGGCTTAAATGAAAATCCATAATATTCAATCTTTTTAGAAATTACAGGTATACTGTAAATATTCATGTCAGCTTTAAATTCTATAAAAGCCATTCCTTCAAAATCTTGTTTTGGATGAAGGAATAACTTTCCATTATTCTGATTAATTTCAATATTTTCATTCTCTTCAAATTTCAAATCATATTTTTCGGCATAGAATAAATCACTAATAACAACTGAATCCATTTTACCGGATACCAATTTTATTGGCTGAATAATATCTTTAATTTTTTCACTTTCAGATTGACAGCTAATAAGTAAGACTGTTATAAATATTATTGAAATTTTAGCATATAGATTTTTCATTCATTTACCTATAATTCTTATAAATTATGTTAAAATTAGCTACAGCTAATTGAAAAAGAAAGTCGGAAAGGAATTAACTTTTTACTGGAATTTTACTCATTGCTCTTTCAGCAATAGCAGTAATTGTAAGAGAAGGATTTACTCCGGGATTTGCCGAAATTGCTGAACCATCACAAACAAACAAATTTTCATATCCAAAAATTTTATTATTCTTATCAATTACACCTTCAATAATATCTTTTCCCATAACTGCTCCGCCAAGTATGTGAGCCGTTGTAGGAATTCCGAGTAAAGTCTCAGAAGCTAAAGCAACCGGCATTCCATCAACTATTTTGGAATAATCTCTAACAAGTTTTCTTGCTTCGGGAATAAAAGCTGTTGGTGCCGTTCCTTTCTCAACTTTTGTCTTCATTCTGAATAATCCTTTTCTAAAACTTAAAGTGCTATTCAGAGTTTGCATAAAAAGTAATATTTGTGTCTGCTTTGCCCAATCCTTAACAAAATAAACTTTAAACCATTTTATGGGATGTGAAACTAATTCCATAAAAACTTTTAATAATCGCTCTAACCAATTATTTCCGTCCAGCATCGGCATCATTTGAGTTCTCCAAAATCCGGAACCGGATGGATATCTTACAGTTTCTATATGACTATATTTGTCAGTGTGATAAATTGATCCGATTGCAATTCCTTTTGAAAAATCTTTTTCTTTGTCTGTAGAGGTTATGCCGAGTAAACTTTCTGAATTAGTTCTAATATTATTTCCAACCTTATCAGATAATTTGGGGAGTGATTTTTGTTTTAGTTTAATTAAAAGCGGAATAGTTCCTAATACACCCCCGGCAAATATTACTCCTTTACATTTAATTTCACCTTTATTTTTAAATAATTTTGTAGATGATTTCCATTTTACTGTGTAGTTATTTTTATTATTTTGCCAAACATCATAAACTTCACTTTCAATTAAAAATTCAGCGCCTATTTTTTCTGCCAAATAAAGATAGTTCTTATCAAGTGTATTTTTTGCATTATATCTGCATCCTACCATGCATCCACCACAGAAATTACAACCCGAACGATCGGGACCTTCACCATTAAAATAGGGATCAGGAACTACTAGATTTCTTTCACCAAAAAATATAGCTACTTCTGTTGATTCAAATTTATCATCATCATTATTTTGATGAGCCAATTGTTTAAGTGAATTTTCTCCAAATTCTAATTTGGGATTGAATGCAGCTCCCAACATTTGCTTTGCAGTTTTATAGAATGGTTTAAGTTCTTCTTCCCAATTTGCTAAATGATTCCAAGATGCTGATTCGAAAAATTCTTTTTTAGGAATTGGAAGTGTATTTGCATAAACAAGTGATCCGCCGCCAAAACCAACTCCGGAAAGTATTCCAACATGACGGTAGAAAGTAATTTTGAAAAATCCAAAAAATCTAAGTATAGGAATCCAAAGCCATTTTTTTACATTCCAATTTGATTTGGGAAAATCTTCTGAATTAAACTTTTTGCCTTTTTCAATTACTAAAACTTTATAACCTTTTTCACTTAATCTTAGAGCAGATACAGAACCGCCGAAACCGCTCCCGATAATTACATAATCATAATGGTTTTTAGCATTTTTCATTTAGCAAAAATACTAAAGCTCATTCAAATTATCAGTATCAGCAAAACTTTGAAAAGTATTTTCATCTAAAGAGTGATTACGTTCAATTAATTCTTCAGCTAATTGTTCATAAGCTTTTGAAGACTTAGCGTTTGGTTCAACAATTATTACTGGGTCTTTTCTAAAGGAAGCTTCCTCTGCTGCAGAATTTTTGGGTATTGCAGTAGTCAACATATGATTAGGATAAAGTGAGTATAATTCTTTCTTTGCAGAAAATGATGCTCTAGTGTTAAATTCATGCATAGTTAAAAATATACCTTCTACATGAAGATTGGGATTACCATTGCTAGATATTTTATTTATTCTACTTAATAACTTTGGAATTGGTGCAATTGAAAACATACTTGATTTTACAGGTATTAAAACTGAATCTGCAATATTTAAAACATTTTCGGTCATGCCAACAACGGTGGGCGGACAATCAATAATTACAAAATCATATCCTCCAATAAATGGTTTTATTTGATGTTCAAATAGTTTTGTATCTGAATTGAATTGACTTAATAATAGTTCTTCCTCATATGAAATATTCTTAAATGGCAGAATGTCAAAATAAGGATTTTCAGTTGTGTTTATTGCTTCATCACAACTTTGCAGATAACTTAAAACATTATAAAGCGTACCTATTTCTGGATCATCAGGCAAGCCAAAAGCAATTGCACATTGATTTGCAGGATCAGCATCAATTAGTAATGTTCTTTTTTGTTTGTTTGCCAAAGCTATTGACAAATTTACAGCAGACGTAGTTTTTGCAACACCACCTTTAGGCATTGCTAGAGCAATTATTTTTCCCATTTTTAGTACGCTTTCAATTGTTTAAGTTGAAAAATTAAGTTGTAAACTTAATAAAAATAATTGAATAATTATGTGACGAGTATGCTTAATGTAATATTTTAAATATCTTTACTTAAAAATAAATTCATATGAAATTTTTATGGTTTTTATGAAGTGAGTAATTTTGGTAAAGATGTTTACAATTTTCTTGCCACAACAATCACATCTTTTATAATTTCAACAACTGCATTTCTTGAATTGACAGCTTCAAACAAAACTATGTAAATACCAATCTTTAATGGACTTTTACTGTTATCTAATCCATCAAAAATTATTTCTCCGTTTGATCCTGAAGGAATGTTGTTTGCTAAATTTCTAACAATTCTACCTTTGCTGTCAAAAATTCTAATTCTTACTTGAGCAATTGATTCTTTCAAATTATATCGTATTATTGTAAAATCTTCATATCCGTCATTATCCGGAGAAAATGGATTAGGTGAAATACTTAGCTTTGTTTCATTCACAGTATTTGAAATATTTATGGAATTTTGTCTTCCCGGAGTTCCACCAAAACTGCTTACAGAGCTGCTCCAATTATTGGAATTATTTCTATCTAAATTAGTGTTAATCAGTTCCAGACTAATATTTTTAGTTTTTGAAAAAGCTGAATTATGCCATGCTTCAGAATAAATGACTGAATCAATAACTTCGTTTTTATAATCAATCAGATAAACAGATTTACCACTATTTGATAGATTTAAAGAACTTTTGTTAGAAATTGTACTGTTTTGATGCTCTAATAACCATGAATAATTGTTATATATTTGTGAATCGGCGGAAATTATAAAATAATTGTTTGGCTCAATAAAATAGCTTTTATTCGATAGCATAAACAATTCGTTTTCAACTTTAATTTTCCAATTCCCCAATTCTATTAAATTATCGGTCGGGTTATATATTTCAATATATTCAGAATTATTATCATTGGGATTGAACATAATTTCAGTAATTACTAAATCGCTAAAATTATTTTGGGGCAATAGTGTAATTGAATTTTGATTACCCGGAGTGCTGCCAAATGAATTTAGTGAAATAGCCCAATTTGTTGGATTTTCAGAAGAACTTTCTAAATCTATTCTTTCAATTGAAGTACCCTTGTCAATATTTGAAAAGCTATAATAAACAGAATCAATCATTGCATTTCTATAATCATAAACTATTACTGCATCTTTAGAACTGCTAAATTCAGGAAAATTTGTATTGATAAATTTGATTTCATCGTTCAATTCAAGTGAATTTTTAAAATCAGAAATAATTAAAAATTGATTTGGTTCTATAAAATTATCTTCTTCCGTTATTATTCTCTTGTCTTTCAAATCACCAATGAGCCAATTCTTTATATTTATTGTTGAATCTGAATTATTAATAATTTCCACCCATTTAGATTCGCCATTATTTGGATTGAACATTATTTCATTTATTAGAACGGTTCTGGAATTAAATCCGGCAACAAAATATTTCTCAAAATAATTGTTAATCATATCTTCATCTTTTTCAAGGATAATTTTAACTGCAATAACAACTGTATCAGAAATTATAAGATTATTTTGAGTACTTATTACAATTGAATCAAAACTTGCAATAGTTAAATTGGTTTGTGTCTCAAGCAGATTATTTGGTAACAGTTCACCATAATAAAACTCTAGACTAAAATTTTCTATTGAATTACTGCCATTATTATAAATTTTTGCGGCAATTTTTATTTTTTCATTTTTAACCGGATTATTGGGCACCACTGATATATTTCCTATTGATAAATCATATTTCTTTGGCGATAAACTGTTTATTCTTCCGGGTGTGCTGCCTTCAATATCATTTGAATTTCCCCAATTATTTGAATTAATTGAACTATTCTGGGGAACAATTCTTTCAATGGATTTTCCTTTTACTGCAGGCCATTCACCATTATACTTTAGCGAATCAATTGTTTTACCATTTAAGTCTTTAAGAACAATTCCATCTTCATCATTATTAAGATTTGCAAAATTTAATTCAATTACATCACATAGTATTGTGCGGTGAAAATTATAAATTGAGCCGCTTTTTGAAACAACTAAATATTCACCTTTGTTTAACAAATAATCTTTATCTAATATTTCTTTAAAAACCGGAGTTGTAATAACATCCCCTAAAATCCAATTTTTAAGATTAATGTTAAATTCACTTCTATTATATAATTCGATCCATTCCGGTTCGTCATTTTCAGGTGAGAACATTATTTCATTAATTACAATTGATTGAATTGGAAACGAAGGATGTAATGAAAATTGCATTTGATTATTTGATGTGTCATCATCCACGGTGGAAATTTCAATTATAAAATTTTGCTGTTCTTCTTTAACAGTTATTTCTTTTTCAAATTGATAGATAAGTGATTTGTTCGGATCAAGTATTAATTTTTCTGAGTAAAAAATAGTTGAATCCTTTAAACTGTCTAAATTATTGTCAATCCAAAGTTTAAGATTAAATTCAAAATTCTCTTTCCCAATATTATTAATTACAGCAGTTATTTTAACCTTTTCATTGATTAATGAATATTTATTATTTGTATAAACAGAGTCAATTCTTACATCCATATTTTTTTGAGTAACAGAATTAATTTTACCCGGAGTTGGATATTGACTCTCAATCCAACTATTAAAGTTTACCGACTCAAAATTTGGATCAACTCTTTCTAATGATTTGCCATCCTTACCTCCAAATGATGCTAAATAATATACTGAATCCATAATTCTATCTAACGAGTCCAAAAGTAAAATTTCATCTTCTGTATTATTTAGAGTCGGTAAGTTTAAAATTACGGCATTTGTTATTTCCTGGTAAGTGGTAAAAAATGTTGAATCATCAGCAATAACCATAAATTGATTTGGCGGTATTTTTAATTCTTGATTTGTAATAAATGCCGTATCATTTGCATCTGATATTTTGTAATTATTTAATGAAATATTTTTTCCACTATTATTATAAAGTTCAATCCATTCCGGTTCATCATTTATTGGCGAATACATTATTTCATTTATTACTATTTCATATTTAGAGTATCCAGGATTTACTCTAACCCATTTAAAATTATTTGTTGTATCATCATCACTAACAGTACATTTAACTAAAAAGTTTTGTGTATAATCTTCAATTTTAATTTTGTAATCAAACTTAATTTCTAAAGAATCATTTGGCAGCAATATAACTGTTTCACTATTTTCTAATAAAATATCATTTTTATTTCCGAATAATTGAAGATTAAAACTCATTTCTGTTCTGCCAATATTTTTAATTGAAGAAGAAATAGTAACAAATTCGCCAAGATTTGCATTTTGCGGATTATAAAAGGCTTCTGTAATTTCGATATCATATTCTTTAGGAGAAATACTATTTATTTTTCCCGGCGTTGGGAATTTGCTTTCGCCCCAATTTTCTAAATTCACAGATTCATTATTGGGATTTATTCTTTCTAATGAATTGCCATTTTTTCCACCCCAAGTTGATGAATAAGATACAGAATCAATAATTCGGGAAAGTGAATCCATAATTACAATTTTATCTTCAGTATTATTTAAAGTCGGAAGTTTAGTAGATATTACATTTTGCAAATTTGAATAAAAATTAAAAATTGTATTATCATCCGAAAATATTAGATATTCTTTCGGTTCAATAATTATACTTTCTGTATTAATAGATATTGTATCTACCGCATCTGCTACTTTGTAATTTTTTATTGTAATACTTTTATCACTTCTATTAAATACTTCGAACCATTCCGGTTCATCATTAATTGGAGAATACATAATCTCATTTATTATTAAATCTCCCCTTACTTCATTTAGTTCAATTCCGGATATAGAAATAAATCCCAAATTATTATTTAATAGTTCATCCTGATAAAAGTCTATTTCAACAATAAAAATATTTTCTCCTTTTAGTGAAATTGTAATTTCTTTTTCGATCTGATAAGTATTTTGCGATACTAAGTTAGAAATACTCTCGGCAAATATTAATTCATAATCTTGAATTAAACTGTCAAGATTTTTATCTTCATAAAGATTTAGTGTAAATAGGGATATATTTTCTGTACCTAAATTCTTAACAAAAATATTTGCTGTAACTGTATTACCAATAATTCCATAAGATTTTGAAACTTTAATTTCTGATATACCAACATCATATTGCAATGGTGAAACTGAATTTTTTGTTCCAGGAGTTCCATTAATAATATTAGAATTTCCCCACTCATTATTTTCAAAATTTATTCTTTCATCTGATATACCATTTGCGTTATTTGCCGAATAAGTATAGTAATCAAGTGTATCATCTGCAGAATTAATTAAATAAAGTGTTCTATCACTTGAATTAGACATTCCGCTTGTACCGAATGAATTATCATCTAAAATAAATAATAAAACATTTTCGGGAATTAGGTTATTATAGATTCCATTTTCAAAATCATAATCGGCTTCAAAAATTAAAGCATATTGGTTTGGTAAAAGCTCATATTCCAGATTTATTGAAAATATTGTATCTGTGGTAGATGTCTGATACTTTATAAAATAATTTTCTAAGTCGACAGTTTCTAATGAATTATTATATATCTCCACAAATTCACTATTGGTTTCAGATGGAGCAAACATAATTTCATTTAGAATAATTTGTGATCTTAAGGGGATGAATGTTAACAAATAAACTGCGGCAAAGATGTAAATGTAGATATTTGATTTAATATTTATATTCATTTTTAATTATGTTTTCAATGTTTTCCTTTCTTGCAAATATTTTATTATTCAGACATTAATGATGTTCTACTTAAAGTATTATATTATTTATAATATAATTTAAATTATTAATTATTTGAATGCCAGAATTTTATTAACTATTAGCAAATAATGTTCTGAGATTATTGATATTAAAATTTATGATTTCTACTGCTATTGATAAGTCAACTTGTAAGTATTATTTTAGAATTTACTTTTTTTGAGAAATATTTTTATGAAACAACCAAATGTTAATGTTGCAATAATGTCCAGTAAAGAAGTTGCATTTATTCTTTACGGTGATTTTAAGTCTACTGAATTTTCAGATAATTTTAACGGAAATATTAAAGCTGAATTTGCTGATGGAATGATAAGACTTAAAACACTTACTAAAGAATATAAATCTGTTCATGAAATTATCTTCAATCCTGTTGATCCGCAAAATGAATCTTTTCTATTAAAAGGTGTTACAATTGGTCTTCAATTTCATTGGGAACAGAAACAAAATCAAAGATTTTCTGGTTCATTAAAGATCATTGTGGAAAATGAAAATTTAACTGTTATAAATATTGTGCCGGTCGAACAATATTTAACTAGTGTAATTTCTTCAGAAATGAGTGCAACAAGTTCTTTGGAATTATTAAAAGCTCACGCGATAATTTCCAGAAGCTGGCTTTTAGCTCAAATTGAAAAACGAAAAAATGTTGAAGAACATGAAAATTATTCTTCAGAATTTATTAATGAAAATGAAATTATTAGATGGTATGACAGAGAAGATCATTTACTTTATGATGTTTGCGCAGATGATCATTGTCAGAGATACCAAGGAATTACAAAATCTCACGCTCACAATGCTGAACAAGCCGTTCAAGAAACTTCGGGATTTGTTTTAATGGATAATGATCAAATTTGTGATGCGCGGTTTTCAAAATCATGCGGCGGAATTACAGAAACATTTGAAAATGTATGGGAAAAAGTAGAACATCCATACCTTAAAACAATTATTGATTATAAATATGATCCGGATGGATATAATTATGATTTAAGAAATGAAAATGATGCCGAGAAATGGATTTTAAGCAAACCTCCGGCTTTTTGCAATACCAATGATGAAAAAATTCTTGACCAAGTATTGAATAATTATGATAGAAAAACCAGAGATTTTTATCGATGGAAAGTTGAGTATACCCAAGATGAAATCTCAAAATTAATAAATAAGAAAACCCAAATAGATTTTGGAAACATAATTGATTTGATTCCGGTAGAAAGAGGATATTCCGGAAGATTAATAAAAATGAATATAATTGGGAATAATAAATCTTTAATAATTGGCAAAGAATTAGAAATTAGAAAAGTGTTATCCGATTCACATTTATATAGTTCAGCATTTATTATTAAAAAGGAAAATATTGTTGAGAATATTCCTCAAAAATTTATTTTAATTGGTTCAGGATGGGGCCATGGAGTTGGTTTATGTCAAATTGGTGCCGCTGTTATGGGTGAAAAAGGTTATAATTTTGACGAAATTTTATTACACTATTTTAGAGGAGCAAGTATTAAAAAAATTTATGATTAGAAGATTATTAAGAGAACGATTTAACAGAAAAAGGATTTTATGATTTTTTTAAATCCATCAATTCTATTTGGATTACTTGCAGCAACAATTCCAATACTTATACACATTCTAAATCTTCGTAAACTTCAAAAAGTTGAATTCAGCACTCTTTCCTTTTTAAAAGAACTGCAAAAATCAAAAATTAGAAAAATAAAGATTAAGCAGTGGCTGCTATTACTACTAAGGACATTGATAATCATTTTTTTAGTATTGGCTTTTTCAAGACCAACTTTAGAAACCGTAAATTTTACTGGAATTAGTTCAAGTGCAAAATCCACTTCTGTTTTCTTTATTGATAATTCTCTTAGTATGAATTATATAACTGAAGACGGAACAAATTTAAATAGAAGCAAAAAAGCAGCTAAAAATATTCTGAACCAAATGGAAGATGGTGATGAATTTATATTTTTAATATCACTTGATTCTTCAAAAATTACCACAAGTAAAGAAATTGCAAATAATATTATTGATGAACTTGATCTGACTTTTGTAACAGAAAATAATTTCGATAAAATTAAAAAAGCTATTCAATTACTTGAGCAATCAAAAAATATAAATAAAGAAGTGTTTTTCTTTTCAGATCTGCAATCATCAACTTTTTTTATTGATGACTCAATTAATTCAATAATTTCTAATAATAATGTTAAGACATATGTTGTTGATATGTCTGCTCAAAATTATGACAATTATGGTGTTTCAAATTTAATATTAACTAATTCCATAATTGAGATTAATAAACCGCTAACATTTTCAGCGATAATTAGTAATTACTCAGAGAACCAAAAATCAAATATAACTGCTTCCCTATTTTTAAATGATAAAAGAGTGGCTCAGCAAAGTATTAATTTATTCAGTAAGGAAGAAAAAACTGTCGAGTTTGAAACTACATTAAAATCAAGCGGATTGTTTGAAGCTAGAATTGAACTAGAAGATGACAATCTCAATGAAGATAATGTTTGTTATTTAAATTTCAACGTTCCCGAAAAAATTAAAATATTACTGCAATATGAAAATATTAATGATATACAATTTTTAGAAGCTGCATTAAATTCTTCTTCAACAAGCGGACAACTTGAAGTAACTAAGAGTAGATTTTCAGATAATTCTAATATCAATTTAACTGACTTTGATATGATTTTTATTGTGGGAGAAACTTATAATAAAACTGATGACCTAAATAAATATTTCAGTTCAAATGGGAAAGTTGTTTTTATACCTTCAAGTAATTTTGCTATAAATGGTTCCGATGTGCTAAGTCTAAATTTGCTTAAAATTAAAGAGTTTATTAAAACTGATAAATCTGAAAGAAGTTATAATGAATTCGGAAAAATAAATTTTCAGCATCCAATTTTTCAAAATCTATTTGAAAATCAGACTCAAAAAAATATCGAATCACCTATAATTTTTAACTATTTAAAATTCCAAGAAAATAATTCTGTAACTCCAATAATAAGATTGCTTGATGAGAGTATTTTTCTTGGAGAGCTAAAAAAAGATAATGGTAAATTCTTGTTTTTTAATACTGCATTTGTTTTAGATTGGAATAACTTTGCTATTAAGGGAATTTTTGCCCCGTTAATTTCAAAAATTATTTATTATTTAGCATCATCAAATTCAAATGGGAATTCTTATTTAACGGGAGAATCAATAAATATTGATGTCAGCAAACTGATTTATCCAATAATTGATGTAAATTTACCAGGCAGAATTGAAAAGTTAAATTTGCAAAACGAAAAATCAACATACAATTATTATAATACATTCATTAATGGAAGCTACAAATTTTTTAGCAACAATAATTTATTCAGTTTTGCTTCTGTTAATATTAACTCAAAAGAATCAAATTTACTTAAAATAGAAAGAGATTCTTTAACTCAGATCCTAAATGAAATTTTTGATGAAAATTATTTACTAATTGAACCAAATTCTAATTATTTAGAAACAATTAAAGAAGCTAAATTTGGAACTGAATTGTGGAAGCCGTTTTTGATAATCGCTTTTATAATTGCGTTATTTGAAATGTTTATTGCAAGAAGCACAAAGAAAGATATATCCCATTTAAACTAAATTTATTATATGATTGAAACACAAATTAAAACAATAGATAAAGCAATTTTAGTTGCTGTAAAAACAAGAGATATTTCTTCTGAAAGAATTGAAGAACATTTATTAGAATTAGAAATGCTTGCAGATACAGCCGGAGCTGAAACAATAATTAAAATTATTCAAGATAGACAAAAGTACGATCCAGCATATTTTATTGGTAAAGGAAAAGCTGAGGAAATAGCTGAACTTGCTGAATTGAATGAGATTACTATTATAATTTTTGATGAAGATCTAAATCCTACTCAAGTTAGAAATTTAGAAAGGTTAATAAATAGAAAAATTATTGATAGATCTGGATTGATTTTAGATATATTTGCTTCACATGCAAAAACCAATCAAGCCAAAACTCAAGTTGAATTGGCTCAGCTTCAATACTTGCTGCCGAGATTAACAAGAGCATGGACTCACCTATCAAAGCAATATGGCGGAATTGGAACAAAGGGGCCAGGTGAAACACAAATTGAAACAGACAGAAGAATTGTTCGTACAAGAATATCAAAATTGAAAGAAAAACTCGATAAAATTGAGTCTCAGCAAAAGACAAAAAGTATTGGAAGAGAAAATTATTTAAAAACTACATTAGTTGGTTATACAAATGCTGGTAAATCAACTTTATTAAATTTACTGACTCAAGCCGCTGTACTTGCAGAAAATCAATTATTTGCTACTCTGGATTCAACAACAAGAGCGTATCAACTTTCACAAAAGAAAAAAATATTAATTACTGATACTGTTGGTTTTATTAGAAAATTACCTCATCATTTAGTTGCATCATTTAAAAGCACACTTAATGTTGTTAGTGATGCAGATTTAATTATTCATGTAATCGATATTTCAAATCCATTTTTTGAAGACCACATTAAAGTTGTTGAAGAAACGCTGGAAAGTTTAAATTGCAAAGATAAGCCAACAATAAAGGTTTTTAATAAAATTGATGTTTTAGAAGATAAATCGAAAATTGAATATGTAAAAAACCATTTTTCAAATAGTATAATTATATCTGCAGAAAGAGGAATTAATATCAATAGCCTGAATAATATTTTTATTGATTTCTTTGAACAAAATTTTGTTGAAAATAAAATTAGAACTGATCATTCAAAAGCCCACTTAGTTGCAAAAGTTCATTCACTTACAGATGACGTGAAAACAAGTTATGATGATTTTGGAATTACAATAGAATATAAAACTAACAAACAAATTCATGAACAAATTTTGAGATTATTCAATGGCAAAAAGAAAATTGCTGATTGATGGAAAAAGTTTAACTCTGACAGTTATAAATGATTTTATTAATAATAATTTAGAAATTGGTTTAACTAAAACTGCTGAAAACAATATAATTAAAACCAGAAAGCTTGTAGATGAATGGGTAAATAATGATAAAGTGATTTATGGAGTAACAACAGGATTTGGAGAATTTGCTAATGTAAAAATTTCCAAAGATAAAATTGAAGAATTACAAAGAAATTTAATTGTAAGTCACTCAACGGGCGTTGGTGAACTACTCCCTCCATTTATAGTGAAAACTATGATGTTGTTAAGAGTCAACGCATTAGCTAAAGGCAACTCCGGTATAAGAATTGAAACCCTAAAATTGTTAATTAACTTAATCAATAATAACATTATACCAGCTATTCCTTCCCAAGGATCAGTTGGCTCAAGTGGTGACCTGGCTCCACTTGCCCATTTAGTTCTAGCTTTATTGGGCAAAGGAAAAGTTCAGGTTTTTAATTCCGTCACCAGCGAAACGACTCAATTTACAAAATTAGTTTCGGCTAGTTCGGCACTCAAAAAGTTTGATTTCACTCCAATAAAATTAAAAGCTAAAGAAGGTCTTGCTCTAATTAATGGAACACAAATGATGACCGCATTTGCTTCTTTCATCACAATAAAAGCAATGGAACTAGCCAAATTGGCTGATATTAGCGGTGCACTCTCGCATGAAGCTTTACGGGGAACTGATAAAGCTTATGATTTGAGATTACACAATTTACGTCCTTACAAAGGACAAATAAATACCGCTAAAAATATGCTTTCACTAATTAAGGAAAGTGAAATTAGAACTTCTCATTTGGTAAATGATGATCGAGTTCAAGATTCCTATTCTCTAAGATGTATTCCTCAAATTCATGGTGCTACAAAAGATACAATTGATTATGTATCTTCAATTGTTGAGGTTGAGCTTAATTCAGTTACTGATAATCCATTAATTTTCCCAAATGAAAAAGATTATATAGAAGGCGGTAATTTTCATGGTCAGCCAATAGCTTTAGCTATGGATTTTATGGCAATTGCCCTTTCAGAATTGGCAAATGTTGCTGAAAGAAGAATTGAAAGATTAGTTAACGGTCAGCTAAGCAATCTTCCAAGGTTTTTAACTAAGAAAGGCGGATTAAATTCAGGAATGATGATTGCTCAATATACAGCAGCTTCTTTGGTTTCTGAAAATAAAACATTAGCTCATCCGGCAAGTGTCGATTCAATTCCAACTTCCGCTAATCAAGAAGATCACAATTCAATGGGATCAATTGCCGCGAGAAAGTGTTTTAATATATTGCAAAATGTTCAAACAGTAATTGCAATTGAACTTATGGTAGCTTCGCAAGGTATAGAATTTTTAAAACCTCTAAAATGCGGAATTGGAACTTCAGCTGCACACAAAAAAATTAGAGAAATTGTTAAACCCCTTGAACATGATCGTGAATTACATTTGGATATTCAAAAAGTTTTAAAAATTGTTAAAGATAATAGTTTGCTTGAGTTTGTGGAAAAAAAAGTGAATTTGAATTAATTCCCTTTTATATAGGTAATCCTTCAATTTTCATAATTTCTAAAGCATTAGTAGTAGGGCAGGGACCTTCCAATAATCTATAATCAAATGTCATTTTATTTTGTTCAATAACTTCTCTAAAATGATAGTTTTTTACATAATTTATTTCATTTGCAATTTGCACTAATTCTAAATCATGAGTTGAAATCACACTAAAAATTTCTTCTTTAGCTAAATGTTTTATTAAAGCTTTGCTTCCTTTTAATCTTTCAATATTGTTTGTTCCTTTATAAATCTCGTCAATTAAAATTAGAGACTTACATTTGTTTTCCTTTATCTCACTTAGTATTTTTTTTAGTCTTTTAACTTCAGAATAAAAGTATGAAATTCCATCTACAACAGAATCACTAACTTTTATACATGAATATATATTAAAATTTGATACTATAAATCTTTCAGCATTTACTACCGATCCGGAATGTGCCAATAAAATATTTATACCTATTGTTCTCAAAAATGTACTTTTACCAGACATATTTGAGCCAGTAATAATATTTGTAATTGAGTTGTTATTAATAATAAAATTATTACTGATTTTTTTATTCGGATTGATAAGCGGATGTCCAATTTTTTGCGTTTCAATTAAATTTTCCGATTCATTAAATTCAGCAAAATTGTAGTCAGGATTCAAATAAGCAAATTCAGCCAATGAACAATATGCTTCTAATTTGTACCAAGTTTCTAACCAAAGAGGGAAAACAGTTTTAATTGTATTTTTAAATTTCTCTATTTTAATTGAAAGCAGATAATCAATTGGGACAAGTACACTTATCAAAAACCAAATAAACGGATTTGCTCTTAAGTTAAGAATCTCGATTGAAAGATTTACTTTATTTAATGTCTTTGTCGGTGATATATTATTACTTAAAAATACTTCCAACTCATTCTTTAAAATTTCACTTTTACCATAGTTGTAATTTTCAATAAAACCAAAAATAGAAGAGAATTTTCTAATTTCATCATAAAGAAACTCGGCAACTCCTTGAATATCTTTTATATACTTGAAACCCGCAAAATAAAAGAAAATATAAATCATTAAGAACTGATAATAATAAGCAGGTAAAATCCCAAATAGGAATCCCGCAAAAACAATTAAATTAATTATGCAAAGAAAGCTTAAAAAAATTGTATATAATTTTAATCCTTTTTTATTAATTGTTTTAGTTAGCCATTCTGATATTTCTATTTTAAGTAAACTTTTCTTAATTGATAATCTTGTAACAAGCTGAAGTTTTTCCCAAAATCTTTTTTGCTTTATTAAATCGCGTATAATTTTCTGTCTTATTAAAATAATTTCTTTATTTAACTTATTGCTGCTTAACCACTCTCTTAATTTATTTATGCCTTCTAATGAAACTCCAGTATATATTAATTGAAGCAATCCGTTTTTTTCGGTTATGTTTAAATCTTGTTCAAGATCAGAAGGGTTAGCAGTAAAATTATAATCTAACTCAGGAATATTATCCCAAACTAAGTTTGATCTTGCTAATTCTTCTTTTTTGATTTGAATAAAAATCTTAAACTTTTTTATTGATGCTTCAACTTTATTGTGGTTTATCATCAAAAAGATAAATATTATGATTAAAATTGAGGCTGAAATTACAGCGGCAGTTTTATAATTATTTAAGTAAAGTCCTAGAAATAGAATTACTGCGGTAAGAAAAATAATTAAGCGAATAATGGAATATTTTTTACTACTAGCAATTAAACGGTTTAGTTTACTGTCCAGTTTTATAATTTCACTTTCAATCTCACTATTTAATTCTTCTTTTAGTGCATTCATTTATTTATGTGAAAGTTTTAAAAACCAAACAATAATCAAGATATAATAGAATTTATTTAATAAACAAAAATCGAAAAGAGGTTTAAAAATATTTTAACTTATTCAGATAGTTCAAGATTTATATTTACTGATTTATCTTGCTTTGAAAATTCATCATAAACATTAAAAATGAGAATATAATTTCCTTTAGTAAAAGTTGAATCAACTTCTATTTGCGCTTCCAACTGCAATTCAGTAATTTCTTCTGTCTCTTCTTTTTCAATTTCCTTATCAAAAATATTAAACAAAGTATCTGATTCAGGAGTAACTATATTTACCAAGTATTTTAAAGAAAATGAATATTTTCCGTTAATTTCTTTTTGCTCAAAACCTTTTGCATTTACTGATGCATTTATTTCCCAATAATCACCTAAATCATAAGCAAAAGCTTCGGGACTGAATAATTCTAAATTTGGTTCTGGTTTACTTGAACATGCAGCTAACATTAACAAGACAAGAAATATTATAATTTTATTTTTCATGATTTTAATTTCTAATTAAAATTAATTCTGGAACCGTCAGCTGACGGTTCCAGAATATAAATTATAAAAGTTGATTAATTATTTTTCTTAAAATCTTTCATGAACTCAACAAGATCTTCAACACCTTTTTGCGGGAAAGCATTGTATATTGAAGCTCTTAAGCCGCCAACTGATCTATGACCTTTTAATCCTGAAAAACCAGCAGCATTTGTTTCTGCAATTAACTTTTTCTCAAGTTCTTCATTCGGTAATCTGAATGTAACATTCATTAATGATCTATCTTCTTTAGCAGCTGTACCTTTGTAAAAGCCATCACTTGCATCCATATAGTCATACAGAATATTTGCTTTATCAACATTACGTTTATACATTTCATCAAGGCCGCCCATATTCAATAGCCACTTATAAACCAACCCAATAATATAAACAGTAAATGTAGGAGGTGTATTATAAAGGCTGGCTCCATCTGAATGTACTTTGTAATTTAAATACGTATGAAGCTTATCTGAAGATCTTTCAAGTAGATCTTTTTTAATAATAACAACAGTCGCTCCGGCAGGACCCATATTTTTTTGAGCACCGGCATAAACTACGCCATATTTATTGACATCAATAAATTTGTGTAAAAAATCAGAAGAAGCATCACACACTAATGGAACATTACCAACTTCAGGTTCATTTTTAAATTCAGTTCCAAAAATTGTATTGTTCGATGTAAAATGAACATAAGATGCGTCTGGATTTAATTTTAGATCACTTTGTTTAGGTATTCTTGAAAAGTTTGTATCCTCAGATGTTCCTGCAATGTTTACTTCACCAACTCTTTTTGCTTCTTTAATTGCTTTTTTTGACCATGCACCAGTATTTATATAATCAGCTTTATTTACCGGCGGCATAAGATTTAACGGAACCATTGAAAATTGAAGTGTTGCACCTCCTTGTAAAAAAAGCACATCATAATTATCTCCAATATTCAAAAGTTTCTTTAAATCGTTAATTGCTCCAGAAAAGATTTCATCGTATGCTTTTGATCTGTGACTCATTTCCATAACCGACATTCCGGTTTCTTTGTAAGAGAATAAATCTTCTTGGGCTTCCAATAAAACTTCCTCAGGTAGAATTGCAGGACCTGCGCTAAAATTATAAACTCTCTTTTTCATTTTAATTTTCCTTATTTAAGATTTTTTTCTATCAAATGTCATTCCCGTTTGTTTCAATCGGGAATCTATTTTATCTCTATAAATTCTCAATCAAATGCACTTTACCAATTTCAAATAGTGTGAACTACTAATCCATCTCTTAATTTTGGTTCAAACCAAGTTGATTTAGGCGGCATTGTTTCTCCGGCATCAGAAATATTAATTAAATCATCAATTGAAACCGGATACATAGAAAAAGCTATTTTTGCTTTGCCGCTATTAACCAATTTTTCTAATTCTTGTGTGCCTCTTATACCGCCTATAAAATCAACATTTGTATCTGTTCTTATATCTTCAATTCCCAATAAAGGTTGAAGTAAATAATTCTGTAAAATACTTACATCCAAATTACCGCCAACATCATTTGCTTTTTTAACATTTTCATTTGGTGTTAACAAATACCATTTACCTGATATATAAAGACAAATTTCTCTAACATTTTTAGGCGATGGTAAATCTGAAATCTTAACCTTAAAATTTAATTTGATTTTTTCTAAAAAGTCAGATTCGCTCATACCCTTTAAATCATAAATTACTCTATTATACGGAAGAATTTTTAATTGTTCAGCCGGGAATAAAACTGCTAAGAAAAAATTATATTCTTCTTTACCATTATGATTAGGGTTATTTTGTTTTTTTACGGCTCTTGCTCTTGCCGCACTTGCCGCTCTGTGATGTCCGTCTGCTATATATAAATAATCAACTTTTGCAATTTCATCTACAATTGTTTTTACATCTGTTTTATCCATTACCCAAAGTTTATGAATTATTCCATCATTAGAAGTAAAGTTGTAAATTGGCTCCGTTTGCATTGTTTTATCAACAATTTTATTAACGGTATCAACTCCTTTGTAAGTTAAAAAAACAGCACCGGTTTGGGCCTCCGTTGTAATTATATGATTAGTCCGGTCATCTTCCTTTACTTTTCTGGTTTTTTCATGCTTTTTAATAATGTCGTTATCATAATCATCAACAGAAAAAGTTGCAGCAATTCCGGCCTGTTTTTGGTCACCCATTGTTAAATGATAGACATATAAATTTTCTTCACTATCTTGAATTAGGTTACCGTCATTTATGAGTTTTTCAAAATTAACTCTTGCTTTTTCATAGACTGACTTATCGTATGGATTTGTTGATTCAGGTAATTCTACTTCTGATCTTGTTACCCGTAAAAAATTTATATCATTTCCATTAACTAAATCAGCGGCCTCTTCCCTATTTACAACATCATAAGGAACACTTGCTACTAAATGAGCTACATCTTCTTTTGGTCTAATTGCTCTTAAAGGTTTTATTACTGCCATTTGAAATCTCCACAAACTTTAAAAATAACTTAGAATTTATATCAATAATTTATTGCTTATTTAATCATTGCAATCATATGACTTAGTTCTTCAACTAATTCATCTTCATTACCGGAATAGCCTACACTTTTAAATCTTATATTCTGATTTTTATCAATAATAAATTTAGTTGGAATTCCTTCAACTTCATATTTTCCTACAACTTCATTTTGATCATCCAGCAAAACATGGAATGGATATTTATTATTTTGAATAAAATCCACAGCATTTTGTTTTTTATTTTCAACTCTTTCCCAAGTATTGGCAAATAAAAATTTAACGCTATTATCTTTTTCAAATTTTAAAACAGCTTTTTGCATTGCCGGAAATGATTGCAAACAAGGATTACACCAAGTAGCCCAAAAATCCAAAATTACAGTTTTACCTTTAAAATCGTTCAGACTTACAGTTTTTCCATCCAAATCTGTTAATGTAAATTGAGGAGCAGGTTTTTCAATAATTTCGCTATTTAACTTTTCAATCATTTTTTGTTTTGCTACTTTCTCAAATTCAGCTAGATATGAATCAAATCCATTTTCATTTCCACTATCTTTAACAAATATATCTTTAAGCTGTAATTTCATATTGGAAGTATTTGTACCTGAACTGATGAAATTTTCAATTGCTGTTTTAGCTTCAGCAAAATTCTCATTTTTAATTAATTCATTAACATAATTTTCATTTAATTCAGGTATTTCTTCATTTGTTAAATTAACAGATTCTTTAAATGCATTAAGAGCTTCTGAGCTTTTGCCTAATTCCCTTTCAATGCATCCGTAAGTATCTAAAATGAATCCTAAATTTTGTTCTTTAGATTTTTTCCAATCTTCATCAGACATATTTTCCGGTTTTTCACCTTTTAATGATTTTAATTCTTCACGTGCAAGATCAACTCCGGCTTGTGCAAGTTTTAAACCTAAATCCAAATTTTCCTTACTTTCTAAAATTCTCCATGCTATACCGTTATAAATTCTAGTGGTAGCAAATTCTTCGTTTTCATTAAGAAAATCTGCAGCTTCTTTAATTTGGCCATTTTTACTTTTTTCATTTACAATACTGTTAAGTAATGATGAAATGAGTTTATCTTCAGGATTTGTTTCCTTAAACTCTTCATAAATTGTTATTTTTTTATCTAAATTTTCTTCATTTCTAAAATCAGTTAAAACTTTTTGCGGATCTTGTGGTTCTTTTTTAGTGCAAGAAGCAATAAAAAATATAGTTATTACTGTAAGAAAAATTGTTAATCGGGTCATTTGTTCCTCTTTGCTAAAACGTTAGAAAAATTATATTAAAATATAATGAGAACTATACTTAACATAAACAGATATTTTTCTCCATTTAAATTCTAATTACCTTGATAAAATGTATAAATTATCATTATTATTGATCAACAAAAAATTTACTAATAATGATTGATACAGATATTAAATATTTTACACCGGAAGAAGCCAATAAAACTTTGCCATTGGTAAAAAAAATTGTAAAAGATATTCTTGATTACAGCTTTGAACTTAAAACAATTTCTGATTCCACTGGTGGTGAAATTGAAGATAATAGAGAAGCTAAAAGTTTAATTTCTTCTATAAAAGGATTTATGGCTGAATTAGAAGAAATTGGCTGTTACTACAAAGATTGGAATTTTTCTGTTGGTCTTGTTGATTTTCCAGGAATTATTGATAATGAAGAAGTTTTTCTTTGCTGGAAAAGTGATGAAGAAAAAGTGATGTATTATCACGGACTAAACGAAGGTTTTAGAGGCCGAAAATTAATTCCAGAATATTATTTTGATACAGCAGAAATTTAATTTTCTGAAATAATAATTTTTATTCCTCTTTTTATTAATTCATCAATAATAACTTTGCCGGAAATTGCTTTACTAACTGAAACAGCTCCCTTTGTAATTTTATTTTCTGCTGCTAATATTGCCATAGTTGATGCATGCCAGCCGGTTAATCTTTGCATTGCAGTAAATCCAGTAACTTCATCAAAGTAATCAATTAATTCAATTGTTGTTTTTACCTCTTTTCCATCTTTAATTCCATTTGCTAAAATTTTAATTATTCCTAAATCTCTATTATCTCCGCTTGTTATTTTGGGAGTCAATAAATGATGATAAACTTCTCTTGGAACAACATCTTTGCCGTTTACATTAATGGAGGTTTCCTCAAATAAACCTAATTCCTTAAATGCTTTAAATTTTCCCCAGTGCCCCAAATATCTAAGCGTTTTGTTCTCTAAAGTTTCAACCTTTTCTTCTAATTCATATGGCAGAGTTGAAAGCCCACCTGAAGTTACAACTGCTTCTAATTTGCCCAACGGCTTTGGAAATTCTAAAATTTCATAATCTGTCAGAGTTGGCACTTCGACAACTTTGCCTTTCCTTATAAACAATGCGTCACCATAATATTCATTTGTTAAACCATTTATATGAAATGATAGTTCATAATTCCATGGAGCTTTGGGGAACTGCATTAATCCGGCGCCATAACTTTTTACCGTTATAAGCTCATCATAATTTTCAAATAAATATTGTATGAATGAAATATTCATACCTGGATCCATACCGCAATCAGGCACAACAGAAATATTATTTTCTTTAGCCAAATTATTTAAACTTAGTTGCGATTTTACAACATCTGTATTTCCACCAAAATCAAAAAAGTTGGCTCCTACTTGAATTGCAATTTTGGTCAATTCCAAATTAAAATAATATGGCACCCCGGAAATAATTGAATCAATATCAGTTAAATTCTGCAATAATTCTTCTTTATTTTTAACATTTATTTTTAGTGGAACACAAACTTTTGAATTAGTTAATTTGTTAAGTTTTTTTGCTGATTTTTCAGCTGCTTTTAAATCATTATCAATAAGCAATACTTTTTCTGCATTGCCGAATTTTATTAAATCATAAGCCGAAGCTGTTCCTTGTTTTCCAGAACCAATTATTGCATATTTAAACATTTTTGACCAATATATTAATTTTTAAAATTTTTATTCAATTGAATTTCATCTAACACACTTTTTAAAAAAGATTTAACTCTAAATTCACTTGGGAATGTAATTATTGACAAAGCAACCATTGCAATTAATGGAGCGATTGCAATAAAAATGTAATCATTTGTATAAATAACTTTGTTTGTAATTCCTAAAATAATAATCACTAATCCAAATAATGCCGGAGCTTCAAACATTGCAAGTTTCATAATTTGATAATTAGTTAATGCACCAATTAAATTTGGGTTTTCTTGTTTCAAATTTTCCACTAAAACTTTTTTAGGAATTATAGCGGATAATCCATAACTGGTTGATGCAACTAAGAATAATACTCCCAATAAAATATCTAAAAGTTGGGTATCGTTAGAATTACCTTCCCCATTTAGATATAGAAATAAACAAACAAAAGCGAATAATATAACTCCAATATTTAGAGCAAAAGTAATAATCTTTACTGTTTTTAAATTTTCATTTGAAATTTCTTTTTCAATTTTTTCTTTAGTCAACATAGAAAACCTATTTTTACAAATGAAATTAATGATTTTTTAGGTAAGAAAATATTTGTGGAGAAATAAAAATCTCTCCCAAAATTTTGAGAGAGAAAACATTAAGTTGTCATTCCGGAAATTTCGTAGAAATTATCCGGAATCTAAATTCCCGTCTGTCGGCTGACCCATCTAGAGAGTGACAATTGACGCTTATTTTTCTTCTTTAATTGTAAATGAGTGAGTAATTTCTATTGATTTTTGAAGCATTGCAGTTACACCGCAATAAGTTGTTTGAGAAAGTTCTATTGCTCTTTCAACATCTTTTTCTTTTATATCTTTTCCAACAAACACAAATTCTAAATGAATTTTAGTATAAACTTTTGGGTGAGTTTCTGTTGATTCAGCAGAAATTTGTATTTCAAAATCATCAACTTGTACTCTTTTTTTTTGCAAAATAGCAACTACATCAGCCGCAGTACATCCTCCTAAACTTAAAAGTAACAATTCCTTAGGTCTAATTGCGGCATTACTTCCACCAAAATTTTCTGGTCCATCCATCGTTATCCAATGATTTGAATCAGTCTTACCTATAAATGTAATTCCTTGTAATTGCTTAACAACTGCTTTATGTTCAGCCATTTTTTCTCCTATTTTTCCCTAAAATTAACAAAATAATAAAATATATGATTCGATTTTTAAACTAACGATTCACTTAAACTTATCTTTATTTATTATATTACATGCTTTAAAATAATTTAATTAGAAAATATTATTTATGACTTCACAAGAAATTAGACAGCAATTTTTAGATTTTTTTAAATCAAAAGAACATACTATTGTGCCAAGTGCACCGGTAGTTCCTTATGATGATCCAACCTTGCTATTTACAAATGCGGGAATGAATCAATTTAAAGATGTATTTCTGGGTAAGGGAAATCGTGATTATAACCGCGCGGCTGATACACAAAAATGTATACGTGTAAGCGGAAAGCATAACGATTTGGAAGAAGTTGGACACGATACTTATCACCACACATTTTTTGAAATGTTAGGCAATTGGAGTTTTGGAGATTACTACAAAGAAGAAGCAATTACTTGGGCTTGGGAACTTTTAACAGAAGTTTGGAAATTACCAAAAGAGAGATTGTGGGCAACTGTTTACGAAACCGATGAAGAAGCTTTGGAATTATGGAAAACTAAAACTGATATAAACCCAAAACATGTTTTAAAATTTGGAGCAAAAGATAATTTTTGGGAAATGGGTGATACCGGACCTTGCGGACCATGCTCAGAAATTCACATTAATGTAAGCGATGATTTTGATAATCCCAAATGGGTAAATGCCGGCGTACCTGAATGTATAGAAATATGGAATTTGGTTTTTATCCAAAATAACAGAGATGAAAACGGAACCTTGCATGAACTTCCTGCAAAACACGTTGATACCGGAATGGGTTTTGAAAGAGTTTGTTCAGTTTTACAGAATAAAAAATCAAATTATGATACTGATGTATTTCAACCAATCATTCAAGAAATTTCTAAAATTTCAAATGTACCTTATGATACTGAAGAACATCAAATTCCAATGCGTGTTATTGCTGATCATGTCAGAACTTTAACTTTTGCAATTGGTGATGGAGCAGTTCCCGGTAATGAAGGAAGAAGTTATGTATTGCGCAGAATTTTACGAAGAGCAGCACGTTACGGAAGAAAACTGAATTTAAATGAACCTTTTCAATATAAATTGGTTGATGTTTTAGTTAAAACAATGGGTGATGTTTTTCCGGAAATAAAATCCAACCAAGCAAACATTGAAAAAATTATTAAAGCAGAAGAAGAAAGTTTTAACGCAACTTTAGATAGAGGGATTGAATTATTTGATAATATTTCTAAAAAAGTAATTGCAGAAAATTCAAAAATTATTCCAGGTGAAGATGTATTTAAACTTTATGATACTTTTGGTTTTCCGGTCGATTTAACAAATGTGATGGCTCAGGAAAAAGGTTTGGCAATTGATGAAAATAAATTCAATGAATTAATGAATGAACAAAAAGAAAGAGCAAGAAAATCAACAAAAGATAAAATCGGTTCGGTTAATTTAGTTGAATCTCTTTCAGATCATTCTGATATAGAACCATCTATTTTTGAAGGTTATGAAAAACTTGAGATTAAATCTAGAATTTTAAAAATGGCTGATAATTTTCTAATTCTTGATAAAACTCCTTTCTATGCTGAAGCAGGCGGACAAATAGGTGATACTGGAACTTTGCATTCTGTAAATAATGAAATAAAAATTCTAAACACCATTAAGCATAATAATATTTTTGCTCATGAATATGAAGGATCTGTTTGGGATGATTTTAGTGAAGAAGTAATTGCAAAGGTTGATGTAAACCGCCGATGGGAAATTATGCGGAACCACAGCGCAACACATTTTCTGCATGCTGCACTTCGTCAAATTTTAGGAACTCATGTTAAACAAGCCGGCTCTTATGTTGGTCCCGATAGATTGCGTTTTGATTTTGCACATTTCCAAAAAGTAACTCCGCAAGAATTGCAGGAAATTGAATCACTTGTTAATTATAAATTACATGAAAATATTGAACTACAGCATCACAGAAATATTCCATTTGAAGAAGCAAAAAAAATGGGCGCATTAATGTTCTTTGGCGATAAATACGGAGACAAAGTTAATGTGGTTCAATTCAGTGATTTCTCTTTGGAATTCTGCGGCGGAACTCATGTTAAAAATAGTTCACAAATTGGCTTGTTTAAAATTATTAGTGAATCATCAATTGCAAGCGGAGTAAGAAGAATAGAAGCAGTAACCGGTTTGGGTGTTGAAAAATATATTCAAAATCAAATATTGGAATTAAGAAATGCTGATGAAAAAATTGCTCAGCTAAATGAAGAAAAAAAGAAAATTGAGAAAGAGCTTTCAGAGTTTAAGCTAAAAGAAAAATTAGGCGGAATTGATTCTATTGTAAAAAACCCAATTGAATTAAAAGGAATAAATATTTTTAAAGGTAAAGTTGATGCAAATAACATGGATGAATTAAAATCCATGGGTGATGAATTAAGAGAGAAAATAAAAAGTGGTGTTGGAGTTTTAATTTCTGAAGTTGATGGAAAAGTAGGAATTGTTTGTGTTGTTTCAGATGATTTAATTAAAGACAAAAAATTAATGGCTGGTAAAGTTGTTGGAGAAATAGCTAAAATTGTTGGCGGAGGCGGAGGCGGAAGACCTCATCTTGCAACAGCCGGTGGAAAAGATGTTTCAAAAATTGATGAAGCAATTAACAAAATAGAAAATTTAATCTTCTCTTGAGTAATATAAATTATGTCTGCTCAAAATGAAATAAAGTTACAGCTTGCTGCATTGTGCAATAAATATGTTGATGAAAAAATAAGCACAGCTGAAGAGGCTATTAACTCTGCGCAAGAATCTGCAAACGAAGAAACCAAAAGCAGTTCGGGCGATAAATATGAAACCGGACGTTCTATGATGCAGTTGGAAATTGAGAAATATTCTACTCAACTTACCGAAGGATTAAAACTTAAAAAAGCGCTTGCTCAAATTGATTTTAATAAAACTTATCAAGCAGTACAACCGGGAGCTTTAGTTTTAACAAATAATGGTAACTTTTTTATTTCTGTAAGTGCTGGCAAATTATCACTTGATGATATTGATTATATGGCAATTTCTTTCTCTTCGCCAATTGGTCAAGCTTTAGCAAATAAAGTTGAAAAAGATATTATAGAGTTTAGAGAAAAGAAATATAAAATTCTAACTATTACTTAGCAATTGTATAAAGTTTTCCATTTCTAATATTTACTTCAACATCTCCATCAAAGCCCTTCTTTTTCATCTCTTCATAAAACATTCTTAAAAAATATCCATGTGAAACAATTAATATTTTTTCATATCCTGAGTTTTTGAACATTTCATAAAATTCATTTATTCTTTTTTTTGTTCCAAAAATATCTTCTGTTTGAGACTTGTGTGATTTATACCATGCAATTCTAGCAGCAATATGCCAAATCATTGATGGAAGTTTAATATTTAATTTGGTGAAAGGAGAAATTGGAACTTCTTTTATTAGATCTGTTTTTATTATTTCGCCATCATAAATTGTTTCAGCAGTTGTTACCGCACGGGGCAACGAACTGCAATAGCAAATTTCCCAATCATTTGTATTAATTTGTAATCCATTCTTTTTAACAGGTGATGAATCATACTTATTCATTGCATTTGCAAATTCCCTTGAACTAAGAAAAGTTTTTTCATTTTGTATTACTTTGAAGTGCCTGATTAAGCCAAGTTTCATAATTATCTAAAATTTTGTTTTATGATACAACTTATAATTATTTTTATTGATAAATTGGTAATCAATTTTTTTAACAATTCTAATTTAAATTTATTATGAAAAGTAAAATTTCTTTATTCGTTCTACAAATTATTCTTTTATTGGTTTTAACAAATTGCAAGGAAGATCAGCCGGTTGAAAACAAAACCAATACTATCAGTGACTCTTCAGCAATTACACTCTTTAATGATGTTTTATTTTACGATGGATATGGCCAAACAGTTGATTATCCTGCTCCAGCCGGAACAATGAGAATATCTAACTCAAAATACATTGCCTTACTGCCTAATAGTTTTACCAAATCAATTGGAAATAATTTAGAGCTGGAAGTTATTGTGAGAGCTGCGTGTGATAATTATGATAGAATTGGAAGTGTGTTTTTAACTTTGGTTGAAAAAGGTAAATTTTATGATCAGTCGAGTATAGCATATACTTTAGAAATAGCCAGATTTATTACACCATTTATGGATAAAAATAAATCTCCGAATGAAGTACCTTATGTTTTTGATATAAGCAATATTGCTAAATTTATTGCCGATAAAGAAATAACCAACAATTATGATATTTGGATTGAGTTTGACATATTTGGCGTTCCTTATGCTGCAAATATTCAAGTTGCTGGATGCCAGGGCAAAGATTATACATTTTTCGGCACATTAAAATTCACAACTACAAATGCACCGGCAACAGAAATAAAACAAACTTTAATACCTATTGCTAACAAAATTGGTTTCAATAATTATTCTCAAACTGATGTAATTGGACAAACAGTAAAAACAATTAATGTTGAAATTCCCACAAATATAAAAGATGCAAAATTATATTTAATCACTTCAAATCATGGTGCAAACGAAGGCGGTGAAGAGTACATAAGAAGAGAACATTATATTTATTTTGATAATAATTTAGTTGATATGTATAAACCGGGTGGTAAATCTTGCGAACCATACAGAATTTATAACACTCAAGGCAATGGAATTTATGGTCCTTCTCCAAGATTAGAATCAGAATGGACATCATGGAACAACTGGTGTCCTGGAGATAAAATTCCTATTAGAATTTATGATTTGGGAAATTTAAGTTCGGGTAATCATACTTTTAAAATTGAAGTTCCGGATGCAGAATTTGTAGGTAGTCAAGGTGATTTTCCATTGTCAGCATATATTCAAGGTGATCAACAATAGTTTTTAAAAATTTATTTCTCATAAATTGAATTATTAGCTTAAATAGAAACATTAGAAAAATTAAATGTACTTGTCATTTTAAGGCGCATAGAGACGTAAGAATCTCATAATTTGAGTTAAGATCACCTTTAATTTCGAATTTAATATTTGTATTTATTTCCAAAATACGTAAGTTATTATAAATTAATAACTGTTTGAAAATCTCTGAAAGGAATAAAACTATTCCAGATTTAACATTTTTTTAACCATTCCAGAATATTATTTAATATGCAAAATGAACTAGTCAAAAAAGAATTTGAAAAAATTGTAAACAATAAATTTAATGTCTATAATAGTCTTTTTCTCAATCTGCCCTATCCTAAAGTTAGTCACATTGGTATGCTTATTCCTTTGCTAAATGAAAATTGCAAAAATGGATTGGAAACCGGCAAGGAGCCAATAGATATTATTGATACATTCTTTGATACACACACCAAAATTAAATCCGAAGAAGAAAAAATAGATTTTATGTTCAGGGTAATACAATATATTGAAAGACAAATAGTTTTATATGATAGTGTTGAAGATTCGGCTTATAAAAATTTAATTGCATTACAGAATAATTTATCATTCCAAGATTACATTCATATTGCAGAGAACAAAAATAGTATTGAGAAGCTTATTAATAAACTTTCATCATTTAGTACTAGAATTGTGTTTACTGCGCACCCAACTCAATTTTACTCACATTCGGTTTTAGAAATAATAAATAAACTGCGGCAGTTTATTTCAGAAAATAATATTAATGGCATTGATCTATCTCTGCAGCAATTGGGTTTAACTTCGCTAATCAATTCAAAAAAACCGACTCCATTTGATGAAGCAAAAAATGTAATTTATTTTCTTAGCTCAGTTTATTATGATGCTGCCGCTGAGCTTTATGCAAATATAAAGCAAAACATTCCAAACAAAAATTTTGATAATCCCAATATAATTCAGTTTGGATTTTGGCCTGGCGGTGACCGTGATGGCAATCCATATGTAACATCTGAAATAACATTAGCTGTTGCAGACGAATTACGAATGACATTAATGTCATGTTATTATAATGATTTGAAAAATCTAAAACCGAAATTGACGTTTAGAGAAATTGAAGAAAATCTTGATGAGTTAATTAATAAAGTTTATTCGGCAATGATTAACAATGAAAAATTATTGAAATACGAAGAAATTTTAGAAGCTCTGCTTAAAATTAAAGAAACGGTAATAAGCAACTATAACAGTCTCTATTTGGAAAATGTTGAGAATATTATTAACAAAGTAAAAATCTTTAAAACTCACTTTGCTTCACTTGATATAAGACAAAATCATCAAGTTCATAAAGAAACTATTGAAGATATTTTAAAGAATGAAAAATTAATAAATAATTCAATTGATGAACTTGAGAGAAATGCATTAATAAAAATTTTAATTGATACCGAATTAAAGATAAGTGCCGATCAATTTGATAATGAATTAGTAAAAGATACAATTTTAACAATATCTCAAATTAATTTAATACAGAAAAAAAATGGTGAAGATGGCAGTAACAGATATATAATTAGCAATTCCGAAGATATTTTTTCAGTGCTCTTTGTTTATGCTTTACTACGTTGGTGTCATTGGCAAAATAATGAAATACCAATAGATATAATTCCTTTGTTTGAATCAATTGAAGGAATGTCAAATTCAAAATTAATTATGCAGGAACTTTTTGAAATTCCACAATACAGAAAGCATATTAAATATCGCAATAATATTCAAACAATAATGTTGGGATTTTCAGATGGAACAAAAGATGGCGGATATCTTCAGGCGAATTGGTCAATTTTTAAAACAAAAGAAAATCTAACCTCAATTTGTAGAAAATACAATATTGAACCAATATTTTTTGACGGACGCGGTGGTCCGCCCGCTAGAGGTGGAGGGAAAACGCATAGATTTTATGCTTCACAAAGTGAAAAAATTGCCAATAATGCAATTCAAATCACTATTCAAGGACAAACAATATCAAGTAAATTCGGCACTAAAGATCATTTTATTCATAATAGTGAAATGCTGTTAACTGCAGGTATATCAAACAGCATATTTGAAAAAGAGAATTCAATATCTCAGGAATCAAGACAAATAATTGAACGTTTATCTGAAATTAGCTATAATAAATACAATTCCTTAAAAAAGCATAAAATGTTTATTCCATATTTAGAAAATAAAAGTACGCTTAAATATTACGGTGATACTAGAATTGGAAGCAGACCGACCAAACGAGGCAGCAGTAAAAATCTTGAACTTAATGATTTAAGGGCAATTCCTTTCGTTGGTTCTTGGAGTCAATTAAAACAAAATGTTCCCGGTTATTACGGTGTAGGAACTGCAATAAAAACTTTAGTTGATGAAGGGAAATCTGAGGATCTCAAAAAACTATTTAATGAAGTTCCTTTCTTTAAAGCCTTAATTTTAAATAGTATGATGTCATTAAAAAAATGCAATTTTGATTTAACTAAATATATTGAGAAAGACCAAGAGTATAATGAGTTTTGGAATGTTCTATTGAGTGAATATGAATTAGCAAAAGAAATGGTTTTGTTTATTTCCGGTTATAATATTTTAATGGAAGAAGAACCAGTCTCAAGAAGTTCAATTGAGATAAGAGAGAACATAGTTTTACCATTATTAATTATTCAGCAGACAGCTTTACAAAAAATTGAATTGGATTCGCAATTTAAATCCAACTATGAAAAGATGGTGAGACGTTCACTCTATGGAAATATTAATGCAAGCAGAAATTCTGCTTAATTTATTTTGAATTAGACTTATCAAATATATTTAGTTTGGTTTACTATAAAATTTTAAGGAAAAGTAAGAATGAAGTTTAAGATCATTATTTTTTATCTTCTAATTTTATTTAAGCCTTTAGTTGCTCAAGAAGATCAACAATATTACCAAGAACCTTATAGACCTCAATTTCATTTTACACCTGAAACTAATTGGATGAATGATCCAAATGGATTAGTCTTCTACAATGGCAAATATCATCTGTTTTACCAGCATTACCCCAATGATATTGTTTGGGGACCAATGCATTGGGGACATGCTTCAAGTACTGATCTTTTACATTGGGAACATCACCCAATTGCACTTTTTCCGGATTCACTGGGTAATATTTTTTCCGGCAGTGCAGTAATAGATAAAAATAATTCTGCCGGATTTGGCAAAAATGCAATGGTTGCAATTTTCACTTATCACAATGATTCTCTTTGGGTTAAAGGTTTTAGAAATACAGAAAGTCAAGGTATTGCTTATAGTTTAGACGAAGGAATTACTTGGACAAAATATAAAAATAATCCTGTGTTAAATAATTCCGGCGAACAAGATTTTAGAGATCCTAAAGTTTTTTGGAATGAAGAAATAAATCTATGGAATATGGTTCTTGCTGTTGGAGATAGAATTAAAATTTTCTCGTCACCTAATTTAAAGATTTGGAAATTTGAAAGTGATTTCAAACCCCAAAATGATATTAAAGATTTAGGAGTTTGGGAATGTCCTGATCTAATAAAGTTAAAAATTGATGATAAAGAAAAATGGATAATGATTATAAATCATGGTAATAAAACACCAAATGGCGGTTCCGGAACAAGATATTTTGTTGGAAATTTTGATGGCAAAGTTTTCAAGAATGATCAACCATCGCTTTGGCTTGATTATGGAACAGATTTTTATGCTGGAGTCACTTTTTCAAATGCTCCGGAAAATAAAAAAATACTAATTTCATGGATGAGTAATTGGCAGTACGCGAATAGTACACCGCAAAAAGTGTGGCGAAGTGCAATGACTTTACCAAGAGAGTTAAAACTAAATTATGATGGAAATCAATATTATTTAAGTCAGGCAAAAATAGAAAATTTTAATTCCATTACTGAAAGTGTCAATAAATTTAATTTAGTTAATCTACCATTTGAATTTCAAAATGATTTTTCGCAAAAAGAAATTAAGTTTGATAATAAAAATACTGAATTAACAATTGAGCTCTCCAACTCTAAAAGAGAAAAATTTCTAATTGAATTGAATGATACATCTTTAATAACTGATAGAAGAATTTCCGGTAAAATTAATTTTAACGAAAATTTTGCAAATACATATCAATCAATGCCTTTGTATGATTCTATATATAATTTTCAAATAATTTTAGATCGTGCATCAATTGAGATTTTATTGAATGACGGAAAATATTCAATGACGAATATTTTCTTTCCAAATGAAAAATATTCTATGATGAAAATAATTTCTAAGTGCGATTCAAAAATTGGAATTCTGGAAATAAACAAAATCAAACGAGTATGGCCTAATTTAAAAATGGATGAATAAATGAAATCATCAAAAATATTATACTTCTCAATAGTTGTTGCACTTGCCGGTTTTTTATTTGGATTTGATACCGTCGTAATTTCTGGCGCTGATCAACAACTACAGGAATTTTGGCAAAGTTCTGATCTTTTTCACGGAATAGTTGTTATGTCAACAGCACTTTGGGGAACTGTTGTCGGTGCCCTTTTTGGTTCAATTCCAACAAATAAATTAGGCAGGAAGAAAACTCTAATAAGCATTGGTATTTTCTTTTTCGTTTCTGCAATTGGTTCTGCTTTAGTTTCTGATCCATATCTATTTGCAATATTCAGATTTATTGGTGGATTGGGAATTGGTATTTCTACTGTTGTAGCGCCGGCTTACGTTGCAGAAATTGCACCTCCTGAAAAGCGTGGAAGCTTAGTCGCACTTTATCAATTTAATATTGTATTTGGAATTTTAATGGCATTTGTTTCAAACTTTTTCTTAAAAGACTTGGGTGAAAATGCATGGCGATGGATGTTGGGTGTTGAAGGAATTCCAGCTTTTATATATTCATTATTAGTTTTAAAAATTCCAGAAAGCCCTCGCTGGCTTATTGAATATAAAAATGATACTGAACAAGCTATTACTATTTTAAAAAGCATCAATCCAAACATTAACTATAATGAAGAATTGAATGCGATAGCACATGAAAAAGAACATGAAGTTTCCAAAGAAAATATTTATATGAAAAAATTTAGAATTCCGTTAATGCTTGCATTCTTTATTGCATTTTTTAACCAGGTTTCCGGTATAAATGCCTTCTTATATTATGCGCCAAGAATTTTTGAACTTGCAGGATTAGAAAAATCAGCATCATTTTTAAGCAGTATTGGAATTGGAATTGTAAACTTGGTTTTTACATTAGTCGGCATTTCGATGATTGATAAGTTTGGCCGCAAAACTTTAATGTATATTGGATCAATTGGGTATATAATTTCTCTCGGATTAGTTACTTTAGCATTTTCTTTTCAATGGAAAGGAATTTTGATTCCTACTTTCTTTTTCGTTTTTATTGCCTCACATGCAGTTGGTCAGGGAGCGGTAATTTGGGTTTTTATTTCAGAAATTTTTCCTAATAAATTACGAGCAGCAGGACAAGCATTTGGCTCATCAGTTCATTGGCTTTTAGCAGCTATCATTCCAGCTCTAATTCCATTTTTATTTGGAAGTATTGGTGCGGCAACCGTTTTTGCATTTTTTGCCTTGATGATGGTTGGTCAATTATTCTGGGTAATGTTTAAAATGCCTGAAACAAAAGGAATAACTTTAGAAAAATTAGCAGCCGATTTATCAAAATAAGTTTGGGATTTATATGGAATTTAGTAAAAGTGAACAAAACCTTGTTAAGCGAGGTGCACATAAAGCCACTTATAATAAAGAAGAAATTTACAGTATTTTGGATTCCTCTTTAATTTGTACAATTGCATTTAAAGTTGATGACAAAGCATTTGTTCAGCCAATAAATTTTGGAAGAAAAGAAGATACACTTTTTGTTCATGGTTCATTACAAAATAGAATGACTAATTCACTAATTGAATCTGGCGAAGCTTGTATAAATGTTTTTCATTTAGATTCAATGAAATTAACAAGATCAGCCTTTCATCATTCAGTAAATTTTAGATCCGCTGTAATTTTTGGCAAAGTAAGAGAATTAAAAACCAATGAAGAAAAAATAGAGGGTTTAAAAAGTATTATAAATCATTTTGTACCTGGTAGATGGGATCATTGTAGATTTCCAACAGATAATGAGCTAAAAGCTACAAGAGTAATTGTAATAGATATTGAAACTGCTTCAGCTAAAATTGCAAATTCTCCTCCGAGTGATAACAAAGAAGATTATGATTTAGATTTTTGGGCCGGAGAAATTCCAATTAAAACAATTTGTGAAAATCCAATTCCAGATGAAAAATTAAATAAAGAAATTACAATGCCGCAGCATGTATCTGAATTTTACGAAAATAGAAAAAACGGCTTTTAGCTAAACTTCTTTATATCTAAAACAATCTTTTGTATGATCATTTACCATGCCCACAGCTTGCATAAATGCATAACAAATTGTTGAGCCAATAAATTTAAAACCTCTTTTCTTTAAATCTTTACTCATTTTATCGGAGATATCTGTATTAGCCGGTATTTCTGATAAAGTATTAAATTTATTTACAATTGGCTTTCCATTTACGAACTGCCAAATATATTTATCAAAGCTTCCAAACTCTTTTTGAACTAAAAGAAAAGCTTTTGCATTTGTTACTACAGCGTTCACTTTTAATTTATTTCTAACAATTCCAGGATTTTGTAAAAGTTTCTCAATTTTATTTTCTGCATATTTAGAAATTTTTACAGCATCAAAATTATCAAATGCTTTTTTATAATTTTCTCTTTTCTTAAGAATTGTACTCCAACTCAATCCGGCTTGAGCGCCTTCTAAATTTATCATCTCAAATAAATGTCTGTCATCATGAGAAGGAACACCCCATTCCTCATCATGGTATTTTACATAAAGTGAATCTGTTCCGCACCACTGACAACGTTTTTTCATTTCTTTTCCTTTCAAAAATAGTATGTCGTTCCGCAAAAGCAGGAATCTAAAATAACAAGAAAACCCCCATTAGGAACAATTGGTTATGACATCATGATTAATTTGTCTTTTTAACAACAAATTTATGAATTAAGATGATAATAATTTTAATTTGGCAGTTTACCAACAACTTTCCAAATCCATTTATGCACTTTATGAATTGACTTAACCGGTTCGGTAAACATCAAAACACATTCTTTATGAACTTCATTAATTCCTTTTTCTTTGCAATATTCAATTGCCTCATCAGATTCACTACCCTGCTGCATCCAAATATTTTTTACTCCAATTTCGTTCGCTGCCCTAACAACTTCTAAAGTTTGTAATGGAGATACTACATTAATAACTGCATCAATTTTTCCTTGTAATTCTTTAAGATTGCCGTAGCATTTGTCTCCTTCAAAACTTTCCATATTTGGATTAACTCCATAAACATTAATTCCCTTTTTCTTAAACTCTTTGTAAATCGCATTTCCAAATTTTGTACTTTTTCTTGATACTCCGACCACTGCATAATTTTTATTAGTAAAGAAATCCTGAATTGCTTTTTTTGAAGTCATATAACCTCCAAATTGTTTGAAATCAAAAATTAAAATTAGTATTTATTTTACTTTTATATAAGATGTAAAATTAAAAATTGTTATCTTGGCTTTATACGATATCCGGTATTTTAAATAAAATAGTAGGTGATTAAATGAAAACAATGACGTGCAAACAGCTTGGAGGTGCTTGCGATACAAAATTTACTGCAAGTACTTTTGAAGAAATTGCTGACTTAAGTAAAAAACATGGAATGGAAATGTTTCAAAAAGGTGATGCAGCACATCTAAACGCAATGAAAGAGATGCAAGAATTAATGCAAAACCCAGAAAAAATGAACAAGTGGTTCCAACAGAAAAAAGATGAGTTTAATTCATTGCCTGAAGACTAACTCATAAAATCACTTAATTCAACAGTTATGATTTTTATGAATCCTTTAAATTAATAATAGGATGTTTCATACTGACTGGAAATTTTATATAAAATTTTACTTATCCATTTATATAACAAATCAAATTAAATTTCACTTGCATTATGCAGATTATAAGCTACTATCATATCCTGTATTAAATATAATAGTTTAATTTTTTTATTATTTTGCAGATAATAATTAGTTATGATACATATTAGAAATATTAAAAAACAAATTTAAAACTGTAGATATAGAAATTATGAGACTTTTCATTACAAAACAATTAATTAAGATTTCTCGAATAATGGGTTTGAAAAATTTGCAATCATTATTGGATGTTTTAATATTAAATGAACACAAGGAGAGAAAAAAAAAACATCCCAATCCATTTGTTAATTACGGCAAGAAATGTTTTTCACAAACTGATGAAGATGGAATTACTTTAGAAATTGTTAACAGATTAGGAATTACTAAAGGCATTTTTATGGAATTTGGTGTGGGTAATGGAATGGAGAATAATACATTGGTATTACTTTCTTTAGGATGGAGCGGTTATTGGTTTGGCGGACAAGATTTGGATTTTAATTCGGATAATTCTGAAAAACTAACATTTAAAAAAGCATGGATAACAAAGGAAAATATTGTTGAATTATGTAAAAATGCGTCAACACAACATTCAAATATTGATTTAATTTCACTGGACTTAGATGGTAATGATTATCACCTTATCAAAGAAATGCTACAAAATAATGTTTTGCCAACTGTTTTTATTGTTGAGTATAATGCTAAATTTTTTCCTCCCATTGAATTTATAATTGAGTATAAAGAAGATCATAAATGGAATAACGATGATTATTTTGGAGCTTCATTAACAAGCTTCTATAATCTTTTTAAAGAATTTAATTATTCATTAGTATGTTGTAACTCTGCTTCAGGATCAAATGCATTTTTCATAAAGAAAGAATTTATGAACTTATTTCCAGAAGTGCCTTCAAGTATAAATGATATTTATTGTAGCCCATTTTATTTTAGACCTTCAAAAAATGGGCACACACAATCAATCAAGACCATTAAAAAAATAATTAACAATTAAAAACAATTATTGACTATAAAAGTAATTGTTATTTTATATATCACAATGGTGGAATACAAACTGATGGCGGAAGTTACAGTCGTAGTGTCTGCATTGATAAATTAGAATTTGATGAAAATGGATTTTAAATTACTATATAGGTATTCGCAAAATTGAATAAATTTTTTAAATACCGACTCAACCTGATGCGCTAATTTTAATACCAATATTTTAATTCTAACTATTCACATTAAGAAAGAAGATCATTTTGAAGAATAAGAGAACAAAATTAATAATCAGAATCTTATTATTCGTGGGGACTATTATTTCACTTTTTTATGTTCCTTGGCCAATAGTTGCTGCATGGATAAAACCACTTCCAGAAACAGTTCAAGAACAAGTTAATGATGCAACTAAACTTGGCTTTGATGGAATAATTGTTTACGTAGATGAAGGTGGCAAACAACCTGAGTTCTACGCTGCTGGATTAAAGAATAAAGAAAAGAATATTCCCGCCGATCCGCATGCGTTGTTCAAAATTGCTAGTGTTGGAAAATTATATAAAGCCTTAGCAATTGCTAAACTAGAAAGAAGCGGTAAACTTTCTTTAGAAAAACATCTTGCAGATTATTTACCTGAACTTAAAGACAGAATTGAAAGTGCAGATCAAATAACATTAAAAATGCTGGTTCAGCATAGAAGCGGAATTCCTAATTTCACAGATTCATTTAATTATTGGGCTCATCCAAAAGAAAATGATGATGAAAAACTTGCTTTGGTGCTTGATTTGCCGGCCAATTTTAAACCCGGTGAAGATTATGAATATTCCAACACCAATTATTTATTAATTGGCAGAATTATAAATAGAGTGTTAGGTTATAATTCATTTCAATATATTCAGGAAGAAATCTTAAATCCGCTAAACCTTAAAAATACTTATGGTTCCATTCATGATGTTAACATGGATGATGTTATGAGTGGTTACTATGTTGGGTATGATGCTGATTTAAAGACCGATGATATTAGTTCGATGTTGGCGACAGCTGATGATTTAGGTAATTTTATTAGAGCTTTAAACAATGGCTCAGTATTTAAAGACAAAAAAGAACAAGAAATTTACACTTCTATATACAAATATGAGCATACTGGATTAATTCCCGGATATCAAACAATTGCAAAATATCATAAGGATATTGATGCTGTAGTAATACAATTTACAAATACAGTTAATTTTGAAGGATACAACTGGAATTTATCTGAAATAGTTTATAACCGAATTGTAGAAATACTAAAGGATCAAATGAACTCGTAAAAAGTAACGATTCATATTATAACTGAATTCGCTCATCGTATTTATCTCACCCAAACAGTTTTAATATTTACAAATTCTTTTATTCCCAAATAAGAAAGTTCTTTAAAGTATCAATAACCTTTTTTGTTTTTTCAATTAACAATATAATTTTATATTATTATAAGAATTCAAAATAACAAGCTAAAAAAGAATGAAACCAATTAAAAAATTTACCTTGAATTTAATTTTGATATACCTATTAACTTTAACATTAAAAGTTTATGGTCAGCGAAAACCAAATGTATTATTTATAGCAATTGACGATTTGAATGACTACGTAAATTGCATGGATGGTTCAATAAAAATACCTACTCCAAATATAGACAAATTGGCCCAACAAGGAATTTTATTTACCAACGCACATTGTCAAGCTCCAATTTGTGGTCCTTCAAGAGCAAGTATTATGACAGGATTATTTCCTTCTACAAGCGGGAACTATTTGCAATTAAAAGATGTGGATATCAAAAAGTCAAATAAAACAACAAGAAATGCCATTTTTTTACCCGACTATTTTGAACAACATGGTTATAAAACAATGGCCGTTGGTAAAATTTATCACAATGGTGATGCCGCAAAAACATTTGATGAATATGGAGGAAGGTTTTCATGGATGGGTCCAAAACCAAAGGAAAGGTTCAAATATGATCCATCAAAAATTGACGGTAAAAAAGGTTCTACACAAACTGATTGGGGAGCTTACCCTGAACACGATAGTCTTATGACTGATTATCAAAGTGCAAAATGGGCTGTTAACAAACTTCAACAAACCCACGATATGCCATTTTTTATGGCAGTAGGTTTTGTTCGGCCTCATGTACCTTGGTACGCTCCAAAAAAATGGTTTGAAATGTTTCCAATTGATAGCATTAAAACACCTCCTTATAAAAAAGATGATTTTGATGATATTCCGGAATTTGCAAAAAAAGTGGCAGATGCTCCTATGATGCCGACAACAGAAGAACTTATTAAATCTGGAGAATGGAAAGATGTTTTACAAGCTTACATGGCATGCGTTGCTTTTGTTGATGCTCAAGTCGGAAAAGTTATAGATGCTCTGGAAAAATCCAAATATGCTGATAATACAATTGTTGTATTATGGGCTGATCATGGATATCATTTGGGTGAAAAAAATAGATTTGCGAAACAAGCACTCTGGGAACGTGACACAAGAACCATTTTAATATTCAAAGATATAAATGGTATCAGTGGAATAAAATCTGACAATCCGGTTCAACTTATAGATATTTATCCAACCTTACTTGACTTATGTGATTTGCCGCCAAATAAAATGACTGAGGGTCATTCATTAAAAAGTTTAATTAATAATACAAATAAAGATTGGTCAAACCCTGCAATTTCATTTTATGGAAAGGGTAACATTGCAATAAGAAATAATCAATACCGCTTAATCCAATATGAAGATCACTCAATAGAACTATATGATTTAATCAATGACCCAAACGAATGGCACAATTTAGCAGAAAGTATTGAACATCAAGAAATAATAAAAGAACTAATACAATTTATCCCAGAAGAATGGGCTGATTTATCTAACTATTCAAACTATGATTTTAATGAGTATTTTATCGAAAAATCAAAAAAGAATTAAAAAATATAATTAACTGGAAATTTTATGAATTCGAATGAACTAAGAGAAACAGTAGTAGCATTTCAGAAAAGTAGAATAATACTAACAGCATATGAATTAGATATCTTCACATTTATAGGTGAGAAAAAATTTAATTCGGAAACCATATCAAAAAAATTAAACTTAAATATAAATGCGGCTGAAAGATTATTAAATGCATTGGTTGCTTTAAAACTTTTAGAAAAGGAGAATGATAATTATAAAAATACCGATGATAGTTTAATGTTTCTTTCAAAAGAGAGTCCTAGTTATATGGCTGGATTGATGCACTCAAACCATTTATGGAATACGTGGAGTCATTTAACCAATGTAGTAAGAACCGGAATTGTTGCTCACCATGCCGAAATTAATGAAAGAGGTGATGAGTGGATAGAAGCATTTATTAATGCAATGCACTATAGAGGTAAAATACAAGCTCCTTCACAAATTTCAAAAATTGATTTACAAAATGTAAATTCTTTACTTGATGTTGGTGGAGGTTCAGGTTGCTTCTCTATGGAATTTATAAATAGAAAACCTGAATTGAAAGCAGCTGTTTTTGATCTGCCTAATGTAGTTCCAATTTCAAAAAATATTATTGAAAGAGAAGGTTACTCCGGCAAAATAGAACATTATAGTGGAAACTACACAACTGATGAACTTCCCCAAGGTTTTGACTTAATATTTTTATCAGCTATTATCCACAGCAATTCATACGAAATAAACGAGAACTTAGTGAGTAAGTGTTACAATTCATTAAATGAAAATGGTAAAATAGTTATTCAGGATTGGATAATGAACAATGATAAAACGGAACCTGCACATGGAGCAATTTTTTCCATCAATATGTTAGTTGGAGTTGAAGGTGGCGATTGTTATTCAGAAAAAGAAGTAAGCAGTTGGATGAAAAAGGCAGGTTTTTCAGATATTTCTAAAGTTACTTTAGATAGAGGATTAGGTCAAATGATAGGAGTAAAAAAGTCGATAATATAATTGAAATCAGACAAATAAATGAAAATGCTTAAGCTTTATTATTTCTCTACTTCACCCAAACAGTTTTGATGTTAACAAATTCTTTAATACCATAATGAGAAAGTTCTCTACCAAAACCGGAAAGTTTAATTCCACCAAATGGTAAACGCGGATCTGATTTCACCATTCCATTTATAAATACTGAGCCCGAATCAATCTGTTTGGCTAAGGATTTCGCTTTTTCTAAATCGCTTGTCCACAAAGAAGCACCAAGACCAAACTCAGTATCATTAGCGACAAAAATTGCTTCTTCTTCATCTTTAACTTTTATTACAGTTGCAGCCGGACCGAATAATTCTTGTTCATAAGCAATCATTCCTTTTTTTACATCACTAATTATTGTTGGAGCATAATAGTATCCTTTTCTTTCTAATCTTTTTCCACCGGTTAAAATTTTAGCTCCAGCTTCAACAGATTTTGTAATTTGCTCATGAAGTTCAATAAGCAAATCTTCTCTTGCAATTGGACCCAATTCAGTCTCTTCTTGCATTGGATCACCAACAATTGTTTTTTCCATTCTAGCTTTAAACATTTCCTCAAACTTTTGAGCAATTTCTTCAACCACTATAAATCTTTTTGCAGCAATACAGCTTTGTCCATTATTTAACAACCTTGCAGTAACTGCTGTATTCACAGCTTCTTTTAAATTTGCATCAGCCAAAATTATAAAAGGATCACTTCCACCTAATTCCATTACACTTTTCTTTAACATTTTGCCACTTTTAGAAGCGACCATACTTCCGGCGTACTCGCTTCCGGTTAATGTTGATGCTTTCACTTTGGAATTTTCAATCACCGCATCAACTTGTTTTGATTCAATTAAAAGTGTGCGAAAAATATTTTTTGGAAATCCCGCTTTGAGAAAAATTTCTTCAATTGCTAAAGCACTCATTGGAACATTAGAAGCATGTTTCAAAATTCCGGCGTTTCCAGCCATTAAAGCCGGAGCAGCAAATCGGAACACTTGCCAATATGGAAAATTCCATGGCATAACTGCAAGCACAATTCCAATAGGATCAAACTGAACATAACTTTCACTTGCATCTGTTTCTATAAATTCTTTTTCTAAAATAGATTCAGTATTTTCTGCATAATACTCACAAGCCCAAGCACACTTTTCAACTTCAGCAATTGCTTGCTTAATTGGTTTGCCCATTTCTAAAGTTAATATCTCTGCATAATGCTGTTTTTCACTTCTTAAAACTTCAGCTGTTTTTAACATTAAAACTTTTCGTTCGGCATAAGTCTTATTTTTCCATAATTGAAATTCTTCATCAACTTGGTCAATTATTATTTTAACTTCTTTATCACTGGTTGGTGTAAACTTTTTTACTAATTCTTCTGTTGCCGGGTTAATGGTTTCAATAGCCATTTTGTTCCTTAAAATTTGTATTTGCACTGATTTTATATATTCTAAAATAATATATTTTCATTTATGCATAAAGTTAATAGCAAATTAACTACATTATTAAAATCATATTAACTATTTTTGACTTAAACCTTAACATGAGAAAGTAAAATATGTACCAATTACATGGAAGTTTGAAAGCATCAAAAGGAAATGGAAATAAATTAGCAGAAATTTTAATAGAAGCTTCAAAAGCTGTTTCTGTGTTAGATGAATGCAAATTATATATAATTTCAAAAGATAGAACTGATTCTGATATAATTTGGATTACTGAAATTTGGCAGAATAAAGAAGCACATGATAATTCTTTAAAGTTGGATTCGGTAAGAATCTTAATTGGTAAAGCAATGCCGTTACTAGGTGGAATGCCCGAGAAAGGTCAAGAGTTAGAATTTTTAGGCGGTTACGGAGTTTAAATTAATTTCTAAAACTTATTGAGTTGATAAATTATGGCAAAACAAAAATCTGTTAAAACATTTGTTTTAGACACAAATGTAATTCTGCACGATCCATCATGCATTCATCAATTTGAAGAAAATAACATTGTAATTCCAATTACAGTAATTGAAGAAATTGATCACTTCAAACGTGGAAGTCAGGTTATAAATTTAAATGCACGTGAGTTTGTTAGAACTCTTGATTCATTAACTGGTAAACTTCTATTTAACGGCGGAGTTCATTTAGGCAAAGGAAAAGGAAAAGTTAGAATAGTTATAAGCAAATCAATAGCTAAAGAAATTAAGGATTCATTTAAGGAAGATACTCCGGATCATAGAATTTTAAATACAGCCTTCCTACTTCACCAAGAATCAAAAACTAGTGATAAGGTAATACTAGTTACCAAAGATGTAAACTTAAGAATGAAAGCAAAGGCATTGGGAGTTCTATCTGAAGATTATACAACTGATAGAGTTGGCAGTATTGAAGAATTATACAGTGGCAAAGAAACTATTGAAAATTTTGATGATGAAATTCTACAGCAATTTTTTAAAACACCTTTTTCAATTGATGCAAATATTATAGCAAAACAAATTAATACTGAGTTGGTTCCAAATAAATATTTTATTCTTAAGAATGAACACCGTTCTGTTCTTACATATCTTGATCATGAAATGCAAATGTTTGAACGAATTGATAAGCAAAATGTTTATGGAATAATGCCGAGAAATGCTGAGCAAACTTTTGCAACTCATGCTTTATGCAATCCAGATATTCCACTTGTTTCACTTACGGGTAAAGCTGGAACCGGAAAAACTTTGCTGGCATTGGCGAGCTCGCTTCAGGTTAGAAAAAGTTACAGACAAATTTATATTGCCCGACCGATTGTTCCATTAAGCAATAAAGATATTGGATTTTTGCCGGGTGATGTGGAAAGCAAAGTCGGGCCATACATGCAGCCATTGTGGGATAATTTAAAGGTTATTCAAGATCAATTTAAGGAAAGTGATACAAAATTTGCCGCAATTGAAAATTTAGTAAAAGATAATAAACTTGTAATTGAACCATTGAGTTATATTCGTGGAAGAAGTTTACAGAGAATTTTCTTTATAGTGGATGAGGCTCAAAATTTAACTCCGCATGAAATAAAAACAATAATTACGCGTGCCGGAGCAGGAGTAAAAATTGTTCTAACCGGAGATATTTATCAAATTGATCACCCATATTTGGATACACAGTCAAACGGACTTTCATATTTGATTGATCATTTTAAGGGACAAAAATTATATTCACATATAAATTTAGAAAAAGGCGAACGATCAGAACTTGCGGAATTGGCGAGTAATATTTTGTAAATTAATATTTATGTCATTCCAGCGAAAGCAGAAATCTAATTTTTGGAACTAATTACATAATCCGGGAATAAATTATAGGAAATAAGATTCCCGATAAAAACATTCGGGAATGACAGCCAGATTAATATGAATAAAAACCACATAATAATTTCAGCAATAATGGGAGCTTTAGGAGTTGCGCTTGGTGCTTTTGGTGCTCACGGATTAAAACAAATTTTAACTCCACAATTATTAGAAACCTACAAGACCGGTATTTTATATCACTTAATTCATACAGTTGTTTTACTTGCAATTTCATTAAACACAAAATATAATTTATCACTCCCCTTTTATTTTATTCTTGCTGGAATTATCCTCTTTTCATTTTCACTTTATATTTATACAATTTCCGGAATTACAACATTTGCTATGATTACTCCAATTGGCGGAGTTAGTTTAATTTTGGGATGGATTTCAATTATTTTCGTTGTGATAAAAAATTCTAAATAAATAGAGACATAAGATTCACTATGTCAACAAGTTTTATGTCTCCACTTTTAACTCAAATCTCTGCAATCAAATCAGTAAATTCTTTGTAAGGAATTGCTGTTATACTTTCTGAAGAATAAGCTCCGTTTGCCAAACTTATTAAACTTACTTTTGTAGCAGATTTTTCATCCGGGGCTTCATAAATATCCATAAAATCATATTTCCCCAGTAAGGCATAATGTGCAATAAATTTTACTTCGGGACATTTTGCCTTAACCTCATCAAGCCAAACGTGACCTAATTTTGCTCTGTTGTGAATTTTCTTGGATTCTTCTGGAGAGAGTTTTGTCAGTAAAATATAAGTTGCCATTTTGTTTCCTCCTTAATGTTTGATTACAAATAGAGGATAAAGAATAATCTTATATAAAAAATATTTTACTAATCTTCAATTATAATTTACTTCCACAATATTTACAATATTTTGCATCAATATCATGACCTTCCATACTGCATTCTTTACATACTTGAGTACTCACAACTTTATATTCCGTTTTCGATAATTCTGCGGTCACTATTCCAGTTGGAACGGCAATAATACCGTAACCCAAAATCATTATAAAAGCAGCAAAAGCTTGTCCTAAAGGTGTATTAGGTGAAATATCTCCATATCCAACAGTTGTTAATGTTACAATTGCCCAATATATACTTCTGGGAATACTTGTAAAACCATTTTTTTCACCTTCAATTATATACATTAAAGAACCAAAGATTATTACTAATGTCAATACAGTAAAAATAAAAACAGTAATTTTTCTTCTGCTTTGTTTTAATGCAGTAAGTAAAGTTTTTGCCGCTCCTAAATACTGAACAAATTTTAGAACTCTAAATATTCTTAATACACGTAAAATTCTTATTACAGTAAAATATCTTGTGGCGGGGAAAAATAATCCTATATAAGTAGGTAAAATTGCTAATAAATCAACAACACCAAAAAAACTTGTTGCGTATTTTATTGATTTATTAACAGTATATAATCTTAGCAAATATTCTATGGTAAATAAAATTGTAAAGAACCATTCCAAATTAAAAAGTAAATTTCCATAAATTAAATTCACAGATTTAACACTATCAAGCATTACAATTATAACACTTATTACAATACTTGCAATAAGCATAATATCAAACGCTTTTCCAGATGTTGTATCAGCTTCAAATATAATTTCATGAAGCTTTTCTCTAAATGATATTTTACTTTCTTTTTGGCTCATATTAAATATTACCTAATAATTTTTATTTAAAATTATTTCAAGTAAAACCAATTTAACATTTTAGATACATTTTTACATTTAAACAAGAATTGAAGATGAATCAAAATAATAGAAAACAATAATACTAATATTTTTCTGGTACAAAGGTTTGGTCGGTTAACGGAGGTCTTATATAGCCCTTTTCTTTTTGTCTAGGTGGCAGTTTTACAGGCTCAGGAGTTAAATCTTGGTAATCAATTAAACTAAGTAAATGGCTCATACAATTTAAGCGTGCCTTTCTTTTATCATCAGCATTAACAACATACCATGGTGCTTGTTTAATATCTGTGTAAGCAAACATTTCATCTTTAGCTTTTGAGTATTCAACCCAATGTGATCTTGATTTTAAATCCATTGGACTAAGTTTCCATCGTTTTGTCCTATCATGTATTCTTGCCTGAAATCTTTTTTCTTGTTCATTATCACTTACGGAAAAGTAATATTTAATAACTTTAATATCTGATCTTACTAACATTCTCTCAAACTCCGGACATGATCTCAAAAATTCTTTATGTTCTTCGTCAATGCAAAATCCCATTACTTTTTCAACTCCGGCTCTGTTATACCAACTTCTATCGAAAAGAACCATTTCTCCTGCTGCAGGAAGATGTTGAACATATCTTTGAAAATACCATTGTGTTTTTTCTCGTTCGGTAGGTGTTCCAAGCGCAATAACTCTACAAATTCTGGGATTTAAGCTTTGAGTTATTCTTTTTATAACTCCCCCCTTGCCAGCAGCATCTCTTCCTTCAAATATTACTATAACTTTTAACTTTTTCTCTCTTATCCACTCCTGTAACTTTACTAGTTCAATCTGAAGTTTATCTAATTCTTTCTCGTAAAATTTTTTGGAAAGTTTGATTGAATTGGAATTATTGGAATGATTTTTTTGCTTCTCTTTTTTGGACATATTAATACCCAAAAATTTATTTAGTAAAGTTATGTTTTACAATCGTAAATATTATAAAAATATTTTAGCGTAATAACATTAATTTTATTGTTTTATTAAATGACTCTCCCTTTATTTTTAGAAAGTAAATTCCACTTGATAAATTATTATTGTATTCATCTTTGCCATTCCAAATAGAATTATATTTTCCAGCATTTTTTTTATCCTCTTCAATTAATTTTACTCTTTTCCCAAGAATATCATAAATCTCTAATTTTATACTCATAGGCTTAGAAATTTCATAAGTAATATTTGTAGTAGGATTAAATGGATTTGGATAAGCTGCAATGTTACTTTTATAATCTTTTTTAATGATATTTTCATCTACATCAGTAATTATATTTGATGTGCCCGGTGTACTTGTTTGAGTGACAAACCAATTTCCAATATTATTTTCTCTTGATAATGACACATCACTATTAAGAGCCGGAATTGTAACAGAATCAACAATTGTAATTCCATCATTATCAATTATTGCAACAAATTCACCTAATGAACTTAGCTTAAAATTTATATGAGCTCCGGCCTGTTCCTGATCTTCATCGCACCAAATTATAATATGTTGTCTCGGTTGAATTTTAACATTATCAGGAAACTTCCATTTTGTAAGATTATCAATTTTATCTGTTAAATATTTGCCACTTAGATTTACTACAGTATCTTGAGGATTGTAAATTTCTAACCAATCATCATATTCACCAAAGTTATCTTGGATTGTAATTGTATTTGAGCTCATTAATTCAGATAATAAAACTTCTTGTGTTAAATTTCCCGGAGTTCTAATTTCAATTCCATTTTCCGGATAAAAAGTTAAATTGCCCTTAGTTTCTTGAACAACAATTTTTAGATTAACAGTTTGATCAATACCTAAAGGATTTAAAATTGACGTCCAATTTTCAGTTTCTTCAACTTTGTAAGATGTCAAATTGGGATTAAAATTAAAAGGAACATTTTCAATTCGACCATCACTGAATGTTAAATTTGCTGTGACAGAATTAATATTTGTTTTACTAAAGACAGAAGCATTAATTTCAATAGATTCATCATTCATTGGAAATATGTTTGATATATTAACATTATATACAATAGGACTCATTTCTAAGTAATCTATTTGAGCAAGCAAAGAACTTCTCCTTAGATCAAGGTATTCTGTCATTGAATATTTTACATGCGGCTCTTTTGAATAATTTAGTGCGTCATATGAATTATAAAAATCATCATTTGTAAATCCCCAGTCAAACACTCTAAAAGTATCAGCTAAAGCAAATGGCTCAATTCTATTTTTAAATGATTGTAAATAACTACTAAAATTTTCAGAATTGATATAATTCTCCAGATAAAACTCTATAAAGTGGGATAGTAAATTTTTGTAACGCGGAACTTGTAAAAGTCTATTGTATAGTGGCCGCGGCTGATTTAATAAATGACCAAATTCATATGGATTTGTATTTGCCCAGTCAAAGCCTAACCAATCTATTCCAAATGTATTATCATAATCGTAAGGAATCCAATAAAACATATCTTCACTTGGATTATGATACAAATAATAGTTGTTGCTTAATACTGAATAATTATCCCAACTTCCAACAATTATATCTACAGCTTGTATTTTTAAATAATCAACTACGTTAAAGTATTCTTCTATAATATGTGCAAATCCACTTATTGTTGTATTATTAATTACTTTTGTAAGAGTATCCAGTTCGGAAAAGTCATTTATCTCTTCGTTAGTTGTTAAAGTATATGCATTATTTATTGAGGTGAGATCTGCGCCATATAAACATTTCCACAAATTACCGGAATCATCGTCAAAATTTTTCTGGATAAATTCATCATCTATTTGTTCAACTGAAATATACAAGCCATAATATTTTTCATTTATATAGACAGCTGCATGTGCGGCTCTGGAACTGACTATTCCAATATTATTAAAAAAATCCCAACAAACTTTGCTTCTTACAATTGATGGATCATTATGTTCGCCATTTAAATTTATTTTTTCTAATGAGTAAAATTTTCCTTTATCCTTAAAAGTATTGAAAGATAGCTTAAACGATTTTTTTGCTGATTCTCTTGATGTATTTCCTCTAATTCTTATTCCAACCGAATCTATTATTTCATCAATTAATGAATTCTTAAAATGAACTTGGGCAAGATGCATTGAATCACTTTGAGGATTTTCGTACATAAATTGAATGCTTTCAGGGGAAGTTGTAATTTTAATAATTGCTACTTCGGTGTCATTATAAACTTTCCAACTTTCATCGTTTTGACCAAAGGAAGAATTTATTTCTGCCATTATTAAAATCCAGAAAAAAACTTTTTTTATATTCATTTTTTTTCTCTTAATATTTAATAATAGTTCAAAGTAATAAGATATTTTGTCTTTAGAAAGGAAAAAGAATATTAGAAATATTCTTCATCATAAAATAGATTTACATTGGCAACGCCATCTACTTTTCTAAGCTGCTGTACAAATTCTGTTGTTTTTTCTTTGTTCTTAAATCCAACATAATATGAAAGCTCAAGTGTTTCTGCATTTCCAATAGCTTTAGCATTTATTAGTTTACTTTTTCTGCAATATTGATCAATTAACTTGCTATAAGTTGCTGATTCATTTCCATTTGCATCAAATGTAAACTGCAATAATAAATCACTTTTAATTGGAGTTGAAAATTTAGATTTAGATAAAAATAATGCAATAATGCCAATAAATATTGAACTAAAAATTGCAAGTAAATGCAATCCAACCCCGACAGCCATACCAATAGCCAATGCAAAGAAAATAAACATAATATCCTGAGTTTCCTTTACTGCGGTTCTAAATCTAATTATTGACATGGCCCCAACCAAACCAAAGGCTCGTGCTAAATTATTACCAATTACCATTATTACTATTGATGTAATTATAACGAGCATAATTAATGAATTAACGTAAGAAGCTTGATAGCCTGGTCCATTATATGATTTTCTATAAAATATAGAAATAATTATTCCGGCAATTAATGCCACAAAAAGATTATAAATTGTTTCTTGCGGAGTTATTTGTACATTAAAAATATTATTTAAATCTTCAAACATATTTAAAATATTCCTTCTTCAGTATTTTGGTCAACTATCAGCGGATAATTAGATGAATTAAGATTCTTTTTCATAGGATTTATTAATTTAGAAGAATCAATACAAATTGTGTACTTAGAAACTGACCTTCTTTGTAAATTAAACTCTTGAACAATTTCTTGCATCCATTTGGGATAACCGTTATCAAATTTAATTTCAAGTACAAAATTATTTGGAGTTGCATATTCCAAATCGTTGTCTTTATATAAATTATAAAGTTTAGGCTGATCATAAAACCTAAGATTTTTATCAAAAGTTATCCTTAAGCTTCTGTCAAATTTTGAAAAGAAAGCTTCTCGCTCATAAACTATTAGGATGATTGGCTTTAATCCGCTTCTGAATATATGATGTAAAAATTTTTCTCCATCCTGAATCGAATTTGCATATCCGTTGTTGGTTAATGTGTAAGTTTCAATTGCTTTAGTTTTTAATAAATTACCTAAATCGTGATAAAGTAATGGAGCTCTGTTTTTCCCAATAAAATTTTCATATTTGTTTTTTATTTCGAGAAAAACTAAATCATTACCAGAATAGTTATCATAACTTCTAATTCTAAGTTTTTTACGGATTTTAATTCCTTCAATTTTTTCATGATAATAATCAAAATTTGATGAATCAAAATAGATACTGCGAACCGTATATTCTTTAACGTCTCCATCTTTTACGAATGGATCATATTCAATAAAAGGTAAGATTTTTTTTCTTAACCTTTCTAAATTTGAATTATTTACTAAAAATTTATATTCCAACCGCATTCTGAATTACCAACCTGAAATTAATGATTTGAAATATTCAATTGCAGTGGAGTTACCACAATTAATTTTGCAATCAACATAAAGACCAGGTTTTAAATCATTTAATTTATTCTCCGATATTGCTGTTACCATTACATATTGATAATTACTGTAAGTATTTACATTATTTCCAATTGATGAAACGATTCCATTTATTATCTCATTCGATTCTGGAAGAGAAACAGACATACTTTGATTAACTTGAACTTTTCTAGAGTCATTCCACTTTATGGGCATTAAAATAACATACTTACTTGTATCACTTATCACTAATAATGTGTCAACAGAGTAAGTTCTATTAATGGATCCTGTAATGGGAGATATGATGTTATTACTTTCATATCTTTTTTGAAGAATATTAATTTCATTTTCAATTGCTTTTATCTGAGATTCAGCAAAACTAATTTCTTCTTCTTTAGCTCCGCTTTCAACTGTTTTCAAACGTTCTTTTGCAATATTGATATTAATTTTTGCTAATTCATACCTGGCTTCATCTGCTTCAAATTCTTGTTGAGAAATTAAATCACGTTCAAATAATAGTTTTTTTCTATTATATATTTTTGATTGTTCTTCAAGTTCTTTTTCGGCAAATTCAAGTTTTCTTTTTTCTTCTTCAATTATTGATTGTTTTTGGCTGCTAGTTTGAACTCTTAAAGATGCTTTAGAAGTTTCTAACTCGCTTTTAAGTTTCTGAATATTTTTCTCAATTTCGTTTGATATTACATAACCAATTGTATCACCTAATGTTACATTTCCTTTTTCAATTAGATTTTGATTTAAGTTAAATTGAACGGCATCTCCTCTTTCAAATTGTGATGCTGAAAAATGATTTGTTATTCCAGATGAATTATCGGTCAAAGAAGTTAGTAATCTTCCATCTGTGCCTTTAGCAAGAATCCAAGTTTTTAAAGGTAACAACTTTCCTTTTGATTTAACTGATATTGGATATTCAATAGGTAAGAAAATAATTATTAAAAAAGCTATTACTAACGCAATAAAAAGTAGTTTATTTTTAGACATATTCATAAAATTTAATTTATTGTGCAATATAATAAGATAAATATATATTTTTTACATTTACTTAATATTTATATAGTATATTTTTTTGATTTGACATTTTTAACTCTTTTATAGTTTAAAAGCATTATTTAATGCATATTTTGTGTATAAATAAATAGAAATTAGGGAGTAAAATTGAGATATAGATCACTTATTTTAATGTTTTTGATCTTGCTTTTAAGTTGTAGCAATGAAACAAAAGTTAAGGAATCAAAAGATGAACAATCTTTTGAAGTTGATAAAATAAAAAAAGAAAAACTAAAATTAAGCAATGAAGCAGATAGCCTTTCAAATGAGGTAGAAAAATTAAAAAGTGAAAAAGAGGATTTTGCTCAGAATAATAAGTTAGCCGAAGCTGATATTTACACAACTGTAAAAAATTCATTGCTAGATCATGTTATAATTGGGACTAAAGATTTAGATAAAACATCAGGACTATTCAAATTATTTGGGTTTTCTATTAAAAATGGAAGAGAACATCAAAACGGTGTTAGAAATAATTTTATTGAATTTGGTGATAATTCAGAAATTGAATTGATCGAAATAAATGAACCAAAAGATGAAATAAGTAAAAATTATAAAAATTTAATTAATGAAAATATTTTCGGATTACAATTTGCCTTAAGAGTAAATAATATAGATAAATTAACGGATAGTTTTAAAAAATTAGATTTTCCTTTTACTGATTTAGTTGAAAATAATATTTATTCAACTCTTTCATCAAAAACTATAAATACTGAATTACCAATATTTTTTATTCAATTTAATAATGAAAATAATAACTCCATCATTAATCATTCAAACAGAGCTAAAGGAATTAAATCAGTTTGGTTTGAAACGAAGGATATTAAAAAATCTGCAAAACAATTAGTTGATTTAGGATTTGAACCAATTGGTAATTATGAAATTCCGGCTTTCAAAAACAAAGTTGTAGAATTTAGGAATAATAATTTTGGAATAATTTTAATTGAATCTGATAAATATCAAATAAACGGAATTACTATTTTAGTTGAAGATTATTCAAATCTTAAAAGTATTTTAGATAAAAATAATATTACATTTGATGAACATTCTGAGAAAAATATTTTTGTGAACCCAAGCCAAACTAAATCTATTTGGATTGAGTTTACAAAATAATTAAGAGTGAAGTTCCATGTCATTCCCGAATGTTTTTATCGGGAATCTAATTATCTAAATTTCATAGATTCCCACTTGCGTGGGAATGACAAAACAATTTAATTCTTACAAGCCTCTTTTAACTCTTTTACTAACTTAATTGTGTTTGTAAATTTCTCATCATCAGTTAATAAAGATTTAATAACCGCACTTCCAACAATTACTCCATCGCAATAAGGAGAAAATCTTTTTACATCTTCGCCCGAAGAAATACCAAAGCCAATTTGCATTTTATTTTTTGAAGCAATTTTATAAGTTCGGTTTAAATTTTGTAAAACATATTCGTCAAAATTATTTCTTACGCCGGTTGTTCCAACAACGCTTACGCAGTATAAAAATCCGCTGCTTTTTTCATCAATACTTTTAATTCTCTTTTCTGATGATGTTGGAGTTGTTAAGAGTATTTTATCAAATTGTGTAAAATCTCTTGTAAAAAAATCATCATATTCTTCTAATGGAACATCAGGAATTATCAATCCATCGACTTTTGCATTTTTAGATTCTGTACAAAATTTATTTTTACCATAATTTAATATTGGATTACTAGAACTCATTAAAATTATTGGAATATCAGATTTTGATTTAATTTCAGAAATATAATCCAAAGTTTTGGTAAGGTTAATTTTACTTTTTAATGCTTCTACATAAGAAGATTGAATAACGGGTCCATCAGCAAGTGAATCACCAAAAGGCAAACCAATTTCAATTAAATCTGCCCCAGCTTTTTCTATCTCCAAAACTAATTTTACAAATTTTTGCGGATTAGGAAAACCGGAAGTTAAAAAAACTGTTAGCGCTTTTTCACCCTTTGAATTAATATTTTCGATCTTATATCTGATTGCACTCATTCCAATTCTCCACCAATTTTATCAATAATTGTATTTAGATCTTTATCCCCGCGTCCACTTACATTAACAATTACAATTTCATTCTCTTTGGTATTAGGCATTAATTTTTCTAAATATGCAAAAGCATGAGCAGTTTCTAATGCTGGCAAAATGCCCTCAAGTTCTGATATTTTTAAAGTTGCCCATAACGCTTCATCATCAGTAGCTGAAACATATTTTACTCTTTCTAAATCTTTTAAATAACTATGTTCCGGACCAACCCCAGGATAATCCAAGCCTGCAGAAATTGAATGAACTGGAGCAACTTGTCCGTCTTCATTTTGTAAGAGATAAGTTTTCATTCCATGAAATATTCCTTCTCTTCCCAGAGTTAAAGTTGCGCAATGTAAATCAGTATCAACTCCATAACCTGCAGCTTCAACTCCAATTAAGTTTACTTCTTTATGCTGAATAAATTCATGAAATATTCCCATTGCATTTGAACCGCCGCCAACACAAGCAACAACATAATTTGGCAATTTATTTTCAACTTTAAGTATTTGTTCTTTAGCCTCTTTACCAATGACAGATTGAAAATCTCTAACAATCATTGGGTAAGGGTGGGGTCCTACAACCGAGCCAATTATGTAATGTGTATTTTGAACATTTGCAATCCAATCACGTATTGCTTCGTTGGTTGCATCTTTAAGAGTCTTGCTTCCGGAAGAAACTGGGATTACTTTAGCCCCCAACATTTTCATTCGGAATACATTTAACTTTTGTCGTTCAATATCTTCTTCTCCCATGTATACATTGCATTCTAATCCAAACTTAGCACAAACTGTAGCAGTAGCAACTCCATGCTGACCAGCACCAGTTTCAGCAATTATTCTTTTTTTGCCTAAATATTTTGCAATAAGAATTTGACCGAGTGCGTTATTTATTTTATGCGCGCCGGTATGACAAAGATCTTCACGCTTTAAATAAACTTTTGCACCTTTGTAATGATCTGTCAATCTTTGAGAAAAAGTTAACGGTGTTGGTCGTCCATTATAAGTATCTTGTAGATCATTAAATTCATTAAGAAAAGTTTCATCATTTCTCAATTTATTGTAGGCTTCTTCCAACTCTTCTAAAGCCGTAATTAAAGTTTCAGGAACAAATTTTCCACCATATTTACCGAACTTACCTTCTTCGGTTGGATGATTATAAATAAATTTAGTATTCATATTAATTATACTCTCTATCAACTATTGGAGCTAATGATTTAATTTTGTTTAGAATATTTTTCATCTGTTCTGGTGTAATTGTTTGAGTCCCGTCGGACAGAGCGTTATCTGGATCATGATGAACTTCAATTATTAGTCCGTCTGCACCGGCTGCAACTCCGGCTAAAGCCATTGGCTGAATTTTATCTCTAATTCCCACACCATGAGAAGGATCAACAAGAACCGGAAGATGTGAATGTTTTTTAATTACTGGAATTGCATTTAGATCTAATGTGTTGCGTGTGGCAGTTTCAAAAGTTCTAATTCCACGTTCGCAAAGAATTACATTAAAATTTCCTTGAGCCATTATATATTCTGCACTCAAAAGTAATTCTTCAACCGTTGCAGATAATCCTCGCTTTAATAAAATTGGAAGTTTTGATTTCCCAACTTCATCAAGTAAGGTAAAGTTCTGCATATTTCGTGCACCAATCTGAATTATGTCTGCAACCTCTTCAACTAAAGGAATAGTTTCGGGGCTTAAAACTTCAGTTACAATTCCTAAACCAAATTCTTTTCTAACTTCTCCTAGCAATTTTAATCCTTCCTCTTTTAATCCACGAAAAGCATAAGGACTGCTTCTGGGTTTATATGCACCACCTCTCAAAAACTTTATACCGAGTTTCTTCACTTCCTCAGCAATTCTAAATATTTGGTCTCTGCTTTCAACAGAGCACGGCCCGGCAATAACTGCAAGCTCTTTTCCACCAATATCGCCAAAATTAGTCTTAACTATTGTATCATTTTTTTTCATTTGACGACTTACAAGTTTATATTTTTTACTAACTCTTACTACTTCAACAACTGAGTCCATAAAACGGTAGTCATCTTCAACTAATGTATGAGTTGGGCCAGTAATTCCTACTGCTAAATTAGATTCACCTGGAATTTCATGTGGTTGACAATTTTGACTCACAATTTTTGCTTTAATTGCATCTATACTTTTTCTTGGTGCGTCAAGATTTAATAATATCAACATTTATTTATCCTTAATTCATTTATCTTTCTAAAAAACTTATTTAATTTGTTATAATCTTTTTTACCCGGTTCAATTTCCAATGATGAAGAAACATCAATGGCATAAGGCTTAATTTCATTAAATATTTTCTCTATATTTTCTTCAGAAATTCCACCAGCTAAAATTATTTTACTTTTAATTTCTAATGGTATTTTTTCCCAATTAAATTTTTGCCCGGTTCCGCCATATTCTTTTTCATCATATGCATCAAGTAAAAAAGAACAATTTTTATATTCAGTTAAAATAGAATAATCGAAATCAACTTTTACTCTGAAAGCTTTAATTGCCGGAAGATCAATAAAATCAACCATTTCCGGAGATTCATCACCGTGAAACTGAATTAAATTTAATTTTATTTCTTTGGATATTTTATTTATTTCTTCGGCGGATTCATTAACAAAAACTCCAACTTTTAAAACAAATGGTGGAATCTGTTCAATTATATGTTTCGCTTCATCTGGTGTAACATATCTTTTGCTTTTATTATAAAAAATAAATCCAATTGCATCCGCACCTAACTCACAAGCAAGTTTTGCGTCTTCAATATTTGTGATTCCACAAATTTTAACTTTCATAAAAACACCATTCTTTTAATTCTTTGACTGAATCAGAAATATTATTTGATGACATTAAATGCTCACCGACCAATATGGCTTTAGCTTTTGTCTGCTTTATGAATTTCAAATCTTGCTCAGTTTTAATTCCACTCTCTGCAACTAATAAATTTTCTTTAGGAATTAATTCACCCAACTCTTTCGTAGTGTTCAAATCAACATTAAACGTTTTCAAATCACGATTATTAATTCCAATAATTTGATTTTGATTGAAATCAATTTTCTCAAATTCATCTTCAGAGTGAAGTTCGAGTAAAACTTCTAAATCAGTTTCTTTTGCTGCGGCAGTTAGTTCACTAATTTGATTTTTGGAAAGTGATTCAGCAATTAACAAAATAACATCTGCTCCATTTGCTTTGGCTTCATAAATTTGAAATTCATCAATTATAAAATCTTTTCTTAACAATGGAACAGTTTTAATTTTTGCAATATCATTTAAGTAAGAAATATTTCCTTTGAAGAAATTTACATCTGTTAAAATTGAAATTGCATCGATTTCGTTTTCCATATAAATGTCGGCAATTTTAAGATGATCAAAATCTTCCTTAATAATTCCTTTTGATGGACTCGCCTTTTTAATTTCAGCAATAATTGATATTCTATCTTTTCGATTTAGTGCATTGTAAAAAGATAATTTTGGTTTAGCAAAAAATTCAGAATCAGTAAATCTGCTAAGATTATATTCTTGTCTAAGTTTTTTTACTTCTTCTTTTTTTACTTCATTTATTTCTTCAAGAATTGTCATACTAAAAGTTATATTTAATTATCAATTAATCTGTTTCTAATTTGTCATTTCCGAATGCTTTTATCGGAAATCTATTGTCTTTAAAAAGTATATATTCCCAGTCAAGCTGGGAATGACAAATATTATTTATTACTGATATTTTTTCTGTCATGCTGAATTTATTTCAGCATCTCAAAATTAGATTCCGAAACAAGTTTGGAATGACAGTTAAACTAATATTTTTCTCCAAACTTTTTTAATTCATTCAACTTTTTCAAAGTGGCTCCAGATCTAATTGATTCTTCAGCAATAATTTTGCACTCACTTAAATCATCAGAAATTCCAGAAGTCTTTAATGCCATTGCTGCATTGGCCACAACTACTTCAAAAGCCGGACCTTCATGTTTATCGGAAAAAATATTATAAATTATTTCTGCATTTTCTTTTGCCGATCCACCTTGAATTTGATTTAATACAATTTTTGGAAATCCGAAATTTTCATTTGAAATTGAGTAATAATACATTGAGTGATCATTATTCACTTCATAAACTTTTGTTGTATCAGTCAACGTAATCTCATCAAACCTATTACCAGTGCAAAGAAAAGAGACTTTCTGCATATCTAATAATTTTATTGCTTCACTCATAAGTTTTGCTGTATCATCACTAAATGTTCCAATAATTTGACGTTTAACTCCAGCCGGATTTGTTAAGGGACCGAGAATATTAAAAATTGATCTAAACTCTAACTCTTTTCTAATTGGTGCAACATGCTTCATTGCTGGATGATAAAGCGGTGCAAACAAAAATGCAATTCCAATTTCGTTTAATGCTTGTTCAGATAATTTTGGATCGAGTTGGACATTAACGCCTAATTCATGAAGTACATCTGAGCTTCCGCTTTTACTTGAAATTGATCTATTACCATGCTTAGCAACACTCACACCAGTTCCGGCAACTACAAATGAAACTGCGGTTGAAATATTAAATGTTCCCGATCCATCGCCTCCAGTTCCGCAAACATCAATTACTCTTTCGTTCTCACATTTTATATTTATAACTTTCTCTCTCATTGCTTTTACAAATCCGGCAACCTCATCAGAGGTTTCGCCTTTTATTTTTAATGCTGTAAGCAATGAAGCAATTTTAGAGTTATTCTCATTTCCACTCATTATTGAATACATAACTTCATACGCTTCATCAAAAGTGAGACTTTGTCCGGCTATTACTTTTTCAAGTTGTTCTTTCATAATTCTATCCAATTTTTAATTATGTTAACACCTTCGGGAGTTAGAATTGATTCGGGATGAAACTGTATTCCCTCGATTGGGTATTGCTTATGGCGAATTCCCATTATTATTTTATCTTCAGTTTCCGAAGTAATTTCCAAATCACCATTTAGTGAGTTTCTATCGATTATTAATGAATGATATCTTCCTGCATCAAAATTTTGAGGAATGTCTTTAAATATCGTTTTGTTATCGTGAGTAACTTTTGATGTTTTACCGTGCATTAAAACCGGTGCATTTGTAATTTCACAATTAAACATTTGTCCAATTCCCTGATGGCCAAGACAAACACCTAATACTGGTTTAGTTTTCCCAAGTTCTGTTATTACATCAAGTGAAACATTTGAATCTTCTGGTCTTCCAGGACCAGGCGAGATAATAATTTTATCTGGATTTATTTTTTTTATTTCTTCAATTGTAATTTCATCATTACGTTTTACAATTATGTCGTCAGTAAATTTTCCAACTAACTGAACAAGGTTAAACGTAAATGAATCATAATTATCAATGACTAAAACTTTCATCAATTACCTCTGCATATTTTAGTGCACTTTCTAAAACTGCTGCTTTATTTTTAATTTCTTTTAATTCTAATTCTGCTTTACTATCAGCCACAATTCCCGCTCCGGCTTGCCAATAGATTTTTTTATTATCTGCAAATAAAGTTCTAATTGCAATACACATATCCATATTTCCTTTGAAGTCAATATAACCAACACTTCCGGCATAAGGTCCGCGACTAATTTCTTCATAATCTTCAATTAATTGAATAGCTCTAATTTTTGGAGCTCCGGAAACTGTTCCAGCGGGAAAACTTGCTTTAAAAGCATCAATGCAATTTTTATCATCCTTAAGGTCACCTTCAACACGAGAAACGATATGCATTACATGAGAAAATCTGTGAATGTTCATCATCTCTGTAACTTCAACTGTATTGTGTTTGCAAACTCTTCCTAAATCATTTCTGGCTAGATCAACAAGCATAGTATGTTCAGCGATTTCTTTTTCATCAGCTAACAATTCTTTTTCAAAATCTAAATCTTCTTCCTCTGTTTTTCCTCTTCGTCTAGTTCCGGCAATTGGTAAAATTGTAGCACGTTGATTATTAACTTTTAATAAATCCTCCGGTGAAGTGCCAATAATAGAGAGGTTCTCATCAAATTCTAAAATAAACATATATGGCGAAGGATTTATAATTCTTAGAGCACGATAAACATTTGCCAAATCTCCTTCATATTCTGAACTAAATCTCTCAGAAAGTACTAGCTGAAAAACATCTCCATCATATATATTCTTTTTACTGCTCTCAATTTTTTTATTAAATAATTCTTTTTTTATTTTATCTTTAATATCACCAGTCAATTTGAATGTTTCAGGAAGTTCTACAGGTTTTTGAATTATTGTCTTCAAATGCTCCATTTTGGATTTAGCATTTTCAAATAATTTATCGAGGTCAGAATTCTCATCAACAAATACATTTTGAATAAGAATAATTCTATGTTTGTAATGATCAAAAGCTATTATTGAATCAAACAATCCGAGCATTGCTTCGGGAAATTCATCATCCTTTTTATTATTAAAGATAATTGTGCTTTCAATTTCTCTCATTATTTCAAAACCTAAATATCCAACAATACCACCAGTAAAATCTGGGAGTTCATCAATTTTAGGATGTTTAAAAGAGTCAACCTTAGCACTCAAATAATCTAAAAGTTTAGAATTTATTTCTTGGGTTTTATTTTCTTCATTAATTATAATTTTATTATTATCTGATATGATAGTTGAGGAAGGTGAGTGACCAATAAAAGAGTATCGGGCTAATCTTCCAATTCCCTCTACTGATTCAAGCAAAAATGTAAATTTACCTTTTTCCCTAATTCGCAAATAAGCTAAAACTGGAGTTAAAAGATCTGCGGTAATTGTTTCGTATACTGGAATTACATTGTAATTTTTTGCTAAATCTTTAAATTCTTGTTTATTCATATAAACCCTATTTGCAACGTTTATCATTCCTCAAAGATGGGAATCTATAATTTTACTTCCTGGATCCCCGATTAAAGCATTCGGGGATGACAGTAAGATTATTGTCACGCCGGTATTGTGGTTTTTACAATACCGGAGTTTTTTTTAGATTCCGGACAACTTCTTCGAAATTTCCGTAATTACATATTTTCAAAAAAAAACCCTTCTCAGTGAATCTTGGAAGGGTTTTAAATTTTATATAAATATTCTAATTCACTGACTAACTAATCATTAATATACTCCACCACCATTGCCAGTTATTTGTAAAATTAGAATATGTATTTATTGTCCTTTTCATTTGGTTTGCAAGATAGTCTATTTTGAATATAAATGTCAATAAGAAAATTGATCTGGCTAGAAATAAAAAAAGCGGTCAAGTTACCTTAACCGCTTCTAAACTTACCTGCATTTTTTCAGAGGTAATCAATTTTTATGTTAACCAAGATATACCTTAAGTTTTTTACTTCTTGAAGCATGACGCAATTTTCTTAAAGCTTGCTCTTTAATTTGTCTAACTCTTTCACGAGTTAAATTTAAAATTTCACCGATTTCTTCCAAAGTAGCTGTATATTCTGTATTAAAACCAAAATACAATTTAATTACAGTGGCTTCTTTTTCAGATAAAGTTGAAAGCACTCTTTCTATTTCATTTCTTAATGATTCACTCATTAAGGTATGATCAGGCATAGGCTGATCATCATTTGGCATAATATCCAAAAGACTGCTTTTACTATCTTCACTTTGTGAAAATGGTGCATCAACAGATACTTGTCTTCCAGAGTGGCGTAAAGTATATGCAACGTCATCAACATTCATATCTAATTCTTTTGCAATTTCTTCAACGCTTGGTTTTCTTTCTAATTCTTGTTCCAGCATACTAGCTGCTTTTGAAATTTTAGAAAGTTCACCAACTCTGTTTAAAGGCAATCTTACCATTCTTGATTGATCAGCAATAGCTTGCATAATTGATTGACGGATCCACCATACGGCATAGGATATAAATTTAAATCCTCTTGTTTCGTCAAATTTCTTAGCAGCTTTTATCAATCCAAGATTTCCTTCGTTAATAAGATCACTAAGTGGTAATCCTTGATGTTGGTATTGTTTAGCAACACTTACCACAAATCTTAAATTAGCTTTTGTAAGCTTATCTAAGGCTCTCTTATCTCCTTCGCGGATTTTTATAGCAAGTTCAATCTCTTCTTCTGGTGTAATGAGATCAACTTTGCCAATTTCCTGGAAATACTTGTCCAAAGATTGACTTTCTCTGTTGGTTATTTGTTTAGTGATTTTCAAATTAGGATACTCCCTGTGTTTTAGAATTTCTCAATTTAAGACATTTCAACTCATTATTAAAAAAAATCTTGAGTATATAAGTTTTTTTTAGTTTAAAGTCAATACCTTTTTTAATAATGTGTGTTTTATGCAGATTTTTGCAATACTTATTTAAAATTGGAGGGTAAATTTATAAAAATAATTTTTTGTATTTCCCCCTAACACAACAAATTTTTAAATTATTTACTTATTATCGAAAAATTATTAGAAATTTTACCCATTTTATTGAAATTTTTTGATTATACTAATATTTTATCCCAAAAGTTTCATTTAGAGACAAAATTTACCCGGTTTCTTTTTATCTAAATTCCAGAATTTATTTAAATATTAAACCTTATCTTTGCATTGTGCAATAATTACGTATTTTTATCAATTTTTTAACTTTAAGAAACTATAGATATGCAAATAACAGGAAAAATTAAACTCAAATTGAGATCTGACGCACAAGATTATATAAATCTTTATAAAGCTCTTGGTGAAAGAGCAGAAAATTTTGTTCCAAACGATGTTTTAACAAGCCTTAAAAACTTTGTTAGAATTTGTTTTGAAGAAACTATCGATCCTTCCAAACAATTAACGGAAATTGATAAATATATCCTTGAATTTAAAGAATTAATTCCTGGGTATAAAGATGTTTCATTAATGTTATTTCCTCATGATGATTCAAAAGCTTATCAATATAGATCAAGAAAACAATCATTTGAGAATAAATTAAAATACTTTATTGATACTGAAGCTGTAGATGCTAAAACTAAAGAGCAAACTGTTAATATTTTAAATGCTCACGATTACTCAATTGGAACTCCCCCGGTAACTGAAGCTCATATTTCTCTTATGTATAAAATGATTTTGGGTGATGATGTTACTGAGTTAAGAAAATTCAGAGATGTTATTGGCGTTATTGGAGATGTTGAAGAAGCACAGTGGAATTACTTTATGGAAGTGCTTGAACAAATGATTATACAAAGTTCTCATTATACAACTGTAGCAGAAAAAAATGATTTTCTAAATAGAACTTTCCTCACAATTAATTTTAAGGGATTGGATGGTTTTATTAGCACAGTTGTTGGTGGAAGTTCAAATACAGTAATTGAATTATTCACACAAGAAATCTTTAATTCAGCTGATTGTAAGGTTTTAGAATTTACTGATGAAGACAAACTTTTTAAGAGTATTGAAGAAGATAGAACCAGTATTTTCTTGGTGAAAATTCAAAATATGCGTAAGAATATTTTCAATAATAAAAAATGGTTCCCTTATTTAACCAGAATTATTCTTATTGATGATTCACCCGAATCTAAAAGTACAAATACATCTTTAGTATTTGGCTTTCACAATAAAATTATAGACACTCTAAATAAAGTTCATACAAAAAAACTTGGAGCTTTAGCTAACAGTCAATTAAATCTAAGGTTAATTCTTGATAAAGTAAATGATGAAAACCTTGAAAAATTCAGAGCTGCAACTGAAGCAAAAATTAATGATTATGAAATAGAGTTAGAAAAATTTAAACAGGAACAGCTTGGCACAACAACTGATTATCAAAAAGATATTCAACTCTTTAAATTCAATGAATTTGCAAAGCAGATTATTAAGGATAAATATGCAATAACAAAATTGCATGATTATATTGTTTTGGTTCAGGAATGTAAAAATCCAAAAACATTACAAAAATTAAATAAAGCTTTAATTACTGAATTTGAATCAAGAACGAAAGCATATTTTTATTCAAATATTGAGCAAGTTCAAATTGCAACAATTATTGAAGGCGGCGGAAGAGGGCAAATTAGAACGTATGGCAATTATTTGCTTCAACGCGAATTAAAACCTCTTGATGAACAAACTGTTAAAAAGTGTAAAACAATAATTGATATTTTGCCTGATAACTATCAAAGGACACTTAAAAATCATTTTCACAAAAATTTTGGCATTAACCTTTTCTTGGAAAAGTATAAGGAATTTATAACCAAAGTAGAAAATGAGTCTGATAATACAGGAAGATTCAATAATCTCTTAATTGATCTTGGAATTAAAAACACTTACGATTTACGAACCAAAGCTGAACAAGATATAATTAAAGAGTTCATCAATAATTTAAGCAACTTAGAAATTACTTCTGTTGCAGATGATGTCCAAATGATTATTAGAGATATTTTATCTGATCGTCATTTAATGCCTTACATTTTATTTAACGAGCAAGCTTCTTGGGAATATAAAGATCTTTTCCCGGATGACAGATTTGATATAAATCCATTTGATTTGGAAATTGGTTTAGATGAAAATGGAAGGATTGATTTTGAAAGACTCCATCATCGTTTAAACAGAATGAAAAATAGTTTTCAACTTTTTGATGATACCGGAAGTTTATGGGATAGATTCTGTGAAAATTTAACTTTAGTAATTAACGATCCTTCAAATCCAGCTGGCTATACTGATTTTAACAATGTTGCATTAATTAAATTTCTCAAATTCTTAAATAATAGTAAAATTACCTTACTGCTTGATGAAGCATATAATGATGCAATTAAAATTGATGATCCTAAGGAACCAAAGTGGAGAACAATTTCGCGTTATATTATGAATAATATAACATCACTTACAAACATAAGTGTTGTTTCTTCACTTTCTACAACTAAAAATTTAGGTGCAACCGGAAGCAGATTGGGTTCAATAATTTCAACCCCATCAAGAAAAGATGTAATTGATTTTGCAAAAGAGCAAAATGGTATTGAAAAAGGGAACACAAATTCTCTTTACATGCTTGTAAATACAATTGAAGCCGCTCAATCAGCAAAGAAAATTAAAGACAGAATGGAACGTGAACTTCCTAAAGAAGCATCGCGTCATAAAATAAAAGCTAGAATTGAAAAATATATAATTGATGAAATTGAAAGTTACAACGATAAAAAAGCAATTAAGAAACAAGGTCAAGCTACAAAGAGATTCTCGCCATTTGAAGGAAGCCCTTTACATATTTTCTTATTAGATGAATTGACATCTCTTGATAAGTTGGATGTTTTAGATTTGCCGGATGATTTCAAGTACAAAGGTGAACCTTTCTTTATGTACTATCAAAAACATCTGGTAACTGAAATAAATAAATTTAGAGTAAATAAAAATTTTAGAACTGAATCCTTAAAAAGATTAAAAATTGCAAAAGAAGTTGCTTGTTCGGTTTTAGAAGAAAATCCTTCGGAAGACACTGACATTCTTCAATCAGATGGTTCTTATTTGTTCAATCTTCACTTAAAAGATTTCTTCTTTTATCAAGATCTTGAAAAGTTTACACACAAATTAGCACAGGAACGAGGCATTGCCGTAATTCCATATCAAACCGGATTTTTAAGATTTTCACTAGGCGATTATATAGAAGGTTCTGATAAAAGCTATGGTGTTTTCAAAAAAGAGATGGAAAATGCTATACGCATTGTGATGAAATACTGGAATTTATTCAAAACAGAAAAACAAAAATCTGAAAATAAAGAAAAACCTTCTGAAGATATTCTGAATGAAATTTTCCGCACTGCTTCAGATAAAGATTTTATTAATGATATTTTAGAAGATTATAACGTTATCAAAAATATTAAGAAAACAAAGAAAGAGAGTTTAACAATCAGCAATATTATGACTCTCTATCACTCATTTCCAAAAGATAGCGGTGTAACAATTAACACTATTAATAAATCAAAAAATTCTGTGATTGAGTTTTATGAAAATATTGGTCAGTGCCGAGATTTAAATAGTTTTATTCAAAGCAGGGCTTTCACAAAAATTTATGAAAACCTGCTTCCCCAGATTTATAAATCAATTCCGCAAATTAAAAATTTAGATTTCAATACGGTCATTAATAGATACGGTAAGCCAACAATTCAAAAGTATATTAACAACAAAATGTCTTACCAGCCAAATGATCATGTGCTTGATGATCCGGATGAAAGATTAATTATGAGTGAAATACTTATTGAAATGGAGAAAATTCTTTTCTCTGATTCAAAAGTAAAAATTATGGCACTAGATGCATCTAAAGATTTTGCATCTGACCAAAGTAAATTGGAAGGTACTAACATAATTCTAAGAAAGTATATTAAAGAATTAATGATTCATTTTAATTTGCCTTTTGAAAAAGAAGCTTACGAACCGACATATGAAGAAATAATAAAATCTGCTGTAACAAAGTTTAATGAAGTGGTTGGTTTTTCTGTAAAAGAATTTAACCTAAAACAATATGCAAACATTTTCTTAGAGAATACATTTAAAAATGTTGAGATAAAATCACATAAAGAAAAAATTCAAGGAATTGTTCAATCAGTTTTATTTTCAATTGTATTCAATAATCTAAAAGTAAGTGAAACACTTCTTTATTTCTATTTATTAAGAAAAGATAATTTGTTTTCAAAGAATTTAGAAAAAAAGCTGAACAGATTTTTCTCAAAGGTTGAAACAAGAGAAGATGCAGAAGTAAAATTATTTGTTGAAGAATATGTTTTTGAAATTCTCGCTGGTGAAATAAAAGGTGTAATTTCTGAAATTTATAGTTTCAAAGACCATAAAGTTACTCAACAGAATTTGCATAATGTTATTAGAGATGTAGTTTTATTTTTTGTAGCAATAATTAACAAAACTAGATCAACAGAATATTATGATAAATATACTCACACATTAATCAAATTTGTTGAAACTGAATTCAAACAGCAGAATTCAAGCATTAACGAGATGATTCAGCATGGAATTACACTTCATAAGGATTATAATTTTAATAATAAATCATTAGAAGAATTTGACGGCGGTTCATTAAAGTGGATTGAAGATGTAATGAAAAAGTGCGGAGTAATTGCTTCGGAGCAAACTGTGCAAACTCACACAAGAATTGCAACTGACGCCAAAAAACGAGAATATCCAATTCACAAAATTGATAGAAATGATATTTCCGATAAGCAAAATTCAGAATCTGAAATCAACAAATTAATTAAAAATTTTGATACAAAACCAACCGCTATTTTCTTTAGGGAACGGCTTTCAAAATTTGTAGAAAATATGGATGCTAATGATTACAGATGTAAAATCATTAAGCATGGATTAGTAAAAGTTCTATATGTAATTCAAAAATCTTACATAAAATATTTGACTGACAATTTCCGATTGATTACAGCTGATGAAGTTAGTCTTGATGATATAAGAGATTTTGTGCCCGATGTAATTTTATTCTATGGTGCGCCGGAAAAAGTAATTTCATATCCTCAAATTGGTTACTTCAATCTACCCGGACCAAAGGGAAATATTAAAACTTTAGTTACTCCGCTTAAAATGAAAACCGATTATTTCGGGAACATTAAAAAACCTTGGCTTACAATGATGAATGAGAAAGTTAAGGAAATGGGCGGAATACCAATTCATGGTTCTCTTTTTGCAATTGAAGAAGAAGATGGCAGTATATTTGTGGTTCAAGTTGAAGGTGACAGCGGTGTTGGTAAATCCGAAATGCTTGCTGCAATGATGCTAAAATGGTTGAAAAATGATTTACCCGGAATCAGATCTATTAGATTAATTGCCGGAGATATGTTTTACCTTTTCCCGGATGCAGAAGGAAATCTTTACGGGGTTGGAACAGAAGAAGGCGACTTTTCTCGTGTAACAGATTTTGATCCGGATTTTATTAAATATTACAATACACTATTTGAAAGTGCCGCAGATAGTAACGTTGAAGATTTAAATTCAAGAAGTACAATTAGAGGTCTTTGTGATATTTCGATGCCTTACAAAATTGATATAATGCTGACTGCAAGTAATTTTGGAAGACAAGAAGCCGGTATTACACGTTACAAAAATCCTGAAAACTTCTTGTTATACAGAGGTTCTCACGGTGAAAGAAAAGAAAAAGCAACCAGTTCCGATAACCCTAATTTCCAAAGAACTTTGTTAAGATATACAAGTGACAAAGCCGTTGTTGAAGTTATGGATAAACACGGAAATTATTTAGACGATGTTCTTGATTGGGATAAAGATGAATTTACAGGAAAATATTATTTGTGTTCTTCATACAAATTAATAGATAAATTAGATATTGAAGAAGTTGTTAATCATATTTTTAACACAAAAGTAATTGTTTATGAGGGTGTTGAATATAGAATAGAAAAAGTTAAGTTTGATATTATTAAAAACAGGTTTATTGCTTCGGTTGAACCTCTCGATGAATCTGCTTCAAATATTACAGAAATTCTTCTTGATCGAGGAATATTCAGCAGTATTTTTAATTCATTGGCAAGTACTCCGGCTGGGCAACCTTTTGTTGCAGAAGAAGGTCAATATGAAATGACAAAGCATTTGGTTAACATTCTCAAGGGCGGAAGGAAAGGAAAAGGTTCAGGTCAACATATCCAGTTAGGTTTGCTCTCAACTGATTTAGGCAGAAAAGGTAAAGAAATTAGTGGTCCGCAAGCTGCCGCAAAAGATATGGTTAAAATGATTCAGGAAGTTCGAATATCAAGAACTGACGTAAATCAAAATAAAAATTATATTCACAATATTGTTAGAGAAAAGTATTCTCATATTTTCACCGAGCATAAAACAAGTTCTGAAGTTGCAAGATATAATTTCTTTTTATATCAATTAGAACAAATGAAAAAAGCACAGTTTGTTAGAATGGATGACGGCAATACATCTGTGGATTTATCATCAATAAAAGGTTTCTGCCCAATTGAAAAAAACAAAAAGTTCAGTCCAATTTTGGTAACACCAAATATAAATATTGAACTTTCTGCATTTACAGAAACGTACGAACAGCTTATGGATTTACCTCACAGCAATAATTTTGCAGATGAATTTTATGCTAATACCAAGTCATTATACATACCGGAAGGTTACAGCAAAGAAACTATTCAGAATGATATGATTCTTCAATTATTATTGTTAAACGGTTATATAAATATTGAAGATATTACTAGAGGCAGAATCACAGAAAAAGTAAATCGCGAAACATTGGCTGCCGCTAAATTTGCAGTTGTTAAAAAACTTTCTGAAAAAAATAAAAAAGCAGATAAATAAACTTGGAGTAGAGACGTAACATTTTACGTCTCTACAAAAAGCTATTCAATCTTTAACATTTTTCTTACTATAGGCGTTAATCCGCTAAACATAAATTCAACAGCAATGACCATAACGATCAACCCCATTATTCTCATTAAAACTTTGTTGCCGTTTTCACCGATAAAGCTCATAACTTTTCTGCCGCCAAGTAAAGAAAAAAGCATAATTAACATTATTACTAAAATCACAAGAAATAAAATAAACTTGAATGATACATCCACTGCATCATTATACAGTACAATTGAAACTGTGATAGCTCCTGGACCAGTTATTAATGGAATTCCCAACGGACTAATTGCAACATCTTTTGCATCATCAAAATGTTCATCTTCTCTTGATTTTGTTCTATTCAATCTTGCTTGAAGCATATCATAACCGGCGATAAAAAATATTATTCCGCCAACTATTCTTAAACTGTGAATTGTAATTGCGAAAAAATCAAAAATAAAATTACCGGCAACGGCAAATAATATTAAAATTATAAAAGCAGTAACCACCGCTTTGATTGCAACACGTTTTGCTGATTTTGGTTCGAGATGCGAAGTTAATGAAATGTAAACTGGTATTACTCCAAGTGGATTCATCATTGTAAATAATGATGTAAATGCCATAACTGTAAATTCAAATAATCCATCCATTGTAATACCTAATTTTTTATCAATGAATTAAACTTCTCTTGAATCAATTCCCAAGCATCTAAAACATTTTTCTCTGTAGTTCTTATTCCAGAAATTGTTAATCTAATGGCAAACTTTCCATTAAGTTTAGTATGACTCAAAAATAATTTGCCGGAATTATTTATTTCATCCATTAGATTTTTGTTAAAATCATTTAAATCATCTTCAGACATTTTATTATTTGGCAAAGTCCTAAAACATATTGTGCTTAATGGAGTTGGAGCCAACCTTTCAAAATTTGAATGACGATCAATTAAATCTGCAAAAAGTTCACCAAGTCGTAAATGTTCACGAATTATGTTTTGCAAACCTTGCACTCCAAAATATCTTATCAAAAACCAAAGTTTTAGTGAACGAAATTTTCTTCCAAGCTGAATTCCATAATCCATATAATTTATAACTTTAGATTCTTCATCTGTCTTCAAATATTCCGGCACAATTGAAAATGCTCTTTTTATCACTTCAGGTTTACTTGTGAATAAAACACTTAAATCAATTGGAACAAAAAGCCATTTATGAGGATTAACCACCATTGTGTCTGCATCTTCGACTCCGCTTAAAATTGGTCTTACTTCAGGCACAATTGCAGCTGAACCGGCATGTGCGGCATCAACGTGAAGCCATAAATTATATTTTTTTGAAATTTGAGAAATTCTATCAACCGGATCTATACTTGTTGTTGACGTTGTTCCAACTGTTGCAACTACACAAAATGGCTGATAATTATTTTCAATATCATTTCTAATTGCTTCATCAAGTTCACTTGGAATCATTCTAAACTGATCATCACATTTAATTTTAACCACTGCTTCCAATGGCAGTCCTAAAGTAATTACACTTTTTTCAATTGAAGAATGCGCATGCTCAGAACAATAAAGTCTCAATTTTGTGATATCAAAATTTGCAAAATTAGTTTTTGCTTGCTCTCTTGCCGCTGCAATTGCGTGCATTGAACTAACTGATGCTAAATCATAAATTATTCCAAAGAATTTTTCCGGAAGCTGAAGCATTTGCCTAAACCAATTTATAACTACTTCTTCTAATTCTGTAGAAGCTGGTCCGGTTTTCCAAATCATTGCGTTTGTGTTTAATGCACTACTTAAAAAATCACCGAGTATTGCCGGGAAAGATGCTGTTGAATTAAAGTACGACATAAAATTTGGGTGGTTCCAATGTGTCATCCCGGGCATAATTATATTGTCCAAATCAGCAAATACATTTTTCAAATCTTCACCGTTTTGCGGAGGATTTGCAGGTAATTTAGATTTCACATCGCCAGGATTTATTTGAGCTAAAACCGGCTTTTCTTCAACTGTTTCAAAGTAATCTGCAATCCAATCAATAAGTTCATGTCCGTGCTTTCTGAATTCATCAATCGGCATATCATAATTTTTGTTATTCATAATGCATATAAAAGTTTTTATTTTTGATTAACAAATATAGTTTGAAAATTTGATCTTTTGTAATTCTGAAATAAATTAGTGAGAATTATATGAAACTAAAAATTTTTCAAGTTGATGCTTTTACAAGCAAAGTTTTTGGCGGTAATCCTGCAGCGGTTATTCCTTTGGAAAATTGGCTGGATGATAAAATACTGCAGAATATTGGCTTAGAAAATAACCTTTCTGAAACCGCTTTTTTTGTAAAGGAAAAAGAAGGTTACAGAATAAGATGGTTTACGCCCACAAGCGAAGTTGATTTATGCGGGCATGCAACTTTGGCTTCTTCATTCGTATTGTTTAATATTCTAAATAAAAAAGAAAATGTAATTAAATTTAATTCCCGCAGTGGCGAACTTTTAGTTGAAAAAAATGATGATCTAATAAGTTTAAATTTTCCGGCTCGAAATCCGCAGAAGATTGAGACCCCTGAAAATCTTTTAGCTACTTTAACTGAACGACCAAGCGAAATTCTTTTTGATAAATCAATTATTTGTGTTTTTGAAAATGAAGACATTGTTAGAAATTTAAAACCAAAAGTCAAAGATTTTCTAAACGTTAATACTCACGGGGTAATTATAACTGCTCCCGGAGAAAATGTAGATTTTGTTTCCAGATTTTTTGCACCCGATGTTGGAATTGATGAAGATCCCGTAACTGGTTACGCACATACTTTGTTAATCCCTTATTGGGCAAAGAGATTAGCAAAAGATAAACTTCATGCGCTTCAAGTATCGCAAAGAGGTGGTGAATTATTTTGTGAAAACTTAAACGGCAGAGTAAAAATTTCGGGAAATGCTGTTTTGTATTTAGAAGGTGAAATTACAATTTAAAATCTTGTTGTAAAATTAAAATAAATATTAGAATAACTTATACTGTTCTGATAGGTTCCTTCAAAATCAATTGAAAGAAACATGTTCTTGAAAAATCTATAAGATAGTTCAAGTTGAAAAATATTCTGAATTAAACTGGATTCACTTGCAGAAAAATTATAATTAACATTTCTGTATCCCAATGAACTTGAAAGATTACCATCAAGTAAATCTTTTGTAAATCTTAATCCCCAAATATTTCCGTCAAGATAATTTGTAGCTAAATTTATATAACTCACATTTGCAGAAACATTTAAATAAGGAATTCTAGAATGTGTAAGTGAGCCGCCAAAATTTGTTGTGGGTTTTGGATCTGACTCTCTAAATCTATACCCAGAATAAATACTGGCAAAAACATATTTTATTGGTCTTAAATTGAAACGGATTTTGAATCCTTGTCTTAAAGCATCTTCAGCTAATCTATCTGCGTAATTTTTAAATGTTTCATAATAAATTACATTTTTTCTTGCATCATAAGATATTGAAGTTGAAAGCCATCTTAATGGTGAATATCTTAATGAAACATACAAACTTGTAAATCTTAATGAATTGCTTTTAACCTCATTGATCTTTTCATATAAATCTAATTCCGTAGATAAAAACAAGCTTGTGTTTGCAACAATATTATTTGTGTGCTGAAAGTATAGAAATCTTCTGTCAGTTGTCAGATCATTCATCTGCTGAAATAGTGAAATTGTATTCTGCATTGCACCGTTACCGATTGAATCTGATCTATTTACATAAGCTCCAAACTCTAATAATTTTGAATTAAAACCATAATCAGTAAAATTGGGTCTTGATCCAACTATTCCTCCAAGTATAAACTTATTCATTTTTGTTTCAGCTTGAAGTCCGTCAACAGCACCAATATTGGCAACTTTTCTATTAATTTTTCTTCCTAAAAGAATGTTTGTATTCTGATTAAAATCATACTTAAGTGCAAGCTCATAAACTTTTAATGCATCGCTTATATTTGATGAAACAGAATTCCATTCATCAGCTCTATATCTAAAAGTTGTATAATTAGAAAGTGAAATTTTGCTATCGTTTATATTATCTGCATTTATTGAAAAAGAATATCTCCAATTTTGTGTGTTTTCCTCACCGGTGTTCGAAATATTCGAATAGCCTGAAACACTAAATTTACCGTATATATTTCTCTCTAATTTTTTAAAGCCAATAAATTCTGTGGTATCAATTTTAACAATTTCATTAGAAGTTTGAATTTGAGAATTTAATTTGGATTCATCTTTTGTGGTAATTTGTGGCTTTATTTTTATAAAGGTAAAAATTGATTCATCAATAGCTGGCTTTAATTTAATTTCTTTAGCTGCACATGAACTTGAAGATAATGATTCAATAATCAAACTGGGTATATATTTTCCTCTGTTCTTTACAAATAGAGTATCACCTTTATTTATTCCATTTGTGTTTTCAAACTGAACATAAACAAACTGTGATGAAATATATTGAACTTTTCCTTCAATAATTTTTATCTGAGTATTATCCTGCGAAACTATTTTAATAAAAGAGGAAAATAAAATTATTATTGCTAATATTTTTTTCATTTCTCAATCCTCATTTTATCAAAATATTTTTTGATCATTATATCACCTTGACCGCGCGGGTGACAATCGTAGCAGGCATTACTATCATAAACGTAATCATTAATATCACTATGTTTATCATCCATTCTGGACTGACTATGCTCGTGGCATTCCAGACAAGTGAATTGACCAAAATCATTTGAATTTTTATGGCAATCAGAACATGTGTTCCATTCACCTCTATGATCACCAGAATATATTGGAAAATACTGCCCGTCATGATCAAAAGTAGATGGCGTCCATGCAGATTGTGAATGGCAATCTAAACATCCAGTACCAAATCCAGAACTTGCATGAGCAGGATTTGTCGTTGAATTATAATCATTTTGATGGCAATCATAACATTGATTAGAAGTATTATTGTAATCTCCATTATGGCATGTTGAACAATCATTTGAAATGGAAGAATGTGCTCCAACCAAAGCATAATAATTATTGTGCACAGAAAATGATGCCGGCTGCCAATTTGAATTTGTGGTATGACAATCAGCGCAATCGGTTGATAATCCTAAATTGGTATGGTTCGGATTTGTTGAATTATTAAAATCACTAGTGTGACAACTATTGCAATCGGTTGAGGTTCCAGCATAACCATTTGAATGGCAATTATCACAAGTTACATCAATATGTGCTCCCGTCAACGCAAAATTAGTACTATTGTGATCAAAACTTGTTTCTTCCCAATTTGTAGTATTATGACAATTTTGACATGTTTTTGGATAATTTTGAGTACTATGTTCTGGAGCTTGACTATAATTGCTTTCGTGGCATCCATAACATTCTGAACTTGCATTTGCTGTACTTACCGAGTGGCAATCTGAACACTGTGTTCTGTTGTGTCCTCCAACCAATTCAAATCCTGTAATTGTGTGATTAAATTCAGAAGGTTTCCATGCACTACTGTTATGACAATTCTCACATTGAGTTGAAATTCCGGCTTCACTATGTTTTGGTTCTAAAGAATTAGTAAAATCAGATTGATGGCAAGATTCACATTCAGCAGAAGCATTGCTGTATCCTGTTTCATGGCAAGATGAACATTCTTGTGTAGTATGAGCGCCAGTAAGTGGGAAAAGAGATGTAGCATGATTAAAAGCTCCATCTGAATCACCTGATGGATGACATGCGAGACATTCTGTGCTTACATATTGATAACCTTGAACTTCTTTATGTTCATCATCCATTTCTGTTTGATTGTGCTCATGACAATTTATACATTCAAAAATTTGATAATTTGAAGAGTTTGTATGACAATCCGAACAATCATTCCACTCATTGTTATGCTTTCCGGAATAAATTGGGAAAAATTGATTATCATGATCAAATGTTGCAGGTTCCCAGGCATTTTGAGAATGACAAGTTTCACAATCTGTTCCAAATCCTGTTGATTGATGGTTAGGATCAGAAGTGTTATTATAATTTGTTATATGGCAATCCATACATTGATTACCAGTATTTGCAAACTCATTTGTATGACATTTTGTACAATCATTTGTAATATTTACATGAGCCCCTTCAATTAGATAAAAATCATTATGAACAGGAAAAGTTGCCGGTTCCCAATTACGATTTGTTGTATGACAAGTTTCACAATTTGTTTCTAAGCCTAATTGTTGATGATTAGGATTCACTGTATTTTGAAAATCAGTTAAATGACATGCATTACATTCCATTGATGTTCCTGCATATCCACTCGTATGGCAATCAGAACATTCTGTTGTAACATGAGCTCCAGTTAATGGAAATTGAGAAGTCGCATGATTGAAAGCTCCTTCTGTATCTCCACTTGGATGACAAGCTAAACATTCAGTACTTATATATTGATAACCTTGCACTTCTTTATGTTTATCATCCATTTCTGTTTGATTGTGCTCGTGACAATTTATACATTCAAATATTTGGAAATTTGAAGTATTTGTATGACAATCAGAACATTCATTCCACTGATTATTATGTTTACCGGAATAAATTGGAAAGAATTGATTATCGTGATCAAAGGTTGCAGGTTCCCATGCATTTTGCGAATGACAAGTTTCACAATCGGTTCCAAATCCTGTTGATTGATGGTTTGGGTTTGTTGTATTTGTATAATTATTTACATGACAATCATAGCACTGGTTTTTATTATTTACATAATCTCCATTGTGACAACTATTGCAATCATTTGCAATACTAACATGGGCACCTTCAATTAAATAGAATTCATTATGAACTGGGAAATTTGCCGGCTGCCAATTAGGATTTGTAGTATGGCATTGTTCACAATTTTGATCTAGTCCTAACTGTTGATGATTTGGATTTGCAGTATTTTGGAAATCTGTTAAATGACATGAACTGCACTCCATTGAAGTTCCTGAATATCCGCTAGTATGGCAATCACTGCATTGTGTAGTAATATGAACACCGGTTAATGGGAAATTGGTTGTTGAATGATTAAAACCGCCTTCACCGCTTCCAGTAGGATGGCAAGAGTAACAAGCATTACTTTCATATACATAGCCATTCACTCCGTTATGTTCTTCATTCATATCATTTTGATTATGCTCATGACATGTGATACATTCAAAAACTTGAAAATTTGATGCATTAGTATGACAATCTGAACATTCATTCCATTCCCCTTTGTGCGAACCAGAATAAATTGGGAAAAATTGATTATCATGATCGAATGTTGCAGGCTGCCAAGCATTTGATGTATGACAACTTTCGCAATCGGTACCAAATCCTGCAGCTTGATGATTTGGATCTGCAGTATTATTATAATTATTTATGTGACAATCAGAACACTGATTTGGTGTATTTGTAAAACCAGTTGTATGGCATTTGGCACAGTCACTTTCAATTAATTTATGTGCACCAACTAATTGGAAAAAATTGTCATGCTGAGCAAAAGTTGCGGGCTGCCAGCCGGGATTTGTTGTGTGGCATTCCATACAATCATTAGAAAAACCTGATGCTATATGATTTGGATCGGCTGTAGAATTAAAATCACTTTGATGACAAGTTATACAATCTTGAGATAAACCTTCAAATGTATTTTGTGAATGACAGTCAAAGCAATTACTAATTTTATGTCCTCCGGTTAGCGGGAAGAAGTCATGATTTACTAATGCACCACTCCATTCATAGTCAGTTAATTGATGACAATCTTGGCACTCTGTAGAAAACCCGGCTGCGATATGATCAGGTTGTTTTGCAGATTCAAAATCACTTTTATGACAATCAAAACATTCAGCACCAAGTGGTTCAAAATACAAGTTTTTAACTGACGAATGACAATCTTCACAATCAGCTAATCTATGTGCACCTTCTAATGGAAATCTTCCCATTCTGTGTATCTCATTTATATCTTTAACCAGCCAGGATTGACTTGTATGGCATTGCGCACAATCGGTTCCAACTGAATTTTGATGAATATCTGCATGACAACTAACACATTCTTGTTTAACATTAGAGAATTCAATGGTTTGATGACATGTTCTGCAGTCAAGTGCTGCATGTTGACCAACTAGCTCAAAATCAGTTATAGAATGATCAAATTTTAATTTTTTATAATCTATATCCCATTTATCTGTTGAATGACACTCTTCACAATTAATGTTAAAATTTTTACCATGCGGAGATTGTGCTAGAATAATTTGTGCAAATAATATCAATATTATGAATGACAGCTTTTGCATGTAACATCCTCAATTTTGTAATTGATATATTGAACTTCTCCATCTGTAATAGTTTTGTGGCATTTTGAACAATCGACCTTGTTGTGAGCGCCATCCAATGGAAATCTTGTTTCGCTGTGATCAAATAATATAGGCTGCCAATTTTCTGAAGTATGGCATTCATTACATAATTCTAAACCCTCTTCAATAAATTGGCCCAAATGAATATCTTTATGGCATTGTGTGCAATTCAGATTTAATTCAGCAAATCTTTGATTTTGAATTTTTTCTCCTTCAAAAACAAAATGGCAATCAGAACAAGAAGCATCTGTATGTTTACCTGCTAACTTAAATTCCGTTCTGTTATGATCAAATTCAACATTTTGCCAAGCAATGGTTGAGTGGCAGCTTTCACATTTATTTTCATCAAAAAATTCAGCACTAATTTTATTTGCATGAATATTTTCATGACACACAATACATTTTTCGCTGCTAATCCTAAATTTCCATTCGGTTTCTTTTAAATGACATGAAAAACATGGAATTGCTGAATGAGCATTAGCTAATTGGAATTTTGTTTCAGAATGTTTTTCAAGTGTAAAAGTTGATGGTGAAAATCCTTGTTCATTATGGCATGATTTACAATCTGTTTGCAAATTATTTTTTACAAATTCACCTTTGTGAAAATCTTCATGACAATCATAACATTTTTGGAATTTTGGTTTATTCGTCAAACTACCTTTGTGGCAATTTTCACACTTAACCAAATTATGTTTTCCAATTAATGGAAAATTTGTTTTATTATGGTCAAAACCGCTCAGAATATTAACTTCTTTAAATGAATTTGGATTATGGCATGATGCACAATCATTTCCAAATTTACCTTTGTGAAAATCTTCATGACAGTTATTACAACTATTAAATTTTACACCGGCAAATTTTTGGAACGGTTTACTGTTTCTTTCTTCTTTAATATGACATTTTAAGCAATCAACATTTATGTGAGATCCGGTCAATTTAAATTTTGTGTTTTCGTGGTTGAATTTTAAAGCAGGTTTAAACTTTTCTTCTGTATGACAATTTGAACATTTTTCACTTAATGTCCCTTGGTGTACATCTTCATGACAATTTTTACACTGATTTCCTAAACCAAGAAATGTTGAATTTTTCTTTTTTAACTTTTCAACTAATATATGTTTTGAATTATGGCAATCTTCGCATTTAACTTCTTTGTGTTTACCTTTTAATTCAAATCCGCTTTTATTGTGATCAAATCCATCTTTATCAAATCTTACAATTTGGAATGTTCTTCCAAAATGTTCACCGTGACAACTCCAGCAATCTTTTGATAAAACTTCTGAGCTTGAGTGAAAACCTCTCTCTTGATTCATTAAATCTGTAATTTCTGAATGGCAGTCTAAACATTTAGCTTTTGAAACCGATTTTCCTAAATCGTGACATTTTGTGCAATTACTGATTCCTTCCAAATCAGAATGAGCATTACTTAATTCCCCAGGAGAAATTTGAGCGAACACATAATTTGTGAGAAATAAAAAAAGGAAGAAATTTATTAATGTTTTAATACCGCCTCTCCGAATTTTTTGGTAATCTTGATACCAATTTTTTCCAAGAATTTATTTGGCAATTCACCACCAACAAATATGTAAACAAGATCATTTTGAATTGGAATTGTACTGCCATTTTTTAATTGTACTTTTACTTGTGTTTCTTCAATTTCTAAAAGATTCGATTCAAAAATTATGTTTATTCTATTTTTATTGCTTGCTTCTTGAATTTTAGTAAAGTTAGCTGGTTTTAATCTGCTGAATGAATCTGATCTATATGAAATTGTAACTTGGTTTGTTCCATCTTCAGCAAGTAAAAGAGCAGATTCAATTGCTGAATCACCACCACCCACAACCATAACTTTTTTATTCTGAATTAACTCAGGCTCTAATAATCTATATGCAACTTTTTCAGAATTTTCACCTGGAACTCCTAATTTCCTTGGTGAACCTCTTCTGCCTATTGATAATAATATTTTTGAAGTTGTGTATTTATCCTGAGACGTGACAACTTCCAAGAAATCTTTATATCTTACTATTTCTAGAACTTTTTCATGCTCATTAATAGAAATATTATTTTTTACTAAAACTTCATTCCATAAATCCAGAAGCTCCGATTTAGAAGTTTCAAATAATTTAACTTTTCCATGCAGAGGCAAATCCATAGGTGACGTCATAACTATTTTTTGTCGAGGGAATGTAAAAACTGTTCCTCCCAAACTATCTTGCTCAAGCGTTAAAAATTTCTTGTTGTTTTTTGCGGCTGTTAAAGTTGCCGCAATTCCTGCTGGACCGGCACCGATTATAATAACATCATATTGTGATTTATTATTTTGCGGAATTACCTTAATAATATTTTCCATTGCTTTTGTGCCTTGTTCAACGGCATTTTTAATTAAGCCCATACCGCCTAATTCACCGGCAATGTAAATACCCGGAATATTTGTTTCATAATCTTCACTAACATGCGGAAGTTCTACTCCACGTTTTTCTGTTCCCATTACAAGTGTAATAGCCTGTACCGGGCATGCATGAAAACACGCGCCATGACCAACACAATGGGATGCATTAATTAAACTTCCTCTTCCGCTAACAATTCCTAAAATATCTTTTTCTGGACATGCGGCAACACAAGCACCGCTTCCAATGCAAATTTCCTCATTAATTACCGGATGTAAAGAAACAGGCTCATGAAAACCAAATTCTTTTGCTTTGTCAATTTTAAGTTTATTGATTGTTGTTTCAGTTTTGTGTTTTTTGTAATATGCAAATAAAACCATTCCAATAAAAATTATTACAGCAAATCCTGTCAGTAAATTTTCTATTAAAACTTCCATTTATTCTCTTTTATCCATTTATTAAATTATTATGCTTCAGGTCACATGCCAAAATAAATGTTTTGATTTTAGCCTAAATCTCAATTTTATCAAAAGGAAAAACTAAATATTACATGTAATTAATACTTGTTATCTTAAATTATCGAAAAAAAATCGGTTTGTTTAGGTCAAAAAATCCACCGGTACCCAAATGAAACCGTTACAACAATATGGATAAACATTATTATCAACATTACCAAAGCAAAAGGTAAATGGGCTACATGCCAATATTTAAACAAACTTTGCATTAATCTTAAGTAGTGTATTTTATTAGAAATAGAGATTTTTTCTTTCACAATTTTCAGAATTTCTTTTCTGTGGATTTTAGGAATTTTATTGCTTTTCAGTTTATGAGAAATGGAATTCATTTTGACTTTATTTTGAAAATAATCCGGAATTACAGATAATAATAAGTGACCAAAAGATGCCCTTCCTTTCTGCTGAATTGTTGATAGTTTTTCAATTTCTTTTATAGTTTCATCTCTTAAATTAAATTCCGACACAAGTTTAATCGTTAAATTTTCATTTAAGTTATTTATTTGCTGCATACTCATTTCTTTACCTTCAATTGTATGAGGTATGCGGACATATATAAATCTTCCAATTATTCCACTAAGAAATACTGCAACCATACTCCAAAAACTTACTGCTACAATTCCGCCAAATTTAAATGCTGTGTGGAATAAAACTAAAATTGGACCGACTGTGCACAAAAAAATATGAAGCTCTAGCCAATGTTTTAAAACTCCAATTCTCATTAAACTTTTTACACGTTTTCTTAACATGTAAATTCCAACCCCCAAAATCATTAACATTGATCCAATAATTCCAAAACCATGACCCCAAAATCCGCTTGGTTTTAAGGTATTATGATCCGCTGAAAAAAATCTTTCTTCAAATGGAGTTGTGTAATAATCATATCCGTAAAAAATAAGTAGAGATAGAACAAGAATGGTTACAACAATAAAAAAACCAACGTAAAGTTTATGTTGAAATTTTGTCATTTATTTAGCCTATAAAAGAATTTTAATAAAATTATCAGAAAATATTTGTTTTACCAAATTTGTTTTTAATCAATTTTTTAAATAACACTTTGATGTATTTTATTGAATAAGAAATTATTTTTTTGCTTAATTTAAGAACTAATATTTTAATTTTCGGTAAAATGCTTTGCAATAAAATTAAATATTTTTTGATTTTTTTTATAACACTATTAAGTTCGTGTAATGCACCGCATAACAATCCGCTTGATCCTGAAAATCCGAATAATAATGTCAGCACTATCGAAGGATTTGTAAAAACAATAAACGTTCCCCAACAACCTATTGAATATGCCAAAGTATTTTGGGCAAACAGCGGAATAATTACTCAAACAAATTCTCAAGGATATTTTAGAATCTTAAATATTGAAAGAGAAAACGGCTGGTTAACTATTGAAAAAGAAGGCTTTTCAATCGATTCAATTTATGTTGAGTTTGACAGTCAGAAAAAAATATCTAAAAATATTTTTCTTAACAAAATTCCAATAATTGAAGATCTGCAATTCTACAGCATTACGATTAATCGATTTCCTTCAAATCAGATATACAAACTAGGAATTGATATAAAAATTAATGATGAAGAAAATGACATTGATTCTGTGTTTATTGAAAATTCTGAATTAAGTGTAAAAAAGGAATTATTGTATAATGCCTCAACTAAATATTATGAAAATATTTTAGAGCTGGTTGATCTGCATGTTTCTTCAATTGATATTGTTATAGGCAAGGAATTCAATTTAAATGTCCTGGATTCCGAATCTAAAAAATTTGAAATTGCCAAAACAAATATTAAACGAATAATAAAAGAAGTAATTGAGACTACCTCACCTTCTGGAAGAGATACAGTGCAATCTTCCAGTCCTTTGTTTGAATGGAGAAGATTTTCACCCGGATTTGAATATAAATATTTATTAGAAATATACACCGATGAGGTTTCGCCAATTTTAGTTTGGCAAAAAGAAATTAATTCCACAGAAATTCAACATCAATCAAATGCTAATTTAAATTCAGGAGATTATTTCTGGGTAATTTGGGCAATTGATGAATTTCAAAATCGAACAAGATCTAAACCATCCAGTTTTATAATTAAATAAAATTAAAAATGAAAAAAAGTTTTCAAGATATAAAAGAACTAAAAAATCTTACCAAAGAACAATACGAAGCTTTATATAATTTAAGTCAGACTCTTAATTCATCTTCGCAGGAAAAATCATTCATAGAAAATGTAATTGATATTCTTGTTGATGTAACAAATGCCGAACGCGGATTATTTGCAAAGTATGATCACGAAACTGCAAAATTTTCTATTGTTTCTGCAAGAAGTGTAAAGAGACAAAATATTTCTGATCTCTCAAATTTTTCATCTAGTGTAATGCAGCAGGTTGTAAATAAATCTAAACCTGTACTTTATCATGATGTTCAATCAAATCCAAAACTCACTCAATTTGAAAGCGTTCAGCTTCATAACATAAAATCAATCCTTGGAGTTCCTGTAAAACGGGAAGATAAAATTTGGGGTGTAATTTTAGTTGATAGCCAAAAAGACAGAAAAGAATTTACTGATAAGAATTTATTGTTCCTTCAATTTTTTTCTAATCTTGTTTCTATTTCATTCGAGAAAATTTTTGAAATTGAAAATTTAGCTGATGAAAATATCCGGTTAAAAAATGTTTTGGAATCTGTTGAAAAAATTCCAGATATGGTTGGTGAAAGCAAACCTATGAGGGAATTGTCAAAAACAATTCATCGCGTTGCCAATACTGAAGCTACAGTTTTAATATTAGGTGAAAGCGGTTCCGGTAAAGATTTGGTGGCTCGGGCTATTCATAAATTAAGTACAAGAAAAGATAAACCTTATCTTGCACAATTTTGCGGATCAATTCCTGATAGCTTACTTGAAAGTGAATTATTCGGTTATGTAAAAGGTGCATTTACCGGTGCAGTAAAAGATAAAAAAGGACTTTTTGAAATTGCTGATAAAGGAACTTTTTTCTTAGATGAAATTGCTGATATTTCCAGTGCGCTTCAGGCAAAATTACTTCGTGTAATTGAGAACAAAGAAATTATAAGACTTGGTGATACACAAGTTAAAAAAGTTGATGTAAGAATTTTAGCGGCAACAAACAAAAATCTAAAGAAGCTTGTTGAAGAAGGAAAATTCCGGGAAGATTTATATTACCGTTTAAATGTTTTCCCAATTAAAGTTCCATCGTTACGGGAAAGAAAAGATGATATTCATCTTTTAGCACAAAATTTTGTTGAAGTGACGGGCGATAAAAATCTTAAACTTCATGTAAGTGCAGTTAAGAAATTAGAAAATTATGCTTGGCCCGGAAATGTTAGGCAGTTAAATAATGTGATCAGCAGATCTATTATTTTATCTTCCGATGGAATTATTAAAGATGAACATATTGCTTTGGAAGATGAGAAAAGTGATAATGATTCTCAAAAAACATTGCGTGAATTAGAGAAAAAAATTCTGCTGGAAAGATTAGAAGAGTTTCAAGGGAATAAAACATTAACCGCCAAATCTCTTGATGTTTCAGTTAGATGGATTCAAAAAAAGTTAAAAGAATTTGAAAGTGAATCCTGATGAGCCAAACAAACAATGAAATACTTTTCAAGAAATTTGAGATCTTAAGCTGCTACAAAAAAGATGAGCACTCGGCAGTTTATTTAGCTAATCACATTTTTTTAGAAAAAAAAGTATTTCTTAAAATTCTTAACACCGAAACTATTCCCGATCAATCAATTACAGAAAGGTTTAAGCGTGAAGCCAAAATTTTGGCTCAACTTGAACACCCGAATATTATTAAGGTTTTTGATTTCGGAATGTTTAAAAGCTACTTCTACATTTCATTTGAATATTTTGAAAGTAAAAATCTAAGAGAATTTCTAAACACTCAACCAATTACTGAAGAAAATAAAAAGAATATATTTATTCAATTGGTAAAAGGTTTAGATTTTGCACACAAAAAAAATGTTATTCACAGAGATATTAAACCTGAGAATATTTTAGTAAATAAAAATTTAGAAGTTAAACTCACAGATTTTGGACTCGCTCAAGACTCGCTTGATAATTTAGTTACTCAAAGATATTCTGTTGTCGGAACTCCGGCTTATATGTCGCCTGAACAAATTCAAGGTGAAAAGCTCACAATTAAAAGTGATCTATTTTCTCTTGGTATTACTGCAGCTGAAATTTTCAGCGGCAAAAATCCTTTTCTGGGAAATGATGCAAACGAAACTATAAATAATATTTTATCATTCAATGAAAAAGAAAATGAAAACTTTTTTACTGAATACGATGAAAATATTCAAACGGTTCTAAAAGGTTTATTGGCTTCAAATATAGAAGAAAGATTTAATTCATGTGAAGACATATTAAAAATTTTTAATATATTTAATATTGAACCACAAACATCAGTTAAACAGAGCTCAAAAAAATATTGGATTGCAGCCATAATTGTTTTAGCATTGATTCCAGTTTTATGGTTAATTTCAAATAATAAAAGCACTACAGATGAATTAAAAAGTAAATCAATAGAAGCTAAAAAAAATGACAAAGTTGATTCTTTGGCAAATGATAAATTAGAGATTGCCACGGCTGAAATAAATAATTTGCCAAAATCAAAAATAGTAAACGAAAAAAGTGACGAAGTTAATAAAACAGAAAATGAAACTTCAAAAACAGTTGAAGAAAAATTGCAAGCTGATAAACCAAAAATAAAAAGTGAAGAATTTGGCGAGCTTTTTATAAAATGCTATCCTTGGGCAAAAGTTTATCTTAACAACAAATACATAGAAACTACGCCTTTATCAAAAAACATTAATACCAAAACCGGCGAATATTTATTAACTTTAATTCATCCGGATTACCCAAAGTATTCGGAAAATATAAACATCACAAAAGAAAAATTAAAATTTGTTGAAGTAAATTTAGATACATTATTTGGATATTTTCAGTGCCAGGTTTTCCCTTGGTCTGAAATTATTATTAACGGAGAAAAAAAAGGAGTTACTCCTTTAGAAAATCCAATTAGACTTAATGAAGGAAAATATAATTTGGTTTTATCAAATCCGCAGTATAAAAGGATTGAGACACAAATAAGTATTAATAAAAATGATACTCTTTTTATGAAGTTCAATATGAAAGATGGAAGTTATAAATAAACTGGTACGGTAATTGCATTAATTTCTATATGATGAATTTTGGAATACAAAATATGATAAGATTTTTAATAATATTCTTATTTTCTGCAAGCATGAGTTTTGCTCAATTTTCTAATTGGGAGCATTATAGTGAAATGAGAAGACCGGTCGCTGGTGCAGATATTTGGCAAGATATTGACAATTTTTACGTTTTCGGCGGGTATTCAGATTCATTGCAAAAAAATGTTAACTGGATTCAGAAGTTTAGAGTTTATTTTGATGTTTGGAAACTTGACAGCATGATTGTGCCAAGATATGGTCTAGTTGCAGAAAAGTATGATAGTCTGGCATATTTTTTTGGCGGTGTTTCCGATGATGCTAATTCTGTAAATGGTTTGGAAAGATGGGGCTTGAATTTTACAGACGAAGCTTTTTACAGATCGAACAAAAATTTTAATAGAATTTTTTCTAGCGGTCATATTATTGGAGAAAACCTATATATCATTGGCGGAAATCCGCAGCCGGGAACTATTTCAGATACATTGCCATATATTATTGAATACAATTTGATTTCCGATACGGTTACTTACCAATCAGATAGTTTATTTATAAATGAAGACTTACCTGAACAGCAAATGTCTGAAGTAATTGGTGACGATATTTTCATTTTTGGCGGTGTAACAAATGGAATTTCACAAGATATATATAAGTTTAATATTGTTGATAAGTCGTTAACAAAACTTGATATTGGGCTATTGGAACCGCGTGCCGGAGGAAGAGCTGTTATAGGAATTGATCCTTCGGTGATCTATATTATTGGGGGTTATAATGAAAATTTGGAAGCTTTAAATAATGTTGAAGTTTTCCGCTATTTCTCAGAAAATGATTATTATATAGAAAATTCTTCTCCAATTCAAGATGCAAGATATCATTTTATGACCGCTTATCTTGATGAATACATTTACATTCTTGGAGGTTTTGATGCAGATGGAAAAGTTGTTAAAACAATAGAAAGATATTATGGACAAGAAACTACAACCGATGCTGAACAAGTGATTATAATTCCGTCAGATTTTAAATTATATCAAAATTATCCTAATCCGTTTAATCCGACGACTACAATCAAGTATCAGATCCCGAATCAAGTTCAGGATGACAATTCTACTGTCATTGCGAGTAGTGAAGCAACAAAGCAATCTAATGTAGAGACGCATGGCCATGCGTCTGTACGACTTGTTGTTTATGATGTGCTTGGACGTGAAGTCGCAGCGCTTGTAAACCTAAACCAAAAACCGGGAACATATGAAATAAATTTTGATGCAAGCAATCTGCCAAGCGGAATTTATTATTATCAATTAAAATCAAATTCATTCATTCAAACAAAAAAAATGATGCTGTTGAAATAGTATGAAAATATTTAGAACACTACTCTTTTTCTTTGCTGTTTCAACATTTTTATTTGGACAGAATAATGAAGAAATTTCTTCACTTCAGAATCACTATGAATCTTTTGAATATTCAAGTGTAATATCAAAAGCGGAAGTTTTATTGTTGGATAAAGAGAGGTTTTCTGAAGAATCATTAATTCAAATTTATGAACTTAAAGCGGCATCTCATTTTGCAATGGGCGATCAGCAGAATGCAAGAAAATCTTTTATTGAAACTCTCAAAATTAATGATGAATATGAACTGAACAATGTAATTTATTCACCTAAATTGGTTGATCTTTTTACTAATGTTAAAGATGAATTTTTAGATATATTAAATGCAAAAGATGAAAAACGTCAAACTTTATCTGAATCTGAAATAACTTCAACTGATCTTCAGCAAAATGTAATTTTAGATGATTTTCATACTGCGGTTGCAAAATCCTTAATTATTCCAGGCTGGGGCCACCTGCAATTAGAAAATAGTACAAAAGGCTGGATTTTAACTTCTGTAAGCACAGTAACTTTGGGCTCAATGATATACTTTGTTTTTGATGCAAATTCTAAAGAAAAAGATTATTTAGCAGAAACAAACGCAAATATGATTAGTTTGAAATATAATGATTACGATAAATCATATAAAATTAGAAATTCTTTAATTGCCGCTTACGCCGCCGTTTGGCTTTATTCTCAAATTGATTTGCTGTTTTTTTCCAATAATTTGGGAAGTAAGAACATTTCTTTACAAAATAATTCAATAAATAATCAAAATTATAATCAAGAAATTCTCTTTTCTGTAAAAATCCCATTTTAGCTACTACGAATATTATTCGTTTAAACGAACAAAATTCGTAGTAAAACCTTTTTGATTTTTCAAATACTTCATTTTTTGCATTATATAAATATTTATTTATTGGCATCCATTTTGCTTTAAGATTTAATAATCACAATAATTTGTCAATTGCCATGAAAAAAAGTCAGTTAAAATCATTTATTTTTTTCACAATTATTTTATCAATTTCTATCTATTCCCTATTTGATTCCAACGATCAAATGAAAGATCTTCAGAAATATTTTCAGAATTGTGAATATGAAAAAGCTATTGATTTAGCAGAAATTATCTTAAAAAATCCAAATTTAGATAAATCAGATAAAACGCATGCATACATAATTAAAGGAGTTTCAGAATTTTCTTCTAACCAGACATTAAATGCCCGAATTACTTTTGCAGAATTAATAATGTTTGATAAAAATGTAAGACTGAGTGAAAAAGAAGTTTCACCAAAAATTATAGAGTTCTTTAATGATTTGAAGCAAAAACTGTTAGCTGAAAATATTTAGCGAGGTACAAATGAGAAGAATTTTACTTTTCTTAAGTTTAATTATACTTCTTAGTAACTATTCCATTTTTTCACAATTTGATATAATTCAAAAATTTCCACTACAAGACAGCACAGCTACACATGGTAGTTCTGCAATTATTCCTCTCACAGATAACAAACTATTATTCTTCTGGACTGAAAATGAAAAGCTGTTTTTGGTTAATTACGAAGGTTCAAACTATTACAACAAAAGAGTATTAATTGAAAATATCTTTTCCAAATATAATTACAAAATTCTTTCAGTGCTCAAAACAAATACAAACAGAATTATCTTAGTATATACTGATAATACTGCTACTTTGAGATCAATTATTTCTATCTTTTCAGACGATGAGGGAATTAGTTGGAGCAATCCAAATTTTATTACTTCAACAACTGAAGATTATGGTTACATGAATCCAAGTCTTTCTCAAACAAAAGATGGAACTATTTGGCTTCTATTTAATCAATCTAGAAATTTATATAGCATTAAAAGTAATGATAATGGTACCAACTGGAATAGTGGATCTCTAATAGAAAATAATTATTCTGCTGGAAGTTTTATATCTGATAATAGTAATAAATATTATCTTTTTTTATACTAAAGCAATATATAAAAGAGATACCTCATATATTTATTTTAAGCAATCAAATGATTCTGGGAAAACATGGCAAAACGAAAGGAAAATTAGTTCAGATAATTCGCAAGATTTTTTACCTTCTGTTTATATTGATAAAAATGGAGTATTTAAACTTCTTTTTGCAAAAAAAACATTAAATCTTTTTGATTATAATTATAGTTTTACCAGTCCTGAGTATAATTTCAACTATGAACTTTTTTACATTACATCATCAGATAATTGCACAACATGGTCAACAGCAAAAAAATTTACAAAGTATGCAGGATATGATTTTTTACCAAATTTAACATTCTATAATGATATACCATTCGTTACATTTCTATCAACACGAACAATAAGTGAAATTGATGGTGACTTAACTAAAACACAAATTTGGTATGGAATTCTTGAACATTCCGTAGATAAGATTACTCCCCCTGTAATTCAAAAAACAAACACAATTCCAACATTACCAAGAAGTGATACTTCTATAACATTTACAGCAATGGTTTATGATAATGAACTAATGAACGTCCAACTTATTTATTCGTTAAATGGAATTAAACAAGAACCTATTTCAATGAATGATCAAGGTTTAAACGGTGATAAATTAGCTAATGATAGCATTTATTCCTTTAGATTTAATAATTTTGATCTTCTAGATCAAGTAGAATACTATATAAAAGCTTCTGATATTTCAAAAAATATTACAAGAACAAAAAAATATAATATTGATTTCCTTTTCCCTTATGTACAAGATTATTATAATTTTGATATAAACAACTTTAAACTTCCAATTAACAATTACGGAATTCTTGCTGATGTTTCAATGCCCGAGCAAAATTCTGGGGGAAAATTAGATGATATAGGATTTCTTTATTCCGGAGGTTTTGCATTATCCGGTTTAAACAATGGAAATATTTGGGGCAATGGTGTTATGTCGGCAAGCAGAATTGAAGACTATTTGCCTGGAACTGTTAATAATTCAGCTGATACAAATTTATTTAAGATCTACTTATTAAGTTCAAACTCATTACCATTTAGCAGGTCTTGGATTGCATGGAAAAACGCTGTTAAACTTGGTGCAAATTTTTATGATGGAAATGGAGATGGAGTTTATAATCCAATAGATTTGAACAATAATGGGCAGTGGGATTCTAATGAAGATCGGCCCGATATAATTGGAGATGTAACAGCTTGGTGTGTTTATAATGATTCAAAACCTTCTGATCAGAGAAGATATCAAAATATTGATCCGCATGGAATTGAAATTAAACAAACAGTTTTTGCATATTCTCCTCAAACTCACCCGGAATTATCTAATGTAATTTTTATTAGATATAACATTGAAAATAAAGGTACCGTATCAAATAAATTTGATTCAGTTTACTTTTCTGCATGGAGCGATCCTGATTTAGGGAATTATGAAGATGATGTTATCGGAAGTGATACAACAGTTAATTCCGGTTACTGCTATAACAATCAACCAGATGGAGAATATGGAAATAATCCCCCGGCTTTTTTTGTTTCAGTCATTCAAGGGCCTGCCGCTTATATTCCTAATGAAACATTTTTAGATGTAAATGAAAACAATATTTACGATGAAAATATTGACACTCCGTTAGATTCTGCTAAAAACAACTTAGGTCTTTTTCTGGAAAATAAATTTTTTCCTGGTTCAAAAAATTTAAATGTCAGCTCAATTAAAAATTACTTAAAAAGCAATCCTACACTTGGTGATCCTGATACTGAAATAGATTTAAGAAATTACATGAAAGGTTTTGATAGACAAGGAAATATTATTAATCCTTGTGATTGGCCGATTGGAGATGTATTAAATGAAGATTGTACAACATTAAACCCATATTTTTGGTATTCAGGTGATCCCGTTACCCAAAATGGATGGCTTTGTAATATTAAAACCGATCACAGATTAATGGTAAATACTGGTCCATTTACTTTAGAAAAAGACAAACCTCAAGAAATTATTATAGCTTACATTATTGGCAGAGGCACTGATTATTTCAATTCAATAACTGTTTCAAGAAAAATTGCAAAAGATGTAATTGGTTTTTACAATTCCAACTTTACAGAAATTCCCGTTGGTGTGAAGCAAAGTAAAAGTGAAATTATTCCAACAAAATTTGCGTTAGAGCAGAATTACCCAAATCCGTTTAATCCGACGACAACAATTAAGTATCAGATCCCGAATCAAGTTCGGGATGACAATTCTTCCGTCATTGCGAGGAGTGAAACGACAAAGCAATCTAATGTAGAGACGCATGGCCATGCGTCTGTACGACTTGTTGTTTATGATATTCTTGGCAGAGAAGTCACCACTCTTGTAAACCAAAAACAAAAACCAGGAACTTATGAAGTAATTTTTGACGCGAGCAAGTATTCAAGCGGTGTTTACTATTATCAATTAAAAGTCGGGCAGTTTATAAAGACAAAGAAAATGATGTTACTTAAATAGGAGTTCTTGATGAAAAAATTATTATTCACAATATTTTATTTTATTACAATAATTTTATTTGCTCAACCTGAATCTTACATTAAGTTTCCTCATCAGAGTGATAATTCTTCAATTTCTTTTTCTCAACTTATTTCTGTTGATGACGAACTTCTACTTTTTTATGCTGACTCAAATAAACTCATGCTGTCCAAATCAATTGATAAAGGATCAAATTGGCTAGAACCAGAAATCCTATATGACAGCTTAAATGCTGATGATCCCAATCTTTCAGCTATTAGATTAAATAGTGGACGTATTCTTGTTTCTTACAATGAAAATCCAACTTACTTAATTTACTCTGATGATAATGCTGGCTCTTGGTCCGAACCAATAAATATAAACTTGGGTTTTACAGTTGTTGATTTTGATCAACCAAATTTTGCTGAAATTTATGGTAAAGTTTGGTATTACTTTCTTATTAACGGCAAATTATATTATTCTGAAAGTCCGGATGGAATTACTTGGAATGGAAATAGAAAAATTATTTCGCCACTAAGTAACAGTAAAGGCACATCAATTTTACAAGTTGAAAATAAAATTATTGCGGCTAAATCTATTCTTGCACCGGAAAGTTCAAATCCAAATGGTAAATTTAATATTGAATATTTTGAGAGTTTAGATTCCGGTAAAACGTGGATAAATCAAGAAACTCTAATTAAAGGAAATTATCAAGCTTTTAATCCTATACTACATTTATCTCAAGACAGCACACTATATCTTTTCTATGAAGAAAATTCATGGGTACAAAAAACAATTACTAGAGATGTAAAATTCATCTTTACTAATATTTCAAATTACCTTTGGTCAACTCCTCAAAGAATAACAAATTATGTTGGTGAGGATTATTTACAATCTGTAACATCAAATAATAATGAATTTTGCTTAACCTTTGGGTCATTTAGAGATGATTTACTATATGTTGAAACATCAAGTTATTTCGATATAGATAAGGAACATTATTATTTTTACCATAATAATTATAATAAAGCTCTTTATTTTGGCAATATATTCAATTCAATAGATTCAAAAACTCCACCTTTATTAATAAATCTTGAACTTAGCTATAGAATAAAGTACCCTGAAGTATCGGTTTTATTTGAAGCAGAAGTCATTGATGATAACAATATTGAGAATGTTGAAGTTGAATTTAATATTAACGAAACCACAAATTTTACAGAATCAATGAATGATGATGGAATTCTTGGTGATAAAAATTCTAACGATGGAGTATTTTCTTTTTCAATCGATTCACTTAATATAGAAGATATCGTTTTATTTCAAATATATGCTCAAGATGAATTTGAAAATCTTACTTCTACAGTTCAGTTTAAACTCAATCCTAAATATCATAATCCAAATAAAGAATTAATAATAGATATCAACAACATCAAAATACCTATTAACAATAGTGGTATAATCGCTGATGTTGATGTTTTTGATAGTTTAGGAAACGGATTTAGCGGTGGACATTTTGAAGAAGGCAAATTTATTTATTCAGGCGGATTTATGCTATCCGGCTACACAAATGGAGAGCTTTGGGCAAATGCTCAAGCTACTTCCAGCAGAATTTCTGATTATATTCCCGGCAAGGTTGGATCTGATCCAAATGATTTTAAGAACAAAGTTTACATTTTGAAAAGCACAGATCCTCCGTTTGCTGATAGCTGGTACAATTGGATTCCGGCAGTCGAACTTGGAGCAAATTTTTATGATGGTGATGGAGACGGAATTTATAATCCTATTGATAAAAACAATAATGGAATTTGGGATTCTAATGAAGATAAGCCTGATATTATTGGTGATCTTTCAACTTGGTGCGTGTATAACGATGGTAGATTACCTGATATAAGACAAATAGGTTTCAAAACAGTTCAGCCTCAAGGAATTGAAATTAAGCAGACCTTATTTGCATATTCTCCACAATCTTACCCTGAATTATCAAATGTAATTTTTATAAGATATAATATTGAAAACACAGGATTAATGTCTAACACTTTAGACTCCATAAACTTTACAACTTGGAGCGATTGCGATTTAGGCTACTATGTAAATGATTTGACCGGCTGTGATACTTTATTAAATTCCGGTTACTGTTATGATAATGGAGTTGATGATGATTATGGTAATTCTCCGGCATTTTTTATTACACAATTGCAAGGACCAGCTTCGTACATTCCAAATATTTCTTATGAAGATGTTAATAGAAATAATATATATGATGAAGAGATAGATATTCCACTAGATACAGCTAAGTATCTATATGGAAATTTAATAGAATCCCAAAATATTATTGGAGCAAAAAATTTAAATATAACTTCTTTTTTAAGTTATATGCAGGCACATCCTACAATCGGAGATCCAGCCGATTTTAACGAGTTAAGATGTTATTCACTTGGTCATTCCAAAATATGCAATTTAATTGATCCTTGTAATTGGGAAAATGGAGAGGTGTTTAATATTAACTGCGAAAATGTTAATCCTGTTTTTCTTTTTTCAGGAGATCCAGTTGCTAACTATGGTTGGATAAATACTACAAAAGCAGAAAAAAAAATGATGGTAAACACAGGCCCATTTGTTTTAGAACAGAATAAACCTATTGAAATTATTGTCGCCTATATTGTTGGAAGAGGAAACTCCTCTTTAGAATCAATTGATGTTACAAGAAATATTGCAAAAGATGTAATTGCTTTTTACAATTCCAACTTTACAGAAATACCGGTTGGTGTAAAGCAAATCAAAAATGAAAATATTCCAACTAAATTTGTATTAGAACAAAATTATCCTAATCCGTTTAATCCTACTACGACAATAAAATATCAGATCCCGAATCAAGTTCGGGATGACAATTCTTCCGTCATTTCGAGGAGCGACGCGACGCGGCAATCTAATGTAGAGATTCGTGGCCATGCGTCTGTACGATTAACCGTTTATGATATACTTGGAAGTAAAGTAGCCACACTCGTAAACCAAAAACAAAAACCTGGAGCATATGAAATCAATTTTGATGCGAGTAAGTATTCAAGCGGTGTTTACTATTATCAGTTAAAAGTCGGTGTTTCGACAAGCTCAGCAACCAGTTTTATGGAAACTAAGAAAATGATGTTATTAAAATAGATTGTAAAATATTATTTGAGGCAAACATGAAAAATTCAATTTTACTTTTACTCGTAATTTCAACCTTGGTTATAGCTCAAGACATCCCTTATCAATTATTTGATAAAGCCAGTACTCGTTTTAATCATTCACAAAGCAGTATTGTTCAAACAAGTGATAGTTCTGTACTTTTCTTTTGGTGCGATAGTTCTGAATTATTTTACTCAAAAGCAAACTTTGAATTCACCGACTGGAGTAATCCCATTTTACTTGATGACGGAATATTTAACACTGATACATTAATGGAGATAAATTCTTTATGTATTTCAAATAATCAAGAATCAATTAATGGAAGAATACTTGTAACTTACAAGAAAAAAGATGGTCACTATTTAAAGTATTCTGATGATAATGGAATCAATTGGTCAGAGCCTATATTGCTTCCCTTAGGAGGAATTGTTTCACAAAAATATATCAATTCAACCGGTTTCTCTGAACTTAAAAATGGCAATGTTATTTTTACATATACTTTATATAATACTTCATTAACTGCTATAAGGGAAATAGGATACCTGGCAAGTATTGATGGCATTACTTGGGATTTGCGAAAAACTCTTTTTGCATGGGCTGATTACAATTTCGCTTCCATAAATTCATTAAATGATTCTACATTAATTCTAACCGCACAAAAATATAATGAGAATTCAACTGATATTGTTATTAGTTATTCCAATATTGATTCTATAAACTTTATTGATGAGCAAATTATACTTTCCACAAATATTAAAAATCCAAAACCAAGAACTCAGATTGATAATTCGGGTAAAATTCATTTGGTTTATGTTGATAATAGAAACTCTTATGAAAATTATAACCAAAGCAATATTTATTATACAACTAGTACTGATAATGGCTTAACTTGGGAAGCATCACAAAAAATCACTAATTATTTGGGTAATGATACCAATCCAAAATTATCTTTAATAAATGATCAGCCTGTTTTAAGTTTTACTTCAGCAAGAAATTTAGCTTCACTTTACCATCAAAATAATAACTCAATTTATTATGGAGTAGTTGGAGTATCTGAAGATCTTTTAACTCCGCCAATACATTTAAGTGAAAATATTCAGCAAAGTTTTACTTATCCTTTTGGCAAGCTAATCATTAATGAAACAATAATTGATGATGAGTCAGTTGGTTTAGTAGAGTTCAATTATTCAATAAATAGTGGCGCCATTAAAACTATTGAATTATTTGACGATGGAAGCCACAACGATCAATTATCCGGTGATGATATTTTTGGAAATTCAATTGATAGTTTGTTTAACCTTGATACAGTTAATTATGTTTTATCATTTACCGATGCAAATACCAACATAGCGCAAACAATGGAGAGAAGAGTTATTATAAACAATCCTCAACTAGACAGCACTTTTTATGTTGAAATAAACAACATTAAGTTACCGATTGATAATAAAGGAAATACAGCTGATGCAGGTTTTATTGATTCTCTTGGAAATAATTTTGATGGTGGTAAATTTGATGAATCTACCTTTCTATATTCCGGTGGTTTTGTTTTATCCGGCTTAAATAATGGTGATATTTGGGCAAATGGTATGACTTCTGCTTCCAGAATGGAAGATTATATTCCGGGCAAAATTGGTTTAGAAAATGAATTATATGATAATGTAATTTATGCAGTTAAAAGTTCTGACAAACCATTTGGAGACTCTTGGCATTATTGGATTAATGCAGTTAAAGCCGGGGCAGAATTTTATGACGGTGATGGAAATGGCTTATACGAACCAATAGATCTGAATAATAATGGAATTTGGGATACGAACGAAGATAAACCTTTAATAATGGGTGATCTAACCGCATGGTGTGTTTATAATGATGGAGTTCCAGCACCTTTAAGAAAATATAATGATATTAATCCATTAGGTATTGAGATTGAACAAACAGTTTTTGCATATTCGCCAAAAACACATTCAGAATTAGCTAATGTAATTTTTATAAGATACAAAATTTCAAATACCGGTTTGGTAAACGACATATTAGATTCTGTTTATTTTGGTATTTGGAGTGATCCCGATATTGGTGATTATGTTAATGATTTAATTGGTTGTGATACAATACTAAACTCGGTTATTGTTATGATAATGGCATTGATGGTAAATATGGAGTAAATTCCCTTTCGTTTTTCTCAACATTAATTCAAGGTCCGGTTTCATATATTCCAAATGTTACATTTAATGATGTTAACAATAACAATAAATATGATGAAGGAATTGATGAGCCTCTTTAGATTCAGCTAAAATTATTTGGGTTCATATGTAAATAAAATGCTATCCTAGTGCATCAAATAAAAGAATGACTTCTGTAATTCATTATATAAGCAGCCATCCAACTCATAGGTGATCCTGCTACTGAAAATATGAATTAAGATGCTATTTAGAAGGAAAAAATAAATTTTGTGAATATATTAACCTTGTGATTGGGAATTTGGAGATGTAAATAATTATGATTGTTCATTAGTAAATCCTCTTTTTTCTATATTCTGGTGATCCTGTAGACAAATAGTGGTTGGATATGTAATTTTAAAACAGATCAAAGGTTAATGGCAAATACCGGTACATTCCAGTTAGAAAAAGATAAACCGCAAGAAATTATTATTGCTTATGTTGTTGGAAGAGGAAACACCTCCTTAGAATCAATTAATACGGCAAAAAGATATTGCAAAAGATGCAATTGCTTTTACAATTCAACTTTACAGAAATTCCGGTTAGTGTAAAAGAAAATAAAAATGAAAATATTCCAACAAATTTTGTACTGGAGCAGAATTATCCTAATCCGTTTAATCCGACTACTACAATAAAATATATCAGATCCTAATTTTGTCATCTCGAATCCCCAAAGGGGAGAGATCGTCATTTCGAGAGAGACGCGACGCTCCCTACGGTCGAAATGATTAACTTCAAATGTTCCCTCATATGACAATGCGTCTGTTAAATTAATTGTTTATGATATTCTTGGAAGAGAAGTTAACAACACTCGTAAACCAAAAACAAAAACCCGGAACATATGAAATCAATTTTGATGCGAGTAAATATTCAAGTGGAGTTTGTTTACTATTATCAATTAAAAGTTGGTGCAATTTAAGCTCAGCAACCAGCTTTATGGAAACTAAAAAATGATAAAATTAAATAGGAAATTTTATATAAATTAAATTATTTCTAACTTTTTATTTAATATCTTACTATTATTGATAAATACATTTCTGCTCAATAGATTCATTTATATTGCAGACTTACATTTTTAAATTAACAATATTAGATACGTTTGCAATCTAAATAACAATAAACTATTTATTGATATTTACAATAATTGACACAACAAATAATAATTTGAAATTTGGGGTAAATTGATAATGTCCTAATCTTTCTTATATTCAAGTGGATTTGGATTTATTCATCATATTACAATAAATGATAAGCTTGGGCTAAATGTACTGTCTTAAGTTCTGCAAGGTTTACCAATTATTTAGTTATATGTAATGTAGAATGGTTTTAGAATATCAAAATTTTAAGTTTATTCTATTTCAAAAATGAAGATTCAGCATTTGGTAAATCATGGCAAGAATGGGAAAGTGCTGTTAAACTTTGTGCAAACTTTTATGATGGTGATAACAATGGAAATTTATAATCCAATTGATTTAAATAATAATGGCAAATGGGATGAAAATGAAGATATGCCCTTATTTATTGGTGATCTTACTGCATGGTGTGTTTTAATGATTCATCACCTTCAAAAAATAAGAAAGATTTAAAAATATTGAAAAATCAAAATGAATTAGAAATTAAAAATAAAACAGTTTTTGCTTATTCACCCAAAACTCATCCTGAAATTATCAAATGTAATTTTTATTAAATATAATATTGAAAACAAAGGAAAATAAATCCGATAAATCTGATTCAAATCTTACTTTTCATTTGGAGTGATCCAGATTAGGAGCTTATGAAGATGATGTTAATAGCGCTGCGATACTACTTATAAATTTTATTTGTGTTATAATAATTATAAGATTAGATGATGATCAAACTGCATTTATTTTTTTTATTTTTCCAATTCTGCAAGGTCCTTTTACTTATATTCCAAATGAAACATTTAGATCTAAAATAATAATAATTATTTATGATGATTAATATTGATATCCCAATTGATACAGCAAAAATTTATATCAATTCATAATTTTTAATTAATTTTTGGTGCAAAAAAATTTTGAAAACATGAATTCATTTTTTAATTTGCATATAAAGTGATCTTTTCAAATAAGTTCTTAAAAAATAATATTAGTGACTTTAGAAATTAATACTATAGGAAAATTTAATGACGGAAATAATATTGATACCGTGTAATTGGGAAATTGGAAAAGTATTGAACATAGATTGTAATAACGTTAATCCTCAAAAATTTGGTATTCAGGTGATCCAGTTCAACTCATAATGGTTGGATTTGTAATCACGAACATGATCAAAGATTTATGGTAAAACACAGGGACCTTTTAATTGATTAGAAAAGAATAAACCCCAAGATAATTGTAGCATATATTGTTGGAAAGGAAAAACACTTAATAAATCAATTGATGTTGCAAGAGAAATTGTAAAAGATGTAATTGCTTTTTATAATTCCAACTTTACAGAAATTCCAGTTAGTGTTGCTCAGAATAAAAAATGAAAATATTCCTTCAAATTTGTATTAGAGCAAAATTACCCTAATCCGTTTAATCCAGAACGACACAATATATCAGATCCCGAATTCAAGTTCGTCATGACAATGAAAAGTGAAAAATTGAATGGCGAGCATCTCGAGCAGCTAATTATCCAATTATTTCCGAAATTCTCAGCGTAGAGACAATTATTGGATTTATATATACTGTAGATTAACCGTTTATGATATTTTTCTTGGAAGAGAAGTTATGGGACCCTCGTAAACCAAAAACAAAAACCTGGAAATTATGAAATCAATTTTGATGCTAGTAAATATTCAAGCGGTGTTTACTATTATCAATTAAAAGTCGGTGCTTCGACAATGGCTCAGCAACCAGTTTTATGGAAACTAAAAAAATGATGTTGCTTAAATAGGAATATATAATGAAGAAATTATTTCCTTAATATTTTATTTTAATCTCTGTAGTTTTAATGTTATAGCTCAACCCGAATCTTACAAAAGTTTCCACATCAGGTGATAATTCTTCAATTAAATTCTCTCAACTTATTTCAGATGATGACGCCTTCTAATTTTTTATGCTGATTCAAACAAACTAATGCTTTCCAAATCATTAGACGAGGGAACTAATTGGCAAGAACCAGAAATACTATATGACAGCTTAAAAAATTGAGGATCCTAATCTTTCTGCCATTAGATTAAAAAATTGGACGTATTCTTATTTCTTACAATGAAAATCCAACTCGACTAATTTACTCAGATGATAATGCAATAAATCCTGGTCAGAATCAATTGATATGAATTTAGGAGGTTTTGCTGTTGTAAATATTAAAAATCAAAAGTTTTGTTGAAATAAATAATCAAATTTGGTACTACTTTAATATTAAAACCAATACTTATTATTCTTCTATAGTATTGATGGTATTTACTTGGGATGGAAACAGAACAAAATTTCAAATTTGGATTACAATTATAAGACTTCAATAGAAAGTTATGAAAATAATGCTGTAGCTATTCTTAATATTACTGAAGAACTAACTTTAATTAATTATACTTTGTTTTATTCTGGTGATGTTAGTTATTCCAAGATTCGGCAAAAAGCTGGAATGAAAAACAATTATTAATAAATGTAGTAATTCAGAATTACAAAAACTCAATACTTAAAATTACTGAAGAAGGTATTCTATATTTATTCTACGAAGAAGTTTCAAGTCCATTTCATGAATCTATTTACCTCATCAGAGATATAAAATATATACAAATGCAACATTAATGATTTAATTTGGTCATTTCCAATTAAAATTACAAATTATGTGGCGAATGATAATCTTCAATCTGCAGCAAATTACAATAGTGACTTTATCTAACTTTTGGATCTTCGAAAGAAATATACTTTTAGCTAATTCTCAAAACAGTATTCAGTTTGATAACATTTCAAGGATTTTAATTTTCTCTCCTGATGAATATGATTCTGAGTTGTTTGTCATGCAAATTGAACTATTCAGATTTTAACTCCTCCACTAATTAGTGAATTAAATACACATTTTTATTTTTATTATCCTAAATCATCTATGAAGATGCTTAAAGCAGTTGTAAAATTGATGATAATGAAGTTGATAATGTTAAAGTCAATTTATCCATTAAATAATAATGAAATCTTTTAAATATTGAAAATGAATGATAATGGAATAAATGGAGATGAATAAATTTTGATAATGATAAATTTAGTAATTAATTGATTCACTTAAATATTGATATACAATAAAAATAAATTTACAAGCAGTGGATATTATTGAGAACTACAGTTTTAACTAATATTATTACCTTCAAATTCCAAGATTTTATAATCCAAATAATGCTTATTTATTATTTGATATAAATAAAATTTCAATTACCAATTGATAACAAAGGAATAATTTGGCAATATTGACAATTTACGATGACTCTTGGAAATTCAAAAATATTTAATGCGGGTCACTTTGAAGAAGGTGTATTTCTTTATTCAGGTGGATTTGTGCTATCCGGTTATTCAAATGGAGAATTATGGGCAAATGGTGTTTGCTTCAGCTTGTCAGAATTGAGGATTATACCGGGAAAAATTAATTCAGATCCAAATGATTTATGAAAATATAATTTATGTAGTATTAAAGCTCAGATGAATCCCTTTTTCCGATAGCTGGAATAATTGGGTTTTTGCTGTTAAGCAAGGGGCTGAATTTTTATGATGGTGATAATGATGGGATATATGAACCAATTGATAAAAATAATAATGGAATATGGGATACTAATGAAGATAAACCTTATTAATTGGTGATATTACAGCTTGGTGTAATTTAATGATGATGGTGTTCCATCTGAATTACGAAGATTTGATGATGTTGAACCAATGGGAATAGAAATTAAACAAACAACATTTGCTTATTCACCCAAAACATTTCCTGAATTATCAAATGTAATTTTTATTAAATATAAAATTAAAAATACCGGTTTAGTTTCTGATGTATTTTAATTCTGTTTATTTTCACCTTGGAGTGATCCAGATTTAGGTGATTATACTGATGATTTAATTGGCTGTGATACTATATTAAAATTCTATTTATTGTTATGATAAGGTAATATTGATGCTGATTATGGAAATTCACCTGCATTTTTCACATCATTAATTCAAGGTCCAGTTTCTTATATTCCAAATGTTTCTTTTATTGATCAGAATAATAATAATATTTATGATGAAGGAATTGATACTCCTTAGATACTGCAAAACAAAATATGAATTATAATATAATTGAACTAAAAATATTTTTATGGTGCAAAAAATTTAAAATAACTTCTAATGTTCATATATGATCATAGTGATCCAATACATAGATCCAGATAATGAATATGAACTTAGAAATTATATGACCGGAAAAATAGCTTTGAAAGGAATTAATATTAAATCCATGTAATTGGCAATTTGGTCAAGTTTTAGGAATTGAATGCGATTTAATTAATCCTTATTTTTGGTATTCAGGTGATCCTGTTATACAAAATGGTTGGGTATCTGTTGGAGAACATGATCAAAGTAATGATGTAAAATGTCGGTCCATTTAAATTAGAAAAAGATAAACCACAAGAAATTATTGTAGCATATATATTAGGAAGAGGAAATACTTCTCTAGAATCAATTGATGTTACAAGAGATATTACAAAAGATGTAATTACTTTTTACAATTCTAACTTTATAGAAATTCCTGTTAGTGTTAATCAGAATAAAAATGAAAATATTCCTTCAATTTTTGTACTAGAGCAGAATTACCCAAATCCGTTTAATCCGACTACGACAATAAAATATCAGATCCCGAATCAAGTTCGGGATGACAATTCTTCCGTCATTGCGAGGAGCGAAGCGACGCGGCAATCTAATGAGATTACTTCGGGAAATTCTTTCCCTCGTAATGACAATGTTAACGTTCGATTAACAGTCTATGACATTCTCGGAAGAGAAATAACAACCCTCGTAAACCAAAAACAAAAACCCGGAATTTATGAAATCAATTTTGATGCGAGTAAATATTCAAGTGGAGTTTACTATTATCAATTAAAAGTAGGTCAGTTTATTCAGACTAAGAAAATGATTTTGCTTAAATAGTTATGCAGAATATTAGCCATTTTTATAAATCTGAACTTATTCAATGTTAAATAATTTGTGTCGTAAATCACAAAAAGTTTCAAATTGATACATTCATTACCTAAAATTTATTTATTCAAAAAGTGTTGCATATACAACAAATATATTCTAATTTTGTTAAAAGTTGCCTATTTCATTCAAAAACGAAATAAATTCAGTTCACTAATACTAATAGTTACTCTAATCTATTTTTCAAGGTAAATTTTACCTTTTTTTCTCATTCTCGGCACAGTAATTGTAAAATCTATTAAAATTATGATGAGCGGAAAATCCGCATTAAGTAATTAGCATAATTTACGATAGTGTATCTAATAATTGCATAAGAGGACGAGGAAATGCAAAATCCGTACAACACAGCATTAAAAAACAACTCCCTTTTTAAGGACATTAACCTTACTAATATTTCTCTTGAAGATCTAAATTTAAAAATCATTCATTTGGATGAAGGTGAAGTATTATATAAAAATGGTGATTCGGCTTTTTCAATTTATTTAGTATTGGAAGGTGAAATCAATCTATTAAAAAAGAAGAGTTTTTCTAAAACTTCTACGGAAATTCTTTCTCCCAATGAATTTTTTGGCCAAACTGAATTTTTTCAAAATTCTAGCCGAAAATCAACAGCTTTAGCAATTAGAGATACAAAATTAGCCGAAATATCTAAAGAAATCCTCGATACTCTTTTAATTCAGTATAACGGAATTTTTAATAATTTGAAAGAATCTATGACAGACGTTGATGATAAAATAATTGAAAATCTTGAAAAACTTCTAAATGAAGCTAAAGAAAAAGTGAAAGAAGGAAATCCAAAAGCTTCAATTTTTAATCTTGGTTCCTCAAGCGAAGAAAATTTAAGATCCATAAATGAATCTAAAAAATATGAAAAGATGGTTCAAGATTTTAATGAAAAAATTGGCAGATATAATGAGTTAATAAGACAAAAAGAGCACAAAATTACAAGCTTATATGATAGATTAGAAGAATATCAGCATACACACAAACAACTGACTCATTTAATGGATAATCAAAATGAGCAGTTATCCAGATTACTTGATGTTGAAAATGGATATAAACAACAAATTCAAAAGCATTTATCAAAAATTGATGAACTTGAAAACAGATTAAACAACGCAAATAATGAAAATCCGGAGCTAAAAAATATTTTAAACCAAAAGAATGAAGAATTGGATGCTCTTCGTAAGCAATTAGAAGAACAAACAAAAATGAATTATGATGGTCAAGATTTAAAAAAGAATTATGAAAACACCGTATCAAAATATGAATTTGAGATAGAACGTCTTAATAGCATATTGACACAAAGAGATAATAAGAATAATGAAAGCTCACAAAACCTAAAGAATATTGAGACTGAATTAAAATTAAAAAATGATGATCTAAACGAAATTAAGAACAAATATGAAAAATCTGAAAAGGAACTGAATAGATTAAGATTATTAGTTGAAGAATTGAATGCAAAAAATAAAGATTTAGACCAAAAAGAAAGAGAATTGACACAGAGTTTGGTTGAAAATCAAAATAAAGATAACGAAGTTGCAAAATTAAGAGTTGAACTCAATCAATTAAAACTTAACTCTGAAAATTATTCAGAAATAATTGAAAAAAATAACAGGAAAAATTTAGAAATTAGTGCAAAAATTGAACAATATGAAAAAGAATTACAAAATTTAAGATCAATAAATAATACTCAACTTACGGAACTAGAAAAATTAAGTTATTTAAAAGATAACCTAAGTAAGATTGAATTAGAAAAAAACGCCATTATAAGTAATCTTAACAACAAAATTAATGATCTTGAAAATAAATATAAAAATTATGGAGAAGAAAAAAGTCTAAGAGAAAGTAAACTTACTCAATTACAAAAAGAAATAGACGAATTAAAAATTGCAAATCATAAATTACTTAATGCCGATAGATACAAGAATGAACTAATCGGTGATCAATCTTATAAAATTGCTCAGCTTGAAGAAGTTCAGCAGAAATTTGCTGAATTAGAAAAAGAATTAAAGGATACAAGATCTTCTTATGAAGGCAAGCTTCATGAATTATCTGAAAAATTTGCAAAATCTTCAGAAAACAGCAAAAAGTTAGAAAATTCTAATTTAGAGATGCGTGCTCAAATAGAATTAGAAAAAGATAAGGTATCTAAATTAAAACAAAATGAAGATGAATTATTAAAATCAGAGCATCATAAAAATGAAGTTATTGCAAAACAAAAAGAACATATTGATGAACTTAAATCAAAAGAAGCATTCTTAAAACAAACAGAAATAAAAAAACAAGAAATAATTGATAGACAATTTGGCCGAATTTCTGAATTAGAAAATAATGAAAGGGACTTTAATAATAAAATTACTTCATTAACTAATCAGATTGAAGACTTTACAATTCAGACAAATAATAATCTTTCCAAAATTTCTCAATTGGAATCTGATTTTACTCAAAAAGTACAATCAGAAACTGCCTTAAAAACTAAAGTCGATTCTTTAAATTCATCAATTACAGATTTAAGAAGCCAAAATTCTGAGTATTCTATTAAAGTTAAACAACTTCATGAATCAATTGATAAGAAAAATGAAATAATTGAAGATCAATCGGATCATTTGATCAATCTTGAAAACGAAAGTAAAAAGTTAAAAGCAATTGCTGAAGAGAAAAACGAAATAATTATTAAACAAAGCCATAAAGTAACAGAGGCTGAGCATGAAATTGCCAATTTGAATAATTCAATTTCTGAATTAAAAGACAATGAAACCGAACTAGTTAACACAAATAAATATTTAAATCAGAAGCTTGAAGAAAATAAAAATGAAATTGCCTTACTAATTTCAGAAAAAGATGAGTTTAATATTCTTATTTCAAACAAAGACAAAAAAATCTCTGAGCAAGATTCTGAAATAAGAAATCTTAATGTTAAAATTTCCGATTTATCTACAACAATAAAAGATTTAAAAGACAAAGCAGAATTACAGGAAAATGATCTAAAACAAGCAAAGGATACTGAACTTAACTTAAGAAGAAATCTTGATGATAAAGAAAAAGAAATTTCTACTCTGAAAAGTAGAATTGCTGAATTTAAACATAAGGTTGAAAATCTAAATGAAGAAAACACAGAATTAAATAAATCTGTTACAGATTATAGCAGCAAAAACGAACAACTTGCAACTAGCCTTAAAGAATTAAGTTACAAGGTTGAGCAGCAAAATGAAGCAATTATAGAAAAAGATAATTTAATAAGCACAAAATCAGATAGATTAAATGAGCTTGAACAATCATTTGCAGAATTAAACGATGAACTAAAAGATAAAGATTTAAAAATTGCTAATCTTCGTTCAAGTGAAAGTGAACTGCAAAAACAAAATGAATCAAAAACTGACGAAATAAACAGTCTGCTTTTTGAAAAAGATGAATTAAATTCTCAATTAAGCAAATTAGTTGAAGAAACAAAAAATTATACAAATGAAATTGATCAATTAAAATATGACTTACTAGAAAGAGCTAAAGCTGAACAAAACTTAATAAATGAGAATCAACTAAAAGATCAAGAGATTTCAGAACTTAATTTACAATTAGAAGCAAGCTTAGAAGAAGTTGAGAAATTAAATCAAAAGGTAATTGAAAGTGAATTAAGTATTAGCTCGTTAAGTGAAAAAATTGAAGGATTAAACAACTCAATTGATCAGAAAACTTCTGATATACAAGAGTTAAACAGAATTGTTGAAGAAAACAAAAACATTGTTGACGGGCTAAACAATCAAATTAATGAAAAACAAACAAGCTTGGATAATCTTTCTACACAACTTCAAAATAAAGATAATCAAATTAGTGACCTTAATAATAAAGCTGAATCACTTCAAAATCGTATTAATGATTTAACAGCAGAAACACAAAGATTAACTAATACTATAAGTGAAAAAGAATCAGACATTAATAATCTTAACAATTCACTTCAAGAAAGATTTAATGAAATTGAAATGTATAGAAATTCAGTGACTGAAAAAGATAATACAATCAATTCATTAAACGGCAGAATTGAAGAATTTGAAAGATCAAATAAAGACTTATTAGATCAAATAAAAACATTATCAACAGAAAGAGAAAATCATCAATCAGTTGTTTCTGAGTTTGAACAAAAACTTCAAAATGCAGAAAGTAAAGTTGAAAAACTTTCCGGTTCACTTAATGAATTAGATGCTCAATTAATTGATAAAGAAAGCTTAATAAATGAACTTACTGAAGAACTTAACTCAACAAGAAATCAAATTGCTGAGGTAAATACAGAAAAAGCTGAACTTTCTGAACTATATAAAGAAAGTCAATCTGAACTTAATAGTCACATTAAACAAATTAAAACACTTGAACAAAACCTAATTGAAAGAGATAATGTTATTCAAGAATTAAATTCTGATCTTAAAATTGAAAAATCAGAAATTGAAAGAAGATTGACTGAAAAAACACGACAATCTGAAGAGCTCCAGAAAAATGTTCTTTTATTAGAAGAACAAATAGAAATACTGCAAAAAGGATTTAATGAAACAACAAGTGCTCAAGAAAAAGAAATTCAGAGAATATTACATCAAGTTGATGAACTAAGCAGTGAAGTTGATGATAAGCAAAAGATTTTAAGTGAACAAACTGAAAAATTACAATTGCTTGAAGAACTTAAAACTGAAAAAGAAGAGCTTAATAAAAGCAAAATTCATTTAGAAGAAAAGCTTGAAAATGTTGCTCTTGAACTTTCATTAAGAAATGAAGAGAAAAAAATAATTGAAGACGAAAACAATTCTCTTGAAAATAAAATTAAAGAATTAGAGTACAAAGTAACGGAATCAAACGAATTACAAAATAAGAACAGTGAAACAATAAATAATCTCTATAAAGAAATTGATGGATTTAAGAATCAATTAAATACTCAAAAAGAAGAGATTAGCAGTAAAGAAAATTACATAAACAAAGTTAATAATGAACTGGAACAAGTTACAAAAGAACGCGATCAAATAAACGAAGAGCAGCAAGCATTATCAAATAGAATTTCTGAACTTGAATCAATAACAGAAAAACATCATGAACTTCAGACAGCATTTGAATTAGAGCTTAAAAACAAGGCTGATAAAGAAGCTGTTCTACATTCACTAAATCTTGAAATTGATGAATTAAAATCAAGTTTAAATTCTCTAAGAAATGAATTGACAGATAAAAATAATGCGGTTTCTAATCTTACTGATCAGCTTGAAAATAATGAAAATATTAAGTCAAAAACAGAATTAGAAAATAAAAACCTTGCTGATAGAATTTCTGATTTAGAAAAAGAATTAGCAGAAGTAAAAACTATTAAGACAAATTTAGAAAACAAACTTTCACACAAAGCAAATACAATTTCAGAATTAGAAAGTAAAGCTCAAAAATTAAATGAGCTTGAAAATGCATTTGATGTCGAAGTTTCAGATAAAGCTGAAAAAGAAGAAGCTGTTAGAGTTCTTTCTGAAGAAGTTGAAGCATTGAAGAACAGAATTGAACTTTATGAAAGCGATCTTCAAGATAAAGAAAGTACTATTGATAGATTGACAAATCAAATTGATCATGCTGAAAACAAAAGAACCGAAGCTGTTACAAGCAGTGATAAATTATTAGAGAAAATTGAACAGCTGGAAGTTGAATTAACCGAATTAAAAGAAATTAAAAATACTTACGAAGAAAAAATAAGCGATTATGAAAATCAATTTGAAACCTTCAATAATGATTCTGGTCCATCAGATGAAATAATTGCTGAATATGATAGCAAAATTAAAGAACTTGAAGATCAACTAAACAGCTTTAATAGCGAAAATGGTAACTTTACTAAAATTATTGATGAGAAGAATGCTATTATTGAAGAACAAGGAAAAAGACTATCACAAGTAAAACTTGAGAAAACTGATAAAGAAATTGAATTTATAAAACTAAGAGAACAAATTGAAGATTACAGAAACGAGATAGAAAAATTAAATTCAACTAAAAATAAATACATGGTTGAAGCTAACAAAAACTTGGAAGAAGTTGAAGGCTTAAGTAACCAAATTAAAGATGCAGAAGAAAAATTATATAGGAACTCTAAAGTTGAAAATGAATTGAAACAAACTATTTTGACGCAAGAGGAAAAAATCACAAAACTTCAATCAGAAATTACCAAACTTCAATCTCAAAGATTAGAAGTTCCAAAACAAAACATTGAAAAAGAAGAGAAAATTGATTTTGGTCCGGATGTAGTAATTGAAGATTCTGAAATAGATCAAGTAGAACTAAATGATTTCAACTCTGCCTTCTCCCTAAATAATGATTCAACCGAAAATGAAAAAAATAATCTTGTATTTTCATCTGAAAGATCAGAAGAAAAAGTAAAAGAAAATGATTTTTACGAAGAGAAAGAAGAAGAATCAAAAATTAAAGAAATAAAAGACGATAAACCAAGATTTGCAAACGCAAGTTTTGATCTGGAACTTACAAATTCAGATTTAGATGCAGAATTACCACACTATAATGAATTTGCTCATTTATTATATGGAAACGTAAGTGTCGTTTCGGTCAATATTCCAAGAGCAACTATGGATGTTGCATCAAAGTTTAAAGAGTTTCTAAATACTTTAATAGATAATGACAATTCCAAAATTGTAATTGACTTAAGTGAATGTGAGTTTGTTGATTCAACAGTATTAGGTGTATTAGTAAGTTCATTAAAGAAAGCAATGAGCAGAAATGGCGACGTAAGAATAGTTTGGGGTGATAATACTGAATCATCAATGTTCTATATAACAAGAATGGACAAAGTATTCAAATTATATGATAATTTAGAAGATGCAGTTCAAAGTTATCTGTAAATAAATAACATTATAAAATTAAATCCCTTTAGTATTTATTCTATGGGGATTTTTTTACCAAAAATTCTTAAAAATAGAACCAATCAAATTTGTAACAAAATCTTACATTTAAAATTTATTCCGGATTGACACAAATCAAAATTTCCTAGTAATTCCACTTAATTTTTAATGTTTTTTACCGATTGTATAATTCTAATACATCAACAATGTATTAATATGATAATTACTAAAACCTTGAAAAACAGCTTTAATGAGCACTTTACTAAAGGAAATAATTAATAATATTCGGGATCTCTCTGAATCTGAGTTCACTTTTTTAATAAAATTTGATCAGAATGAATTTAAATTGATAGAATATTCATCAAAAATTTCGGCTGAATTCAATTTTGAAAATATTTTGCAAAGTATCTCAGAGTTAGATTTTGAAATAATTCAAAACTCTATATCAAATTACTTCGGTTTTTCGTCAGAGATTGTAGACACATTTCCCCTAGGTAATTTTCAATATTATGTTTTTTCCGCCTCAAAAGAAGTTGATCACTTTTCTAAAAAGAATAAAAAAATTCATTCAAATCTTTCAGAATTGCTAAAAATATTACTTCCGGAAACCGAAGCAAAAACTGATAAATCACCAGCCGGAATAGATTATTTCCATCTATTTGCAAAAGCTTCTAATGAACTTGTTTTTATGCTGGATCAGAACGGTACCTTTACATTTATGAATAATAGCGGCTTAAAGCAATTAAAATTCAGCGAAGATGAAATTATTGGAAATCACTTTTTGGAAATTGTATCTGACGACTCAAAATTTATTGCCGGTGAAGCATTTCAAAAAATAATTAATGAAAAAAAGGCAATTGAATTAAATCTTGTATTAATACCAAAAGTAAGTTTGGAGCAAAATTATTTTTTAAAACTCATTCCAATTTTCAAAGAAAATGAATTAGAAAACTTACTTGGAATTGCATCAAACAATACGGCTATTAATTCAGAAAAAAAGAAAAGCGATGAATTAACTGAAAGATTAAAAGAAGCTCACAGATTAAATGAAATTGAAAGAGATAGAGCAAAACAGCAAATAAGCATTTTGCATGAACTTAACGATTTAAAAAATGAATTTATCTCAAATGTATCTCATGAGTTAAGAACACCTTTGGCTTCAATAATTGGATTTTCCGAAACAATAGTTGAAGATGCAAATTTAACTGTGGAAAAAGCAAAGGAGTTTAGTGATGTAATTTTAACAGAAAGTAAAAGATTAGCAAAATTAATTAATGATGTTTTAGATTTTTCTGAATTAGAAAATGAAAAACAGCATTTGGCAAAAAGCACTATTAATATTATAGAAATTTTAAACGATAGTGTTAATAGTTTCACAGATGAATGCAACAAAAAAAATATAGTCCTAACAAGTAAATTGCCGGAATCTGAAATTGTAATTTATGCCGATAATGAAAGATTAAAAAAGGCATTTAATTACTTACTGGCAAATGCCGTAAAATTTACAAAACAAAATGGCAGAATAACTTTTATTGCACAAGAATTTTTAAAAGAAGTTGAAATTGTAATAAGTGATACGGGAATTGGCATATCAGAGCAAAAGTTGCCTTTGCTTTTTGATAAATTCTCTAAGGTTAAACGAACCAATAATAATTTGCCCGGTGCAGGATTTGGATTGGTAACAGTAAAGCAAATTATTGATTTACATAAGGGACTCATTAGAGTAAAAAGTGAAGTTGATAAAGGTACAAGTTTTATTATCAGACTTCCGAAGTACAGTTTTAATTAAACATTGAGGTAGAAAATTGGATAAGAAAATATTCATAGTTGATGACGAGCCTGCCATTCTAAAACTTATTACTCATTGGGTTAAAAATGAATGGGAGTATAGTGTTCGTACTTTTACTAATGGAACTGAATTGCTGGAAAATATTTATGAAGATCCCGATTTAATTTTATTGGATATTATGCTACCTGATTTAAGCGGAACTGATTTGTTAAAGCAAATAAAAAGAATGAATAAACACTTACCCGTAATAATGCTTTCTGCTCAAGGAAATATAGACGTAGCTCTTGAATGTATTAGAGAAGGAGCATACGATTATTTCCCAAAACCGGTTGATAAAAATAGGTTACATCCCGCAATACAAAATGCTATTAAGAATTATGATCTTCAAAGAAAAGTTGATGAACTAAATACTGACCTTCAGCATGAGTATAGTTTTGATAACATTGTATCCGCAGATAAGAAAATGCAGGATGTATTTAAAATGGTTACAAAAGTTTTAAATAATGATATAACCGTTTTGATAAATGGAGAAAGCGGTACTGGTAAAGAACTAATTGCAAGAGCAGTTCATTATAATGGAACCCGAAAAAACGAGCCGTTTGTCGTTGTAAATTCAGCATCAATACCAAGAGAACTTTTAGAGAGTGAACTGTTTGGTCATGAAAGAGGTGCATTTACTGGGGCTCATCAAAAGAAGATAGGGAAATTTGAATTAGCAAATGGCGGAACAATCTTTTTAGATGAAATTGGTGATATGGAAATGTCACTTCAAGCTAAAATATTACGCGTCATTCAGCAAAAAGAATTTGAAAGAGTCGGTGGAAACGAAACTATAAAAACAGATGTAAGAATTATTTCTGCGACAAATGTTGATTTAAAAGAAGCTGTAGCAAATAGAGATTTCAGAGAAGATTTATATTATAGATTAAGTTCATTCCCAATTTTAATTCCTCCTTTGCGTGAACGCCGAGGTGATATAGTAATTTTAATAAATCACTTTTTAGCAGAGTTTAATAAGAAAATGAACAAAGGAATAAACCATGTTTCAAAAGCAGCTTTAAAACTTTTATATGATTATGATTGGCCGGGAAATGTTAGAGAGTTGGAAAACACAATTGAAAGATGTATGATATTATCAGAAGAGGATAATATTGATGTTGAAGTACTGCCTCCTCAAATTTTAGAAACAGATGAAAATGCAGGCTATGAAGCTGTTGGTCAACTCTTTACCGAAGGTGCGCCAATTGTTCCTTTTGAAAAGTTAAAAGCCGAAGCAATTAAACATGCATTAAAAGTAACTAACGGCAACATTGTAGATGCATCAAAAAAATTAAATGTTGGAAGGGCCACTCTGTATAGGCTAATGGAAAAGTATGATATTAAAACTAGAAGAAATTAATTCGATTATTCAATAAAAAGGATTAGTCTTGACCGCAATTAACGAAAATAATAACTCACAATACAAAGTACTTCTTGTTGAAGATGAAGAGTCTGTTGCCAAACTGATGCTTTACAATTTTAAGAAAGCAGGCTATCAGTATGAGTGGGCTGAAAACGGTCTTGAAGGATATTTACTTGCCAAATCATTTAATCCTGATATAATTGTAAGTGATATAATGATGCCTGAATTTGACGGTTATGAATTGCGCAAGAAAATTTTAGATGATCCGAAATTAAAACAGATTCCATTTATTTTCCTAACTGCAAAGGGTGATGAAAATGATATTTTGGAAGGATATGATTTAAATGTAGAAGACTATATTGTTAAAACTTCCGGTACAAGAATTATTTTAGCAAAAATTGCCGCTCTACTTAAAACAGCTCAAAAAGAAAGGGAAAAAGCCGTCAATGAAGTTCATCAAGCTGCTAATTCTATGGGTGCAAAAGTTGTTCCCGATGAATCACCAAATTTTGAAGGATTCTCAATTAATCATTGGCATGTACCTTTCCAAAATGTTCCAGGCGGTGATTTTATTGATTATTTTAAAGTTGATGATGATAATTTAATAGTTGTACTTGGCGATATAATGGGCAAGAAATGGGGTGCATGGTATTTTGCTGTTGCTTATGCAGGATATGTCAGAAGTGCAATCCGTATGATTTTAGACTCAGATCATGTTGTTTCACCAGCAACAATATTAAATAAAGTTAACAGTGCAATATATAAAGACGAAAGAATTTCTGATGTTTTTATAACTTTATCTATTATCAGTATAAATAGAAAAACAAATACAATTAAGTATTCCGGAGCTGGAGATTTACCTCTTATTCATAAATCTGAATCAGTAAAAAGTATTAAATCCAACGGTATTCTAATTGGATTTGGAGAAATTGGGAATTATGAAAATTGTGAAGTACAGCTAAAATCCGGTGAATCTGTATATTTAATTACTGATGGAATTCCCGAGACAAGATGCACAAACGGTGAATTCTTTGGCGAAGGCCGATTAAAAGAAATCATCGGAACATTAGAACATTCCGATGATACTTTAGAGAAAATTAAAACAGAATTTATCTCTTCAACAGAAAATAAATTTGAAGACGATATTAGTATAATTGCTATTAAAGCAAATTAAAAATACCTAATAATACCAAACCCCAGCCTCCATCCTTCACTATTTGTTGTTCTATCTGCTCCTACTAAAAATTGTGACGAATTCAATCTCGCATTATTTGTAACAATAATATTAAAAATATGTCCGCCAGTCTCTAATGCAACTCCAAATCCCAGTGTATTAAATGATTTCGTAGTTTCATCCAATCTAATTTTTCCTTGATATCCGGTAACAATTGCATTGTGCTCTAACCAAATACTCCAAGCTCTGTTAAAATAATATTGAATATATGTGCCAAATGTAAATGAGTATTGTTTATCTACAGCATAAATAAAACTGTTGTACAAATATGATGGAACTAATCCTATCCCTAATTTTTTGTCAAAAAGCATACCGTTATAAACTAATTGAGCATAAAATTGGAAATTATCAATATCAGCTTTTCCTCTATCAATATTTTGTGGAACTTCTGTATTTAGTGCAACTCCGCCTAATACAGAAAATACACTTGGCAGAAATTCATTATCTAATTGAAATAATTTCTGCTTGAATTGTAAGTCATAATTATCTGTTAAATTACTTCTCCCAAAGTTGACCATTAGATCATCAGTAATTCCATAACCAAGAGAAAATCTTATTCTAGCTGGACCATCAAATCCGTATAAAGCATCAATGCCGTCATTAATTGGAGTAGAAAATCTATGTGAAATTTCGTACATCCAGCTACCTTCATCAAGCGATTCGGTTGTCGGAAAGTTTGCAGTCTGCGTTCCGTGAAATAATTCCAATTTTACTTCTTTTACACTCTCTGTTTGTTTCCACTTTGGTTGAGCAAAACTAAACACCGTAATTAGAAGATAAATAAACACTAATAATTTTACTTTCAATTTTTATTCTCCACCATTTTTTCTAGTTGAAAATCTAAATGCAGCTTTATTTCTTCTGCCACTTTAATAAAAGCCATTAAGCTTGGTGCTTCAATATCATAATCCTTTAGCAAAACAGAGAAATTAGCAATTACATGCATTGTTTCATTTTGCTTTGTGATAACAGCTTTTACTTCCATCTCTTTTTCATGGCCATGCAGAAACATTTTGCCTTTTGATACAATATTATATTTTACAGAATTATTTGGATCTTGATCAACACTAATTATTTGTCCGCGAAATGAAGTTTTAGGATACTTATCAGTATGAAGTACATCTTCCCGCATATCTCTATCTCTTTTACCAATACCAGTTTCGACAGAATTTAGATCAACCTCAAAATATACTTCATTGTTTTTACCAAAGACTTCTTCACCTTCCCAATAAATGTATCCATCAATTTGATCTGTTATACCATCAAAATCGAGAAGTGTAGTAGATGAAGTAAATTTAACTAAATTATCTTTCGATTTTTTGATATGCCATTCTTCTGCTAATGACAAGGACGACATTAAAATTAAAATTGTTAGCGCAATTAAATATTTTTTCATTTTATTCCTCTTAGATCTTAATATCATTATCTAATTATTTTGGGCACCGTCATTTATCCATTCCACAAGAGCATCTATTTGTTCCTGAGAAAGCGGTGATGAACCAGCCGGCATTCTTGAACCGCTTATTCCGCTACTACCCAGAATTTTTTGAAGTAAATAACTATTATCAGGATCATTAGGTTTTATGTAACTCATTCCTGTTGAACTTTGTTTGTTTACAATATTTGTATATGAATTCCCTGATAAATCTGGATTTACTGAACCTGAATGACACCCGCTAAAAGCACATGATTGATCAAATATTTCTGTTTGAATTTCTGAAAACTTTGCCGCTACTTTTGTTACTTCTTTTTCGTCTGTAATACTTGGTGTACTTTCAACTATGCTATCGCTGCAATTTGATAGGATTATTAAAAGCACTAAAATTCCTGAGTACCTAAAAAATGTTTTCAACATTAAATTCTTCCTTAATTCATCTAAAAGTTAAAAATAATTTATCTCCCGAATATCACGTAAATATTTCAAATTTGTGTTTTTTAAAACTTTACCCGGTAACAGTAATTATATTACCATCAATGGATGCGCTATAAGTTTTTAGTGGATCAGTTGCCGGACCATTTAAAACTTTACCTGCTGTATCGAATCTGCTTCCATGACAAGGACATCTTGAAGCACCTCCTTGAAAATTTGGCAGCGTACATCCTTGATGGGTACAATTTCTTGATAAAGCTGAAACTGTCGTTTCACTGCTTCTTATAATTAACATACCTTTACCATCAAGATTATTTCCTGATATTACAATGCTCCCACCTACGTTGGTGAGAGCACTGTTTTCTGAAAGTGAAATATCTATTGTGATTGGACCGTTTTGGTTATTTCCTCCACTTGGTGAAGTAGGATTAGATTCATCGCTGCAAGCATTAAATTGAGAAATAACAAAGGAACCAACGGTTACAACACCTACACTTTTAACAACGTCCTTTAAAAATTCTCTTCTTGAGCAATTATCATTTTCGATATTTAATATTTTAGTTTTCATCACTTTCTTTAATTAATTACTTAACAAATTTCTTATAATTGTTTTATTTAAGAAGTAACATTTTTTTAACTTCTGAAAAATTATCTGTCTCAATTTTATAGAAATATGTACCGCTTTGCATTTCATTGGCATCAAAATTTACTTGGTGTAATCCTGAAGATAATTCACTATTAATTAACGTTGAAATTAACTGTCCAAGTACATTGTATACATTCAGTTTAACATTTGCTTTTTCAACCAAATTAAATGAAATTGTTGTTGTTGGATTAAATGGATTAGGGTAGTTCTGACTAAGCATATAACTTTGGGGAATACTTTGTACATTTTCATTTTCTATATCAGTAGCAATATCTAAAGATGGTATAGCAACAGGCCAAACACCAGGAGCAGGAAAGCTTATTCCCTTATTTTTACCGCGCATCATACTATCTTGTCCAAAATAATATAGTGGCCACCCATTGTATGTTAGTTGTTTTTTTCCAAAAACATCAATAATATTAAATAAAGATGCATCAATTGAAGAAGGAGCAACTATGTTTTCGGTTTCATAAATTGGCCAAACAGGATTATTACTAAAATCTTCCTTAGTAAATTTATTTTTATTGAATTCATCATTTATAAATGTATATAGTGTTCTACCATAACCATCAACAAAGTACTTTACAGTTTCCTGTCCTTGTTCATAATTGCTATTATATTCTATTCCATCATGTCCAACAAGTTGATTATTTACAAGCATAACAGAATAATCTGGTTTAGCAACAAACCATACTCCATTAATATTTTCTCCATTTACATCACCAGGTGAAGTATCATTAAAGAAATAATATAATGGCCAACCTTTGTAAGTTGTTTGTTTACTACCATCTAATCGCGTTATGGATGCAAAATCATCTTGATTTAATCCATCTCCAGGTAATATATTTTCTTTATAATAAACAGGCCAATTAGTTTCACATTGATCAAAACAAACTGAAGCATCAAATGCATCATTAACAAAATAATATAAGGTATAACCACCTAAGTCAGTAAGTATTTCACCATACTCTGAAGTAGCTAAAATCACATTTTGAGTTGGCGTACTTCCATTGTTACCTGGATTTGTTACTAAATTCGACGAACCTGGAGCTTGAGTATTAGTTTCCCATGTACCATGGGGATCTTGTAATTCTTCGCCATTTGTAAAACCATCACCATCAGAATCTATCATTGCTATTTCTTCGTTCCAAATTACATTACCTGATCCATCTAAGTATTGACTTTCGATAAGCTGACCAAAAGAATTTCGTGGAGTTCCTCCGCCATTTGTATGGCAAGTATTGCAGCTGAACTTATTTCCATTTGGAACTTGACCAACCCTGAAATCCCTAGCATTTACATTAAACAAAAATGCAAATAATAGAATTATAAGTATCTGAATAATTTTTTTCATTTTATTTCCTTTCTTACGCTTCTTTTTGTTTTGAAGTTGTTGATAATCCAAATGGTGCATATAGCGGGCACCAGTTAATTGTTGCTGTAAAAATTGGGATGATACCTATTGCACCCCACCAGCTTTGTGTAAAAACACCAATAGCAATAATAACTGCGCCAACTATTAAGCGTAATGTTTTGTCTGCCTTTCCTACATTTGGTTTCATAAATCCTCCATTGTTTTAAGTTTTAATATATGTTTGAACTTTATTCGGAATGAAAAATAAGACTATCCATCTTATTAGTATGTGACATTGTTACATTAAACGAAAAAAATTAGTTGATAACTAAATTTCTATTTTTGAGGGCGTTTAGATTTTGAATTTTAATTGATCCGCGAGAAAGAATAATTATTTTTTGAGTTTCTAATTCCTTCAATATTCTGCTTACTACTTCTCTAGACGTTCCTATTTCGCTAGCTATGTGCTGATGTGTAATTTTTAAACAATTTCCATTCTCTTCTGCATTGGCAATAAGAAAGTCAATAACTCTTAATTCGGTTCGATTAAATGTTGTATTTTCCAGTAAGGATAAAACTTGGAGAATTATACTTGACATATAATCTAAAATATATTCTCTCCAAATTGAAAATTTACTAACCCAGTTTTTAACAGTATTGGAATCGATTAAAATTACTTCACTTTCCGACTCAGTAAAAGCTATTGCAGGAAATTTTCTACTTGTAAGTAGGCATGAAATAGTAAGTATGCAGCTTTCACCTTCTTTAATTCTGTAAAGTGTCATTTCTTGCCCACTTTGGCTTAACTTATAAACTCTTACCTGTCCACTTTTAACAATTGGTAGATAATTGCAAGTATCGCCTTCCATAGCAATAAATTGACCTTTAGGAATTTTTTTAACTATTACATTTTTATCAAATTCATTATCAACTTCTGGCGGAGAATTTTGAAAAAATGAAACTAATTGACTTAACTTATTTTCCATAATTATAAATTAATATATACTTTATTTAATAATTTAACATTTTTTTCTTAATGAGTCTATACAATAAAAATTGTATTACTAAATATTTACTTTACTATTTGTTTTTAAGCTTATTTGATTTACTTAAATATTTTGCAAAAGTGTTAAAATCTGGAAATATTAAAGTTGGCGAAAAAATAAAATTAATTTTGTAATTAGGAGAAATTTTTGTGTTAAGTTTTCTTGAAGCGTGCACAATAATAGAAAATGAAATTCTAAATTTTGAAATTAATTGTGAAAAAGTTTCAATTGAAGATGCAATAAATAGAACTACTGCAGAAAGTTTAATTGCTGATGTGGATCTTCCATCATTCAATAATTCAGCAGTTGATGGAATAGCAGTAAAATATGAAAATGGCATAACCAATTGGAAAATATCGGATGAAATATCAGCAGGCAACTTTAATGATTCTGAATATAAAGATTCTGTTGAAATAATGACCGGAGCAAAACTGCCTGAAATATTTGACACAGTAATACCGCTTGAAGATTACCGCATGATTAATGATAGTGCAGTTTTAAATGAAAATGCTAAAATTTGTAAAGGAATGAATGTAAGATATAAAGCCAGCGATGCAAAGGTAAATGAAGTTATAATTAGTAAAAATACTTTTTTAACGGCTAGAAATATTTCCGGCGCAGTTTCTTGCGGTTCCTCTGAAATAAATGTCTATAAAAAGTTGATATTCGGAATTTTGGCTACTGGTGATGAATTGATTCCAATTAATGAAACTCCTAAAGATGACAAATTGAGAGTTTCAAATAATTATGGATTATCTGCAGCAGTCACTTTAATACATCAGCAAAGTATTAATTTTGGATTTATAAATGATGATTATAATAAACTGAAAAATAAATTAAAAGAAATGCTTAAAAGCGAGTGTGATATTTTAATTACAACCGGTGGAGTTTCTGTAGGTAAATATGATTATGTAAAAGAAATATTTAGCGAATTAGGTGTTGATGAAATTTTTTGGAAAGTATATATTAAACCTGGCAAACCAATATTTTTCGGCAAGTATGAAAACAACGGTATGTCTAAATTAATATTTGCCCTGCCCGGAAATCCAGTATCAAGTTTGGTCAATTTTGATGTATTGGTTAAACCTTCAATTTTAAAAAAATATAGCCAGCCTCAGCCGTTAAAATTCAAGGCTATTCTTAAAAACGATATTAAAAAGAATGATACCAAAAGACATTTTGTTAGTGGAATAATTGATGTTAATAAAAATGAAGTTATAACACATTCCTCACAATCTTCCGGAAATCTTGCCGGATTCAGTAAATCTAACTGTCTTGTAGAAATTAATGAGAAAACCTTAAATCCAAAAAATGGGGATATTGTTGAATGTATTATGATATAACAGGAATTATACTTGCCGGCGGAAAAAGCACTCGCATGGGAGAAAATAAGGCCCTTTTAGAGATTAATGGAATAACTGTAATCGAGCATATTAAAAACTTAATGACCCCTATTTTTAATAAATTAATTTTAATAACAAACACTCCTGATGAATATAAATTTTTAGGATTACAGATATTTACTGACATATACGAACAAAAAGGTCCGCTAACTGGTATACATTCGGGATTAGTTAATTCTGAAACTGACGATAATTTTATAATTTCATGTGATATTCCTTTGTTGAATAAATCTATAATTAAATTTATCTGCGAGTATAAAACTGAACATCCAATCACTGTCTGTAAAGCTGACGGTTTTATTCAACAGTTAGCCGGGAAATATTCAAAATCATTAATTACTTCTGCTGAAGAAATATTAAAATCAAATGAGAATGAAACTCGAGATGTCAATCAGAAAAAAAGAAAGTGCAGTGTTCTAACAATTTTGGATAAATGCGGAGCTGAAATTATTAATGCAGAGGAATTAATTATTTACAAGCAGCATATGTTTTTCAATATGAATCGACCCGAAGATTACAATTGGATTCTTAAAAATGCTGAATTTAGTTAGATATCATTAATTTAACTTTTCTAAATTTTTCATCATTAAAACTCACCTGAGAAAAAATATTCTTAATCTCTGTTTCAGTTAAAATTTCAAAATCTTCAATTCTCGGAGTAATTAGCAAGCCCATCATATCAACAGAAGCCGGACTAATTAATCTTTTAGCGTTATCGTCCATAAAGTATTGATTTGGACGATGTTTTTCTCTTGGGAAAATAAATATCTGCCAAACTTCATTATCATTACCGCAGATAATATTTAGCATCGGTTCGCTATTTATGTTCTCAAGACTTTTTAGTGCGTCGTATAATTTATTAAATTCTTTTTTTATTATCTCTTTTTCTGAGGATTGCAAATAGATAAATTTTGCAAGATCATGCTGAACAATATCAACTTTTACAGGCGAATCAATTCGAATATTAGTTGAATATTTTTCAATCAACATTTTTATATTTTCTTCTAATGGAGTTGAGTTTTTTAATCCGGCTTGAAAATGTAAATGATCCGGCGCCGAAGCTCCGCATTGAGGTCCATTATAAAAAACAAAAAAGTTATCACCAAGATCCTTGGATAATTCCATAAAATCATCTAAAACATGCTCTATATTTTGAGGTGTGTGCAAATAAGTAGGAATAGTTAAATGCTGCTTGAAAATAGGAAACGGATTACAGAGAATAACATACTTATTTTTATAATCAATTCCCTTTTGGTTACTTGGCAAATTCTGCGGACACAAAAAACATTTTCTGTTTTCAATACTTTTTTTATCAACTTTTGCAGATGTTGAGGTTATTCTGGATGGATTAAATTGTGTTCGAATATAATAATCACTAAAATCATATTTTTTTATTTGAACATCGTTTAATGCATTAAAATTATTTTTAACTAAATCCCAATTTTCTTTTTGATGTTTTAATAATGATTCAGCTTTTTGAGATAGGTTATCAATTTCACCATATTCCAATAATTCATTATCAGATATGATAATATCTCTATTTATATTCATTCAAAATCCAAATTCTAATTTTTATTTTTTAATTGTCTGGCAATCACTTCAAAAGTTCTAATTTTGTCTTTGTAAAAATTATTGATATTTACTTTATCAATTTCTAAAGCTGCATCGGAATTTCCTTCCCATCTTCTGCACAAATAAATAGGATCATAAATTCTTCCTATTTGATAATTTCTTGAAATTTCTAAACCGACAGCATAATCTTCGCCATAACTAACATTAGGAATTTTTACTTCTCTTAAAACCGGCGTATAAAAAGCGCGGGGAGCTCCCAATCCATTAATTCTGAGTGCGTTGTTTCTGCCATTTTCCGGAGTCCATTCCTTATGATCAATTAGTCCGGGAGGAATTTCATTTAGCTGAAAATCTGTTAACTTATAAGATCCAATAACCATTGCACATTTTTCTTCGCGGAATTTTTCAACAATTTTTTGAACAGTATTTTCATCAAAATAAATATCATCGCTATCAAGTTGAATTGCAAATCTGCCGCAATTTTTATTCATTACTGCTTCTGTCCAGCATCCGCCAATTTGTAAATCTTTTCTTTCAGGAATTAAATGATATAATCTTCCATCCGACTCTGCAATTTTTTTAATGGTTTCTGTTGTTCCATCTGTAGAATGATTATCAACAACAATTAAGTTGAAATTAAAATCTGTATTTTGCTTTAAAACTGATTGGATTGCATCAGCAATAGTTTTTACTCTATTTCTTACCGGAATAATTACAGAAGCCTCAAATTCAAATTCCTCATAATTAAATGATATTTCATCAAAATTTGGCTCAAGGTATGCACCAATTTTCTGTAAATGATTTGAAACAGCCTGCTCCATTTCAACTTGTACTTTTCTGTTTTTGGGATCAACATAATCAAATTGTTTTTCTCCGGATTTACGATTATCTGTTTCAATTGCAGAATATAAAAATTCCGGTATTCGAATTATGGAATTATTTTGAGAAATTTTTAACCGTATGTCATAAAGTCCGGCTGTTTCAAAATTACTATCTGAAACTTTTACGGCTTCCTTTAATGCCTGAGTTCTAAATAATAAAACGGAACCAAAATTAAAATCATCTCTTAAGCTTCCAATTTGGTATTCAATAACGGGATGCTTCTGAATTTTGTTTTCTTTCTCTTCATAATAATCTGAATACACAATTCCCGCATTAGTATTTTGAGCTATGTTTAAAAACCTTTCAACGCCATAGCTTCCCATATCAATAAAAGTGTCTTTAGTAATAAAAAGTATATAATCAGATTCTGCATGTTCTGAAATTTTTGAAATTGTATTTGAAGAATAAAGGTTATCAATAAATACAATTTCAAATTCCTCATTTTTTGTTGAACCATTTAAAGAATATATTTTATTCACATAGGTACATTTTTTAATGGCATTTGCTGTTTTTAAAAAATTATCATTAGTAAAATTTGGTATAAAAACATCTAATTTAATATTCAAACTAAGCTCCTAACAAATAAATTTTAAAAATACTTCTTTGTAATAAAGTTTTTTTCAATGATATTAGTCACATATTTTTTGGTTCAAGTTGTGCAATTTAGTAAAAATTAATTTATTATTAATTGTTAAAGCTATAGCAATTATTGACAAATATAAAATTATTGCTATTTTAGGATATTAAGTATTTTAAATTCTTTCTTTATTATTCACAAACAGGAGAACATTTATGAAAAAAGTAGTGGCTATTTTAGCAGTTTTATTTCTATTTATGGGAACAGTTAACGCTCAACAAGGACAAATGCATTTAGGCGCTGGTCTTGAATTAGGCTTACCAATAGGCGATTGGAGTGACGCTGCTGGAACAGGTATTGGTGGAACAGCTAGATTTGAATATGCATTTAATTCTCAAATAGTTGGTATGTTAACTGCTGGTTATATTTCATTTGGTGGTGATGAAGTTGGTGGTTTTTCATATAGCTATTCTGCAATTCCATTTTTACCTGGTGTTAAATATTATTTTCAACCTGGACTTTATGGAATGGCTGAATTAGGTTTACACTTTTTCTCAGTTGACATTGAATACCCTGAAGGTTTTGGTTCATTCTTTGCAGTTGATGGTTCATCATCAAGTTCAGAATTTTCTTTATGTTTAGGCGCTGGTTATGAAACAAAAGTTGGTGATAACCTAATTTTAGATGCAAACGTGAAATTTGCTGTTGTTAGCAATGCAAATTATTTAGGTGCTCGTGTTGGTGTTAAAATGCCTATCGGCAACTAATATATTTTTCATATGAATTATTAAAGGCAATACATAATTGTATTGCCTTTTTTGTTTTAAATAATCATTTAAGGTACTGTATAATTTGTTGTTACATTAAATGCTTGATTATTGCTTGCAATAGTTCCTTCAAATTGAAATGTCCACTGCTGACCACTTGCCACTCCGGTATATTCTTCTAAACCAACAGCTTCATTAGCATTATAAATTGTTGTACCATCTCCGGTTAATACATCATTAAAGCTCTGTGCAGGTAAACTTATTGTTACTTTAGTAATTTTAATTGCTACACTTGGAGTAGCTGTAAAAATTATTCCCCCTTGATTCCCATTTGCCGTACCAATTGTAAATGTTACATTGCCTGTTCCACCGCTTGTTCCTCCAGTACCAAATGGATCTGTCACAGTACCACCGGAATCTTCACTACACCCAATTAGTACAATAAATAGAAATCCTATTAATATTGCTAATAACTTTTTCATTCCTACACCTTTTAATTTATTCTAAATTTTACTGATACACCTAGCTTAAGAGATAATGTGCTGTTGCTAGTTCCGGGAAAATCAAATGTATCTGTAATTGGAACATATACCATCATATCACTTCCCAAAGCAACTGTTTCTGACAATTTGAAATTATAGCCTGTGCCGGCCGCAATATCAAATTTCATGGAATTTGTTTCCAAATCTAAAGTAGTTACAACCGGATTTTGGCCAGTTGCCGATTGTGTTCGTTCACCGCTTGAGCTTATCTTAACGCCAACAGAAAATCCTGCGAGCATATAAAAACCGCTGAATTCAGCTTTGAATAATGGATCGATTGTTAAGTATGCAAGAGAAAGTGAAGTTTCTGTAGTTACATTATTATTAGTCTGGTCATTTGAAAAATTTTTCATATCAAATACTGTTAGATTAGTTACCAGACCTAACACTGGACTAAAAGATAAATCGACTGTACCGCCAATTCCAATTCCAACACCATTCCAAGTTCCGGTTAGTCCATCCTGATTGTAAATATTTAAATTGCCTGATAATCGCGGACCAATTTTTACTCCTTGGGCAAACATCGATGCTGAAAAAGAGATTAAGAGTAATATGACTGCAGAAGTGAATAATTTTTTCATTTTGTTCTCCTTTATTTATGGGTTAATATTATTTTCATAAAACAGATTTATTGAGGAAATCTTTTTCTAATTTGACTTCTTTTATAATCTGATCTATTTAGATTTATATCTATGTTTGGATTATAATCCTCGTTATCTGTATAAATAACATCTCCGCTTTCATTTACCCATCTATGTTTCCATTGGTTTGTTCCAACTTCTACTTCATTTGTATATGGATTTACATATTCTTCTTTTTCAGTCAGAGTCAAGTACATATCATTATTAATCTCTGAATTTGTTTTTTGTCTGTGTTCAGTTATCTCTCTGCCAATTCTTTCAATTTCTTTTTGAGTATTAGCTGCAATTTCTCCCCGTATTGCCTGTCCTTTTATTTCACCAATTAGCCATTGAAGATTAATTTTTACCGAATTTTGAATTACACTAAAAACCGGTTCCCATTTTTTTATTTCTTCTTGAGGTGTTCTAATTAAAAATGTTTCTTTATTTCCCCACATACCAGCACCAAGCTGTCCCCAATTTTCAATAATTGAAAAAATCCATTCCTCATATTTTTTATTATTTTCTGAATACGTGATTTTTACTAGAGCTGCGTCGTAACTCATTGTTGAATAGGGTACTAATTGTTTAACACGCACGGTGTAATTTTGAGCAACATTATTTAATACTTGAGATTCAATTACATTATAATTTAATATACTGGGATGTGTATAATTGAAAATAACTTTTCTTATAAAATCTTTTGCAGAAGGAATATTCATTACTGTCATTCCCTGATAGTTACTTCCTTCAGGAAACAATCCCATTTGACCAGCTGGACTATATCTAGCATCAAAAAACAGTACATCCGGAAGCCATCTAATCATTACGCTTCCTTCATTATCTTTCTTAACGGAAAAATCTAATTTAGCTGCAATTGATTGCGAAGGCCCGCCTTGTGTTAACGGATCAACTCTAAAAATTCCTCCTTCTAATTTCCATCCTTTGGGAATTAGCAAACTGAAAGCATTTTCTTTTGGTTCTTGTACTCTTTGAAAAATAACCGCATCTTCTACATTATTTTTGCTTATAACTTTTTGAACTTTTGTTTGAATATTATTCTCATTGTTTTTCTCTTTATTTGCACAATGAGCAAAGAATGAAACAATGAACAAAACAAGAATTATGTTTTTCATTTTATTTTCCCATTAAATATCTTTTACGGAACTTTATATTTTGAAGTAACACTGTAACTTTGATTGTTACTAACAATTGTTCCGGTAAATGTAAATGACCAATCTTGTCCACTTTCAACTCCAGTATATCCGGCAAGAACATGCCAATTATTACCATTATAAACTGTTGTATTATCACCGGTAAGTTCGTCTGTGGCTCCACCCATCTCAACATTCACTTTTGTAATTTTTATATCAACACTTGGCTTAAAAAGAAATTGAACGCTTCCATCATTCCCGGGTTGAGAATTTATTTCAATGGTAACATTACTTGTGCCGCCAGTAAAATCTGCAGGAACTGTATAGTCAACCGATGCAACAAAATCATTATTGTTGCTTGCTATTTTTCCTGCAATCTTAAATGACCATTTATCTCTGGCTTCTGCATTATATACTGAGATTGAAAATCCTTCGGCAACTGTCATTACACTATTAATGTCACCATCAATGCTGGAGGTTTGGCCATTTATTGTTCCATCTATTTTTGCAATTTTTACGTCAACGCTTGGTTTAAAATGAAAGTAAATACCGTGTTGCTGGTCTTGTTGAATACTTACTTGAAATGTAACGCTGCCAGAATTTCCATCACCAATTGAATTAATACCATTTGGATTTGTCACACCGCTTTCTTCTTTACAACCAATAAAAAATGTGAATAAAAACATGAGCGATAAAATGATTAACTTCTTCATGTTATTTTCTCCTCAAGTAAAATTTTATTGTTTTCATTTTTCCTCTATTTTAAAAAGTGTAGCCCAATTTTATTCCAACAATGGTTCTATCAGATTCCGGTTGATGAAACCCTTGATCAAAAAATGATTTGCTAAATATTAAATAGTCGAAGATGACTGAAAAGTAAACGCCGTAAGTATTTGCACCTAATTCAGCATTCAAACCAATATTTGGCTGCGGCTCAAGATTAATTTCTTCGGGACCTTCATGACCTCTTGCAGCAAGATTAATAAATTCATCTATCAGTAAAGGATATTCGCCAAGTATCTTAAAGAATATTTTTGCATTGGAAGAAAAACGCGTTGTAAAGGTGCACCCAAAATCAATGAGGAACATATCGTAAATTTCATTATATCCATATTGACCTCCATTATCTATATCTCTATCCCAAGATTCAAATTGAAAACCAAGTTCAGGAGAAAATGAAAAGTAGTAAGATGGATTAAAATCATAACCAATATTAAATGTAGATTCAAACCATTCATAAACTGTTTCGCTTTTGTAGGATTCAAAATTTCCTGATACATCTTGTAAAAAACCATTATAATCAACAGTTCCATTATAGAAATAAGCTTCAGCATAAATAAACAAATCTAAATTTTGTGAAAACTTAAATTTCGATTGAAAACCTCCACCATATAGATTGCCGTATTCTTCTAAATCCTGTACTGAATTATCATTGTATTCACCCCAGTAAAAATTTTTAACAACAATTTGCGGAGTAATTTCAATAAGTTTTTTTGAGCTCTGACAAATGGCATTCTTATTAACTGAAGAAAGTAGCATTAGAAAGAATAACAGAAACGTAATTTTTTGTTTCATATATCGACCAAAATTATTTTATCAAATATTTTACTTTGCAGTTAAAGTGTGTTTCAGTTTCCATATCAAACCCGTTAAAAACAAATTTCCACTTTTTGTATTTTATATCTTCATAGCCAGCTAACAAATACCACTGGTGTTTCAAATAAATTTCATTTTGGTCCGTGTAAATTTTATCTTCATCATTATTTGCCAAAATTATTACATTAAGTTTGGTCACATTTTTATTTAACCTAAACCAGAATTCAGTTATGGATTTTTTCAAGTTGTTTTCTGTATGAAGCATTGAAATTTTTATGTTACTCTGTTTGTTAAAAAAAGACATTTTGTGTCGTTAGATATTTTTCAAGCAATTTTTTGCTTTTTTGATTTGAAATTGTCTTTAGCAAAGATAATTCGGCAGGAAAGGGTGGTCAACACTCAGCACCTTTCAATAACTTACAATAGACCCTACAATACCTTTCAAAGGGCTTTCTTAATAATTAATAAGGTTTATAAGAAATGAGGATTTTCAACAAAAAAATGGAAGATAATTTTTTAGATTATATTGTTTGAATTGCACTTGATAAATTTTCGTCATGAGAAATATCAAGTTTTTTTCTAATGCGGCTGCGCATTACTTCTATTGCTTTTGTAGATTGACCAGTTATTTGGGAAATATCCTTTGTGTTTAAATTCATTTTAAGAAATGCACAAACTTTCTGTTCGTTTGGAGTTAAATCGCCAAATTTTGCCACAAGCTTTTTGTAAAAGTTAGGATGAACTAATTCAAAATGCTGCATAAAATCATCCCAGCTTGTTTCTTCATAAATTTGCTGAAGTTTAATTTTTAACTTTTTCAGAACATTTTTATCACTGTTTTCGTTCTGTAGATATTCCTCAATTTGAGTAACAACATCTTTTAATATTTCATTGTTTTGTGAAATCAATAAAGCTTTTGAAGTTAGCTCTCTGTTTTTCTCATTTAATTGATTGTTAAGCAAATCAATTTTTCTTTTCATACGCAGAGATTTTTCTGAGCTTTCAACTTTTTCTTTTCTTTTTTTATAAATATACCATCCGCCAACAATTACAAATAATGCAATTGCAATAATTAGTAAGTTTATAAGTATGTTGCGAGTTTTTAATTTTTCTTCCTTTGTAATAGCGGCATTTTCAAGTTCAAGTTTCTCTTTTTCAATTCTTTCAACATTATACTTAGTCTCTTTATCTTCAACAATTTTCAATTTATCCGAATCTAAAAGAAGATCTTGAGTTTTTTTATGAATTTTGAAATAATAAAAAGCATCTTTAAAATTTCCTTTGAGTTCTAATATTCTGGACATACTAAAAGCTGATTCAGCAAGTGTTTTCATCAAATTTTTTTGAGATGATATTTGATAAGCTTGCAATGCATTTTGATATGCATTATTGTATTCTTTCTTTCTAAAATATAGCTCAGATAAAGAATTTAATGCCATTGCAATACTAACTGTATCACCAACATCTTTTGAGATTAACAAGGAATTATTAAGATTAGCTAAAGCATTATCCAAATCATTATTGGATTTATAAAAATCAGAAACCATTATTAAAACTTCACTCAATCTGGCTTTATCTCCAATTGATTGAGCTAATTCAGTTGTTTTACTAAAATACATAATCGCTTTTTCATTATTGCCGGCTTTTACATAGGATTTTGCAATATTTGCATAGCGAGTTAATAGTCTGTACTTATCACCTAAAATTTCTGCAATTTCTGCTGATTTATTAAAATATTCAAGAGCTCTTTCATGATTATTTATTTCTACATAAACTTCACCAATACTTTCCAAACAATCAGATATAAATTTTTCCTCTCCAAAATTTTCAAAGCTTTTTAACGCTTTTTGAAGATAATCCAAAGCTGTTTCGTATTCACCAATTTGTTTATGTAAATTCCCCAAATTGTTAAAACTGATAGCAATGTAATCTTCTTTGCCTTCTTCTTCACCAATATTTTCAGCTGTTTCGTAATGTTTTTTAGATAATTCGGTATTTCCTAATTCTCGGTATATTATTCCCAAACCAATATTTGACCAGAAAACCCCTTCTATATTATTTGTTTCATTATATAAATTTTTAGCATCATAATACGATTCAACTGCTTTTGCGTAACTACCATTTTCAAGATTTATTTCAGCAATATTGAAATTACATTCTGCAACCAGTGAGTCGTTCTTAATTAATCTTGATTCAGTTAAAGCATTAGAATAATAATCATTTGCAAAAGAATATTTACTTTGAAGATGAAATATCTTGCCTATTCTGCATAACAAATCGACCTTAAGATTTTGGTGAGAATCTAATTTTTTAGAATCAATTAATTTAAGTGCTGTTTGATAATAATATAAAGATGAATCCGGAAACAAAACTTCAAGATTTACGCCTTTTTCAATTAAGGAATTTATATCTGTTGAATTTTGTTGTGATATTAATTGAGAAGTGAATGAAATATTTATTATGAAGGCAATAAATGGAAAAATGAAGTATTTGAGTTTTACAATTCTCTGGACTTTCATTTTATTAATTAAGTTTAGACTTAATTAAACTAATAATAAGATATAGAAATCGCAAAGAATTTATTGTGTTGTAAAAAGATATGGAATCTCAAAACTAATTTGAAATCCCATATATATTATTTTAAAAGCAGCATTTTTTTAGATTGACTAAAATTATCTGTTTCCAATTTATAGAAATATATTCCACTAGTTAATTCAGAAGCATTAAAATTAACCTCGTATTCTCCGGCTGATTGATTTTCATTTACTAATGTTTTTACAACTTTTCCTAGAATATCATATATAATTAAACTTACTTTTGACTTTTCACTTTTCATATTTGACTTAATAGTATACTTTATTTTTGTACTTGGATTAAATGGATTTGGATAATTTTGACTTAACTTATATGCTGAAGGTGTTTCAGAATTTTTTTCAACATCAACTAAATAATTAATTGGAATTGTTAGATTTCCACCATTAGTTGTGATGGTCACCTGACCTGTGTAAGTACCTTCGCCTAAATTTTGTGCATTAAGTGTCAGTGTAATAGTTTGTGAACTTCCAGGTGCAATATTGCCGCTTGCCGGTTCCACTGTTATTAAATTTTCAGTCGAACCATTTTTTGTTCCTGATGCTCTTATTAAAAAAGCACCATTTTCAAATCCGGTAATTGTATTAAGATTTACCCAATCAGCTCCATTGTAGTAAAAACTTTTATTTGTTATTTGTGCATCGGTATCTGTTCCGGCAGGATAAGGAATAAAACTATAGCTGTAAAGTTCAATATAGAATGTTTCACCATTACTTAAATTTATTGCCGGGTCCACAGTTACACCATACCAGCTGCCTTGTGAGGCTAAATTCAGATTTAAAGTTCCTTCGGATATTAAATCAAAATTTTGATCAAATACAGCCACATAAACATTATTAGAAGATGCAGATTCCGTTCGCATATAAAACTCAAACGAATCTAATGTAAAATCATAACCTGAAACATTAAATTCATTGTACCAATCAAAATCATTACCATTGCCCCATCCTACAAATGAATCAACATTGCTGTCTCCATCGTCAAGAATTAAATAATCATCACCTTCTACTTTGTACATTGCTGAATTTTGACCAACCTTATTAATCTTACCAGCATTCATTTTTGTTTTATTGAAGTTACTTTTATTTCTAAATTCATCGTATTTTCTTGAATTTAAATCAGCTGTAGTAATTGTATATTCTGGTTTAACACTTTTGGGCAATGCATTTCCAAAACTTCCGGTCACACTTATATTATAATTAAGTGTAGCCTGACCATTATTTGATAAAGTAAAAGAAGTCGATCCGGTTTCACCTGGTCTTGATTGCAAAGTAATATTTGAAACATTTACATTTGCAACTGCAGTTCCTCCAACATTAGCATTAGATACAAAAACTCCTCTTCCATGAGTGCCGGCAACAATTCTTCCATCTGATTTTCTTGATGTAATATAATTAACTATTACATTACCAATTGTATTAGAACCTTCCTGCACCCAAATAGTACTATTTCCATTTAAGTTTAATGTCGAATAAATTCCTGTACTGGTGCCAACAAAATATTGAGTGCCACTCGAAGTTGGCAAAATACTTGCTCCTCTAATTGATGGGCCTGGATTTTGTGCGTCACCTTCTAAATTTCCTTCAACCTGAGTAAAAGTATTTCCACCATTTAGTGAATGATAAATTCCTTTTACATTGTAGTTTGATATTATAACTAATATTTCATCTGCATTTTCCGGATTAATTGCAATATTATGAATATAACTTGTTCCATCTAGTCCTGCTATAGAAATATCAACTGCTCCGGAAGTTGAAGTATGGGCATTATCTAATCTGTATAATTTTGGTGAAGATGGAGTTTGTGCAAAATCAACAGCCGCATAGTAAAGTCGGTGCTGAGGTAATGTTTTACTAACTGATAATGCAGAAATAACATAAGATGCCGGCGCAGACAAATTTGTTAAATCATTCCACCCTGTAGTCAATCCATTATCAAATGATTGATTACTTGGTAATGAATTTAGTTGATTGTTTCTCCATAATTTATTTCCGGCAGGGTAATACATAATATTTTCATCAGATGGATCTACAGCATAAGGATTTATAAACAATTGATTTGAAGCATTTTGAGGAGTAATATTACTCCATCCATTGCTTCTAGAAGGTGTACCTGAACCATCATAATTTACTCTGAGCACAACTCCATTTTGTACAGATCCGTAACAATAATCATTACCTAAATAAGCATAACTTCCATCACCGGTAGTAACATCTGAAGAATTTGCTATTGATGATCCATTGTATCTAAAAAATGGAGAACCATTATCTTGGGTTCCACCTATAATTCTTTCATCGTTGGCATTATCATTAATTGCAACCATATAAAATTGAGTAACATTGTAACCATTATTTTTACTTTCCCAAGGAAAATAAGTGTTATAAGAATTTGTTGAAATATTTGATGTATAACTCAAACCGCCATCATTACCCCACCACATTATATTAGAATTGTTCGGATCAAATGCAAAAGAATGTATATCTGGATGAAAATTTGGATAAAAGAAATTTACAGTATGATATCCGCCAATCCAATCAAGCTTTTGATTTGATGGCTTTGTTGAAAATCCATTTGTCGATCTAAAAAGACTTGTACCGGCAATTAATACAAAGTTTTCATCATCCGGTTTAGCGGCTAAAGTTAAATTATAACTATTTTGTGTGTGAATATAATCTTCAAAATCATTATTAAAATCCGGCATATTTGCAGATCTATCAACTGAAGTACCGGTAGTTATATTTATTTTATGAAATCTTACATCATCTTTATCGCCAGTTAATAAATTACCTGTAAATGTTAAAACATATGCTGTATTATTGTTTGCTGCTTCAATTACACTTCTTTGGTGATCTGCAGGCAACGTTGTCGGAGTCATATTTGTCCAGTTTGCTCCGTCATTAGCCGATTTGTAAACTCCGGGACTATTTGTTGCGGTTACACCAGAAAATGGCGAAGATATAACAGCAATTACTGTTCCGTTTGGTGTTACATCTACATCAGAAAAAATATGATGATTTGCACCTCCCAAAACTAATTCAAACGATGATCCTCCGTTATTTGATCTTAAAATCCCAAAAGCATGCGAAGCAATAAAAACACTTCCTGTGGCAGGATTAACAATTATTTTCGAAACAAAATCAAACGGAGTATTCCATTGTAATGGATCTGTATCTTTAGCATTTGGTAATAACGACCAGGTTTCTCCATTATCTGAAGATTTGTAAATTCCGCCTCCTGAAAATGAATGTGTGCTTCCCTGATCACTTCCCGAACCTAATAATTCACCGCTTGAATAATACCAAGTATTTGTCTGACCACTTCTAGGATCTTGAGCAATTGAAGAAACACTTAGTACTTGAGAGGTTGTACTTTTCATTACCCAAGTAGCACCTTTATCAGTTGATTTCCATATTCCGCCGGAAGTTCCGCCAGCAAGTATTGTATTAGAATTTGATACATCAACAGCTAAAGCCCTGGTTCTTCCGCCAACATTATTTGGTCCCGCTTCTTGCCAAACCAATTCATCAACTTGAGATGTTTTATATAATGATTTATTTTTTTTATTTAACTCATCTGCAAACTTTAATTCCATCTCTCTAATGTTTGAAGGTATTTTCTTTGTGACAGGATCTTTCAATAACCTATCAAAATATTCTTGTCGACCTTTTTTTGCTTTTATTCCAGAATGAGGAGAAGATGTTGATTTAACTCTTAATTCTTCATGCTGATCTATAGTTTTATAATCAATATTCTTTAAAAAAAGAACAGCTATGAAAACCATAGCTGAAAAAAATATAAATGAGTTTTTCATTGTTTACCTTTCATTTTTCCATACTCAGAATTTTATAAGTACTTCCTTTATCACTGCCTATCATTTGCGGCATTGATGCAATTCTAATTTTTATCGATTTACCTAAATTTTCATTTATTTGATCGAACATTTTATTATCGAAATCAAAGTCATAATTATTACCTTCTGCTAAAGGTCTCATTTGGCTGCCATAACCATGAATTTTTTCAACTAAACCATAAACTTTATTAATTCCGTTAACTTCCTTAATTTCCAAAAACTTAAAAGTTAGATCAGCCGATCCATTTGGAATTTTTTTTATTGCATGCCTGTTAAAAGTTTCTTCATTGTTTGAATTTTCTTTTGAAGTACAACATTGTTGTAGAAAAACTAGAAATAAAAATAGAGCAAATATCCTAAAATATCTTACATTTTTTAAATACATTTTTTTCCTATCATTTTAATAAATAAAATTGTTTGAATTTAGTAATGATTTTATTTGTTCGCAATAATATTTTTGATTAAAAAACAAAGTCCCAAATAAATTTGGGACTTTTAATGTTAATATTGAATTGAAAAATGATTTTTTTTATTTAATTAAAATCATTTTCTTAGATTCATTATAATTCCCATAAGTTAATCTGTAGACATAAACTCCGCTTTTAAATTCTGCAGCATCAAATTTTGCTTGATAAATTCCAGGACTTTGTTTTTGATTAACTATTGTTTTAATCTCTCTTCCCAACAAGTCATATATTTTCAATTCTACGTTATTATTAAATACAGATTGTGAATTTGGAATTGAATACTCAATTGTAGTGCTTGGATTAAAAGGATTAGGATAATTTTGTGATAAGTAAAATCCATTTGGAACATTTGATATTGATTCGACTGAAACTAAATAATCAATAGGGATAACAAGATTTCCTCCATTTGTGGAAATTGTTACAACTCCAGTATAGTTTCCAATATTTAGATTTTGTGCATCAAGTGTTAAAGTTATGTTTTGAGACCCACCTGGCTGAATTGTTCCATTTGCTGGATTTACTGAAACTAAATTTTGATTATTCGATCCAACAGTAATTTGACCGGTAGTTTTTCCAGTAGCACCTTTATTATCGGTAACAGTTAAACTATAGGTATAAGTATTTGCTTGACTATATGAATGTGTCGCAGTTTGCTGTGTGCTTGTTGATCCATCACCAAACTCCCAAAAATAATTACTTATCTGACCATCATTATCATAAGATTGTGATCCATCAAAAGTAATGCTTTCATTTACACTTGCTTGATTCTTTGAAACAGTTGCAATTGCTGTTGGATTTTGATTTGCACCACCAGTTTGAGTACCTTTTGCTCTAATTAAAAATGCACCATTTTCTAATCCGCTTTGTGTATTTAAGTTTTGCCAAGTAGCAGTAGTATAATCATAAAAATATCCCTTATTCGGAACCGTAGCATCAACATCAACTCCTGCAGGTTTTATATTTTGACCATAACTATATAGTTCAACATAAAACTTATCACCATCACTAAATTTTATAGCAGGATTTAAAGTTGCAGAAAACCAAGCACCATCTTTTGATTTATCAAAGAAAAAATCACCATATTGAATTAAATTAAAATCCTTGTCATAAATTCCTGCGCTAATAGAATTTAATAATTCATCTTCTGATCTGATATAGAATTCCAAAACTTCTGCTTCAAATTCAAATCCGCTAACATCAAATTCACTCATCCAATCAAAGCTAAAACCAAGAGCATCACCAATAAATCCATCCGCATCAGAGTCGCCATCATCATGAAAAATATAATCGTTCCCATTTAGAGAAAATAATTCTTTAATATTTTTATTTTTTTTAGAATTATCATTTGGAGGAGTAAAATACCTTGATTTACTTCCCTTTATAAATTTCAAATATTCTTCATCTTCTTTATTTACTGATTTAAATTTATTGTGCTTAGCAGTTTTGCTAAGATTACTTCCAAAGTTACCCGTAACACTAACATTAAAATTAAGAGGACCATCACCGCTATTTGAAAGTGTAAAGTTTGTAGAACCGCTTTCCCCAGGTCGTGATTGTAAAGAAAGTGTATTAACATTAACAGCTGCAATTGCTGTTCCAGAAGTTGATCCAGCAGTTGCGGCAAATGCTCCTCTACCATGAGTTCCAGCAACAATTTTACCATCAGACTTTCTAGCAGCTAATGAATTTACAACAACATTGCCAATCGTATTTCCTCCTTCTAAATTCCAAACAGTATTTGCTCCATCTAAATTTGTTGCAGAATAAACCCCTGTACTTGTTGCTAAAAAATACTGTGTTCCATTTGAACTAGGTAAAATCACTGCAGATCTCGTTGATGGACCAGGTAATGTTTCGTTCCCTTGTAAATTTCCTTCAATAGCAGTAAATGATTGTCCGCCATTTAATGAATGGTAAACACCCACAATATTATAATTAGAAAAAACCACAATAATTTCATTAGCGTTATCTGGATTAATTGCAATGAAATTTGGAAACGACCATTGTGCTATTCCAGGAATTGTAAGTTCAACCGCTCCATTATTAGCTGTATTTGCATTATCAAGTTTGTAAATTTTACTTGCTCCACTTGATTGTTGGCTATAATCAATACCACCATAATAGATTCTATGATTGGGATTGCTTTCAGAGACAGATATTGTAGTAATAACAAAACCTGATGGTAATGAAAGATTATCTAATTTACTCCATCCCACTGAAGTTCCTTGCTGGTTTTCAGGAATTGAATTTAATTGGTTATTTCTCCATAAACTATTACCTGCTGGGTAGTAAATAATATTTTCATCATTTGGATCAATTGAAAATGGATTTATAAAAAGTTGGCCACTAGCATTTGTTGGTGTAAATTCTGTATAACCAAATTGCAAGTTAGGATTATTATTATTATCATATCCTAATCTAGTAACAATGCCATTGTATACTGATGTGTAAGCATAATTTTGACCGAAGTATGAATGTGCACCATCTCCACTTGATACATCAGCAATCTGTTGACCAATTACACCATCGAAAATAAAATAAGGCGTTCCATTATCCTGAGTACCTCCCATAATTCTATTATCACCAGAATTTTTTGAAATTGTAATATGGTAAAACTGAGTAATGTTATATCCATTATTTTTATTTTCCCAAGGAAATACTTCAGAATAGTTTGTGTTTGTTATATCCGAAGTATATGATAATCCGCCATCATGCCCCCACCACATTGCTTTTGGATTATTTGCTTCAAAACTATAAGAATGTATATCAGGATGAAAATTTGGATATCCAAAATAAGTCGGATGATAACCCCCAATCCAATCCAATTTTGCATCATTAGGCTTAGTAGAAAATCCATCATCTGATTTAAATAAATTTGTTGAACCAATTAAAACAAAATTTTCATTATCCGGTTTAATTGCTAATGTTAAATTATATCCACCCTGTGTATTTATTTGCTCCTCACCTCCAAATGGTGAATTAAATACAGGCAAATTATTTGTTCTATCCTCTGATGTTCCATTAGAAATATTAATTTTATGAAGTCTAATATCTTCTTTCTGAGTATTTTGATCTACACCCACATAAGTTACTATATAAGCAATATTTGGATTTGATGGCGCTATTTCTACTTCACTTCTCTCATGCATTTGAGGGAATGTTGTAGGAGTTATGTTAATCCATGAAACACCATCATCTGTTGATTTATATACCCCAGGTGAATTATCAGGATTTTGTCCTTGAAAAGGCGAAGATAAAACCGCAACAATGGTTCCATTTTTTGCAATACTTAAATCGCTTGTAAAGTGATGCCCAGAACCTCCAATACCTAAAGTAAATGTATTTCCTTCATCAGATGATCTAAATATTCCAATTCCATTCGTTGCAATTATAATACTACCTGTAACAGGACTAATTTCTATTTTACTAACAAAATCAAAAGGACTATCCCATTGCGTAACATTTGCACTAAAAGTAGAGTTTAAAACTTTCCATGTTTCTCCATTATCAACTGATTTATATATACCATCTCCTGAAAAAGTATGTGTATAACCTTGATCTCCTGCACTTCCCTTAAATTCACCCGTTCCATAATACCATGTATTTGTTTTTCCTGATCTTGGATCTTGAGCTAAACTTGTAACACTTAGTACTTGCAATGTTGTACTTTTCATTTGCCATGATGCCCCTTTATCTGTTGATTTCCAAACTCCACCAGAAGCCCCTCCAGCTAAAATTGTATTTGGATTTGTAATATCAACAGCTAATGCTCTTGTTCTGCCACCCACGTTGTTTGGACCTGCTTCTTTCCAATCAAGAGATTCAACGCCTAAATTTTTTTTTAATCCATTTGATTTATCTTGTAAACCTTTGGCAAATGCTAATTCTTTTTGCCTTATTCCTCTTGGGATTTTTTTTGTGATGGGATCCATTAACATTCTTTCAAAATATTCTTTTCTCTCTTTTTTCATTTCTATAGAAGCTTTAGGTGATGAGGTTCTTATTGTATTTATTTTTGATTCATCATTTTCATACAATTTATTTTCAAAAAAATTTGAAAGTAATATGTATGAAAATATTGTTACTGCTGTAAAAATTTTAAGTTTCATAATTTTCTCACATTATGTAAAATTTATTTAAAATGAGCCCCTTAAAGTGCAAGGGACTCATTGACTACAGTGGAGGGGAAGCTTAAAATTTTAAATTAGCATCCCCTTTTTAACATTATATTATCTACGGAATAGTAAAATTTGAAGTGACATTAAATGCTTTATTATCAGCAGATGTTGTGCCTTCAAATTGAAATGTCCATTGCTGGCCTGATTCTACACCTGTATATTCTTCCAAACCAACTGCTTCGTTTGCATTGTAAACAGTTGTACCATCTCCTGTTAAAACATCAGTAAAATTTTGTGCAGCCAAATTCAAAGTAACTTTTGTTATTTTAACAGCAACACTAGGTGAAGCAGTAAATACAATGCCGCCTTGTTGTCCATTAGTTGTACCAATTGTAAAAGTTACATTTCCGGTTCCACCAGTATTACCTCCATTATTACCTGTTCCAAAGGGATCTGTAACAGTTCCTCCGGAATCATTACTGCATGATGAAACAAATATCATAACAATTGGAATAAAATATATTATTAACTTTTTCATATTTTCCCCTCTATTTATATTCTAAACTTTAATGAAGCACCGAGTTTTAATGACAAAGTGCTATTGCTTAATCCTGGAAAATCAAAAGTATCTGTTAAAGGAATATATGCTATAAAATCAGCACCTAAATCCATTGACGATGATAATTTAAAATTATATCCAGTACCTGCTGCTAAATCAAATTTTACAGAGTTAGTTTCAAAATCTAAAGTTGTAACAACAGGATTTTGACCTGTGGCAGATTGAGTTCTTTCTCCACTTGAACTAATTTTTACACCAACTGAAGCACCTCCCAACATATAGAAACCACTAAATTCTGCTTTAAAGAGAGGATCAATTGTTAAATATCCAAGAGATAAAGAATTTTCTGTTGTAGCATTGTTTGCAGAAGTTTCATTTGAAAAGTTTTTCATATCAAAAACTGTCAGATTAGTTAAAAGACCCAAGTTTTTGCTAAATGAAATGTCGACTGTTCCGCCAATTCCAACTCCAACACCATTCCATGTACCGGTCAGTCCATCTTGATTATATATATTTAGATTTCCCGTTAATCTTGGTCCTATTTTTACAGATTGAGCAGAAATGGAAATTGATGTGAAAAATAATAGAATTAATAAAGCTGTTTTGTTGATAGATTTTTTCATTTTTTCCTCCATGTAGTTTTATGAAAATTATCTAGTTTGCGAATAAATTTTATCGCTTCATATATACATGCGAAGAAAAAGGATAAGTTAGCTCATTTTAAAAAACAAAAAGATATTCCTTTTTGAAGAATATCTTTTATGCACTAGATAATTTTAATTATTAATTACAATAGTTTAAAAACCAACACCTATTTCATTTGTAATTGTTATAGCTTGTGAACTAATAATTGGTAAATGATTTCTGTGATACACGACTATATAATAATCTCCAGGCTGAACCATGCCAAAATCAATATCAGTGGAACCTTCCGTATCTAGAACTACTCCAGTATTTTGAACCAAAGCAGCTCTTTTAGCTATGACAGTTGTAGCTGTACTAGCAGAACTTCCACTTCTTAATTCAATATAAACCCAGTCAACGATATTATTGGATGAAATGAATCCGGAAGTTGTTGTTTCGGAACCATTATATCCAAAAGCTGGAGTGTTATATGGTTGATTTAGTGGAACAATATTATTAGCACTAAAGCTCATAGTTCCACCCGAAAATGGTCCCTCTAACAATATATTTAACTCAACATTAGCTGAAACTAAATTATTTTTATAAAATTCTACAGCCAAAGGTGAAGTTCCGTCAAAAATTGGTCCGCCATAAAAGTTTCTTTTGTATAATATTCCTTGTGTACCATCGGAATTTTCCATTCCAACTTCTCCAGTGTAAAAATCATCTACAATAAATGAAGTGCCTTTTTCTTTAAACTGAATTTTGACATTTCCATTTTGGAATAAAATTATTTGAAATGTAAGCCAACCGTCTGCATCTACAGGTTGATATTGACTTCCATCCCAATAAAGCTGTGGAATTTTTTCAAAAGTAATTATTAGATCTCCATTATTGTTACCATAATAAATATGTTTATCCGACACATTGGTATTAGTCGGATCTAAATCCATATAATATCCAGCAATTAAATTATTAACTCCATTTGTGCTTGGGAAAGGATGAGGAAAGTTAGTTTGTCCTGATGTATTTTCAAATGTTATAAATCCATTTGAATTAATATAAAATTGGGAATATGAATTTCCGAAAAAATCAAAATTAAAACCTATATTAAATGGTCCTAATGTTTCATCATTGCCAATGCTGGAAATAATGTCTGTTCCGGAAGAAATGTCAATCCAATTATAACTAGGTTGATAAGGAGATGCTGCTGCACCTGAGGTTGAATTGGCAAAATAGTAGTTACCTTGAGTTGAACTTCCGCCGCCATAGTGAATATTCCCATCGCCCGTTGTGAATGACCAGATCGGGCAGTTTTCTGCTTCGAAAGCACAATTTGTCGGAACAACTTGCCAATAGTATGTAGTGTTTGGCAATAAGTTAGTCAAATTTAATCCGCTGGTAAATGGAAATTGTTCTTCACCATTATGGATACTTGTTGGCGAAACTGTTCCACCACCATCAGTTCCCACATATAGAAGTTGCTTTGTTACATCATCAGAAAATGGAGGAGACCATGAAATCGGGATATTTAGCTGCATATTTTGAGCATAATCTGGAGGGGAATTTAAAGTAGCACTAGAAGGTATTCCATAATCACCATTGCAGATAGTACTGCCATCATCTGTAACACTGATATCATCAATATACCAATCAAAACCAGGGAACGTTTCACTATCATTATAATAGTAAAATGCGATGTGTATTGTATTCCCTAAAAATTCAGATAGATCCCACGTTCTTTTATCCCAAGGATGCGGATAAAAATCTGATATTTCTGAAATTGTGTACGATGAAGTAAAAGGTAACCCGGTACCTGCTTCATATTCACTTGATATCAATATTTCAGGATAATCATCACCACCGCTGCTGTTAGAAATTCTTTCAAAAAAAGTTAGAAAGGCGGAAGATGCCGTTGTTAAATCAATTTCAGGACTGATTAACCAAGATGAAGAATACGGCAATCCATTTGAAAAAACCGAAGAACTTCCTGTGTAAGAATCACTATTACTTTGATTCCAACCGCCGGCACCTTCATTATAAATTTCCCAACCCGCAGGTAACCATGTTTCAAAACTTTGATTTGCCAGATATGTTTCGGTTGCAATATTATTCTTTTTTATTTGATCGTATGATTTATCTTTTATGAAAGTATAAACCTCATTGTTTGATTCTTGAAAAGCTTCCACTATTTGATCAACTTGTGCAAATAATAAAACTGAAGTAAAAAAAAGTAAGGCACAATATAACTTTTTCATTTATGCTCCTTTAAGCTGTAGTTATTCTTTTTAATACATGCGTAAAAGAGTAAAAATAGGATCATTCTTTACAGAGTTGGTTTTTAATTTCCAGGAAGATTAAATCGCTCTGAGCTCATAATAGGCAAATGATTCTGTTGTTTTATTACTAAATAATAAAAATTTGAGGAGCTAGTTCCAGCTACTTTCATTTCAACAGAAGATGAGCCATCAATATCTATTATTGTACCATCATTTTTTAGTAGCGCTGCTCTTCTACTATATAATGAAGCAAATTCGGGTGAGGATCCCCTCCAAAGTTCTAATAATACCCATTCAATAATATTGTTATTTGTTATAAAAGTACTTTTGTTAGAGGCTTGAATTATTTCGGTTCCATTTGTATATCCAAAAGTGTGGTAAAAAGGTTGTCCTGTTGGGATGTAAAGTCTTGGCTCTCCCATATTCCCATTATTGTATGGACCTTCAAGTAGAATTTTTGCATTTATTTGAGCAATTTTTGATCTACCAAAAACCTTAATTTCATAAAAAGCTAAATCTGTTCCTATTGCGGGCGTGTTTTCAGATTCCTTGAATAAAAGCTGATAACCTGGAACATCATTAACCGGAATTGTAATCCACACTTGTGATTGCAGGTACTGACTATTTGTATATACTAATGTACCATCACCACTTTGAAATTGTTCTTTGATATAAATATTAAAATCCCAACTATGCGGTGTCCCTAATCCTCTTGGTAAAAGTTGTATTTCAGTAATCACGAAGAAGGAATAATATAATTCAATTATTCCCCAGTCTGTATTATTTGGATCACCAACTCTCCATGTAGCATATGTATTCAGATCATTGTCATGCAGTTCAGGCATATTATTAGCATAAACATTATCACTAAATTTATAAGCATTTAATATATCCAATTCTTCAGTTGTAACAATCTGAGAGAATAATTTTGAGGTTATAATTAAACTTATTACAATTAAATAGTTTTTGAAATATTTCATAATTGCTTCCTTTTACATTTTAAACTACCTATTTACACATGCGTAAAAGGGGAGCAATCTGGCTCATTTTAATTTTTTTACTATTAATTTATAGCTATTGTTTGAGAACTAATTATTGGCAGGTGATTTCTATGTAATATTGCTAAATAATAATTACCTGATGTAACTCCCGTAAATTTAATTTCTGTAGTTCCATCCGTATCTAAAATTACACCATCGTTTCTCAAAAGAGCCGCCCTTTTTCCATTTGTAACTGTAGTTGCATTACTTGGAGAACTGCCGCTTCTTAATTCCAGATAAACCCAATCGACAATATTATTAGTTGTAATAAAACTAGATGTTGTTGTTTCTGTTCCATTATAGCTCCAAGGACTAACTGAATAAGGTTGAGTAGTGGGAATAGAAGAATTTAATAATGGATTCATTGTTCCAGAATTAAATGGTCCCTCTAAAAATATTTTTACTACATTATTTGATAATGATGAATTATTATATCTGACAAGTGCAAAATCTGTGTTATAATATAATTGAATATCTAAATAACCTGTGACAATCAATTTCCCATCTGACTGAATAGCTAAACTATATCCATAAGAATGACTTGATCCAACTTGTGTGGTTGTTATTCCTCCAGATCCAAATGTTCCGTCTAACGACCCATTGCTATTATACTTTACCAGTGCAAATTCATTAAAATTACCACTGCCATCATGAGAACTACCGGCTACAACAATTTTATCATCAGATTGTATTACCATGCTTTGTCCCATAGATGAACTTAATCCAACAGGTGTTATAACGATACCATTTGAATTAAATGAATTATCCAATGATCCATTGGTATTATATCTTAATACTGCAAAATTAAAATTTGATTCTCCTGCCACAACAATCTTATTATCAGATTGTATAGCTACACTTTGGCCATAATCACGATTTGAACCAAGATTAGTTATTACAATTCCATCTGAATCAAATGAATTATCTAAAGAACCATTTGCGTTATATCTAACTACAGCAATATTAGTATTAGCCCTGCCGGTAACAACAATTTTACTGTCTGATTGTAATGCTACACTGTGTCCAAGGTCTATGTCTGTTCCAAGATTAGTTGTAACAATACCATCTGAGTCAAAAGTATTGTCTAATGTGCCATTTATATTATATCTTATCAAAGCAATGTCTGAATTTCCAAAACCGGATCCTGATGTATATCCTACCAGCAAGATCTTTCCATCCGATTGTATTGCAATACTTCGTCCATTATCTCCATTCCCAATATTAGTTGTGACTATTCCGCCAGTTCCAAAACTCCCATCTAAGGAGCCATCTATGTTGTAGCGGACTACCGCGAAATCTGAACTAGTGCTAATATTGTATGAATTTCCTGCTACCAAGATCTTCCCATCTGATTGTACGGCTACAGCGTAACCTCCATCATCGTATGCACCAATTGGAGTAATTACTTTTCCGCCTGATCCAAAACTTCCATCTAAAGTACCATTTGTATTGTAACGAACTACGGCAAAATCTTGAGAACTATTGTTAATAGCATTTCCTGCAACTAAGATCTTGCCATCCGATTGAACCGCCACACTATAACCTATATCAATACCTGAACCAACTGGTGTTGTAACAATTCCATTTGATCCAAATGTATTATCAAGTGTACCGTCTTGAGCAATCATAGTATTGGTTAAAAACAGACTCAAAAAAATCAGATTTACTAAAGCTAGTAAATGGTTTCTATTTCTCATTATTTCACCATATAAGTGTATTTTATACTATAATTACATGCGTAAAAGAGTTAAGAATGGCTCATAATAATTAAAAAAAATTCCTTATTATTTAATCAACAACATCTTTATCGTTTCAACAAAATTACCAGCTTTTAATTGGTAGAAATAAACTCCATTAGTTAAGGAAGATGCATCAAAATTAACTTCGTAATTTCCAGCACTTTGTTGTTTGTTAACTAAAGTTGTTACTTCTTTTCCTAAAACATCATAAACTTGTAATTGAACATTGCGCTGACTAAAGTCAGCGGCTACATTTGGAATTGAATATTTTATTGTGGTAGTTGGATTAAAAGGATTTGGATAATTTTGTGATAATTCAAATTCAGTTGGTAATCCTAAATCTATTTCAACTATGTCTGAATATTCAAACTTTCCATCAATATCTATTTGTTTCAAGCGGTACGAATATTTGCCAGAAGTAACTGTATTATCAGTAAATGAATAATATTTTGGCGAATTACTATTTCCATGTCCCTCTACAAATCCGAGTTTCTCCCATCCCTTGTCGCCGCTCGGGATGACCGACATGCTAAGTGAAGTCGAAGCGTTTCTTTCCACCTCAAATCCGAAATTATTTACTTCAGTTGCTGTTTCCCAATTTAACTCAACACCAATTGAATTTATTTCTGCTGTGAAAGTTGTTAATTCAACCGGAAGTACTGAAGGATTATTATATCTCACAATCGCAAAATCATAATTACTACTTGAAATAGCTGAATATCCAGCAACTACTATTTTTCCATCATTCTGTAGTGCAATACCATATGCCTGATCATTATTTGTCCCAATTGCAGTAGTAACTTTACCGTCAGAATCAAAAGAATTATCTAATGAACCATCACTATTATATCTTACAACTGCAAAATCATCGTTGCTGCCAATACGTGAAAATCCTGCGAGGACTATTTTACCATCAGGCTGAATTAACACACTTTTCCCTTCATCTGTTCCTGATCCAATTGAAGTTATAACAAATCCATTGGTTCCAAAACTAATATCCTGAGAACCATCGGCATTGAATCTTGTTATTAGAAAATCACCTGCAGAATATCCACCAACAACAATTTTACCATCTGGTTGGATTTCAATGCTTTGTGCTTCGTCATCATCAAAACTTTCAAAGTTAAGTTCAATAATTCCATTGGTTCCAAAACTAGTATCAAGAGAACCATCCGTATTATATCGAATCATTGCGAAATTAAACCAGCCATCTGATGTATAACCGGCAACAACTATTTTACCATCGGATTGTATTTTAACACATCTTCCTCCATCGCTGAAAAATCCAAAAAACGTTGTCACAATTCCATTTGTCCCAAAGCTAGTATCCAGGGTGCCATCGCTATTATAACGAACTAAAGCAAAGGCAAAATAATTAGATATATCTGCAGCTCCAGCAATAATTATCTTACCATCAGACTGCAATTCAATACCATGACCAAAATCAACACGGAATTTAGGAAAATATACTTTCCCCCCTGAACCAAATGAATTATCTAGTGAACCATCACTGTTATAGCGGACTACTGCAAAATCTAAATTAGAATCACCGCCAACAAGAATTTTACCATCATTTTGAATTATTAAACAACGTCCATTATCATTTCTTGATTCTATATCAGTTATAACAATACCATTGTTGCCAAATGAATTATCCAATGAACCATCATCGTTATATCGCACCAAGGCAAAATCGAAGTCGCTGCCGTTATTTGAATAACCAGCCACTAATATTTTTCCGTCAGATTGTATAGCAACATCTTTTCCATAGTCTATTCCCGATCCGATAGATGTGGTTACTATACCATTTGTGCCAAAACTTAAATCTAAAGAACCGTCTTGAGAATAAAAGGGTTTATTTGCAATTGCAAATGATAATATTACTAGGAATAAAAATTGTCTGTTTTTTCTCATTTTTCCTCCAATTATATTTAACATAGCTTATTTTTACATGCGTAAAAGAAGGAGACATTGGCTCAAAAAAAATTCCCATATTTTTTGAATATGGGAATCGTACTTAATTAAAAAGGAATTAAATTGTTTTGATAAACTAATTAAAAGACCGGTGTAATCTCAATACCTGCATGCCCTATTTCATCTAGATAATCAAATCTTTTTTGTTCTTCTTCTTTTGCTTGATCTTCACTGCATGTGGTAAAGATGTAAATTGGACCAACGCCCATTTTATATTTTACTGAACCTTCACCAATATCTTCTAAATTCGTAATTGTAAACTCATTTCCATAAGTACCATCTTTTCTCATTACTCTTCCTTTATAATAACTTGCATTTTCTACTGCTTCAAATACTGCAACAAATGAAGGATGTTGTACACTATATTCCATTCCACTTGAACAAGCTATAGAGCTATATGAATTTATTCCAACTTCTTTTGAAAATCCAACAAAAAATGAAACGCATCCTTTTACATTATTCATTTTTGTATTACCTTGCCCTGCTTCTGATATCTCACCTGTAATTTTATTTTTTATAAAAACTGTAACATTAACTGATTCAATATTATCACCACCTGTTAATTCAGATTCTAAAGCTGAACTTATATATGAAACATTTGCTGATTTTGTAATAATAGATTTTCCAAAGTTACTTGGATTATCATCTATATCCTGAATACGTCCGCCGAATTTTGCATCTGTACTCCAATGATATTCTAACTCCTCTGTAGATTCATCGTAGATAGTTTTACAAGAAACCGAAATGCTTTGAGCTTCGCCTAAACATACCTTCGATTCTGTTGGAGTTAATTTTATTATTGCATCAATGCAATCAACGCTCCAATTTTCAATTGATTTTGCAGGTGAATTAAGCATATTAATATTTACCTTATTACCAAAATCCATATTTTTATACATAACTTCCATAACTTTTTGAATTCGGGGAGCTCCCGTTTCTATCAATTCTTGACTCTGTACAAATGTATTTGGCATTGATCCATTGTCTGAAATTATATTATACACATCGGTCAGCAAATTTCTTAATTCATCAGAAAGTCTTATATCTCCATAAAGAATTGGCAATAAATTTTCCGATGCAGTTTTAAAATCATTTTGTTTTATTGCATTAAGAATATCTGGATTGGCTTCCAACACTGGCATAACAGAATTTAATAATTCACTTTCCTTGGCATCTCCTACTGAAGGAAGTAATTCTTTATTACCGCCAATATCAAGTAGTGTTGGTAATAGATAGTCAAGAGCATAAGTTTTCACATTAATATCTTCATATGCATTTATTTCAGCTTCAGTTAAATCTCTACCGATTGATTCTAATGAACCCGATCCAATTACAACAACTTCATATTTTGCTGCTAATTCTGTTGATTCATTTAAGAATAACTCAATATCCTCTGTACTTGATGTGTTTTCTATTGAAGAAGCTTGTGCGTTTAATTGTGAAATTTTTTGCCCAATTTCAAGCTCCTTTATTTCAATAGCTTCAACTGGATCAAAATCAAAACTTTTATATGGATTTGAAGTATAATTAGAAATTTGTGATAAGTTAGCGTTTCTATCATAAAATGATTTTTTGTAAATAAAAACTTTTAACCTTCTTGGATAAGAGTTTTGCAGTTTAATATGATCAGATTCAGTTTTCGCAACTGTAACACCGCTTTTTGTCTTTTCTCCGTCTATCGCAATTCGTTTTTTCAGATTTCCGGAAAATTGTTGTGTTGAAATTTGATTTACAAAATTATTTAACAGAGGAAGATAATTTCCATTAGAATACATTAATGGATCAGATTTAAAAAGTTCACTTATGGATGTAACAAATTCTGAGAAGCCAGGAACATTTTTAATATTTATAACAAAGAGTTTTTTTGCACTTTCAGGTAAAAGATAATAATCGAGTGCATAATAAATCATTATTTCTGCTGTAGTTTCAATTGATATTTCTTTTCTGCTGTCAGTCAAGAATCCTGATAATAGCACATTATTATCTTTATCGAGAAGATAAGCTAATTCAACACTGCCATTATTAAAAGGCAGGTTTCCGATTTTTTCAGAAGTTAGTTCACTTGCTTCACCTAGACTAAAAATTGATGCGTTTGTTAAATCAGCATTTGAACCTTCTGGAATTGATACTTTAACTGCAATATTTTCATAATTATCCTGCGGATTATTCGGCATCTCATTTTTATCGCAGCTATTAACTATGCCTAAAATTAAGAATAACAAAATAAAATACTTGAATGTTGCTTTCATAGTTCACCTAATAGAATTTATAATTGATTGTATTTTTAACAAATAAAATGGTAATTGCTCTAAATACATGCGATGAAAATGAAAGGATTAGCTCAAAGACTAATAGATATTTTAAAGATTATTTAGAAGTGCCTGATATTTTTCTGAAAGTTCTGGATTGTTTTTTTTGTCGTAAAGCTCAATAAGTGCTTTTAAAAAGTCTTCCTGGGATTTTTTATCATCTGATTGGTTTTGATAATAGTATTCATAACTTTTTGTTAAAAGTTTTTCTGCTTCATTTAATTTATTTTCTTTAATTAAAACAATTCCTAATTCACCTTTAGTTTTAAAAATTTCCCAATGATCAGCCGGAAGTTTTTTGATTTTTATTTCTAATGATTTTCTAAAATATTCTTCTGATTTAACAAACTTTCCTAAACTAAAGTAAACTCTTCCCAATCCGGCATAACTTGTACTTATTAGCGGATGATCCGATGGATATGATTTTTTATATTGCTCAATTGCTTCGTAAAAATAGTTCTCAGCTTCTAAGTACTCACCTTTCCGTGTTTTAATAACTCCCAAATTATTAAGTGCCAATCCAACGTCTGGGTGATCTTTTCCTTTTAGTTCATATTTAAGTTCATATGATTTTTGCAGATAAACTTCTGCTGAATCAAATTTTTCGAGTTGTGTATATAACCATCCTAGATTATTATATGCCGTTCCAACTTCGGGTCTGTTTTTACCTAATATTTCTAAGAGAATTCTTAAGGATTGTTTATAATATATTTCAGCTTTATCTAGTTTTCCTTCATCCGTATAAGAATAGGCAAGGTTATTATAAATTGATGCCAAGTTTTTTGATTTCTTACCTTCAACTTTTTTTGATATATCAATTGCTTCTAAATATAAATTTTCAGCTTCTTCGTATTTACCAAAGTTCATTAAAACAATTCCATGATTGTTTAATGCATCTGCAAACATTTTTGAAGGCTTATCTAAAACTTTTCTAAAAATATTTATTGATTGGGAATAAAGTGAATCGGCTTTTTTATATTCGCCTATCCAATCATAATAATTTGCCAAATCATGAATGCTTGCTGCAATCTCTTTACTTTCTTTTCCATACTTATCCAAATTTATTTTATATGCTTTCTCTAAAAATGGTTTCCCTTTGTCGTATTCTCCCAAGTTTACGTATGTATTGCCCAATGTACTTCTAATTGAAGCTTCCACTTCTGGATGTTCTTTAAAATTGGTTTCGACATCTTCTGCAGCTTTATCTAAAACATCATATACTTTTACATCTCTGCCAATTTCACTTGGATCAACGGAAGAAAGTATACTTGTCAAGAATCCATTAACTTTTTCATACTTTTGATTTTCAATTTTCGCTTTGTCCCTTTCTTTTGCAGCAATTCTACCTTGGTAAATTACAGCAGCAATACTTGAAAGAATAATTATATTAACCAAAACAAAAAGTGCAACTCCAACTTTATGCCTTTGAACAAATTTTGAAAATCTATAACCATAAGTATCCGGTCTGGCTATAACAGGCAATCCTTTTAAATATCGGTCAATGTCATTTGAAAATTCTTGAACCGAACTATACCGTTGATTTGGATCTTTATGCATTGCTTTTAAAACAATATTATCTATATCACCTTTAAGCTCTTTATAATTTGGAAGAAGTTTATTTTCTAACTCTTCCTTGTTAATTTCTTTTGTGTTTTTGAGAGCTATTTCGCTTGGTTTAGTTATTTTTTCCTCGTCCAGAATTTTGCTTATTGCAAGCGGTGAAGCATTGTAAATTTTATAAGGTGCCGATCCGGAAAGTATTTGATATAGCAAAACTCCTAATGAATAAATGTCACTTGCAGTTGTGATATTTTCGCCCTTAATTTGTTCCGGACTGGCAAATTCCGGAGTTAAATGCCACATTCCTGTTTTAGTTAGATCTTCATGCTTTTCTGAATTTTCATTATCAAGTAGTTTTGAAACTCCAAAATCAAGTAATTTAGGTCTTCCTTCATTGTTGACTAAAATATTTCCAGGCTTAATATCTCTATGAATAACTAAATTTTGATGCGCATATTGAACTGCATTGCAAACTGTTATAAATAATTTTAAACGTTGATCTATTGATAAATTATTTTTATCACAATATTCAGTTATGGGCATGCCATCAATAAATTCCATAATTAGATAAGGAAGACCTTCTGATGTTTTTCCTCCATCAAAAAGTCTGGCTATATTTGGATGCTGAAGGTTAGCTAATGTTTGACGTTCATTCTGAAATCTTTTAACCAAGTACTCTGTGGATAAACCTTGTTTTAAAATCTTAATTGCAACTTTTTGCTCAAATTCCTTATCATCTCTTTTTCCTTTAAAAACAATACCCATTCCTCCAATGCCAATTTCTTCATCAATAAGGTAAGATCCTATGTGCTGACCAATAAGAGGGTGCGGACCAATTTTATCTTCTGAAAATATATTTAGATCTGTTTCTATTTCCAGAAAATCATTATGTTTTTCAAAAGCTTGCAGGAGTGACTTTACTTCTTCTTCGTATGGTTTTTCTTCTTCTTTGAGATTATTGAAAAAAATTTCTCTACTTAACCTATCAAGCTCTAAAGCTCTTTCAAAAATTGATTTAATTATTTCATTATAGTTTGAATTCACGATAGAACTTTAAAAATTTAATTTATTTCTCTGTAAAGCCATGCCTTTGCAAAATTCCAATCGCGTTTTACAGTAGCCGGAGAGATATTTAACATTTGTGCAGTTTCTTCAATAGATAAACCCGAGAAAAATCTGAGTTCTACAATTTTGCTTGATCTTTCATCTAACTTTTCTAACTGGGATAAAGCATCATCTAAATTTAAAATTTGATCTTCAGAGTCACTTAAGGCAAATTCGGCTTTATCAAGCGAAATTAATGTTTGTCCGGAACCTCTTTTGTCAGCTTTTCTTTTTCTCGCATAATCAACAAGAATCTGTCTCATTGATCTGGCGGCAATGCCAAAAAAGTGAGCTCTGCTTTCCCAAGTTAAATTTTCACTTCCAATAAGTTTTATGTAAGCCTCATGAACTAATTCTGTTGTTTGTAAAGTATGTTTTCTATATTCATCTCTAAGATATTTTGATGAAATAGTTCTTAATTCATTATAGACTAACGGCAAAATTCTTTCAAGAGCAAATTCATCACCATGTGTTGCTTTGTTAAGTAGTTGTGTAATATTTTTATTATTATTCATTTTGAAATCGGCTGATTTGTCTTAATATTAATATTATAATTTATTTTATAATTATGCAATTTCAAATGATGTAACTCACACTTTAAATTTTCATTATTTATGAATATTGGCATTTATAATACTAATTTTACAATTATAAAAATCTTTTAAAGCTATGAAAAATTTAATTGAAGAGATAAAAGAGCGCAAAATAAGAAAATGGTTAGCAATTTATATTAGTACTGCAATAACAACAATTGGCGTTACTCACCTTATAAGCATGCGTTACAATCTGCCGGATTTTATTTTTGATTTTGTTTTTTTTACTCTTTTATTTGGTGTATTGGGAGTAATAGTTTTTTCCTGGTTTCATGGTAAAGAAGGAAAACAAAAATTTAAGGCAACAGAAATAATTTTACAATCACTCTTAGTTATTTTACTTTTAATTACTCTTTATTTCAAAATCGATTTTAGCGGAAAACCGAAAAAAGAATTGAATGATAAAGTAATTGCAGTTCTTCCATTTTCAAATTTTAATGAAACAAATGAATCTGAATTTATAGCTGATGGAATTACTGAAGATGTTTTAAATCAGCTAAGTAAGGTTTCTGATTTGAAAGTAATTTCAAGAACTTCCGTTATGAAGTATAAAAATACAGATAAAAACATTACTGAAATTTCCGGAGAATTAGGCGCCGGTTCAATTTTAGAAGGAAGTGTTAGAACTTTCGGAAATAAAATTAGAATTGTAGGTCAGCTTATTGATGCAAACAACGATATCCACATTTGGTCAGAAACCTATGATAGAGAATTAGAAGATATTTTTGATATACAATCAGATATTGCAGAAAGAATTGCAGCTGCACTTCATGCAAAATTATTACCAACCGAAGTTGAACAAATAAGGGAAAAACCAACAGATAATTTGGAAGCATATACTTATTATTTAAAGGGAAGACATCATTATTACAATTACACAAAAGAAGAAAACGAGAAATCAATTGAATTATTTAAAAAAGCGCTGAAGGTCGATTCAAATTATTCACTAGCATATTCCGGTCTTGCAGACGCTTATTCCCAAAAAGTTGCTAAATATTGGGAACCCGACAGCTGGATTGATTCTGCATTGATTCTTAGTAAAAAAGCCATTGAACTCAATCCAAATTTAGCCGAAGGTTATAAATCTCTTGCTTCTGTTTATCAAGCAAAAGAAGAAAATGATTTGGCATATACAAACTATAAAAAAGCAATTGATCTTAATCCTAACTATTGGAGTGCACTGCTTAATTATGGTCAGATGAAAATGTTTGGCGGGCACAGTGATGAAGCAATTTATTGGATGACACGAGCTGTTGAACTTGCACCAAATTATGTTATGGGAAACATTAGTGTTAGCATGGCTTATAAGGATTTGGATTGTTATGAAAGCGCAATAACATGGGCAAAAAAAGCTATAAATCTTGAACCAAATCATACTTATGCAAATATTCATTTAGGTGAACTATATTTAAATTCAGGTGATTTTAAGAATGCTGAAAAATATTTTAATCAAACAATTGAAATTGATTCAAATGCAATTTTTGGGTGGTTTCTTGGTGCAAGAATTAAAGCTGTAAAAGGTGAACATAAAAAAGCTATTGAATACTTTGATAAGTATTTAAAAATAACTAAAACTGATCCAGAATATTTTTATGCTTATTCTTTAATTCAAATTGGAGAAACTGATAGCGCTAAAATAATATTAGATGAAGAATTGCTAGATTATACAGATTATTTCAATAAAAGTATCACATATTCTAATTTCAATTATCTCGCTTTCGCTGAAATTTATTCGATTATAAATGATAAAGAAAACGCATTTATTTGGTGGAAAAAAGCAATTGATAAAGGATACATTGATATTAGCAGAATTAAAATTTATCCATATTTCAATAATTTGAAGAAAGAACCAAAATACAAACAACTGTTAAGCTTAATGGAATCGAAAATCGATTCATTTAAAGCTACAACTGAAAATACATATCCGGATTATTTTGATTGTAAATAAATAATATAACTTTTAGTTTTCATTATTGATTGAACGGCAATAATGAATTTCTTTGATGAAATAAAAAATCGTAAGATCAGAAAATATCTTGCCATTTATATAAGTGCCTGCATTACCACAATTGGACTTGTACATCTTTTCAGTTTTCGATATCAGCTTCCGACTTTTATTTTTGATACACTACTTATTTTTGTTTCTTTTGGTGCGATATCCGTAATTATTATTGCCTGGTATCATGGCAAAGACGGTAAACAAAAATTGAAACTCATGGAATATTTTCTTCATACTTTAATTTTTATTTTGGCAACAAGTTTTACATATTTTGTTAACCAAAAAGGCTCCGTTAAATTATTACCTCTTAACGCAAAAACAATAGCCGTTCTTCCTTTTGTAAATATGAGCGATTCAAAAGAAGATGAATATTTTAGCGATGGAATAACCGATGATGTTCTGACACAGCTTTCAAAAATTTCTGAATTAAGAGTAATTTCCAGAACATCTGTAATGAAGTATAAAGAAACAAATTATACAATTCCGGAAATTGCCAATGAGCTTGGTGCCGGTACAATTTTAGAAGGCAGCGTTAGAAGAATTGATAAAAAAGTTAGGATTACTGCTCAGTTAATTAATTCAAGTAATGATGAACATATTTGGGCTGAAACTTTTGATAGAAATATAAATGATATTTTTGAAGTTCAATCAGAAATTGCAAAACATATAGCAAGCGAACTTGAAGCCCAGCTTGCACCAAAAGAAAAACTTTTAATTGAAACAAAACCCACTAATAATATTGATGCTTACGCATTTTGCCTAAAAGGAAGAGATTTTGCTTCTAAATACACAAATGAAGATAATGAGCGTGCAATTGAATTTTACAAAAAGGCTCTGGCAATTGATTCAAATTATGCCTTCGCTTATGCATGTTTAGCTTCAGCTTATGATCAAAAAGTACGAAGATATATGTATTCAAATAATTGGAGAGATTCTGCAATTATTATGAGCAATAAAGCTTTATCACTTGATCCGAATTTAGCTGAAGGTCATTCATCGCTTGCAAAAAGTTATGAGGCAAAACAAAACTACAGATTAGCAAAATATCATTATGAAAAAGCAATAAGGTTAAATCCAAATTATTATGCTGCAATCTATAATCTTGGCGTTGTTCATTTTAACGAAGGAAGCCTTGATAATGCATTTAAACTAATTAACCAATCCGTGCTTTTAGAGCCGGATAATGTTTTTGGATTTATTGTAATGGGCGGAATTTATCAAAAACTTAACTGTGATAGTTTGGCAATTATATGGTTTAAGAAAGCACTGGAATTTGAACCTCAAAATTTATTGGCACATGTTTATTTAGTTGAACAATATTTGTTGATGAATAATATTTCAAGTGCAGAAAAATATTTTGAAAATTTAGAAAATTTTTCACCGGACTGGAATTATACATTATCACTTGGCAGCAAAATTCAATTATTCAAACAAAACTATAGTAAAGCTAAAGCATATTTAGATAAAGCCATAAAGAGTAGCGGGAACAAAAAAGAATATGATTATGCCTATATTCTAAAACAAATGAATAAAAAAAGTGAAGCTGAAGTTATTTTACAAAGCGAAAAGAACGATTATAAAAACTCCATTAAAGAAACATTTAATGGAAATGGAAGTATTGAAAAAAGTTTAGCTGATATATTTGCAATTGAAGATGATAACAAAAGTTCGATTAATTGGTTAAACAAAGCAGTAAGCAAAGGCTGGTTTGAATATAAGCAAAATTTAATTTCACCATATTGGTCTGGACTTAAAAACACAAAAGAATTTCAAAACTTAGTAACAAAAATGCAGATTAAAGTTGATTCATTAAAACAAATTTTAATTAATGATGAAAGCTGGAGTGGATGTAATTAATTTTATGTTATAGTTTCTTTATTATCAAGATCATCTGAATTTCCCATCAAATCTTTTAGAAACTGCAGATTATAAGATTTAGAATTTGCTATAATAATTTTAATGACTGCGGTAATTGGAACTGCCAAAAACATTCCGGCAATTCCCCAAATATAACCCCAAACCAATAATGAGACTAAGATTACGAGTGGATTTAAGCCCAGTTTATCGCCCATAATTTTTGGCTCAAGAATGTTGCCTATAATATTCTGAATTATTGTAATTATACCGCCAACTAAAAAAGTATATCCAATTGATTCATATTGAATTAAGGTCATAACAGTTGGTAAAATAATTGCGATTATAGAACCAATATTTGGTATAAAGTTTAAGAAAAATGCCATAACTGCCCAGACAATTGTAAAATCAATATTAAAAATCCATAATATAATTCCCACAATAATTCCAGTAACCAGACTAATTAAAAACTTAGTTGCAATGTATCTTTGAATTTGTTGTGTAATATCTTTAAATGTCTGCTCAATTGTTTTTTCTTTTTCTAATTTAATTGATTCAATACGGTCTTTTTCTAAATCAACATCTTCACTTTTAACGGTAATTAAATTTTTCTTCAATGCTTTATTAGAAATTTTAGCTTTAGATTTTACATATCTATTTTTAATAGCTGTTAAAATATGTTTATGACTTGAGCTGACAAAAATGAAAAAGAACAAAACAAAAAATCCTGCCGAAAACAATGATAACGTTGATGAAAATAATCCGCTTGCAATTCCGCCGTAATCAATTTCAGATAAAATTTGTGAAATATTAAACTCAGTAAAAAACGGATCATTAATACCGAATGATAATGCTGTACTTTTTACTATATTATTTAGTTTCTGCTGATAAAGCGGAAGTTCTTCTCCAAACCGGCTGAACGAACCAATTATAAAATTTGATAATGCCCAGAAAAAACCAATAATTAAAAGCAGATCAACTACAATGGCAAGCGGCTGAGGAATTTTTCTGTTTGTTAAAAAAACATTTAACGGTTCAAAAACAAAAAGCAAAAGATATGCAATAACCAAAGGTACTACAATATACTGCAGTTCCTTTAATACTCCGAATAGTACTACTAATCCAATAATAATTATGAAGAATTTAACTGCGGGATCAAATACTGATTTTTTCATTTTATTTTCTAATCAAATCAATAAGTAAAAATAATCATAATTTTAATTAATATATTATCAATTTAACAGAAAATCATATTTAATTTATATAGTTAACCAAAATATAATGAATAAGGTCTTTCAAGCTCATTTGAAAATTCGGCCATATTTATATTTCTGGATTTTCTTATAAATTCTTTGCCGTCTAAATAAACAATTATAGTTGGCACTGTAAAAATTCTATTTTGTGCAGCCACATCTTTTACTTGTTCACAATTAACATAACCCATTTTAATTTTGGGATAATCAGTATTAATAAGTTCTATAATTTTAGGTTTTAAAACTTTACAAACGTTGCATTGCGGTGTACTAAAATAAATTAGCGATGCTTCTTTATCTTTTACAAATTTTTCAAAGTTTTCTGTATTTATCAGATCAATCATTTATATTCTTCTTTTTTTTAGAATCTGTATTTGATGACAATAAAATACATTAGTTTCAGATTAACTGCTAAATCTTTCCACAATTACAGAAAACATGCCATATTTTATAAATATAGCATGTTTTAATATTTTTTAGCTACTTTGTTAAAAGCATTTTCTTTGAGGAAGTAAAATTGTTTATCTTCATTGTATAAAAATAAATTCCGCTCGATAATCTGTTTCCATCAAACATTACTTCATATTTTCCCGGATTTTTTATCTCATTTACTAACTCTTTTACTTTTCTGCCTAAAGCATCATAAACCGTTATTTGTACATTACCTGCTTCCTTTATTTGATACGATATAGTGGTTGTTGGATTATATGGATTTGGATAGTTTGAAATACTATTTGCCAACAATTCTTCAACTGTTGATAAACTATCTACATCTGCTTTTTTATTTATTCCGGCATATTCCCCATTCACAGTTTCCCAATCAGTACTTGAATATGTTCCCTCTGTTTGATAATAAGCCCTAACATCATATTGCAATTGTGCCCCGGTATTATATGGCTGAATGTGATAGGCGGCATCTGTAAAACTTGTTGTTCCTCTATTAACTGTTGTAAGTAAGGTTACGGGCAAATTATTCCCGTTTTCATCTTTACCCGTTCTCCATATTTGATATTGAGTAACATTTACATTTGGATGTTCATTCCAATAAAGAATTATATTTTGAGTTACCCTTGGGTTATAAGTATTAAAATGAAGATTACGGGTAGCATCATCAAATAATGGATAACCCTTAAAATGAGCTTTTATTTCATCATGTGCATTTACAGTAAATACTTTATTGGTTTGTTGTGTACTGTTGTCTTCCCATTTTTGGAAATAGTACTTAATGTAATTAGTTGTGTGATTTATTGCAGAAGCAGTTATTGTATTTTGTTCAACAATGTTAAAAGTTGATGTGGGAGAACTGTATGTACCGCCATTAACAGTAATTGTTCCTCCATTTGAACCGTCAACATGATCATTCCTAAAGGTTATACCGCATATTTTTCGTAATCCAGCTTCGAGTGTTGTATAATTGTCTGAAGAGATTACTGAATATGTTGTAGCTCTGTTATATGAATGAAAAATACCTGAACTTTGATATGGAATTCTATCCCATTTGCTATTGTTAGTCCCTGAAGTATTCCAAATAAAATAATATCCATTAAAATTCTGCTCTAAGGCTTCAAGCCCAATATTACTACCACCTTTGGTTAATTTATAAAAGCCTGAAATTTGAGTTACTCCATCGACTTTGATATTCCCTTCGCCAAAGTTGTTTTTTGTAAACACTTTAAAATTAATGGTAATATTTTTAGTTTCGGTATCAGCATAGTACCACTCATAATTTCCATAATCATAAGCCATCCATTCAAAAGTAATTGTATGACTACCTTCAGTTAATGAAATATCTACATAAGAAGGATTATTGGCATTACTACCATCAAAATTACTAGGTATTCGGTTTCCTCCATTAATTTTATAATGTAAGCTCGAAGTCCAAGGATTTCCACCTGGCGAATACGAAATATAAAATCTAACTGTTTTTGTTGTCGTTCCTGCTTCCATTACAGCTGATGAAGGACCGGACACGCTAATTCCCACAGCTAAAATTTGGTCACTAATTAACAGAAATAAAAAAACTAAAATTAATTTTAATAAATTCATTTTTTACTCCACTTTAATTTTAATAGACCATTTGTTATATTTAATAAGCAAATAAGCTTGAAGCCACGCTTCTTTTAAGATGGGTAGTCTTAATTATTTATTTGCTTTTATTGAGACGGTGTGGTCGCACCGTCTCTTATAAATTTAAAATTTTTCCCCAAACCTCCTTAATATGATTTCAGTTTACCGTGTATTATTATGTCTTCCTTGATGTACGGCCTGTAACACACAAAGAGAACCTCCTCTTTAAAAATTATATGAGAACTAAACCATAAATCTGTTTCGAATAATATTTTATTGTCTTCTCCGTTGTAGTGTCCAATTCCCACTCCAAAAGTTGCTGTAAAAAAATCCTTTTCATTTCTTCCTAGAATAGGACCTGCAAATCCTTCTAATTCAGAAAAATCTTTCCAAATAAATAAACTATTATTTTTATACTTTAATATTTTTTTCCCAACCATAAAGTATGCCCTTTTTTCCATATTAAACACTTTTGTTTCTTCAGTACTCTCATATAGGTTCGTTATAGTTCTGTCTTGAAACTTATAAATATTTTGGTAACCACCTTGAGGGTTATAACTAGTAATAAAAAAACATTTTTCATAAGAATCATAAGTCATTGACGAAAAAACAGTTTTTGTATCTCCTATATCCACAAATTCCCAATTATTAGTTTGTACATTATATTTTAACAAAATAGCCTTACTTCTACTTCTATATGGACCTTCCAGATAGGCGCCGAAAGAATAAAATTCAGAAATACTACTTCCAGAAAAACCGTGTAATGCCAAAACTTCTCCTTTTGGAGTATAATCCGCAAAAGGTTCCCAATTTAAACCATTATACCTAGATATTTGTCCTGAACCAGTACAAATCCAAATGTTATTTTCGTTAAAACCAAATATACCCCATGCATCCAAAAGTGAAAAACCCACTTCTATATTTTTCCAACTTGTTCCATTAAAATGAAATAATCGATACTGATTTGAAGAACTTCTCCCAGCAGTCATCCATATATTATTTGGACTTGTACCCCAAATTCCGTAAGAAGAAGTATATTCTCCAAATGGCACATTTAAAGTATCAACTTCCCAAGTGTAATCTCTTCTTCCGGGTTCAATTTCCGGTTCTGTTGGTCCGTCATCGCAAGAACCAAGATAAAGAAGGCTAAATAAAATACTTGTTAGAAATGTAAATGGTAAAAAGAGGGTTTTAATGTTTTTCATACTTATACTAAATAAAATTATAGTTTATAAGTTTAGATATTTAAAACTAAATAGGATATAAACATATGAAAAAAAAACAATTTTAGTCAATTAAATAAATTTTATATCTCAATGTTTTTATAATTCTTTTTTTAAGTAATAATTTTTTACAAAAGATGCTGTGAATGTATGCAAAAGAAAGCGGAAAAAAATCAGTATATATACGTAATGCTCTGAAAAAGTTTAAAATTATTCATGACAAGAAAAACATGCCATATTTTATAAATATAGCATGTTTTGATAGAGTTTAACTACTTTGTTAAAAGCATTTTCTTAGAGGATGTAAAATTGTTTATCTTCATTGTGTAAAAATAAATTCCGCTGGATAATCTGCTCCCATCAAACATTACTTCATATTTTCCCGGATTTCTTATCTCATTTACTAACTCTTTTACTTTTCTGCCTAAAGCATCATAAACCGTTATTTGTACATTACCTGCTTCCTTTATTTGATACGATATTGTGGTTGCTGGATTATATGGATTTGGATAATTTGAAATACTATTTTCTAACAATTCTTCTATTGTTGCTATACTATCTGTTTCAGCTATTTTGTTAACAGCTGTTGATGTACCATAGCATTGTTTATAACTATCTACAGAATATGTGTTTTCTGTTGAGTAGTAGGCTCTAACATCATAAAATAGCTGATAATCTGAATAAGAGTTGCCAATATAAAATCCATTATCTGTCCAAGTAGTTGTGCCTCGGTTTACTGTGGCCAATAAGACTGGTGATGTATAAACACCATTATATTTTTCATGTCTCCAAATTTGATATTTTGTAACACTTGTATTTGGATGTTCACTCCAATTTAGTAAAACATTTTGTGTAACTCTTGGATTAAATGTGTTAAAAGTCAAATTTCTATAATTTGCATCACTAAATAAAGGTGTACCTTTATAATTGGCAACATATTGCTTATGTAAAGAAGGATAAAAATCTTTTAATCTGCTCGTGCCTTCACCTTCCCAATTTTGAAAAGCATAACTAATTGCATTTATTTCATAATATTGAGTCGCTTCGGCTGTGATTTTATTTTGTTCAACAACGTTAAAGCTTGAAGTTGGTGCAGAATACGTAGTTCCATTAACTTTCATATTTCCACTACTTGAAATTCCAATAAAGTTGTTCTTAAAACTTATATTGCAGACCTTACGTAATCCCGCCTCATATTTAGAGTCATTATCATCTGTTGCAGCAGTAAAACTATAAGATTGATTACTATTTTTAAATGACCAAATTTGATCTTTATATTTTCTCCACTCACTTTTATTTAAAGGTGCTTCAGTATCATTCCAAATCATACTATACCCAACATTAGTTTGTTCCACAGCTTGCAAATTAACCGTACTATTTACATTTACACTAAAATTATAAGGATTCGTTCGTAAAATTGGGGAAGTATTTACACCTACTTTAATTGTACCACCAGAAAAGTTATTTTGTGCTGTTATATGGCTAGGGGCATCCCATTCAACTAATATATGAACTGTTACATAGCCCCAATCAGTTCCACTTCTTCTTACTCCAAAATTAACATTTCCTCTGGCAGCAATATTTGTAGTAACCGAAGAAGTTATATTATGCCAAGTACCACTTGAATTATCAACGGTAAAGAGTTCACTACCATTTAATACTGCATCAAACATTGCCTCATCATTTGGATATAAATTATCAGAAGTTTTTACAAATTTTGAACTTCCACTACCTTCAGAACGATATGCTTCTATTTTTACTGATACATTATATGCATCTGCAGGTAAAAAATTCAAGTTAAATTCATAAAATCTAATTACCTCTTTATATTCTGTCCAAGCAGGTATACTCGGTGGATTCCCATTATAATAGTGCTCAGAATAACCATATGAATATGCCGTGGGCTCATACGCCGGCGAGCCACCATAACTAAATGTTGTTCTTTGAATTCTATAATTACTCATTGAGCTATGGTAATAATATTGAGAAGCAAATAGAGGTGAAAATGAGATTGCAAATAGAGAAATTATTAGAAAATATTTTAATGAAATGTTCATGATAATTTTCCTTTTGTTAGGTTAATTTTTCTTATTTTTAAATAAGAAAAGCCAATATTTCATTTTATGAAATTTAATAGGTTACCAGCCTTAAGTGCTTTTCTTTTAAGCTGGAAGTGTGTCCTCACTTCCAGCTGTTAATTATAATACTATAAAAGTAATTCCTCCATTCTATTTTATTGTTCCTTTATATACTAAGTTTAATCCCTTATTAAAATCATAAGCTAAAAAAAATACATTTTTTTCAAAAGCAGTAAATTCAGACACTCTATTTTCATCAATCTCAATTAAATATTGTATATTATTACCATTATAATGTGCAATTCCACCTTTCATGCCCAAAAATATGTCTTTCAAACTTCTACCAAAAATCTGAATACCAAAATTGCTCTCATTTATATCATAAAATTTTACAAATTGACTTTTATAATATTTATTAAGTGAATATCCAATTACAAAAATCATTTCATCATTTATATTTTGGATAAAATTGGTTTTGTCTTTAGTATCAATTGCAGAATATATTTCAATTAGTTTTTTACCATCGAACATTAATATTTTTGTAGTATCTTCCGCCCAATCGTTTTCTACAATACCGCGTATAAAATAATTTTTACTTGTTTTTAGTCCTCTTTTTATACGAGCTAATGTGGTATGGGTAGATACAATATTAACACTTTCCCATTCTACTCCATCATAATGAAAGATCATTCCTTTTCTCCCATCAGTACTATCTACAAATCCAACTGCATAAACATCATTTGGTTGATCACCATAAATATCCATAAAGCCACTGAAAAGAAATTGTGGATGTGGTAAACGAAAATTTTCTTTCCAATCAGTCCCATCAAAATGCCATATTCTCCCTTCAAGACCACCAATCCAAACATTATTTGATGCAAAACCCCAAATAGAAATTGGTGAAATGCCTCTTGAAATTCCATCAGTAGTCCACTCCTCACCATCATAATGGTAAATTGTATTACTTAAATCTCCACCTGGACCAACTGCCCAAACATCATTCTCATTGCTACCCCAAATTCTATGAAGTGAACTAAAAAAAGGCATTTTTAGTGTGTCAACCTCCCATACATAATCTCTTCTCCCGGGTTCAATTTCCGGTTCTGTTGGTCCTTCATCACAAGAACTAAGGTAAATTAGGCTAAATAAAATAATTGTGAGAAAAGTTAATGCTAAAAAAATGGTTTTAATGTTTTTCATACTTATACTAAAATAATTTATAGTTTATAAACTTATATATTTAAAACTAAATAGGACATAAACATATGAAAAAAAAAACAATGTAAGTCAATTAAATAAATGCTAAATCATAAATTTTTCATAGTACTTTTTAAAATAAAAACAATCATTTACAAAAAACTCACTTGAATGTAAGAAAAAGAAAGCGGAAAAAAATCAGTATATATACGTAATGCTCTGAAAAAGTTTAAAATTAAAAAAACAGTACAATTACTTAATTTTTATTTTTTAGCTAATTATTTGAATTGGATATTTGTGGTGAATAAAAAACCCAACTTTTAAAAAAGTTGGGTTTTTAGAATAAAGTTTGGTTGGCTATTAGTTTTAGTCAACAAATGGTATTGTTAAAACTTGACCAACTTTAATTAAATCGGGATTGCTGAGTTGATCTTTGTTTGCATTAAAGATTTCCATATATTTTCCTGCTTCGCCAAGGTATTCTTTAGAAATTTTACCTAAAGTATCGCCGCTTACAACGGTATGTTTGTGATAATAATCTTTTTGCTCAACTCTAATATCTGCTTTTATATCGGTAGGTGATTGTCCGCCGACTTCTTTGATTTTATCCCAAATTTTATTTTTTTCGTATTGAGTATGAACAATGCCATATACTTTTAGGTATCCTTCTTCTCTTTCTGAAACATCGGCGTCTTTCATATTAAATCTATTACATACATCAAGAACCGGTCCATATTTCATGGTTAATGACACTTGATCCTCCTTTTTTTAGTTTAAGAACAATTTGTTAGCAAATTTAATAAAATAAATTAAAATATCTAAGACCAAATCTCTGCATAGTCTCTAATAAATTGTTCAAACTTTATTGGTTCTCTGCCTAAAATATTTTCTACATCATTCGATACAACTGCTGTACCTCCGCTTTTAACATGGCTGCATAATTGTACCGTTCCCGTAATTGTGCTTAGAGGCCATCCTGCAGATTTTAAAGTTTTTTCAAATTGCTCTTTGGAAATATTTTGATAGTTTATCTCTCTATTTAATCCTTCTGAAAACATATGAGCAACAACATGCATATTTAACAGCTGCTTACCTGTTAATTTATAAACTTTATTTTTTAGTGAATCATTTGTTAGTGCTTTAACCGAAACATCTGCTACATCTCTAATATCAACAAAGCTTGTTTTTGCATCATTTGCCGGAACAGTAATAATATTTTCTTGAGAAATAAAATCTCTAAATAAATCTTTAAAATTCTGCATGTAACAATTTGGACGAAGTATTACATAATCTACACCACTATTTATAATATGATCTTCTATTTTTTTTATTGGCTTATCCAATTCACTTTCTGCACTAATTGCAGAAACATTAACAATTAATTTAACTCCATTTTCAATTGCAGAGTTTATCACGTTTACTACGTTATCCTGAATTCCAATATATGATGGCGGAGATACAACTAATAACTTAGTTACATCTTCAAATGCAGATTTAAAAGTTTCAGGTTTATTGTATTCAAAGTATACAAACTCAGCATCAATAAGGTTTATAGTTTTAGCTCTTTCTGGATTTCTAACAGCAATTTTTATCGGCAGTTTTAAATGAAGCAATTTTGTTGCAACTTCAAAACCTACTGATCCTGTTGAACCGATTATTAAAATTTTTTCCGACATTTGGTCCTCCGATATTAATATTTGAAAATTTACTTATCTTTTTTGAATACTTGACCAGCAATAACAGAAAATCTATGATCAGGAAAATGAAAGTCATTTTGGGGTTATCCGCAATATAATCATCTTTTTTAAAAAATCAAGGAATTAAAGATTATTTTATCATATTAAAATTTAATATTAGATACAAAGTTGTTTTATTTTCTTGTACTTTTAAATTTTAATAAAACATAATTTTAGAAAATGGAAGTTTTTTTTATTGCGGGAATTTTAATCGGTGCTATTCTAATTATTCTTGCTTTTATTGGCTGCATATTACCGGCTTTGCCCGGACCTCCGTTTGCATTTTTAGCATTACTGCTATTAAAATTAATTGAGCCCGCAACTTTTACTTCCAATTTTTTATTTACAATGGCGGCAATAACTGTAATTGTTTTCGGATTAGATTATGTTTTACCAATATTTGGAGCAAAATTATACAAAGCTTCGAAGCAAGGAATTTGGTTTTCTGTTATTGGAATGCTGATCGGAATTTTCTTTTTCCCTCCTTTTGGAATGATTTTAGGTTTGCTGATTGGAGCAATAATTGGTGAGCTTATTTCAGGTAAAGCTAAATTAGAAGCCATCAAAATTGGATTTGTTTCTTTTGTTTTTAGTTTATTGGCAATTTTAATAAAAATTGCTTTAGTTGGAGTTATGACTTTTTATTTTACCAAAGCCGCAATTGAATATTTTATCTGAGATTAAATATGAAAATTTTATACGTAGCTTTTATACTTTCACTTTTTATTTCTGCAGGTTGTAATGAAGAACCAAAAACAAAAATAAATCAAAATTTAATTACAGATGATTTACATAAAAGTTTTGAATTCCTAGAAATCCCGGAGAAAGTTGTCACATTAGCTCCAAATTTAACTGAGTTAATGTTTGAGCTTGGATTAGGAAATAAAATTATTGGAAATACATCTTACTGTAATTTTCCTGAACCCGCAAAAAGTATAGAAAATGTAGCTGACCTTTTAACAGTAAATCTTGAAAAGATCGTTGCGCTTAATCCCGATTTAATTTTTATTACAGCAGAAGGTAACTCCAGATCTGATTATGACAAATTGACAAGACTTGGACTAAAAGTATTTGTTTCTAAACCAAAAAATTATGTAGGAATTAAGAAAACATTGCTGGATATGAGTAAAATTTTTAAGGTTTCAGAAAAAGCTGATTCAATTGTAAAGAATTGGGATTCAAGAATTGCTAAAGTAAAACAAACTCATGATAAATTAGTTTACAAAACTGCATTATTTTTAATTTCTACAAAACCTCTTTTTTCTGCTGGTAAAAATTCCTTTGTTCATCAAATATTAACTTTTGCTGGATTAGAAAATCTCTCTGCTAACTCCGATGTTAATTACCCGATGTTAAATCGTGAAGAAATCGTAATAAAAAATCCAGATTATATTTTGCTTTATTCAAACAACAATAATGATGTAAATGAACTTCTTAAAATTTATCCTGAATGGAATACTTTATCAGCAATAGTTAATAAAAGAGTCTTTTATATTGATGCTGATTTATTCAGCAGGCCCGGTCCCAGATTTGTTGATGCAGTTGAAGAATTAAATAAGTTGGTGCTAAAATAATAATTTATTTCGGCTCCCAATCTACTCCATCACATGGAATTATTTCTTTTGAAGGGTGCTCATCATATTTTGAACAAAGAACTGCTGTTTCTTCAAAATGTTTACAGCTTGAACACAATGTATTAGTAATTACTTCGTTATTTTGTTCTCTAAAAAGTTTATATTGAATTACTGCCGGATGAATTATAATTCCATAAATTGACATTGAAACCATTACCCACCAATATTTATATTCAATATATTCTGTAGCAATCCACAGCAAAGGAATTAAAACAGCAATCCTAATGATTGTCCAATATATAATTCCACCCATCTGATAACCTAAATTAGAGAATAACCAAATTGATTTTAGCTTTATATTAAGTTAATTTTAATATTCTATTTAAGCAATTGATTAAATATTACTGGAAAAGAATTTGAAAAGGTTATTTTAAGAGAAGGACAAATGGAAAACGAAAATTCTAAAACTACAGAAAACAAGAATGTTGTAAAAAGTTTAGACTCAAAACTAGATAATACAAACGAAAATCAACAAAGTGGAAATTCCAGTAATTTTAGAAAACCAAGAAGAAGATATCCTTCAAATCGCCGTTATCCTAAAAGTCCAAGAAAAACCGAAAATGCCAGTGAATCACCAAAATCTAAATTCCCTTTCAGTCGAATTTCTATTTTAGTCCCGCTATTTAATGAAGAAGAATCACTTGCAAAATTAACAAAACAAGTATCTGATGTGTTCAATAATATTAAAACAGATTATGAAATTCTTTTTGTTGATGATGGAAGCGTTGATAATTCCTTAAAAGTTATAAAAGACTTAGCAAGAACAAATAATAAAATTAGATATATAAGTTTCAGAAAAAATTATGGTAAATCAGCGGCTCTTAACATTGGGTTTAAAAATGTTACCGGTGATGTTGTAATTACAATGGATGCAGATCTTCAAGATGATCCCGGCGAAATTCCTAATCTTCTTCATGAATTACAAAAGGGTTATGATTTAGTTTCCGGTTGGAAAAAGAAAAGACATGATCCCTTTATAAAAAAATATTCTTCCCGCTTTTTCAATTATGTAACAAAAGTTATGTCGGGTATTAAAATACATGATTTTAACTGCGGATTAAAAGCATACAGAAAAAATGTTGTTAAAACTATTGATGTTCATGGTGAACTGCATAGATATATTCCGGTTTTAGCTGATTGGAAAGGATTTAAAATTTCTGAAGTTGTTGTTAAGCATCATCCAAGAAAATATGGCAAAACAAAATTTGGTATTTCAAGATTCTTCAAAGGATTTATTGACTTAATTACAGTAATTTTTACTACCAGATATATCCAGCGTCCGCTGCACTTTTTTGGAATGCTGGGTGTTGCTTCATTTTTGATTGGTTTTGTAATTGATGCTTATTTATCAATTCTTTGGTTTCTTCACGAAATAAATTTAAGCAACCGTCCTATTTTATTTTTAGGCACAGTACTTATAATTGTGGGTGTTCAGTTATTTTCATTGGGCCTAATTGGTGAAATGTTGGTCCATAATGATAAAAAAGAGGATAATTACGGAATTAAAGAGAAAAAGTTAAAAACAGCAAATCCTAAAGAACAAAAATAATATTCAGAAAATTTATGCCTTCCTATGAATTTTTATTTTCGGTAATAATTCCAACTTTTAATCGCTCTGCTGAAATTAAAGAATTACTAAATTCGCTTACATACCAAACAATTTCTGAAAAAGATTTTGAAATTATAGTTGTTGATGACGGTTCTACCGACAATACTTTCGAACTAATTGAAACACTTCAAAAAGAAAATGTAATTAATTTAAAATTGGTTAAGCAGGATCATAAAGGTCCGGGAGAAGCTAGAAACTTAGGAATGAAAACTGCTAAAGGTAAATATTTTATATTTATTGATAGCGATTGTATTGCTGACAAAAATTGGCTGACTGCTTACAAAAAAGCTGTTGAAAATATTGATGTAGCTGGTTTTGGCGGTCCCGATAGTGTTTTGCCGGATTTTTTACCAATCCAGAAAGCAATAGATTATTCAATGACTTCTTTTATTACAACCGGCGGAATCAGAGGGCACTCCAAAAAGAAAATATCAAAATATTACCCAAGAAGTTTTAATATGGGAGTCCGCGCTGATATTGTAGAGAAAATTGGTGGAATGGGAAAATTAAGACATGGTCAGGATATTGAATTTAGCAACCGGATTCTTTCCACAGGAGAACCAATAATTAAAGTTGAAGATGCTATAGTTTATCATAAAAGAAGAATCTCAATAAAAAAATTTTTTAAGCAAGTTTACAACTGGGGAGTTGCAAGAATAAACTTATACAAAATAGATGAAAAAATGTTGGAGCTTGTTCATTTTTTTCCTGCTTTGGGTACTTTGTTATCTTTTACAGTAATTTTGCTTGCATTTATTTTTCCAAATATCTTTCTTCCCTTTGTTTATATTGGAATTGCTATCTTATTGCTAATGGCATTACATGGAATAATAAAATATAAAGACGTTAAAGTGTTTCCGTACATTCCAATAATTGTAGTTACACAAATTTTGGGGTATGGTTTAGGATTTATTAATGCATTTATCCAAAGAATAATATTTGGCAAAAATGAATTTACGGGATTCGTCCGTAATTATTATAAATAAGAGGTTTTAATGAGTAAGAAAAAATCAACAAAAAATATAGTAGTGAATAAAGAATCAAGAGAAATGTTTGGTCTTTCTGTTAAAAACCAAACGTGGCTATTTCTTGGAATTTTATTTTTACTAATCACTCTTATAAATAAACCAACGGCAATTGATGGATTGGCGCCGCAGGGTACTGATGTTGTTGCCGGTATTGGTAAATATAATTTGATTAGAGAGTATTCTGAGAACACCGGTGAAATTGCTCTTTGGAATCCGGCAATTTTTGCCGGCATGCCAAGATATAATGATATTGGTCCGCAAGCTTATTCATTTGATAATTTATTAGCTTCATTACAAAAGGTTTTGGGAAACATATACATTTATTACCTTTTAGCCGGCTTTGGCATGTTCTTCTTTTTACGATATTTAAAAATGCCTCCTCTTATTGCATTTATTGGCGCACTAATGTTTGTATTGCTTCCACATTATAAAGGACTTTGGGTTGAAGGTCATTTTAGAAAATTTAGAGCTTTAATGTATATACCTTGGGTAATTTTTGCTTTTAAATATTTTGTTGATAAAAGAACATTACTTTCAGCTTCTCTTTTTGCATTAGCATTTGGTATTCAAATTAGAACCGGGCATTATCAAATTATTTTTTATACAGCAATATTAATTTTTGCAATTGGTGTATATCCAATTCTGAAACTTTTAATAGATAAAAAAACTGTTGAGTTTGGAAAAACCGTTGGATTACTATTATTAACTCTTGTATTAGCTTTGGGTATGTCGGCTCAGCCATTATTTCTTAACAAAGAATATTTGCCCTACTCAAAAAGAGGTAAAACTACAATCAGCTTGGCAAATAAAGACAAAACTGTTAGCACAAATGCAGATGATGGTGTTTCATTAGAATATGCAACGCAATGGTCAACTCACCCAATGGAATTAATGAGAATTATTTTACCTCATGCTTACGGCGGAGTTGATGGAGAAAAATATACCGGCAAAGAATTTCCTCAATTGAAAAACCAAAGACTGCCTAATTATTGGGGATTTATGCCATTCCATACAATGATTGATTATGGAGGAATAATCACAATTCTCTTGGCTTTTATTGCCTTGTTAACCTTAAGAAAAAACAATATGGTTTTGGCATTAGGAATATTTTCACTCTTTTTAATTTTGCTTTCATTTGGAAGACATCTTGAATTTTTCTACTCACTTTTCTTTAACTATTTCCCATTTTTTAACAAATTCCGCGCACCAACAATGAGCATTACAGTTACTTACTTTTCACTCATTGTTTTGGCTTCGTATGGTTTAACATATTTATATAATCTTAAAAGTGAAACAGTTGATGCAGTTAAGCAGAAAAAAATATTATATGTTATAGGAGCATTTGCTTTTATTGGAATAATTATTTGGTTAATGAGCAGCGGATGGGAATATTCAAAACCCGGTGAAAGTTATAATGCTCAAATTAAAGAGATGCTTGCAAATATTAGAAAAGATTATTTAATGAATGATTTGCTGCGATACGGAATTTACATTGTTGTTTTTGGAATTACCGTCTGGGCTTATTTAATTAAAAAAATTAATTTTACTCATTTAGGAATAATTTTAGCTTTAGTAATTTCCATAGATTTAATAAGCGTTCAGGCTTATTATGGTGAAGATCTTACAAAGAAAGCCGATCTTGATAAAATTGCATTTCAGCCAAATAAAGTAACTCAATACTTAGATAACGATAACTCACTTTACAGAATTTTTCCGGTCGGCAATTTATTATCAGATAATAAATGGGCTTACAATTCTCAGTCAATTGGCGGTTACAGTGCAATAAAAATGTATGCCGTTGAAGAACTTGTAGAAAATTGTTATTACGGCGCACCTGATAAAAATTTCCCAATAAATTGGAATGTTGTAAAGTTTCTCAATGTTAAATATCTACTTCTACAGCAGCAAATTCCACATCCCGATTTACGTTTAGTTATGGCTGATGAACAAAATAAATTATTTTTATATGAGTACAGCAATCATATGCCCAGAGCCTTTTTTGTTGGTGAAACAAAGGTTTTAACAGATGAATATGAAAGATTGGAAACTATTAATTCTTTAGAATTCGATGCCTCAAAATCTGCAATAGTAGAGGAAAATATTACAGAAAATATTTCAACTCCGGATAGCAGTTTTGTTAAAGTTTTAGATTATAATCCTAATGAATATTCATTAGATGTTTTCACTGATCAAAATTCATTGTTGGTAATTTCTGATCCCTATTATCCTCCGGGCTGGAAAATTTATATTGATGATAAAGAAGTGGAAAAAGTTTATAGAACAGATCATGCAATTCAATCAATTTATGTAGAAAAAGGAAATCATAAAATTAAGGTTGTTTTTCATCCTGACTCATACTTCATGTATAAAAATGTGGCTTGGGCATCTGTTGGATTCATTTATGTAATTATAGCATTTTCTATGTTTATTTCATTTAGAAAGAAATAAAATTTTTCTAATATGAAAAAAGTTTTAATAGTAACATATTTTTGGCCTCCGGCCGGTGGTCCCGGTGTTCAACGAGTGCTTAAGTTTGTAAAATATCTGCCCAATTTTGGGTGGCAGCCCATTATTTTAACTGTGGCAAATGGCGAATATGCGGCTGTTGATCCAACTTTAGAGAAAAATATTCCCAAAAATATTAGAGTTTATAAAACAAAATATATTGAACCATTTTCATTCTATAAAAAATTTTTAGGAATAAAAAATGAGCAGAATATACCAACGGCAGTTTTGGCTGAAAATCCAACCAACCTAAAACAAAAAGTTGCTAATTGGATTAGATTAAATATATTTATTCCTGATGCAAAAATTGGTTGGAAATATTTTGCAGTAAAAGAAGGATTAAAAATAATAAAGAGTGAACGGCCAAATTTAATTTTCTCAAGTTCACCTCCGCCAACAGTCCATTTAATTGCTAAATCTTTATCCCAAAAATCTAAATTAAGATGGATTGCAGATTTTAGAGATCCTTGGACAGATATTCATTATTATGAAAATCAAAAAAGACTAGAGATAAGTAAAAATTTAGACCTGAAATTAGAAAAGAATGTTTTACAAGAAGCAGATAAAATTACATGTATCAGTCAATTAGATATTGAAGAAGATTTTGGCAAAAAAACCGATATTGGAAAATGTATTAATATTCCTAATGGATACGACGAAGAGGATTTTTATGATCTGAATACAAATAGGACAAATAAAAATATTTTCACCTTGCTTCATTTAGGTGCTGTAAACTCAGAAAGAAATCCCATTGGATTATTTGAAGCTCTGAAAAATCTTAAACAAAATAAATTTATTGACTCATCTGTTTTTCAATTTGTGTTTGTTGGCAAAGTTGAAAATGTAATTAAAGAGACTATCACAGAATTTGAAATTGAAGACTTAATAAGTTTTATAGATTATTTGCCTCATCAGCAAGCTTTAAAATATTTAGAAGAAGCGGCAATGTTAATTTTACTAATTACCAATTCAGAAAAAAACAGAAGAATTTTGCCTGGCAAAACTTTTGAATATTTGAGAGCTCAAAAATTTGTTTTGGGTTTAGGACCTACCGACGGAGAAGTTTCAAGAATCATTAATAAAGTACAATCCGGTGAAGTTGTAAATTACACAGATAAAGTAAAAATTGAGAAAATAATTAAACAGCAATTTAATTCATGGCATAGAGATTTAGTAGATTACATAAGCAGCAAAGAGGTAATAGCTCAATATAATCGTGAGAATTTAACCAAGAAATTGGCAAATATTTTTGATGAGTTAATTATTAAAAAATGAAATCTGTAAAAAACAAATATTTATTCTTCATCACTAGAATTTGGAAAGATATATTCAATCCAACAATTTGGCCGCTTTCTAATGATCTTTGGAATCAACAATTAGGTGAATATTATTTTGTGTTCACAGAAGATGCAATGGTGAATCAAAAGGGCGGACAAAAAAGTATTGTGTACGATGAAAATGGAATACCAATGAATCCGACTTATATAGATGTTAAAGATAAAGATTTTGTTTATTACCCAATTACAATCGGTCAAGTTGGTTTAGCGGTTTTTCATACATATTTAAAAACAAATTCAGATGAAGATAAAAAAAGGTTTCTAAAATTTCCCGAATGGTTCAAAGACAATGTAATTGTTGATGAAAAATTAGGTGCCTATTGGCTGACTGATGTACCTCTTCCACAATATAAAAATTCCGGACCATGGCAATCAGCATTTGTTCAAAGCCGTGCTATATCAAATTTATTAAGAGGATATCAATTAACTGAAAAAAAAGAATATGCAGATTTAGCTGAAATGTCCCTTAAATCATTTACAATTCCGGTTAAAGAAGGAGGAGTAACTTCATTTACAAAATTTGGTCCATTTTACGAGGAATATACTTCTTCAATTCCCACCTGTGTATTAAATGGAATGATATTTTCAATATGCGGAATTACAGATTTTGTAAGAGTGTTTCCGGAAAATAAATTAGCAAAAAAATTATATGATGACGGAATACAAACGCTAAAAAACAGCATTATGGAATTTGATTTGGGTTATTGGTCAAAATATAATTTAATAAAAGCTGACTGGTACCCTAAAAATGATCCTTCAACTATTACATATCAGCATCTTCATGTTACACAATTAAACATGCTATATAATTTAACACATGAAAATATATTTAAAGAGTATGCAGATAAATTCGAAAAACAAATTAAGTTAACAAATATAGCACGAATGTATTTTTCCAAATATAGAGCTTTGAAAAAATTAGGCAGATTATAATGGCAGAATCCAAGTTTAGAGTTTGGCTTGCTCAACAACCGGCTACTAAGTTATTTATAAAAGCATTTATTGATTTAGCACAATTAGAATTTTTTCAATTTAAAAATTCAGTTTCAGGTTTTTATGAAACAATTAAATGCCACCTTGATAGAGCAATAAAAAATAATAAAAATGTAGAGTGTAATTTTTGCGGTTGGGAAGGGAATATATTTTATCCGCATGTTACTACTTCCGGAGTTCGTGCTGATGAAAAATGTCCTATATGTCATTCAATTCCAAGATATAGATCCTTAATGAAATTTTTGAAAGAGAACTTTAATATTTTCAACGATAACTTGAAAATTTTAGAAGTTGGACCAAACAGATCTTTACAGGATATTTTAAGAAATAAATCCAACATTGATTATATAAGTGTAGATTTGAAATCGCCCCAGGCAATGTTCCATATGGATGTTACAGACCTTAAATTTGAAAACGAAAAATTTGATTTACTATTCTGTGTTGGTGTTATGCAATATGTTGATAATGATAAAAAAGGTTTTGAAGAAATGTACAGAGTGCTAAAACCAAATGGAAATTTAATCTTTGCAAGCGGAGTAAATGAAAAATCAAATAAAACTGTTCGTTACCCTGAAAGAATTGCTGAACATAATTTTACGACAAGAGAATACGGTTGGGATGTAAAAGATTTAATTGAAGAAGTTGGTTTCCAAATAAAACTTTTTAATCCTTATAAAGATGCTGATGAAGTTGAAAGAAAAAAATTTGGTTTAGGAGAACATACTATCTTTCTTCTAACAAAATAATATGAAAAAAATTCTTCTTACAATAGATACCGAATTCATTATTTCAAAAGATGAAATTCTTGGAATTAATGGGAAAAACGGAATTGACGATATTCTTATAATTCTGAATGAATTTGATATAAAAGCTACTTTCTTTATTGATTATTACGAAATCAATAAATGGGGTGAATCTATTTTTGAAGAAATTAGCAATAAAATAAAATCTTTTGGTCATCAAATTGAACTCCATCTTCATCCTAATTTATTTGGTGATAAACCACAATATATTTGGCAATATTCTAAATCTGAACAAGAAATTTTATTAGATGAATCAATAAATTTTTTTAAGAAAATAAATTCAACTACTCCAAAATATTTTAGAGCCGGCGGCTATAGTGCTGATGATGTTACTTTAGAAATATTAAAAAAAAAGAATTTTATTGGGGATCTTTCCTTTCAGCACAAACAGAAGCGATGTAAAATAAGTAAGGAGAAATTTAATAAAATAAATCAGGTTCAATTTATTAACGATTTATTAGAAATTCCTACCACTGTTTATAAATATAACTTTCCTAAAATCAGATATAATTCAATCAATCTTGAATGGTGTTCTTTATCAGAATTAAAAAATGTTTCTAAACAAATAAAGAACTCCGAGTTAGATTATTTTGTGTTGATGATGCACAGCTTTTCATTTTTGAAAAGATGGGATAGAAAAAAACTTGCATTAAATAATTCGCAGAAACGGAAGTTTAGAAAATATTTAAAATATGTAATTAAATCCGGATTTGAATTTGTTACCGTTAACAAGTTTTATTCTGAAGTAAGAGAAAGTAAAATTAATGTTGAGCATGATTTTACACCTTATATTAAAAATCCACTGGTTTTACTGAGTGGTGCTTATTCAAAATTAAGACTAAAGTTTATAGTAAATAAAAAATTTAGAAGATTTTTTATTGGCACATTATTTTCGTTGCCAATTTTACTTTTAATATTTTACATTTTACTTTTCCCATTTTTTGAACCAAGTTATAGTGAAATTGATAATGTTAAAATTGATACCGAAACATGGAATGCTGATAATAATATTCACACAATTGAAAACAATTTTATTGATCTGAATAATTATAAAAAAAATGTAAAAAGTTATTTGGATTCGAAAGGTATTATTTATCGTAATAATTTTTCTGATACAAGAAAATATATTCTAAAACCTGGAATTGATACGTTATATGTTGCAACTGATATGGCTGGACAATTAATTAAAGATTATACAAAATTTAAGTCTGAAAAAGATTCTTCATATTTAAATACAATTTATAAATATAGCGATTGGTTAAAAACCAATGCCGAAATAAGAAATGATTTTGCGGTTTGGCCTTATCACTTTAAATTCACAAAATATGATATGGACTATGATTGGTGCGGGTCTTGGGCTTTAGGTACAATTTTATCAAGCATTTCAAGACGAATTGAAATAAGCGGCGATTCAAGTTTTATAAATCTTGCGGAAAAAACCGTAAACACTTTTGAAACCAAAATTGAAGACGGCGGAATACTTTACGTAGATGAAGATAAAAATTTATGGTTTGAAGAATATCCGACAATTCCGCCAAATCATGTATTAAACGGACATATAACTGGTCTATTTGGACTTTATGATTACTGGAGAATAACAGATAATAAAAAAGCAAAAATTTTATTTGATTTGGGAATTAAAACTGTTGTGGAAAATTTAGATAAATATGATTCCGGCTATTGGAGTTATTATGATCAGCAATATCCTTATGTGGCAGATTATTACTATCATAAAGGAGTTCATATTCCTCAGTTAAAAGTTTTATATCAAATTACCGGCAAAAAAATATTTAAAGAATATGTCGATAAATGGGAAAATTATTTATCGGAACCATATTTTACAATCTTCAAATTAAAATTAATTGTTGATGGTTTACATAGACGATTTGTATATAAATCGTTTTTTACTTTGGGAAAATAATTTGGAAAACATCATTACTTTTCATATTTACATTTATTCTTTAGGTTAAATTTTTACAATACATTTAATTCATTATGACATTATTAATTTTATATGGAACAGTTTCAATTTTCTTTTCATTTCTATGCTCAATTTTAGAAGCTGTTCTTTTAAGCATTACGCCTACTTTCATAAATATAAAAAAGAATGAAGGCAAAACTTATGCTGTAACTTTAGAAAAACTCAAACAGGATATTGATAAACCACTTATTGCAATTTTAACAATAAATACAATTGCACACACTGTTGGAGCAATACTGGTTGGGGTGCAATCAGAAAAAGCTTTTGGAACCGGAAATAATTTAGTTGGAATTGTTTCAGCTATTATGACATTGTTAATATTGGTGGTTTCCGAGATAATTCCCAAAACCATAGGGGCTACATATTGGAAACAACTTGCCAACTTTAGTGCAAAAGTTTTAACAATTTTGATTTTTCCGTTAAAGTGGACTGGTATATTGTGGCTGCTTCAAATGACAACCAGACTAATTGGAAAAAATAGTCATATAAGTGTTTTAAGTAGAGATGATTTTAGTGCAATGGCAGATATAGCTACTGAGAAAGGTGTATTTGCAAAATCAGAATCAAAAGTAATAAAAAACTTGTTACGCTTTAATACAATTTTGGCTAAAGATATTATGACACCCAGAACTGTTATGGTTACTGCTAATGAAGATCAAACAGTTTATGAGTTCTTTGAAAAGAATAGAAAAAATACTTTTTCAAGAATTCCGGTATATAAGAACTCATCTGATAATTTGACGGGATTTATTTTATATGACGATGTATTAAAAAGTGTCGCAGAAGACAAACATTCCAAACTTATTTCCGAGTTATCTAGAAAGATAATTATTGTTGCTAACAACATAACTGTACCAAAGCTATTTGAAACTTTTTTAAACAAGAGAGAACATATAGCTTTACTTGTAGATGAATATGGAATTACAACTGGATTAGTTACGATGGAAGATGTTATTGAAACTTTACTTGGTCTTGAAATTTTAGATGAACAAGATAAAGTTGCGGATTTACAAGAAGTAGCACGAAAAAAATGGGAGGAAAGAGCAAAAAAATACGGACTCTTTTTTCCAAAAGATAAATCTTAATTACACTTAAGTTGTTTTTTTCCAAGGAAACAGAATGAACATTGGGATGATTTTAGATAATGAATTTACGGGAGATAATCGTGTAGAAAATGAAGTTGTTTTGTTGCAGAACGCCGGATATAAAGTATTTGTTCTTTGCTTAAATTATGGGAAAAAAGATAATCTTGAAGATTTTAATGGTGCCAAAATTATAAGATTCGGATTACAAAAAAAAATTAAAGATAAATTAAGATTTCTTAACAATACAGTTTTTGATGTTTATTCAATTTACTGGAGTTTTAAAATTGAATCATTTGTAAAAAAATATTCAATCGATGTTTTGCATGCCCATGATTTATACATGGCCAAATCTGTAATAATCGCTAATAAAAAATTAAATTTACCTACTGTTCTTGATCTACACGAAAACTATCCCGCAACATTGAATTCTTACTCATGGTCAAAAACTTTATTAGGTAAAATTTTTGTCAGTCCAAAAAGATGGATACAAAAAGAAAAAGAATTTCTTCCAAAATTTTCAAAAATAATTTTATTAAGTGAAACATTTAAAGACGTTCTATCTCAAAAATATCCAAGGCTAAAATCTAATTTTTATGTATATCAAAATTACCCTAATGTTGAAAAACTTTTAAATTTTGAAATTGACAAAAACATTATAAATAAAAAAAATAGTTTCGTTATTTTCTACTTTGGTGCAATTGCCAAAAGACGTGGAATTTTCACAATGTTTGAAGCATTAAAAATTTTATTAAAGAATTCTGATCAGTTTAAAATGCTAATTATTGGTCCGGTAGATAACGCCGACAAAATTAAATTGGATCAATATTTAACCGATCCGAAATTAAAAGAAAATATAATTCAATATGATTGGAGAGATATTAATTTTTTACCATCTTACATAAGCGTAAGCGATGTTTGTGTTTCACCTTTAATAAAAAATGACCAGCATGAATCCGGAATTGCAAATAAAGTTTTTCAATATATGCTTTTCAAAAAACCACTACTAGTAAGTAATTGTAAACCTCAACAAAAAGTAGTTGAAGAAGAAAATTGCGGACTTGTTTTTGAGTCAGAAAATGCAAATGATTTTGCTGATAAAATTTTGATGTTAAAAAATAATCCTGACCTCTGTATTCAAATGGGTGAGAACGGAAATAAAGCAGTTTTAGAAAAGTTTAACACAGAAGTTGCAAAGAAGCAACTAGTAAAATTGTATGAAAATTTATAGTTTATAAAATTTAAAGAAAATTAATCGCAATGATAATTCATTTTATTGGTAAAATACTCAGGGAAAAGTTCCCACAATTATACAAAACATTACTCCGCATAAAATTCGAGATTAAAAAGAACAATTATATTTACATTTCAGATAATTTAGGTTCTAGTTTTAAGGATTATATTTCAGAAAATAATATGAATATTATACTTAATAAATTAAAAGAAAATCTGGATGACGATTCAATTAAAACTATTGATGTTATTTATAAGCGAATTCTTAATTATCCTGAATTTAGTTATAAACAGATATTAATCCCGAATAACGAAAATATTATTGGTGGATTACTTAAGGAAGAAAAAGTGATTTTTAAGCCAAAAAAAATTAAAAAGTTATATGGAATTACTCTAAGAACAAATCTAATTAGTACTTCGGTGTTTAATTTTTTTCACGGGCTTACATATCTACCTCAAAAAGTTCAAGAATATATAGAGAATAAAGACTTCATTGATATAGGTGCTTATATTGGAGATTCGGCAATTGCTTTAAAAAGATACAATTATAAAAAAATATATTCTATTGAAATATCAAGAGCATCGATTAAAGAATACAAAAGAAACATGAAGTTAAACTCTATTAGTGAGAATAGATATAAAATAATTAATTGTGCTATTTCTCAAAAAGATGGATTACCACCTATTAAAATTATTGATAGTGGTTCAGCAGGTTTATCTCTGAAGAGAACAATTACATCAAGAGCTGATGAGATTCTAGTAGAACAAAAAACACTATCAAAAATTATAACTGAAAACAACATTTCGCCTTGTTTTATTAAAATGGATATTGAAGGTTTTGCTATGGAATGTTTGCAAGGTGGAATTGATTCAATTATAAAATATAGGCCTGTTCTATCAATAGCAATTTATCATAATCCAATAGAATTTTTCGAAATTAAACCTTATTTACAATCAAAACTTACTAATTATACTTTTCTTATTCGTAAATTGAGTAATAAAATAATCAATAATCACTGTCATTCTGAAATAATAATTATTGCATATCCAAATGAGAGAGAAAAGTAATTTTCAACACTTTGTAATTACAAGATTTAATCTCAAAAAGTTTGAGTTTGGAATCGATAATACAAAAGATTGGATCAGTTGGACAAAAAAAAGGATAATTTTATTTAAAGAGTATTGCCTTCCTTCCTTTATAAATCAAACTAATAAAAATTTCATTTGGCTAATTTATTTTGATTCACAAACGCCAATTGAATTTAATGATTTATTTACTGAATTAGATAAAGTTAATTTTATAAAATACTTTTTTGTTGATGGAGAAAAGGATTTTTTAAGTAAATATTTAATTGATATTAAGAGTTTTTGTTTTGATAAAAAGTGGATTATTACAACGCGTTGTGATAATGATGATTGTTTAGATAAGGATGCAATTAATACAATTCAAAAATATTTTCAGCCTAAAAATGAATTTTTAATTTCCTTGGCATCTGGATATACATTGAATATTAATGATTTTACATTATCAAAATATTATTACCCAAAATCCCCTTTTTTGAGCCTTGTTGAATCAAATTCAGATCAAAAATTAAAAGGAATTTTTTATAAAAGACATACAGAATGGAAGAATCTAAACTTTAAAATATCAACAGAAGTTTTAAAGAGAAATGTATTTTCGAGCTTTGTTTTTGAAAAACCGTTGTGGTTACAAATAATTCACGGCAATAATATTGCTAATGGACATAGAAGGGGTGTGCCGGTTTTAAATTCTATATCTCTTAAAGATTTTGGCCTACAGATAAAAACAAATAAGCAATCAATATTTAAAATCTTTGAATATCGAGAATATTATTTTTGGAAAAGATATATTAAATCATTAATTGTAAGAAAAATCACTTAGATCAATGTTTAATACTTTTAGAAAAGTTGCCAAAAATTCAATTATTTATGGATTAGGAAATTTGTCCACAAAATTGGTTGGGTTTATATTATTACCTCTTTATACTGGTTATATAACTGTAAGTGATTACGGCATTCTAGCAATTACTGAAATCTCTTCAACTATTATTATTGCGGTTATAAGTCTTAGAATTGAAGCAGCTCTTTTCAGATGGTATTGGGATAAAGATTTTATATCAAAACAAAAGTCGATTTTTTTTTCAAGTCTGCTGATGATGATTTTGTTAGGTATCCTCTTTCTAATTCCTCTAATTATTTTTTCAAACAGTATTTCAATTTTATTGTTTTCTTCTGAAAAATATGTCTACCTTTTACAACTTATGGCAATCTCTTCTGTTCTACAAATAATTATAGAACTAATTAATTACCTCATGAGAATTCAAGAAATCTCCATATTTTATACAAAAAATTCACTTCTAAAATTATTTATCTCATTAATTTTAACAATTTTATTTATTGTCAAATTTGAAAGGGGTATTAACGGCATTTTTGAAGCTCAAATAATAAGTCAAATAATATTTTTTATATTTACCTCTAAGTATGTTAAGCAAAATATTACGCTTAAATTCGAAGGGAATATTATTATTGAAATGCTAAAATTTAGCAGCCCATTAATTTTAGCAGGCTTATCAGGTATTATTTTTACAGCTTCGGATCGTATTTGTTTAAATTTTATGGATAGTTTGAGCCAAGTTGGAATTTATTCAATTGGTTTTAAAGTCTCCAATACAATAAAAATCTTTTTATATAATTCTGCAATGATGGCGGTATCACCAGTAATTTATCAGTTTATTGATAAGCCAGGAAACAAAAGATTTTACTCAAAATTATTAACTTACTTTACTTTTTTTATTATGGTTTTTGTAATTTTCTTTTCACTTTTTGCAAAGGACATCATTTATTTGTTTGCGCAGAATGAAAGTTACTACGACGCATGGAAAGTAATTCCCTTCCTAACTTTTGCAATTTTATTCGGAGTAATGAAAGATGTTTCGATAACAGGTTTGAATATAACAAAAAAGACTGGGTTGATTGCTATAGTTATTTTTATTATGTCTCTATTAAATATTGGGTTAAATATTTATTTTATACCTATTTATAGTTCACAAGGGGCGTCATTAGCAACTTTAATAACTAGCATTATTTCATTTGCAATTTTTTACAATATCTCTCAAAAATATTATTGGATTCCTTATGAATTAAAAAAAGTTTTTCTTGTTCTTATTATTGGCTTTGCAATAATTATGATTTCTTTATTTTTAATTAATATTAATACTTATATAGCTATTTTATTAAAAATTTTATTGTTGTTATTATTTCCTCTCATTTTATATTTTCTTAATTTTTTTGAACAAGTTGAATTAGATAGAGTAAATGGCTTTTTGAAAAAGTGGAAAAATCCAAAACAATGGAGAAAAAATATTAAAGAAATTAGATTAAAATGATCTTTATCTGAAAAATAATTACTTCAAAATAAATCATAATTATATTTATCATTTATTTTTATTTGTCTCATTAACGCTTCCTTGTCTTCCTTTTTCCAATTCTGATAATCCGGAAAATTATTTTTACTTTGGGCATTTATTTTTTTATTTAATTTTTTATCAATTATATTATGATCAATATTTTTCATTCCGATAAAATCTAAAATATTGATAATTTCATTTTTATTACCAAATAAATCTTCAGCCTTCAAAGTTAATAATCTGGAATTATCATTTAATTGCATTTTGAACATTTCAATAAACTGGTTTGTTTCGTTCCACAACCATGAAATTTTTTCTATGTCTGAAAACTGCTCCCAATTAATTGCAGAATCTTTCGGTAAAATTCTGCCAAGATTATGACTATCTTTTCCTTTATACCAATTTCTTGCAATTCCGCTCTTAACAAAATCCCCCGGATGTCTTACAAGATGTATAAATTTTGAATTTGGATACAATTCAGCTAAAGCATTAGCAAAAAAGGTAATTCTATTATTTGTCTCAACAAAAATACGATCTCGTAAATATGCCTCTTGAATTATTTCCAATCGACTTGCATCAATAATATGTTTTAATTTCTCAGAAAATTTGCCATGATTTTCATATGCATACTTGGAATAATAAATCATTTCTGGTTTGGTGGAATGATGTACATCTAATTTGGTAAATAAATTAAAAATTTCGGTTAAATATTTTGTTCCGCTTCGTCCGGTGGATAACACAAATATTGGAGAAGCTTTTTCATGAATTTCTTTAATTAAATTTTCATCATAAATTATATTTTTTTTCTTCTTATGATTTAAATTAACTTTAAGAATTCTGAAAAACTCTTTATTGGATTTGATCCATTCTGTTATGTAATAATTAATATCTTTAAACATTTAATTTATGTTTTGAAAATCAATTTGTTTTAGCTTACTTATAATTTCTTTGCCGGTAATATTTTGAATATTCATTTGATTTAGACTTTTTAGAATATTCTCATAAAAATTTGTAATACCCGGATTAATCGATTCATCAAAATTACTATTATGCCATAAAAGAGTAAACAGCCCGCCATATTTTTCGCACACATTTATAATTTCATCTATTTCATTTTTGGCAGCAGACAAATCTAAATTTTGATATTCAAATAAAGTAATATCCATTACCGTTAAAGGTAATTCCCAAACATTTATCATTCTGTCATTTTCAAAATCGTACGGCTTAAAAGGTAAAGAGTAAGAATTCCGCCAGCCAATATTATCAAAAAATCCTAAAGATGAGTCGTATTCTATTCCTAATTTTTCCAAATTGATAAGCGTTTCCGGATGTTTTATTCTCAACCAATGTTGTCTGTTTCCAGTGGGACTTTTACCGATTAAATATTTTACCGATTCAAAATTGTCTTTTAAAACTTTTTCATCATTAATTGAAAAATAAGTAGAATGAAGACCTATTTCATCTCCATAATCCGATAACTGTGAAACGAGATTTTTAATTCGGTTTTCATTAAAAGAATAATATGCATCAATATTTTTATCACCTTGCGGAAGAAAAAACCAAATCGATTTAAATCCGTATTTATTTTCAATGGATTTCATCCAGTCAAAATTCCAATATGGATTTTCACTACTAAAAAATTTACTGATATATTTCAGCAGAAGTTTAGCAGTCTGTTTTTTGTTCAATTTTGATTTAGAAAAACCGGACAGCTGTTTGATCTTTAATTTTATTTCTCTAATTGTATATTTATCAACTCTATCAATATCATGTGTTAGCAGAAAACCAAACTTTTTATCATTCCAAAAATTTCTTTTTTCAAATTCAATTTGGTTTGCAATACAGAATTGTTCAATTCCTTCAATAATAATTTGAAAGTAATGATTCACCAAGGGAAATTTTACAATACCTAACTGTTTCTGAATACTTTGTTGATATGAAAATCTTTCATAAATCCCGGTCGGAGTTGTGTTAAATTCTTGAAAACCTGATAACAAATAAAATGCTGATTTTAGTATATCATCATTGAAAATAAGATTTTTGTTTTCATCAATTTTAAAATGTTTTTTTTCGTCATTTAGAGGAAATAAAATTGGAATGTCATCAATGTATTTAATATTTTCTAATCCCTTTGAGGAAAGTGGAAAAATTATTTGTGAATTTTGCTGAAAGGAAGAAAGTTCAAAATTTATACTTTCCAGTATTTTATTTGTTAAAACAAAATGCAGATTAAGATGATAAAAAAGATAATCTATTTTAGATTTATTTAACTTTTCGTTCATTTATTTTGAAATATTAATTATTAGTTTGTTGCTAAAATTTTAGAAATTATATTTGAGAAAATAATTTCATATTCAAAAATAGTAATATTTTACCTCTTAAAATCTATTGTAATTAAATAATAAAATTTTCAGTTGCATCTTTGATTAGAAAAGTATAAATAGTATTTATAAAAACTTCAATTTTCTATTATCTAATAAGTTTTTATAGTTCTAGTTTGATATGAATTATTATGTTTAATAAAATAAATTGGAGAAAGATAATATGAATAAATTAATCAAGGTATTTGTTTTTTTTATTATCTTTTCAAAAATTCTTCTTGGACAAATTATAATCGAGGATAGCTTAGTAGCCTATTATCCATTTAATGGAAATGCCAATGATGAATCAGGTAATTTTTTACATGGTACGGTTTATGGTTCAACCTTAGATAAAGACAGAAATAATTCTGATAATAGTTCATTTTATTTTGATGGTATTAATAATTTTATTTCTCTACCAACTGATTTTGATTTTCCAGAAAGAACTATATGCTTATGGTTTAATTTTCATGACTTTACATCTGATCAAGGAATAATCTATACATCTGACCACCCGGAGTTAAATTTTAGTAGTTCTAAAATGTTAATAAGAGACATAAATAATGAAGCGCAGTTAGAATATTATGTTGGTGGTATTCTTAACGAAATAGGAAGTGTCATAATCGATAAAAACAGATGGTACTTTATTGCATTATCTGTAGATCAACAAAATGTAAAGTGTTATTTAAATAGTGAATTAATCAAAACTTTTCCATTTATTAACCATCATTCAAATAGCTCAAATTTTGAAACTGCACTTCTTGGAACCGATAGATATGCTAATGGTAGATTCTTTAATGGCCTAATTGATGATATAAGAATTTATAATAAAGTCCTAGATCAAGTAGATATTAATTCACTATATATCGAAACTTTAGTAGCAAATTTCACTGCCGAGCCATTAATAGGAACCGCCCCCTTAACCGTTAATTTTACTGATATATCTACTAATGATTTGTTAAATCCAATTTATTCTTGGCAATGGGATTTTGACAACGATGATATTATTGATTCCGAAATTCAAAATCCTGATTGGACATATGTTGAACCAGGACTTTATACTGTAAAACTAAAAGTAACTGATTCACAAAAAGCTTCTACAAAAGTTAAAAAAAATTATATTACTGTATATTCTGAATTTCCAGCAATTACAGAAATTAAGGATATTCCGGATGATCAAGGTGGCTGGGTAAAAATTAATTTTTTAAAAAGTATTTATGATACAGATAGTTTAATACTTCCTAAAATAGCTTCACCAGAATTTTATACATGTGAAATTTATGATGGTACAGACTGGTTAGCGACTACCTCAACTGCAGCTTACGGAAAGTCTAATTATTCATTACTTGTACATACATTGAAAGATTCTACGCTTTATACCAATGGTTTATTAAAGTTTAGAGTAGTAGCAAGTATGAACGAAGGTATTTTTGCTAGTAAAGAAATTACTGGATATTCGATAGATAATCTTTCTCCAAATGCACCTGAACTTTGGGGAGATGTTGATAATTCTGGTTATGTTAATTTAGAATGGCAATCTGTTGATGATAATGATTTAAAAGAATATTGCATTTACAAAAGTCTTGATGGCAACTCTTTTAATTTAATAGCAAAAACAAGTGATAATTACTATATAGATAATAATGTAACAGAGTCAAACTCTTATTTTTATTCTTTAAAATCTGTTGATTTATCTGGAAATGAGAGTGTGTTTTCTAATATTGTTTCTATTTTTCTTACAGAAGCTGAATCTACATTGCAAATTCCAACAAAGTTTTCATTAAGTCAAAACTACCCTAATCCGTTTAATCCAAGTACATCCATAAAATTTTCACTACCCGAGGAAAGCAAGATAAAAATAGAAGTATTTAATATGCTTGGACAACAAGTGGATATTTTAGCTGATGAAATAAAATCTGTTGGTTTTCATGAAGTGATTTGGAATGCCGAAAATATTTCAAGCGGATTATATATGATAAATATGAAAGCTACTGGTATACAATCACATAATGATTTTAACGGAATTATAAAATCAATATTTATTAAATAGACTATTTCTTATTTAACTAAAATCATTTTTTTAGTGTCAACATTTTTGCCAACTTGCAGTCTATAAATGTAAGTTCCGCTTGCTAATTTTGATCCATCAAAGTTAACTTCATATTGACCAGCATATTGCTGTTCATTTACTAGATTAGATATTTGTCTGCCAAGAATATCATAAATAATTAATGTAACTTTTTGATTTGATAACGAATTAGGTATTGAATATCTGATTGTTGTATTGGGATTAAATGGATTAGGGTAATTCTGATATAGAATAAAATCGGTCGGTATTTTTTTATTTTCAACACTTGTAATTGGTCCTGAATATATTAACCTAAACGCATCTGCAATAACTAATCCTGAAGAATTATTTTTAAGCTTAATTGAAATGGAACCTTCTGTATTCAATTCAACAGTTGTTAAATAATTCCACTGACCTCCGTTTATTTTTTGTGTTTTAGTATCTTCGTAATAGTTTGAGCCAGCGTACATTTCAAAAACTGTTTGAAATGAATTTCCATCACTTGTGGGCCACCATGCAGAAATATCATAATTTCCAGCAGGTAAGGATTCAGATTCAAATAATACTGAAGACTCAATACTTGGATCTAATACATAAAAATTATCTCCATAAAAATCGGTTGTTATGTTATAAGTTTGCACTTCTCCTTCAACAATTGCCTCGGAATTGTCTAAAATGAAATGTTTAGGATGGTTAACTTGCAAATATTCAGCAATTGCATAAACTGTTCTTCTACCTATTTCACCCAAATTCTCATTGGTCACTTCAATTAAGGGTTCATTTGAATTACTGAAATAATTATTATATGGTGTTTCGTAAGTTAAGGCCATAACTTGTTCACCATAATTATTCCACAACCAACCTTCGGGATAAACCGACCTTAGGTTCGATTCACTGTAATCTTCTTTTAAAAAATATGGATTATCAGAAACATTTAAATTGCTGAATTGATACTCATTTAGATAAAAAAGTGAGGAAGTGGAAAATGCTGTATGAATCCAAAATGTACAATATGATGCTGCTTGAGAATGCAAATTCAGAAATACAGAAAATGGTTTTTCATCACATAATTCTTGCATTCTTGCCCTTAATATTTTGACTTCTTCACTTGTGTTTTCTTCTGCCATATCCCAATTGGGCTCTAAATTAATTCCTTCATAATTTACTCTTGATCTACCATATAAAACACCATCCGGATTTGTAAAAGGGATCATATGAAATTCAAATTCTTTCAAATAAAAATTTACTACTTCCTTATTACTTAACAATTCATTCATAATTCCATCAAAATGCCAAGAGGAAGGAGTTTCGCTCGGATGTGTTCTTGCATGAATCCAGACAGATTTTTTATTGGTATTTGGAACTGAGTTATCCGTAACAATAAGTTCTTGAATTGGCAATCCTTGCGGTGTAATTCCTAATGTATCAACTTCAACAAATTGATTTTGTTTCCATTCGTCAATTCTTGTTTGCAAAAAAGAATAATTGTAAGGAGTATAATAAGACAGCCAAACTGTATCTTTTTCAAAAGTTTTATTTATTAATCCTGTGCCCGGAGCTTCATCATCTAAAAACCGAATAAAATTTTCATTATCATAAGAGTACATAGCTTTTGTAACATCACTATTTGTTATAAGAATATTAACATTTTTATCTTTAACTCCACTCATTCTAAAATAAAACCACCTTGTACTTCCGCCATCAACTCCCAAATCAGCTTGTGTTGTTATATAAAAACTAGTTGAATCTATTTCCTGAACTGTGCTTAAATTTCCGCTTTCAAAATCTGCATCAATAGTTATTTGTGAATAGGCTGCTTGATAAATAAGAAGGAAAATAATGATTAGTTGTTTCAATTAGACACCATATTAGCTTAAAAATGTGATGTAATTTACTTAATTAGAACATTCAAAGAAACCTATAATGTTGTTTTCTCTCAAAATGATATAACTTTTATTTAATTCGTCTATTTTTATTGCTTCAGATCACAAACATGCCTTTTCATTTTATACTTATTTGTATCAAAAAAAATTAGGAGAGATAAATGGAAAGCACAACTAGAAATCACACAAGTCAAGTTTTAGATCAAGAAATTGGAAATCATCAAGTAAAAGAAAACTTTAAAATTTACCTTTTAAATCCTCTTTCAAACGGTTTAGCAGGTTTTGCTGCATTTTTTTCATTAATTCTTTTAACAAAACTTTTCGGTTACTTTTTAGGAACTTATGACGTCTTCAATTTAGAAATAAATGACGTAATTTATTCATTAACCGGATTTGTATTTGGAGCCGGAGCAAAGTTTTTTGAATTTTTTGGAAAAGAAGACTAATTAAGATTTTAGCTTTTCAGTTCTATCAGCTATTTTCATTTTTTCTATAAGTTCATCTAAATTACCTTCCATAATACTGGCAAGGTCATAAAGTGTAAGTCCGATTCTATGATCAGTAACTCTATTCTGCGGATAATTATAGGTTCTAATTTTATCGCTTCTATCGCCTCTTTTTACAACTGATTTTCTTTGGGCCGAAATTTCATCATTATGTTCTTGTAATTTCAAATCATATAATCTTGTTTTAAGAACTTTTAAAGCTTTTTGTCTATTCTTTAATTGAGATCTTTCATCTTGGCATTGCACAACAATTCCAGTTGGTATGTGAGTCATTCTAATTGCAGTTTCAACTTTATTAACATTTTGACCGCCGGCTCCGCCAGATCTGTAAACATCAACTTTTACATCACTCATATCTATATCAACTTCAACATCTTCAGCTTCGGGCATAACCACAACTGAAGCCGCTGATGTATGCACTCTTCCGCTTCCTTCCGTTAAAGGAACTCTCTGCACACGATGAACTCCGCTTTCAAATTTCATATCACCGTAAATTTCATTTCCGGAAAGACTGAACACAACTTCTTTAATTCCGCCCATTGTTGATTCATTTAAATCCATAACTTCTAATTTCCATCCCATTATTTCGGCATATCTGGCATACATTCTAAAAAGATCATTAGCAAAAATTCCGGCTTCATCACCTCCGGTTCCTGCTCTTACTTCAACAATAACGTTTTTTGTATCGTTAGGATCTTTTGGGATTAAAAGAAATTTTATTTCCTCTTCCAATTCATCTTTTTTTGTTTCAAGTTCTTCAAGTTCAATTTCAGCAAGTTCAACTAAATCATCTTCATCAGAGCTTTTAACTATTTCTTTATTGCCTTCAATATTTTTTAAGATTTTATCATATTTTTTATATGCTTCAACAATGTCAATTAAACTGCTTCTTTTTTTGCTGAGCTCAATAATTTTTTCTTGATTTCTGGCTAAATCGGGATCAGATAATTCTTTTTCTATATTATCAAAATTTGCTTTTATTTCTTTTAATTTTACTAAGTAATCCATTATAAACCTTAAAAATTGAGGCTGAAATATAATAAAGATGATGCTGAAAAACTAAAATTCATTCTATGTTAATCTGCGCAAAAGTTCTAAGTATTTTAACTGAATTTCCAACGAAGGAATTTCTTCGGTAGTATCATAATTTTTCTGAATTTCTAATTTATCAAGAAGTAAGTTTAATGATGTGAACATATTTTCATTAGGAAAAGCACTATCTCTTAAGTGATGAACGAGTTTAAGTGTTCTAAAACTATCCATCCAATTTAATTTCTGTTTTATTATTTGTCCCTTAGATTTAGAATTTTTTAAAATGTTCAGCCAATCATTATTAAAATTTTGAGAAATTAAAAATTTGAAGAGTTCCGGATGAATTTCCTTTGTTTTTATTTCCCAATCATTAAAAAACAATTCGGAATTAAAAATCTCTAACCATTTTTTTAGTATATCAAATATCTCATTTGAATAGGTTTCGTACTCATTTTGCTTATTTTCTAAAAATCTTTTAATTCTCGGTCCGGTTCCAAATGGAACTCTTACAGAAACTCTGGAAGAGGGGCAAACTTTTGTATTGGTGATCTTAGATATTTTCCCGACTTTAGCGAGTTTTTCCAGAAAGTAAAAATCCTCTCCTCCTTTCTTTTTATTCATTCCGCCAACTTTTACATAACTTTCTGCAGTACATATTATTGTTGAACCAACAGAAATATAATCATAATGCGATTTTGCGTATTTTAAACCAAGGATATAATGTCTTAAAAATATCTCATAATTTATAATTGCCTTTTTCTGATCAAGATTTTCAGGTAAAATATGTTCAAAGCTTACAACTGCGGCATTAAGATTTTCTGAGTTGAATTTTTTAATGATCTCTTCTAAATAATCCTCTTTTACCAAACAATCAGCATCAAGTGAAATTAATAGTTTTTTTTGATTGCTTGAATAATTAAAATAGTTTAAAGCTAAATCCATTCCTAATTTTCTTGCTGAACCCACGCCGCCATTTTTAACTGAAAAGGCTTTTCCTTTTGTGCTGGCATTTATTAGTCCAATATTTAAATTGGATTCGTTATCTGTAATTTTTTGTCTAATAAATTCAATAGATTTAAAATTATTTTCAACAACCTCAGTTTTTTCATTTTCTGAATTATTTACAACAAAAATTATTAGAGTCTCTTTTAAATATTTTGTTGAATTTTTAGAAATGGAATTTAATAGTTGGGGAATATTTTCAAATTCATTTAAAGCCGGAATTACAACAATGTTGTGAAAATATTTTGTTTTGCCAATTTCCAGATACCAATTTCCAAAATTTTGCTTACTAAGGTATTTTTTTACTTCTTTTGGTAGTTGCATACTCAACTAATAAAATTACTGATAAGAATCTCTGCTTTTTCTATATCTGCGTTTTTCAGCCAATTTATTTTAACTCCATCTTTCTCCATTTTCCTAAACCAAGTCATCTGTCTTTTTGAAAATTGTATAATTGCACTTGCCAGTTTCTGATTCATATCATTAAAATTAAGCTCGCCTTTTAAATACAAACTGATAAATTTATACTCGAGTCCAAAAAAGTTAAGTTTTTCATGTGTAATTCCCGAACTTAAAAGTTGCTCAACTTCTTCAATCATTCCACTCTTTAATCTGATCTTAAGTCTATTTTTAATTCTATCTTTTATTATTTCTCTTTCATCAAATAAACCAAACACTAAATGATCAATCTCTAAATTTTCTTCAGGCTCATCTTCATTTTCTTCTGCAATTAATATTGCTCTAATTATCCGCTCTTTTTCTATTAAATCTGTTGTGTTATGAAGTTTATGACTTGTTTTTTGCAATATATTTATAAGTTCATCTACATTTAATGTCGCTAACTCTTTTGCCCTTGGGGAATTAAAATCAACTTTCTGCAATGTATACTTTTGTAAAACCGAGCTTAAATACATTCCGGTTCCGCCAACAAGAAATGGAAGTTTTTCTTTTTCTAAAATTTCTTTATAAGATCTTTTAAATAGCTGGGTAAAAAGGTAGAGATTAAATTCGCAATGAGGCTTAACTAAATCTAAAAGGTGTGAAGGAATTTTTTTATCATTAATTATATAATCTTCATAATCTTTGCCTGTGCCAATATCCATTCCAATATAGACCTGGCGTGAATCGGCAGAAATTATTTCACCATCAAAATGATAAGCTAATTGGGCGGCAAATTTTGTTTTGCCAACTGCTGTGGGTCCGAGAATTGTAATTAATTTGTTAGAAAATTTCACATACAAATTTAGTGAATTGGAAGACTAATCTTAACATTTGTTCCGTTTTCTTTATCACTTTGTATAGAAATTTCTCCGCCATGGTCTTCAACTATTTTTTTACTGATTGAAAGTCCAAGTCCGGAATGATTAATTTTATTTTTACTCCACAAAGGTTCAAAAACAAACTCCATATCAGAGCTTGGAATTCCAACACCTTTATCGTTAAAAAGAATTTCCACATTTTCTCCGGCACTTTCAGAAGAGACCACAATATTACCGCCATCGGGCAATGCTTCGCAAGCATTTTTAATAATATTGAAATAACACTGGTAAAATTCTTTTTTATCAACATTAATTTTAACATCGTGACCAAGTTCATATTCAATTTTACAATTATTTGATCTGACTAAATTATGAATGTTGATTGCAAATTCATGAAGTGTATCATTTAAACTAACCGGCTGACGTCTTAAAAGAGTTGTTCCTTCTGTAAATCCTGAAGCGGCAACTATTTGACTTGAAACCTGATCAAGCTGTTCATCTAATAAATTTACAACTTGTTTAACATCAAATGGCAATTCTTTTTTCTTAAGATGCTCAGCATATCTTTTACATGTTAAAATTGGTTTTTTTAAATCATAGGTAAGAAAGTTACCCATTTTACCAATAGATGTATTTCTTTCTGATGTAACTAATTGTTCAACTAATGAAGCATTTTCCAAAGCGAGCGAAGTATTAATTGAAATAAGGCTTAAAAACATTTCGTCTTGTTTGGAAAAGCCGCCTTTTAAACTGTTTAAAAGTTGTAAAACTCCAACTGTTTCTTCGGTTTTATTTTTTATTGGGAAAACGAGCATGTTTTTTGTTTTGTAACCGGTTGCTTTATCAAAAGATCCGTCAAATCTTTCATCTTCATTTACATCTTTAATATTAAGAGTTTCGCCGGTTTCTGCAACCCATCCGGAAAGTCCATCACCAATTTTTAATCTAATTTCACTAACTTCTCCGCCAATAAGAACTTTAGACCAAATTTCATTTGTTTCTTTATCAACTAAATATAATGTGCCTCTATCGGCATTTGTTAAATTTACTGCAACATCAACAATATTTTTTAGAACATCATCTTTCTTAACATTTGCATTTACAAGCTGCAATGCTTTAATAACCATTTCAAATTGTTCTGCGCTTAAAAAACTCTCTTTTTGTTCAATATTTTCGGTTGTCATGTTAAACTCGTCTAAATTAATATTTTCATTATTTATCCAATTATAGCTATTTTTTTCTTTATTATCGACAAATTCTTTTGAATTTATATAATTTAGATTTACTTCAGCATGATTTGTATTGTATTCCATTTTCTGCATCTTCATTTAATGATTATTAAGATAGAATATCGAAATATTTTTTGAAAAATTTAGATATAAATCATTAAAGTGAGTTCTTAATTCAAATTATCAAATAATTTGTCAGTTATTTTTTTAGATAATTCTTTATCAAATTTAAAATCGTAATTACTTTTTTGAATATTGAATAAAACCGAGTCATCATTTTGCATCATATATTCAATTTCTTTTTTTGTTAGTTCAATTACATTTGAAGTTTTTAAAGAAACTGTTAAAGTGCATCTATTTATATTGGCAAATAATTCCTTGGCGCCAAAAAAATCATTATCTGAATATATAAAAGAATGAGATTTTCCTTCGCTATTTTTCTTAACAAGATTTATTTCACCATTTATAACCAAATAAACGGAATTGGCAGAATCACCTTCGCGATATATAACTTCACCGCCGTGTAGTGTTTTTATCTTCCCAATTTCTTTACCGATATTTAACTTATTTAAATCCGCATTTTTAAGTAAATTATTATCTTTTAAAGAATTTAATACTTGCTGATTCATATTTTTCTCACAATTTTTAATTAAGATATATGGAAATAATTGAATATAAACGTGCAGTCAAGCATTTTTTGCAAAATGATGTCTTAATTCACAACTTAATGTCTCAATATGGAGCAATTGAGTTAAAAAAGGGAAGAAATTATTTCAAAGCATTAACAACTTCAATTATTGGTCAGCAGTTATCAGTTTATTCAGCCAGAGCCATAATTAAAAGATTTGATAATCATTTTAATGGTAAAATTACTCCAGAAAACATCACTGATACAGATTTCGATATTTTAAGATCGCTTGGTCTTTCAAATGCCAAGGTAAAATATATTAAGGATTTAGCAGAAAAAATTATTTCTAAAGAAATTACACTTAACGGAATTTCAAAAAAAGAGGATTCGGAGATTTTAACTGAATTAACAAAGGTTAAAGGTATTGGTTCTTGGACAGTTCATATGTTTTTAATTTTTGTTTTAGGAAGAAAAAATGTTTTACCTGATGGAGATCTTGGCATAAAAAAGGCAATTATGTTAAATTACAACCTCAAAAATTTGCCGACTAGTGAAGAAGTAGTAAAAATCTCAAAAAATAAAAATTGGGAACCCTATAATTCATACGCAAGTTTGTATTTATGGAAATCGATTGATGGGGAATGAATCTTTTTTATGATTGATACATCAAATAACATAACAGATGAACAGCTTATTGAAGAAGCGATTGAAGGCAGTAAATTAGCTTTAGCTAAACTTGTAAAAAAATACGAACAAACTGTTTACAACTTTGCTTTCAAAATTTGCAGAAATAAAGAACGTGCAGAACACACAATGCAGGAAACGTTCTTGAGTATGATCAAATCGCTGAATCAATTTTCCGGAAAGTCAAAGCTTTCAACCTGGCTTTATACTATTGTTAGTAATCATTGTTTAATGCTGGCTAGATCACAAAAAAAATATGATTACACAACTTTGGAAAATGAAGAAGGATTAATTGATGATAAGAATGTTGCTGACTGGAAATTTTCTCCCGAAAAAATAGCTGAAAATAGTGAACTAAAAAAAGTGCTTGATGAAGCAATTGAAAAACTGCCGCATGAATATAGAGTTGTATTTATGCTTAGAGATGTTGAAGGATTATCAACTCAAGAGACCGGAGACATTGTAAATTTATCAGTTCCGGCAGTAAAATCCAGACTTCATAGAGCGCGTGCATTTTTAAGAAATGAACTTAACAATACGTTAGGAAAATGAAAAACAGCAAAGTAAATTGTAAAGAAGTAATGAGTCACATTTGTGATAGTTTGGGAGAAGATCTTGATTCACCAAAATGTGTTAATATTAAAGATCATTTAGAAAGTTGCCCAAACTGCCAAAAATATTTTGATTCAGTTGATTCAACAATTAAATTCTACAAAAAATATAATGTTGAATTAAATGACGAAGGGCACCAGCGTTTACTTTCTGTGCTTGGCTTAGATGATTTGGATGAAAAATAACTTATAGTTTTAGAATAAAAACAATCCTTCTATTAGCTTACGAATGAAATGTATATTAAACCTACTTTAACAATATCATTTTCTTAACTTCATTAAAGCTACCAACTGTAATTCTATAAAAGTAAATTCCGGATGTTAAGTTTCTTGCATTGAATTCAATTTCGTAATTTCCCGGTTTTTGTTTTTGATTTACTAATGTTGCTACTTCTCTTCCAAGAATATCGTAAAAAATTAGTTTCACGTTTGCCGTTTCACTTTTCACTTTTGCTGGTATTTGATATTTTATTACAGTACTCGGATTAAATGGATTTGGATAGTTTTGCTGTAGCTTAAAAATCTTTTCGCTTTTATTGCTCTTACTAACTCTAGTTATTACATTTTTTTTTCTAATTGCCACAAACTGAGAATCTTTGCTTATATCATAGACCTTTGTAAACATATATAAGTTATTTCCATGAGAGAAGAGAATGGGAATACCTGGGGATTCTTTTACACTATCAACTAAAAATGACTCAGAACCATCCGAATAATCATATTCAATTAAATAATAGTACCTTGCATTACCTTGTCCATATTCCCTCCATAAAACACTTAAAGGTTTGTAGTTATTATCAAATACTATTGAGGGAAATTCTCTTTGTGCATTTTGTTTACCAATAGCGACAGCTTGTGTCCAATAGTTTCTATTAAAATATGAATAAAAAGATCCTAATGGTGGTGGCAATCCATCATCACGAAATTGAGACCACACAACATGAGGTTGCTCTAATGAATCTAAATCCAAATCAATCCAATCTCTTGCAGTGTTTGTTGCTAAATATACCTTTTCACTCCAACTATTTTTCTCATAATTATAATTGAAATAAGTTACATTATAACTATACTCACCACCGTCGTTTGGTTTTATATTTGCGACACAATGAAGATTATTATCTTTGTCGGCTATTACTTCTCTTATGTAATATTCATTTCCATCATCATATATAGTATCTATATTACTCCATATTCCATTTTCCAAATATTTATAAAGTATAATATCCCAATTATGTTGCCAAAACACATAAATTCTATCATTGTTATCTATAGCTAATTCAATTATATTTGAACTATTATAGCCAGCTGTAATATCAATTGCATCGTTCCATTTATGACCGTCATATTTTCTAAAATGTACAACTGCATTATATAGGCTACCAATATCATAATCATAAATTACATATAAATTATTTTGTGAATCTGAACATATTTTTGGAGAACCTAACCACAAATCTTCATTTTGCGAAATGTCATTAGGTGTAGTCCATATATTTCCACCATCAATCGATTTTGAATAATAAATCTTCTGGAAATTACCTCCGTAGTTTTGAGACCAGACACAATGTATATTTCCATCTTTATCAACTGTATAATCGGGCTGTAATTCATTTCCATGATTAGATATTTTTATTGGTTCACTCCAATTAGAGTTCTGAGAAAAAATAAAAGTTAATTGAACAAAAAAAATTAATATGAAATACTTTTTCATTTTATTACTTCAAAAATATTAACTGTTATTGTTATACTTATTAAAATAGAGTTATTTTGTTTTAATCTAAAATGTTTTATCAGTCGCATTTAAATTCAATTTCGAGCTTTTTTGTAATATTATCGAAGGATAATTATCTTAATCATGTGATTTTTAGAAAAGTTTTTTTAATGAGTTAATTAGATATGAAACATTCCACATTCTTAAAACATGGAATGTCAATAAAGCTTATTTAAAACAGAATACTTTTTATTTCTAATACTTATAACCTTTTACTTCTTCTTCAGAAAATTCAACTCCCAAACCGTTTGCTATTCTGTTTACAAAATTAAAATAACTTACAACTAAATTAATGTTCAGTATATCTTTATCAGCAAGATCATGAATTCGCAAATTCTGCACATCATATTCATTTACCAAATCGGGTGTGATTGTTAATTTTTCTGCATAATTTAAAATTGCCAACGTTCTAATTGGAAAGTCAATTGACTTATAATCAGAAATAAGCATATCAATCTTTGCTTGATCTTTCCAGTAAACATTTAACGCTTCTGCGTGGTGATTAGCACAATATGAACAATTATTCAGCGCAGAAACTACAACGGCAATCAGTTCTCTTTCTTCTCTGTCTAATGAAGAATCATTAAACATAATTGCCAAATACATATCAAGGTGATGTTTCATAGTATCGGGATCCAAACTATGAATTTTCATTATATTAGAAATTTTACCTCTGCTTTTTTCTATATCAGAATAAACTTCTTTTAATTTTCCTTCGGCATTTTTTTCATCAATTTGTTTAATCCAAGGCATTAAAATCCTCCGTTTTCAAAAAATTAGCGTAAAGTTAATAAAATTGATCTTCATATCTAAATGCAAGATAAGTTTTGGCAATGTTTTATTCAATAACAATATTGATTAAATTTAAGTTTAACTGAAAATTATTTGAGATATTAATGCAAAATAACTTTTATACTGATTTTGATATTGAACGAATTGAAAAAAGCGATAGAAAAGATTATAGAACACCATTTCAAATTGATAGAGATAGGATAATTCATTCTTCTGAGTTTAGAAGGCTGCAAGGTAAAACCCAGGTTTTTTTGCCCGGTGAATTTGATTTTTACAGAACAAGACTAACTCATTCAATAGAAGTTGCACAAATCGGCAGATCTATTTGCAATTATTTAATTACATCAAACAGACAACATTTTAATGAAAATTATTTTATTGATTCAGATTTAGTTGAATCTGCTTGTCTTGCTCACGATTTAGGGCATCCGCCTTTTGGTCATGCCGGTGAAAGAACTCTGCATAAACTTATGAAACCTTATGGAGGTTTTGAGGGAAATGCTCAAACATTAAGATTACTAACAGAAATATTTTACCGGACTGAAGATGACAGAAGAGGAATGAAACCGACCAGAGCTTTTATTGACAGTATCTTAAAGTATAAAAGTATTTACAACGAATTAAACGATCCGGAAAATCATTTTATTTATAATGACCAAAAAAAATATTTGAATTTTACTTTTGATAATAAATTGAGCAGTCTTAATCTACAGCCAGGAGATGAATTAAATTCATTAAGAAGCATTGAGTGTCAAATAATGGATTGGGCAGATGATACAGCATATGCAATAAATGATTTGGTTGATAGCATTTCCGGCGGATTTATTACAATTTATAAACTCTTAAAATGGCGTGAAGGAAATTTAACCACTCTTTCTGATCAGCAAATAAAATATTTAGATCAAATTATTGAGTGGATGAAAAAAGGCAACTTTAAAGCAAAATTCGGTTCACAAGTTGGAGATTTTATTCTTGCCTGTGGAATTGAAGAAACCGACTCACCATTTAATAATGAAACAAATAGATACAAATACAACTTAACAATAAATGATAATTTTGTTCAAAAAGTTAACCTATATAAAAAAATCTCTTCTGATATAGTTTTCAAATCATCCCAGCTTCATCAAATTGAATTTAAAGGCAACAAAATGTTATCCAGCATTTTTAATGTATTAGAAGAAAATTATATTAAAAATGTCAATCACGTAAAATTATTGCCTGATTTTACGGATAAAATAATAAGAAGTGAAAAAAATGCATTAGTTCGCGCACGTTTAGTTTGTGATCAATTGGCGGGAATGACAGATTCTTTTGCAATGAGGACTTATAAAAGATTATTTGATGCCGATTATAGTGTATTAAATGATTTGGTTTAATTACTAAAAATTGCAATTGTTAAAAATATTATTAACTTAACAGTTTAATCACAATCAGAAAAATTCACTAATATTTTTTAGGGGAAAAATATTATGTCATTTGGAAATTTTATGAAAGTAATGTTTTATTCTCTTGTAACAATTTTATTTACTCTATTTGTTGTTGCATATTTTATGAATATTATGCCAATAAGTTTTGGACTTCATTCTAAGATTTATAAATCTTCTAATGTTGCAATGGATGGTTATGATATTGTTAATTACTTTTCAAAAAAAGTAAATAAGGGCGATTTAACTTTTAATTATAAGTTAAACGATCTTAACTGGTTTTTTACAAATAGATCAAATTTATTAGCGTTTAAAGCTAGGCCGGATAAATACATTCCTCAGTTTGGCGGATATTGTCCCTATTACGTTAGCAAGGGATTTACACATCCACCGGATCCTAATGTGTGGCATATTGAAAAAGGGAAAATCTATTTCTTTTCAAGTGAAGAAAATAAAAAGCTAGCTTTATCTACTTGGGAATTTACTTTAGATAAAGCCAAGTCTCATTGGAAATAAAATTTATCTTTCAGTCAAAATAAGTTTAAGATTTTTAATTTCACCATTTCTATCAATTTCTAAAGTGATTTCATCACCAGGGGAATGCTCTTTCAGCATATCTGAATAATCTTTCAAACTTTTTATTTCTTTTCCATCAAGCTTTTTAATTATGTCACCTTTTAGCAATCCGGCTTTTGCTCCCGGAGAATCATCAGAAACTGCACCGACTTTTACACCTTCACCGGAATATGCAAAATCGGGCATTGTCCCTGTTGATACTCTTCTTCCTTCTTTCGCTCCTTCTGTGTTTTCACTTTTCACTTTTGACTTTTCACCAATAAAATTCATTAAATCTTCTCTATCTGCTAAATATTGAAGCACTTCTTTTCCAACTGTTGCAAATTTTACTAATCCGTCGGCATCAATTTTATCAATTGTATCTCCCGGTTTGTGATAATCTTCATTAGGTCCACTGAAAAATTGCACTGCCGGAATTCCCTTATCAATAAATGAAACTTGGTCACTAGCATCCAAATCTTGTGTAATTAATTCTGCCGGAATTCCCGTTGTATATTCAGTTCCCATAAAAATAAATTTCCATTCGCGTGCGGTATTGCTATTTATTATCATCATTTTATTTTCAAACAAACGGCCAACCGTATCAAAATTTAGATTAGCAAGAATTTTATCTGAAGGAAATTTTTTATAATTTTCAACAAAATATTTTGAACCGACTAATCCTGCTTCTTCACCGCTGAAAGCAACAAAAATAATTGTTCTGCCAGGCTTAAAAGATTTACCCAATGATTGAGCAAGTTCAAGCATTACCGAAACACCGCTTGCATTATCATCTGCTCCATTGTGAATCATTCCTTCGTTCCCTTTTCTTACATCGGGCCAGCCTAATCCCAAATGATCATAATGCGCAGAAATTACAACTGCTTCTTTTAAATTTTCATTTGTGCCTGGTATAATTCCAATAACATTTTTAATTGCTAAGTTTCCTTTACCATGAAAAGCTTTTTCAAAAGTTTGAAAATATTTGTTATTATCACTTCCAGGTAAAAGTCCATATTCTTCAAATTTCGATGAAATATAATCTGCGGCTTTATCTAATTCGGGTGAGCCTAATTCTCTTCCTTTCATTTCATCTGATGCCAAAAAGCTAATATGTTCCATCATTCTTTTTGATGAAAAAACCGGAGCTAATTCAGCTAGAGCTTTTCTTGGTTCAAATTTTGGCTCAATACTTCTGGCATTTTCAGTCAGACTTTTAACTAAAGGTGAACCAATTACTGCCCATTGACCTTTCTCTGTATTTGTCGGTTCATCACCTTCAAATGCTAAATAACTGTATTTTCCATAATGCGGTAATTTTCTTAGCAATCCCGGAACTGCTTGATCATTTCCTATTGATAAAAACAAAACTACTTCTTCAATATTTTGCGGATTATTAACAGCTGTAAAAAATGTGTTATTATTTTTTGAAATTGTTTTACCATTTAATGTAATTGAATCGCTTTGAATTTCTGAATTATAAGTTTTTAATTCATCAGAAATTTTACTTAGCAAATTATTATTATCACCAAAAAGCCAAACTGTTTTATCTTTCGGCAAATCTGAAATTTCATTTTCGGAGATAATTTCAAATTGATCTTCTTTACCGGAAATCCAACCATCAACAAATTCTTTATATAAACTAAATTTGGGATCAGAATTATTTGGTAAAATCATTATAGATTTTTCTGCACCGTACGCTTTTGTAAATGCCGGCGGAATTTCTCTTGAATCTAGTTTGCGGAAAACATCAAATTGCGGATCAATTAAAATCTTTTGCGGTTCAGTTCCAACTTTAATAGAAAACTTTGCCAATCTGTCTTTTAGCTGAAATATTTCTCTGTGAGTTCCTTCATCATCAATTACAACAACTGGAACATCTATAATAAATGGATCTTCCTTTTGAGTTTGCTCAATTGAAAATTTTAACTCATACATATCACCAGATTTTTTTGAACTTACATTTTTTAGATTAAGTTCAGGCGCTCCGGTTCTGTCAATCCATTGACTAAAAAACCAATTTAAATCTTCGCCGGTTACATCTTCAAATGAAGCTTGAATATCATCAAATGATGCTTTTTTGAATTTATTATTTCTATTAAATGTTTGGAAAGCTTTTTTGAAACTTTCGTCACCAACTTTTAATCTCAACATATGAAAAACCATTAGTGATTTTCCGTAACCAATTGCTTCACTTGGTCCATCGTGACGTGATAAAAATTTATTAAGTGGAAAATCATTTTCCGGATTTACAAAATCTGTAAACTTCTGTAATGTTGATCTGCGGTATTCTTCAGCTTGGTCGCGCTCCTCTTTAATTAAATGATCAGCCATATAAGCTGTTAAACCTTCACACCAATTTCCTTTATCAAAATTTACATAAACACTGTTTCCCCACCAATTATGTAAAAGCTCGTGAGGATAGGATGAGTGAAGAATAAATGGGAAACGAATAATTTTTTCACCCAGTAAAGTAAATGATGGCATTCCATAACCGGTTTCCCAAAAGTTTTCTACCAACGCAAATTTTGTATATGGAAATGGTCCAACAAGTTGACGATACATTTCTAAATATTGAGCTGTTGTTTCTAAATATTTATTTGCAAGTGCTTCATCGGGAGTTCTTAAAAAAGCATACGCATCAACTGAACCGGCAGAAAATTTATACTCATTAAATTTAGCAGCAATTAAAAATATTTCTTCTTGAGGAGTTGGAGATTCCCAAGTGTCAATATGGATTTCTCCTTCAACTTTATCTTCAATTCTTTTGCCTTGTGAAACTGTTCGCCATAATGAAGGCAGCTTTGTTGTTAAATTAAAAGTTACAAGTTCATCTTCAATAGTTGGAATCCAATATGTCGAACCGGCAAGATAAACGCCTAAATCACTTATAATTCCAGGCGATTCACTAAATCCTCTTTGGTAATTTTCTTCGCTCTGTTCAATTGGCGAATCTATTTTTCCGGAATATTTTATTGTAAATGTAAGGTCTGCTGTTTTATCAAAATCCAAAATTGTGTATTCATTTAATAATAGTTTACTTTCCGATTCAACATCATCCTTATCCATTCCAACATCTTTAGCTAAAAACGATCTCTTTGTAACTTCTATTTTTACATTATCTGAAACAGTTTCAACAAACAGACTTTCATTTAATGTGAATGATAATTTGTCTTTAAGCAATGGCGTTTTTACTGTTATCTCATCAACAACATCTAAATAAGACTGGCTTGGATCAATCTTAGTTTTAAGATTGTGATGTATATTTGTTTGTTGAGCAATCAAGATCGCTGAAAACAATATAAAATTAATTAACACACCTATTTTTTTCATAGAGCTGCCTTTTTACAATTCTTAATATTAAAAAAATAGATTCCGGTATTTTGAAAAGCAAAAACCGGAATGACAAAATGAATTTTATTTTAACTTATGTTTCTGGGCGTTATTATTTTACATATATCTCAATTGGGTTTTCAATATTTAAATATTTTCGAGCTGCATCTTTTACTTCATCAACAGTTACTTTTTTTACGTCGTCTAAACTTTTTGAATCATAATTTATATCATCATAAAAATATTTTGAATAACCCAAATAATAAGCCTGATTTATGCTGCTCAATCTTCTAAACATCATTCGGCCCAAATACATATTTACTGCTCTTTTAACTGACGAAGATGTTATTTTCTCATCAAAATCCGGCGTAAAGAATTTTGGAAATTGCGGAACTAATTTTTCTACATTTTCAGGTCGGGTTCCCATATTTATATTGAACATTGCTTTATCTTTTACAATATCAATTCCTGCACTCATTCTGTATGCCATGCCTTGTTTTTCACGAATATCAAAAACTATTTCATCAGAAAGTAAAAGTGACAAAACTGTTAAAGCAGCTTCATCTGTATTATTAATATTTTTTTGAAATCCATAATACAAATATGATTGCTCTCCGCCGCCACTTAATTCAATTTTCTCAGCTTTATCAATTGGTTTAAATTCCTTAATAAATCCTAATGATTTCTCTAAATTTACTGCTTTCTTATTAAATGAATCAAAGTATGAACTTACTTCATCTACATTTTGAGGAGAAACTACAGAGATTATCATATTGGCCGGAGTAAAATATTCTTTGCCAAATTCTAATAATTGATTGTACGATATTGGTTCATTGCTTTCAGGATATTTTTCATTTTCATAAATTATTTCTTCAAGTTTTGATTCAAACAATTTTTGTGCAGCGTTGCCATGACCCATCATTGAGGGCATCATAGATTTTGAATTTGCACTATTAAACTCTTCTTCAGTCGGAATAAAATTTAACATTTGTTCATTCAAAAATTGAATGGCTGATTTAACATCATTTGCTAAACCCTCAACTCTTATGTAGCCAAATTCCGGACTCAAATAAATATTATCCATTGGAATAAACGGATTGTCGTTTACTGTAAAACTAAATCCATATTTTGCACTAATTTTTTGAAGCTCTGGTTTTTCCATTCTTTTGCCAAAAGCATCGTGCCAAATTTTAGCGGCATCTTTTCCATATTTATGCTCAAACTGTGCTTTATTTTTAATCAAATAATGAATTGCTAATAAATCGCTATCCGTATTTTGCTTAACAATAATGTCAGCTTTTTCATTGCTTCCGTCAAAGTTTTTAATTTTACTTTCACCAGATTGATTTACTTTCTCACTGGATTTTTCAGGATGCTGAACTATTGTAATGTAAGATTTATTTAGTGCAAAGTTCTTTAACTCATTTGCTGCATTAACAAAATTATCGCCCGAATATAAAGAGAGTATTTGCTCAATACCATATTCAGCAAAAATGTCTGCATTATAAATTCCAAACATGTGGGGTTTTTCTGTGTTTTGCAAAAATCTTGTTCTTGCTTTTACAGATTCATTTTTAATTGTTTCTTCAGGAATTTCAAATTTTACTTTATATAATAACTCAACAAATGTCTTTCCAATTTTTTCTAATTCATTTTCGTTTGTTAAAATAAGTGCAGCTTGAATATAATTTTTAACAGGAAAATCTTTTATGCTAAATTCAACACCTTGAACTTGCGTTCCGTAAAGATTGTTTAACTCTGTTTTTATTTTATCTTTATTTTCATCTAAAACTATCTCAAGAATATCAAACAATTCTAAATTTGCCGGTTGATCTACTTCAAAGAAGTATTGCAATTGTGTATTTTCTCCAGAGTAAAATCTGTGAAAAATTTTATTATTATTGCTATTTGTAAATGTATTAAAACCATTTTCTAAACCAACTATCTGAGGATATTCTACAGTCGATGGTTTTGCTTTTCCATAAATTTCTTTAATATTATTTAACATTTCTGATGAATTAAAATTTCCTATTACACTTATAATCATATTATTGGGAACATAATAATTTTTATAAAAACTATAAACATCGTCTCTATTCATATTTGCAATTGTTGAGTAAGTTCCGACAGTTGGCAGAGACAACGCATGTCCTTCATAAATAATTGGGATTAAATTTCTTTCAATTTGTTCATTGGATTTTGCTAACATTTTTGCTATTTCTTCAAGCACAATTCCTTTTTCCTTTTCAAACTTTTCTTCAGGAATCACAGAATCAAATAACATTGCTGCCTGAAGTTTCATTCCTTCAACAATATTTTCCGAAGGCGTAACCATCATAAAATTTGTAAAATATTCTGCTGTGTTTGCATTATTGTAACCGCCAATTATATCTGTAGAATCATATAATTCTTTTTGTGTCATTGTGCTTGTACCGTTAAAAAGTAAATGTTCCAGCATATGACTCATTCCGCTTGTTGCAAAATTTTCATAGGCAGAACCGACTTTTACAACTGTGTTTATTCCAACCATAGGAAGTGAAGGTTTTTCAATAAGCATAACCTGAATTCCATTATCAAGTTGAAAAATAGAAACTCCTTCAGGTAAACTTTTAATTATATTACTTCCATTTAATATAGATGTAAGCAATAAAGCTGTTGAAATTATTAGAATTCTTATTCTATTTGCATATTGGAAAAACATATTTGGCTCCAAGTAAGATTTTATAATACTACAACTTAACAAAAGATATTTTTCTTTTCTATAAAAGTTGGAAGTGTTTAAAACATTGTTGAAATTATTTTGTTATTCAGTGCTCTGGTTGTTAAATTAAATGATTAAATTATTCGAATATAATCTTATGAAAACAATAATTATATACATTTTTTTACTTATATCATTAGCCCTCCTAATTTCTTGCGAAGAAGGCAATGAAGTAATTTATGAAAAAAACGCAATTTTAAAATGGACCGGCGATTATGATGTTGACGGCTGTGGTTTTTTTATTGAAATTGACAGTGTTGACTATAAACCTGAAAATGAAGGAATAATTTCCAGAGAATACCAAACATCAGAAGAAATAAGCGTTACTATACAATATATTGATCTAATGTATGATATTGAATATTATTGCGGCGACTTACCCAAAGCGCAAAAAGCAAAGGCAATTAGATTGACTTATTTGGATTCAAATTAATTTCCCGCAAATTGACTAGCGGTTACAATCCATACAATCTGTGAAATTATAAACCATGCAATTGCAGAAATAATCCAAATTACTATACAAGCTTTTTTTGTGGATTTTTCTGGCTCTTTTGCTTTTAAAGTCCGGCAAAAATAATTAACAAAAAGTGCGAATAGTAATAATAAAAAAACTTGAATTAAAATTAAAAACACATAATCTGATGTTGACAATTCAATTATTTCTTGATCAATATTTTGTATAAAATTCAGCATTGTTTTACCAATTTATTTCTTTTTGAAATCAAAGATACACTTTTTAGCCTTTAAATTTTCATTGAATAAAAACACTATTTTTTCTGCATTATAAAAAATTCATATCCATAAAATTCAGAAAATTTAGTGTATAAATCTATCTCATGTTTTGTCTGATTCAGCATCAATTGCTTTTCTTTATCATCGGCATATTTTTTCTTTAGCAGTTCAATTCTTTTATTTAATGGATTATAGAAATTGTCGTTCCAATCGGATTTAGGTAATGAAAAATGGCAAATTACGTTTAATCCTATTTTGTTAATAATATCTACATTTTCTTGAATTGTTCTTATCGATGGATATTCTGATTTCCAAAAATCAATCACAATTTCCGGAGGATTATATTTAAACCAGCATACTTCGGAAACTGCTAAGTAACCATTCTTTTTTATGAAATTTTTCAAATAATTAATTCCATATTCAAATCCTAAATTATAGATTGAACCTTCACCCCATATTAGATTAAAACTATTATCTCTAAAATTCAATTGAAACATTGATTGCTGTACAGTATTAATTTTGCTATTCAGATTATTTTTCTCGGCAAACTTTTTTAATTTTTCTAAGTAAGGTTTATTAATATCTATGGCCGTAATTTTTCCATTAATATTTTTTGCTAACGTAATTGTTTGGCTTCCGGTTCCACAGCCTATATCTAATACTTTTGAATTATTTTTTAGTTTAATTTTTGAAAGGGCTTTTAATGTGGTTTGTTCTGAACCAGGACCTAGACGAGGCAAATCTTTAAATATTTCAAAAATAAAATCCATTTTATAGATTATTTAATTTCAACATTTTTAATTGGAATTCTAGTGATTTCAACATCTTCTTTATTTGTTGCATACGATACATATAAATGTTCTTTCCAAATTACACTTTTAGGATAGCTGAAACCTTCACGCTTATATTTTCCTTCAAATTTCATTGGCTGCAAATCTTTACTGCTTCTAAGTAAAAATGCTTTGTTAAAATATTTTCCCTCTTTACTTAATGTAATAGTTAGAGGAATTCTACTTTTATTTCCGCTTGGATTGTTTACCATGTAAGCGGTTCCGTTTGGTAAATTTCCGGCACACTGCTTTGCTCTCGAATCAGGCATATTTGTGATTGCGGGAGTTGTCCAAGTCTCACCATTATCTTTACTTATTGAAGCCAAAACTTTAAAACTGCCTGCCTGATCGCGGAAGATCATAACAATATTTCCATCTGATTGATAAAACCAGCTTGGTTCAATTTCTCTGCTAATGAAATCGTTATAAGGTAAATTATTCATTTTCCCTTTTGTCCAACCGGTTAATCCCTTAGGATCATCTGTAAAATAAGGCGAAACAATTAATCCGGGCTGCTCATGAAAAGCGGTTATAATTCTACCATTAGGTAATGAGTGAACATCCTGTTCAATAATCCCATTAATCTGTTCACCATTAATATCCAATAATCTTTTGAATTCTGACCAACAAATTCCATCTGCAGAAATTGCATAAACAGAATAACCGCCCCTTGGTTTGTTATTTTGCTCAGGCCAAACATTTATAAAAGCAATTAATGTGTCTTTATAACTCCACCAGCCACCGCTTGTGTAAATTCCATTATTCCATTTAGGTGCTAAAATTTCTGGTTGCGTCCAGTTCTTTCCATCTTTACTTTTACTGAATACTACATAAGTATCTTCGGCATCCTCATCTTTTGCTGAAGTTTGCCATTGTGCATATAAATAATTTTTGAAAGGAAAAAGAACAACTCCATGATTGTATTTATTATCATTTTCCCCTGGTGAAAAAACGGTGAAAGTTTCACTTTCTTCGGCATAATTAAGACCCAATGTTTTATTTTGTACGGCATCAAATAAACTTGGATCAATATAAAATGGAAGTGAGTCTTTTTGAGAAAAATGAAGAGAATTCATAATTATTAAAAAGAATAATATCATCACAATTTGGAATTTAATTTTCATCATTATAATTCCGAAATCTGCAATATTCTATCGAAGCAATAATTAACGAGCATTTCATGTTTTCCATCAAAAATGGTAAGAGAAACTTTTGGATTTTCTCTTTTATATAATATAGACCTTGTGTCTATTTTGTTTTCAGAGCGATCTGCCACAATTTCTCTGCTTAATAATTTAATAATTTCTTCCTCTGTCACTATTTTATCTTCATATCCAAATGCTTTGGTTATTTTGTTATAAAAAGAAATTGAATGTGTAATTGGAACACTTCCATCGTAACCATCTCTAATTCCGGCGTAAATTTCAAGTTTACCGTTTAAATTTTGCGGGATTTCCCAAAAGAGAGGCGACCTTCTTTTTGCTTCATTTTCATCAAATTCATTATTTCCAGAGATACAGTTTAAAATATCCTGCGAATATTTAAGTCCACGATTTTTTGTTTGATAGTACCATGCAGAAATATCACTAATCGGCACCCAAGCCAAAAATGATTTTATTTTATATTTTGTCTTCAAATACATTCCTAATGTTGCATAACCTCCACCCGAAACACCAACAATAAATATATTGTTTTTATCAACATTTCCATTTTCAATTGAAAACTGAATGGCATCATCAATATCTCTGATAGCTTTTTCACTAAGGCAAGCATCTTTTGTATTATTTGGTCCTCTAAAATTTGGATGAATATAATTCCAATTTTCATTTTTAGCCAAATATGCTAATGAATCTGCTTGTGTGTAATCTCCCGACCATGTATGAAGACTTACAAGCAAAGGATTGCTTTTTTCTTTTGAATCCAAAAAATAAGCAGGCTGAACCACTGTATCAATTGAAGAAGGGATTTGAACTAATTTAAAATCATCATTCCAAAAGTTATTTTGTGCATAACTATTTGATCTGCTAAAAAGCCAAAATATTAATAAAACAAAAAAATATAGACTGTTTTTCTTCATAATTCTAAAATTTCAAAAATTTTTATCGATTAATGAAATATACTTCTCCGGTTTACAAAGAATTATTTTCTTGAAATTAAAATTGATAAAAATCACAATTTATGCAAATTGAAACTGTTAATTGAATTATAAGTTTAACAAATTAAATTAAAAATGGGAACCACACTTTTTTTATTAACACTTTTTCTAATTTCCGGAGCATCATTTTTTGTTGTTCTCCGTTTATTGGCAAAATCAAATAAAAAATTTTACTCGGATAATTTATAATCTTTATTTAACCTTTCACTCATCTGTTATAATCTTACCGAAAAATTTTAAGTAAATTATTTTATCAATAATAATTTTATTTAGAATTTATCAACTTTATGAAAATCTTAATATTTGTCCTACTTACGACATTTGCACATTTACTTAATGCACAATGTTTAAATTCATTAAAGATTCATTCCCACAATAATTATGAACAAAAGATTCCTTTATTTGATGCGCTTAAAAATTGTGCAAAAAGCATTGAGGCTGATGTTCATCTTAAAAATGATTCTCTTTTTGTTGCACATGATAATGATGAAATTGAAAAGGATAAAACTCTTGAGAAATTATATTTAGAACCTCTTGCAAAAATATTGAGTGACAAAAATTCAGAATATTATTTTAATTATGAATTGATTCTTCTTATTGATTTTAAAACAGATGCGGTTTCTACTTTTGAAAAACTTAATGAAATTATACAGAAGTATAAAAATTATATGACTTACGTTGATGAAAATAATAATCTTATCACAAAAAATATTAGAGTGATAATTTCAGGAAATAGACCAGATGAATCTTTGCTGAGCAAAACATACAATTATTGTTTTATTGATGGGAGAACTTCCGATATTGGGAAAAATAAATCGACTCAAATCTATCCTTTGATAAGTGATGATTGGGTTAAACTAAAAAAGACAATTGAGAATTCAGATGATAAAATTATTCTCAAAAATGAATTAAAAAAATTGGTTGATAAAATTCATTCAGAAAACAAACTTGCCAGAATCTGGGGAATACCAGATGATGAAAAACACTGGCAGCTTCAATTAGATATTGGAATTGATTTGATAAATACTGATAGAATTGATGAGCTGAGAAAGCATTTAATAATTAGAAAATAACCACTATTACTCATATAATCTTAACCAATAACGCAACACTCTCAATGTGGTAAGTCTGTGGAAACATATCTACCGGTTGAATTTTTACCAATTTATATTTTTCTTCACAAAGTAATTTTATATCTCGTGCTTGTGTAGAAGGATTACAGCTTACATAAACAATTTTTTCCGGTTCTAAATCTAAAATATCTTTTACAGTTTTGGGATTCATTCCGGCTCTTGGCGGATCCGCAATAACAACATTTGGTTTTATAATTTTCTTCTCTTCTAAAAATGGCAGAAATGATTTATTTAAATCAACTTCAAAAGATTTTACATTTTCAATATTATTTAATTTACAATTTGTCTTTCCGTCTTTCACTGCGTCCCTTACCGATTCAAATCCATAAACTTGTTTAACAAATTTTGAAACAAATATTGATATTGTGCTTGCCCCGGAATAAAGATCGTAAACAATTTCATTCCCGTTAAATTCTGCAAAATCTAATGCTGTCTGGTAAAGTTTTTCTGCCTGCAGTGTGTTTGTCTGAAAAAAGGAATTGGCACTAATTCTAAATTTAAATTCCCCAATTGTATCATAAATAATTCCATCGCCAAAATAAATTTTCTCATAGTCACCAAAAGCAATATTGGCTTTCTTAAGATTCACATTATTTACCAAAGTAGTTATAAAAGGGAAGTTACTTTTTAAATTCTCTGCAAACTCATTTAATAAATCATCATCCTCTTCAAAAGTTACAAGGTTAACCATAAAGTGATCGAGTGAAAAAGATTCCCGTAAAACTAAATTTCTTAAAAATCCTTTGTTCTCATTTGATGAATAAATTGAAGTATTTTTTGTTTTGAAAAAATCTCTGGTAAAATTCAATATCTCCGTTGCTCTATCAGATTGTAAAAAACATTCTTCAATATTTATTACTTTGCTGTAAACTTTAGGCACGTGAAATCCCAATGCAAAATCTTTATCTAAATTTTCTTCACTGTTTATTTCTTCAATTGTCAGCCATCTTTGCGGTGTAAAAGAAAAATCCATTTTGTTTCTGTAATGGAAAGTATTTTCACAACCTATTATTGGCAGCATTTCAAAATCCTTAATTCCGCCAATTCTTTCAAAAATATCTTTTACTTGCTCATGTTTATATTTTGTTTGGAATTCGTAATCTAAATCCTGCTGTTTACAGCCTCCGCAAATTCCATAATGTTTACATTGAGATTCAATTCTGCCTAAGCCAGGTTTGATAATTTCTGTTGTTACAGCTTCACCATAAGATTTTTTCAGCTTTTGAATTTTTGCTTTTACAACATCACCTGGATAAGAATTGTGAACAAATAAAATATATTTTTTATCACTATCGCTGCTTACATGGTCTAATTCTGATTGATTAATTCTTGCAATGCCTTTTCCTTCAAAAGCATAACTTTCAATGTTTACTTCAATTATATCGTTTTTTTTCATTTCTTCCTTTTAGTAAACATTCCATATTTTGAAAATATGGAATGTTTAAATGCTATTTGTCATCATCAATTATATCTAAATCTTTATATAAATAGATATTATCTTTATGAAATCTAATAAACTGATTTATATCACCAAAAAGTTCTATAACTTCTTCTTTAAGTATTCTAGTTGGTTTGTTGCTAATTATTGCTTCAAAAGAACTAAATTTATAAGTCATAAAATCCTTGGTGAATTTATGCTTTTGCGGATTTGCATGAATATATAAAATGATTCTAAATAAATATTTATTGTCACCAATCAATTTTCTTTTAAATTTTTTCTGAAACAAACTTCCTGTTCTGTTAAATTGTTTATTAATTGATTTTGAGTAACTAATAAAAAACTTTCTAAACTGAAAAGTTAAATCATCTGAGTTAATTGATTCTTTAGTTTTAACTAAAAAATGAAAATGGTTTGGTAATAGAGCAAAAGCTAAAACATCTAGATTGTCAGAAAGATAAAGGTCAAATTTATTAAGAAAGTAGAAATAGTTTTGTTCTTCAAAAAATATTTTTTCTTTATTATTACCTCTATTGTAAATATGATAATATTGATTTGGATAAAATTTAGAATCGTTTTCTTGCATATCTTCTTAACAAATATTTAATAAGCTTTCTACTTTATATCAATTTGGAATGTTTAGTTATTTATTATTATTTAGAGACTGATCTAGTTTTATTTTCACAAACATTCCATGTTTTTAAAACATGGAATGTTTTAATTTACTTTATATTTTTTAGTAACAAAGCCAGAAATCCAATATACCTATTTGCCCCTAATTTTAAATATGCATTTGATTCGTGACTAATTTTATTCAGCAATTTTTTGTAATAAGATTTCTCATTTTCTGATAAATTCTTTTCACTTTTACTTAATTGCTCACTGCTAATTTTATAGTAATCAGCTAATGTGTTTGAAAGATCAATTGAATCAATTAACTCAAAATTTCTATCAAAATAATATTTTTCAATTTCATTTTTGTTTAATGGAGATAAATTTGAAGATTCAACAATATCTTTTACAAAATTGGGAATCTCTTCTTCAAGTTTAACAATCTCGCCAATACAGAAGTAACCTTCAGACTTTAATATTCTCTTTATTTCTTTAATTATCTTCTTTCTTCTTGAATCTGAAAGTGAGCCTTGGGCATAAACTAAATCAAATGTTTCATCTTTAAAGTCTGTGCTTTCAAAATCCATTAATTTTATAGAAGTATTTTTAGAATTTGTTAATTCTAATTTCAGACTTAAAAGCGATTCATATTCTTCGACAATTATTTCAATATTTTGTCCCGATTTATTTTGCAGCATTTTAGAAATTTCTGATGTTCCGCTGCCAATAATTAAAATATTAAATCCTTCTAAGTTTAATTTGTTAAATAAAAACTCAGTCTGCTTTTTCAAGCCCGGCAAATAAATTTGTTTTTTATTCATGATTGTAAAATTACGAAGAAGAATTGAAAGGTTTGAGAAGATTTAATTTGTAATCATTCTAAAATCTATAATGGGCTTTCTGGATTCCCACTTTCGTGGGAATGACAAAATAAACAAATTCTCTAGGTTTATTGGTATTGCAAATAAGTTTTTCTTTCTAAATCTGCAATTGCTAAATTGTAATCAATAAGAGCGCTAATGCTGTTATTTTTTGCTTCTGTTAAACGAAGCTGCATTTGAGCTAGATCAAAACTTGAGATTGTTCCGGATTTAAATCTTTCCAGAGAAATTTTATAACTTTTTTCAGCAATTTCAACCGACTTACTCAAAACATCAACTCTGGCTTTAGCTGAATTTATGCGATTGTACACTTCAGTAATTTCATTCCTAATTGTTTTTTTAAGATTATCATAATTCAATTTTTCACTCATCAAATTTGCTTTTGCCGCCTCAACTCTTCTCGCGTTTTGTCCCCAATCCCAAACCGGAATTGACAAAGTTAGAGCTACATTTATGTCATCTAATAATTTATCAAATAAAGTTGAAAACTCTTCTTCATTGTTGCTAATTCCATATCTTGCATTTAATTCAAGTTGAACTTGCCTATTTGCATCTACCTCTTCAACATTTAACTCAGATAGATAAATATCATTTTCTTGATTTAATAAATCTGATCTATTTTTAATGGCATTTTCCACAGCTTCATTTTCATCTATTGATATTGGTAAATAAACAAGGTCCGATATAATATCAATCTCTTCTTCCAATTCAAGTCCGAGCAAAATTTTAAAGTTATTTAAGTTTTCTTCAAATGAACGATTTAGATTTAATAACTCATTCTTGCTGGATGCCAAATCAACTTCCAACTGAAGAGCTTCAACCTCCGCGATTAGTCCCGCTTTAAATTTGTTTTGAGCAGTTTCAAATGATTCTTCATTTTGTTTTACTTTTTCCTCAGAGATTTTAACATTTTCTTTGAGTTCATATAAATTATAAAATGCTACTTTAACGTTGTAAATTAAATTTTGTTCAGCATGGTTATAGTTGCGTTTGGCTTTTTCTAAGTTTATTTCTGCCCGTTCAAGATTTGCTTTTTGCGAGTTGAAAATAAATAGCGGCTGATTTAATGAAATTCCTAAGTTTGTATAAAAATCTTTTGTCTTACTTATATTTGATCCAAATTGCTCTCTGCCGAACAATCTGCCTACAATGTTAATTCTGCCATTTGAAAATATTAATGGCTGTGTTAAGCTAAGCCTACCTTCAATTTTAGAACTTCCTAATTCAAAAAACTCCTCTTTACTTTCAAGCGGATTAAATTGACTTGTTAAACTTTTTGAATAACTTGGCACATCAAATTCAAGATCCAGCCGTGAAAACAAACTTGCTCTAAATGCTTCCAAACTTTTTTCAGATGCAATCAGAGAATACTCAGCACTTTTAATTCCAAAACTTTTTTCTAAAGCAACATTAATTGCTTTTTCTAAAGTGTACACATCTTGAGAAAATATTTGGAACGGAAATAATAAAAGTAAAATAGAGTTAAATATTTTTTTCATATTTATAAATCAAAATTATTCATATCGTAATGATTCAATCGGATCTTTTTCGGCAGCTTTTTTTGCGGGATAACTGCCAAAAACAAATCCTACAATTACAGAAACAAAAAATGCGAGCACAATTGAAAAAGGAGTAATAATAGTTCTCCATTCAGCATAATTTGAAATTATTGCAGTTAAAACATAACCGGTAATTATGCCTAAAATTCCGCCAACAAAACTTATTGATAGAGCCTCAAAAATAAATTGCTGAAGTACATCTTGTCTTGTTGCTCCGACTGCTCTTCTGATCCCAATTTCTCTTGTCCTTTCCATTATATTAGCAAGCATAATATTCATAATTCCTATTCCGCCAACAAGTAATGAAATTCCGGCAATTGCCCCCATCACTATATTAAAAATTCTTTGTGTCTTTTGTTTTTGCGCCATTATTTCTTCCGGAATAATAATCTTATAATCCTCAATATTATAATGTTTGCGCGTAAGTATTTTATTCACCAGATATGCAACTTCAAGCATTTTATCATCGCTAGTTACTTTTATTGTAAGCTGATCTATTGTTTTTCGGTCAATTGCATTTGCAATTCGTGCAGCATCTCTCCAATTAGTCTCTTTTCTTTTTGATGGCTCAATGTATTTATCCATTTTGAAAGACATAGTTGTAAATGGAATATAAATATCAAGATTGAAATTTCTAAAACTTGTTGAAGGTGTATTACCAGATATACTTTTTTTAGCAGAAATTACTCCTATAATTGTAAACCAGAGATCGCCGATTTTTATTTTTTCATTTATTGGACTTTTATATTTGAAAAATTCATTTTTAATATCAGACCCAATAACACATACATTTGCATATTTCTGCATATGAAAATCATTAAAGAAAATTCCTTCTGAAAGCTTTGAGTTAAATGTGTTGGGATAATTTACCAGCGTTCCAATAATGTTCGCTTCAATAATGTTTGATTTGAACATTACTTTTTCTTTAGATTCACGCTGCGGTGTAAGTGAATAAATATAAGGTGATATTTTTTTTATCGCTTCGAGATCGTTAAGATTTAATCCGGGCGTATAAGAATTTGTTTCTTTTTTCGAAATTTCTATTTCTTGAGCTCGTACAATAATATTATTTGATCCAAGAAGTTCAATCTGTTCTAAAGTTTCGGTTCTTGCACCTTCTCCAATTGAGAGCATTGAAATTACAGAACCAACTCCAAAAATAATTCCCAGCATTGTAAGAAATGTTCTGAGCTTATTTGAACTTAATTCTTCAACTCCTATTTTAAATAGGTCAGCTTTTTTCAACTAATTACCATTCTCCGGCATTTGAACTGAATTATTTTCAACTAAATTTTCATTTGCAATTTCTTTATTTGGATCTCTTAAGGCAACTACATCTCCATCTTCTAATCCCGATTTTACAACAATGAAATCTTCACTTTTATTTCCAATAGTCACATCAATATCATCAAAACCGGAACCATCTTTTTTATAAACAAAAAATTCACCTTCATTTTCAAATAAAGCTTCGTGTGGTATAAAAATCTGATCATCAATTTTATCAATAATAATTTTATTACTTGTTGTCATGCCCGGTTTAAGAATTTCTGATACCCCTTTTATTTCAACAAATACATCAAATACTTTGATTGTTGACTGGTTATCTTTTTGTTTTCCTAACCTAGCAACATTAGAAACTTCTCCAACAAAAACACTATCTTGAAAAGCATCTAATTTAACTTCAACTTTTTGTCCAACTTTTACTTTACTAACATCAACTTCATTAACATACGTATGACTTTCCATTTGTGACAAGTCAGGTAAGTTTACAATTACTTGACCTGACCAAGGCTGATCTCCTATTTGAAATTTTAACCCTGTACTCCAATTCATTCCGTAAACAACTAATCCATCTGCAGAAGAGGTTAATGAAAGTGCGTCTAAATCTCTTTGAGCTTTTTCTAATTCACTAATCTTCTGCCTTATTTCGACATTCATATTTTCCATTTCGGATTTTTGAATTATCTTTTTTGATTCAAAATTTTGCTTGGTCTTTTCAAAATTTAGAACATTTTTATTATGCTGAAGTTCTGCTTCTCTTCTTTTTGCTTCAGCTTCAAATTTCATTTGCTCTAAGCTCAATTTGGAAAGTTCAAAACTTAATTCTGCACTTTTTAAGTCAGATTCCATTTGCGCCATTTCTGATTGATGATTTGCTTCCAATTTTGCTTTGTTCGATCTTGAAATTTCTAGTTGAGCTTCAGCATCCTTTAATTTTACCAAAGCTTCTGTGGGATCAAAACGTGCAACTACATCACCAGGCTTAACGTAATTACCTTCCGGCACTAATTCAACAATTTTTAGTGAACCTCTAACTCTTGGGGCTGCAATTGAAATAGAGTTTTTTGCTTTTATCTCACCACTTTCTGTAATTGATATTAAAAAAACATCTTTTTTAACATTAAATACAGGAATGTTGGTATCGACTGAAGAACCGGTTGAAGCAAAAATAAAAATGAATAAAATTAATAGGAGAATAACTAGAGAATATTTTTTCTTAAAAATGGAAGGTAGTTTTAAATTTTTAACAATTTTCAGATAACTATTATTTGTCTTAAAAATAATGTTAAAGATTTGATTTAATATACTTGGCTTCTCACTGTTTGAGTCTTTCATATTATTATTTGATTTAGTATTAGTTAAAACTTATAAAATGTATTTATAAATAAAAAGTCAATTTAGCAAAATCTTCTGCTTTATTTTACACCTCAAAATCTTATCTGTTTCCCAGGTAAGAATTTACAATCTTCTTCCAATCTGCATTATCTATTTCTTTTAGAAGTACTCTATTAATTGTTTCTCGCAACGAACTGTTACTTGGTAGTGCAAATGCATAATTTATTGGATCCAAAATGATTGGCAAAACTCTGATTTTATTTGAAATATTTTTTGTTTTAATATAGTATTTTAAAATTGGCGCATCGTAAACTAAGGCATCAATTTTATTGTTGCTTAATAATTCCATACCTTCTTCAAAGTTTGAAAGTCTTATAAAATCAAAACCATTTTGATTAAGGTATTCTTCACTTGAAGAACCTATTACAGTTCCAACACTAACTTCATATAAATCACTTAATGAATTAATTCCAACATCTAATTTATCAACAGTTAATGCGGAAGCAATAGCCGCTGTAAAACCGGAGATCATTATTAAACCTGCAAACATCCAAATTAATGCTACAATTCTCCCGCCGGTTGTTTTAGGTGATTTATCGCCATACCCGACTGTTGTAATTGTAACAGCGGCCCACCAAAAACTTGAGCCCAAACCTTTGGTAATTCCATCACCAAATTGTTCTTTATTCTTTTTTCTTTCAAACAACCAAACAATAAAACCTACAACAAATAATGTCAATGATAATAGTAAAACAACTTCAATAAATTCTGTTGAAAAAATATTTTTGGCTGTTGTTAAAATATTGTTGTCTTCTTTGTTTGAAACCGCAATACTTAATCCGGTTGTAAAGTATGAATGGGTAAAATCTAAAACATTCTCACGTTCAGAGGTAATAGTTAATGGTGAGACAGCAATGTCAATTTCGTTAATGCTAACTGCATCAAGCAAACCTTGCAAATCATATTCCCTAATCTCATATTCAAACCCTAAATCTTTTGCAATTCTATTCCAAAGTTCAAATGAAAGGCCAGTCCAATTATTATTTGAGTTTTTAATTACAAAAGGCTCGGCAACCTTAGTTCCAACAATAATTTTATTTTTTTGAATTGCTTGAGCATATATTGAGCTAATTGTAAAAAGAAGTATTAAAAACAAATGAGATGTATTTTTTAAGAACATAATTTAATTTTTAGTCTGTTAAGAGTTTTGTAGAAATAATGTAGTCCAATTTTGGGAAGTTCTTATTTAAATAATTATTCCCTTTTGTCATAATAGAATCTTGGTTGGGATTTTGTTCATACTCCGAGTTTATTGATTCAATTACACTCATACCATTAATGACTTTTCCAAATGCAGGGAAACCATTTACATTATTATATTTAGATGAATCCAGTCTAACATTATCTTCTAAATTTATATATAACTGATTTGACCTTGTGTTAGGCCCACTTCTAGCAAATGCAATTGTTCCTTTTGTATTACTTAATTTTACAGGTTCATCTTTAATTCCCATATTTTCCCAAGTGCTATCAATTTGCGGAATTCCTTTCATTCCCCATTGTACAACAAACTTAGGAACAACTCTAAAAAATCTATTGCCGTCATAATAGCTATTGTTAACTAAGTAAAAAAATCTGTCGACAGCCAAAGGTGAATTCTCTCTATCAACTTCTATAGTGAAAGTACCTTTTGTTGTTTCAAACACAACATTAAATTTTTGAGGTGCACTTTTTATTAAATCATCTGTATCTGGTTTAAGCAAAGAATTGCTTGACGAACATGAAATTGCTAAAATTACAAAAAGTGAAATGCAAAAAATATTTTTATAGTTCATTTGATATAATAATTCTATTAGTAAGAGAAAATATGACTTTTATACGGACCTAATTCAATATAAAGTCCTTCTGTTCTAACTTCTTCTGTTTTTCTGTAATATGTCTTTCCGTTAAGAACATCCTTCAACTTAAACTTTGGAGGATAATTAGAAAGCTTTAAATTAACTCTGCACTGAGAAACTTCTCTTGAGAAATTTATTACCACCAATCTTTTTCTGCCATTAAATGAAAGAAGCCAAATTAAAAAATTACTGTATGCTTTATTTGATTCCCAAGCTGGTTTAGCTTCAATTAATTTCCAATCACCAAATTTAAATATTTCATTATTAGTAATTCTTAATAATGATTTATAAAAATTAGAAATGCAATCATTAATTCCTTCGTTGGGTTCTCTTCCAAGCTGAACTGGTAATTTTATTTTTTTACCTTCAAACTGACCGTCATTAAAAAATCTCATTCCATTTATTGTGCTAATAACAACAGCTGCTGCTTTTGATTTATCAACTCCCAAAGAACATACCGCCCTTTGCTCATCATGGTTTTCAATAAAGCGAACTGATTTTGCTTGATAATCAGCGTCAGCCATAAGATGACCGCGAATTTCATTAACGTGACCGATTTTCAATCTGTCTAATAATTTTTTATCGTAAGTATAATCAAATCCTAATTTTTGCAGCTCCCATTCCAGATCCCAATATGCTTCTCCAATAAATAAAAAATCGTCTCTCTCACTTTTTATTTTAGGAATACATTCCTGCCAAAATTCAATGGTTGGTTTCTCATATTTCCCATATGTTAAAACTCCGCTCCAGGTATTATCAAAAACATTATTTAATGTAAGCATCGCCATATCACATCTTACTCCATCACATAGATTTGTAAGTCTTGTCAATGTATCAATCATAAACTTTCTTGTGGATGAATTAAAATAATTTAATTGGACAGTATCTTGCCAAGCAGGAAAAAAGGGATCTCTTCCATGAGCAAAAATTATATCATTATGGAATTTTGATTTAAAATATGTATGGGAATTTCTTTGAAGAAACTGTTCATTTGCCTGAAGAAATAATTCTGGATTTGAATTAATTAAACTACTATGAACACTAAAATGATTTGATACAAAATCAAGAATCAGCTTAATACCTATAGAGTTTAAAAACTCTTTTAGCTCAAGTAAATCATTTTCTGTTCCAATTATTGGATTGATTTCGTAAGAATCAATTGAATATGGAGATCCAATTACATCATCTTCTTTAAAGTCTTTTAATGCTTTGTTGTATTCACCAATTAAATCGGGCTCAAAACAATATTCTCTGATAACACTTTCATTTGTTTTCCAAACACCCATTAACCAGACATAATCCATTCCTAATTCAGCAAGGTTTTTCCAATATTCCTTTGGTACATCCTTAATAGTTGCGTTGTTTGAAAATCTCTTTAACCAAACTCTGGTATTAATTTCATAAATATTTTTATTTTTTTTCATTTTAATTTCCTATCTATTAAACAAGTAAAATAGAATAAGAATATTTAAACACCGTTAAGCTCTTTTTTTTCTTTTCTTAGTTCATCATTGGTTTTCATTAATTGCAGTACTTCCGGATCATTACCAAGGTTTTCAATTTTAATTTCATTTGCTTTAATCTGCTCATCAATTTTTATTATTTGATATTTTCTAATTGTATCCAATGTGTATTGAATTGGATCTTTTGCTACTTTTCCGCTGCTAGATCTTTTATCCCAAGTACTGCTAATTTGATATTCGCCAAGTGTAATTGTTAAAATGTAATTTTTAAGTTTGTCGTCTTCAATTTTTTCTATTAAAGCGGCAGGTTCATACTGTCCTTTTAAATATTCATCGTGAACAACCTTTGCAATTTTTCCCAATGATTTATTTGTAAAATCTTCAGGCAAAATTGTGTCAAAAATATTTCCAATTATTTCTTCATTTCCTTCAAACAGCAATTGAATTACTTCTTTCTCAACCGAAATTAATCTTTTATCTTCCTCAGACGATATTTGAGATTTTGGCTTACCATCTTTTACATTAGAAAATGGTTTTGGCTGAATAGCTTTTTTATTTATTTGCAAATATTTGTTTAATTCACTTTCTAAAAGTTTTTCCCGTAAGTTAAATTTTCTGGAAATTGATCTAATTAACAATCCCCTTTTTAGTTCGTCATCAACAAAAGCTGCTGTTTTAACAAGTTCTCTAATTGCCTCTGCCTCTTTGGTAGGATTATCAAACATACCGGCTGATTCAAATTGTGAAGTCTGAAACTCTAAAAAGTTTTGTGCTTTTTGAATATTTTCTTCGAATTGCTCCTTGCCGAATTTATTCACAAAAGAATCCGGATCTTCTCCTTTGGGCAGACTTAAAACATTAACGTCAAAATCTTGCTTAAGTAAAATTTCTATACTTCTCATTGCCGCCTTTGTACCGGCTTCATCTGCATCAAAAATTACAACTATATTTGTGGTATACCTTGAAAGGAGCCTTACTTGCTCTTCGGTAAGCGAAGTTCCGGAAGAAGCTACAGCATTTTTAATTCCATGCTGATAAAGAGCTATAATATCCATATAGCCTTCAACAAGAATTGCTTTATTCAGCTTTCTTATTTCATCTTTAGAATGAAAAAGACCGTATAGAGACTTTCTTTTGAGATAAATTGATGATTCCGGTGAATTTAAATATTTGGCAACATTATCTTCACCTTGAAAAACCCTTCCGCCAAATGCTATTACTCTGCCGTTTGGCGAGAAAATAGGAAAAATTATTCTTCCTCTAAATTTATCGTAATACTTGCCGCCATCTTTAGAATCAATTAATCCAAGTAATTTTGCATCATCCAAATCAACTTGATTTTGTTTCAGGTAATTAACAAAATTATCCCAGCCGTTTTGTGCAAAACCCAAGCCAAATATTTTTTGAGTCTGTGGTTTAATATTTCTCTGCAGTAAATAATCTCTGGCAATTTCACCATTTTCATTTTTTAATAAATTATCAGAAAAATACTTTGCCGCAAAAACATTAAGATCATAATATTTCTCAAGTTCAGATTCACCTGAAGTAACTTGCTCTTCTTGAACGTCAAGCGTAATTCCAACTGATTCTGCAATTTCCTGAACTGCCTCAATAAATGAAATACTTTTGTATTCCATTAAAAATTTATAAACATTTCCTCCAGCATGGCATCCGAAACAATGAAAAATTTGCTTTTCTTCACTGACTGTAAAAGATGGAGTTTTTTCTTGGTGAAATGGACAGAGACCAATAAAATTTCTTCCCCTTTTTCTAAGCTGAACGTATGAAGAAATAATATCAACAATATTTGCTGAAGATCTTATATCTTCAATTGTATGTTCTGGAATTCTCAATTTTGGTCTTTTAGTTGGTGAAGTTTATACTTGTAAAAATAACACTATTTTTGACCAAATTGAACTTGATAAGGAAAGCCGAAGAATAAAATTGCAGATTTTTAATTTTTAAGTTCCAAACCTATCAAAAAGTTCATTCCATCCAGTTTGTATTCGTCCAAATACATGTTTTCTCTAAAATATCCGATTTTTGAATAGAGTGAAAACGTTGGATTAAACTTATATGCAATTTTGGTATATAATTCATTTTCATTTTGTGTTGGAGTGTAAAAAATTGGATTCTCTTCGCTTAATCCTTCTTTAAGTGTTGTTCTAATAAAATTGAATTCAGCTAATAGAAACAATGATACATTCTTACTTAAAAATACTCCGCTTAGTAAATTTATATTATGTTCGTAGGAAGGAAAAATTGTGTTGTTGGAATTATATATTAAAAATTTATATTCTGCATCAAACAAAAATGAACGCATATATTGTGCTTTTATTTGAGGTCCGTATTTCCATCCAAGTGATGATAAATTTAAATTGGTCAACTTACTTTCTGTATCAAATCTTTGAACATAAATTCCGAATCCTAAAAATGAGTAATTATTAATAATTTTATTTGCCAAAGCACTTACAAAAAAATAACTGCTATTAATTGTGTTAGAATAATTTACTTTATAATTAGAATAGCCAAAATAAAGATTAACTAAAAGTTCTTCAGAAGCATTAAGTTCAAGATTATTTGTAATAAGAAAAATATTATATGAATAATCAAACAAATATAAATCGTAATTATCACCAGTTTGTGAAATGTTAATTCGCCAAACTAAATTATCCAAAAAATAATTGTATGAACCATCAAGTTTATACTTAAACGAATGAAACTCGCTATCATAAAATTGAGGTCTAATTTTACTGCTTAATTGCAAATTCGAATTTTCAAATTTTGTTTTGTAATCAATACTTCCAAAAAGTTTAAATACAGATTGAATTGAATTTTCCGTTAAATTGCTAACACTTAAAAATGCACCCGATTCTAAATTAAGCTTTAAGCCAATTTGTGAAAAAATTGTAATCGGAATTATTATTGAAATTAGAAATATCCGGGGAAGGTTAAACATTGTAATCAGTTTATTGATTTTGAATTTTATTTTTCACCACAACTTTATAATCCTCAAGCTGTTGTTCCACTTGAGTGATCAATTTTTTAAATTCATCCAAATCATTGTTTTTAACAATTTGGTTTAAGGAATATTCTCTCATTTTTACATTACCGCTAAAATTCAATTGATTTAAAATTTTATTGAACGAAACTGTCTGAGTTTTTATTGAATTCTCAGAAATATTTGAAAATTCAGTCGTAGGTGTTCTTGAATCGGCTGCGGCCTCCACCGAAGATCCGCTGGAACTAAAGTAAGAAATTTCTCTATCAAACTCAGCCTCTTCCAAAAACGCCTTAGTTTCTTTGTTTAGTTTCTGAATTGTTTCTATTTCCACTTTTAGTTCTTTTGTCTCTTTTAGCTTTATTTCTATTTCGTCGTAAGCAGAAATTAAAAATTCATTGTATAATTTTTTTTCAGAAGGTTTTGCAGATGTTTTTACATTTAAAACTTTTTCAGGTTCAAATGAAAGAACATCAATCCTTGGTGAAACGAATAGTCTTTTTTCAATTAATTTGGTTATTCTACTGCTTTTTTCATCTTGAGATAATTTACTGTTTTCCAAAGAATCAATTTTGTTTGAATAATGAATATATAGTTCCGATTTTACTAATTCATTTCTTGTGTTCAGATCATAAATTTCTTTTTGTATTTTCTCAATTGAATTTGTCAATTCTGCAGAATTAGCAAGTAAATTTTTAACTTCTTCTTTATCATAATTTGGATCAGCCTTCTTAAAACTTATTTCATCAGCTTTTGTCTTTAGTTCTTTTGTCAATGAATGCAATTCATTTTCTTTTTGTTCTATTTTTGATTGAAGAATTTTGAACTCATTTTCTTTTGCTGTTTGAGTATATAATACATTTGAAATTAACAAACCAATAAAAAGGATTAACAAAAGATGTTGTGTAAATCTTAAGATTTTGGAATTACAAGATTTCTCAGTCGTCAAACTCCTTTGCAATGACATGTTGGATTTATTTTCTATTTTGTTTTTCATGTATTTCAATTTAATTAGTAATTCAAAATTTTTGTCATTCCCTCGAAAGAGGGAATCCAGAAAATATTTTTAGATCCCCGATACAAACATTCGGGGATGACAACATTAGACTATTTACAATATTCCTAATGAAGTTCGTAAAATTCAACAACCGACAATATATTGGAGCAAGCTAGAATAACTATTAATTTAATAAATCATATTTTTCTAATTTATAATACAAAGTACTTGTGTTTATCTTTAATAATTTTGCCGCTTGGTTTTTATTTCCATCTGTTTTTTTCAAAGCATCTATAATTAAATTTTTTTCGAAACTAAATAGAGTATCATCCAAAGAAAGATTATTATAATTTGAAAAATTCTGCAATTGCGGATTTAAATGCGCAGAAATTAGATCGGCATTAATTTCATTTTCTTGTGCTATAACAGAAAGCCGCTCAATTAAATTTTCTAATTCTCTTACATTTCCCGGCCATGAATAATTTTGCAAAACTTCAATTCCAGCGTCCGAAATTATTTTTGATTTTTGATTATTTGTTTTTCCCGTTTTTTTTAAAAAGTATTCCGATAATAATTTTACATCTTCTCTTCTTTCTCTTAAAGTAGGCAAAGTTATTGGAACAACGTTTAATCTATAAAATAAATCTTCTCTAAAATTATTATTTACAACTTCTTTTGATAAATTTTTATTAGTTGCTGAAATTATTCTCACATCAACTTTTATTGTAGATTCCCCGCCAATTTTTTCAAATTCTTTTTCCTGCAGAACTCTTAGAATTTTAACCTGCATAGCTTGAGAAATATCGCCAATTTCATCTAAAAAAATTGTACCGTTATTAGCTAATTCAAATCTTCCTTTTTTAGATTTTACTGCTCCGGTAAATGCTCCTTTTTCATGACCAAATAATTCACTTTCCAAAAGATTATCATTTATTGCCGCACAGTTTACTTTTATGAAAGGACCATCTGATCTACTGCTTTTTTTATGAATTAATTTTGCAATCAATTCTTTCCCGGTTCCGGTTTCACCTTGAATTAAAACCGAGCTTTCTGAATCGGCAATACGTTCAGCCATTTTTATAACTTCAATAAATTTTTCTGAGCTACCAATTAATTCATTTTTATCACTAAGCAGTTCATCGGTTAAATATTTATTTTGTTCAATCAGAGCATTAATTTGATTTTGCTTATTCTTTAAGTCTAATATTTTCTTTACCCGTATTCTTAATTCATCTGGTGAAAATGGCTTTGTTAAATAATCGGCTGCACCCTTTTTCATTGCATCAACAGCAGTTTCAACATTTCCGTATGCTGAGATAATCAGCACATCTATATTTTGAAATTTCTCTTTAATTTTTTCCAGCACGACTAATCCGTTCATCGGTTCCATCTTAACATCAACAATAGAAATATCTGTGTTATTTTCATTTATAAAATTTATTGCTTCCGGTCCGTTTGAAAAAGAATTTACATTGTATCCTTCTCTTATCAGACTTTCAGTAATGCCTAACCTCATTGTATCATTATCTTCAACAACTGTAATATTATTCATTGGTGTTTTCTCTAATAATAGTAAATGAACATCCTTTGGTTAAATTTTCTGCAAATATTTTAGCTGAGTTTTCTTCACAGAATTTTTTACACGATGCTAATCCCAAACCGGTTCCATTATTTTTAGTTGTGAAAAAAGGTTCAAAGATTTTTTCTAAATTTTCATTTTCAATTCCAAAACCATTGTCTGAAATTTTAATAATTGTGTTTCTTCCTTTCATAAATGACTCAATTATAATTTCACCATTTTTATCAATCGAATCAATACTGTTTTTTAGTAAATTTAAGAAAATATTTCTGAGGTGAATTTTATCAAAATATATTTCTTCTAATTTTAGATCTAATTTTACTTTTAAACTTTTTTCTTCAATTTCTTTTTGTACAAAAACTATTACTTCATTAATAAGTTCTTTTATTTTATTTTTTTCCGGATTTGCCGGAGTTGGTCGGCTGTAATTTAAGTAAGAAGTTATTAATTCTTTTAACCCAGAAAGCTCATTTAATATTTTAGAAGCATATTCTTTGTTCTTATCTTTTTGATCAAAGGATTCATGAATTAAACTTGTAAGTAATTCAATTCCGCCAAGTGGATTTCTAATTTCGTGAGCAATTTGAGCTAGAATTTTTTCTTTTTCCTTTTGATTATTTGCAATATTATCGCGCATTAAAACCAATGCATCTGATAGTATTTTTAATTCCCCTTTCATTTTTTTTGGCGGATTTTCATATAAGTTCCCTTTACCAATTCCGGAGCTGAAATTCACCAATTTTGTTATCGGTTTTGTAATTGATTTAGAAATCCATAACCCAAGTAATGTCGAAACCATAACACCTATTAAACCAAAAAGTAAAATAGTTTTTGTCAGATTATCAATGCTTTCAAAGTTTACTGCGCTTGCTCTTACCGCTAGCCAATAATCATCTGAAAATCTGTAAAATCCCCACAAATACCAATTGTTATCATTTCCTTTAAATGGAAGCGAAACAGTAATTGAGTTGTTTTGCAATTCAAAAATTTCTGTTTCATTCAAAAAAAGCTTAGGCTCTTTTGTGTTGACTAATTTCTTTGAATCTGAATGAACTATTGTATTTAGATTTTTATCAAACAAAAAAATTTCTGAATAAATATTGTCAAACTCTTGACTTTGTAAAAAATCAGAAAAATATTCTTTGGTGGTTTCAGTCAAAATGCCATTTTGCAGAATATTTATATATTCATCTTCAATTTTAGATACTGTTAAATTAGTTGTCTGTTTTACATTTTCAGTAAGCTGATTTAAATAGAAGTCATACATAAAATCATAGCTTATTTTTGCCAAAACAGCAACGAGCAGAATAGTTACAACCAAAAAAGTAATAACAATTTTATATTGATAATATTTTTTATCTATAAAATTAAAATTCATTTTCAACTAAAGTCTTCCAACTCCGCCTATAACTTTTGGACCTTCAGGATCAATAATTACAATTATTGGTCCCAGCAAAGCATCATCATTTGTGTTAAAAATTACTGCAATAAGTTTTTGATATTCTAACAAACTAATATTTTCATCTTTTACAAAAAAGCATAATCTGTTTTCATTTTCTGAAATAAATTCATTTTCGCATTGGCCTTTTTTATAAATTCCATTTTCAATTTTTGCATCTTGCCAATCAACCGTTAAAGAAGATTTTTCTCTTTCTGACAAAGAATTATATGCAATTTCCTTATATATTACATTATTCAAACTGTCATCATCGCATCCTACAATTAGTATAAATGTTAAGATAATTAGAGATTTTTTAATCATTTTAATTCTTATATAAATTCATAATAAATAAATTAAAGTCATATTAAAATTACATTACAAGAGTATTTATTCATATTTATAAACTTGTCCGTCCCAATTAATTAGCCACCCATTATTTTCATCTATAAAGAAAATATTTTTAGCATATAAGTTCTCGTTCTGGGGAGAAAATTCAAAAATCCAATTTTTTCCTCCATCATAAGTTTTATAAATATTATTAGTTCCAGCAATCCAACCAACTTTTTCATTTACAAAATAAACACACTTAAAACCACCATCCTCCATATATTCAGATGACAACCAAGTTTCACCACCATTTTTTGTCATAACAACCAGAAATTCTGTTATCATCATTCCTCCGGTTCCATTTTCGGTAACAACATAGCCATCATTTGAATTTGTAAAAAACATATCCGAAGCAAAATAATTTTTTGGTACTGCCACATCTACTGAATCCCAGGTTTCTCCGCCATCAAAAGTTCTATAAAGTTTTCTACTTAATGCATATACAGTTTGATTATTAAGAACAGATAATCGAAGTCCGCCTATATGTCCGCTCTTTTTAATTGTCCAAGTTATTCCACCATCAGTTGTTCGAAGAATTTCACCATAATTACTGCTTATCCAACCATTATTTTCATCAACAAAATCAATTTCTACAAAAATTTTATTTTCAAAATTTTCTGGTGAAATATTTATCCAATTATTTCCACCATCTAAAGTTTTAAGAATAGTATTATTAGCTCCGCAAATCCAACCTTGAAAACTATTAATAAAACTTATATCCCAAAGATTTGATGACACACCACTTTCTTGTGATTCCCAAACATTACCGCCATCAATTGTATTTTATATTGTTCCATTATATCCAATAATCCAGCCATTATTTTTATCTGAAAAGAATATTGAATAATAAGTTATATCATTTTGTTTGTCTCTTTGTAATCTCCAAGTAGCATTTTCTTCAGGGTTGGTTGACTTATCACATGCAAATAAAAAGAATAAACAACTAATAGCTAAAAAACTTATTCTCTTCATTGTTAAGTTTTTCCTTAGTTTTATTTGTAGATATTTTCTTTATAAAGAAACATACTATCATAATCACAATAAAATAAATATTGTTTTTCGTATAAATTTGTTAATTCTAAATGAATAATATAGCTGCATGTACAATGACACAAATTTTTTGCAGTATCTGAAACAGCTACAAATATTGTATCATTACTAATTGAGTAATCTGTTACAAATCTGTTGGAGTCAGGACAGCAATTTCCCGCCACACAAAATTCAACTTTTAATGTATCATTAAAAGTATAAGCAAAACAAGAATCTAAATAATTAATTTTTGCAAGTGATATTGGTTTGTTGCAGCCAGGAATTTGCTGAGCAGAAAATTCTGTTTCATTTACTGGTTTCGTTATATCACTGTTTGAGCAGGATAACATAAATACTGAAAACAATAATGCAAAATATATTACAAGTTTTGTTTTCATTTTTAAATTCCTTGTAATTTATTAGTCATTGTGCTTATCACAAATAAATGTTCCATGGTTTACCACTCCATGAAATGTAATTCTTGCCCAATCCCCAGAGAAATTATTATTATTTAATTTTCCTGACAAGTGAAGATTGTTATCTACAAAATCAGGATATAATTCAACCCAAATTTCATCATTGTTTTTTCCACCAACAAGATCACCTTTTCCTTCAAAATATTCAAAATTTTGAGAATTGTCTATTTCATTTATATTCCATTCACCGGAAATATTTGTTGAATCTGTAAATTCTAATTTCAGCCAACCTTCAGCAATTGCAACTCCATTTGAATCAAACCCGGAAAAGAAATATAAACCAGGTAAATCTGATTTAACCGGATTATCCTCGCATGAGTTTAATATTAGCATGACAATTAAAAATATAAATACGATTATTACTTTTATATTCATGTCGACTCAGTATATTTTTCAAAATCCGTGAACAGCTCTAAATGAAAGATTTTCATCATCTGGAGTTAAAATATCTAAAACTCTATTTACTAAAGTACCGGAAGAATCAATTGTAATCTTTATCTCTGATTGAGGCGGTAATGTTTCTATACAAGCATAACATAATAATTCAGCTTCAATATTACTACATTGAGTTTCCAGTCGATTCATAAAAATATTTAAATTATTCTCATGTCCCAATGGATCATTACTTGTTTTATTTGGTTTTAAGTCTGAAAGAATTTTATTTAATTCTTCTTTTGCTAATTCATTATCAAAATTTAATAGCGCGTTTGTAATTACATTACAATTCAGAACTTTTGGTTCTGTTGTATTTTCCTTACAACTAATTACTAATAAAAGTAAAAAGAGGTAAAATGTAAATTTCATTTTTTACTCATTTTTTTTATAACATAGCTTTAAAACTTAACCACCATTGAGCAATTCTAAAATCATCTTCAAAATCCGGATCCAGCAGTAAGCCAATTTTTAAATAAGGAGAAGGATATGCTTCCAATCTGGTAATTAAATCCGTATGATCTTCTGTAATTCCTCTATCAGGCTGAAAATATCTTTCACCAAAATTCTTTTTGACCTTTTCAACTCCGTTGTTTGTTTCTCTTCTTTCTGCAATATATGCTGTTGTAATATCGGTTATATCCCAGCTTTCGAAGATTCTGTTTATTCCAAGCATTAAATCAAAATATTCACTCAAGCTAAAATTAAATAGTATAGGAATTTGAAGTGACCAATCAACAGCTTCGTGAGTCCACTCTAATCTTTTATTCTCATACGAACTTTGATAATTTCCATCATTATAATTTGAAAATCTTTTTGCAATTACTGGCTCTGATGTAAATATTTTAGATTTATTACTATTAAAATATACACCAGCAATTAAATTACTTTTTTCAGATAAATTCCATTTAAAATTTAGCATTGCTTCATGTGCATATTTGTTTCTTGTTCCTAATCCTTTTCTTATATCAGAAAGTGATGAAACACTATTGTAATCATAATCAACACCATGAGAAGAATGAAAACTTGTGTCATTTATTGCTGAACTGGTAGATGTTTCAATGTCGGTATATCCATATTTATAAAATCCTGAAGCTTCATTTCCGCCGTTCAATTTTCTGTTAAAATAAAGTCTGAAATAATATGTATTTCCATCTTGATTCCATTTTTGAACTGTAGATGAACTTGAATAACTTTTATACCATTCAAGCGTTTCTTCCGGGCTTCCATATTCACTGCCATATGAATAGCTTGTTTCATAGTGTTGATCTGCAGCTCCCGAAAGTAATCCTAATTTTAGTCCTGCTGTAAAAAGTGGTGTAAACTTATAAATTACTCCTGCATTAATATCTAAATCATCATACTCTTGTTTTCTTTGAGTATAATCAGAATTGTTCCAGTAATTTTCATAAAGGTAATACGTATCGTAATATTGATTAGCATAATTCCCTTTTCTCGAATGAGAAATTCCGTTTAGAGCTAAACCAAAATTAAGATTATCACTAAATTTATATCCCGTAAAAACAGAAAAAATATGACCCTCATTTACCATTTCATCACTTCCGGAATATCTTGTAACTATATCATAGCTTGATCTGCTAGCTAGTTCATTTCCGAATGAATCATAATAATATTGCGAATTATAAATCCAATACGGCATTGAGTAATAGCTTTCTTCCTTTAAAATTAGTTGATAAGTTCCGCCCAAATAAAAATCTTTAGAATTTGATTCTAAGGGATAAGTAATTATTCCCAATGAGACCAATGGTTCGGGTTCTGTTCGTGTATCAGAAAACCATCTTCTATCAATTGGCGGAATATATATTGATGAGTATGATTCCATTGCTAAAGGCTGAACATAACTTTGAACAATTGTCGGCTCGGTTCGGTCACCTCTAAAATCTAAATAGATATAAATTTCTTTATCACCAATATCCGGAATTAATGCAGGATTGAGTTCAATATTTAAGAAGGGATCATCAATCATTCCGACTGCAATATCTTTGTAATATTTTACACCAAATGTGTTTAAGTAATGATTTTGAAAATAAAGATTTGATTGTTCGAAACTTTGCTCTGTGGTTCTTTCACCCCAATATTGTGCAAATATTAAAGATGAAAGAAAAAACATGGACATAATTATTTTTTTCATTTGAATCTCACTTGGTTAAATTTTTTCTATTAGCAACTAATTGTTGTAAATAAATTTTACTACTAATTCGTCATCTTTAATTGACAGAATTTCCATTTTATAGTTAGTCATGCCTCCCCAATATTCAACTTCAATATTTAATAAACTATCTATTGAGTATTCCCAATTTCCATCAAAATTTGCATATGTAATTGGTGGTGTTCCGCACCAGCCTGAATTTTTTCGTTCAGTAAATTTTCCGGAAGGTTCAATTATGAATCCGTATTTATCCTTATCCAATTCAGCTTCTCTTTCAAGAGTCAAAGTGCTGTCTCTATTTTTTTCAACCCATATTCCTAATATCTCTTTATTTTCTTCCGGTTCTAATGAAGTTTCCAAACAAGCAGTTATATTTAATTCAATTAAAGTGAGAAATATTAGAGCAATAAATTTTTTCATTGTTGCCTCATTTGTGAATTAATTCAAAATTTATTTGGCTTTTTTATATTGAATAAATTATAATGATTAAAATTATGATGTAAAAAATGTGCATTATTGTTCGGCTGTTCATACTTTGCTCCATTTTTAAACTATACGCAATTTGCGTACCTAATCAAAAGCGTTGTTTTTATTAGAAAATTCAACAATAGTGAATAAAATTTTTCAAAATTATTTCAGTTTCCTGATAGGTTATCAGATTTCTGATAATAGATAATTTATTGCGGTTCACCTTCATTACATATTTATTATATTTCGATATCATTTTTATAAAGAAAGAATTTTATGAATGACTCAAACAAATATTGTAATTCACTTACAACTTACAGCCGATTTTTAACACGTGAAGTAAAAATTGGTAACATTCCTTTGGGCGGTTTATATCCAATTAGAATTCAATCAATGACCACAACTGACACAATGAATACAATTGCAACAGTTGAGCAAACAATTAGAATGGTTGAGTCGGGATGTGAATATGTTAGAATTACTGCACCAAGTATTAATGAAGCGAAAAATTTAAAAAATATTAAAGATGAATTAAAAAAACGAGGATGCGAGGTTCCATTAATTGCTGATATTCATTTTACTCCAAATGCCGCTGAAGAAGCTGCTAGAATTATAGAAAAAGTACGTGTAAATCCGGGTAATTATATTGATAAGAAAAAGTTTCAACAAATTGAATATACCGATATTGAATATGAAGCAGAAATTGAGCGAATTAGAAAAAGATTTTCTCCCTTAGTTAAAATCTGCAAAGAATATGGCACAGCAATGAGAATTGGAACAAATCACGGTTCACTTTCCGATAGAATTATGAGCAGATATGGCGATACTCCACTTGGAATGGTAGAATCTGCATTGGAATTTGTTCGAATTTGTGAAGATTTAGACTATCATGATATTGTTCTTTCTATGAAAGCAAGCAACACTCAAGTAATGGTTCAAGCATACAGATTATTAGTTAACAAAATGTTAAGCGAAGGAATGAATTATCCGTTACATTTAGGTGTAACAGAAGCGGGTGATGGAGAAGACGGCAGAATTAAATCTGCAGTTGGAATTGGAACTTTGCTTGAAGATGGATTAGGAGATACAATTAGAGTTTCATTAACTGAAGAACCTGAATTTGAAGCTCCGGTTGCAATTGCATTAGCCAAAAGATATAAAAATAGATCGACTCAGGCTGAAATTAAAAGTATTGAAACTCTACCATACGATCCATTCAGTTATTTAAAAATTCCATCTTATCCTATTAAAAATTTCGGCGATAAAAATTCACCAAGGGTAATTGCCGATTTATCTAATTCTGAAATAACAAACACAACTTTAGCAAGTTTAGGATTAAAATATTTACCCGATTTAGATAAGTGGAATATTGGCGATCAAGCTCCGGATTACATTTTTGCCGGTGAAAAACCAGTAAATTCAAATCTTCCAGAAAGTGCCGATATTATTCTAAATTATGAAACTTGGCTTCAGAACAAAGATAATCATAAAATTCACCCTCTTTTTAAGTTTGAGCAATATTTAAGCACAGAAACAAAGAGCTTGGGTCTTAATTTTGTTGCGATAGATATTGATTACGTTACAAGTGAAAATTTTGAGCAAGTAAAAAATGATTTAAAAATTGTTTTTGTTTTAGAAACTAAAAATAATCATGGGCTTGCAGAACAGCGCAGAGTATTTATTGAATTGCAAAATCAAGGATTTCAGCAGCCTGTTGTTATAAAAAGAAATTACCAAACTAATGATTTGGATGAATTCAGAATTTACTTAGCTACGGATTTGGGCGGTCTTTTTGTAGATGGATTTGGAGATGGTGTTTGGGTAGAAAATTCAAATATTAATCCGGTGGAAATTAACAGAATTTTATTTGGAATTTTACAGGCAGCTCGTGTTAGAATTTCCAAAACAGAGTATATTGCATGCCCATCTTGCGGAAGAACACTATTTGATTTGGTCGAAGTTACAAATAAGATTCGTGAAAGAACCGGACATTTAAAAGGTGTTAAAATTGGAATTATGGGATGCATTGTAAACGGTCCCGGTGAAATGGCTGATGCAGATTATGGTTACGTTGGATCAGGCCCAGGTAAAATTACATTATATCGCGGAAAAGACGTTATTAAAAAAAGTGTGCCATCAGAAACTGCAGTCGATGGATTGATTGATCTTATTAAAGAAGATGGAATTTGGATTGAGCCAACACAATCTTAGACAAAAAAGCCCAACTATTAAAAGTCAGGCTTTAGTTCTAAATATCTTTAACCTTTTTTAACTTCAGCAGCAACGTTTGGCGAAATTAAAAGTCTTCCGCAAGATTCACAAGTAAATAATCTCTTGCTGTTTCTAATCTCAATTTGTCTTTGCGGAGGAACAACATTATGACAGCCGGTGCAAGCACCTCTTGAAATTGTAACTACGGCTTTACCACTTAATGCTTTTCTAATTCTTGTATAAGTATTATAATCTGATTTTCTAATTTTTTCTGCAACGGTTTCTCTTTTAGCACTTAATTTTGTTTCTTCGCGTTCGTTAGCTTTAACAATAGTTTTTAATTCTTCTTCTTTAACTTTAACTTCTTCCAAAAGTTCTTCAAGCTGTGGAGAAACTTCTTCAATATCACCCTTGAGTTTCTGAATTTGGTTTTCTAACTCAATATTCTCAGCTTCATAGGTCTTTATTTTTTCTTCAGAGTGATCAATTTCTTTAGTCAGTGCATCATATTCTTTATTATTTCTAACTTGGTATAGCTGTGATTTAAACTTTTTCAAGCTGCTGTTTAGTCTTTCAATTTCACTTTCATTTGATTTTAAAGTTTCAATTGCAGCTTCTTTTTCATTCTCTTTTTCTTCAACTGTATCTTTAATATTTTGAATTTGAGAATTCAGATTATTGACTTCAATTGGTAAATCTCCCCTTAAATCTTGGAGCGTATCCAATTCATCATCAATTAACTGTAATTCGAACAGTGTTGATAAACGGTCGATCAATTTATTTAACTCCTTTATTATTAAAAAACCTTATTGGGTTGGTTGAACCGGAAAATTTATAAACGCTAACCGATTCACCATTTTTTTTTATAAATTCTTCTAATTTTCTTTTTACTGTATTTAAAGCCAAAATTTCTGTTTCATAATGCCCAGCATCAATAAATAAAATTCTGTTTTCACCATCTTGAAACGTATGATATTTTAAATCAGCTGTAACAAATGCATCAGCACCTGAGCCAATTGCAGCATCTAATAATTCCGAACCGCTTCCGCCGCAAACGGCAACTTTTTTAATTTTTCCACCTTTCCCTTTGGTAAAACGTAAATCATTAATTTTTAACGAATTACATACATGAGTCATAAATTCATTCGGATTCATACTCTTTGGTAAGTCACCAATAACTCCATAGCCATAATTTACATTTTCATTTTGTAGTGGATAAACATCAAATGCAGGTTCTTCGTAAGGATGAGTTTCTTTTAAACTTTTTAATACTTTATTCAATTTCCATGAATCAACAAGAACTTCTAATCTTGCTTCATTCACTTTTTTAAATTTTTGTTTAGTACCAATTTTAGGATTGGAATTTTCTGATCCTTCAAATGTTCCCACTCCATTTAAATTAAAACTGCAATTTTTATATTCGCCAATTATTCCAGCTCCGCTATCAAATAAAGCTTTTGCCACCTTATCTAATTCATTTTGGGGAACAAAAACAACCAATTTAAACTGATTTGATTTTTCATTTACAAGAAACTTTTGATCATTAAGTTTTAAAGATTTTGCTAATTCAAAACTTACGCCTTCTTTTGTAAAATCCAAATTTGTGTGAGCTGAATAAAGCGTGATATCATTTTTTATTAGTTGTTCAATTAGTTTTCCTTTGGGATCAGAGTAAGTGTTTATTTTTTTTAATGGTTTGAATAAAAACGGATGGTGTGTAAATATAAAATTAGATTTTTTCTTTATCGCTTCGATTAGGACTTTCTCCGTTAGCTCTAAACATAACATTATGTTTGTAACTTTTTGCTTAACCGAGCCAACTTGTAGTCCGACATTGTCCTTTTCCCAAGCAGCTCCGGGTGGTGCCCAATTTTCAATAAATTCGATTATATTATTTACTACCATATATAAAAAAAAAGCACTCCTAAAATTGGAAGTGCATTTTGTGTTAATCTATTTTTTTTGAGAAATTCTACAGCTTTGTATTTTTTCTCTATATGATATATGAAATTTCAGTATTCTCATAGTTCAAGGAAATAAATATACTATTTTTTATTGTTATTTTCAAATACTACTCTAATTATACACTTATTAAAAAATCATTTTGTGATCTGGAATAAGTTAAATATTAATTTAACAACAATATTTTATTATAAGAAGGATTCAAGTTGAAAACCTGAACTAAAAAAAATCATTAACTTCTAATTATTAAGTCTTCTTAAGGATTCTTTTATTAATTCTTCTAAAGTTAAAACGGAATTTTCATCTAAAATGCTTCTTGTAACTTTTTCTGCAACTTTTTGATTATATCCCAAACCAATCAAAGCCATTACAGCGTCATCCTTTACAGTAATCGATTTGCTATCGATTGGAGTATTTGAATCAGAGACCTTTTCAATTTTATCTCTTAACTCAATCATCATTCTTTCGGCAGTTTTTTTACCAACTCCGGGTATTGCTACTAATCTTGAAACATTATTATGATTAATTGCATTTTTAAATTCATCGGCTGTAATACCAGACAGCACAGCTTGGGCTAATTTTGGACCAACACCATTAACACTAATTAATACTTCAAATAATTCTTTTTCTGATATAGAATAAAATCCAAATAGTGTCAGAGAATCTTCTTTAACCGAAAGATATGTATGCAATGAAATTTGTTCGCCTGGCTCTGAAATTTTATCAAAAGTATTTATAGAGATATTAACAATGTAACCTATTCCATTAACATCAATTAAAACCTTTGTGGGTTTTTTAGAAATTATTTTACCAGTTAAGTAACCAATCATAATCACTCATAAAATTTTTATTAAATAACTCTTTCAGGATTTTTATCAATAAAAGATTTCCAACTATTTTTTGTTGTGCCAAAAGAATTAATTTTTATTGAATGGCAAACAGATACAGCCAAGGCATCTGTTTCATCAAATTTAGCTTTGGTTATGTCTAAACTTAGCAAATTTTTTATCATATATTGAACTTGCTCTTTTGATGCAGAACCATTGCCGACAACTGCTTTTTTAATTTCTCTTGGGGAATATTCGACGCACAAAATATTATTTACTGATGCAACAAGCATTGCTACTCCTCTTACATATCCAATCTTCATTGCCGATTGAACATTTTTACCATAAAAAGCAGTTTCAATACAAAATACATCTGGTTTATATTTTGCGACTGATAAATTCAGATGATTATAGATGTGTTTAAGTTTTAATGATAAATCTTCTTTGGGATTTGGCTTAATGATTCCCGAATGGACATAAGAAATTTGATTTTTATATGAATTGATAATCCCGAAACCTGTTAATATTGTTCCGGGATCAACTCCAAAAATTATCATAATTTATAACTTGAAAATGATTTATTCTTCAATAAAATCAGCATTTGTAAAAACATTCTGCACATCGTCATTATCTTCAATCATATCAATCATCTTCATCAATTTTTCAGCAGATTCACCTGAAATTTCAACAGTATTTTTTGCAATCCATTGTAATGAAGCATTTTCAACTTCTAAACCAGCATCTGCAATTGTTTTTCTTACTGTCTCAAAATCTTCAACTGATGAAGTTATTTCAAAATACTCCTCTTCATTTTGTAAATCTTCAGCACCGCTCTCTAAAACTAATTCCATCATTTCATCTTCTGTTTTACCTTGCGATGGCATAGATATTACACCTTTTCTGTCAAACATCCATGCAACAGAACCAGATTCACCTAAACTGCCTCCATGTTTGGTAAATGCATGTCTAACTTCAGCAACTGTTCTATTTTTATTGTCCGTTACACTTTCTACTAAAACAGCTATTCCGCCTGGTCCGTAACCTTCATAAGTAAGTTCAAGATAACTCGCTCCTTCAACCTCACCTGTTGCTTTTTTAATTGCCCTATCAATATTATCAACTGGCATATTGGCAGATTTGGCATTATCAACAGCTAATCTTAATCTCGGATTAGCAGAAATATCTCCACCGCCTTGTCTTGCGGCAACTGTAATTTCTTTTATCAATTTAGTAAATATTTTTCCACGTTTTTGATCTGCGGCAGCCTTTTTCCTTTTTATAGTAGACCACTTTGAGTGACCCGACATAATTAAATCTCCTTATTCTGTGTTAATTCTTTTACTCTTATATCTTTAACTCTAATTTGAGGATAAGTTCTTCCTTCTCTAACAACTTTTTCAATTGTGAACACAATATCTACCAAATCGGTATCTTTGTCAACTTCATAAACAAATTTTCCCAAATTGAAACCAATTGCATCATATACTTTATCACCACCGTTTTGGCAAAACGTTGTAACAAAATGATTGGTTCCAACAATTCTTGGCGGGGCAATAACTTTTACATTTTCTGCCAAGAAAATTGGGCGCATATTGCCTGGACCAAAAGGAGCAAATTGCTCCAATACTCTTATAAATTTAGGAGTTATTTCACATAAAGAAATTTTAGCATCTATTTTCACTTCCGGAAGTATTTCATCTTCTTTTAAATTCTTCTTTAATATTTCATTAAATCTAATTCGAAATTCTTCAATATTTTTTACTTCTATCTCTAATCCAGCTGCAGCTTTATGGCCACCAAATTGAACTATAAGATCCTTACATTCTTCTATAGCTTCATAAATATTAAATCCAGGTATACTTCTGGCGGATCCTTTTGCCACACCATCAATTGTGGTGAGCATAATAGAAGGACGATAAAATTTTTCTACCAATCTAGAGGCAACAATTCCAACAACTCCAGGGTGCCATGATTCGTGATGTAATACTATGCCTAATTCATTATCAAAATTTCCATTATTTTTAACCATTTCCAACGCATGTGAAAATGTTACTTCATCAATTTTTCTTCGCTCTAAATTTTCCGATTCTAAAACTCTTGCAAGCCGTTCAGCTTCATCATAACTATTTGTATTAAAAAGTTCAACCGCTCTATTTGCATCACCTAACCTGCCTACTGCATTTATTCTTGGTGCAATTGTAAAAACAATTTGTCCGGCAGAAAGATTTCCCGGTTCCATTCTGGCAATTTTAATTAAAGCCTTTATACCAGGCCTTGGATTTGTATTTATTTGATCAATTCCGGCTCTAACTAAAATTCTATTTTCATCAGTTAATGGAACAATATCAGCCGCTCCGGCTAAAGCAACTAAATCCAAATATTTAAACACCATTTCTTTGTTGCCGAATCGGTCCGCTATAGCTCTTGCTAATTTAAAAGCAACTCCGGCGCCTGATAAGTATTTAAATGGGTATTCGCAGCCAGGCTTTAATGGATCAAGAATTGCATATGCATTTGGTAGTTGTTCTTTAGGTTGGTGGTGATCACAAATTATTGTATCAATTCCAAAAGTATTGGCGTAATCAATTTCATCAACTGCAGTAATTCCGCAATCAACAGAAATAATTAGATCAACATTATCGTTTTTTACATGATCAATTCCACTTAATGAAAGTCCGTAACCCTCTGTTAACCTATTAGGGATATAAACGTAAGCATTTGCACCTAATTCTTTTAGAAACAGGTACATTAACGACGCAGAACAAGTACCGTCTACATCATAATCGCCATAAACGCAAATTTTTTCATTATTTGTAATTGCATCAATTACACGAGTTGCTGCTTTCTCCATATCCGACATAAGATATGGATCGTGTATTGAATCAAGACTTGGCCTGAAATATTTTTTAGCTTCAAAAAAGTTAGTAACACCGCGCTGAATTAAAAGTTCTGCAAGTATTGTTGAAATATTTAAACTGTCAGCAAGCGCTAAAACACTATTTTTATCAGGAGGATCTTTGAGAGTCCATTTTTTCTTAATCATCTTCCCTTAAGAAAGAAGATAATTTGATGATCCAAGTCTATAAGCCGAATTTTGTAATTCCGAATAAACGGAATGGCAATTATTTATCTAGACTTCAGATTACTCCGAAATTCAAGCAGTTTACCCGAAAGCAAAGGGAGAACATCCCTCTTACAAATTATTTTGTAAAGCTTTCTACTTAACCTTGCACCAAGTGGGGTTTACCCTGATTCCAAAATATGGAACTCTCATACGAGACCCTCGATATTACTACCAAAGCGGTAGGCTCTTACCCTGCCTTTTCACCTTTACCCACAAATAATGGTTATTAACCTGTATTTGATAGGAAGTTTTTTTTCTGTGGCACTTTCCGTAACTAAATATTTTCATAATTAGTCCCCGGGCGTTACCCGGCACTCTGTTCTTGGTGTTCGGACTTTCCTCTATTCGAGCATATTAATCTCAAATAGCAATTGCCCAACTTGAATCATCAGAATCTCTTCTTTTTTTTTATTTTATAATATATTTTACTAAAACTAAGTGAATATAATAAAAAAGATATTGCCTTTCATTATAAAAATTTGATTGTAAGATATTTTATTTTAATTATTTAGGCGAATGAGGAGATTAGAAGTAGAAAAACAAAGCCCGAATAAATCCGGGCTTTTTATTGTTGGTTTGAAACCTAATATTTAATTAAAGTGCCCTGTCTTTCTTTGGCTTTTTCATCCCATTCTAAAGCCGTAGAATTTAGAAAATCTTGTTTGTCTTTATTTAATGCTTCCATATCTAAACCAATTACTTTTTGAGCTTTTTCTTTGGTTGAAATATCTGGTAATTCAACGGGATATTTTAATCCATGTTTTACTAAAACGAGAGCTAATTCAGTTCTGGCATCTTTTACTTTTTCAATTGAAGTACCCAAAACTCTTAAAGCTTCAGCTGGAGAATGAAAACCTAAACCATTTGCAGCTGCAACCCAATCCCATCTCCATTGAGCATGTCTTATATGTTGAAGAGCTGATTTCATTTCATCTTCGGTTGCTCCATTATCCCAAGCAATTTTTGCTTCTAAATGTGCTGCCGCTAAATTAATTTCTGCAATATTTCTTAATTCTTCAATTTTATCTTGGCGCGAATAAACATCCTTTAAAAGTGTTGTCGTTTCTTCTCTATGACAAACTTGACAAGAATTTGCAACATTTGCCAAAGGACTTTGTACGTGATGATCTGTAAATTTAACTCCACCTTCCGTTTTATAAGGCATATGGCAATCTGCACAAGCTACACCGCGCTGTCCGTGTACTCCGGTCATAAACAATTCATAATCCGGATGTTGAGCTTTAAGCATTGGAGTTTTACTTAAGCTGTGTGTCCAATCTGTAAATTCAGATTCATCATAATATTCTTCCATTTCTTCTGCACTAAATCCTTTATCCCATGGAAAAGTTAAATATGGAACTCCATCATGACCTTTTTTGTCAAAATAATATTCAACATGGCACTGTGCACAAACCAAGGATCTCATTTCTTGACGTGAAAAATCTTCCATTTTCTTGCCTTGACGTTCAAATGCTTCAACTAGAGCAGGTCTGGAAATTTTCAAACCCATTGTTTTATTATCATGACAATCACCACACCCGATTGGATTTACAACTTCGTGACCTTTTTCTTTCCAGGTACCTTTATAAAACTCATCAATACCAATTTTTTCCATTACTCTTGGAACATCCGGGCTTTTGCATGTCCAGCAAGTAGCAGGCATCGGGTCTGTTGTAGCTCCGCCGGTTCTTAAAGTATTTCTTATATCTGTAACTGCGTATGCATGTCCTCTTCCTTGATTATAATCTTTTGAAAATCCATAGCCAGCCCACATTACAACCAATTCCGGTATTTGTTCTAAATAATCTCTCATAACTGAACCGCCGTGTTTACTGGCGAAATCAGTCTCTAATGTTTTTCTATATGACTCATATTCTCTTGGGAAATTTTCTCCCCAAACTTCATTTCGTGCATCATCATCAGCAATTGGTTTTACCATTTGCATTGTATAGTAAGCTTCATTCTTTCTTTCAAAAATTGAAGAAGCAAATAGTGCTACTAACAGTACAATTATTACGGTAACTAAAAAAAGAATCCAACCAAACTTTGGTTTTTCATTTACTTTTTCACTAATTGGTTTCATTTTTTATCCTTTTGTTAATTAAAATTTTTATTTGTTTTTCAAAATCCAATCTGAAACAATTGGCTTAATATCTGGTCTTATAATATTTTGTGCAGAAGATAAACTATGAACTCTTCCATGTGGAGTTTCTCGGTGACAGTCCCAACAAAGTCTTTCTGAGCCATCATAAATACTTTTTGCATCTATTGATCTTAATGAAATTGGATGTAAATAATTTGAGTGGCAGCGAATACAATTTTCTTGAACCGCGGCAATTCCTGCTTCTTTTATTCTAATTACCTGAGGCTCCATACGGAAAGTAAACATTGATGCATGTCTTAATCCATCACTGGCTTTAAAGAGATATTTCCTAACTATATTATCTTGGGGAACATGACAATCATTACATGTTGCCACTCTTCCATGGCTACCTCGTTCCCAAGATGCATATTCCGGATACATAACATGGCAGTTTACACAAGTTTGAGGACTATCTGATAGATAAGACACCGCATTAGAAATTTTGAAAGTATAAATGATTAATCCGACAAGAACACCCATAATAATTGTAACCGGAAGTTTCCAACTTGGCGGCGGTATTATAAAATCAATTATACTTTTCTTTTTGTTTTCAGTCATTTTGGATCCCTTTGAAGGTTGCTGAAAAGATTAAAAATAATCAGAAATAATGATCCGATATATTTGAAGTTACTTATTTATAATTTTTAAATCAACAATACATTTATAATTATAAAATAAATTTATTTCAATTGTTCTTCCGCTTGTTTGTTTAGGTCTTGCACATCGTTGCTGCTTCTTATATGGCCAATAGAATTTTTCTGCTTATATAATTCAATGTATTGTTCTTTTGGAACATTATTTTTCCAATTTCCGCTTATCATACCTAATGTTATAATTATAAAGTAAATTGCAACCACTCCAAAGGCTACTAATTTTTTTGAAACTTTTTTACCAGTATAAACAGTTTTAAGATCAAGCGTATTTTCAACCGGGCATGCATCAATACAGCTTAAACATGATGTACATTCATCTGAAATGACAGTGCTTACTTTATCTACTTTAATAAATGATGGACATGCTTTTGCGCATAGATTACAATCTATACAACTTTCTTTATTTCGTTTAATTTTAGTCGGACTAAATAATGAAAAAAATCCAAGCAGCGCACCATAGGGACAAAGATATCTGCACCAGAAATTTCTAAATATTACTGATAGAATTATTAGACCAAAAATTACGTACAAAGAAAATCTAGAAATGTTTGCAAAGAAATAATACATTTTTACATCAGAAATTATGTTATACGGCGAATCGAGAAAATACTTTAAGGCAACAGCTGTCATTGAAAAGAAAATAGAGTATGCAAAAAATCCAAGCAATAAATACTTTAAACTTCTTAAAGGATAGTCTAATAATCTTGGCATTTGTATTCTTTTCTTAAAGAGTTTTTTTCGAATTCTTTCACCAAAATCCCCAAGTGATTCTGAGATAAAACCAATGGGACAAATCCAGCTGCAAAAAGATTTACCAATTACAAATGAAACTGTTAGAATTGCAATAAATATTATAAGTCCGGCAGGATGAGCTTGGTGAATTTCTCCCGATAGGATAAAATAATATAAACTCATTAATGAACTTATAGGCAAAAATGCTTCAACTCCGGGTGGTCTTTCATAAAAAGTTGTTGCTCCGCCCGATTCTAAATAAGTTGTAAATAAGTAAAATTCAATACCTATCCATAAAACAATAGCCACAAAGAAAAGTTGAATGTAGGTTCTGTATTTTTGAATAGGCGTTTCTAGGTTTTTGTTTATTTTAGACATTTTTAAATCTTTCTAAATCAGATTATTAATTCTGATATAAAATATACGAGAAAAAGACTTAGCTGTCAACAATTAAAATTATTTTAATCGGAATTTTTATTCTTATTATGTATATTTAGTCTAAATAAATTCTGAAACTTGGCAGAAAGGATAATAGATGAGTGAATTAATAAATAACAGTAGAAAAAGAGTTGATAAGCTAAAAGAGCTTATCCTTACTTTACATAAAGATAAATCAGCAAGTGATGTACAAAAAGAATTAACCGAACTAATGGGAAGTGTTCCATATGGTGAAGTAGTTCAAGCTGAGGAAGAACTTATTCAAGACGGACTTGAGCGTGAAGAAGTTTTAAAATTCTGCGATATTCACACAGCGGCTTTAAAGAGAAATATAGATACATCAATGGCAAAGGGAATTCCGGAAGGTCATCCTGTTGATACTTTCATCAAAGAAAATCAAGCTTTGCAAAAAGAGATTGATACAATTCAACATATTTATCATACAATTTCTTCAAGAAGCGATGATGAAAACTGTAATGATATTCTAAAAGAAATTCATCAACACTTCAATAATCTGATGGATGTTGATAAACATTATGTTAGAAAAGAAAATCTTGTTTTTCCATATTTAGAAAAAAATGAAATTACCGGTCCGCCAATGGTAATGTGGGGAAAGCATGATGAAATAAGAGGATTCTTGAAATCAAGTATTGAGCTTTTGTGTGATGTACCCGAAGTTACAAAAGAAGAAGTCGAAGGATTTTGGGAACTTATGTTTTATCCGGCAATAAATGGAATTCAGGAAATGTTTTACAAAGAAGAACAAATTCTTTTTCCAATGTGTATGGATACTTTGACAGAAATTGATTGGTATGAAATATATAAACAAAGTAATGAAATAGGTTTTTGCTTATTTTCACCTGAAATTGAATGGAAGCCAAATGTAACAATTGAAGAAAGCGGTAATGTTAATTCGGATAACAAAATCAAGCTTTCCACGGGATTATTTACAGTTGAAGAAATTGAATCAATGTTAAACAGCATTCCTCAAGACATTACTTTTGTTGATAAGGATGACAAGGTAAGATATTTCTCGCAAGGGAAAGAAAGAATTTTTGATAGAAACAAAGCAATTCTTGGAAGAGAAGTTCAATATTGTCATCCGCCAAGCAGTGTTCATATTGTAAATCAAATTGTTGATGATTTTAAATCGGGCAGACAAGATGAAGCAGTGTTCTGGATAAATATGGGCGGTAAATTAATTCATATAACTTACTATGCTGTAAGAAATAAAGAAAATGAATATTTGGGAACAGTTGAAGTTACTCAAGACATTACAAAAATTAATAAAATTGATGGCGAAAGAAGATTGCTGACGTACGATAAATGATAATGTGTGAATATGGAAACACAATAAAATAGAAATGAAATAAAAAAATGTCATTCCGGTTTTGACAAAGTCAAAGACCGGAATCTAAAAAGGAATAAATATTATGAATAAATTACAAATCACTCCAGAAATAAAAGTAGCTGAACTGCTTGATAATTTCCCGGAATTAGAAGATAAATTAATTGAAATTGCTCCACCCTTTAAAAAATTAAAAAATCCGGTTTTACGTAAAACTTTGGCAAAAGTTACAACACTTCGTCAAGCAAGTAAAGTTGGCGGAATTTCTTTAGCAGAATTAATTAACACGTTAAGAATTGAAGCCGGGCAAAATGAAATTGCTGTTGAAGAAAGTCAAACCAAAAAAGAATTAAAACCAAATTGGGTAATTGAAGAAAACATTAAAATTACTTATGATGCAAGCTTAGATTTGGAAAACGGAGTTCATCCAGTAGCAAAAGTTTCAAAAGAAATTTTAACATTAACAGAAAATGAAATTTATTTATTAATTACTCCATTTTTACCCGGACCTTTAATTGATATTGTTAAAGAAAAAGGATTTTCAACTTTTTCTGAAAACAAATCAGCGGCAGAAGTTCATACTTATATCACAAGAAATTAACAAATAAAATAAAGATGCGATCTTTTAAAAAGATCGTATCTTTTAAATTGGTTATGATAAACTCAGAATTCTTCAATACGCTTTCATCAAATTATGATGAAATGATAAATTTTAAAAACTCTCTACAAAACAAAATTGAGAGTTTGAATAAAATCATTGAGCCAGATTATAAAACTGCATTAGATCTTGGATGTGGAACTGGAGTTGATTCAATTGCCTTATCTCATCTTGGATTAACTGTTGATGCGGTTGACCATTCTGCGGAAATGATAAATCTTGCCAAACAAAATTCACGAAAATATAATGCGCAAATTAATTTTCAAGTTTCAGATTTAACAGAAATTAAACTCAGTAAAAAGTATGATTTAATTGTCTCACTTGGAAATACTTTGGCAAATATAAGATTTGATAATGTAAGTAAAATAATTTCTTCGGCTGCACAAAGCTTGAATTCAAGCGGTAAAATTCTTATTCAGATTATTAATTTTTCAAATATTCCAAGAGATAAAGAATTTATACTAAACACATTTGAAAATGATAAAGTAAAAATTATTAGAAAGTATACTTTTGAAAAAGATGAAATTAATTTTGTAATTGATATTACGAATGAAAATAAATCAAAAAGTATTTCCACAAAAATGTTTCCGCATTCTTTAAGTGAATTTCAAAGTTTAGCAAAACAAAATTCAATAAATATTAATATTTACAGTAATCTGCAACTCGAACAATTCAAAGATAATTCTAAAGATTTGGTGATTTGCTTTAGTAAATGAAAGTTGGTTTTATAATTTCTTGAAATGTTTCAAAACTCTTAATGCTCTTAAAGTATTCCATCTGCTTGGTTTTCCAACTTCTTCCATATCAAAATGTCTCAGTCCAGGATGATGTGATTGAAGTTTCCATAATCCTTCTTTTGTCCTCTTCTTCAAAATTACATCAATTGCATCTTGCATTCGTTCGTCAAAATTTATATTTGCAGATCTAAAATAATCAAGCGCACGTAAAATATCATAATACCATCTTGTTGGATAGGCAAGTTTTAAAAAACTATTCTTAATAATTTTATTAGATTTATCTGACTTAAACAACCTGTGCATCAAAATAAATTCTTGTGATTGCTTTTCTGCATCAAGCAATTCTTTTAACCTGTATGTATAACCATTATTTCTGTATTCAAAAATTCCTTCGAGTACAGAAAGTGTTGTATGTAATGAACTGTGAATCGCTCCCTTTCTATTTGAGTGACAATTAAATCCGCCGTCATTCATTTTTTCAGCAAGTATAAAGTCGATTATTGATTTTAATTTTTCCTCATCAACTTTGAAATAAGAGAAATAATTAAGCGCCATTCCATTGATGCAAACATCACTTTTTTTAATTGAGCCAATAGGATTTATTCCTCCGTCAAACTCATTTATATTTTCTTCCAAAATAATTTTAAGGGTTTCTAAAACTGGTTGACAACTTGGTAAAATATTTAGATTCTTTAATTCCAATAATGTGTAATGTGTTGAGGTCCATTTAGGCTGATAAAACTTCATTCCCCAATGGTCATTGGGTTTTCGCAATGATAAGTATTTTTTACCCCAGCCTTCTTTTTCAATTTTGCTTCTTAAACTTTTCTTTTCATCACTCAACAAATCTCTGTAAGTTTGATATTGAATTGAAACATCTCCCTTAAGTAGCCAACTTATAATTTCATTTTGGGTCATAATTTTTCAACCAATTTAGATTTCTTTCTAAACAAAAAATACGAATCAATTTTTTATTCAATCCAAATTTGCAATAATAAACTATAAAATAAATTTTTCTATCCGCTTGAATTATAACAATTTTTCAGAAAAAAGTTGATCATAATGATAGTTTATTATAAATTGTAATTATTATTATTTAGTAATTTTTCGCAATTATACCAAAATCATCCTTTGCCATTTTGTATTCAGTATAGTCTTATTAAATTTTTACTTAATTAAGCTAGCAAATAAATAATTTACAAATTAAACTAAAGAAAGAGACCTATGGAAAACAATAATAATCAAAACAATGAAAGCAAGTGTCCATTTTCCAGCGGGATAGTTAAAAAAACTGCCGGCGGCGGAACTTCAAATCGTGATTGGTGGCCCAATCAATTAAACTTGGATATTCTTCGCCAACATTCTTCACTTTCAGATCCAATGGATAATGATTTTAATTATTCTGAGGAATTCAAGAAATTAGATCTTAAAGCCGTTAAACAAGATCTTTATAATCTTATGACCGACTCACAAGATTGGTGGCCTGCAGATTACGGTCACTACGGACCATTATTTATAAGAATGGCTTGGCATAGTGCCGGTACATATCGTATTTCAGATGGCCGAGGTGGCGGTGGAACCGGAAATCAACGTTTTGCTCCATTAAACAGCTGGCCCGATAATGCAAACCTAGATAAAGCAAGAATTCTTCTTTGGCCAATTAAAAAGAAATACGGTAAAAAACTTTCTTGGGCTGATTTAATGATTCTTGCCGGTAATTGCGCTTTAGAATCAATGGGATTAAAAACTTTCGGTTTCGGCGGCGGACGTGCAGATATTTGGGAACCAGAGAAAGATATTTATTGGGGATCAGAAGCCGAGTGGCTTGGCGACAAACGTTACGAAGGTGATCGCGAACTTGAAAATCCTTTGGCTGCTGTACAAATGGGATTGATTTATGTAAATCCCGAAGGCCCTAACGGTAAGCCTGATCCGGTTGCTTCCGGAAAAGATATTAGAGAAACATTCGGCAGAATGGCAATGAATGATGAAGAAACTGTTGCACTTGTTGCCGGTGGACATACTTTTGGTAAATGTCACGGTGCAGGAGATGCTGCATTAGTTGGACCTGAACCTGAAGCTGCTGGCATTGAAGAACAAGGCTTAGGATGGAAAAATAGTTTTGGAAGCGGAAAAGGTGTTCATACAATTACAAGCGGAATTGAAGGTGCCTGGACAACAAATCCAATAAAATGGGATAATGGTTATTTTGATGTTTTATTTGGTTATGATTGGGAATTGGTAAAAAGTCCTGCCGGCGCATATCAATGGATTCCTAAAGATGGGGCCGGTGCAGATACTGTTCCGGATGCACATGATCCAAATATTAAACATGCACCAATGATGACAACTGCTGATCTTGCAATGAGAATGGATCCGATTTATGAAAAAATTTCGAGACGCTTTCATGAAAATCCGGATGAATTTGCTGATGCATTTGCTCGTGCTTGGTTTAAATTAACTCACAGAGATATGGGACCAAAAGCTCGTTATCTTGGTTCGGAAGTTCCAAATGAAGAATTAATTTGGCAAGATCCAATTCCTTCGGTTGATTACGAAACAATTAATGAAAATGATATAACTGAACTAAAAAGTAAGATAATTAATTCCGGACTTTCAATTTCTGAGCTTGTATCAACAGCTTGGGCTTCTGCGTCAACATTCCGCGGATCTGATAATAGAGGCGGTGCAAACGGTGCGCGCATTCGTTTATCTCCACAAAAAGATTGGAAAGTAAATAATCCGGCACAATTGGCAAAAGTTCTTGGTGCTCTTGAATCAATTCAAAAAGAATTTAATGAAGCTCAAAATAATAAGAAAGTATCTTTAGCTGATTTAATTGTTCTTGGCGGATGTGCGGCTGTTGAAAAGGCAGCAAAAGATGCTGGTCATGATGTTAAGGTTCCATTTGCTCCCGGTCGAGCAGATGCTACTGAAGAACAGACAGATGTTGAATCATTTGCTGTTCTTGAACCTGAAGCTGACGGATTCAGAAATTATTCCAGAACAAAATTCACAGTTTCTGCAGAAGAAATGCTGGTTGATAAAGCTCAGCTTTTAACTCTGACTGCACCTGAAATGACTGTATTGGTTGGAGGCATGCGTGTTTTAAATGCCAATTTTGATCATTCAAAACATGGTGTTTTTACAAAAAGACCTGAACAATTAACAAATGATTACTTCTTAAATTTACTTGATCTTGGAACCACATGGAAAGCCGCTGATAAAGATGGAGAAATATTTGAAGGCAGCGACCGAAAAACCGGTGAGAAAAAATGGTCAGGAACAAGAGTCGATTTAATCTTCGGTTCAAACTCTGAATTAAGAGCAATTGCAGAAGTTTACGGATGTGAAGATTCGGAAAAGAAATTTGTTAAGGATTTTATTTCTGCATGGAATAAAGTTATGAACCTTGACCGTTTTGATTTGAAATAAAAAACAATTGTGTCAAAAAATGTTAAGGACGGTTATTCATTAATCGTCCTTTTTATTTTTAAATAAATCTCAATTTATTATTTTTATAAATGGATTTGCAAAACAATAAACATCACATTCTTTCTATACTTCAAGCATTATTAGTAACATTTCTTTGGTCTACTTCTTTCATCCTAATTAAATGGGGATTATCAGAAATTCCTCCAATAACCTATGCCGGTTTGCGTTACACTCTTGCTTTTTTTTGTTTTTTGCCCTTTATACTTTTAAAGAAAAATTATATTAAAGAAATTAAAAATCTGAAGCCTAATAAATGGAAGAAACTTATTTTACTTGGATTTATATTTTACACTTTCACACAAGGTACACAATTTTTAGGTTTATCATTACTTCCCTCGGTAACTGTTAGTTTAATGCTCAATTTTACTCCTATTATTGTTGCTGTAATGGGCATTTTTTTATTAAATGAAAATCCAACAAAACTTCAATGGATTGGCACATCACTTTTTATATTAGGAATATTGGTTTATTTCTTTCCTATTTCATTATTAGAAAATGAAATTCTGGGATTAGGTGTAATGTTCATTGGAATTTTAGCAAATTCCGGATCGGCAATTCTGGGAAGAGATATTAACAGAAATAAAGATATTAGTCCGTTTGTTGTAACATTTATAAGTATGGGAGTTGGTGCAATAATTTTATTGTTCACTGGACTTATTCAAAATGGTTTGCCTACTATCAGCACAACAAATTGGGTTTATTTAATTTGGCTTGCTGCAATCAATACGGCATTTGCATTCACATTGTGGAACTTAACTTTACAAAATTTATCCGCAATGGAATCAAGCATTATAAACGGAACAATGCTAATACAAATTGCTGTTCTGGCTTGGATTTTTCTTGGTGAATCAATAACTGCCCAAGAAGGATTTGGAATGCTGATTGCTGTTGTTGGTGCTTTGTTTGTTCAATTAAAAAAATAAAAATCAAAGGCTTGTAATTTTCTTTACTGTCTTTTCTTTAAGCTGCTCAAGTGTTTCTTCACTCAGCATTTTAAAAGCATCATCTCTAATTTTGCCCCATTTATCATGAACAGGACACGGATGTTCACTACTGCAATTTGGAAAACCAAGAACACAATTCTTAAAAACACTAAGTCCATCAATAGCTTCAACAATTTCAATCAATTTAATTTTACTTGGTCTACGGGCTAAATAAAATCCTCCATTTTTTCCTTTTTTGGATCCAATTATTCCGCTGTCGGTAAGAGTCTGAAGCATTTTAGAAACAAATTCTTTTGGAACTTTTATTTCATTTGATACTTCTTGTGAACTAAAAATTATTTGATCTTTTTTTATTGATAAAAAAAGTACGGCCTGTAAAGCTAATTCACATTTTTTTGAAAATATTACTGTCATCGTTTTCAGATTATTTATTCTTATTTAATCTAAAAAATTTCATTCAAAATAAAAAGAACAAAATACTATTTGGCATTATATGTTTTTAACAAATTCATTACATTAAATAAGTTCAAAAATCAAAATATTTCATTGGATATAAAAGATGAAAAAGAAAAGTAAAATCTCTACAAAAAATTTTACAAAAAGGATGATTGTCTTTAACAAAAAATTGAATCATAAAGTCGGTCGTCCTGCCGGAGATTTAACGTATTACGGAGAAGAAAAAAGAAGCGAGACAAAAATCCGATTAATTCAATATAACAAAGAAGATTATGAAGAAATTATTGTTGATAATATTGCGCAAATAAAAAGCACTATATCAAAAGATAAAATTGCTTGGCTGGATATTGAAGGTTTTGAAGATGCAGAAAAAATAAAGGAAATCGGCAAAGTGTTCGATATTCATGATTTAGTAATTGAAGATGTTTTTAATACAGATCATATACCAAAGTATGAAGAAGGTGAAGATCATTTACTAGTTGTTTTAAAAAGTTTTAAAGAAGATATTGGCGGACCAAAAGATACTCATGTTACATTGATCTTAAAACAAAATTTAGTTATTTCGTTTCAAGAAGAACCAAATACAATAATTCAGCCTAAAATTGAAAGAATAAAAAACGGTAAAGGAAGAAGCAGAGATAAAAATGCAGATTATTTATTTTTTGTTCTTTTAGATGCTTTTATTGATAGCTACTATACTTACTTTGAACATTTAAGAGAAGAGATCTATAATCTTGATGCAAAAATTTTATTGGAAACTTCAAAAAATCATATTGAGGATATTTATAATCTTAAAAATAAACTTACTGGTATTAGAAAAAACGTGTTTCCGCTAAAAAATAGTATAAATGAACTTCTTACTGATGAGCCGGATTTGTTGGAAGAATCCAATATAAGGTATTTTTCTGATTGCAAAGATCATATAAATGAATTACTAGAATTTTATCATTCATTTTTAGAAATTATAAATAGTTTAATTTCACTTAATGAAAACAATTTGAACAACAGCACAAATAAAATTATAAAAGTACTAACAATTATCTCAACAATATTTATTCCACTTACATTTATTGCTGGAATATATGGTATGAACTTTGCAAATATGCCGGAAACCAAATGGCATAATGGATATTATTATGCTTTGCTATCAATGTTTTTTACAGGAATTTTCATTTTAGGTATTCTTAAATGGAAAAAATGGATTTGATAAATGACTGCTATTTCCCATAAAATAAAAAAGTCCTTTAACAAAACTGGTCCAAGCTCACATCATAAATTTGGAACGTTTGGAGGAGTGTTTACGCCCGATGTTTTAACAATATTGGGTGTAATAATGTTTTTAAGATTAGGCTGGGTTGTTGGTAATGCCGGATTGCTTGGCGCAATTTTAATTATTGTCCTTGCCAAAATAATTACTATATGCACTGGTCTATCAATGTCTTCAATTACCACAAATATTAAAATAGGTGCAGGCGGACCTTATTCAATTATAGCAAAATCGTTAGGGCTTGAAGCTGGGGGAAGCATTGGAATTCCATTTTATTTTTCTCAATCATTATCAGCTGCTTTATATATAATTGGATTTACCGAAGGTTGGTTAATGATATTTCCGGAACATAATTCGGTTTTAGTATCATTAATTACTGCTGCCGTACTTTTTATTATTTCATATAGTGGAGCAAAACATGCAATAAGAGTTCAATATATAATATTTGCAATTATTATTTTATCTGTCCTTTCTTTCTTTTTAACTCCCTCTGCTCCAATAGATAATGTAACACTTATAGGTGAATTTGAAGATGCTGATTTTTGGCATGTGTTTGCAATATTCTTCCCAGCAGTTACTGGGATAATGGCCGGTGCTAATTTATCAGGCGATCTAAAGAATCCAAGAAAATCTATACCCAAAGGAACATTATCCGCTATTGGTTTTACTTTATTGATATATATTTTAATGGCTGTGTTTTCGGCTACATATATTTCCACAGATGAGCTTAGAACTAACCAAATGTACATGGTTGATTATGCAATTTGGGGACCTTTAGTAATAATGGGAATTTTGGCGGCAACTTTTTCATCGGCTTTAGGTAGTTTAATTGGTGCTCCAAGAATTTTACAGGCTTTGGCAAATCAACAAACTATTCCTCTCTCTAATATATTTGAAAAATTATCACCAAACCATGAACCAAGAAATGCAATTATTTTTACTGGGGGAATAATAGTTGTATCATTAATCCTTGGCGATTTAGATGCCTTAGCAACTTTAATAACGCTTTTCTTTTTAATTACATACGGCACTTTAAATCTTGTTGTTTTTATTCAGCAAAGTATGAAGATAATTAGTTTTAGACCAACATTTAAAATTTCCAGAATCATTCCATTTATTGGAGCTATTGGTAGTTTTTTAATGATGATGCTTATAAGTCCTATTTTTAGTTTATTGGCAATTTCCACAATTGTATCCCTATACATTTGGCTTTCAAAAAAAGGGTTAAAAGCTGATTGGGGTGATATTCGTGGCGGTATGTTTTTAGTCCTTGCAGAGGTGGCTTCAAGAATAGCAGCTAGATTTCCCCGACATCAAGTTGCATGGAAACCTGATTTATTAATTCCAATTGAGAATCCACAATCTTCGGTTGGATCATTACTTTTTATTAGAAGCATAACTTATCCATCAGGCAGTATTTATACTTTTACTGTCACAATTGAAAATGTTGTAGAAACTAAAAAAGATTTAACTCAAGCAATTTTACCACTTAAATCCGAAAACATACTTGTAAGCGCAACAGTGCTTGAAGATAAAGATTTTTTACATGGAGCCAAGCTTGTAATTCAAACTTTACAAGGTGGTGCATTAAGACCCAATACTCTATTCTTAACTCTTGGAAGCGACGAAAAAAAAGATGGAATTATAAATGAATTAGTTAATTATGCTAAAATAAATGAATTGGGAACTTTAATTTTAAGACAGCACAAGCGTACTGCTTTTGGTTTGCAGAGAGATATAAACTTATGGTTAAGAGATAAAAGTCCTAACTGGCATTTAGCTATTTTGATTTCACTTCAATTACAAATTAATTGGGGCGGCAAAATTAATCTTGTTACTGTTGCTAATGATAAAAAAGATGAGCAAAGATTATATAAATTTTTAAATGCTATAAGTGAACAAACCCGACTTCCTTCACTTACAGAATTTAAAGTACTAACCGGAAATTTTACAGATGTAATAAAAGAAGCTCCGCGAGCTGATATAAATATTTTTGGATTAGGTGAAGTTCTTAATTTCAATTATATGAGAGAAATTACCGAACTCTCAATGTCGTCATGTTTGTTTGTGCGAGATTCCGGCAAAGAAAGTGCATTGGTATAATTTAAATTTCTATTTGGGTTTTGTTCCTTCTTTTCCTTCAGATAAATTATTATAGTATCTCGTAGTAGGATATGCAAAATCAATATTATCATGTTTTGCAAATTGATCAAGAACTTCTTCCCAAATTGATTCGTCGGTTGCTCTGCGTTTTCTAACATGGCAAATATAGCGCATAGTCAACATAACACCGCTGTCTTTAACTGAAGTGTAAACAATAGGTGTAAGTTTTGAATAAAAAATTAAAAACTTTTTTGCAGCTTCTTTGATTTGACGTTCAGCTTCTGTGGTTAAATGTACAGCGTGCTTATTAATAACGTCTGTTAAAATTTCTTTAGCTTTTCTCCAATCGCTTTCAAATGTAACTAATACAGGAACTTCATTCCAAATATATTCAAATCCGGCAGTATAATTTGCTTGTGATGTTTTAAAGACTGTACCGTTTGGAATATGAATTATTCTTCCTGTACTTTGATCAGCATCTACCCAATTACCAATTTCAATTACAGAAAACTGGAATATCCTAACATCAATTACATCGCCTATTATATTATTAATTTCAATTCTATCTCCAACAGAAAATGGTTTTCTAATCAATAGAAAAATCCAGCCGGCAAAATTGACTAACAAATCTTGCAAAGCAATTGCAAGACCGGCAGAAAGCAACCCAAAATATGTTCCAATAGATTCAAACGCACCAAACCACACCTTTGTTAAAAGCATTATGGCAAGAATTACAGTAATATATTTTATAATTTTTTGCCACTGATACCGTAGTGTTAAATCATCTATTTTATCAAAAACAATTCTTTTTAAGATTCTATCAAGTATAAGCCATATAAAAATTATTATAAATGTATTTAGAAATTTGCTTTGAAATTCTGGAGAAATTCCAAGTGATTGTTGAATTAAATTTGTGATTGTATCCATGTTTTTAAGAATTGTTGTTTTTGTAAAACTAATCAAAATGAAATTGATTTGAATGGATAAAATAAAAAAGGTGCACTTAAAAGCACACCTTTTTCAAAACAAAATTACGTATTAAAACTGCGTGTTATTTTCTCTATCATTGTAGAGCCATTTTACATGTAATTGCGCTGAAACTCCCGGAACACCACCCTCAATATCTTCAATAATGAATTTTGAATAATGTCCATCAGCATCATAAAGGAAGACATATTTTGTTTCCGTATCAGGAATTTGTGTTAACCATGAATTATCCTTTACAGGTGAATTTATTCCATCATGTATATCTGTTGAATTTCCAACTTTGAAGTATGTTTCTCTAGTCATACCGTTTCTGTCTTTGGCACTCATTACAATAAATCCATCAGAATTATAAAATATATCTACATCCTGATTAACACCTGCTTTTATACTAATTGCTGCTCCAGAAGATAAATCTAATCCACTAGGATGCTCTGAGGATGGATCTGCAGATTCATAGAAAGAGGTGGTGAAGGTTGTAACAAATGTTGGTCGTAAATTAATTGAAACAGTTGCTGTTCCACCATTAGCTATTTGGGTAATTTCAGTTGAGTCGGCATAGTCTGTTAATTGTAAAACTACTGTATAATTATCATCAGCTAATGAAAATGTATGAGGTGTAACTTCACCTGTATTTACACCATCTAAAATAATTGTTGCACCAGCAGGTTCGGATTGAACTATTAACGAACCTAATTGTGAAAGTGTTGTTCCTGATGTAAGAATAAATTCCTCACCGGCGGTTACACTAACATTAAATTCCAAATCGCCATAACCATCTAATTTTAAAGTAACAATATGAGCTCCGGGTGATGCATCTATGGTACCAGGAGTAACTTCTCCTGTATTTACACCATCTAACCAAATTTGGGCACCGGTTGGTGTTGATTCAACATAAACAGTACCTGTATCCGGAACCGGATCTGTTGAATCTTCGCAAGACATAACTGCTAATCCTAAAATTAGAATTAAAAAAAACCAATAATTCTTTTTCATTTTTACTTCTCTCCTTTACTTTTTATTTAAATTAAAACTCATTTTATTACCGTTCAATTTCATTGTAAATTCACCGGAATAATTTGTTTTATCTTCAGATAATTTTCCACTATATGAACCTTGATATCTGCTATGTAATTGATCTGTCATTTTTAAAGTGTTCGATTCGGGATCAAAATTACCTTTTATTTCTTGATTAATTACTTCGCGGAAGTTTATCGTTATTTTACCTTCAATTTTATTTCCGTCTTGTTTAGTAATTGTCATAACCGTATTTCTTCCATCAAACTTTCCACTCCATGTACCAACAAGAAAATTTTCATCTACAGCTTCTTTTACTTCTTCAGCCACTTTTTCAACTTTTTTAGACGCATCTTCAGCAACCTCATTTACTTTATCAGCAGTTTCAGATATTACTTCCTCGGTTTTTTCAGTTACTTTATCTGTTGCTTCTTCAACAGTTTCTTTTGCTTTATCGCAGCTTGTTAGAATTATTGAGCCAAGAAACAGAAGCATAAAAAGAAATGTTAGTTTATTTTTTACTTTAATATTTTTTTTCAGCATTTGAAGACCTCACAATAATTAATTAAAATTTTATTATTTACAGAAAAATAAATTTAAAATTAGACAAATCATAAATAATTTAATATGAAGATAATTAGACAACGTTGTCTTATTGTTTTGTTTTAGAAAAACATCTACTCTTTAACGTCTTTTACGTTTGGAGGGTTCCAACCTACAACTGAACCGGATTTAATTTTAGATAAGTATGGTGAAAGAGTAGCTCCAGGAAGTGTTCTTACATTATCTTCTATAAGTATAGGACCCATTCCAGTTCCGGCTCCAATTTTACAATTGTTTCCAATTTCTATAAGTCCGTATCTAAATTTTCCACTGCCCTCATAAGCATGAACTGTTAATCGTGTAAAAGCTCCCATCAGAGTATTTTCACCGATAAATATTAATTCCGGTCTAAAATGATCGAGCCAAACCAACTGCATAATTTCCGCACCTTTACCAACATGAACGCCCATCCACCTATATAATTTATTTTTAAAAGCTGTTCCTTTTAGAATAAAAGACAATGCTACCTGAAATACCAAAAGGATTCTTCTGCCAAATGGTAAATTTAAAATTCGCCAATTAATTGAGTTGCTTTCTTCAATGGATCCCAATCCCGAAAATGTATAATGTCTTCTTACTGAACTAAAAAATTTCTCTATGTTTTCTTTACCTTCTTTTGTTCTAGGATTCAGATCATTTACATCAGTACCTATACCACCAGAAGTTTTACTGATTGTAATAGTTCTGTTTTTCTTTTTTCCTAGTATAATTGCTCTTTCTATAATTTCAATGGTAACAATCTTAATAACTTCTTCAGGAGATTTATTTTTATATTTTTTCATAATTAATATCCTATTGCTGAGCCGCTTCTTCTCGGATCCGGGGCACCATAAATATTTTCTCCATCAATCATAATTGATTGTGCCGATCCTAAAACTCTAAATGTTTTATTTCTATCACCAAATGAATATCCCATCTTTTCCAAATTTTCATAAACATCTTTGTTAACAGCAAATTCTTCTAAATAAATTATATCGGGCATCCATTGATGGTGTATTCTGGGTGCATTTACTGCTTCCTGTATGTTCATTCCAAAATCTATCACATTGATTATTACCTGAAGAACCACTGTAATTATTGTTGATCCTCCGGGTGAACCAACAATTACGAAAGGCTTATCATCTTTTAATACAATTGTTGGTGTCATTGCACTGAGCATTCGCTTACCGGCTTCAATTGAATTTGCTTTTCCGCCGAGTAATCCAAATTGATTTGGTTCGCCAGGTTTAGAGCTAAAATCATCCATTTCATTGTTTAACAAAAATCCGGCACCATCAACAACTATTTTTGAACCAAAGCCCGAATTAATTGTTGTTGTTACACTTACTGCATTGCCATATTTATCATATACGGAATAGTGCGTGGTTTCGGTACTTTCATTTGTTTCAACTGGAATTTGAGTAGTAATTTTTTCTGATGGAATTGCATAATCGGTTAATTTTTCAAAAATGCTTTTTGCATATTCTTTTGATGTTAATTTTTCCTTCGGTACCAAATAAAAATCTTCATCACCTAGGTGATAGGTTCTGTCTGCATATACATATTTCATTGTCTCAACAAGTTTGTTGATATATGAACTGCTGTTCCAATCTTGTTTTTCAAAAGAAAAGTTTTCTAAAATGTTTAGAAGTTCAACAAGTGCAATTCCACCCGAGCTAGGAGGTCCCATGGAAACTATTTTGTGATCTCTGTACATTCCCAATATTGGTTCTCGTTCAATCGGAGCGTACTTTTCCAAGTCTTCATGAGTAATGTATCCATTCAGTTCTTCAACTTGCGTTATAAATAAATCGGCAACTTTTCCTTTATAAAATCCATCTTTGCCATTTGTTCTAATTTGCTCAAGTGTAAATGCCAAATCCTTTTGGACAAATAAATCTCCTTCTTCAAATCTCTCTTTATCTTTTAAAAATATTTTTTTAGATGAAGAATATTTTTCAAACTCATCTTTATAATAGTTAAAAGATCTAACATCCGACTCATCAAGAATAAAACCATTTATTGCTAAATCAATAGCAGGACTAATAACTTCTTCTAATTTCATTGTTCCATATTTATCTAAGGCAAAAATCAAACCGGCCACACTTCCAGGTACACCAACAGATGTAATTCCGCTCTGACTTAATTCAGATAAATAATTGCCATCTTTATCCAAATACATATCTTTGTGAGCAGTACTTGGTGCTTTTTCCCTGTAATCAATAGAAGTATTTTTTCCATCATTTAAATGAATAACCATAAACCCGCCGCCGCCTAAATTTCCTGCATACGGATAAGTTACTGCAAGAGCGAAGCCCACTGCAACTGAAGCATCAACTGCATTCCCTCCCTTTTTTAAAATATTAATTCCAACTTCAGATGCCAATGAACACGCTGAAACTACCATGCCTTGTTTAGCTTTTATGGGTCGTGCAATTTGAGCAGATAGGTTATTTGAAAATAAAAAAGAGAATAAAAGAATAACAGCTGTAGTAAAACTTAATGTAATTTTGAATTTCATAGTTTTTTTATTTAGTGATTTCATTATTGTTGGATATATTAACATAAGAAAAATTTTTTAATTACGCAGAAATCTTAAAGGAGTTTTTATGGCCTTCAATTTAAGAAACAGAAATTTTTTAAAGTTGCTTGATTTTACAAAAGAGGAAATTACATTTTTATTAGAACTTTCAATAAATCTAAAAGCGGCAAAATATGGTGGATTTGAAAAGCAAAAATTAGCTGGAAAAAACATTGCATTAATTTTTGAAAAAAGTTCAACAAGAACAAGATGCGCTTTCGAAACTGCAGCTTTTGATCAAGGTGCAAATGTAACCTACTTAGGACCAAGCGGTTCACAGATTGGAAACAAGGAATCGATGAAAGATACAGCCAGGGTTTTGGGCAGAATGTATGATGGTATTGAATACAGAGGTTATGGACAAAAAGTTGTTGAAGAATTAGCAGAATATGCCGGTGTGCCGGTGTGGAATGGATTAACAGATGAGTTTCATCCTACTCAGGTTTTGGCCGATTTTATGACAATGATGGAACACTCAGATAAACCACTTTCACAAATATCATACTGCTATTTAGGTGATGCCAGAAATAATATGGGCAATTCCCTTTTAGTTGGCGGTGCCATTATGGGAATGGATGTTAGACTTTGTGCACCAAAACAAAATTTACCTGAAAAAAAATTGGTTGATCAATGTAAAGAAATTGCAAAAAAATCGGGTGCAAAAATAACATTAACAAGCGATGTTAAAGTTGGCGTTAAAGGTGTTGACTTCCTGTATACTGACGTTTGGGTTTCCATGGGTGAACCGGAAAGTGTTTGGGAAGAAAGAATTAAACTCCTAAAACCTTATCAGATAAACATGAAAACTATAAAAGCAACTGGCAATCCAAGCGTAAAATTCATGCATTGTCTCCCAGCTTTTCATAATAGAGAAACAAAAGTAGGTGAAGAGATCTTTCAAAAATTTGGATTAGATGGAATGGAAGTTACTGAGGATGTATTCGAATCAGAACATTCAATTGTTTTTGATGAAGCAGAAAACAGACTTCACACAATTAAAGCAATTATGGTTGCAACCTTAGGAAATTAACAATCTATCTTATTTATTTTTAAAGCCTTTGCTCTTTTTACCTAACATTTTAGTTAAAAACTCAAGGGCTTTTTTTTATCCATAACCCTCAAAAAAATACTTTACCATATAAAAAATTTTTCTTGATCATAAAAAATAATTTTGTATTTTGCAAAACATTCAAAGCTATTCTGTAAATTCTGTTGATTTTCTCTTCACTAATTAGAGTATTTTCTAACTAACATAGGAGTACCGCATGTCCCCAGATAAAAGAAAGGAGTATTGGCAAAGAAATATCAGAATTGTTTTAATTCTTCTGAGTATTTGGTTTCTTGTTTCATACGTATTCAGCATCTTTTTAGTAGATGCACTCAATTCGATAAGCATTGGCGGAGCAAAATTAGGTTTCTGGTTTGCTCAGCAAGGTTCCATTTATGTTTTTGTTGTACTTATTTATGTCTATGTTAAATATATGAATAAGCTCGACAAAGAATACGATGTGCATGAATGAGATCAATTTAAATTGCATTTTAGAAATTTAAACTCAGGAGAAAAAATATGAGTGTACAATTATGGACGTTTATTATTGTTGGTTTAACTTTTGCCATATATATTGGAATTGCAATTTGGTCAAGGGCAGGTTCAACTAAAGATTTTTATATAGCTGGTCAAGGTGTGCATCCAACTATAAACGGAATGGCAACAGCCGCCGATTGGATGTCTGCTGCTTCATTTATTTCTATGGCCGGATTAATTTCATTCATGGGTTATGATGGAACAGTTTATCTTATGGGTTGGACGGGCGGATATGTTCTTCTCGCTCTTTTGTTAGCACCATACTTAAGAAAATTCGGAAAGTTTACAGTGCCCGATTTTATTGGTGATCGTTATTACTCAAATGTTGCAAGAACTGTTGCTGTTGTTGCCGCAATTGTAGTATCATTTACATATGTTGCCGGACAAATGAGAGGGGTTGGGGTTGTATTTGCAAGATTTTTAGAAGTCCCAATTAATACTGGTGTATTTATTGGTATGGCAATTGTATTCATTTATGCTGTTATGGGCGGAATGAAAGGAATTACATATACACAAGTTGCACAATACTGTATTCTGATTTTTGCTTATATGGTCCCCGCTATATTTATTTCTATAACAATGACAGGAAATGTAATTCCTCAAATTGGATTTATTAGCACAGAAGCAAATACAAGTGTTTATTTATTAGAAAAACTAGACATGCTTCATCGGGAATTAGGTTTTGCTGAATATACGTCAGGCTCAAAATCTATGCTTGATGTATTTGCAATTACATTTGCTTTGATGGTCGGTACTGCGGGCTTGCCTCATGTAATTGTAAGATTTTTTACTGTGCCTAAAGTTGAAGATGCAAGAAAATCAGCAGGATGGGCATTACTGTTTATTGCAATTCTTTATACAACTGCTCCTGCAATTGCAGTTTTTGCTAGAACAAATTTAATTAATACAGTAAGTGAAAAAAATTATGCTGAAATGCCTCAATGGTTTAAAAGTTGGGAAGGAACCGGCTTAATTAAGTTTGAAGATAAAAACTCAGATGGTAAAATACAGTATGTAGCTGATAAAGATGCAAATGAATTAACAATTGATAGAGATATTATGGTTCTTGCTAATCCGGAAATTGCAAATTTACCAGCTTGGGTAATTGCACTTGTAGCGGCTGGTGGATTAGCTGCGGCGCTTTCTACTGCGGCTGGTTTACTTCTGGTAATATCAACTTCTCTATCACACGATTTAATTAAAAAACAAATTAAACCTGATCTTTCGGAAAAGCAGGAATTAATGTGGGCAAGAATTGGTGCTGTTTTTGCAGTTGCAGTTGCAGGTTATTTTGGAATTAATCCTCCCGGATTTGTTGCGGCAACTGTAGCTTTGGCATTTGGATTCGCAGCTGCATCATTTTTCCCTGCTATTATACTTGGCATTTTTGATAAAAGGATGAATAGAGAAGGTGCTATTGCCGGAATGTCTGTTGGCTTAATCCTCATGTTCTTTTACATGGCAGTTTATAAACTTGGCTGGTTTGTTGAAGCAACACCGCCACCTAGTGAATGGTGGTTTGGTATTTCTCCTGAAGGATTTGGAACAGTGGCGATGTTTGTTAATCTTATTATTTCATTAGTAGTTTCAAGAATGACAGCTGCGCCTCCGGAAGATGTTCAACAAATAGTTGAAGATATTAGAATTCCTCGTGGAGCTGGTGCTGCACAAAATCATTAATCTTATTTGTAGAGACGTAACATGTTGCGTCTCTACAAAACTATCCTAAAGCAATCTTTTATTTTTTAATAAATCAGAAAGGTTAATAACACCTCTTTGCTTTAGTCTTGAAATTAATTTTAAAAAAAGAATTGCGGTTATTAAAGCATCACCGGCAGCATTGTGTCTATCACTTTTAGGTATTTTAAATTCATCACACAATACATCTAAAGAAGTTGAATCACCGACTTTAAAATCACCACCTTTAAATCTTTTATATAGGAGAACAGTGTCTAATGATTTATTTAATAATTTATCATTTACATATTTTTTTATGGTTTCATTTATTATTGCAATATCAAAAACAATGCTATGCCCAACAATTATATCACTATTAATAAATTCAACCAATTTTCTCATTGCATCTTGTTCAGATATTTTTTCGGTCTTTCCATTTTTTAAAATTCCATGTATTGGTGCAGCTTCAGGATTAAATTCAGATTGATTTAAAAATATTTCTAATGAATTCGAAGTGTCAATTTTATTATTATTTATTCTGACCGCACCAATTGATAAAATTTTATCTTTCTTTGGATCTAGGCCATTTGATTCAACATCAAGCACAACAAATTTTGATTCAGTAATAGGAATATTCAGATTTTGCTTTTCAGAAAAATTTGCCAAATATTCTTTCCAGCAATCTGGCAAAGCTTCATTAATTTTTCTTTTAAATAAACCAAACATTATCTGAACATTTTTAAGTTAAACCGGACTGTTAAAATTGTTTGTAATTCTTTTATGGGCCGAAAACAATTCCTCAACATTAATCTTTGCATTTTATTCAATTCTTCAGGTCTAAAATAACGTCCGCTGTTATTATGCTTTAGACCTTGCATTGCTCTAAAGCGCATTACAATTTCATAAGCATCTGCAAGCTGCTCAAACAACTCTTTGTTTTCAGTTTCGTATTCGGCAAGTTTATCGTAACGTTTTATAGTACTGTTTATACCCTTGATTCGAGCCGCTAAAGTAAGTACCCGAGCTCCATCAACTAAAGGCATCATTGCTCTGGCTTTAATATCAAATTCATTTTTATGTTCACCATTGTGTTCAACCATAAACTCTCTAAAGAAACTTAATGGCGGCGGACTTTCTAATGCGTTTTTAGCAAGAAATGATAAGAAGCTTTCCTGATTATTTATTGATTTGTAAATATTGTCAGCCATTTTTTCGGCTAATTCAAAATCACCAAAAATTGGATTAAAATCAAAAAATATTGTTGAATACATTACCGCTTTGGAACTTGGGGTGTAGATCCAAGTGTTAAACTGTTCGTTCCATTGTTTTAATGATAAACACCATCTTTCATTGCTAGCCATCATATCTGCTGGGCAATAACTAAAGCCGCATTTATTTAGTATTTCGGTCACGCCTTTTGCTAAATCTAAAAAATAAGATTTTACATTTTTATATTCTTTTTCAGAAACATCTTCAAATACAATTGCATTGTCTTGGTCGGATCTTAAAAGCTGCTCTTCTCTTCCTTGACTTCCCAGAGCAAGCCAGCACCATTTAATATTCGGAGTGGTTTTTCCTTTGTTGGCTAATTTAGTAATTGTTAATTCAATAGCTCTGATATTTATAGCATTATTTATCTCTGTCATTATTCTGGAAATGTAAGATATTGATACTTCCTGCTTTAAATATTTCTTCAATAATTGTTCAGCTCTGTATCTTATTTTCTCAAGTTGAGTTACTTCCTTGGCTCGCTTTATTTCTCTAATAAAAACCGATGGATTATTTCCATAAAGTACTAAAATATCATGCTCGGAAACCATTCCAACCATTTTAGAATTAGGTGTTCCATTTTCTGTTATGCAAATGTGATGAATGTTTTTTTTAATCATTAATATTTGCAGATCAGCAGCAGTTGAATCTGCGTGTGCGGTAATAACCGGACTGCTCATAATATCCTTAATTTCACAATCAATACATAAATCTCCCGCAACAACTTTGTTTCGTAAGTCTCTATCGGTAATTATTCCAATGGGATTTTGATTTCCATTTACAACAACAATAGAGCCTACACGATTATCTCTCATTATTTTTGCAGCATTCTGAATACTTGTATCAACAAAACATGTAATTATATTTTGGTTATACTTAACTGTCTGGACTTCGGTTAAATCTGTATCTTCTTTTAAATATTCTTCGCCGCTGTCAAAAATTCTTTGCTTGCTATATTTTGCATAAGGATTTCTTACACCCGCGGCAAACGAAGATGAGAAATAATTTTCAACGCCTTTATTGTTCTGCATTATTACACCAAATGCAGACGTAGGAATTTGATAAACTAGTGCTTCTTCAGAAACAACAGCAGTTAAAGTATAAAGCTGATCCGTAGAAATTAACGGTCGGATTCCAAAAATATCTCCTTCATCACAAATATCAATTAAAATTTTTTCTGACTTAAATTCATTGTAAAGTTGAACTGCTCCTTCTCTTACAACGTAAAAATAACCTGGAGGTTTTTCGCCTTGACTAAATAAAATTTTTCCGCTTTCTAAATACAATACACTTATTTGACTCGAAATTTCTAATAAGTCATCTTTTGAGACAAAGCTAAATGGTGGGTGTTCTTTCAAAAAGTCATAAATTCTATGTGTTATTGTATTGCTCATTTTTATATATTCAGATAATAATTTATCTGCCTGTTATTAAAAGATAATTTTGCAATTACGGTTTAATATATAATTTTTTTTTAGGTTCTAAAAATGAAATTTGGATTAGGTCAAAAAGCATCAGACGTTTTTGTTGTAATTTACATTGCCGCCACGTTGTTTATTAGGTTTATTTTAGAACCTCAATTAGGCGGTCACATTTTGATTTCAATAGGAATTGGATTATTTGCACTTTTATTTCTTTGGGCTTTATCAAAATCAAAAATTATAAATCCAAGTTGGTTTGGTTTATTGGGTGACAAAAAAACTAATAAAAAATAATAAGCCAATATATTTTCCCCTCTAAAATAATTTTCAATTAATTGAAAAGTTAATTGCAAAATTTATGCAAAAAAAGTAAATTGAAAGCCAATCACATCTTTTAGAATATAAAATAAATCTTCTATAATGAAAACAGGAGTATAAATGAGTACAGACGAAACAAAAAAAAATTCAGATGATGTTTCCGAATCCCAAATTGCTGTTCATTGGAAAGAAGAAGATACCTTTGAACCATCGTCAAAATTCAAAGCTCAAGCTAATTTAACAGATCCGGATATTTTAAATAAATTTGGTGAAGAAAATTTTCCCGATTGCTTTAATGAATATGCAGATATGCTGGAATGGGATGAACGATGGCACACCGTTTTGGATTCAAGTAATCCTCCGTTCTTTAAATGGTTTGTTGGTGGTAAATTAAATGCAAGTTATAACTGCGTTGATAGACACTTAACAAAGTATAAAAATAAAACTGCACTTCATTTTGTTCCTGAACCTGAAGAAGAACAAATTACTCACATGACTTACCAGGAACTTTACGTAAAAGTAAATGAATTTGCTGCTGTTTTAAGAGATTATTGCGGATTGAAAGCCGGAGATACAGTTACACTGCATATGCCAATGATTCCGGAGTTGCCAATCACTATGCTTGCTTGTGCAAGATTAGGTATTATACATTCACAAGTATTTTCCGGATTTTCAGGTAAAGCTTGCGCAGACAGAATTGTGGATGCAAAAAGTAAATATTTAATTACTGCCGATTCATATTACCGCGGCGGTACTTTATTAGATCATAAAGAAAAAGCTGATATTGCTGTTAATGAAGCAGCAAAAGAAGGTCAAAAAGTTGAGAAAGTATTAATATGGCAAAGATATCCTGGTAAATATTCAGGTACAACACCAATTGTTGAAGGCAGAGATGTTTTTGTAAATGATATTATAAAAGATTATTACCACCAAAAAGTTGAACCTGTAAGTTTAAAATCAGAAGACACATTATTTTTAATGTACACTTCTGGAACTACGGGAAAACCCAAAGGGGCACAGCATTCAATTGGCGGTTATATGGCTTATGTAACCGGAACATCCAAATATATTCAAGATATTCAGCCCGAAGATGTTTATTGGTGTATGGCTGATATCGGCTGGATTACCGGTCATTCTTATATTGTGTATGGCCCACTTTCTCTCGGGGCATCACAAGTAATATTTGAAGGTGTTCCAACACATCCAGATGCCGGAAGACCTTGGAGAATTGCCGAAGAATTAGATGTAAATATTTTCCATACTTCTCCAACTGCCATTAGAGCATTAAGAAGAATTGGAGCCGAGGAACCAGGAAAACACAATTATCATTTTAAGCATATGACTACGGTTGGCGAACCAATTGAACCAAATGTCTGGAGATGGTACTATGATGTTGTAGGTAAAGGTGAAGCTGCAATTGTTGATACTTGGTGGCAAACAGAAACCGGCGGATTTTTATGTTCTACAATTCCGGGATTACATAAAATGAAACCTGGAAGCGCAGGCCCTGGTGTTCCGGGAATTTATCCTGAAATCTTAGATGAAGAGGGAAATCCATTGCCAAAAGGCTGTGGTAAAGCAGGTAACATTGTAATCAGAAATCCTTGGCCTGGCAGAATGCTTACAATTTGGGGAGATGATGAACGATTTGAACGTCAATATTATGCAAGATATAACAAAGATAAAAATAGTAAGGATTGGAGAGATTGGCCTTACTTTGCAGGCGATGGCGCAGTAGAAGCTCCGGATGGTTACTTTAGAATTTTAGGAAGAATTGATGATGTAATAAATGTTGCGGGTCATAGATTAGGAACAAAAGAATTAGAATCAGCAGCACTTATGGTGGATGAAGTTGGTGAAGCTGCAGTTGTTCCAGTACCTGACCCAATAAAAGGTGTTAAGCCTCATGTATTTGTTTCTCTAAAACCCGGTTTTAAAGCTTCTCCGGAATTAGAAAAGAAAGTATCTGATACACTTGCAAGTGAAATAGGCCCAATAGCAAAACCAGGCAGAGTTTGGATTGTACCAGATATGCCAAAGACCAGATCGGGTAAAATTATGAGAAGAGTACTTGGCTCAATTGCAACCGGTCAAGATACAGGGGATGTTACAACTTTGGCAAATCCCCAAGTTGTTGAAGAAATTAAGAAGCTTTATTAAGCCTGTAAAAACCCAACTTTTAAAAAAGTTGGGTTTTTAATAAATTTTATATCAAAATTTTTGTTTAGCTTTCTTTCTATTTTCTAAATTAACTCTCTTGCTTGAGTAATTTAGACATTCGTAATATTAAGAGTAAATGTATTTTTGAAATATGATATTTGATCTCTTAGTCCAAAATCACCTCCACCAATTTCAATTTGATAATTATAATGCTTGCATGCCAATTCTTTTGGATCATTTATCTTCTCTTCACATGAAAACACTATTACAATAAGTAATAAAAGATGTATTAACTTTTTCTGGGTTTTCATGGTTAAACTTATTTAATAGAAATAATTAGTTTAGTTTTCATATTAGTTTATATTATTACTTTACAATTGGATATAATGATCGGTTAATTTGTAAATTGCAAAATTTGATTTTGTATTCCATCCAAAAGATTTTGTCTCTTCCACCAAACCTATATCAACTACATATTTCATAAAATATGTAGTAACCTCTTTTCCATTCTTTACACTTATACATTCATAATTTATATTCTGATATTTTATCGAATCCGTTATTGAAGCACATTCAAAATATATGTGGTAGTCATCATGATCATGAATCCAATTATCTCCCACTTTAATAGGATATTTAATGTGATAATGTTTATTAAAAAAATATTTATTATCAACATTAACTGAATGTGCATACCAATAAACACCGTCATTTTCAAAACCCAATAAGTAATAAAGAATAAGTGTGGAATTATAATCAGACAATTCAAATACTTCTTTTATTTTGTATAGTAGTTTTTGTTCTCCTTTATAATTAATAACAGTATCTGAAATTACTTTAATTTGTTTTGGCCAAGAATAAATCAACGAATCATCCATAAACTCTTGATATTGATAATTCCAATAGTTGCCAACTTCCAATGGAAGAATATCTGAGGTTAATTTTTGGGGTTTCTCATTATCATTTTCTAGTAAATCACAAGATATTGTAAAAAATGTAAGAATGATTAATGTAAATAATTTTTTCATATTTCTTAATAATTAATAATCAAATACACGCTTTATTATTAAACAAAAATTCACCAGCGTATTCCACTAAGTATAAAGTCTCTATTTCAACAAAATCATTTTCTTAACTTCTGTATAACTACCCGATGAAATTTTATAAAAGTAAATTCCGGATGTTAAATCACTTCCATCAAATTCAACTTCATAATTTCCCGGACTTTGTTTTTCGTTTACTAATGTCGCTATCTCTCTGCCTAGAACATCATAAACAACTAGCTTTACGTTTGAAATTTCACTTTTCACTCCGTCGGCTGACGGATGAGGTATTTGATACTTTATTATTGTTGTTGGATTAAATGGATTAGGGTAGTTTTGAAATAATTCAAATTTAACAGGAATTTTTCCTTGATTTGATATTGAAGTTAAATAATTTATCCCACGAACATCTAAAATAGTGTATCTTCCGGAAATAGAATTACTAACGAAAATGAGTGTGTCTGTAAAATATTTAACATCTGTATATTTTTTACAAATTGGACATAAATCTGGATCTGAGATAAAATAAACGACACTATCACTTGGCAAAATATTTAGATTAATTGGGGGTTTATCAAAACCAATATAATAAAGATTAGCTGAATTTAAACTATCCCTATTCAGCCAATATCCATATCTATTAAGCGTTAATATACTATCAATGGTTAAGACATTTTCTCCATTGTTAATGATTATAAAAGAATCACATTGAGCATATTTTGATTCTATCCAATCAATATTTAATGAATCTTTATTAAATGATATAATTTGTGCTTGTAAAGAGGTAAATGCAAGCAGTATTATTAAAAATAAAAATTTGTTATTCATGTATGCACTTAATTAAAATAGATTTATCATATCAAATATTTAAATAAAACTTTACCTAAGTATTGCACAAAATATTTAGTCTTTATTTCAACAATATCATTTTCTTAACTTCTGTATAACTACCCGATGAAATTTTATAAAAGTAAATTCCGGATGTAAAATCCCTTGCATCAAATTTAACTTCATAATTTCCCGGACTTTGTTTTTGGTTTACAAGCGTTGCTACTTCTCGCCCAAGAATATCGTAAACAATTAGTTTTACGTTTGCCGTTTCACTTTTGACTCCGTCAGCTGACGAATGAGGTATTTGATACTTTATTGTTGTTGTTGGATTAAATGGATTTGGATAGTTTTGATAAAGTTCAAATTCATTTTTGACGTCATTTTTAATAATTTCATCAATAGAAACTATTCCCTCTTCATTAAATACAGCAATCCCGTCTGATATTGTTCCAATCCAGAAATTGCCAAAATTATCTACAGCTAAAGAGCGAATTGCATCACCTGAAATATCAGAATTATTTGTACTATAAATACTCCAATTAGTACCATCATATTTTACTAAACCATTACCAAACGTTCCAATCCATTTATTATTTTTTTGATCTACAATAATTGTTTTAATATTGTTATCTGTTAAATCAGAGTTAAAAACAGTGTATATATTCCAATTTATTTTATCAAAATTAATTAAACCACCTCTCCAACTGCCAATCCATAAATTTCCATTTTCTTCAGTTGTTAGTGTCAGAATGCTATTATCAGTCATACTTGTATTAGAGGAATCATAAACAACCCACGTTGTATCATTATATTTTGCTAAACCTCCGCCATCTGTCCCAATCCACTTTATGCCATTTGAATCAATACTTATTGATTCTATATAGTTATTTGGTAGGCCAGAATTTGAAGTGTCATAAACTGTCCAATTAGTATCATCAAATTTTGCTAAACCACCTACACCCGTACCTATCCACTTATTACCCTTATGATCAATTTCAATAGACCTTACATAGTATGATAGCAAACCAGAATTTGACGGATCAAATGTAATCCAATTAGTATCATCATATTTAACAATACCACCATATCTAAGTCCAATCCATTTAGTATTATTATTGTCTACTTTGATAGTAGCAATTGAATTATATGGTAATGCAGAATTAGATGTATCAAAAATGGTCCATTTTTCACCCTCTATTTTAACAATACCACTATCAGTTCCAATCCATTTTATATTGTTATTATCAACTGTTATTGATCTTATTATAACATCCGGTAATTCTGAATTTAATGAATTATAAAAAATCCAATTTGAACTATAAGTTTTGTTGATTTTTGAAATATCTTTTTTGATATGATTTTTGTCTTGTGAAAATGAAGATAAAGTAAAAACTACTATTAAAACTAATATTTGTTTGAGCATAATTAAAATAACCTCTTTAATCTATTTTTTTTAATTAAAAAGAACAATCCCATCTTCCACCCATATATTCATTATTAGTGATTAGGTGTTTTCTTTCTATTTTTACATAATTATTCTCTGTGCTTACTTCGTTTGATTCGATATAGGTAACAATTCTATTCCATCCTTTGATATAGCTAATGTTATAAAAATAAGTATATAACCGATGCTTTTGCCAAGTTTCATCTAAATAATCTACTTCAATAACTCCCTTCATTTCAACATCATTATTTACATAAATAAATTCAGTATTAAAATCACCGATCTTAACAGAATCGTCAAAATAATAATAAGCATTATTAAAATTCCGTCTATAAACAAATGATTTTAACTGCTTTGTTGAATCTTTACTATCAATTATAATTAAACTAGCAAATGTTACTAATGCACTTGAATCACTGCAATAAAAAGAAGCGTTTGATACTTTTGCCTCGTCTACAAACCGAGGATATGGCGGATTTAACATATTTTTACTGGTTGCATCTTTAATATTATTTAACGCAAAACTGCCATCTTCTAATATCACTGAACTGGAATAAATACTGTCACCATTATTCCAATATCCTGGATTGTTTATCATTAATATTTTATAGTTACCTCCATAAGTCCAATTATTTAATTTTCCTGCAATTGAAATCACTCCATTTTTACTATAAGGTACTAATGGATTAGTATCATTACATGACAGCTGAGTTAAACTTATTATTAACGCGCATAAAAAAGATATTTTTTTCATACACAACTCTTCTGAAATGTTATTTTACTGGGCAATTACTTTTATTGATAAGGCTAATTATTGATAGTTTTTTAATAGACATTTTATACTCTAATTTTTGTAATCTAAATTTATTATTAAATAACCGATTATTACATGCAATAATAAATGCCTAAAAAGATCTGATGATAATATAAGGGTAAGAAAGCGGAAAAAAATCAGTACAATTACGTAATTTTTAGAAAAAGTTTAAATTTATTTACGATAGTAAAAACATTCCATATTTTCAAAATATGAAATGTTTAATTACTGCGTTTTTTTTATTTTTCAATATTCTATTACTTTGGTAACACCGAGGAATATATGTTCCGGATTATACCCGAAGGATTAACTTTTCGAGAACACGCGTTATTAAAAAACGGACAAGGACTTTTCTTAATTCCGGCAAATGAAAATGATGTTGAGCGTGTAACTTCTTTTATGTCGCGCCTTTCTCAAGAATCTTTGCGCATGAGATTTATGGCTAGCGTATCTCAAGTTTCTGATCAAATAATAAAAGATTTATGCAGCGGTAATTTTAAGGATACTGGTTGTTTATTAGCAACTGAAGGTGAAAGTAAAAATGCTAAAGTTGTTGGATTAGCTAACTACATTTCCATGGGAAACAACAGAACAGCAGAGGTCGCTTTCCTTGTTGAAGATGATTATCAAGGTTTAGGAATTTCAACATTGCTTTTAGAAAGATTAGCCGGAATTGCCGCCGCAAATGGTATAATTGAATTTGAAGCAGAAGTTTTACCGGATAATCAGCAAATGATTAACGTATTTAAAAGTTCAGGTTTTGAGTTACACAAAGTTTGGGACTCAGATACAATACACATTGAATTCCCCGTTGACGGTGCTTCATCACTTTGGAAAAGAACTGCATTGAGAGAAAGAATTGCTGTTGCAAATTCACTTTTACCTTTGCTCAGGCCCAAAAACATTGTTGTGGTCGGAGCGGAAAAAGATCCTTCATCTCTTGGGAATATGATATTCAACAATATTCTTGCAGGTAATTTTACTGGAACCGTTTATCCAATAAACAATGGCGGTAATTCTGTAAATGGAGTAAAAGCATATTCTTCATTTTCGGATATTCCTGAAAATATTAATTTAGCAATAATAGCAATTCCTGCAGAGGAAGTTTTATCTGCAGCAAAAGAATCGATTAAAGCCGGCGCTAAAGCTATTGTTGTTGTATCAACCGGATTTGCCGAAGCTGGAGCGGAAGGAAAACAGCGACAGAAAGAACTTGTTGAACTTGTCAGGGCAAATGGAGTTCGGCTACTTGGTCCAAGCTGCTTGGGTGTAATGAACACCGATCAAGAAATTAAATTAAATGCAAGTCTGCTTCCTCACCTAACACCAAAAGGTAAAATAGGTTTGTTTGCTCACTCTGCCGCATTGGGTTTAGTAATTTTAAATTATGCACAATCATTAGGATTAAGTTTTACAACTTTTATATCTGCCGGTAACAGAGCGGATGTTTCCGGCAATGATTTTCTTCAATATTGGGAAGAAGATCCCAACACGCAAATTGCAATTTTGTACTTAGAAACTTTTGGTAATCCAAGAAGATTTGTGAGAATTGCGCGAAGCATGAGTTATAAAAAACCAATATTATGCGTAAAAAGTGCAAGCAGTTTAGCTGGAAGAAAAACAATTGAAGAAAAAAGCGGAACAATTACGGCCGGCATTTTAGAAGTTGAAGCTCTGTTTCATCAAACCGGGGTTATACTTGCCCCAACTCTTGAAGAATTATTTGATACTGCAATTGTGCTGGAACACCAGCCTCTGCCTAAAGGAAATACAGTTGGAATTATTGCAAACTCAGCGGGGATGGCCACAATATTTGCAGATGCTTGTGAAATGAACAATTTAATTTTACAAGAAAACTCATTAATAAATTTAGGAGCTTTTACAACTCCAGATAAATATGAAGATAGCATTAAGAAATTATTGCTTGATGAAAATATTAATTCACTTTTAGTTGGATTTGCATCTATAGGAAAAGATATTTCAAAAGAAATTGCTCACTCAATTGAAAGAGCGGTTACTTCATTTGAAAATGAAACCGGTAAAGAAAAACCTGTTCTGCTTTGTTTAATGGGCGTTGCTGGTACTATTACAATGTTTGATGAAGCAAACAATACATCAGCAAAAAAATTTCCTGCATTCAGATTTCCGGAATCAGCTGTTAGAGCTTTAAGCAGAATTGTAAATTATGCAGAATATAAGAAAAATCCTCCGGGAAAAATTGTCTGGTACTCTGATGTTAAAGCTGAAGCAGCGCGCGAAATTATAAATAAAATTATATCGGAAAATTCGAGTTCAGAAAACTTTATTGATGTAAATAATGCTGACTCCGAAAAAGTACTAAATAACTTTGGAATAAATATTTCGTTAGAGGAAGTTCCATCAGATAAAATTACTTCAGTTGAAATAAAATCCGATCCACTATTTGGACCAATTTTGGTTTTAAATATTCCAGGTCATAAAAAATTTATTAGAATAACTCCTTTAACAGATAGAGATTTAGATGAAACTTTCGCTTCAATTAAACTTGAAGAAAGTAATGGATTAAAACAAACATTAGGCAGATTATCTCAAATGATTGAAGAATTACCTTGGCTTTGCTGCTTAGAAGTTAAAGTAATTAATTCTTTAGAACCCTCAATAACTAATAATATTAAAATGAAATTAAGTATTCATAATATAAAAAGACCATCATATTAAGCAGGAGAAATTTGTGCTAATTAAAGAAATAATGCATCCTAATCCTATTTCAATTTCTTCAAGCACCACATTAGATGATGCTTACGAATTAATGAATAAAATAAGTGTACGGCATTTACCAATTGTTGATAATGAAAAACTGGTTGGAATTGTAACCGACAGAGATTTAAGATTAGCAACCAGCACGCTTGCTGAACAAATTTTTGATCCCTTGACTAAAGTTTCTGAAATTATGAAATATCCAGTTCAGACTACTCATCCAAGTGAGCCAATTGAAGTTGCAACACAAATTATGAGGGAATTGAAAATTGGCTGTTTACCCGTTTTAGATGATTCAAAATTAGTTGGAATTGTTACCGGTGTTGATCTGCTTGATGCAATGCTTTTACTTACCGGTGTTCATACACCTTCGGGAAGATTGGATGTTAGACTAAAGGATAGGAAAGGTGAAATTGCCAGACTTACAAAAATAATTGCCGATAAAAACGTAAGCATTCATTCAATCCTTAGTTATCAAGAAAAAAATGGGAAACTTAGAGTAGTCTTGAGAATTTCTACTATAGATATTAAATCAGTCGCTAAAGCAATTTGCAGTGCTGATTTTGAAGTTCTTTGGCCGGCTAATATATCATGTGCAGAGTAATTTATCATCCTAAATATGATCTTTATAATTTAGGGGAATCACATCCGTTCAGTCCGCAAAGAGTTCAAATGGTAATTGAACTTTTAAAGGAATGGAATCTTTATTCAGAGCCGTTATTACCAACGCCCATAGAATCTGAAAAATTAAAAGAAATTCATCGTGAAGAATATGTAGATATTATTGAAAAAGTGAGTTCCGGTCAAATAGTAGATGATCTTGAAGCTTATGGATTGGGAACTTCCGACAATCCAATTTGCGAAGGGATGGCCGAAGGAGCAAGATATCAAGTTGGAGGAACTGTATTAGGAGCCCAATTACTTATTGAAGGAAAAGCAAAAAAAGTATTACAGCTCGGAGGCGGATTTCATCATGCTCATTATAATCAAGCTGCGGGATTTTGTTTATACAATGATCTTTCTATGGCAATACATGAAATGGTTAAACATGGCTGGCATGTAGCATATTTAGATATTGATGTGCATCATGGTGATGGTGTGCAAGAAATGTTTTACTCAAATGGTAAGGTAATGACAATATCTGTACATGAATCCGGTGAATATCTTTTTCCCGGGAAAGGATGGATTCATGAATTAGGCCAAGGAATTGGTAGATCATTAAAGTTAAATATTCCGCTTGAGCCTTATTCAGAAAGCGATACTTATTTTGAGGTTCTTGATAAAGTAATTAAACCGGCATTATCTTGGTTTCAGCCAGATGCTTTAATTGTTCAAGCCGGAGCAGATGCCCACTTTACTGACCCGCTTGCCGATAATCTTTTAACAACGCAAGACTATGAAAAAATCTTCGGAAAAATTATTGAGTTTGCAGATAATAGTTGTAAAGGAAATGTTCTTTTTACACTTGGCGGCGGTTATTCTCCAATTGCTACTTCTAGAATTTGGACATTGCTTTATCTCATAATAAATAACTTTGAAATACCAGAAGTTCTTCCAGAAAATTGGAGAAAACGCTGGGAAGAAAAACTTAACATACCAATTTTAAAAACCTTTCACGATAATGTGCCGGCTTTCGATCCAATTCCTCGTCATGATGAAATTCTAAGAACTAATAGAGAAATTATTAGAAGATTAATGGATTCTGTTTCTCAATATTGGATTTAAAGAACTTTTTTAATTCAAAAAATTATATCAATTATGAAAAATGATCCTTATCGCCCCAAACCATATGTGGAGCTTGAACATCCTTCATGGAGCAAAAAAGCAACAATTTATGAAGTCAACATAAGACAGTATACTCCCGAAGGAACTTTTGAAGCATTTGAAAAACATTTGCCAAGATTAAAAGATCTCGGGGTTGATATTTTGTGGCTAATGCCAATTCATCCAATTGGAGAAAAAAACAGAAAAGGAACTTTAGGAAGTTACTATTCGGTTAAAGATTATTATGATGTAAATCCTGCATTTGGAACGTTAAAAGACTTAAAACATCTCGTAAATAAAATCCACGAATTAGGAATGTATGTAATAATTGATTGGGTAGCAAATCATTCGGCTTGGGATAATAATTTGGTCAAAGAACATCCTGAGTGGTACTCAAAAAACAATAAAGGTAACTTTCAGCCAACTCCTTGGTATGATTGGGATGATATTTTGGATTTTGATTATAATCAGCCTAAGCTAAGAAAATATATGACCGAGGCTATTATTTATTGGGTAAAAGAAACAGACATTGATGGATACAGATGTGATGTTGCTGGTTTTTTACCAAATGAATTTTGGGAAAATGTAAGAAATGAATTAGATAAAATAAAACCGGTTTTTATGCTTGCCGAATGGGAATCACGTGATCTTCATAAAAAAGCTTTTGATATGACATATGCTTGGAGTTTATATGATAAAATGAAAGATGCATATAATTATAATTTAGGTGCAGAAGGAATAATTGAATATTTAGCTCACGATGTTAATACTTTTCCACATAACGGATATCGTATGACATTTGTTGAAAATCATGATAAAAATTCCTGGTTTGGAAATCAATTCACAAATTTTGGAACTGGATTAGAAGCCGCAATTGTTCTTGCATGCACGGTTAACGGAATGCCCTTAATTTACAGCGGTCAAGAAGCCGGACTTGATAAATCTTTAAGTTTTTTTGACAAAGATCTGATTTTCTGGAAAGAACACAAAATCGGAGAATTATATAAAAAGTTATTCTGCCTAAAACACAATAATCAAGCTTTATGGAATGGAAAGTACGGCGGTGAAATGGTTAGAATATTTAATGATTGCACTGATAATGTAATTTCATTTTACAGAGAAATAAATGGCGATATGGTAATACCAATAATTAATTTTAGCAATAAGTCCATAAAAGTAAAAATTCAATCAGATAATATTGAAGGAAAATATTTAGAATTATTTTCGGATAAAGAGTATATTTTAACTGGCACAAATTCTTTTAGTTTATCGGCCTGGGGTTATTTATTATTTACAAGAAATGAGAGTAAAAACCAATGAAAATAAAACTTTTTGTCATTCTAATAATTTCCATTCATCTTTTCTTGGTCACTGGCTGCAAAGAAGAAGACAGTGTGTCTCCAGAAGATATAAATTATCGTCAGGAAATGAGAAATTTTGTTACTGAAATCAGCAAATATGCTAAAAGTAAAAATCCTGAATTTAATATTGTTCCACAAAACGGACAGGAGCTTGCAACACTTACAGGTGAATCTGAAGATGAACCAATATTAGAATATCTTGATGTAATTGATGCAACCGGCAGAGAAGATTTATTTTACGGTTATGTAGAAGATAATGTTGAAACTCCGGAAGAGGACAAAAACTATTTAATCGATCTATGTAAAATTTTTGAAGAAAATAATGTTAAAGTTCTTGCAATTGATTACTGTTCAACTCATACTAAAATGGATAATTCATATAAGCAAAATGAGCAAAATGGATTCATATCATTTGCGGCTGATAACCGTGAATTAAACAATATTCCAAACTACCCTGAAAAGCCTTATAACGAAAATTCAATTAATATAACTCAAATTTCTCAAGCAAAGAATTTTCTTTATTTAATTAACAGCGAAAATTTTTCTACCAAACAAGATTTTATATCTGCTGTTACTGCAACAAATTACGATTTATTGGTAATGGACTTATTTCACAATGAAATTGCATTTACTCCGGATGAAATAAATCAGTTGAAAATTAAACAAAATGGTGGAACGAGATTAGTAATTTGCTATATGAGCATTGGTGAAGCTGAAGATTATAGATTTTATTGGAAAACAAGTTGGAGTTCAGATAAACCGGATTGGCTTGATAAAGAAAATCCGTTTTGGGAAGGAAATTATAAAGTAAAATATTGGAATTCCGATTGGAAAAATATTATTTACGGAAACCAAAACTCATATTTAGATTTAATATTAAATGCTAATTTTGATGGTGTTTATTTAGATATTATTGATGCTTACGAGTATTATGAGGAATTATAATATTCTGAGTTTTTGACCATTTAGTTGAAGTTATCAAAAGAGTAGTTTTTATGTCATTCTCACACAAGTGAGCATCTAGTTAATGAAATAGATTCCCGCTTTCGAGGGAATGACACATGTTTTTAAATTATTTATGGATACATAATGGAAGATAATTATAAAGTTCCCCCTCAAACCAAAATTGGTCACGTTCATTTGAAGGTTTCTGATATTGAGAAATCATTAAAGTTTTACAAAGACATTTTGGGATTTGAATTAGTTACAATGTATGGAAGTCAAGCTGCATTTATTTCTGCCGGAGGTTATCATCATCATATTGGCTTAAATACATGGAACAGCAAAGGAGCTTCGCCAGCAAACGAATACGGTGTCGGGTTATTTCATGTTGCAATCCTTTATCCTACAAGGAAGGATTTAGCTGCAATATTTAAAAGACTTATTGATAAAAAATATCCAATAACTGGAGCTTCAGATCATGGAGTATCAGAAGCAATTTATTTAAATGATCCCGATGGAAATGGTTTGGAGCTTTATTGGGATAAGCCCAAGGAAAATTGGCCAAAGAAATCTGACGGTTCAACTGAAATGTATACAAGGCATTTAGATTTGGATGATTTATTAGATGAGTTAAAAACTTAATATGGATTCTATTATTGTTCGCAAAATCCTTGTATGTGAAATTGCCAATATTATCGATAGCATTGAACTTCCTCACCCAATTCGAGTTGCAATTGATGGTCCCGGAAATGCTGGCAAAACAACTTTTGCAAATGAAATTGCTGAACAATTAAAATTATTAAACAGAAATGTAATTCGTTCAACCATTGACGGATTTCATAATCCACCGGAATTTAGAAGAAGACAAGGACAGTTTTCACCAAAAGGTTATTTGGAAGATTCACATAATTATCCTTCAATAATAAAATATTTACTTGAACCGCTTGGTCCAAATGGAACTTTAGAATACAAAGAATCAATTTATGATTTTAAAGTTAGTCAACCAACAAATTCCAAATTAAAGCGTGCTTCAAAAAATTCAATTTTAATTTTTGACGGCATCTTTTTATTTAAAGAAGAACTTATTAATTATTGGGATTATAAAATATATATTGATGCATCTTTTGATATTACTACACAAAGAGCAATTGAAAGAGATAGCGAATTATTTGGCGGTGAAGATAAAGTTATTGAACTTTATAAAAAAAGGTACATCCCGGGGCATGGAATGTACCTTTCTTTGTATGAACCAATCCAAGTTTCTGATATAACGTTGAACAACAATAATTATCAAAAACCAACGATTATTAAGTTATCTGAAAATAAGTATCATAAAAAAATGTATCAAATTTTAAACTCTTAATACTTCTTTGAAATTAAAGTCTGCTTGCAAACATAATTGAGTTAACTTTTTCTGCAATCTCTTCATAAACTTCATCTTCTGAATTGATTGATTTAATTACAATTTCTTTAAACCAATCTCTATTATTAAAATAAAGTTTTGCTAATTGAGCTTTATAACTAATTCTTGCATTATCTGAATTATTTGCTAACTCATTTAATACATTCACAAATTCTTTATCATTTTCTTCCGGAAAAAGATTTTTAAATTGAATGCTTACATAAATAGCTGATTCAACAACTCCTGAGTTATTGTGAGTTAATGCTGCTTTACAGTTTTTCTTAAAATTGTCAATTTTTTCTTTTGGTGAATTTTGTGCATTAATTGTTGAAGCAAAAAGTACTATAAGACTTATCAGCATTATTTTTACATTTGTTTTCATTTTGTTCTCCTTTTTATTTGTTTTTGATCATTAAAATGCAAATGACATACCAAAAATAAATGGACAACATAACTCATTATTGTAAAATAACTTAGGCTTCTTTTACTAATCTTGTTTGATTTCTTTGGGTGCCACATAATTGCATTAACTTTAAGGTTATTGCTGTAAGTTATTATAGATTAAGAAATTAGGATAATGCGTATTTGTGCCTAAAACATTTTTGTGGCAGGTATAACAAAACTAATATTAATCAAAAATATCTTCATTTTTGTCTTTTAATCTTTGAATTCTATTATTTAGCGCCCTTCTTGTAATTCCCAAAAGTTGTGCAGCAATTGTTTGGTTGTTATCGGATCTTTTTAACGCTTCCTTTATCATTAATAATTCAGCAGTTTTAAAGGTTGGAAATTGTGCTGTAAAAATAAGGGATTCCGAAAAGTTGTCGTCATTATTATTCCCATTTAAAACATGATTATCTTTCTCGTTTAAGCTTATTTTTTCTCTAATGCTGGCAATTGATAAAATTCCGGAAATATGTCTGCTGACCGCATCAAAAATAATTCCTTCCAATTCGCGAACATTTCCGGGAAATGAATAATTTGTAAGACTTGTGTACAATTCTTTTGGAGATGCAGGTCGTTTTTTATTTAATGCAGATGAAGCTGTATTTAAAAAATGACTTATAAGTATTGGAATATCTTCTTTTCTTTCCCTTAATGGAGGAATATTTACATGATGAGTTTGCAAACGATAATAAAGATCTTTTCTAAAAGTATCATCATTTTTCATTTTGTCTAAATCTTTATGTGTGGCAACTATAATTCTAGCATTTGAAAGCTTGGCTACATCTGAACCTAAAGGATAATATTTTCCATCTTGAAGCAATCTTAATAATTTCACCTGTGATTCAATACTTAAATCACCAATTTCATCCAAAAACAGACTTCCGTTTTCAGCTTGTTCAATAAGACCCCGCCTCTCTTTATCTGCTCCGGTAAAAGCTCCCTTTTTATGACCAAATAAAGTATCGGAAAATAAATTATCATCAACGCCAGCAACATTTAGTGAAACTAATTCACCTTCTCTTCCGCTTATTTTATGAATCGCGTTAGCAACTAATTCTTTACCTACGCCCGTTTCGCCGGTAATTAAGATTGGTAAATTTGTTTTGGAAATTGCTTCAATATATTTAAATATTGAGTGCATTTTTGAACTATTGGTAATAATTTTTGAGAATGCCGCTGGATATTCTAACTTATCTTTAAATAATGTTTCTCTTAATCTAATGTTTTCATTTCTTACGCTTGCAAAATAAATTCCTCTGTTAAGTGAAGAAATTAATCTTTCGTCATCAATTGGTTTTACCAAATAATCAAAAGCTCCGAGCTTCATACATTCTACTGCGTTTTCAACATCATTTATTGCCGTAATTACAATTACCGGCATTTCGGGAAAGTTTTCCAAAATCTTTGGCAATAATTCTATACCCGATATTTTGGGCATATTTAAATCCAATGCAACTAATGAATATTCCTTACTTTTCAAAAGCTCTAAAACTTTTGTACTATCGGTGCATGTTTCCACATTAGTAATACGATTTGAATTTAGAACTAACTCGGCAGATGACAAAAAGTGTTCTTCATCATCAACTAAGAGAATTGGTTTTATTGGATTAAGTGATAGACTCATCTTTTCCTCAATTATTTTCAATTTTTATTGGCAAATAAATTTTAGCTTTTGTTCCGCTTCCTTTTGTGCTTTCTATTTTAAATTCGCCACCATGATTTTTTACAATATTATAGGAGATTGATAAACCTAAGCCTGTACCGCCCTTTTCTCTTTTCGTTGTATAAAAGGGATCAAAAATGTGCTTAAGATCTTTTTCATCAATTCCTTCGCCTTCATCAATAATTTCAATTATAGCTTTGTTATTTTCTTCATACGTTCTAATTTTTATTGCTTCATCCTTGTTTCTTAAAGACTGACACGCGTTATTAATTAAATTAATTACTACTTGTTCAAGTCTATTTAAACTTCCAAACACCAATGGAAATCCTTTTGAATAAGATACGTTAAAATTATTAGTTGATTTAGAAATAAAATTATTTGTAATACTAACGGCAACTTCAACAACCTCGTTTAAGCTAATTTTTTTATACTCTTTTGAAGGATAACGTGAATAATTATTTAAGTTATCAATTATTTTTTTTATTCGTTCTGATCCGATTTTAATACCGTCATATGATTTATTAATCTTTTCAAAAAAACTTTTGTAAGACATTCCCCCCAAAGAAAAATCACCATTTTCTTCGTAATATTGATTAAGTATTGGCTTAACGTCATCCCAAATTTTTGAAAGTAAATTAATATTCAGCAAAATAAAATTATTAGGATTATTAATTTCATGAGCTATTCCGGAAACTAAAATTCCTAATGACGCCATTTTATCAGCATGAATTAACTGCTCGCTTTTTATTTTGTTTTGATCTTCAGCTAATTTTAAACTTGTAATGTCATTAATTATTCCATCATAAGAAACAACATTCCCGTTTGAATCTTTCTGCAGCACAATACTGTTTTTTACCCAACGGATTGATCCATTACGATGAACTATTCTATGTTCAAGCGGTTCAACTGTATTTCCTTTTAGTGCATTTTCAGATTGAGTTAAAACTTTTTCTCTATCATCTTCATGAACCATATTATACCAAAGTTCTGGATCCTTAACATAATCGGAAGATTTATAACCCGTAACCGCAAAACATCCTGGTTCATGATTTGTCTCAATAACTTTACCGTTTTTAATTTGGACTGTATAAATATAATCAGTAAGATATTTTAACAGTCTCTTTGTTCTTTCTGCTTTATAATCTTCTTTAATTTTGTCACCTTTACTAAAATTTATTTTGTGTACAAATTTAATTAAACCTCTTCAATGAAATTTCAAAATCTGTATTGAATGTTATTATCAAAATATTATGATTTAAAAGTTCTAAAGATAATATTAGATTTACGTATCGTATTTAATTTAGTGGAGGAAAATTATGCACAAAAAAAGTATTGAACTATTGAACAAAGCTATTGCCGATGAGTTATGGGCTGTTCATCAATATATGTATTTTCATTTTCACTGTGATGATCAAGGATATAATTTATTAGCAACTCTATTTAAGAGAACCGCAATTGAAGAAATGATGCATGTTGAAAAATGTGCAGAAAGAATTCTTTTTTTAAAAGGTGAAGTTGAAATGAAAGCCGCTCAAGAAGTTAAGAAAATTCACAAAGTTAAAGAAATGCTGGAAATGGCCGCAAAAATGGAAGAAGAAAGCGCAAAAGATTATAACATCTGGGCAAATGAGTGTTCAGCGAATGCCGACTCAATGACAAAACAAGTTTTTGAGTCTTTAGTTTCTGATGAAGAAAGACATTTTGATCAGTATGATTCTGAGTTAGAGAATTTGGCAAAATTCGGTGATAATTATTTAGCGCTTCAATCTATTGAAACAAGCAAGGTTAGACAATCGGGTCCATCTGCTGGATAAATTTATTTAGCTGTCACTAAATTTAGTGGCAGCAATTTTTCTTATTTATTATTTTTAATGTAATATATCAGCAAAATAATACTTACAGATTTTACTAGTTTACTTTACTAGAATAATTATTAAATTGTAACTGCTGGAAAATTAAAAACATCGGTCATTCTGAGGAGCAAAGTGACAAAAGAATCTCATAATTTTAATTAAAATGAGATTTCTCACATTCGTTCGAAATGACAACTTCTTTAATTTCTTAGTTTTTCAGAAGTTTCAAATTGTTATTCATCATATTTTATAAAATTTTATATTGGTAAATTATTTATAATGAGCTCTTTTTCTTGTCCACATTTAAATACAGAATCAATATTCTGCATTAAGCTTAATGTTGACTGCATTCCCGGAAGAAAGGGATGCGTATTAACTAGAAAATTTCAATTTGCTGTTCCCGCTGAAGAGCGCATTAAAAATAAACCAGTAAAATTAAAGACAAATTCCAGGTATTCTAAAAAAACTGATTATTGATTAATATTTAACGCAAAAACGCCGTACAAATATAGATTTGGTTCATACTTAGTAGTATTAGTGAGTAAACTATGAAATCTAAATTTTCTAACTCGTTTTTGCTGATAACTCTTGCCATTGTATTTACAATAAGTTTAACTTTCGCTTCAATTGAACTCCCAAGATTAGCAGATAATTTACTTCATCAAAATTATAATTTTGTAAATGTTTATACAGGCGGAGATGATTTACAAGAATTAAAGACAGAATTATTTATACGTCATTTTCATTTGCGAACAATTGGGTATTTGTGTTTAGCAGCTATAATAATTTTAATAATTATTGGCTTTGCAACTAATAAATCCGGCTTTGCATCGTTAGGTGCTTTTGCTATTTTCCTTCCAGTATTTGGTCATTTTGCGGCAACAATGTTTTTTCTTGGTGGGTTAGGGTTCTTAAGATTACTATGGCTCCCCGGTTTAGATGTAACTTTTGATATTATGAAAATTGGTGATGCCGTTTTTATACCTTACAGAATAATTATAGATGCATTTAATTTAGTTGGAATTAATTTAAATACAATTCTTCCATACATATTAATTGGAATAGGATTATTAATATTTTGTTTCGGAACAATTGTTTGGTTTTACACATATTACAACCAAAAAGAACTTGCAGATATTTCGATTTACAAAAACTCACGTCACCCACAATATTTAGGTTGGATAATTTGGAGTTACGGAATTTTATTTTTGCCAGGTGTAAACATGAAACAAAGTTATGAAATTTCTGATAGTTTGCCTTGGTTGCTTTCTACTCTAATTATAATTGGAGTAGCAATGATGGAAGAAATAAAACTCAGTAAGAAATTTGGAATAAGATATGAAAATTATCGAAGAAGATCATTCTTTATGTTTCCTCTTCCAAAATACTTTTGCAAAGTGATTACTTCACCATTTAAAGCTTTCTTCAAAAAATATTATCCAACCAAGAAAAGTGAAATTGTATTAGTCTTAACATTTTATTTTTTTCTAATTTCTATAATCACTGTTTTGCTAAATACTTTTGCACAAATGAAAGTTCCCGGCAAATGGATTTTTGAATCTCAAGACACAAGAAGTGTTGCTGAACTAAAATATGATTTTGTTACAAACTCAGACAGAAAAGAAAAGTATGAATTATCTCAATTGCTGGTAGCAAAAGGTGATTCTTCTGTACAAATTTTTATTGATTTGCTTAAAAATAAAGACTTAGTGGTTCGAGAATTTTCTGCAGATGCGTTAGGTGTTTTAATTAGTGATAAAGCTGTTGATCCATTAATTACCGCGCTTAACGAAAACAATTGGCGAGTGCAAAGCTCTATTATAAATACTTTAGGTAAATATTCATCTGAATATGCTGTTAACTCATTAGTAAAATTGCTTGAAAGTGAAAGTACCATAACTAAACAAAGTGCAGCTAATGCCTTATCAAAAAGCTGTACACCTGCGGCTCAAAACATTTTAATTGAAAAATTGGCATCTGGAAAAATAAAGCCGACTAATTCGCTGTTGATTTGTATTGCTAAAAGTAATAATGAAGAAGCTATAGATCTTTTAATTAATTTCAGCACAAATGAAAATATTGAAATAAGACAAACTTCCGTAATTGGCTTAATGTTTTTAAAATCACCTAAATCAATCCCTATTTTGAAAAAGCTTTCAAATGATGCGGACTGGGAAGTAAGACTTTACGCAGAGGAAGCGATTAAAGAAATTTCTAACCAAACAAATAGCACATAATGTCCCTTTAGCATTTTACTAAATTTTCATTTCATCTATTGAAAGATGAACAACTCCTATCGATAATCATCTGTGAATTACTAAATTCAAATTAAAAAATATTTATTCTTTTTATCATTTAATTCCATGTTATTGCAGGAGGATAAAATGGGAACATCATTAAAAAAATTTTTGATGTTGTTTGCTTTTCTTTTTGTGATTTTCTTTGGGTGTCAAAGTGATGAAGAAGGAGTAACTTCTCCTACCAACAAATTTTTAGGCAAATACAAATCTCTTGAACCAATTTTGGTTAAGATTAAAACCGATTACTGCACTTCTAATGTTGAGGATGTCGCAACTATTCAGTGGGATGTAAATTGGGAAGTTAAAGAAACGGCAACAGAAAATGTACTTGATATTGTTATGACATACAGTAGTCATGATTTTCAAATTACAAATTCTGAGTGTACTTTTGGTGCCGGATATTTACCTGAACCATCGCCTCTTTTTATTAAAGGTTATATTTCCGGTGAAACCTTAACAATTGAGTATGATAACCAAGAGATTGGGTCTTTTAATTTTGTCGAAAACGAATTTGTCGGCTCAATGAAATACTCATATTGTATAGCTTTCTGTCAAGAAATTTACACTGATGATTATAGTTTCAGTATTCAAAAATTATAATCTTTCCAATTGGGATGTCTAAACTTCTTTAAATGATTTCGAAACATCCCTTTTTGTGTTAAATTTTTTGTTTTCAATTTTAATTTCTTTATACATTGGTAAAGTAAAAGTAAATTTACTTCCCTTTCCTTTTACACTTTCTACCCAAATTCTGCCGTCATTTTTTTCAACTAATTCTTTACATAAAATTAAACCTACTCCTGATCCGGATTCTTTATTTGTACCGGGCGTTGTAATATGTTCTTCAATTTTAAATAATTTTTCTAAATCATCTTCTTTAATTCCAACTCCATTATCTTCAACTGAAATTAATAATTCATCATTACTTACTTTGGAGCTTAGAGTGACAATTCCGCCATTATCTGTAAATTTTATTGCATTTGAAATTAAGTTACGCAGAACTGTTTCAATCATTACATCATCAATAAATGCTTTATTATCATTACAAATTTTATTATCAATTTTGATTTTTTTATTGCGAGCATTTACAATACATAGATTTATAGCACTTTCCGATAAATCTTTAATATTGCACAGAACAGGATCAAATGAAATTCTACCGGTTTGAACTCTTGACCACGAAAGCAAACCTTCAACCAAGTTATGCAAATTTGTTAGAGCATTATTTATTTCTTGCAGACTAAAATTTAACTCTTCTTCAGAAAATTCTGATCTCTCTTCTACAAGCATTTGACTTAATACTACTAATCCGGAAAGCGGACTTTTCAGATCATGTGATATTATTGAAAAGAATTTATCTTTATTAACATTATCTTCTTTTAATTTTTTCTCGTTATTCCTAATTATCTCTTCATTTCTCTTTTGTTCCGTTATATCTCTGTTGCTTGTTCTTCTGCCGATAAATATTCCATTATCATTATAAATTGGCTGACAGCTATGTTCTATGTAAACAATTTCATCTTTCTTGTTTTTAATTCTAATTTCAAATTTGTGAACATTGGGGCATTCAAGTTCATATTTATTATGATCTATAAACCTTGCTCTATCTTCTTCAATAATTATATCAGAAATTAAATTTTTATTAAGAATAAATTCTTCGGGTTTATATCCCGTAATACTTTCCGAGGATTTTGAAGAGTATTCAATTTCACCTTTTGTATTAATCCAATATTCCCAGCTGTATGTATAATTTAATAAATTTCTAAATTGTTCTTCACTTTCCTTTAAAGCCCTTAAAGCTCTCTTTCTTTTTTCATCAGCATTTTTTCTTTTTACAATAATATTGGCAGTAAACAATGAAATGGCGGCTGAAATAAGTAAAAACACAAATGGAATTGAATAAGTTTGAAACACATGTTTGTTTAGATAATAATTTAATATATCGTTGGAAAAAAAAGATACAACTTTCCACTTATAGTCTATGTTGCTTAACGCCAACTTGCTCTGATTGTGTGAATCAATTGAATTTGTGCTGGATTGAAAAGCTTGACTAATTGGATATATTGTAGTGAAAGTAAATATTCCATTATCGGTTTCAAATTGACCATTTATTTCATTGTTAATTTTTTTCCATTCATTGTAAAACTGATTCTGAAAAGTCATTTCTTTTTTATCGGGATACATAAATCCCCATTGATTTTCATTTACATCAGATTTTAAAAAATAACCGTCCTGATTTACCAACATTAATTGAAAACGTGAATCTGATTTGTGTTCATCTATTTCATCAAGCAAATTTTGAGCTAAATAATTTAAAATTATTATTCCCTTTTTTTCACCTTTTGAATTAAACACAGGTGTTCCAAATCTAATCATAGGTTTTACGGGATTTTCAATTTTGTCATTTTCAATATTCAGATCAAGTGGAGAAACAAATATTTCACCTTTGCTCAGCTTAATGGCTTCAGCAAAGTAGTACCTGCAGCTTTTATTTTGAAGTTCAAAAGATGGAACAATTTGGGGATTACCTTTATGAAAATTTACGCGTGAAATTTCCATTCCATTTAGATCAATAAATCTAATCTGATCATAAATTCTTTTTGTTGAAGAGAAAAGCAGAAATTGTTTATTTAGCTGATTAAAATTTTTCTCTGTTTTCTCATTAAGATAGTTCTGTAAAATTTCCGTTCTGGAAAGTATTTCTAAATCTGATACAATGTTATCAAACCCTGTAGAAAAAACATCATTAATTGCTCTAATGTGAATCTCATCTTCTTTTAAAATTAAGCTCAATTCATTTTCTTTGTGATAATTTCTAATCAAATAAACTATAACGAATATTACCATTAGAAGAGTTGTAAATACCGCAATGAAATATGATAGGAAGTCTTTTTTCTTTCGATTTAATTTTAGTCTTTTGTTTTTTAATGTTTTCATTAGAATTTTATATTATTTGTGAAAATTTTATTACAAACAAATAACTAAATTTTGCAATGGGGGTTTTGCAATAATTAACTGAGGGACAAATTTTCTATTATTTTTTATTGATAAAAAGGTTTTGGCTGATTTATAAATATAGAAAACATTAAGAGAAAAATGATTTTTGGATTAAATACGACAGATTATCCCCCTTATTTCACCCTATTATCGGAATTTAATTTAAATGTTTAACAAATACATTTAAAAAATTTATTATTACTTAACTATCATTCTTTTGTCAAAATTTACAAAAAGCTTAAAATTAGATAAATTAAGTTATAATTAAATTGTGGTGGGTTTACTAATTTCTTAGTTATGATGAGCTTAATTCAAGCACGGTTATTTCCGGAGGCATTCCAACTCGGCCCGGAAAGCCGATGAATCCGACTCCGGTATTTACATAAAGATGCTGATTTCCTTCGGTGTAAAGTCCGCCCCATCTTTTATAACGTACATTTACCGGACTCCATCTCCAGCCGGGAATTTCAATTCCAAATTGCGCGCCATGTGTGTGACCGGAAAGTGTTAGATCAATATCTGTAAATCCTAAAACTTGTTCATCCCAATGAGTTGGATCGTGCGACATAAGAATTTTAAATGAATTTGGATTAACATTTTCCATTGCTTTTTTCAAATCACCATATTGAGGAAAAGGCGGCAATCCCCAATTTTCTACTCCAATTATTTCAATTTCTTCATCATCAATTTTAATTTTTCTGTTATCATTTAATATTAGATCAAACCCTGAAAATTTTTGGAGTTGTTTTAGTTTTTCTAAGTTCTTTGATTTAGCCTCTTCCGATTTCCATGGTATATATTCACCATAATCATGATTTCCCAAAACAGAATATTTTCCATATTTAGCTTTAAATTCACTCAAAACTGAAACAAATTTTTCCATTTCATCAGCTACATTATTTACAAAGTCACCAGTAAATAAAAGAATATCCGCATTTAACGAATTTACTTTATTGACAATTTCTTCAATAAAATTAGGGTGATTTAATAAACTGCCAATGTGAAAATCAGAGAGTTGGACAACTCTTAATCCATCAAACTTTTTAGGCAAATTCGTGAAAAATAATCTTTCCCTTCTTACTGTTAAATCAAATCTGCCCCAAGCAATTCCATATGCAATTGAAAGAAATGGAATTCCCGCTGTAATTATCCCTATTCTGGTTAAAAACTGACTACGGGTAATTTTTTTTGTTTCAGTTACTTTCTCATCTTCTGTTTTTTTCTTAACACGAGAAAATAGTTTTAGTGTTCCATGGGTCAGATCATCAATAAAATTGAAGATTATAAAAATTAATTTGGGAATGTAAAACAATACAAATGTACCGGAAATAAAATGGAAATAAATTAAAAACTCGGCCGGGTTAACTTCGTCTCTCAGCATGGGAACCGTAAATAAACCGGCAATTAAAATTGCGGGAACAATCCAAAATAAAATTTTTATTAGCCGTTTTAAATTTTTGCTTAAATCAACAATTAATTTTTTAACACCACGGAAAGCGTAAAAATCAATTAGCAGAATTATTAAACTAAATATTGCAACAAAAAATATTGGATTGTTTCTCATTTCATTAATAGTTTTTTTTAAAAATAACTAATATGACTCTTACCTAAAAACATAATCATAAGTTTCAATTTTATTTTAAGTTTTGTTTAAGCTATATTGAATTATTATTTGTAAGGATTTTTAAAAATGTTAACAAGTTTAATTACATTTTTCATAACCGGCTTGCTCTTTGCCGGATTATCAATTCCTTTGATCAGAAAAAAAGTTAAGATTAACAATTGGTATGGCATTCGTCTTCCGCAAACAATGAAAAGTGAAGCAGTTTGGTATGAAGTAAACGCAATTATGGGAAAGTACCTATTTGTATTTGGAATTATTATTGCTGGTTTATCGGCATATTTTTATTTCAATCCATTAGAAGATCAATTTTATATGGTCTACTTGCTATTAGCAGTATTGGTCATCGGTTCATTTTTGTTTTTTAGTTTGTCTCTTAAGTTTTCAAGAAAGTTTGGTGAAGAATAATATTTTGTAAAAAAAATTTAAGGTTATTTCATGAATTCAAAAACATTTAATTGGGGAATTATCGGTCCGGGTAGAATTGCACATAAATTTGCCGAGGCGACAAGTGTAATAGATAATTGTGAAATATATGCTGTTGCAAGCAGAGATGTAAAAAAAGGAGAAGAGTTTTCTAAACAATACAATGCTGAAAAAACTTATACGTCGTATGAAGATTTAGTAAATGATAAAAATATTGATGCTGTCTACATTGCAACTCCTCATCCCTTTCATTATGAGCAGACAAAGCTTGCACTTGAAGCCGGAAAAAATGTGCTTTGTGAAAAACCATTTACGGTAAACGCAAAACAAGCAAAGGAACTTTTAGATTTAGCTAAAGAGAAAAATTTATTTTTAATGGAAGCTTTGTGGACAAGATTTTTACCAATTTATAAATTAGTAAGAAATTGGTTAGATGAAAAAATTATTGGTGAAATTATTTTGCTGACTTCAACTTTTGGTTATGAATTTGAAAGAAACTTAATTGACAGAAAATTTAATCATGCTTTAGCCGGCGGTGCACTTTTAGATTTAGGAGTTTACTCGGTTGCAATTTCACAATGGGTTTTAAGAAAAGATCCTATTTCATTTTCCGCTTCCGGATTTTTAGGAGAGACAAATGTTGATGAAATGACCGCAGTAAATTTAAATTATGGGGAAGGAGTTGTTTCTCAATTTTCATGTAATCTGCTTTCCACAAATGATAATTCATTTATAATTTATGGTTCAAAGGGAAAAATAGAAATCCACAATATGTTTTGGGCTGCAACAAAAGCCACTTTAACTATTGATGGAAAAGAAATTACAGAAGAACGTCCTTTTAAAGCGACTGGATTTGAATACCAAATTGAAGAAGTTATAAACTGCATAAAAAACGGCAAATTGCAAAGTGATGAAATGACACATGAAAGAACTTTAGCTAATTTACTATTGATGGATAACATTAGAAAAGAAATTGGATTGCAATATTCGTTTGAATGAGTTACTTATTTAATACAAAACTGCATTTATTAAACATGCCATATTTTCAAAATATGGCATGTTTTTCTTATCACAAATAATTTTAAACTTTCTCACTTCATTACGTATATATACTGATTTTTTTACGCTTCTTTTTCTTACATTCACATGCGTTTATTGAAAGATTATAGCTTTTTATTAATTATTCAAATTGTCATTCCCATGATCCGTAAGCTGACGGAAGGGAATCTAACTTTAATACAAACATGAAAAACATTAAAACTATATTTTTACCATTTGCTTTTCTAACAAGTATTTTATTTAGCCTAATTTACCTTAGTTCTTGTGATGAAGGCCTATTGAACCAGATTTTGAACCTGGAAGAAGAGATTATGTGTGGGAAGAGGATACTCTCGATTTATCAAATTTAGAGGCCATGACTTTTAGAGAATTAGTTGGAAATTCACCGAATGATATTTGGTTAGGGACTTTAGATGCTAGCAAAGATTGCGGTTTATGGCATTATGATAGTATTTGGAATAGAGTTGAATTCCCAGGATATGCTGCAACTGCCCTTTGGTTATTTGAAGATAATACTCTTTGGGTTGGATCAATGGCCAATCAAATTTATAAAATGGAAAACAATGTTTGGACAGAAACCTATTACATTGCACTAGAAAATTATGATAGAATTCTAATTTTTGGTTTTTATGCATTTAGCAAAACAGATATTTATGCTGTTGGCTGGGCTACCACAGAAGATTATCAATATAAGGGAATAATACTTCATTTTGATGGGAATAGCTGGGAGTTTATTAAAATATCGGATATAATAGATGGTGGTTTTCATAAAATAGTTTATCAAAAAGATATAAATACATTTTTTATACACGGTACAATTGATAATGGAAATTTAGATGTTTTATACAAGTTTGATGGAAAAGAGATTAGTGAACTAATGTCGACATATTATGAAATAGGTATCAGCGAACTTAATGGAATTATTTATTTTAATTCGCAAAAAAAAGTTTATAAATATATAAATAATTCTTTACAGCTATGGAAAGATTTTAATGGTACTCCATTTAGAACTGCATTTGTTGGAAGAAGTGAAACAGATTTTTTTAATAGAGCTGATGGAGGCATTGGTCACTATAATGGAAAAGATTTTACAGTTATTTATAAAACAAATTTAACCATTTATACCAAAATAATATTTGAAGATGAAATATTTGTTGCCGCAGAAGATTACGATAATAGAAAACACATAATTATTCATGGTAAATTAAAATAATAGGAGAAATAAGATAAAAAATAAAACATTATTGGACTAGCCTAATTACAGTATTTCTTATAGGATTATCATTCGGCTTTCCACTTTTTCTTTATCTGCGTGAACAAACAAAATCTTAAGAATGTCAATTTTTGGTCACTGCTTTTTGACCAAATTTATACTACCTTTAAATAAACTTTTTTATTGTTTGAATGTCTAATTAACAAAAAAAACGAAAGGTTATTTATTGCGTATTTTCTTCTCCTTATTCTTCATATTATTTCTGACCAACTTAATATTTGCACAACCGGAAAACTCAAAAACCTTAAGTGGTTTTATTTATGATGCAAACACCGGCGAAACACTTATTGGTGCAAATGTTTTTGTTAAAGAATTAAGTGCAGGCGCTGCATCAAACGAATATGGATTTTACTCAATTACAATTTCTAACGGAAATTATAATGTTGAGTTTAGTTTTGTCGGTTACGAGAAAAAAACAATTCCGGTTAATTTATCTACTTCACTCAAACTTGATGTACATCTTGATCCTATTTCATTAAATATGGAAGAGGTTGTTGTGACAGATAAAAAAGCTGACGAAAATGTTAAATCGACCGAGATGGGAACTTCTGAAATTGTACCCAAAGAAATTGATAACGTTCCGGTAATTTTTGGCGAAAAGGATATTCTAAAAACAATTCAGCTTTTACCGGGAATTTCATCTGCAGGAGAAGGAAACAGCGGATTTATTGTCCGCGGCGGTTCGGCAGATCAAAACCTAATTATTTTAGATGAAGCTCCGGTTTACAATGCGTCTCATTTACTTGGATTTTTCTCAGTATTTAATTCAGATGCAATAAAAAGTGCAAAAATTATTAAAGGAATTAGCGAACCGGAATACGGCGGAAGATTAAGCTCTGTTTTAGATATAAGCATGAAAGACGGAAGCTCAAAAAATTATACCGCTTACGGAGGCGTTGGATTAATTTCTTCCCGGTTAACAGTTGAAGGTCCTATTGTAGAAAATGAAGGATCATTTATTTTTGCTGGAAGAAGAACATATGCAGATCTTTTCTTTCCATTATTTGGTGAAGAACAAATTGAAAACTCAACTTTATATTTTTATGATTTCAACGGAAAATTAAATTACAAGCTTGGTGAACATGATAGAATTTTTCTTTCCGGTTATATGGGAAGAGATGTTTTTAATTTTAATAAAGAATTTGGGTTTGATTGGGGAAATACAACTGCAACATTTAGATGGAATCACATTTTTAGTGAAAAATTATTTTCAAATACCAGCTTAATCTACAGCGATTATAATTATGACATTGTTATTGAAGATGCTGAACAGTCAACAAAAGTAAGTTCAGGCATTCAGGATTTTAATATTGAACAGGATTTTCAATATTATTTTAATTCCTCTAACACTTTTAAGTTTGGTGTAAATGGTGTTCATCACACATTTTTACCCGGAGAAATTACAGTAACCGGAAATACAAATTTTAACTCAAAAAAAATAGATAACCGCTATTCTCTTGAAGCAAATGTTTATGCTGGTCACGAATGGAAATTAAGTGAGCTGTTTAAAATTAATTACGGATTAAGATTCTCATCATTTAATTTAATTGGGAGTGCAGAAGTTTATACTTTTGATGAAGACGGTTTTATTTTAAATACAGAATATTTTGATTCGGGTGAATTAATAAAATCCTACAACAATTTTGAACCAAGATTTTCAGCTAACTATTTATTAGATGAAACCAGCTCTGTAAAATTTGGTTATGCAAGAAACACACAAAATATTCACATGCTTTCTCCGTCATCAACTTCAACTCCCACAGATATTTGGCAGCCGAGCACATCAATTGTTAAGCCGGAAATATCAGATTTAGTTTCCTTTGGATACTTTAAAAATTTCAGTAACAATGAATACCAAACTTCAATTGAGCTTTATTACAAAGACATGAAAAATTTAATTGAATTCAAAAATGGTGCTGATATTTTTCTGAATGAATATATCGAATCACAATTGGTTTTTGGTGATGGCTGGTCATACGGAATGGAACTTTTTGTTGAGAAGAAATTAGGCAAGTTTACCGGATGGTTAAGTTACACACTTTCTTCAACACAAAGAAAATTTGCAGATATTGATGATGGAAGAACATTTCCCGCAAGACAAGACAGAACTCATGATATTTCTCTTGTTGGAATTTATAACCTAAACGAAAATTGGTCGTTTTCTGCAAACTGGGTTTATTACACCGGATTAGCGGCTACATTCCCAAGCGGCAAATATATAATTGATGGTCAAACTGTAAATCTTTATACAGAACGTAACGGCTACAGGATGCCGGATTATCACAGATTAGATATTGGAGCCACATATTATTTTAAGAGAACTGATGAAAGTGAAATGAGCTTAACATTTTCTGCTTATAATGTTTATGCCAGAGAAAACGCGTATACAATTAATTTTGAAGAAGATCCCGATGATCCGCAAAAAACTCAGGCTGTTAAGCTTGCTTTATTTTCAATTGTTCCATCTATAACATTTAATTTTAGATTTTGATTATGAAAAAAATATATGTAATACTATTTGTAGTTTCCTTTTTTTTAGGATGTGAAGAAATAATTGAAGTTGATTTAAATTCTGCTGATCCGCAAATTGTGATTGAAGCTAAAGTTTCACCTAGACATCCAATTACTGCAAAAATTAGTACTTCAACAGACTTCTACAATCCAGGCAGTAATAATCCTATTTCTGGTGCCAAGGTAAATTTATTTGCAAATAATTTGACTTATGAACTAGAAGAAGTAAATCCCGGGGAATATATAAATAAAAATCTGACGGCCTTACCAGAAACTCAATATACTATTGAAGTGAATTACAATAATCAAAATTATACTGCTTCTTCATTTATGCCAAAAACAATTTTAATTGATAGCTTAAGCTATAAACTTGAAGACAGTCCATTTAATAAGAATAGAAAATTTCTTGAACTTCACGTTCATTTTAAGGATGATCCTGACCGGAATGAATATGCAAGATTTTTAGTCTATAGAAACGAAAAACAAGTTAATAATATTTCGCTTTATGATGACAGACTAACAAATGGAAACGAAATTGATTTTTTCTTTTTTAATTTTAATGATGAAGAATTTCAGAGGGGCGATACAATTGATGTTGTTCTCATGACTGTTGATGAACCGGTGTTTACATATTTAAAAACTATGCGTCGTGCCTTGGCAAATTCATCAAGAGGTCCATTTGGTCCGCAAGCTCCCGCAAATCCAATCTCAAATTGGAGCAACGGTGCCTTTGGTTATTTTAGCGCATATACATGGGATTTTGATTCAATTATTTTAGAATAATTAATAAGTAAAGTTAATTTTATTTCATATTGCATTAGTATTTTTAAAGTACATTCAAGCAATTCAGTTTTACATTGATATCTAAATAAAGTATTCCTACTTTTCTATTCCTGCAAAATTACTTAAGATCTTTTCTTATTTATAAAGAGGTGATAATATGAGAATTAAAACAATTCTTCTTTCCTTTTTTTCATTTGTTTTACTTTTATTTAATGGATGTTCTGAACCAGAAAGTAAATTTCAAGTTCCTATTGAGTATTACAAACTAGACAATGGATTAAAAGTTGTTTTATCACAAGATAAGACTACTCCAATTGTAACCGTTGCGGTTTATTACAATATTGGCTTTAGAATTGAACCAAAAGACCGAACCGGTTTTGCACATTTATTTGAACACATGATGTTTCAAGGATCTCAAAACTTGCCTAAAGGTGAGTTTGATAAGTTAATTAATTACAATGGCGGAATTTTGAATGGTTCAACCAGGTTTGATTTTACAAATTATTTTGAAATTATGCCTGCACACAAATTAGAAACAATACTTTGGGCTGAAGCTGACAGAATGAAAGGATTAAATGTTACTCAAGAAAATCTTACTAATCAGCAAGGAGTTGTTGTTAACGAAGTAAAAGTAAATGTGCTTAATCAACCTTACGGAGGTTTTCCTTGGTTGGATTTGCCGCAGTATGCAAATACAAACTGGTTTAATTCACATAATTTTTATGGTGATTTAGAAGATATTGAAGCTGCTAATTTAACTGATGTAAAATCTTTCTTTGACACCTACTATTCACCAAACAATGCGGTCTTAGTTGTTGTTGGTGATTTTGAAACCAATGAAGCAAAAAACTTTATAAAGAAATACTTTGAAAATATTCCTTCTTCTGAACTTCCTCCAAAACCTGATCTTAAAGAGCCAAAACAAGAACAGGAAAAATTTGCATCCAATGTTGATAACCTTGCATCCAGACCAGCATTGGCTTTTGCATATCATGTTCCGGAACGAAATACTCCCGAATATTTTGCAATGGGATTATTAAATCAGATTTTGGTTGCCGGCAATGATAGTAAACTTTATCAAAAATTAGTAAATGATAAAGCTGTTACAGGAAATGTTTCCGGCGGAATAAATTTATTAGGCAATATGTACAACTATAATGGACCAATGCTTTGGACAGTTTATTTATTTCATGATAATTCAGTCACCTCGGATTCTATTATGGCATTAGTAGATGATGCGTTTAACGAAATTATTGAAAATCCTATTGATCAAAAAACTCTAGACCGCGCAAAAGTTAAAATAAGATCGGAATTTTATGATGAAGTAGATAGTTTTTACGGATTTGGTAAAGCAGATCTCTTAGCATCATATGCTTTATTCGAAGATAATCCAAATAAAATAAATTCTATTGAAGATGAGTTCAAAAAAGTAACACCAGAACTTATTCAAAAAACTGCAAAAGAGTTTCTGCGAAACTCTAATCGAACAGTTTTAACAATTATTCCAAACAAATAGAATTTAATGGAGAAATAAAAAATGAAAAAAATTAAATATATAATTAAGACATTATTATTGTTTTCCGTATTAAGTGTACTTTTTGCACAAAATGAAACTCCGCCAATTGGAAGTGAACCAAAGAATTTTAATTTGCCTCCAAGTCAAACTTTTAATCTGGATAATGGATTAAGTGTTACGACTGTTCAATTTGGTAACATACCAAAGGTTACAATTCAAATAAAGATTAGAGTTGGCAATTTAAATGAAGGTGAAAATGAAATTTGGTTAGCTGATCTAACCGGCGATCTTCTTACAGAAGGCACTGAAAAATATTCTGCCGAACAAATAGCAGAAAAAGCTGCTGAAATGGGCGGCGAAGTAAATGTATCTACCGGTTTAGATCAAACCACAATTACTGGAAGCGTGCTTTCAGAGTTTGTGCCCGATTTAATTTCTTTGCTTGCAGAGATTACTCAACGACCGACTTTTAATGAAAAATCCATTGATAGAATCAAAAAAGATTTATTGCGATCTTTAAGTATTCAGAAAAGTCAGCCGCAAAATATAGCCAACGAAAGTTTTTCTAAAGCAATTTATGGTGATCATCCTTACGGAAGAATGTATCCAACAGAAGAAATGATTAATGGATTTGATAGAGCCAAAGTTGTTGATTTTTATACTAACAATTTCGGTGCAAAACGGACCCATATTTTTGTCAGCGGTGTTTTTAATGAAGATGAAGTAAATAACTCAATTAAAAATAATTTTAGCACTTGGAAAGAAGGAAATGATATTTTCATTAATGTACCAGAAACAAAAGCTCAAAAAGATCTAATTATAATTGATAGAAAAGATGCTCCGCAATCAACACTTTATTTGGGCTTACCGGTTATCGATCCATCTGATCCTAATTACATAAAACTTAGTGTAACAAATACATTGTTGGGCGGATATTTTTCTTCAAGGATTACAACAAATATTAGAGAAGATAAGGGTTATACTTATTCTCCAAGAAGTCAGATTTCAAGTCGTTATCGCAGCGCATATTATCTTCAAGTTGCTGATGTAAGTACAGACGTAACTGCTGCTGCATTAAAAGAAATATTTTATGAAATAAATCATTTACAAGATGAAGCTCCAACCGAAGAAGAATTAAACGGAGTAAAGAATTATATTGCTGGTATTTTTGTTTTGCAAAATTCATCTCCTAATGCAATAATTAATCAGCTAAATTATGTTGATCTGCACAACTTGAATAATGATTATTTAAATACTTACGTAAAACAAATATATTCTGTAACTCCAGAAGAAATAAAAGAAACGGCTTCTAAATATTTGAAAGACAAAGAAATGACTCTTGTAATTGTTGGAGACGAAGCAAAAGTAAAGAAACAATTATCTGAATATGGTGAACTTAAATTTATTGAGTAAATTATTCTAATATTGTAAGCGTCACTAAATTTGTGACGCTTTCTTTTTACCGTAACCTTTTTCTTTTTATATCATCACATATAAAAAACAAAAAGGATTTATTAGTGAATTTCAACATACCGCATTCATACAAAGTTACTGCAAATGCAATTAAAGACAAGACTTATAAAGTTAGCGCCGAAAACCTTCCAATAATTGAAACAGCCCCGCCAAAAAATTTTGGAGGACCAGGAAATATTTGGTCACCCGAAGATTTATTTGTTGCAACAATTGCCAATTGTTTTCTAATGACATTTAAAGCTGTTTCAACTTTATCAAAATTAGATTGGCTTTCACTAGATGTTAATGCAGAAGGAATTTTAGATAGAGTTGATAGTAAACTTCAATTTACGGAAGTAATTATTAAGGCGTTTCTTAAAATACCCAAAGATGGAAATGAAGAAAGAGCCATAAGAATTATGCACAAAGCCGAACAAAACTGTTTGGTTACAAATTCTTTAAAAACCAATGTCACATTAAAGCCTTCCGTAATATTTTCTTGATCATAATCAGTTTAGTAAATTATAAATTTGCTAAATTGCTCAAAAAGATTTAAATTTTTATTTCTCAACCACATCAATTATGAAGATCAAAGTTTTTTTATCTATTATTTTTATTTTCCTCATTTATTCAAATAATTATTATGCCAACAATTCAAATCGCCCTAAAGTAGGATTAGTTCTTTCCGGTGGAGGAGCAAAAGGTTTTGCTCACATTGGTGTTTTAGAAGTATTAGAAAAAGAAGGCATTCCAGTTGATTATATTGTAGGCACGAGTATTGGCAGTATTATGGGAGCTTTGTATTCCATTGGTTATAATTCCGAACAGCTAAAAGAGTTTGCCAGAAGCCAGGAGTGGATAGATCTTCTTTCTGATTATCTTTCCCGGGAATATAGAAATGCTTATGAAAAAAATGAAATTGACAGATATTTAGTTTCATTTAATTTAAGTGAAGATAAAGGTGTTTCGTTATCAGCCGGAATAGTTCAGGGCCAAAATGTAATGAATACGCTTTGCAGACTAACTGCCAAGTATCATGATATTGATGATTTTAGTAAACTGCCAATCCCATTTGCTTGTGTTGCCGCTGACATAGCTTCTGGTGATGAAGTTGTGCTGAAAAAAGGATATTTACCTGAGGCAATTTTTGCGAGCATGTCACTTCCAACAATATTTGCTCCAACAGAAATTGACGGTAAACTTTTAGTTGATGGCGGCATTATTAATAATTACCCTGTCGATGTTGCTAAAGAGATGGGAGCCGATATAATCATAGGGGTTGATATTCAGACTAAGCCTTTGAAAAAAGAAGAGATTGTTGAATTAACAGATATACTTGGTCAAATGTTTTCTTATATGGGTTATGAAAAGTACAAAGAAAATAAAGAGCAAAGTGATATTTTAATTGAGCCTGACATTTCCGGATACAGCACTGCAAGTTTTTCAAATGAAGCTGCTGATACGCTAATTGAAAGAGGTAAAATTGCTGCCCTACAAAAGATTGAAGATATTAAATCCTTATTAGCAAAAAACAATGTTCCGCTTCTAGCAAATACAAATTCTTATGAATTTGATGATGATTTTGAAGTTGACTATTTTATGATTGGCGGAATGCAGAAAACTACTCTTAATTATACTTTGGCAAAGACAAATTATTTATTTCCTGGAAAATACAACTTTGCAAAAATTGATGAGGGCGTTAGAAGATTATATGGTACAAATTCATATGATAAAGCATACTTTAGAATATCCGGTAATGATGAAAAGACTTTAAGCTTAATTGTAAAAGAAAAAAACACAAGCACTTTAAATGCTGGTTTTAATTTTAATTCAACAGACAAAGCATCTATTTTACTAAATCTTACTTTTAGAAATGAATTATTTAAAGGTTCTCGCTTAACTTTTGACGCAAAACTTTCAACAAATACTATGTTCGGAATGTCTTTTCAGGTTAGTCCAAGTTATTTACCTGAATTTTATTTGGGAGCGAGTTTTAAGAATTTAAATATAGAAATTTTTGATAAGGATGATAAAATTGCTTCTTCTGATGTTCAATATTTGGTAGGAGAATTTTCTCTTTTAGAGTTATTTGGTACAAATTATTTAATGAATTTTGGTGTTGAAGGTGAATACTATAAAATTGATCCGCTTTTTGCCGAAAAATTGGTATTCTCGTTACCTTCAAAAGAACAATCAACCTTAAGTTTTTTTGGTCAACTCCGATTTGATAATTTGGACGATAAATTTTATCCTAAAAGGGGATTTGATTTAGAAGCAAAATTCAGTTATGCCTCAAACAAAGCAGATAATATTATTAAAAATACCACGACTCCCATTTTGTTATATAATTTTAGGTCCGCTCTAAGTCTAGGAACCGATGTTTGCTTTATTCCTTCCGTTTACGGAAGATTATTATTGAATGATAATTCCGATATCTTTAAAAGTAATGCTATTGGAGGCACAGAACAAACTATTTTACTTGATTATCATTTACCATTTATTGGAGTGAAAAGAATAGTTTTGACTAAGGATAAGACAATGGTTGTAAAAGGCGAACTTCGTGTAAAATTAAGTTTAAATAACTTTTTATCATTGATTGTTAATGGAGCTACACATTTCAATAAATTTGAAGACTGGAAATCAAGAGAACTGATTGGCGGTTTTGGAATAAAATATTCCATCCGCAGTTTTATCGGTCCTCTTGATTTTATAGTTTCTACCTCAGATTACTCAAAAGAATTTAACTTTTTTGTTAATATTGGAAGATGGTTTTAAATAACTAAAGTTTTCCGTATTTATCTTTTTTATCCTTAAGAATAGACTTAACCATTTTGCCAAATTCCTTGTCTTTTTTTCTCTTTTCTAAGTAAGATCTTTCATAATAATCAGATTCTTTTTTGAGCTTTATAAAATTTGAATATCTCTTTTTATCCAAATCACCGTTTTCTAATGCTTCAAGAATTGCACATCCCTTTTCAACTGTATGTGTACAGTCTGTATATTTACAATTTTCAGCTAATTCAGTTATTTCGTCAAAAGTTTTCTCAATTCCCTCTGAAATGGAAATATTTGCCAACTCTCTCATTCCGGGTGTATCAATTATCATTGAGCCATTCTTTAATTCGACCAACTGTCTGTTGGTTGTTGTGTGTTTTCCTCTATTATCACCCTTTCTTACATCGTTAGTTTTAAATTCATTACTTCCAATTAAATTATTGAGCAAAGTTGTTTTACCAACCCCCGAACTTCCAATCATACAATATGTTTTTCTTGGCTGCAGCTTTTGTTCAATTTTAGCTAAACTATCTTCATCAAAGTTGCTGAAAAAAAGTATCTCAATATTTTTGTAATTATCCCTTATTTTATTTAAGATTTCTTCTATTTTATAATCAGCCGCGAGGTCTGATTTGCTAAATAAAATTATTGGTTCAATATTAAATTCAAAAGACATTGATAAATATCGTTCAAGCCTATTAATATTAAAATCATTGTCTAGCGACTGAATAATAATTGCAAAATCAATATTTGCAGCAATTAACTGAAACTCTACATTTTTTCCTGAACTTTTTCTTTTGAGAAGTGTTTTTCGCGGTAATATTTTATGAATTATTGCCAATGTATCATTTTCAAAATTTTGAAACTGAACAAAATCTCCAACCGTTGGATAATCTTCCGGAGATTCAGATGAATACATCATATTACCGGTTATTCTGCCAAAATATTCATTTTTTCCATCTGAAATATTATAACTTTCTTTATTTACAGAAATAATACGCCCGGTGGCAAACCCGGAGTTTTTTATGTTATCTTCTAAAATTGTGGAATGCAGGCCTAAATCAATTAAATTCATTTTGTTTCCTAAAATTTATAATTGTTGGATGGCAACTAAATAGTTGCAGTATTAGAATTTTTGTAGGTCATTTAAGACAGTAAACTTTTTCTTAAATGATAATTTAGGCAATCATATTTTGAGTAAATTAAATTTGTATTTGCCGTTAAAAATAGTTTATTAAATAGTATTTTTCAATATTATTGGAATATAATTTTTATTAATTAGAACATTAAAGTCTTCTTTACGTCTAAAATTAAAATTTAGGATACTGATTTTTGGAAACGGCAGACAATCAACAAAATTTACTTAAAGCACAAAATGGATTTTCCGCTTTTTCGCATTATGGATTTGCATGGAAACAGATGCGGAAATATTTCTTGGAATTATTACTTGTTTCAATAGTTTCTTTTATTTTATTCCTCCCAACAATATTGCTTAATAATAATGGCGGAGAAATCTTAATTGATAATTTCATCTCAATAGATTTGTTTATAATTAGATTAGAAGGCTTAGGTGCATTTATTGTTTTTATTGTATCTTATACTTTGCTCTTCCAGTGGCCTCTGGAATATGGAATTTCTTATTTTAATTTAAGAATTGCCCGTAATGAAAATGTTAAGGTTACTGATATGTTTAAGGTTTTTGATAATTATTGGAATTCCGTATTTGCAAATTTGTTAGTAGTTACAATTGTCGGTTTTGGCATGATGTTGCTAATTTTTCCCGGGATTTATTTTGCTTGCAAATTATCTTTTGTTTCTTATTTAGTTGTTGATAAAAATATGGACGCTGTTGAAGCTGTAAAAGAAAGCTGGCAAATGACTTCAGGTTATACCTGGGCAATATTTTCCATTGGCGTTTTGGTTATTTTCATTTTTATTTTGGGTGTAACGGCTTTTATTGTCGGTGCTGTAGTAGCTTTAATGTGGATAAAATTGGCATTTGCTTCTGTCTACCATAGCGCCTGTTATAACGAGTCGGCAATAAAATAAGAATTTGCCAATGTTGGCAAAAACGATTTATCTTGCGTTTTATTTACATTCTGTTAAATTATTCTTTATAAATATAAATCTTATCGTCTTCTTTCTCCGCTAAATAATTACTTTTTATAGTAAAATAGGAGATATGGTCATGTATGCCTCAAATAAAAAACTACAAAACCTTTACAGACTTTTTATCATTTTGCCAATTTTAATAATTATTTATTCTTGTGCTGCTAGCGAAATGCAAGTATCTGAATTTGAATTTAACTATAACAATGAAAATTATTTAATTCGATCAGCTTACTGCCCAAACAATCCGCAATCTTGCAATCAATTAATTGGAAATGGATTTATTGCTGTTGATATGAACCAAGACCGCATTATTGATAATATTTCAAAAGGTGATATTTCTTTATCACAAGCCCAAGAAATTTATGACTATTGTTTAACTTTATTAGCCAGAGAAGGCAAATTAAACGAAATTGATAGGTCAACAAATAAGTTTACCTTAAGAGATATTGATTTTAATTATGAATTGAGTTCATTTAAACCATTGACCGGTTCGCCATTTAATGAATTTGCCATTACCGATAAAGGCAACAAAACAAATTTTCAACAGATAGTTATTTTAATTGATAATGATGCAGATGGAATTTTAGATGAACTTGTTAAAGGAGTCTTGCCCTTAAAAGAAGCACAAGCACATTATGATCTGGTAATAGAAAAAGGTTTAAATCAAGGCAAAATCCGTAAAGAAAATGGTTATATGATTGTAGAATGAAACTGTTTTTTAAAATTATTTTATTAAAAATGCATTTTAATCATGCAAATTAAATTTCTGCTAAGTAAATTAACAGTGTTAATATATTTAACAACGCCAATATTGTGAGCCTTGTTTATGGACAATAAAAAAATTCAAGAAGAACGAATGAAAAGGTATTTCATTCAAGCGACAAAAAAAATATTAAAAGGCGAAGGATTAAAAGCCGTAAATGTGAGAACAATTGCCAAAGAAGCCGGATATTCATATGCAACTCTGTACAACTATTTTAAAGATATTAAAGATCTGGTGTTTGAATGCGTAAAGGATTTTCAAAGTGAATGTAAGGAGATTGTTGATCTTGAAGCAAAAGGAACACAGCGGGGTGTTTCCAGAATAAAAAAAATATCCTCTAGCTTTATGAAATATTTTGTTCAATATCCCGGAATATTTGAATTGTTTTATTTAGAAAAAACTTATGATCTTGGACATAAAAAACCAACAATAAATTTGATCTACTCATTTCTTGATTCACTTTGTGAGCAAGACTGGAATTATTGCCTTGATAAGAAAATATTTTCAGAATCAGAAATCGAGATTAAGAAAGAAGCTTTAAGAAATGTAACGGTTGGAGTTTTACTCTTTTATCTTAATAGATATAATCCGCCAAAATATGATGAATTTATTAAATTAACTGAAAGACAAATTAATTACGTATTTAAATAAAACCATCTTTTTTGTAAAGCGTCTAAAAATTAAATATTTTTTTTGTGTCTTAACATTTACTTTACAATTGTGAAGTATTTTTTTATAATTTTTGTATTTTTATAAATATTATAAACTTGACATAATGGTGTCACAATAACAAATTAAATTTGGTTAATGATAGCAAATCTTGTTTATGATTTATAATCTAAAATTGGTTAAGGAAATTATTAATGTGTTCTTGTAAATTATTCTCCAGACTATCCCAATTATTGCTTTTCATCCTTGTTCTTTTTCAATTTAATATATTAGCTCAGGAAAAGGGATTGGTAAAATATCTTACAATGGAAGAAGCCATCTCAAGAGCTCTTAAAGATAACAACATAATAAAAGCAAATAAATATGCCGTTAAAAAAGCTAACTGGGATGTTAAAAGAGCCTGGGCAGAGCTTTTCCCCACAATCAGTTTTAACACAAGATATAATTGGATTGATCAGCAAACATTTGCAGAAAGAGATTTTAGACAGTACCTGCCTCCGGAATTAGCTTCACAAATTCCGCAAACCGTTTTTCAAGAATCTTATTATTCAAGTTTCGATTTATACTTTCCATTGTTCAATGGCGTTTTAATTAATGGTTTATCTATTGCTTATGAACAAGAGACTCTTTCTGAGCAGCAATCAAAATCAACTGACCAGCAAATGGTTTTTAATGCTATATCTAGTTATTTAAATGTTTTACGAAATCAAGAAATAAAAAAACTGCAAGATGAGTTTTTGGAACTATCTAAATTGAATTATGAAAAAGCTCAAAGACTTTATGAAGCAAATAGGTATTCCCAAAATGATGCTTTAAGGTGGGAAATTGATTATCAGCAGCAAAAAAGCATTGTTGTAAATAGCAAATCTGAATTGCGAAGTTCTTTGCTTGCATTAAGCAGAATTATTAATTCATTGATTGATACAAACACAGTTATTGATCCAAAAATATTAACAAATCTCGAAAGTGAAAAAGAAAAGCTTCTAAATATTAGTAATGATGAAATTCTTAATTTAATAAATTTAACTGATGAACAGCTTGTTGAAGTTAATGCATCATTATCTGCTCTTAAATCTGGAGAAGAAATAAGCAGACTTTTACACAATAATTCTTATTCTTCATTTATGCCTAAAATTAATTTGAGCTATTCCTACGGATGGCGAGAAAACAACACAATTGACTTTGATGATTACTCACCAAAAAATTTGATGGTTACTTTTAGTTTGCCGCTGTTTTCTGGATTCCAAAATTATACTGGTCTCAAATCCAGTTTTTATGAGTATAAAAAAAATCAAGAAGAGTTTAAAGATCAGTTATTGAACACAAAATTAATTCTAAACAATGTTGTAAATAACATTATAAATATTAAAACTCAGATTGAACTGCAAAAATCGAATTTAGCGCTTAGCAAAAACAATTATTCAATTGTCGAGCGTCAAAGAGAAAGAGGTTTAGTATCAAACATTGATTATATTGATGCAAAATTAAGTATGCAGAATGCCAATATCGATTACATCGGCAATACTTATAATTTCATAATATCAATTGTTGAGCTTTATTATTTAACTGGAAAGATAGAAAGCCTGATTTATTAAAAAATTTTTATAGTTTTTTTGGAGTGAAGATGTTTTACAGATTTTTAATTATATCAATATTATCATTGTTGATTTTAATTGGATGTGAAGAAGATAGTGCTTCATCAAAGGAAGAATCTTCAACAACCGCCACCAATGAGCCAGTAAACATAGTTCCGGTAGAAGCATTGGAAATTAAAGAAAAAATTGTTGAGCAAAAGTTTCCAACTTCAGGCGTGTTGATTCCCAATAATTCCGTAGATATTGTTGCAGAAGTTTCCGGGAAAGTAATCAGTGTTTCAAAAGAATTGGGAGACTACCTTGGTGCAAATCAAACTCTGGCAATTATTGATGATATTATTCCAGAAAGTCAGTTTAAGCAAGCAGAAGCTCAGGTGCTTTCAACAAAAAGTAATCTGAGTATTGCTGAAGCTAATTTAAAAAGTGATAAAGTACTTTTTGAAAATGGTGATATTTCTGAGCTTGAATATAATAATTCGCAATTGGCTTTAAAAAATGCAGAATCACAATATTTATCAGCTGCTGCAGCGCTTAGTGCGGCAAAAAAATCCTATGACGACACAAGAATTAAATCACCTATTTCTGGATTTGTTTCTCGTAAAAATATTGATTTTGGAAGTATGGTTTCAATGGGAACCGTTGTTTACAGAATAGTTGATTTATCAAATTTAAAAGTTAAACTTTCTGTACCTCAAGAAATAATAAACAGAGTTAAGCTTGGAGGAAAAGCTGTTATCGATATTTCTGCACTTAACGGAAACTTGCATGAAGGTGTTGTTAAAAGAATTTCACCACAGGCTGATGAAACGACCGGCGGATTTTCAATAGAAGTTTTGGTTAATAATAAAGACATGAAAATTAAGGCCGGAATGACAGCAAAAGTTGAACTCTATTTATCTAAAGAAAATCAAGTGCTTGCTATTCCTGAATATGCTCTTGTCTCAAAAGACGAAGAAAATTATGTATATAAAATTAATAGTGATGTTGCTGAATTAGTAAAAGTAGAGTTGGGTGAATCAATCGGTGAGAATATTATTGTAGAAAGCGGCTTAACAGCGGGAGATAAAATTGTAATTGTGGGAATGAAAAATCTTGGTATAAAAACAAAAATTAATATTGAAAAGTTATATTGATCAATAGCAGAAATGCATGCCATTGCTAAGGAATTAAAATGAACATTGCAAAATTTTCAGTAAAAAATTCAGTTCTCGTAAATCTGTTAATGATAGGTTTATTTATTTTTGGCTGGATTGCTTTAAATAACATGCCGACAGAATTAAATCCTCCTGTATCATTTAACTGGGTATTTATTACAGTTACATATCCGGGAGCTTCTCCAGTAGAAACAGAAAGCTTAATTGTGGATCCTATTGAATCAGAAATTAAAGATGTTGATGATATAGATGAAATTCAATCAACAGCAGGTGAAGGATTTGGATTTATTCTGGTAAAATTTGAGGACATTTCTTTAACTGATTTTCGCCAAAGATATAATGAGTTAAAATCTGAACTTGACAAAGTATCATTTCCTGAAGATGCAGAAGATCCAATTGTTGATGATTTTAACAGTAGTGATTTCGTTCCGCTTATAAATGTTAATATGGCATTCTCTATTCCCGAAGCAAATGCACAAATTATTGCTGATAAGATACAAGATGAATTAGAGGATTTATCGGGAGTTGCTAAAGTTCAGATATCCGGATTAGGTGAAAGAGAAATTTGGATAGAAGTTGACCCCGAAAAAATGAATACCAGAAATGTATCTTTTGATGATGTAATATTCGCACTTAAACAGCGTAACATAAATGTTCCAGGTGGAAATATTTCAATTGGTAAAACTGAATATTTAATACGCTCAATAGGTGAATATGAGTCAGTAAACCAAATTGAAAATACAATTGTAAAAACTTCATATAGTGGCGAATTTATTCGCTTAAGAGATATTGCAGAAGTAAACGATACGAGAGAAGAGCTGACTATTCTTTCAAGATTAAATGGTGAAAATTCAATTTCTTTTTCGGTTTCAAAAAATGCTGATGCAAATTCAATAGATGTTATTGATGCTGTAAAAAATTTAGTTGAAGAATATAGAGCAAGTGTGCCAAGCGGTGTTGAGTTCAGCTTTACAAATGATAATTCGGTTTATATTAATAGAATAATAGACATTTTAAGAAACAACGCCATTACGGGAATGGTGCTGATTGTATTAATACTTTATTTCTTTCTTGGTAAAGGTAATGCAATGCTTGCATCGTTGGGAATACCAATTTCCTTTTTTATAACATTTATTTTAATGGATTTACTTGGTTATTCCCTAAATGGTAATACTCTTTTCGCTTTAGTAATGGTTTTGGGAATTATAGTAGATGATGCCATAATCGTAATTGAAAACTGCCATCGTTATAGACTGTTGGGTTACAGCTCATATGACTCAGCAATTTTAGGAACACGTGAAGTTGTGAGTCCAATTATTTCTTCAATAGGAACTAATATTGCCGCATTTTTACCTTTAATATTATTACCTGGAATCATGGGAAAATTTATGAGAATTATTCCCATTGTTTTTTCTCTGGCATTATTGGCCTCGATTTTTGAAGCTTTCTTTTTGCTTCCATCTCATTACTCAGACTGGACAAAAAAATCTAAAACTCATAAAAAAGGTGAGAAGAAATTTTTTAAAGTACTAAGAAATTATTATACAAAAATTCTTGTTAAAGTTTTGCGTTGGAGATATTGGGTAACAACCGCATTAGTAATTTTGATGTTTTCATCATTGAGCATAATACCTTTAGTTGGTGTAGAACTTTTTGGTGAAGAAGATTGGGATGTAATTAGAGTTCTTGTTCAGTTTCCTGAAGGAACCAGTTTGGAAGAGACAGATAGAATTATGAAAAAGTATGAACAGGAAGCTTTCAATCTTTCTAAGGAAAATGTTGAATCAGTAATTACAAATGTAGGTTTAATGCAGAGTGACGAGGATTGGTTTGTTAAAAAGAATGTTGCTCAAATTTTAATGCAGTTAAAACCTGTTGAAGAAAGAACAAAATCAACAGATGAACTAATTAGTGAGTTAAGAAATAATTGCTCATATATAAGCGGAGCAATTTCTGAACAATTTCTAAAAGTTTCCGGTGGTCCTCCAGTAGGAAAACCAATTTCAATTAAAGCGCAGGGAAAATATTTAGAAGAAATAAAGTCAGCATCCCTAGTTCTTCAAGATTCAATAAAAAAGATTAATGGAACATTTGATATAGCTGATAATTTTCCTCCCGGAAAAAAAGAAATAAGAATAAATATTGATGAAGACAAAGCCGCGATGTATGGTTTTTCAATTCAAAATATTGCGCTAAATGTTCGTTATGCATTCGATGGTGTTTTGAGTACTGAATATAGAGACGCTGATGATGAAATTGATGTTATAGTAAAATATAATAAAAATTACCGTTCATCAATTGATGATGTCTTAAACTTAAAAATATCCAACATGGCCGGCAATACTGTTGCTCTTAGGGATTTGGTTAAATTCGATATTAGAACCGGACCGACAGAAATCCGAAGAATTGATCAGAAAAGAACAATTTTTATTACAGGTGATATTAACGAAGATGAAATAACGTTGGATAAGGTCAGTGCTGAAATAGAAAAATATTTTACAAAAGTTGAAGCCCAATTTCCCGGAGTAACTTTTAGTTTTGGTGGTCAGTATGATGAATTTACTAAGGCATTTGATAATATTCTTTCATTATTTATTCTGAGCATGATTTTAATATTCCTAATTCTTGGAACACAATTTAATTCATACTCACAACCAATAATTATTTTAACAACTGTTCCGTTTGCTTTAATCGGAGCAGTTTTAGGATTACTAATTTCAAATAATCCATTCAGCATTATTTCAATGTTTGGTTTTGTTGCATTGGCTGGTATTGTGGTTAATGACGCTATTGTTTTAATTACTTTTATAAACAATCGCCGGCAGGATGAGTATTTAAGTCCATTTCAACTTTGGCGAAGTATTGTTGATGCAGGAAGATTAAGATTACGACCAATTATTTTAACTTCTCTCACAACAATCTCAGGCTTGGTTCCACTGGCATTTGGTATTGGCGGTCAATCTGAAATGTGGGCACCTTTAGCAAATGTTATTTTATTTGGACTTTTAGTTTCAACCGTACTGACTTTATTTATTATTCCAAGTTTTGCTGCAATTATTGATGATTTGAAAGGCTCAAGAAAAAAAATATAAAGCATGGATTATAAAATGATAATGTAAATTCATATATTGAATTAACTTTTAATTTTATAATCCCGCTTAAAATATGAATACGGATTATACCATTAGAGCCAGAAGAATGGCTCTAAGACATCCACTGTTATCAAATATTTTTACTCAAATCTTTTTTTGGATTTTTGCCTTCGGATTTTACTTTACTCTTCTATTTTTTACCGCAAAAGCTATTACAAGTTTGTTTGCTCTCAATGTAACAATCCATAATTCAGGAAATATGTTTGTTGGTTTTATTACAGCTATTGCGTTCGGAATAATTCTTGGAATTATAGATTATTATATTGACAGAAAATTTAGAAGAAAATCTTTTGGAATAGAATTTTTAGTAAAATTTATTTTATACACAGCGGCATGGTTTTCCGTAACATTTTTTGCCAGAACAATTGGATTTGCACTCCAAGCTCAGTTTATCCAAAATCCGTTATTAAATTACTCAAATGAATTTTTTGAAAATATAGGTTTGTCCTCAACAATTTATACAGTTGTAATGATTGTTATTATAAGTTTTGTTAAACAAATGAATACAAAATTTGGTCCCGGTGTTCTTTTACCAATGTTTTTTGGAAAATATCGTGATCCAAGGGTTGAAGAACGAATATTTATGTTTATGGATTTGACAAATTCTACAAGTCATGCTGAAAAATTAGGTCATATAAAATACAGTGAGTTAATTCAAAATTGCTTCTTAGATGCTAATAGAATTATGCAAAATTATTTTGCAGAAATTTATCAATATGTCGGTGATGAAATTGTTCTTTCGTGGACAGCTGATGAAGGATTTAAAAATTATAACTGTATTGAATATTTTTTTGCTTTTAAAAACTATTTACAAACCAAAAAGAAAAAATATGAAGAACAGTTCGGATTAGTTCCAGAGTTTAAAGCTGCATTACACTTTGGCAAAATAACAGTTGTTGAAGTTGGAGATATAAAAAGAGAAATTGCATATCATGGTGATACAATAAATATTGCTTCTAGAATTCAGACTTTATGTAAAACATATAATCAAAACCTGCTTATTTCAGAATCGCTAACTGATGTAGTAAGCAAGAGCGATAAACATAAACTAACTTTTATTGATGATGTACTTTTAAAAGGAAAAACAGAAAAAGTAAAATTATATACTGTTGAAAAAATTTAGTTTTGATCAAACTATTTTTTTGTACCGCTTAGCCAAATTTTATTGGAGCAAGTTTTAATAATTACGGAGGTTAGATGAGATTACTAAAATCTTTAATATTGGTTTTAATACTTAGTTCAAATGCATATTCTCAAACAAACCAAATTACAATCAATCTTGATTCCGGTAATGTTGTTATTGATAAAAACATTTATGGTCATTTTGCAGAGCATTTGGGTAATTGCATTTATGGAGGTTTTTGGGTGGGAGAAGATTCTAAAATTCCCAATACCAGAGGTATTAGAAATGATGTTATTGAAGCAATGAAAGAAATAAATCCGCCAGTAATAAGGTGGCCCGGCGGATGCTTTGCAGATTATTATCACTGGAAAGATGGAATTGGACCGCAAGAGCAAAGACCAACAATGATTAATTCAAGCTGGGGCGGAGTAACAGAAGATAATAGTTTTGGAACTCACGAATTTTTAGATCTTTGTGAATTAATTGGAGCTGAACCGTACATTTGTATAAATGTTGGAAGCGGCACAGTTCAAGAAGCAGCTGATTGGGTTGAATATGTCAACTCAGCAAATGAAAGTCCGATGACAAAACTTAGAAAACAAAATGGACGCGAAAAACCATGGAATGTAAAATATTGGGCTGTTGGAAATGAAAGTTGGGGGTGTGGCGGAAATATGTCGCCGGAATATTATGCTGACCTTTTTAATAGATTTTCTACCTTCTTAAGAGCAGGAGATCTTTATAAAATTGCAAGCGGCGGTTTGCCAGATGATATAAATTGGACTTCAACGGTTTTAGATAAAACAAAAAGACATTCACAATTGATTGACGGTTATTCTTACCATTATTATACTTTTGCATATGGATGGAACAACAAAGGCTCTGCTACAGCTTTTTCTGAAAAAGATTGGTTTGCAACAATGTACCAAACACTGCAGATGAGAAAATCTTTAGCTGACAATATTAGTGTTATGGATAAACTTGATCCCGAAAATAAAATTGGTCTAATTGCTGATGAATGGGGAAATTGGTTTGAAGTAGAGCCAGGCACAAACCCAGGATTTCTTTATCAGCAAAATACAATAAGAGATGCGGTAACGGCAGCTGTATATTTAAATATTTTTAACAACAATGCCAGAAGAGTAAAAATGGCAAATATTGCCCAAACAATAAATGTGCTCCAAGCAATGTTGTTAACTAAAGATGAAAAAATAGTTAAGACGCCAACCTTCTATGTTTTCAAAATGTACAAAGTTCATCAAGATGCGGCATTACTACCAATAAAAGTTGAATGTAGTAATTACGAATTTAATGGTCAAAAGCTACCAAGTATTACGGCTTCTGCTTCAAAAGATGCAAATGGTAAAATTCATATTTCTCTTGCCAACATTGATCCAAAGAAGGATTCAAAAATTGAAATTTCATTAAGTGGAAAAAATGATTTGAAATTTTCTAAAGGAGAGATTATAACTTCGGCGAATATGAATGATTTTAATGATTTTGATAAAGAAGAAAAGGTGAATATTTCTGAATTCAATGATTTTGATTTCAAAAGGAACAAGCTTAGTGTTAATATGCCTTCAAAATCTGTTGTGACTATTGAGTTAAATTAGTTATTAAACAAACCCGACTTTTCTAAAAAGTTGGGTTTGTATATTAAAGTGGTTCTTCATGACTTAAACAGTGAATTGTGCCCAATCCCCAAACTAAATCTACTGAGTGAATTCCAATTACTTCTCTATCCGGGAAAAATTCTTTTATAATGTTTAGTGCAATTCTATCATTCGAATCATTAAAAGTTGGAACTAAAACTGCATAATTTGAAATGTAGAAATTAGCATAACTCGCGGGTAGTCTCATTCCTTCAAAAATAATAGGAGAAGGCATTGGAAGCTTAACCACATTGGGTTTTGTGCCGTCTTCTAATTTTGCATCTTCTAAAATTTCTATATTTTCTTTAAGGTGTTTATAATTTTCGTCATTCTTATTTTCTTCATTGCAAATGAACAAAGTGTTTTTATTTACAAATCGGCAAAGGTCATCAACGTGTCCATGGGTATCGTCTCCGGCTATTCCTTTATTCAGCCAAATTATATTTTTTATGCCAAAATATTTTTTGAAAACTTCTTCATAATCTTTTTTTGTAAATCCCGGATTTCTTGTTTGAACTTTTTCATCAAGCAAACATTCTTCGGTAGTTAGCAAAGTTCCGTTTCCATTTATATCAATTGCGCCGCCTTCTAAAACAACATTTCTGTTTTTGTGAACTGCTGTCTCAATTTCAACATCTAAATGCTTAGATAAAATATTTGGAATTTTTCTATCTAATTTATGATTTGAATATTTTGCCCAGCCGTTAAAAGTAAATTCAATTGCTTTCGTTTTATTTCCAACTTTAACAAATGAAGGAGAAGAGTCTCTCATCCAACCGCGATCAGTTTTCGCAATAATGAATTCAATATTATGAGAATAAATTTCAGCACGAGTTAAATAATTCTTAACTTTTTCTTGGTGATTTTTTGATTGGACAATTATTCTAACTAATTCTCCGCGTGATAAATATTTTACAATCTCAGTGTAAACCCAATGAATTGGCATAAACTTGCCAGGCCAATCTTCTTTCTGATGAGGCCAGCAAATTATCGTCGATTTGTGTTGTTCCCACTCGGCAGGATATCTTAAATTATTACTCATGAATTTTACTCATCTAAAAATCTTTTTGTAATGCCATCGTAAAAATCTATTCTTCTATCTCGCAAGAAAGGCCAGTTTCTTCTTATTGTTTCAATATGATTTAAATCTATTTCTGCCAATAAAATTTCTTCTTTTTCTTCAGAAGCTTGTGCAATAAAAACTCCTTGTGGATCACAAATAAAAGATGAGCCCCAGAAAATAATTCCATCTTGTTCTTTTACAGGTTGCTCAAATCCAGTTCTGTTTGCAGAGGCAACATAAACTCCATTAGCAATTGCATGCGATCTCTGAATAGTAATCCACGAATCTTGCTGAGCTTTGCCGTATCTTTCTTTTTCATCGGGGTGCCATCCAATTGCGGTCGGATAAAATAAAACTTCAGCACCTTTTAAAGCTGTGAGTCGTGCACCTTCCGGATACCATTGATCCCAACAAATTAAAGTTCCAATTTTTCCAAATTGTGTTTGAAAAGTTTTAAATCCTAAATCACCCGGAGTGAAATAATATTTTTCATAAAATGCGGGATCATCTGGAATATGCATTTTTCTGTAAACTCCAAGAACTGAACCATCTGCATCAATTATTACATTGCTGTTATGATATAGACCGGGAGCGCGTTTTTCAAATATTGGAACAATAATGGAAACTTTATTTTTCTTCGCAACTTTTTGGAACGCTTGAACCGACGGTCCATTTAAAGGTTCGGCTAAATCAAAAATTGATGAATCTTCTTTCTGACAAAAATACTGCGATCTGTAAAGTTCAGGCAGACAAATAACTTGAGCACCTTTCTTTACGGCTTTTTCAACCCAGCTAATTGTCTTCTTTGTATTATCTTCTAAATCAGCAGAAAATGCTAACTGCAAAAGTCCAATTGTGTAATTTCCATTTTTCTTTTTAGTCATAATAAAACCAAATATTTTTTTTTGAAATATATAAAACTTTATTACTAATTAGGTAAGTAGTTTAAAATGAAAATTCAAAAAAAATAGCAATTTAAAATTGCCATCTCACATTTTTTATAATAAAAATTATTTACATAAAAATAATTTCTACTAATATAAAAACCGGCAAAAGCACAATTAATGAAAATCTGAACATATAGCTGAAAAAGTCGGGCATTTTAATGTTATTATCTTCAGCAATTGCTTTAATCATAAAATTTGGACCGTTTCCTATATACGTCATACTTCCGAATAATACAGCACCCAAACAAATTGCTCTCATTAATACTTCCGGAATTCCAGCAATAATACTACCTCCGGTTTCGCTTAATCCTAATGCAAGCGAATGAAATGTAACTGCCGTTGGAGTGTTATCCAAAAAACTGCTCAATATTCCAGTAAAATAATAAAATTGAGTGCTTGAATTAATTCCTAAAGTTTTAGCATTCGTTTCAAGATAAAGCAGAGCTGGAACCATAGTAATAAAAATTCCTAAAAATAAATATGCAACTTCTTCAATTGGTCCCCACGTAAAGTTGTTAGAGGTTCTTAATAGTTTCGGTGTAAATAATATTGAGAGATAACCCATTATTACAATAACGACCTCTCTTAAAAACATATAATATTGATTTTGAGAAATGAAATCAATATACTGTTCATTTATAAAAGCTACGGCAAATATTACACCAATTAAAAATATAAAATTTCTCTTGCCTTCTATTTTTATAGGTCTTAACTGCGTTCTATCTCTTTCAATGGCTTCGCTTGGTTCTTTTTTATAATAGTAAGAGTCAACAAAAAAGTAAATTATTAATAGAGCAATATTTGTAAAAAGCCATGGTTCAAAAAGTTTTGCAAACCAAACAAATGGCGCTCCTCTCAGGTACATCATAAAAAGCGGCGGATCGCCCAAAGGAGTTAGCAAGCCTCCGCAATTTGCTACAATTCCAATAAAAAATAGAATTGTGTGAATTTTAAAAGTGCGTTCCCTGTTTGTTTTTATAATAGGTCTTATTAATAACATTGCCGCTCCTGTTGTACCCATAAAAGAAGCCAGCACTGCGCCTAATGCTAAAAACACTGAATTGGTTGATGGTTTTGCTTCCAAATCACCCGATAATAATATTCCGCCAGTAATTGTAAACAGAGAGCCAAGCAGAATAATAAAAGGAACATAATCAAAAACTATGGTGTGATATAGTTCGGTTCCAAGCGAATTATAAAGCAAATAGAAAATAACCGGAATACTTAAAACTATTGCAACAATAAGTTTGTTTTTATTCTTTTCCCAAAAATGATTGAAGGTTAGTGGAAAAACAGCAATTGCAGCTAACATTAAAACAAAGGGAAGAATACTAAAAAGACTGATTGAGTGAATATCATTTTCCATAATAAACTCATGCAAAATGTTCTAATAATTTTATTAAATAAATTATAGCAGAATTCAACGATATCAAACTTATCAAAAAAGATTGGTTCAAAATAGATTAATATTTTATGGTGATTTTTATTTACACATTATTAGTTTTTCAAATATGTTGTAAATTTATTCATTAGAAAATTTTATTTGAGGCAGTTATGAGAAAAAGACTTTTCTTGTTAACCATTCCATTATTTTTATTTGGTTTTATTTTTGTCGGCGATATTCCATATCCTAACCTTCCGGCATTTACACCGGACGCAAATATTTCTAGAGATCAAATTCCGGATATATATAAATGGAACCTCAAGGATATTTGTGAAAGCGTTGATAAATGGCAGGAAGAAATTACGCAATGCCAAATTGATTTAGATGAACTAAAATCTTTACAAAGTAATATTGGAACTACCGAAGGAATAACAAAATATCTTAAAAAATATTTTGCTTTAGATGATAAAATAAATGCCCTGACACTGTATGCAAATATGGAAAGAGATGCTGAAGCGAGCAATCCCGAAACAATTGCTAGACATGAATTAGCATTAAATATGACTGAAGAAATTATGAGAGAAGGTGCGGTTTTACGAGATGCAGCAATGAAATACAATTCAGAAAAATTAAATGAAGCTGTTAAAGAAGAACCCGAGTTAAGAGAATTTTTACCTTATTTTGAAAGTTTATTAAGAAGAGAAAAAAGAATGCTTTCTCCGGAAGAAGAAAGAATACTTTCTTTAGCAGGAGATAATTTATGGGCACAGATAGATCTAAATGAATTACCCGCAGCACCGGAAAAGGCTTTTAGAGCTTTATCGGCTGATATGACATTACCCACAATTAAAGATGAAGAAGGCAACGAAGTTCAATTAACGTTTTCAAACTATGGAAGATACAGAGGATCATCTGACAGAGAAACTAGAAAAAGAGCTGTTTCTGAAATGTTCAACACTTTAAAAAGTTTGGAAAATACTTTTGCTACAACTTTAGGTGAGCAGGCAAAATTCAGTTTATTTTTAAGCAAGGCAAGAGGCTATAATACTGTGTTGGAAGCTTATTTAGATAAAGATAATTTAACACCAGATGTTTATATGAACCTTATAAACACAGTTAGAGAAAACGTTAAACCCTTGCATAAATATATAAACCTCCGCAAGAAAGCATTAAATTTAGATGATGTCCATCTTTACGATCTTTATGTCCCAATGGTTGAACAAACAGAAATTGAAATGGATTATAATACCGGTGCAAAATATATTCTTGAAGCTTTGAAGCCAATGGGCAACACTTATGTAGAACAAGTTAAAAAAGGAATGAACCCGGCAAATGGATGGATTGATGTATATCCTTCGAATGATAAAAACAGCGGTGCGTTTTCGTCTTCTACTTATGGTATTCATCCATACGTAAAAATGAATTTTCAAAATTCTTTTGATGATGTTTCAACACTTGCGCATGAATACGGTCACGCAATGCACAGCTATTTTGCAATGAACAATCAGCCTTATTTAACTTGGCGCTATCCCCCGTTTTTAGCAGAAATTGCTTCCACTTGCAACGAGGCTTTGCTTTCAAAATATATGATTGAAAATGCTAAAAATAAAAAAGAAAAAGCTTGGCTATTAAGTGAACTTTTGGAGACCATTAGAACAACTATTTACCGCCAAACACTTTTTGCTGAGTTTGAACTAAGACTTCATCAATTATCTGAAAACGGTGAACCAATTGGGGCAAAACAATTAAACGAAATTTATTCTGAATTAGTAAAAACTTATTATGGTCCAGATTACACATTTGATAATAATGATGAAATTGAATGGGCATATATTCCTCACTTCTATTATAAGTATTATGTATTTACATATGCAAACGGACTTTCTGCCGGAATTGCTTTTGCAGAAAAAATAACTAAAGAAGGAAAAACAGCACAAGATGCCTACCTTGGAATGTTAAAGGGAGGAGGCTCAAAACCGCCTTTAGAATTATTAAAGAATGCCGGATTAGATATGACAAAACCGGATGCAATAATTTCAGCATTAAATTTGTTTGATAAAACTGTTGATGAACTTGATCAATTGTTAAGCGATTAATTTTATTTGAGTTTTACGGGCTGTATTTTAAGCAGCAATTGTCATCATTATTTATGCGAAGCGATCTTTTTATTTTATTAAATTAAAATTCTAATGATTGCTTCGATAAAAAATTTCTTTAAATGACAGAACGTTAACTTATAAAACAGCCTTTTTTTTCGCCTACTCTTCCATTAATTCTCTCTTTACATTAATAAAACAATTCTTATTTTTAAATAAGTTTTAATTGCATGGAGACAAATTATGAAATCCAATAATTCAAAATCCTTTGATAGCTCAAGAAGAACATTTATTAAACATGTTTCATTTGGTGCCGGCGCACTTTCTTTGGGCTTTACTTCACCTTTAATAAAGAAAATATATTTTCAAAAAGATATTAAAAACAAAATGGGTGTTGCTCTTGTTGGACTTGGAAATTACAGTACTAACTTATTAGCTCCAGCATTGCAGGAAACAGAAGAATGTTATCTTGCCGGAATTGTTACCGGAACTCCCTCTAAAGCTGAAGAATGGTCAAAGAAATATAATATTCCTAAAAAGAATATTTACAATTATGAAAATTTTGACAGCATAGTTAATAATGACGAAATAAAAATTGTTTATGTTGTTCTACCAAATTCAATGCATGCTGAGTTTACAATACGAGCCGCAAAAGCAGGCAAACATGTAATTTGTGAAAAACCAATGGCAATTAATGTAAACGAGTGTCAATTAATGATTGATGCCTGCAAAGAAAATAATGTAGGCCTTTCAATTGGTTATAGAATGCAATTTGAAAGACATACTATTGAAATAATTAGAATGGCAAGAGAAAAAGAGTTTGGCGATTTAACTACAATCAATGCCGGTGCCGGTTTTTTTATGAGAAACGTTAATGCATGGAGAGCAAAAAAAGATATGGGCGGCGGAGCTATGGAAGATATTGGAATTTATTCATTAAATGCTGCAAGATATGTAACGGGAGAAGAACCGATTTCCGTAACTGCACAAAGTTATAATTCCAGACCAAATGAATTAACTGAAATTGATGAAACTATTACATTTCAGCTTTTATTTCCGAGCGGTGTTATTGCTAATTGTATGGGAAGTTTTGGAATAGGAATTTCTAATTTATATGCTCAGGCAACTAAGGGCTGGTTTGGCTTAAATCCATTTTCATCTTACAGAGGAATTAAAGGAATTAGTTCAAACGGACCAATACAATTTACTGAAAAAAATCAGCAAGCTGTTCAAATGGATGAAATGGCAATTTCTTTTAGAGACAACGAACCTTTAAAAGTTACTGGCGAAGAAGGATTAAAAGACGTTAGAATTATTAATGCTATTGAAGAATCTATTAGAACAAAAACTAAAATAATGTTATAATTTTTTTATTGTATATAATACTATTTTATAGAACACAGATTTAAATACAAAATCTAATTTTTAATTATTCTTTTTTCAACTCCTTCAAATGTCATTTTGATTGGAATGATTAATCCATCCTCATCAAAATACATTCTATCAATACAAACTTCTCTATGATTACCATTTGTCACCCCAAGCGGTCTTCTATGATAAGCAATATACCAATCATCTGTATTGGGAATATTAAAGCATGAATGGTGTCCGGCTCCGACAGCAATTGAAGAATCTTGCTGTAAAATTTTATCTATTCTTTTAAAAGGTCCAATTGGCGAATTCCCAATTGCATATGCCACACTATAATCTGGACCAGTCCAGCCACCTTCAGACCACATAAAATAATATTTTCCATCGCGCTTAAATAGAAAAGATCCTTCCACATAATTTTCCGGTGTAATTTCTTTAAACATTTCTCCATCATCAAAAGGAATTAAACTTGTTATATCTTGATTAAGTTTTACAACATTGCAATGTTTCCAACCGCCGTAATACATATAGATTGTGCTGTCCTCATCTCTAAATACAAATTGATCTATTGGTTGTGCACCATTGTAAAATTTATCAATCAACGGTTTTCCTATATAATCTAAATATGGTCCTTCCGGTTTATCACTAACGGCAACTCCAATTCCACCAAGTTGTTTATCATTCTGAATATCATTCGCGCCAAAAAAAAGATAATACTTATTATTTGCATAAAATATTGATGGTGCCCAAACTGCATAAGCTGCCCATTCAATGTTTTTAATATCTAAAACTCGTGAATGCTCCTGCCAAACAACTAAATCTTTTGAAGAAAAGGCATCAAGAAATGTTTGCTTTAAGTATTGCGGATTAATTGTATTTTTTCTCAACTCATTTTGCTTTTTGCTTAAATTCTGATTTTCATTTCCTTTGTCGATTTCTCCAGAATATGTTGGAAAAATCCAATATTTATTTTCAAATATTTCCACTTCCGGATCTGCATACCAGCCTTTTATTATTGGATTACCAGCAATTTCATCTTGAATTTCTATAGCTTCATTTTGTTGACCAAAACCTACTGATGTTATTACAAGGCAATGAATAAATAGAGTATTAATTTTCATAATATTTTTAGGTTCACATTAATTAGAATATCTGTTAAATGGGTTTTGTAATTTAAATAGTATTATTTAAGACTAACTTATTACCAATGCTTTATAAGCAATTAATTATTATTGTCATATCGAAGGAACTTTTTTTTGTGACTGAGATATCTAAAAACTTAGAGATTTCTCATCCATTATAAAACATTGGGATTCGAAATGACAAAGATTAGATTACATAATGACTTTACTTTGTTAAACTAAAATTATTTAATAAATAAATCAGCAATTTTTTCTGCATACCCTTTTGCATCATAATCTCTAACATTCATAAGCACAATTATTGTTAAGTCATATTCAGGCAGCTTCATATAAATATTTGAAAATCCACATGTGCTCCCTGTGTGATAAGGTCGGTAATGATTTTTATATGGATCTAATCTCCAGCCAAAGCCATAATCAAATTCTTCACCATTAGTGGTTTTGCCTTTTTCAAATGCTTTGGCAAATTTTTCTTTTGGTAAAAGTGTTGGATTTTCAACTTCTTCATTCCATTTGAGTAAATCAATAGCCGAACTGTATATTCCGCCATCGCCCAGAACTGCACTGGTTAAACTTTGATCAGAATATACAAATCCGGAATCAGTTTTAGCATAACCGTATGCTCTGTTTGGAACTTCTGAAATACCTTCTTCAAAGGCAATCGAGTTATTCATTTGTAGAGGTTCAAAAATTCTTTCTTTTAAAAATTCTGCAAATGTTTTACCCGAAACTTTTTCAATAATCATTGCTAAAATTGAATAACCGGTATTGCTATATTGATGTTTATAACCAGGATTAAAATATGTGGAATCTTGATTCATCATAATATTTAAAACATCTTTGTCTTTCAGCTGAACGGTATCTTCATTATTTACAAAATCTTCATAATCCAAAAGTCCTGACGTGTGCTGTAAAATATTTTTAATTTTTATTTTGTTGCTATAGTTTGGAAACTCTGGAAAAAATTTTGTGAGAGAATCATTCAATGAAATTTTTCCGTCGTTTTCCAAAAGTAAAATGGAAAATGCAGTAAACTGTTTTGTGATTGATGCCAGTCTAAAATTTGTTTTTGGTTCAATTTTTATTTTATTTTCAAGATCGGCATAACCATATCCTTTTTGATATATAACTTTCCCACTTTTTAAAACGGCAACAGATATACCAGGAGTCAATCCATTTTGGAATTCTTCAACAATTGAGTCGATTTGTTTTTCCATATCATTATTATTTGAATAAATAAATACATTAAAAAATATAAAAAGAATAAAAAGTAAACTTTTCATTATTGCTCATTTTACAATTAATTAATAAAATTTTGATTATGCCCTGATAATATTATTGCAAAGTCTGTTTCATAGCCTCCGCAGAATACCTATCTCCTTTTACTAAATCTGAAAGTTTATTAAGCTCATTCATTTCTTCTTCAGTAATTTTAATGTTTGCTGCTTCAACATTTTCTAATAAGTATTTTTCACGCTTTGTTCCCGGAATTGGAATAATATCTTCACCCCGAGCCATAACCCAGGCAAGCGCAAGCTGAGATGCTTTAACTCCTTTATCGGCTGCAATTTCCCCAATTCGTTTTACAATTTTCATATTATTATCTAAATTTTCTTCACTCATTCTGGGTAGAAAATTTCTAAAATCATTTTTGCTGTTGAAATCTAATTTACCGGTCAATATTCCTCTTCCCAAAGGACTATATGCAACCGTTGTAATTCCCAATTCTCTGCATTCATTTAAATTTGCCTCCTCAATATCTCTAGTCCAAATTGAGTATTCCGATTGAACTGCGGTAATTGGATGAACTGAGTTTGCTCTTTTTATTGTGCTTCCCTTAACTTCTGAAAGGCCAATAAATTTTACTTTGCCTTCTTTAACCAAATCGCTCATTGCTCCAACTGTTTCTTCAATTGGAGTTTGCGGATCTACTCTGTGAAGATAGTACAAATCAATTACATCTGCACCTAATCTTTTTAAACTAGATTCGCAAGCTTGCTTAACATATTCAGGTTTTCCGCTAACACCCAACCATTCACCCTTTGGTCCTCTTAGAACACCAAATTTAGTTGCAAGAACAACTTTATCGAACTTACCTTTTAATGCTTTCCCAAGAAGTTGTTCATTGTGTCCCCAACCATACATATCGGCAGTATCAAAAAAGTTAACACCTATTTCTAAAGCCTTATTAATAGTTGTGATTGATTGTTCCTCGTTTGTATCTCCGTAAAATTCTGACATTCCCATTGTACCCAAACCAATAGGAAAAACTTCTAAACCACTTTTACCAAGCATTCTGTGTGTCATATATCCTCCTAAATAAAAATTTTTGCTTATTTAAAATAAACAGTAATAATTAATTATTTTATAAAATTGATGACCATTTAGAATATAATAATTAAATGGGATCTTTTCTCCTTTTATTGTTGTAAAACTTATTTATTTTACAAACCACGAAATATTATTAATTAGAGGGGAAAAATAATGAACAAGATTTATCATCCAGAAAGTGAAAGAGGATTTGCAGATCATGAATGGTTAGTAGCCCGACATTCTTTTAGTTTTGCAGGATGGTACAGCCCGGAAAAAGTTCATTTTGGAAAACTTCGTGTTTTAAATGATGATATTGTTCAGCCTGGTCAAGGTTTTGGCACTCATCCGCATGATAATATGGAAATTGTGACGATTCCATTAAAAGGTTCCCTTGCTCATAAAGATAGTATGGGTCATGAGGAAATAATTAAAACTAATGAAGTTCAGGTAATGTCGGCCGGAACCGGAATTTTACATTCTGAATTTAATCCATCAAATACGGATCTAGTTAATCTGTTACAAATTTGGGTTTTTCCCGATAAAAAAGGTCATACTCCAAGATATAATCAAAAATTTTTTGATCCAATAAAAAGAAAAAACAAGTTTCAAACAATAGTTTCTCCCTCTAAAGATGATGGTTCACTTTGGTTAAATCAAAACGCATATTTTTCATTGTGTGATTTAGATAAGAACAATTCTGTGTCTTATAAAATTCACAGTAAAGGAAACGGCTTATATATTTTTAATATAGAAGGAAAAATTAATATTGACGAGCAAGACTTAAATAGAAGAGACGCATTGGGGATTTGGGAAGTTGAAAAAGTGGAAATTTCTGCAGAAGAAACATCTTTTTTCCTTATTATTGAAGTTCCGATGAATTAGATCACTAATGCTTAAAAGATTTAAAAATTGATGAGAAACAATAAAATAATATAAACTAAGTTATTTGTTTTTAATCACTTACCATAATAAAAAACTAAACTTTCATTTTTCAGAGCCGATTATCTTCTTACGTGAATATTTAATTTCACAGCAATAAATAACTATAAATATTTATTAAATAGTGTTTCTATTTTTTTAGCGCAGGTAAAAAATGTTTTCAAATTTAAAGTTAAAGCAAAAATTTATATTTTATTTTTTAATTGTTGGAATTATTCCATTGGTATTCACCTCTATTCTTCTGGTAAATTCTGCCAACGATTCAATGCACAAATCTTCTTTTGATCAACTTGACATGGTTAAGACTATTAAAAAAAATCAAATAATTGATTTTTTTGATAAGAGTATTGCCGATGCAAAGGTTTTTGCTGGTTTACCATTTATTAAAAATGCTGTTAGAAATCTTGATAGTCTCAGCAAAATAGCAAAATCAAATGGCCATATGGGTAAAGACTTATTAAATTATGAACCTTTCAAGTTTGAGTTTGAAAAATATTTTGACTTTGTAAAAAATTATCAAGAAAAATATGGTTTTTATGATGTTTTCCTTCTTTCACCAAATAGTGGAAGAGTGCTTTTAACAGTTGCGTTGGAAGATGATTTTGGTACTGAATTACATAGTGAATCTCATGATCTAGCCTTAGCTTGGCAGCAAATGAAAAATACAAAAAGTACTATATTGACTGACATGAAACCATATGCGATTTCAAATAATGCACCAGCAATTTTTATAGTTGAACCTGCATATTATAAAGGAGAGTATGTTGGTTCAATTGCTTTACAATTATCAAATGATAAAATAAATTCTATTATGCAAGAAAGAACTGGAATGGGCAAAACCGGCGAAACTTATTTGGTGGGGATGGATAAACTAATGCGTTCTGACTCATTTCTAGATCCTGAGAATCACTCTGTTAATGCATCGTTAAATGGTAATGTTAAAGAAAATGGTATCGATACAAAAGCGACTAATGATTTGATTAAGGGTAAAGAGGGAGAAGAAATAATTATAGATTATAATGGTAATCCAGTTTTATCTGCATATTCCCCTATTTCACTACCAAACAATTTAACATGGGGAATTATTGCTGAAATAGATGAATCTGAAGCTTTTGCAGCTGAATCAGAAATGATTACATATGCAACCATAATTAGTATAGTCATGGTTTTTCTTGTTGGATTACTTGGATTTTTTGTAGCTTCAAAAATTTCTAAACCGATATCCGATGTTGCTTCTGCAGCAAAGCAAATTTCTCTAGGAGATGTAAATGTTGAAATTAAACACAAGTCTAATGATGAAATTGGAGAGCTTGCAAATAGATTTAACCAACTAGTTGCTTCGCAAAAAGATAAAATTTTTGCTGCTAAAGAAATAGCTGATGGCAATTTTAAACATGTTGAGCTTGCTTCTGAAAAGGATGATCTTTCTATTGCATTTAATACTGAAGTTGATACTATTAACAATTTATTAGAGGAATTAAAAGGTTTAATAAACAACGCTAAAAACGGTCAATTAAAAACAAGAGCAGATGCTTCCAAATTTAATGGTGCATGGAAAGATTTAGTATTGGGTGTAAACTCCATTCTTGATGAAATTATTAAACCTATTCAAGAAGGATCTGATGTACTTAAAATTATTGCTAATGGCGATTTAACTGTTCGGGTTGAGGGAAATTATAAAGGAGACCATCAAATTATTAAGAATAGTATTAACTCTCTTTCTGATTCATTTAATACTCTTCTAAATCAACTTACCGAGGCAATTCACGCTACAGCAAGTGCTGCTACTCAAATTTCTTCCAGCACTGAAGAAATGGCCGCCGGCGCTGAGGAACAAAGCAGTCAAACCACAGAAGTGGCTACAGCCATGGAACAAATGGCGGCTACTATTACCGAAACAACCAGAAACATTGTAAAAACAAATGATGCTGCTAAAGAATCTAAAAATCTTGCTACTAACGGTCAAGTTGTTATTGAGTCTACCATTAAAGGTATGAAGAACATTGAGAGCGTTGTTAAACAAGCCTCTGATATTATTACTAAGCTTGGCGACAGCAGTGAGCAAATTGGACAAATTGTTCAAGTTATTAATGATATTGCAGATCAAACTAATCTTCTTGCATTAAATGCTGCTATTGAAGCTGCCAGAGCAGGTGAACATGGTCGTGGATTTGCTGTTGTTGCTGATGAAGTTAGAAAATTAGCAGAAAGAACTACTGTAGCAACAAAAGAAATTGCAGATATGGTTTCTAAAATTCAAGTCGATAGCAACAATGCAGTGGCAGCTATTAAGAAAGGCAACAATGAAGTGTCCAATGGTATGAGTGAAGCTATGAAAGCCGGTCAGTCAATGAGTGAGATTGTTAAATCTTCTGACAAAGTTTTAGAGATTTCTTCTCAAGTGGCTGTTACCAGCGAGGAACAATCGGCTACCGTTGAACAAATCAGCAGAAGTGTGGAATCTATTAATGCTGTTTCCCAAGAATCTGCTTTGGGTATTCAGCAAGTTGCCGGGGCTACTAATGATCTCAACCAGCTTACTGAAAATCTCCAAAATATGGTTGGTAAATTTAAACTCCACAGTGAAAATAACAGTAATTGTGTGTATTCTCAAAAATCAAAACAAGTGATCACTACATAAAGTAATAATAGAAAAGAGACTTAATAATTTTATTTATTAAGTCTCTATTAAAACCTTGATCCGCATCAAATAAGACACGTCCTCTTTATTTTTTTTGTTAAACATTTAAAATTAAATATTCGATAATGGTGAAGCTATTGCTATAAATAACTTTATAAATGAGAAGTATAATTAAATTTTTTATTTTCACTTTTTGTGTATCGAATGTTTTTTTCAATGTTTATGCACAAAATACCAACTTAATGAAAACCTATGGCGTTGAGTTTGCCGGATTTTTTGACTTCCAACAGCAATTTCAAATTTCACCAAACAGCAATAACGGAATGAATTACGGTCAATTTGAGCTTGGTATTTCTAAGAATCTAAATAATTTTGTATCAACCGAGGGAGCAATTGCATTTAACAGTGAAACTGAAAAATTTGAATTAGGCTCTGCAATTTGTGATATTCACCTATTTGGAAACGATACAGAACATTTAAGAAAAAGCAGTTTTTTTAATTCTTCGGGTATTCAAGTCGGTCAATTTGATATTCCTTTTGGAATTGATTATAAGTTTATTCCATCTCCTGATAGAAAGTTTGTTTCCACTCCTTTTGTTGTACAAAAAACTATTAATTGTATGAATAATCTTGGAGTTAATTTTTACGGCGAATCAAACTTCACAAATTTTAATTTCTTTTTAATAAATGGATTAACTGATAAAGACGTTGCTTTGGGTGGTAGGGCAAGTATATTTCCTTTCGAAAATTTTGAATTAGGCACATCATATTTGGCTAACTTAAAAAAAGTTGAGATAAATAATTCAAGAATTTATGGTATGGATTTTCAACTAACATTCAAACAGATTGAGTTCAGAAGCGAGGTTCTGCAATCCTATGGAATAATTGAAGGAGCGATTGATGATTGCGGTTTATTTAATAATCACAAGGGTTATTATATTCAATCAATTGGATATTTGGATCAATATTTTGAAATTCCGCTATTTGTAGGATTCAGATTAGGTTATTGGAAAACAGACAATAATTTATTTCAGAATAATATAGAAAATAGTTTACACCGGATTACCTCCACTTTAGGCTATTTAATTACAAGCGGAGTTGAGGTAAGAGTTGAGTTGGTTAACGATAAATATTATAATCAAAATAATAATACAACACTTACTAGTCAGTTAGTTGTTAATTTTTAATAATACTTATACTGCGGGGAAGTATGAATTGGAACATTAAAACTAAAATGTATGCAGCCTTTGGATCAATAACTGCATTTATGATCTTATTTTCGGCAATAGTGATTTATAGATTCGTCGGATTTAATGATGAAGTTGAGCAGTACTCTTCTCTACAAGAAGAAATTATATTGGCTCATGAAATTCAATATTCAATAACAAACGTTTGGCAATTTTTTACCGATGCTTCACTCACAAAAGATGATGCTGTAATTAAAGAAGAGGCAATGAAATTTTATGATCAAGCATTGGCAGATATGGAAAAATGGAAAGAGCATAACAATGGTGATAATATATTAATTGAAAAAATCTCAAACGTTAAGGAGAGTTTTAAGGGTCTTAAGGATAAAGGTTATGAAATGTTCATTGCATATTCCCTTGGAGAAGAAAGTGGAAATATTGCTATGGATGCATTTGATAAAGCCGCCGAAAAATGTCTTTCAGATATTGATTTACTTGTTGATGAAAAGGGTGCGGATGGAACAAAACAAATTAATTCAATTATTAGTGATAGTTCACTTGCTGTTTCTTTTGTTTCAATAATTGTTGGAATTTTAATAATCACAAGTCTTCCTGTGGCTTATTTTATTACAAAACATATTGTTAGCAATATTAATAAATTAAAAACAGCTGCGGAGCAGATAACCAAAGGTAAAGATGATGTTATTGTTGATATAAAATCAAATGATGAGCTGGGAGTTCTTGCAAAGTCGTTTAATGTAATGTCCGAAACATTAAGTATTCAATTAAGTTATTTAGATAATTTGCCGACTCCAATAATGGTAATAGATAACGAATTTAATATAAACTACATGAACAAAAAGGGGGCTGAAGTTGTAGGTGAGGAGCAGAAATCTCTGGTTGGCAAAAAATGTTACGATCAATTTAAAACTAAACATTGTAATACCGAGAAATGTTCTTGTTTGCAGGCTATGAAAAAAGATTATGCCGTAACTGAAGAAACTATTGCACGCCCAAATGGAAAAGAACTTCCGATTATGTATACCGGATCTCCAATTAAAAATAAAGAAGGTAAGATTATAGGCGCCATAGAATATGTTGCTGATATTTCTGACTTGAAGGAACGTGAAGATTATTTGAAAAACAGCACTCAAGAAATTTTATTTGCTATGAATAAATTTGCGGAGGGAGATCTTACCGTTAATGTTACTCCTAAAGATAGCAATGATGATATTGGACATCTTTTTAATGGTTTTAATAATAGTGTATTGCAAATCAATAAGACGCTTAACCAAGTACTTGAAGCCGTCCATGCGACAGCAAGTGCTGCCACTCAAATTTCTTCCAGCACTGAAGAAATGGCCGCCGGCGCTGAGGAACAAAGCAGTCAAACCACAGAAGTGGCTACAGCCATGGAACAAATGGCGGCTACTATTACCGAAACAACCAGAAACATTGTAAAAACAAATGATGCTGCTAAAGAATCTAAAAATCTTGCTACTAACGGTCAAGTTGTTATTGAGTCTACCATTAAAGGTATGAAGAACATTGAGAGCGTTGTTAAACAAGCCTCTGATATTATTACTAAGCTTGGCGACAGCAGTGAGCAAATTGGACAAATTGTTCAAGTTATTAATGATATTGCAGATCAAACTAATCTTCTTGCATTAAATGCTGCTATTGAAGCTGCCAGAGCCGGTGAACACGGACGAGGTTTTGCTGTTGTGGCTGATGAAGTTAAGAAATTAGCTGAAAGAACAACTGTGGCTACTAACGAAATTGCTGACATGGTGAACAAAATTCAAGCTGACAGCAGTAATGCTGTAGATGCTATTAAGAAAGGCAATGATGAAGTTTCTAACGGTATGAATGAAGCGGTTAAAGCTGGACAATCTATGAGTGAGATTGTTAAATCTTCTGACAAAGTTTTAGAGATTTCTTCTCAAGTGGCTGTTACCAGCGAGGAACAATCGGCTACCGTTGAACAAATCAGCAGAAGTGTGGAATCTATTAATGCTGTTTCCCAAGAATCTGCTTTGGGTATTCAGCAAGTTGCCGGGGCTACTAATGATCTCAACCAGCTTACTGAAAATCTCCAAAATATGGTTGGTAAATTTAAACTCCATAATGAAAATGGAACAAACTATGTAAAACCGCATAAGGTCAATAATTTGATCGAAGCCTAAATATATTTATAATTTTACAAAAATTTATTAAATAATTCTTAAAGCCGTTGAATAATCAGCGGCTTTTTTATTATTTAATATGACAGGTTAAGCAAAGTTTGCTTTTAAGGTTAGAGATTTTAAGCATTGAGCTATTGTTCATTTCTTTATGCGGATTATGACAAGAAATACATTCTAACTTTCCATCAATTAAAAGATCAGCTTCAATTGTACTGCCAAGTCCGGAAGAAGTTGTTTGAGGATCATACAATTCGCCATCTTTTTGAGCTAAAAATGAATTATATACAAATGAAACAGGATGGTTGCTATTCATTTCTGAGCTTAATACTTTATGAGTAAAATTTGCATTGCCTCCTTGATCATCTACAGCTATGGTTCCATCGTGGCAGCTTAAACACATTTTTGTAACTCCGCTTGGTTGCCCTATATTTGCATCTAATGTACTGCTTGAATAAGGAATATAATAATTTTCTGTTTTTTCATTTGTCCAAATTGGTGTTTCGTAATTTATTTCATTTGAAGAAACATGACAAATTTTACAATTTTCTTTGTTGTCTGTATGAAAATTTAATTCTTTGCAGTAATTCTGAGAATTTATTGATAAGGCTATAAGTGCTAAAATTTTTATAGAAAATCTATTCATTTCTACTAAATAAGTTTTCTATTTATTATCGCATAAATTCCTCTTTTGTAAATATTTAATAAAAAATATTTTGAGAAATGAACTGCCTTATTTTAATTAAGACAGCTCATTACTTATGATTTGTATTTATTCTCGAGAGTATGATAATTCGGCATGACATCCGGGCAAACAAGATCCGCCAGTTTCTGTAACTTTATAATTAATTGGCATTTCCCAGTTGCCAAAATAAACTACGTTGCCAATTATATGTTGATTATCCGCTCCATGCATATCATGACAGCTTTGGCAGCTAATTGATTTCTTCTTAATTACATGAACAGTATGAAGATTTTTGTTACCGTCTCTAAAGTTTGTGTCAGTTCCTATTTTATTTGTTATTTTTTTTGAATCATGACATTGAAAACACATAGAAAAATTCTCAATATTTGGCTTAGTATAATTTCCATCAGGAAATGGTGCTGCAAGCAAATTACTATTTTGTGAAATGTGGGGCAAATGGCATTTTGTGCATGGATCTTCATAAATGGGTTTGTGCACATATTCTTTACTTAGCCTACCAAAAATGTCAATATATCTTTCTTTTTTATTAATATTTACACTATGGCAGTTGAAACACAGCTCGGGCTGAATATTTACTAATAATTTTTCTAATTCTCCAGCATGTGGAGTATGACAGGAAACACATGTCCCTTTTTCTGTAAGCGGTTCGTGAATATTTTTTGCTGAAGCAACAGCCTCTTGAATTTCTGAATGACAATCAAAACAAAGCCTATTTCCTTCAATTTTTAGCATATAGCTTTGCTTTGATGAGTGCGGCGAATGACAATCCATACATCCATCGCTAAAAATAGGATGCACAACTGATAATTGAAGATCCTCTTCTTTTTCAATATGACATTGAAAGCAAAGATAAGGATCATCAAATCTTGCAAGTGCATTAAAGTCGGACTCATGGCCAAAATGGCAGCTTGCACATTGATTACTAATAAATGGACCATGGAAATATTTGTGTTCCTTAATATCTATATTGTGGCATTTTGAACACACTTCTTTTTCAGTCGTGCCTGCAAGAATTCCCTTTGTGTTAGAACTATGCGGAGAATGACATGACAAACATTTTTTTTCTGCAAACGGACTGTGAACCATTTTTTTTGATGATTGAAAACTGTGACATGTTTCACAAAGTTCGCTTCCATTTTCGACCAAAGCAAATTCTTTTCCTTCTTTTTCCGGATGGTTTCCACTGACTTTTTCATGACAAGTTAAACATTCATCTCTTGCGGGTTCATGAATATATTGCATATCCAAAATATCATTATGACAATTTGAGTTAGTGCAGTTTAAATTGTTTGTTTTCTCTTGGCTAAAAAGAAGTGAAGGAATTAAAAACAAAAATGCAACTGAAAAAAATCTTATTTTGGGTTTCATAAACTTCTCCTTAAAATTTTCTTTGAATTCTTACAAATCCACCTTGGTAATCTATTTTCTCATCTAAGAAATTTCTTTTATACTTTTCAGCACCTATTGCTAAAAACAAATTTCTAAAACGGAAATCTACTTCTCCCTTAATTATCCCTAAATTTAAATCAAGTCCTCTTCCTTTTTGAAATCTATAATTACTTTCCAAGTTGATAGAAATGTTTTGGTCAATGTTATATATAATATTTCCGTTCAGATCCTGAAATTCTTGTTTGCGTTTATCTTCGAGCAGCTCTATATACTTTAAATTACCGGAGAGATTGACACTTAAATCCTTTGAAAATCTGTTGCTTAATCGCATATAATAATTAGTGGATTTTAATGGAATTATATTGCTGTTATAATCATCAAGCTCTATGCCCGCAGAAATGAACTGATAGTTTATACGCGCTCCATAAACATTCTGTGAAATAATTTGAAGCATGTTTGTATAAACAGTGTTTATATTAGAATAGCTGTTGTTTAAGGTTCTGTAATAAACTTCAAAAAGATTTTCCAACAGACTTAATCTCACAAAAAATTTACTTGAGTTTAATGTGTATTTATAAGAAGGCTGAAGTTCTGCGACATAATCAATATAAACAGATGAACTTTTGGAAATTAGTCCGCCGGGCAATCTTTGTATTTCTATATAATCATCTCTTGCTACAATTATATAATCAACATTTTTTTGATAGATTGTTATTTCATCTAAACTTTTAACAATTATACTTTGCAGTTCAATGTAAGGATTTGAAAGAATTATTAATTCTTCATCATTTAGTGTTATCTCTTCATTTATAATTATTAATTTATCTTGAAGATTGTTTCTATCTACATTGCGTAAGTTATAATCATAAGAAATATTTAAAACACCATAAGGAAAATTTTTTCTATAATATAACCCTCCACCATATGTATTCATTCCTTCTTCTGAAAATGTTTGGTTATTTACTATTTTATCAAAACGAACATAAGATCTAAGACTTTCATATAATTGATGTTCAAACTGTAAGTTTATATTTTGTTGATAGCTTTCAAAATTGTTCCGAGAAATGTTATTGTATCTATAATTCCCAAAAGATTTTAGATTTGGGTTTATAGAATAAAGAATATTTTCGTTTAGTTGAAATCTATCATATTCAGAGTAGCCTCGGTTCTGAGTATAAATAAAATTTGAACTGATTGAACTTGTGTATGCCGAATCTAATTTAATTCTGGATAAATATGAATAAGTTGAAATATTACTATTAATTCTTGTAAGATTGGTATATTCTTGATTATATCCATCAAAACTATAAGAAACTTTATTATCGTCATTTTCGCCAAAAGCAAAATCAGAATTAATTTTCAAATTGTTTCTATCAGTTAAATACTTTCTATTTGTTCTAAGTTCATCTTGATTAATTTTATTTGAATTATAACTCATATTAATTGGTGCTACTTTATTTCTATAATTGAAGTATCCTCCAAAACCAAAACTATTTGTCTCAAGATCTGTGGTATATTCTCTATTTGTAAAAACATGGCTATAGTTTGTAAAAAGAGAAAGGTTTGCAGGTAATGATTTTAAAAATCTAATAGTTCCTCTTGCGCTTTCACCAATTATTATATCCGATCTGTCAGGAACAACTAAATAAATATTCTTTCTTGTTCCCGGGTTAAACTGCATATTTGTTTCTAACTCTAAAAGGTTTGGGTGATAAAAGTAACTTAGCGTGTTGAACATTAACCGTCCGGTTAATGTTGAAGCATTTAATTTATCTTTATATGAATTTCTTAATTGAATGTTTTCTGATTTGTATTCCCCTTCTGATCCTATAAAACCATCAAAATTTTGGAGAGCCCAAAATCTTATTGGAATACTTGTTTGTTGTGATAATATTTTGGCGTTTGCTAAAAAAATAATTGCCAGCGATATTTTAAGTGTTGTCTTCATCATTTATTTAATAAGAATCTATCCTGCCCGCTATGCGGATCATGACAATCTAGACATTGGTATTCTTCTGTTGCAAAGTGATGTTTATTCTCATAAACATACGTCGATTCATGACAATGTAGACAGAGATCTCTTCCGGCTCTTTTTAATAAAAAATTATTCTCTGTAAAATGCGGACTATGGCAAACTTGACAATCGCCCATTGCAACCGGACCATGTAATGACGGGTTTTTTTTTGAAAATTTTTCATGACATTTATAGCACAAATCCGGTATGGGTTTAGTAAGCTGATTGGATCTTTCTAAGTTATGACAATCTTTACATAGCCTATTTTTATATGGTGGATGAAAGACAAATTTTACTTCATTTACTGTTTTGTAATTTTCATTTTTAATATTTGCTAAAGAATCCGCTTTTAGTGAATCTACTATTGCCTTTGGCTTTGCATTCGGATCGGGAACTCCATCAAAAAAAGTTGATAAAATTTGATGCTTTGTACTTGATGAACAAGAGAATAATATTACAACTGCAGTGCTGTATAAAAAAAAGCATAATATTTTTTTGATTCCTTTCATTTGAAAATGTTTTTAGTAAAAATCACTTAGTCTCTACAAAGCCATATATATTTATTTTGCTTGGTCCATACTGATTTGTAACGAAAATTAAATATTTCAAATCGAAGCTTTCATGCACATATTTTTGAAAATAATTTAAGTTGTCATAATCAATTATTACTTTTGCCGGAAGCCACATATCTCCGGGACCTTTATAACTTCCTCCAAAAAACATAAGCAATTGACCCTTATTATTAAATATTTGCACATTTTCAAATCCAGCATCAACTACATATAAATTATTTTCTTTGTCTACTGCTATACCTTTTTGCCTAACAAATTGCCCCAGGTTTCTTCCGTAGCTTCCAACTGTTCTTTTGTAATTACCTGCTTTATCATAAACTTTTACATTAAATGCTCCGAAATCACTTACGTATACTTCATTTTCTGAAATAAATAAATTGGTCGGTGAAAACAATCTTGAAAGTGAATCGGTATCATCTTTTGGAAAGGTTGTAATTAGGGAAAAATCACTCTGATTGTAAATTGCAATTTTATGTTTCATCAAATCTGTTACCCAGATTTTATTATCTTCCACAAACACATCGGTTGGTTTTATTTGTTCTGCTAAACCAAATGCATTTAAGTAATTGCCCGATTTATCAAACACAACTATTTGCTGTCTTTCTGCATCTGCTATATAAAGTTTTCCCGGTTTATCAATGAAACAATTAATTGGCTTTTTTAATTCGCCTAAACCTTTAGGTATAAAGTATTCAAAAGTGGAGCTGTTTAAATCAACAACAACCAATCCGCCCAACATTGTATCGCAGATATATATTTTGCCTTTGTATATTGAAATTCCATATGGTTTAATAATTGTTCTATCTTCTTTTTTACCAATTATTGATTCAAAAAATTCTGATTGCTGTGGGACTATATCGCTTGATGTACTAAATGATGTTAGGTACTGAATTCTTGTTACTTCCGGCGGCTTGGGGTAAATTATTAATTCTTGCTGCTTTGTAATTTCTTTAGTTGTAGAACAACCAAAATTTATTATTATGAATATGAGGCTGAGTACTATTTTTATTTTTTTTTTCATCTGTTGCCTCTCAAATATTTGTCATGTTATCAAATAAAAAAGAAGGCGATTTGGGGTCGCCTTCTAAAAGCAAAAATTAGTTAAAATGTTATTTGTTATGACATGTTAGGCAAAGAGCACTGCCATCATTTATCTTAACTAATAAATGAGAATTACCCAATTTATCATGAACATCGTGGCATGACGAACATTGCATTTTGCCTCCCTCTAACATATCTGCATCAATCGTTGTTCCAATGCCAGAGCTAATCGCAGAAGGATCATGAAGTTCACCATCGTCAGTAGCTAATGCAGTATTATAAATAAAGGAAATTGGATGTTCATGGCTTAAATCTCGCCCTACAATAAAATTACCCCCAATATTGGTTGAACCACTTGCCCCACCAAAACTATCTAAAGCAACAGTTCCATCGTGACAACTTAAGCACAATTTTGAAGAACCGTCAGGCTGATTGACACTCGCATCCATATCATAACCAGAATATGGTGTGTATCCTGTTGCTGCAGCTAATGTATGATTCCATAAAGGCGCATTGGGTTCGTCGATAGCATCGTGCGGAGTATGACATGGTTGACAAATTTCACCAGCAGAATTCCATCCCTTATTGCTAAAATCGTGTGCTGAATTTGTAATCCCTTGTCCATAACTCAAACTAACAATTAAAAATAGGCTGATAAATAAAATTCTGATTAATGTTTTCATTTCCCCTTTCCTTTTGTGAATAAAATTTATGTATTATAAGCTTCTTTTATCTTATTAAATTTTGTAAAAATCCCAATGTGTAAAACTGTGATTTTTAAATTATTTTGAATAATTACTTACGTTTATATTAATGAAAAGGTATGCGTTGGTAAATAACCCAAAAAGTATAAATTTAAATACCCCAAAAGGGGTATGGGTTTTTAGATTATTTTATTGGTATAAGAATAGCTTACTACTTCGGTAAAGTTTTTGAGTCCTAATTTTCTAATTATATTTTTACGATGTTTAATAACGGTCAGCTCACTTAAAAATAGTTTTTCTGCTATTTCTCTACTTGTGAGACCTTTAGCGGCAAGTCTAATTATTTCTTTTTGACGCTTTGTTAAAATGGATCCCGGGTCTGCATAATTTGCTTCCAGTTCTCCTTTTGAAGAAATATGGTCAAGAATTCTGTTTTTTATTTCTTCATTAAAATACTTTTCACCATTATAAACTTTTTGTATTGCATCAACTAATTCAATTATTTTTGAATCTTTATATATAAATCCCTCTAAATTACTTTTGAGAGCATCCATAACATAAAGCTCATTATCCATCATTGTTAGAATTATAATTTTAATTGATTTGTTTACTTTCTTTATTTCTTTTGCAATTGTTAATCCATCTTTCTCAGGCATATTAATGTCCATTAATACAACATCAGGTTTTGCGGCAATAATTTTTTGAACTATTTCAATATTGTCTTCAGACTCACCAATAACATTTATATTTTTTTCTGAGTTTAATGCTAGTTTTAATCCCTCTCTAATCATTGCATGGTCATCTACTAGAAAAACTTTTATTTCGTTCACCTTATATACCATTGATTGGAATTTCTAAATAAACACTTGTGCCCGCTTTTGGTGATGTTTCTATCTCTAGGCTACCTCCTAATATTTTTGCTCTTTCTTTCATTGAAATGAGACCGTAGCTCTTGTTTTGTTCTGGTAACTCTTCTAAATTGAATCCTTTCCCATTATCTTGTATTATACACATAACCAATTTATCTGTAAAATTTAGATTTAGTTTAACTTTTTTAGCTTCGGCGTGTTTGGTAATGTTGCTCACTGCTTCTTGACAAATTCTATAAATCCCAAGTTCTTTTTCTTTGTTTAAAGGTTTATAGTTACCATAAGTATTAAACTCAACTTCAAATCCGCCAATTTTACTGCAATTATTTATTCTCGATTTTATTGCATCCACCAATCCATAGTTTGTTAGTTCTGAAGGATATAGTGCGTAAATAATATTTTTTATATCAGTATTTGTGCTTTGAAGAGACTCAATTAATTCATCAAATTTTTCCGGAAAAATACTGCATTCTTTTTTTAGCAATTCAAGATGCAGTTTTGAAATCATTAACTTTTGGCCAACTTCATCATGTAATTCGTTTGCTAGTCTGGCTCTTTCAGCTTCAATAAAATTAAAGATTGTCTTCATGGTAATTCTTTGTATCTCTAATTCTTTGTCTGATTCATTTCTTTTTAGCTGATCAGTAATATCTTCCAAACTGCAAACTATTTTTACAATTTCATTTTTGTTGTTTGTAATGGGATAAATATTTAGGGTTAGAATTTTATCAAGTTCTTCAAAATAGATTGATTCGCTTTTGACAGGTTTTAATTCATTTTTAAGAGCTAGAAGATTTTCTTTAATTTTATTATTGGTAAAGTATTTATTTTTAATAAGGTTTGCTCCTTGCAACAAGGAGTTATCATTTTTAAAGTATTTATTCCAATAATTATTGGTTTCTAGTATTTCAAAGTCTTTTGAAATTAAAGCCTTTGCAAAAGGTGATTGAGAAAACAAATCCCCAAATTCTTTTGTTCGCTGATCAACAATTTCTTCTAAATTTTCGTTAATTATTTTTAATTGCTCTTCTGATTTATTTAGTCTCTTTAATAATAATGCTATTAGAAATGCAAATGTTGCGAGTGTTAAAATCAGCATTATACGCATATAAAATTCATGAGAAGAAAGATTGGGAACAAAAACTTCGAGAAGGCTTTCTTCATAATAAAATAAATGATCGATAACTGCATCAACAAAGGCACCAACAATTCCAAATAGAATTGATAACAGCACAATTGTAAATGGTTTTTGTTTAACTAATTCTGTTGTTTTAGTAGAAAGCTTGTGTAGCATGGTTCCTTCCATGACAAATTAAATAACAACTACCGGAAAAATTGCCATTATCGGTAAATTGTAAAATACCATTTAATGGTTCGGCTTCTGATAAATCAAAATTTATTAAATGTGAATTATTTGTTTGATTTCCTTGCGTTGAACTTATTCCATGTGGATCATGGCAAAAATTACATGGTATGTTTTTTTGAATTATATGTTTATAGTGAACTTTTCTTGAAAAACTGCCTGTCCCGTTTATTATTACATCTCTACTATGGCATTGGTAACATAGTTCATAACTTTGGTATGATTCAACAGCGCCATAAATAGTATTATAATTATATTTTAGAATTTGATTGTTTGAAGAACCATGTGGTCCCTTTGGAGAATTGCTTCCATCACTTGCATGACAGTCGGTACAATAAATATAACTTGATTCTGAGTAAGGACTAAGTAAACTTGGAACATTATTATTTTTTCCTGGTCCCTCAACAGGATGAAAAGAAGGATTGCTAATATCAAATTCCTGTCTTGTATTATTTTGTTCAATCTGTCTTGATGTTACACTTCCCGGTTTTGTCGGACTATCGGCGTGGCACCTATAACAAAGTTCATATTGATAATCTATTTCACTTTTTGACAAGCCGTCTGTATCAACTCCTTTAACGCCTTTAATAAATCCATTGGCAAATGGAGCTTGTGCTGAACTGTTATTAGCCTTATGCGGATTATGGCAGTCAATACATTCAACATGCATTTGGGTTAGTGTGTTTAATTCGACAGGATCATGAATGTTTAAATAATTATTAACATCATGTTTATAAAACTTAGTTAATTGATTTTGTATATCGGTTGATGCCACATTACCATTATGACAAACAATGCAATTATTTTCTTCAACAAAATAATTTAGATTTCTTTTCTTTCCCTCTGCATTATGCGGCACATGACAATTTTCACATCCATTTTGACTAACGGTACTATATGAAGAATTGGGCCACGGATCAATACCTGAGCCACTCCAGTTTTGTGCTGAATTTTTGTGAGACGAATTATTCCATCCATCTTTTTCATGACAGTTAATACAAAGAACCGAATACTCATTTGTTTCAACCAAAAAATCATTTGTTAAATTTATATGAGGATCATGACAAGAAATACATTGCAGTTTTGAATTTTCTAATCTTACTTTATTTACCAATGTTGATGGCTCTTTAAGTTCGCCATCTTGTGCTGACAGTTGTGATGAATATGTAAATGATATTACATGATCGTCTGAAAGATCAGATTCTAAATTTGTTTTACCTGAAGGTAAGTTCATAATATTTCCGGAGAAACTTATCATTTCTTCTCTGCTCAAAATGTTTCCCAAAGCTATTGTTCCATCATGACACGAGAGACACAATATTGAAGAACCATCGGGCTGACCTGGATTTGCATGTAAAGTTGAACTATTATATAGAGTATAATTTATTCCTTGGTCTTCACGATTCCACAGTGGGTTTCTTGGACTGCTTCTATGCGGTGTATGACAAAAAATACAGATTTCACTTTCTGATGTTGCTTTAATTGCTCCTGGTCCGGAAATTGATAAATTATGCGGTGTTTCAGTTATAGACTGGCCAAAGGTAATATTAAAGAGAAATGTTGATAAAATGATTGCAATATGTTTATTGCTCAATTTCATTTTGCACGTAATTGAAATATTTGTATACGTGAATTATAACTATCTGCAATATATATTCGATCATTTTGATCAATAAATATACCCTGTGGAAGCCAAAATTCTTTTTCTGATTTACCTTGGCTGCCAAAATAATTTAGAAAATTTCCATCTTTATCAAAGATCTGAACATTATGAAAAAGTCCGTCTACAACATAAATATTACCATAAGAGTCTGTTGCAATTCCCTTTGGTCTTGCAAAAAAACCAGAAGCATCTCCCTGCTCTCCAAACATTGAAATAAATTCTCCTTCTGAATCAAATATTTGTACTCGAAAATTCATTGCATCAACAACATAAGCTTTTCCTTTTTTGTCAATCCAAATTGATGTTGGAAAATTAAACTCCCCTTTTTCTTTTCCCCTTGATCCGATTGTTTTTAATATTTTTCCTTTTTTATTTATAATTAAAATATTATGCTTTCCTGTTTGAACTATCCAAATTTCATTTTTTGAATTATTGAAAGCAATACCGGTCGGTTTATTTATTTTATAATCACAAAATATGCTTAACATTTCTTCTTTTAAATTGTAATGAAAGACATCGTTGTAGTATGAATCAGTAAAGAGCAATTCGTTTTCATTAATTTGGCAAAGACCAACAATTGAAGGAAAAGTTTTTTCTATATCTAGTTGATCAAATTTTTTTTCGTTTTTGTTAATTTCTATTATTCCCTTAAATCCTTGATCTAAAATCCAAACCTTATTTGAATCATACGCGAACATATTTACAGGCTTGACCAAGGTTAGTTCGCCAGACCCAAAAACAAAATCAGATATAGCATCCAATATGTTCTTTTCAAAAACATCTGACTGCTTTGAAATTGATTTAATAAATTCTATTGAAAAATTGAGGTTTTGACCGCTCTGGGAATAAAGATCTGTGCCGATCTGAAATATAAATAACTGAAGAATAAAACAGACCCTTTTGTCTAATATTTTTTGAAAACCCTTCACACTTAAAACGATTTGTTTATCGCATTTAATTTAATGAATTAAACAAATAAATTCTATAGAATGATTTCAAGTCCAAACTCTAGATTCTTTTTGAAGAACACTTCAAAATAAATGTTCTCTTTTCTATTGACAAAAACTCGATTTTTTACTATATAGCATTATGATATCATTTTAATATCACTTTCTTTGAGGGAGAAATGAAAAAAGAAATAACAAAACCGCAAAAAAGCGGTTGGTCAATTTTATTTTCCAACATCTTTTTCTTACTTGCTGTAATTGCGCTTTTTATTTACAGCATTGTTCTGCTTAAAGAACATGATGGTTTGGGCGGATGGTTGCTGGCTATAAGCATTATTTCACTTCTGCTATCAATACTTACATTTACCGGATTTTTTACCGTTGAACCAAATGAGGCTATAGTTTTAATATTATTTGGTAAATATGTAGGAACGGAAAAAACAATCGGCTTTCGTTGGGCAAATCCTTTTTACACAAAAAAGAAAATTTCACTTAGGGTAAGAAATTTTGATAGTGAAAAATTAAAAGTAAATGATAAAAAGGGAAATCCCATTGAAATTTCTGCTGTGGTTGTTTGGAAAGTTGAAGACACTGCTGAGGCGGTTTTTGAAGTTGATGATTATCTCAATTATGTTCATGTTCAATCCGAATCAGCAATAAGACACTTGGCAACTTCGTATCCTTATGATGACAGCGAGGGTGAGGAAACAAGTTTACGTTCTTCAATTGATGAAGTTTCTGAACATTTGCAAAAGGAAATTCACGAAAGAGTAAGCGCGGCCGGCGTTGTGGTGCTAGAGGCTAGAATTAATCATTTGGCATATTCACCGGAAATTGCTCAGGCAATGCTGCAAAGACAACAGGCAGAAGCAATTATTGCTGCAAGACAAAAAATTGTTGAAGGTGCTGTAAGCATGGTTGAAATGGCACTGGAAAGATTAAAAGATCAAAACGTAGTAGATTTAGATGAAGAAAGGAAAGCGAATATGGTTAGTAATTTGATGGTGGTTTTATGTTCAGATAGAGCTACTCAGCCAATAATAAATACCGGTTCGCTTTATTAATTATGGCTCAAAAAAAAGCAGTAATATTAAGAATTGATCCTAAGCTCTGGAAAGATTTGAATATTTGGGCAAAGGATGAGTTGAGAAGTTTAAATGGACAAATTGAATATGTTTTGCGTGAGGCGATAAAAAGGAGAACCGGAGAAAAGGATAAAAACTAGATTATTATCTGGAGTTATTTTGAATGAAAAAGATTAAAGAATTTTTTGAATCTCCTCATATTCAAATTGCGCTTGCTGTTGGGTTCAGCATTATTGCAATGTCATATTTTTCAAAACACATCCTGACTAAACCAATTGGTTATTTATCTCTGGCTATTCCGCCATTTGTAGGAACTATCTTTGAATCACTATTAAGTAAATATAAAGATTCAAAATTTCTAAAAGCTCATTATTGGGTTATTGCTGTGTTGATAGCAACATTTTTAGTAATTGTTTTTCACATTTAAAAAGATCCGGTCTTGTCAAAGACCGGATCATGAATCCTGCTAATTCAATTTCAATTCTGGAAGCTGACCAGGAGTTACAGGCGCACCTAATTTTTCAAGTTTTGTTTCTAAATTTTTAACTCCATATTCTCCAATATTTTTTATCCTTTCATACACTGCTGGAAATTCATCGACTAATACTTCATAATTTACTTTTTCTTTTTCTGTAACCGGTTCGGTCGATCTATAATGTGTGTATTTTACAACCGCTAATCTTTCATTTATTGTCATTGGAGATGGCGGATTTTCTTCTGTGCTAGGGAAATTACTTTCTCTATTAAACAACAAATAAATATCATCTAATTGTTTTTCAAGTTGTTCCGCGTCTGTCAAAAGTTCATATGTTGCAGATGGAGTAATTAATATTTGTTGTTTAATTTTATCTACTTTAGAAATTAATTCTTTTAAATAATTTTCGGTACCGCTAATTGTTCTGGTTAAGCTATTTGCTTTTTGCTGGAATGCTATTAATTCTTCTCTTTCAGCTTTTGTTGCAAATTTATTATTTAATGGAACAACATTAAATTCAACATTTTCTGAAAGTTTCTTTTCGCCTTCTCGAGTAACAAGAGAAATAGCAACTTTATATTTTCCCGGAAATACTAGCGTGCTGCTTTTTGGTTTTGCTTTAGGATCAAATTTGTCTTTGTCATTTAATGGATTTAGACTTTCATATCTTAAATCCCAAGTTAAGCGTTGAATTCCTTTTTTGGCTTCGGCGGTTAATTTACGAATTTCATTATTGTTCATTTCGGTAATTGTAAAAACCAAATAAGGATTAACTTCATTCTTCTCTTCTCTCAGTTCTTCGTTAGTCGCTTGCGGTATTGGTTTTCCATCTTTGAATAATTCTTTTTCTTTTTCCTGCCGAATTTCTTTTAAGGTTTTTGGAACTTCTTTAATAAAATATGTAAAGGTTGCTCCGAATTCAGGATTTTCTGCTTTAAAATATGTTGAACCTTGGCCATATCTTGCAGAACTTGTTACATACCATTTGGCATCTTTTATTGGGAATAACTCAGCCTCTTTTTCCAGCAGCTTTTTATTACTACTTCTCAAAATTGAGTAATCATCAAGAATATAAAAACCTCTACCGAATGTTGCCAAAACTAAATCCTCTTCTCTTTCCTGAATTGCAATATCTTCTACAGAAATAGTTGGAATTCCAGATTTTAATTGTGTCCAGGTTTTTCCCAAATCATTCGAAAAGAAAAGTCCAAACTCGGTTCCAACAAATAGTAGGTTTGGATCAACAAAGTCTTGTTCAATTGAGTGAACACTTCCTCTCTCCGGAAGATTTCCAGAAATTGATTTCCAACTTTTTCCTTTATCCGAACTCATTAAAAGATATGGTTTAAAGTCGTCTCTTTTGTGATTATTAAATGCAGCAAAAACTATATTCTCATCAAACTTAGATGGAAGAATCTCTGTAACATAAGTATACTTTGGAACTCCCGGAAATTCATCAATTTTTCTCCATGTTTTAGCATCCTCACTAACCTGAATCATCCCATCGTCGGTGCCGGCATAAAGAAGATTTTCTTTTATTTTTGATTCTGCCAATGAAACTATTGTTCCCCAAAGTGAAGTTGATTTATCTTTTGCAACAGCATCAACGCTCCAATATTTTCCCATAACCGGCCAAGTATTTCTATCGGTTTGAGAAGTAAGATCTTCGCTTATAACCTGCCAAGTGTTTCCTCTATCTTCACTTCTAAAAACTTTATTTGCGGCACAATATATTCTACTGCTTTTGTGTGGACTAATAAGCAATGGAGTATCCCAATTCCATTTATAAGTATCTTCATCTTTTCTTGGCTCGGGTCTTATATCAACAGCTTCTTTAGTTTCTCTGTTATACCTTACCATATTTCCATATTGAGCTTCAGCATAAACAGTATTTGGGTCTTTAGGATCAACAGCTGACCAAAATCCATCCCCACCATTTGTAACAAACCAATCGCTATTTACAATTCCATCTGCACTAATTGTTTCTGATGGCCCGCCCATACTATTATTGTCTTGTGTTCCGCCATAAACAAAATAGAATGGTTCGCTGTTATCTGCAAAAACTCTATAAAATTGTGTGATCGGAAGATTCTCTTTAAAATCATAAGTTTCTCCGCCGTCAAATGTTTCATAAATTCCGCCATCTCCGCCTATTAAAAAATTATCTGGATTTTCCGGATTAATCCACATTGCATGATCATCAACGTGACGATTTTTTGTACTTAATCTCTTCCATGTTTTTCCACCGTCAACAGTAAACTCAGAATAATTATTCATTATGTAAATTTTGTTTTCATCTTTTGGATCACAAAAAATCTCATTAAAGTATTGACCTGATGTATTTTTGTCACTCATTTTCTCCCAACTTGCACCTCTATTGGATGATCTAAAAAATCCGCCTTTATCTTCAGCGGCTTCCATGCTCAAATAAATAAGTTCAGGGTTTGCAGGTGAAATAGCTATACACATTCCTCCAATATCAACTTTTGGAAGACCTTTCATTATCTTGTCCCAAGTTTCACCAGCATCTACTGATTTATAAACTGCAGATTCCGGTCCGCCCCCTATTTTTGTAAATGTGTGTCTTCTTCTCTGTTCTGATGTTGCATACATTATATCAGGATTTCGAGGATCAAGTGCTATCTCATTTACTCCTGTGTTTTCACTTATTTCTAATACTTTTTTCCAGGTTTTTCCACCGTCAGTTGTTTTATACAAACCTCTGTCGCCACCCGGCCCCCAAACAGATCCTTCTGCAGCAACAAAAACTATCTCTGTATTTCTTGGATCAATAACAATTTTACCTATTTGGCGAGATTCTTTCAGTCCTACATTTTCCCAACTTTTACCTCCATCAATTGTTTTGTAGACCCCATCTCCATAACCTAATGCACGTTGGTGATTATTCTCTCCTGTTCCGACCCAAACCACATTAGGATTTTCAGGATCAATTGCCAAACATCCTGTTGAATATGATCCATAGTTTTCAAATACAGGATCAAATGTGGTGCCTCTGTTTGTTGTTTTCCAAATATTACCGCTGGCTACGGCAACATAATATTCGCTTTTGTTTAGGGGATTAACAGCTATGTCAGCAATTCTTCCTGATGTAAATGCCGGACCAATACTTCTCCATTTTAATCCGCCGTAAATGTCAGTTTTAGAAGTATCTTTTTCCTCTTCTGCAAATAGTATTATTGAAAAGGATAGAATTAGTAAGAAAGCAAATTTTGTAAGATTTTTCATTAGTCACTCTACGATAATTATAAAATAAATTTTTGAATCTTTAGATGTATTAAAAATATAAATGTTTGATGGAAAATCATAAGTGGTTGAGTTAAATTTAGAATAATTATATTAAATTTTTGAATGTAATGAAGGTTACTATGAAAAATATATTGAATTTAAATGATAAAAAATTAATTATTGATAGAGTTTCTACGCTGACTCCCGATTCCAAGAGAATTTGGGGAAAAATGAATACGAATCAGATGATTTGTCATTGTGCAGATCAAATAAAATTAGCTGAAGGTAAAATTGATATTAAATTTGTTGGTAATTTCTTCCTTACAAAAATTATGAAAAATCTTATTCTCATTGGTTTGCCAGCTCCCAAGGGAAAGGTAAAAACGTATAGAGAATTGGATCAATTAGAAAATGGGACTAAACCGACAGCTTTTGAAAATGATATTAAATTATTGGTCGATGCAATTAATAATTTTGATTTTGAATTTCCCTCAAAGAAAAATGTTTTGCATCCTTCTTTTGGCAATATGAGCAAAAAGGAATGGGCTAGATTAATATATGTTCATTTGGATCATCATTTAAGACAGTTTAGGGCTTAGTCTGGCTGGATTGCTCGTCTAACAAAACCCTCGGCTTTTTCAAGTCGTACTTTAGCTTCATCAAAACTAACTTCGGCTAAGATCATAACCAGTGCGGATTTTACATGATAATTTGATTGTTCTAAATATTTTGTTGCTTCATCATAATCAACTCCGGTAATTGTCATAACAATTCGTTTTGCTCTTTCTACCAATTTTTTATTGGTCATCTGCAAATCAATCATCATGTTTTCGTAAGTCTTGCCGAGTCTTACCATTGCTGTTGTTGTCAACATATTTAAAACTAATTTTTGTGCGGTTCCGCTTTTCATTCGTGTCGAGCCCATTACTACTTCAGGACCAACATATGGACAAATTGGAATATCTACTTCTTCAATATTAAATGTTTCTCTTGGTGTGCAAGTAACATAAAGTGTTGTTGCTCCCAACTCTTTTGCTTTTTTAACTGCTCCAATTACATAAGGCGTTCGTCTGCTAGCTGCAATTCCGCAAACAACATCTTTAGAATTTACTTTAGCATCTAAAACATCTTTTGCTCCATTTTCCTCTAAGTCCTCTGCTCCCTCTTGAGCAACAAACATTGCCTCTTTTCCACCGGCTATAAAACCTTTTACTAATTCAGGGCTGGTCCCAAATGTTGGAGGACATTCAGAGGCATCAACTACTCCAAGTCTGCCGCTTGTTCCTGCACCAAAATATAATAGTCTGCCGCCTTTTTTAATAGCTTCAACAATTTTGTCTACTGCATTCTCAATAAACGGCAATTCTTTTTCAACTGCCATTGGAACAGTTTTGTCTTCATCATTAATAATTTTAAGAATTTCTGCGGTTGAAGCAAAATCTATATCTTTTGAGCTTTGATTTCTTTGTTCGGTAGCAAGATTACTTATTTCATGAAAAAGTTTCTTTGAATCTGCACTCATTTAACAAGTTCCAGCAGGATAATTTTTTTACCCTTTACATTTCTTACGTTGCTCGGTTTATAAGAGAGATCAAAGATTGTTGATTTTTTAATGTGGGATTTATATTTCAGCTCTGCAGTTTTAAATTCTTCTTCAAGGTTACCGCCTTTTATTGCGGCCAAGTATGCTTTATCCTTAATAAGTGGTAATGAATATCTAAATAAAATAATTAGTGGAACGGTTCCTCTGCTTACAATAAGATCAAATTTATTTTTATGCTTTCTAATAAATTCATCACTTTCAACACGAGAATTTTCAACAGCCAAATTCCCTAATTTTAACTTCTGAATAAATTCGTGCACAGCATCTGTTTTTTTTCCGGTAGAGTCGACTAATACGCCACGCATCAAAGGCTTTGATATTGCCAAAGGAATTCCCGGCAATCCGCCTCCGGTTCCAATATCTAAAAATCTATTTGCGTTCTGTGGTAAAAATTCAGTTATAAAAGAAGATATAAAGATGTGATTTTCTATTATGTTTTCAGTGTCTTTGCGCGATATTAAATTTACTTCTTCATTTTTTTGAACCAACAACTCCGCAAAGTGAGCCATTCTTTCAATTTGATAATCTGATATACTTATTTGATTTTCCCAAAACAAGGTTTTTAGTTCTTTAATGTAATCCTTTCTAGTCTTCAAGCAAGTACCTTTTTTTTAACTTTTCAAATATACTAATAAAACAGAAATATCTGAAGGAGACACACCTGAAATTCTTGAAGCCTGTCCTAAAGATCTTGGTTTTATTTTGTTTAGCTTTTCTTTTCCTTCGTTACTAATTGTTTTTAATTTTAAATAATCAAAATTCATAGGGATTTTGAGGTTTTCTAACTTTTCCATCTTTGTTATTAAGTCTTGCTGTCTAACAATATATCCCTCATATTTTAATTCAATTTCGACTTGTCTTAAAGCTTCTTGGTCTTCTAACAACGCATTAATTATTGGATATTTTTCAGCGTCGGCCAAAATCAGTAATTCTTTTAAACTTAGTTCTGGTCTTTTAACTAACTTCCCCAATGTTTCACCATTGTCCAAAATAGTTGAGTTCTTTTCCTCCAACAAGTTATTTATTGTTTTGGGAGTATATTTAATTTCCGAAGCAATTTCTCTGACCTTTGATATTAGAACTTCTTTTTGTTCCAACTTTTTTACAAATTCATCTTCCACTAAACCAATTTCATATCCATATCTTAACAATCTTCTATCGGCATTATCTTGTCTTAGCAGTAATCGATGTTCCGCTCTGGAAGTAAACATTCTATATGGTTCGTTTGTTGACTTTCCAACTAAATCATCAATTAAAACACCAATATAAGATTCACTTCTTTTCAGAGTAAGCTCTTCTCTTTTTTGAATTTTTAATCCTGCATTAATTCCAGCCATTAATCCTTGTCCAGCTGCTTCTTCATATCCGGATGTTCCATTCACTTGTCCGGCAAAGTACAAACCATCAACTAATTTTGTTTCTAATGTTAAATCAACTTGATAAGGAGGAAAATAATCATATTCAATTGCATAAGCTGGGCGGACCATCTCAACATTTTCTAAGCCCTTAATTTTACGAAGAGCTTCAATCTGAATTTCTTCAGGTAAAGAAGACGAAAAACCATTTAAGTAAACCAACGGATCATCCAATCCTTCGGGTTCTATAAATAATTGATGTCTGGGTTTATCTGAGAACCTAACTATTTTATCTTCAATTGATGGGCAATATCTTGGTCCGACTCCACTTATCAAACCAGTAAACATCGGAGATCTATCAAAGCCTTTTTCTAAAATTTTATGAACTTTTTCATCCGTATATGTTATATGGCAACTTACTTGTGGGAGAAAAGGAAACTGACTTCTGTCTGTTCTCATAGAAAATGGTTCGGGATTTTCATCTCCTGGTTGCTCTTCAAGGATATCATAATTAATTGAGCTTGATAAAAGCCGTGGTGGTGTTCCAGTTTTTAAGCGATCAAACTTAAAACCTATGCTTACTAATTTTTCTGTAAGTCCCGTTGATGCCTTTTCTCCAAACCTTCCGCCTTTAGTTGCATTGAGACCGGTATGCATTACTCCATTTAGAAATGTTCCCGCTGTAATAATAACAGCTTTACATTTAATCTCTTTTCCCGATAAAGTTTTTACTCCAACTATTTTCTTGTTTTCAACTTCTATATCAATTACAGAATCTTCAACAATATCTAAATTTGGAGTTCCTTCAACTAACTTTATGGCTTCCATTGAATAAAGCTTTCTATCCGATTGACACCTTCCAGCCCAAATTGCCGGACCTTTAGATTTATTTAGCGTACGAAATTGAATTCCAGATCTATCGGCGATATTTCCCATTGCTCCGCCTAGCACATCTATTTCATGCACAAGATGTCCTTTTGCACTTCCTCCAATTGCAGGATTGCAAGACATTCTTCCTATGGCATTTTTTTCCATTGTTACAAGTGCAACTTGAAGACCCATTTTTGCTGGAGCAACCGCAGCTTCGATTCCTGCGTGTCCTCCACCAACTACTATTACATCATATTCTTTCATTTATTTCTTTCTGTTTCACGTGGAACAAATTTTAAGTTTATAATTTTCTCACAATCTATGTTTCACGTGGAACTTGTTTTAGTTTTTGTCATTCTGAGCAAAGCGAAGAATCTAAGAAAAAGATGTTTCGCTTCGCTCAACATGACAGTCTTTTTTATAAACTACTTCCCGATACAAAATTTTGAAAAGATATTATTTAAAATATCATCTGTTGTGACTTTACCAATTATTTCTCCCAGTGAACTTTCTGCGTTTCTTAAGTCAACAGAAATAAACTCACCGCTTAATTTTTCATCTATAGAATCAATAGACTTAAGCAAATGCTCTCTTGCTTTTTCCAATGCATCTTTATGACGTAAGTTTGTAACAACAGCGTTCTTTTCACTAAATGAATTTGAGTCAAAACTTTTTTCTTTTAAATGATCTAAAAATTTATCTACTCCCTCTCCGGTTAGTGCAGAAATTCCAAAGTGATTTTCTCTCAAAATTTTTTTGTATAGATCAATTTTATTATCAACAAATATCACTTTTTCTTTGTCGGTTAAATGTAGAATTTCATCATATAAGTCTGTTGGAAATTCAGAATTTGTATCATTCAGTAAAATTACTAGGTCGGCATTTTCTACTGCTTTTCTGCTTCTTAAAACACCTTCTTTTTCAATTTCATCTTCTGTAATTCTTATACCAGCAGTATCAAAAAGTTTGAATAAAATTCCATCAATCGAAACTTCTTCTCGGATGACGTCTCTTGTTGTTCCTGGAATATGACTTACAATTGCTCGTGATTCTTTAACCAAATAATTTAGCAAAGATGATTTTCCAACATTAGGCTTACCAACAAAAACAACATTTACTCCATCTCGAATTACTTTTCCAATTTTATACGAATCAATTAACTTTTCGATTTCTTCAATTATATTTTTAATCTCACGCTTTACTTTTTCAAGTGAAACAAATTCCAAATCCTCTTCTGCAAAATCTAATTCTAATTCAATTAAAGATGAAGAGTTAACCAAACTTTCTCTTAAAGAATCTACCTTTTTAGAAAGTACTCCATCTAATTGGTTACGAGCTCCTTTTAATGAGGCATTCGTTCTTGAGTTAATTACATCAATTACTGCTTCGGCTTGTGAGAGGTCTATTTTGCCATTTAGGAAAGCTCTCTTAGTAAATTCACCAGGTTCTGCTAATCTTACATTTTGTTTTAAAATTCTCGCTAAGATATTATTGCAAACTAATGGACTTCCGTGTGTACTAATTTCAACTGAATCTTCTCCAGTATAAGAGTTTGGATTTTTGAAAACAGAAACCAAAACATCATCAATTACATCACCACTTTCAGAAACAATTTTTCCGTATTGAATTGTGTGAGAATTCATTTCGATCAGTTTCTTTTTACCTACAAAAATTGGATCAACAGATTGAATGCTTTCTTCTCCACTAACTCTTATTACAGAAATAGCTCCAACACCTATTGGCGTTGCAATTGCAGCAATTGTTTCTTCGTTAGTAAGCATAGTAAAGATTTGTACTATTTAATATCTATACATTAATCTAAATTTAGAGAACTTTAAAAATAATACTATTAAATGCAAAAAACAACTCTACAATTTTCTTAACTTATTTTAATAAAACAAGTTAGTGGTGTCTCTTAAATTAATTCCTTTTCGAAAAATTGTAAGCTCTTTTTTCATAAGAAACTTTTCTTAAATATTTTTGTTAGATAGAAAAAATAAATAATAGAAATAGGAGACATTATGTCATTTAATTTAAACAAGTTAACAGTAAAAGCTCAGGAGGTCGTACAAAATGCGATCGAAATTGCTCAAAACTATAATAATCAATTAGTTGAGCCTGAACACATTTTTGCTTCAATGTTACAAGAAGCTGGAAGTGTCGCCGAGTCAATGGTTCAAAAAACCGGAGCTAATGTTGCTCAGTTAAAAGTAAAAGTCGGTGAGTTTTTGGAATCTCTGCCAAAAGTTTCAGGTGCTGGAATTGGAAACCAAGCACTTTCTCAAAACACAGCAAAGCTTTTTGATAAAGCTGCGAGCGAGGCTAAAAATCTTAAAGATGAGTTTGTTTCAACCGAGCATATTCTTTTAGCATTAACTGAGGATTCAGGAAAAGTTGGAGATTTGCTAAAGAAAAATAATGTAACAAGAAATGTTGTGCTTTCTGCATTAAAAGATATAAGAGGAACGCAAAGAGTAACCTCGCAAAATGCAGAAGATACATATCAATCATTAAAAAAGTATGGTCGTGATTTAAATGAATTAGCTCGCTCTGGAAAGTTAGATCCGGTAATTGGTCGTGATGAAGAAATTAGAAGAGTGCTTCAGGTTTTATCACGAAGAACAAAAAATAATCCTGTATTAATTGGTGAACCCGGTGTTGGTAAAACTGCCATTGCAGAAGGAATTGCTCATAGAATTATTTCAGGTGATGTTCCGGAAAATTTAAAAACAAAAAGCATTGTTGCTTTAGATTTGGGAGCACTTGTTGCCGGCACACAGTTTCGCGGACAGTTTGAAGAAAGACTAAAAGCAATAATTAAGGAAGTTCAAAATTCACATGGTGAAATAATTTTATTCATTGACGAGATTCATCAATTGGTGGGAGCAGGAAAAACCGACGGAGCAATGGATGCTGCTAATATTCTTAAACCGGCTCTTGCGCGAGGTGAGCTTCACGCAATAGGGGCAACAACTTTAGATGAGTATAAAAAACACATCGAAAAAGATGCTGCCTTAGAAAGAAGATTTCAGCCGGTAATTGTTACGGAACCAAGTGAAGAAGATACGGTTTCAATTTTGCGTGGATTAAAAGAACGTTACGAAGTTCATCATGGAGTTAGAATTACTGATGGAGCAATTATAGCGGCTGTTCAGTTATCGAACAGATATATTACTGATAGATTTTTACCGGATAAAGCGATCGATCTTGTTGACGAATCTGCATCAAAATTGAGAATTGAAATTGATTCAATGCCCGAAGAATTAGATGCTCTTGAAAGAAAAGTAAAACAATTAGAAATTGAAAAAGAAGCTTTAAAAAGAGAAATAGACGAAGCTTCTGCCGCAAGATTGGAAGAACTGAATAATGAGTTAAGTAATCTAAAAGAAGAAAGAAATGTTTTAAGATCTCATTGGTTATTGGAAAAAGATAAAATTAAATTAATTCGTCAATTAAAAAGTGATGTTGAAAATGCAAAAACTGAAGCTGAAAAATTTGAGCGAGAAGGAAATTTGGGAAAAGTTGCAGAGATAAGATATGGTGTAATTGCTGATCTTGAAAAAAGATTAAAAGTTGAGTCGCAAGAATTGGAAGAAATTCAAAAATCAAGCAAAATGCTTAAAGAAGAAGTTGATGCTGAAGATATTGCCGAAGTTGTTGCAAAATGGACCGGAATTCCAGTTAGCAGAATGTTGGAAAGTGAAAGAGCAAAACTAGTAAGGATGGAAGATGAATTACATAAGCGAGTTGTGGGCCAAGGAGATGCGGTTTCTGCTGTAGCAAATGCAATTAGAAGATCTCGAGCAGGGCTTCAAGATATTGCCAGACCTATTGGTTCGTTTATATTTATTGGAACAACGGGTGTTGGAAAAACAGAACTTGCAAGGGCTCTAGCTGAGTTTCTTTTTAATGATGAACATGCTATGATCAGAATTGATATGTCTGAATATATGGAAAAACATTCTGTCTCCCGTTTAATTGGAGCACCTCCGGGATATATTGGGTATGAAGAAGGCGGACAATTAACAGAAGCTGTTAGAAGACGACCATATTCTGTTGTCCTTTTAGATGAAATAGAAAAAGCTCATCCAGATGTATTTAATATTTTGCTTCAGGTTTTAGATGATGGAAGATTAACTGATAATCAAGGCAGAACAGTTGATTTCAAAAATACAATTATTATCATGACATCAAACTTGGGATCGCATTTATTCCAAGAAAAATTGCATGAATTTAATGAAGATAATTATGAAGAAATTTTGGCTGATTTGAGAGTAAAATTAAGCGATCTATTAAGAAAAACCATCCGGCCAGAATTTTTAAATAGAATTGATGAGGTGGTCTTGTTTAAGCCATTGCTAAAAAGTGAGCTTAAAGATATTATAGATATTCAGCTTCAAAGGGTAGGAAAATTATTAGATGAAAAAAATATATCTTTAGAAATTAAGGATGATGTAAAAGAATTCTTGCTCTCTATTGGATCTGACATTTCTTTTGGTGCAAGGCCGCTGAAAAGAACTATACAGAGACATTTAATTAATCCTCTTTCTACTGAATTGCTGATGAATAAGTTTGGCTCTGGAGAGACAATAGTTGCAAATTATAATGGTGATGGACAAATAGAATTTAGAAAAGGATAGTTATAAAATGTGTAGAGACGTAATATTTTACGTCTCTACAATAATTATTTATTCAACAATCGGTGCTCCCAATTTTTTCAATTCTGATTCTACTTCAGAAAAATCTTTATTTAAAATTTCGTCCAAATCTTTTTCAAATTTTGCATACATGCTTTTTGCAATATTAAGACTTTTTTCATGTGTGAGTGTTGGACCATATGTTGATAAGCCAACTCCTTGAGAAGCTACTCCCAATCTATACGTAATTGTAGGATCATATTTCTCGCCTATTTCCTCCTTTGATTTATTTCCATTCATTTGTTCATCAAGAAGGAAAAGTTTTTGTTTTGTTTGGTGAATTTTTAAAAATACGCCTGATATTGAACTTCCTACTTTTTCTGCAGAACGTTGAAATGCTTCTATTCGCTTAAATGATTTTGTTAATATTATCTTTGATGCAGAGACATTGTTTTGCAGATTATTCAAGTCATCAATAAAAGCAATTATTTCGTTATAGCTTCTTTCTTTTAATGCTCCATTATATAGTTTTTCTAAGCTAAAGTTAACAGGACCGGCTATTTTTACTACTTCCCCATTTATCTGTTTACACAGGCTCACTGAGTAATTTCCAGGCGCTGCTAAGAATCCACTTTGTTCTTCCTTTGCCAGTTTAGATTCAAAATCTATTGCATCAATAGAAGGATATCTTAAATCCCAAGTTACTTGATGAAAACCTTTTTTATTTTCACATTTTACTTTACGTACCTCTTTTCCTTCTAAATCACTAATAATTAACCAAACAATCGGTTCGTCTTGTCTCCGTTCTTCTTCAACTTTTTCCCAGCCCGGAAAATTGATACTCTTGTTTTCTTTTTCTAAATCTTTCTCTTTTTCCTGCCTAATATCTTTTAATGATTTATACCCATCTTTTAGGTAGTAAGCAAATGTTGCACCAAATGGAGGATTCGGAGCTGTAAAATATCCAGCACCTTGAGATCCTTTTTCTCCAAATCCATGACCAGGTCTTTGAATGTAGGAATATGCTTTTCTGCCTGTAAATAATTCTGCTTCTTTTACTTTCAAACTTTTTTCATCTAAATCACGAAGAAAAGAATAATCATCTAAAATATAAAACCCTCTGCCAAATGAAGCGCCGACTAAATCATTTTCTCTTCTTTGAATTGCTAAATCTCTAAAAGAAATTGTTGGCAAACCACCTTTTAATTTAATCCACTCTTCTCCTCCGTTGAGTGTAAAAAATATTCCAAACTCTGTTCCCACAAACATTAGATTAGGTTTTATGTGATCTTGAACTATTCTCCAGATTAATGTTCTTTCGGGCAGATTAGATTTTATTGATTTCCAAGTTTTTCCTTTGTCAGCACTTTTTAATAAGTAGGGATTATAATCTCCAAATTTGTGATTATCCAAAACCACATAAACGGTATTTGCATCATATAGATCAGCTTTTATATCATTTACAAAGGCTGTTTTCGGAACACCAGGTAGTTCACCAACCTCTATTTTTCTCCAGCTTTTTCCACCATCTTCTGTTAGCTGAATAATTCCATCATCTGTGCCTGCATAAATAAGTCCTTCTTTAATTGGAGACTCAGCCAACGAAGTAATCGTATTGTAGTTGGACATTGCTAAAAAATCCCATGGTGCATCCCAGCTCCAGGTTTTATCCATTATTGGTAAATTCATTCTTTCTTGATTTTTTGTCAGGTCTCCTGAAATTGCTGTCCAGCTGTCACCTCTGTCTTCTGATTTCCAAACTCTTTGTGATGCAAAATAAATTCTTGATGGTTTGTGAGGAGAAACTAAAATGGGTGCATCCCAATTAAATCTTTCATAAGGTTCACCATCCTCAGGCTGTGGCTGAATATAAACTATTTCTCCGGTTGAAATATCTATTCTATTTAAATTTCCTTCTTGCCATTCAGAATAAACAATGTTTGGATTTCCTGGTTCAGTTGCAGGCTGGTGTCCGTCTGCGTATAAAGTTAAAAACCAATCCGAGTTTCTAATTCCATGCACATTATCTGTTCTTGATGGTCCACCTTGAGTGCTGTTGTCTTGGGTTCCGCCATATATATTATAAAACGGTTCTTTATCATCAACAGCAACTTTATAAAATTGTGTAACTGGCAGATTGTTTATAAATCTCCAGGTTTCAGTATTATCAAATGTTTCATAAAGTCCGCCATCCGTTCCAACTAATAAATAATTAGGATCGCCTTCCCTAAAAGCAATAGCATGATTATCAGAGTGTTTATGTTTTTCACTCATTCTAGTAAATGTTTTTCCACCATCTTCAGAAACTTGCATTCTTACATCAACCAAGAAGATCTTATCAAACTGATGAGGACTTGCGTATAATTCTTGATAATAGTGCGGTCCGGTTGCGCCGGAAACTGTTTCGGACATTTTTTTCCACGAAGCACCTCTGTCTTCAGATTTAAAAACTCCGCCTGTTCTTCTATCTAATTCAATTGCGGTATAAATTACATCTGGTTTTTGAGGAGAAATGGCTATTCCAATTTTTCCTTTATTACCTTTTGGTATTCCATTTTTTAATTCTTCCCAGGTTTCTCCACCATCGATAGATTTATAAATTCCTGATCCCGCTCCGCCGCCCATATAAGAAGCTACATTTCTATGTCTTTGCCAGGTTGCGGCATAAATTAAGTTTTGATCTCTTGGATCAACAGCAATATCGGTAACACCTATCCACTCATCATCTCCCAATGTTTTATTCCAGGTTTTACCACCGTCAACAGACTTATAAAATCCTCTTTCACCACCTTTTGACCAAAGTGGACCTTGTGCGGCAACATAAATTATATTTGAGTTTTCTTTATTAACAATAATTTTAGAAATGTGTTCAGAATATTTTAAACCTAAATTTTTCCAACTTTTTCCGCCGTCTTCACTTTTATAAATTCCATCACCATAACCAACGTGTCTTCCTCCAACATTTTCTCCTGTGCCCACCCAAATTACATTAGGATTATTAGGATCAATTGTTACACATCCAATTGAGTATGAGTTTTGATCATCAAAGATAGGCTCCCATGTCGTTCCGGAATTTACTGTTTTCCAAACTCCGCCAGATCCGACAGCAACATACCATATATTATTATTTTCAGGATGAATTGCAATATCTGCAATTCTGCCAGACATAAATGCTGGTCCAATACTTCTAAATTTAATATCTGACAGACTTGAGCTTGAAATTACTGTGTCTTTCTGGGCAATACAAATAGATGAAAATATAAGTAAGAAAAGAACTAGGCGAGTCGTGGACCTCATTTTATCTCCAGGTAAAAATTGTAAATGATGTGAAAACCTAAATTAATAAAATAGAATTTATTTTATAAGATTAAATATTTCTTTTCTGTTTTCATCTAAATGCGGAGGTGGTGAAAGAGTTTTAACTCTTTGATTTTTTATATTAGCAGAAAAAGTATTAACTCCAAATAATCTTTTATTATCCTTTATTCCAGTTAGCAATATCTCTTTTGCTTGATTTTGTTCAAACACTTCTTTCATATTTTTAATAACCGCAGCCGGAATTTTTTTTCTATTTAATAATTCAATTAAACTTTTTGAATTATATTTTAAAATTATATTAGATAATATTTCTTTTAACTCATCTCTGTTTTTAACTCGTTCAAGGTTTGTAGAGAATTTTTGACAATTAATTTCTTCTTTTTTATCTATAAGATTACAAAAGGTTTTAAACTGTTTATCGTTTCCAATTGCCAACAAAATATGTTTTTTATCTTTTGTTAGAAAAGTAGTTCCGTAAGGAAAAATATTTGGGTGATCGGAACCTTTTCTTTCAGGTATTATACTGGCATTTAAATAATTTGATGCTTGATTAGCCAATGAGGAAATTCCGGCTTGTAAAAGTGAGCATTCCACAAAACTGCCTTTTCCAGATTTTAATTTTTCAATATATGCTAAAAGTACTGCTTCTTTAATTTGGTGGGCGGCTAAAATATCAATAAGTGCGACTGGCATTTTTAATGGATCTGTAAGAGGCAAGCCATTCATAAACATAAATCCTGAATAGGCTTGAATTACTGCATCAAAAGCCGTGCGTTCATCATCTATTCCAAACCCGGTTATTTGTGCATAAATAATTTTAGAATTTATTTTCTTAATTGATTTATAATCAGCCTTCAACTTTTTATCATCACCAAATTTAAAACTTACTGTAATTACATCTGAGATTTTTACAAGTTTTGAAAATATATTATAATCTTCCTTTTCTTCTAAGTTTAATGCAATTGATTTCTTTCCCCAATTTACTGAGCAAAAATAACTCGATATATCACTTTCTATATTTTCATTTGATAATTTCCAACTTCTTGTAACATCACCATTTGTTAGTGGATTTTCAATCTTAATTACATCTGCACCTAATTCAGCAAAAAACATTCCCACAGAAGGTCCGGCCAAAACAGAAGATAGTTCTAAAACTCTAAGTCCTTTAAATATTTTCATATGTTAATAAGTTGTTAAAATATGTTGATAAACTAAAGTCATATTGTTAGTAAGTAACATCTATTTTTGTTTGTGTTAGTTTCTGTTATAATTAACAAAACTTATCAACAATTTACTAATTACATTTTATTTAAATATAGTCTGTATTCAAGCTATTTATTACTTATCAACATATTAACATGCTTATTATTTATTATTATTTAAATATATTATTCATTTTAAATAATATAGTGTGTTGATAAGTAAAGTTATTTTTATCTACTGTATTTTTTTTCCAGGTACTTCTTGATTGTTTTGATATAAAATTAATTTATTTACTTCGTTATTTTCATTATTTATAAACTCTATTTTTGCTTGAACAACTTTATAGTAAAAAATATTTTCGGCTTCCGGATAAACTTGAAATTTTCCCTGACCTGTTGCTTGTGCAAACAAGTTATTTCCTTCGGATGAAATTGTAATTTTAAAATTTGGAAATAACTCATACTCGCCAATAAATTTTTGAAGCGTTTCACCTGTAACATTAAAATCAGCCGGAGGTTCAATTTTATATCCTAATTTATTTAACATATTATAACCATTTTTATTTTGTGAGTTCAGCTCAACAGATTTCCTGTAAAACTCAATGGCTTTTTCTTTATTTCCACTTATCATATAAGCTTCACCCATACTGTCATAAGTATTATATGATTTTGGATATTCATCAATATTTAGCTGAAATATTTTTATAGCGTTATCAATTTTATTTTCTCTAAGGTAAAGATAGCCTAACGTGTTTATTTCATTTTCACTAAAACTATACTTATCACTCTCATTTTCTTTTAATCTTTCATATTCCGCAATTGCATTATCTATTCCATCACTATCTACTAATTGGTATAAATGCTTTCCAATAGGCTTTTTTGGGTATGTAAATTCCTGGTCATATAAAATTTTCATTATTCCATTAACCATTTCATTTAATGGAGCGCTGCCAGTATTATTCAAAATAACTATAAGCTGTTTGTTTTCAATGAATCTGGATATTATTGTACTAAATCCATTAATTCCGCCAGAATGAGAAATATAAGTTAAACTGTCTTGCTGGCCTGGAATTCCATATTTTCTTATTCCCCAACCATATCCGTAATTATTTAAAAAAGGAGTAAAAGTTTTATTTTTACTTTCCTCACTTAAAATTTTATCTGTGTATAATGCCTGATCCCACAAATATAAATCTTCTACAGTAGAAGCAATATCACCGGCGCCAATTGCGTTTCCAACATTAAAGTATTGTGTGTTTGTAAAATTTGACCCAAAAACATTATAACCCGATGCTTTATTTTTAATAATTTTTTCAGGTCTTTCTAAATAAGAATTTTTCATTTCAAGAGGAATAAAAATTCTTTCTTTTATATTTTGCTCAAAACTTTTTGCTGTAACTTCCTCAATTATTTTTGCTAATAATAAATATCCGCTATTATTGTATGAGTATTTAAAGCCTGGCCCAAACTCTAAATCACCCATACAAAATTTTTCAACTAGCTGATCAATTGTATAAGGATTTCTAGATGAATCAGACCAAAAACCCGGATAACCAGTATAACTTGGAATTCCGGAAGTATGAGTTAATAAGTGGTGAATAGTAACTTTATCACCAGTATCTTTTCTGTAATTTTTAAGATACGCGGTCATCTTTTCTTCTAACTTAATCTTACCTTCTTCTACCAGCTGCATAATTACTGCTGATGTAAATTGTTTTGTAATAGATCCAAGTCGATGAACTGTATTTTCTGAATTGGGAATTTCATAATCTAAATTTGCAAAACCATAACCCTTCTTAAAAATAATCTCACCTTTATCAGCAATTAATACGGAGCCATTCAACATCTCATACTCATTAAATTTGGATAAAAGATCATCAATTTTTTCTTGTTTTGTTTGAGAAAAAGCGAGTGAACAAAAAAGCGTAGTAAGTAAAATAATTATTCTGGAAGTCATAATATTTCTCCACTAAAATTTATTTTTAAAGTAATTAAATAATTAACTTATTAAAGTTAGACGTGGAAGAAAAGAAAAGGTTGATTACAAAAAGTTAATGTAAATTTTTAGTCCTTATATAATTTTACAACAGGCTCTGCACCGCTAATTCTGTAACCTCGAAACATACCCTGTGTATTATAAGACATTGCAACATTTCCATACTTATCTAAACCAATTACACCGCCAAGTGCATTTTGCGTTTTTAGTTTTTTATTAATAACTTGATCGGCAGCTTCTTTAATTGTTAATCCTTTATACTCCATTAAAGCTGAAATATCATGAGTTACAACATTTCTTATAAAAAACTCACCATGACCGGTTGCAGAAAGAGCGCAGGTTTTATTATTAGCATAAGTTCCGGCTCCAATAATTGGCGAATCACCAACACGTCCATACTTTTTTCCCATCATACCGCCTGTTGATGTTCCAGCAGCAAGATTTCCATTTTTATCTAATGCAGCACAACCAACAGTTCCATATTTTTTATTTTTATGTTCAAGAGACGCTTTATCTTTATTTTTTAGATTATTATACTCGTCTAGCATTCTATCTGTTTTGAAATATGAGTTGTCAACTTTTTCTAATCCAAACTCATCTGCAAACTTTTCAGCTCCATCTCCAAACATTAAAACATGCGGAGAATGTTCCATTACAAATCTTGCAAGTGTAATTGGATTTTTTATATGTTTTAAACTTGCAACACCACCTGCGCTCAAATCCTTACCACTCATAATTGATGCATCTAACTCTGCATTTCCTTCGTCATTAAGAACCGCACCTTTACCTGCGTTAAAAAGAGGAGAGTCTTCTAAAACTCTAATTACAGTTTCAACTGCATCCACAGCGGAACCATTATTTTCCAGAATTTCATATCCTAAATTCAGGGCTTCATTTATTTTATAAATATATTGTTCCTCTTCTTCCTTAGAATATCTGCCCTCATAAATAAATCCAGCGCCACCATGTAAAACCAATGCAAAATTAACCTTGTCGGTTTTAATATCATTATTCTTTATTTCTTTAACACAACCACTTACAAAAAGTGTGATGAAAAGAATAGTAATTTGTAGTATGGTTTTGATCATAGAAAACTCCTTAAAATACTTCTATTAAAATTTAGTAATGAAATTATAAAAAGATTTTAACTGTCAACAAATTATATAGAAAAATAATTGGTATAATTTTATGTAACAATGTCACTTTATTTATCAAAAAATGCACTTATTATTATATAAAAACAAAAATTGTTGTTATAAAAGTATTGTTTTTAGTTTAAAAACAAGATATTTAAATAAAAATCAGCAAAACTTTGGAACATATTTGATAATTCAAAAGTCTATATAGATATAAAATTTAATGAAAGGAAAAATTATCATGAATAAAAAGATAGATAATCCTTTATCTGAACTAATTAGTGATGAAATTTATGAAACCCTAGAAAGCAGGGGATTAATAAATAAGAAATCCGTTAGAGATTACATGATAAGAAAAAGATTTGATACTTTGCGTCAAAAAGAAATTAGTGCCGGCGACGCAATAGAAAAAATCCAGGAAGATTATCCATATCTTCAGTTTGACTCGATAAGGAAAATTATTTATAATAGACCAAGCTCCTAAGTAACTTATCCTTATTATCATGTTATTTTGATTTCTCTTAAATGAGATGAGAATATTTACGTCCTTTTTTAGAAACCAACAGTAATTTTCTGCATCAAACCTTTTATAATCTAAAATAAAATTATAGGATATTAAAATGACATTACCAACAAACTTAAATCATGTGGCAACTGCAGATGACTTACAAAAAATTATAAGTGAAAATGATAACGTTATGGTTTGCTGCGGAAGAATGGGTCCGATGTGTGTACCTGTTTATGGAATAATGGAAGAAATACAAAATGAGTATAACCACGTTAAATTTTATGATATGGCTTTTGATAGTCCGGAAGCACACATAATCAGAAACTTACCTGAATGCCAAGGCTTTGCCGGATTACCATTTACAGTGTATTACAAAAATGGAAAAGTTGCCAAAGCTACATCCAGCATTCAAGATATGGATCAAGTAACAGATATTTTAAATAATGAGTTTGCAAAATAAATGGAAAATAAATTTGATGTTATTGTAATTGGTGGCGGACCCGCTGGATTGACTGCTGGTATTTATTTATCGAGAGCAAAACAAAAAACTCTAATTTTAAATGAGGGAACAGCTGGCGGCCAGATGGTTTTAACTCACGAGATTGCTAATTATCCTGGAGTTGAAAACATTAATGGTTATCAGCTTTCATCAATAATGAGAAAGCAGGCAGAATCTTTTGGGTGTAAGGTTAGGTCGAATGTTAAAATTACCGTTCTAAATATTGATGGTGAAGAAAAATCAGTTGAAGTAAATGGTAAAGAAACCTTTTTTGCTGATGCTGTAATTTTGGCAACGGGCGGAAGATCAAGAACAATAGGCGCGCCAGGAGAAGATAAATTTAAAGGTATGGGAATTTCTTACTGTGCAACTTGTGATGGAGATTTCTTTCAGGATAAAAATATAATAGTTGTGGGCGGGGGAAACTCAGCTCTTGAAGAAGCTGTTTCATTAACTAAATATGCAAGTAATGTTACAGTTGTTCATCAGTTTGATCACTTTCAAGCTTTTGAAAGCGCAATACAGGAAGCAAAAGATAATCCCAAAATTAATTTTATTATGGAATCTGAAATTCAAGAATTTATTGGTGATCAAACTCTGAAAAAAGTAATTATTAAAAATATGCGCACTGGCGAAATGAGTGAAAAAGAAATAGATGGTGTGTTTATTTTAATTGGTTATATTCCTAGCACAGAAAAAGTAAAAGGCATTGTTGAGCTAAACGAAAGAAATGAAATTATCACAGATGAAAATTTAGCGACTAACATTCCCGGGGTTTTTGCAGCAGGTGATTCTCGAGCTAAAAGATATCGTCAAGTAACCACAGCTGTTAGCGATGGTACAATTGCGGCGCTTGCATCTATTGATTATATTCAACAATCTAAAAGTAAAGAATTAGTATAAATAAAAAAGCTACCTTGTTAAGGTGGCTTTTAATTTAAATTGTTTCTTCTAAAATCCATTGGACTTACTCCAACCTCTTTCTTAAACAACCTAGAAAAATATGGTGGATTCTCAAATCCAATTTGGTAAGCTATTTCATTAATATTTTTATTTCCATCGAGAAGCAGGTTTTTCGCCTCATTTATTAAATGTAAATGAATAAGATCAAGAGCCGTCTTACCTGTTTCTTGTTTTAATAAATCGCTTAAGTATTTTGGCGACAGATTAAGTTGCTCTGCTAAATACTTAACAGTTGGTAAGCCCAACCCTAACGCTTTTTGTTTTTCCAAATACTCACTTAAAGACTTATTAAACTTTGAAATCGTTACCCCAGATATAGGCTTGCGATCGATAAATTGTCTCTTGTAAAATCTCTGAGCATATTTCAGCATTGAGTCTAGATGCGAAAGAATAATAGATTTACTAAATTCATCTGGATTATTATTGTACTCACTTTCCATTTTGTGAAACAATGACCACATTACTTCTTTCTCTTTAGGAGTAAGATGAAGAGCTTCATTTATTTCATAATCAAAAAAATTATATTTTTTAATTTCATTATGAATTGGATGGCCTAAAAAATAATCCTCATGAATATAAATAGTGAATCCAACCTCATTAATAACCACATCATGAATTGTTAATTTTTGTCTAGGACTCAAGAAATACATGAAACCCTTATCACTATCGTACTTGGTTTTTCCATACCAAAATTCGCCGCTTTCTATTTTCTTAAAGCAAATAGTATAGAAGTCGTAAGTCAATTCTTTGTTCTTTAAAAGTTCACTACTGCAATCAAATTGAATTAATCCTAATAATGGATTCTCTGGAGTTGGAGCGCTCATAAACTCAAATAAATCACTTATACTTTTAAAATGCATTTAATTAACTCTCATATTAACGATAATTTACAACATTGTTTTTTATTATACAAAAACAATTGCTTTATTTAAAATATTGTTCATCGGAAACTTTTTCCATCCAATCTACGGCTTTCCCATCTTTCTCTTCTTGAATAGCAATATGACTCATTGCTTTATTAGCTGAAGCTCCATGCCAATGTTTTTCTTCAGGTTCGAACCAAACAACATCTCCAGGATGTATTTCTTCAATTGGTCCGTCTTCGCGCTGTGCCCAGCCTAGACCAGAAATAATAATAATTGTTTGTCCAGCAGGATGAGTGTGCCATGCCGTTCTTGCGGCGGGTTCAAAGGTCACTAAAGCACCCGCTCCATGAGTTATATCTTTCTTTGCATATAGAGGATCTATTCTTACATTTCCTGTAAACCAATCTTCTGGTCCCCTCATAGAAGGTAGTTTTTCGTTTCTTATAATTTGCATTTTATTTTTCCTTATAAATCTTTAGTTCTTTTTAATAATTTTAACAGTTGCCGAACGAGCTCGAACACTTATCATAGAGGTTAGATAAGGACTTGATGAATATTTCATTTTATAAGCATCATCAATTAACTTTTGAATGCTATCATTTATATCAACTTGTTCGAAATTAACTTCAAATTCCATCTCAGCGGCCTTTATCTTTCCAGATTTTTGTTTTACAGCAGAACTATACCAACTAGAATTTTTACCATTATAAGCACGCACAAAAAGTTCATCATTTACAATAACTGACCAAATCCATGTTAGTGTTCCATATGTCTTTCCATCTTCACGAAAAGGGGCTATATATAAATCATCACTATTTTTTATTTTGTTCAATTTTTCTTTATTCCATTCACTCATTTTAATTTCTCTAATTATTATTTATTTGTAAAAACAGATTATTTTTGAGCATATACAGGAAACATGCTCGCCTCTCCGTAATCTTTAATTTGTTCCATATTAAGTAAAATATTCATATCATCTTCTGAAATTTCAAAATCCACATCTGCATTATTTTTCATGTGAACTGGATTAGCTGTTTTAGGTATCGGAAGTAAATCAAGTTGTAAACAATATCTAATTCCTAATTGTGGAACAGAGACATTATATTTGTTTGCCATTTCAACAACTTTTTCGTTCTTAAATAATTCGCCATGTCCAATAGGTGAATATGCTTCAACTAGAATATTATTCTCTTTGTTATAATCAATAAGCGCTTTAGGTGTATTTGTAATATGTGTTAAAATTTGATTTACCATTGGTTTTACTGAGCAAGATTCAAGAATGTTATCAATGTCTGCTTTTTCAAAATTTGAAATTCCGATTGATTTAAGTTTTCCAGCTTTGTAAGCTTCTTCAAGTGCTCTCCAAGCTTCTCGATTTCCTTCGAAGTGAGGCTCATCTTTTAGAAATTCCATCCAAGGTTTTGGACTATGAATAATCATTAAATCAATATAATCTAGATCTAATGTTTTGAGTGAATTATCAATCAATGAAACAGCATCTTTATAAGTCTTTGCTTCAGCAGCAAGTTTTGTTGTTACAAATAATTCATCTCTTTTGAGACCACAATCTTTTAATCCTTTTCCTACACCATTTTCATTTTGATAGGCTTGAGCAGTATCAATATGTCTATAGCCAATTTCCGCAGCATCTTTTACTGCTTTAACGGAATCGTTGTCATTTATAAACCAAGTTCCAAGACCTAACTTTGGAATTTCAACTCCATTTGATAATCTAAATTTTTCTTCTAGGATCATATTAATAATCTCCTCCCATTTTTTTTGATAACTTTAATTTAATTTTTTTATGATCGTAATTTAAGTATTCAATCACTATTGAAATTATACAAAAGGCGGTAATAATGATACGTTTTACTGAAATTTAACAGAGTAGAGCAAATATTAAGAAATTAAAAAAATATTGAAGGGTTTTTCAGGAAAATCGGCCTCAAAAATGGGGCAGATAATTTTAATTAAATTATTTTTAAACTTTCTCCTTTTAATAACGAAATTTTCTTTTCAACCCCATTTAAAGTTATTGTTGTTTCGCCTCCCTTTTCAGAATAAACATTACAAGAAATAACTTTTTTATTTTCCCACTCAAAAGAAACCTCAAATCCTCCTCGTGCTTTAACACCATTTATTTTTCCGTTTTTCCAGGCATCCGGTAAAGCTGGCAGTAACTCAACGCTACTTTCATCTGACTGAATCAACATTTCTAAAACACCAGCAGCACCTCCAAAATTTCCATCAATTTGAAACGGTGGGTGAGCATCTAGCAAATTTGGATATGTTCCTCCACCTTTGCTGTAATTGGTTTCTAAGCCAGAGGGATCTACATATGATAAAAGTTCTTGGTATAATTTATAAGCTCTGTTTCCATCTTTTAAACGTGCCCATAAATTAATTCTCCAACCCTGTGACCAGCCAGTACTTTTATCACCCTTAATGTTTAATGTAGTTTTACAAGCTTCTGCTAACTCGGGTGTTTTTTCTGGAGAAATATGATGCCCGGGATGAAGGCCAAATAAATGTGATTGATGACGATGCTGCGGTTCCGCATCTTCCCAATCATAATACCACTCTTGCAAATTTCCTTTACTTCCTACTTGATATGGGTAAAGTCTTTTTAAAGTACTTTTTAAGGAGTCAGAAAAACCCGTATCAATTTGTAAAATTTCAGAAGACCTAATTGTTCCATTGAACAATTCACGAATCATTGCTAGATCGGCTGTTGCACCGTATAAAGTAGCACCGCTATAGTTTTTGTGTAAATATAAATTTTCTGGAGATGTAGATGGTGCAGTAACCAAATATCCACTTTTATCTTCAACAAGCCAATTGATGCAAAACTCGGAAGCACCTTTCATTAATGGGTAAGCATAGTCTTTTAAAAGTGTGTCGTCTTTTGTAAAAAGATAGTGTTCCCATAAATGTGTGCTTAACCAAGCCCCGCCCATATTCCAATTTGCCCAAACAGGATGTCCTTTTCCAAAATCACCGACAGGATTACTCATTGCCCAAATATCTGAATTATGTGCAACGCACCAGCCTTTATCTACTCCATAAAAAGTCTTTGCAGTAACCTCGCCAGTCTTAGATACATTTTTAATAAAACCTAAAAGTGGTTTATGCAGATCAGAGAGATTGGCTGTTTCCGCTAACCAATAGTTTTCTTCAGCATTTATATTTACTGTGTAATTGCTGCTCCAAGGTGGGCGCATATATGGATTCCAAATTCCTTGTAAATTAGCTGGAACACTTGGAGTTCTTGAGCTTGAAATAAGTAAATATCTTCCAAAGTGAAAGTATAATTCTTCTAATCCTAAATCAGTTTCTCTGGTTGTAAAATATTTTTTTAATCTCTCATCTGTTGGCAAAGAGCTGGTATCTGCCGATTGTAATTGAAATGAAAGTCGATTAAAAAATGAATGGTAATCATTTAAGTGATTTTCTTTTAATTCGTTATATGTTTTTAAGCTTGCTTTCTCTAATTGGCTTGATGCTAACTTTAAATTATTTCTTCCATCTTTAGCCGGATCTTTATCATATCCGTTAAAGCTTGTTGCTATTGAGATTAAAACTTCTGCTGTTGTTGCATTAAGAATATTAAGAGAAGAATCTGTTGTTGAAATTTTACCATCGGTTGAATTTACTTTGATTATGCTTGTAAATCTTGTTCCCCTATTCTCATCAAACATTACAGCATTCTCCATATCGCCTCTGTAACTTGGTTCAGCGTGGTAAGGAGCGTACCCATTTACGATAAGTGAGCTGTTGTTTGCAGCAAGATTATACTTCAATAAACTATTAAACATTAAGGAAAAATCAATAGGAGCATTGCCTGAACTTTTTATTCTTATTGTTATTACGCTGTCTGGGTTTGAAACGAAATACTCTTTACTAATTTTATTCTCATTAACGTTGTAATTAATATTAGCAACAGCATTAGTAATGTTTAACTCTCTGTAATAATTAGAAACAGTTCCATTGTTATTATGTTTTATAAATAAGTTACCCAAAGGGGCATAAGATTGTGAGAAAGATCCTTGAATAAATCTATTTAATGAATCAGCTTTTTTGTAATCTTCGTTAAATAAAGCTTCTCTAATTTCAGGAATATATTTATGTGCTTCCTTATTCATATGTGGATCAACTGGTTCTCCCGACCAAAGAGTTAGATCGTTAAGAAAAATAGTGTCAACCTCTGCACCGCCAAAAACAGTTGCCCCAACTTTTCCATTTCCCAAAACAAAAGCTTCTTCAAAAAAATGTGCTGGTTTGTTATACCATAGCTTATAATTTGGATTTTCTTTATCGACTTTATTACTGCATGAAATAGTAATAAAACATATAATGATTAGAAAAATATTTTTCATTATGTTCCAAAGGTTTATTTATTTTTGTGTAGTTGCCAAGAAATATAAATATTCTGAAAAAGTATATAAAATACAGGGCCCAAAACAGCTAAAGGACTAATAAATGTTAGTGCAACCCAAACAGTAAATCCATTATTTTTTTGACCAAGTGATTGTCCGCCTTCTACTCTAAGATTCTTTGGAACAACAAACTTTCCGGCATTAAAAAAAAACACACAAAGCAAAAAAGAAAAAAGTGCTATTTGATAAATTATTGGATCAGAAAAACTCATGTTTTGCTGAATGTAATAACTTGCTTTTGAAGTACCAAGGTTGATATTTAATACTAATATGTAGAAGACATATTTGTTGAAGCCGGCAAGAACAGTTTTTAGCTTATTTGAAAAATGTTTTATTATAAGTGATAATGCATATGGAATAAGAAAAACTGTCGCAACAGGAAACAACACATCAGAAACCGATATTGATGAGGAATTATTTAGTATTTCAGGAATAAGAAACGGCAGAATAAAAGCTATAGTAAAGTTTGTGACTAAAATGGAAATGACGGTATACTCTATTTTTCCTTTTAATAGATTTACAATTACTGGCGATGCAATGGCTGTTGGAGCAATTGCCGTAATAAAAACAATTTGTGATAATTCTAAATTAAACGGTCTTATTAAGAGATAAGATATAATTGGAACAAACAAATTTATTAGTAAAATATAAATATGACTTTTTGTAAAATGTTCTTTTTTAACATCCATTTTAATAAATGAAAAAAACAACATTATCATAAGTAAGTATTTAATTAAAAAAGAAAAAGAGTGGGTGAAAGGGAAAAAAATTCCGATTGAAATAGTTGCAATAAGAAAAAGGGTCTTCATTAAGTATAATAATTGAATTTAATTTAAAAATTAACTTACAATAAAAATTAAAAAAATTTTCAAACTTTTAGCTTCTTTATGCATCTTATCGTTAAAAAATTATAAAAAGACAAAAAATCTTAATTTTATTAGGAACTAACATGTATAATTTCTATTTTTGCAACTAATTTAGTTAACTAGTTAACCAATTTATAAAAAATGCCAAAGACTAAAATTAATGGGGAGTTGGGATTTCTTTTAAATAAAGGAACCCAAGCCTTACATAAAGAAACAAATAGAAAGTTTAACGCAAGTAATATTGATATTACATTTGAACAGGGAACAATACTTTTTTTCCTGTCTCATTGCAGTGCAAAGAGTCAGAACGAAATAGCAGAAAAAACTTACAAAGATAAAGTTAGTATTAAAAAACTTATTGACAACTTAGAAAAAAGAGGTCTGGTTTACAGATCATCTGATGAAAAGGATAAAAGAGTTAAAAATGTTCACTTAACAGAAAAAGGAGAAGCATTAATTCCTAAACTTAAAAAGATTTCTCAAGAAGCATTAAATGTCGGTTTTTCATCAGTTAGTTCGAAAAATTTAGAAGTATTTAAATCAGTTCTTTCAGAAATAGTAAAAAATTTTACAGGTGAAGATTTACTCAAGTTTATAAAAACAAATAAAAATAGATGGAAATAATAATGAAAAAACAAAAGTATATAATTATTCTTGCAGGAGCAGCAATAATAATTTTTTCCTTTTTCTCAATGAAAGCCCTTAGCAGCTTAAAGGAAAATCCAAAGCCGAAACCGGTTGAAGAAATTGTTAGGTTTGTTAAGGCAAAGCCAATAAAATATGATAATGTTACTGCTTCATTTACAGCAAATGGAAGGGTTTCTTCAAAGTCTGAGGTTATAATAAGTGCAGAAGTAAGTGGTAAAATATTGGAAGGAAATATTCCATTTAAAGAAGGCCAATCATTTAAAAAAGGAGATTTGCTTCTTAAAATTTATGATAACGAAGCATCTTTAAATCTTAAAGCTCAAGTAAGTTCATTTTTAACACAACTCGCAGGCATTTTGCCAGATTTAAAAATCGATTTTCCAGAAACCTATCAAAAATGGTATAATTTTTTTGAAAGTATTAAGATAGACAATGATCTTCCCGAACTTCCGGAAATTTCCTCAACCAAAGAAAAAGTTTTCCTTGCCAGTAAAAGTATTTTAAGTAATTACTATTCCATAAAAAGTAACGAATCAAGATTAAAAAAATATTCCATTTATGCTCCATTTATAGGTGCAATTACTCAAGCAAACGTTGAAGTAGGTGCAATAGCAAACATTGGAGCAGCATTAGGAAAAATAATTAATACAACAAATCTTGAACTAGATGTTCCGTTAAAAACAGAAGAATCAAAATGGATAGAAGTTGGTGATCAGGTAGTTGTTCATGATGAATCAGGAGAACATGAATGGAAAGGAAATATTATTAGAAAAGCTGAAGCAATTGATGAAGGAACACAATCAATTAATGTTTATGTAGCAATAACAAATAATAATAGCAAACCAATTTATAAGGGTCAATACTTAAAGGCAAGATTCCACGGAATTCCGCTTAATGAAGTTATGGAAATTCCAAGAAATGCTGTTTTTAACTCAAATGAAGTTTTTGTTGTTTTAGATAGTTTGCTGACAAAGAAAGAAATAAATATTGTAAAGGTTAACGAGAAAACTCTCTACTTTAATGGATTGAAAGAAGGCGCAGATATAGTTGTTGAACCTCTTATTAACGCGCCGGAACAAACAAAAGTAAGTATTATTAGATAATTACAAATATTGGTTTAACGGAGACGCTTAATGAAAAAACTTTTAACTACTTTTGTAAAATATCCATTTTATGCAAACATAATAATTGCCGCAATAATTCTTGCAGGTTCTTATAGTTTAATCTCAATGAAAAAATCTTTCTTTCCTGAAAGATCAACAAGATTTATTAATATTACAGTCGCATATCCTGGTGCTTCTCCAAAAGAAATGGAGGAAGGCGTTACATCAAGAATTGAGCAGGCAATAAGAGGAATTGTTGGTATTAAGGAATTCACTTCTACATCTTCTGAAAATTTTGCAAACGTTGTAATTGAAATTAATACCGATTATAACATAGACGAGGCTTTAACCGAAATAAAAAATGCCGTCGATGGAATTAGCTCTTTTCCTGTTGCTGCTGAAAGACCAATAGTCTTTAAACAAAGAGAATCAACACCAGCAGCTAATATGGGATTGTATGGCGATGCAGATCTTGAAACATTAAAAAATTATGCCTACGATATTGAAGATGACTTGTTAAACTCTGGATTAATTTCTCAAATCAGTATAAGCGGATTTCCAGATATTGAAATTTCTGTTGAGGTTAAAGAGGAAGACTTATTAAGGTATAATCTTACTTTTGATAGAATTGCTGCAGCTATTGCAAATAATAATAGAGATGTTTCAGCTGGAGAAATCAGATCAGCAGAAGAGGAAGTTTTAATTAGAGCAAGAAACAGATCTGTAAATCCAGGAGAAATTGGCGATATAGTTTTAAGAGCAAATACAGATGGCAGTTTTTTAAGAATTAGAGACATTGCAAATATTAAACTCAAGTTTTCAGAAGTTCCTAACCAATCATTTATAAATGGTAAAAGAGGAATTTTCTTTAACATTAGGAAATTAAGTACTGAGGATCTTGTTGAAATTTCAAATTTTCTTAATAGTTATGTTGAGGAGTTTAACTCAAAACACAATGGAGTTCAATTAGATATTACGTTTGATTTTCTTACTATGCTAAACAGCAGACTTAATCTTTTGCTCAAAAATGGTGGATCAGGTCTTCTATTGGTAATAATATCACTTGCACTTTTTTTAAGTCTTAGAGTCTCACTATGGGTTGCATGGGGAATTCCATCCTCATTTTTAGGGATGTTTATTTTTGCAAATCTTGCTGGAATAACAATTAATATGATATCTCTTTTTGGGATGATATTAGTTATAGGAATTTTGGTTGATGATGGTATTGTGATAGGTGAAAACATATATACTCATTTTGAAAAAGGTAAAAGTCCAAGAAGAGCTGCAATAGATGGGACATTAGAAGTAATTCCCTCAATAATTACATCTGTTACTACAACAATGGTAGCTTTTTCCCCACTATTATTTCTTGTTGGACAAATGGAAATAATGTATGAAATGGCGTTTATTGTTGTTGTAAGTTTAGGCGTTTCGCTAATTGAGGCAATTTTTGTATTACCAGCACACCTTGCAAATCCCCACATTCTTAAAAGAAATGAAAAGCATAGCAAATTTAAAAACTCTTTAGAAAGTTTTATTGTTTTTATGAAGGACAATTTTTACAGTAGATTATTAAAAGTTCTGATTAGATGGCGGTGGGTTGTAGTAACTATACCTGTTGGCTTAATTTTAATTACAGTTGGGTTGATTCAAGGAACAATAATTAAAACTACTTTTTTCCCTTCTGTTGCTTTTGATATGTTCACCGTAAATATAGCATTTACTCCAGGCTCTGGTGAACAGCAAACAATAGAATATTTAGAACTTTTTGATCAAAAAATATTAGAAGTTGAAAAAGAATTAGAAGAAGAATTTGCAGATTCAAATAAATTTATTACTTATACCTTTCGCTCGGTTGGATTTGCTTTTCAAGGTCAAGAAATAGGTGCACATGCTGGGAATATTAATGTTATGATGAGAGACATGGAGGGTGCACCAATATCAACATTTCAAATTGCCGAAAGGGTTAAACAAGCAATAGGCGAAGTGCCTGAAGCTGAAAAGTTTACAGTTGGAGGTGTAAATCGTTGGGGTGCTCCTGTTTCTATTAGTTTGCTTGGTAGGGATATGTCTGAGTTGGAACGTGCAAAAAAATATATGGAAGAAAAATTAAAAGAATTTCCTGAACTTCAAAATATTACTGATAATAATGCTGAAGGAAAGCAGGAAGTAAGACTAAAACTTAAACCAAAAGCTTATTTTTTAGGACTCACGTTAAGTGATATTACAAATCAAGTAAGACAAGGATTTTATGGAGGCCAGGTTCAAAGGCTGCAACAAGGAAAAGATGAGATAAGAGTTTGGGTCAGATATCCTAGACAAGATAGACTGACATTAGGTCAAATGGAAAAAATTAAAATTAAAACAACTTCTGGTGAGTATCCTCTTTCTGAATTAGTTGATTATAATTTAGAGCGTGGACCAGTTAGTATAAAAAGGTACAACGCCGAAAAAGAAGTTAGGGTAGAAGCAGATTTGTTAGATCCATACGAACCGGTCCCTCCAATATTGGCAAGAGTTAATGATGAAATTATTCCTAAAATAAAAGCACAATATCCTGGTATTACAGTTGAATATCAGGGTCAGCAGAAAAATAGTAATGAGGCTGTTGCAGATCTTCAAAAGTTGTTTGTCATTGCGTTTGGCTTGATTATTTTAATTTTGATTCTGCACTTTAAATCAATGACACACGCGGCAATAATTTTAATGATGATACCATTATCTTTTCTTGGTGCCGCCTGGGGACATGGTCTTCATGGTCAACCAATTTCTATTTTAAGTGCTTGGGGAATGGTTGCTCTCTCTGGTGTAATTATAAATGACTCGGTTGTTTTTCTCTCAAAATTCAATTCCAACTTAATGGAAGGATTGTCAGTTACTGAGGCTGTTTTTGAAGCAGGTCGATCAAGATTTAGAGCAATAATGCTTACATCTATTACAACCGTGGCCGGATTGTATCCAATTATTTTGGAGAATAGCTTTCAAGCTCAGTTTTTAATTCCAATGGCAATATCATTAGCATATGGTGTTTTAATCGGTACAGGATTTACACTTCTGTTTTTTCCAGTTTTAATTCATACATTAAATGATGTACGAGTTTGGAAAGCTAAATTCCTTAAAAGAGAAAACGTGACGCCAGAAAATGTTGAACCAGTAATCATTAATAGTAAAGTTACAGTAGATTAAAGTTAGAGGAAGTTAATGAATATTAAAAAATATATAGCTGTCGTTTTTGTTGGAGTATCTTTTTTAACAAGTATCATTGCACAAGAGAATCTTACACTTTCAGATGCAATAAACATTGGCCTTGAGAACAATTATAATATTTTGATTGCAAAAAAAGATGTACAAATTGCGGATGAAAATAATTCATGGGGTGCAGTTGGATTATATCCAACAATTGATGTTAGCGTAACTTCTTTAAATAGATTTGATGATAACGGTACAAGCGAAGTTACAACAAATAATATTTTACCATCGGCCCAACTAAATTGGGTTTTGTTCAATGGCTTTAAAGTATATAATAGCAAAAGAAGATTAGAAGATGCACATAAACTAACAAAAGGATTTAAGGCAATTACAGTTGAAAATAATATTCAGTCTATTATTCTTGCATATTATGATGTCCTATTACAGCAAGAAAGACTTAAGGTTTTTGATGAAATTGAAAAACTCTCCAAAGATAGATATGATAGAACACTGTTAAGCAAAGAATTAGGAAGCAGCATAACTTATGAAGTCTTACAAGCAAAAAATTCTTGGTTGGAAGATAGATCAGCATATTTATCACAAAAATTAAATTTTGATAATACGGTTAGAATGTTGAATTTATTAATAGGTGAGAAAAATGATAAATCATATAATTTTGTTGATAGTTTTAGAGTGGAAACATATAACTATAATTTTGAAGACCTAAAAACCAAAATGTTTGCAAGCAACAAAACACTTAAAAATCAATATATTAACCAAATAATTTCAGAAAGAAATATTGATATTGCAAGCGGCGATTTTTATCCTACTTTAAGACTAAGCTCAGGTTATGATTATGAAAGTGCAAACCAAAAAATAAATTCTCTCCCAAGGTCCAAATCAACAGGTTATGATTACTACGGTAATTTAATATTAAGTTGGAACCTATTTAATGGATTAAACACAAGACGTTCTTTGGAGATAGCTAAAATAGAAAATGAAGTAAGTAAAATAGAAACAGAACAAATAGAACATTCTCTTAATAACACATTAACACAACTCTATGAATTATATAATATTCGCAAAGAATTATTAAATGTTTCAGAAGAAAACCTTGATGCAGCAAAATTGAATTTACAAATTTCAGAAGAGAAATTAAAAAATGGTTCAATAAGTTCATTTAATTATAGAGATGTACAAATAATTTATCTAAATGCTGCAATACAAAAACTTAATGCTATTTATAATTTAAAAGAAACAGATACAGAACTTGCAAGATTAACAGGATCAATTGTTTCAGAGGAATAAATATGAATAGCCAGCTAAAAAAAGCATTTTATCTTGCAGTTTTTACTATTGCATATAATGTAATTGAGGGAATTGTTTCTGTTTTTTTTGGAATGGAAGATGAAACGCTGGCACTTTTTGGATTTGGAGTGGATAGTTTTGTTGAGGTGATTTCTGGAATTGGCATTTTACACATGGTAATAAGAATGAAAAACGGAACCGTAAGCCAAAGAGACAAGTTTGAAAGAACCGCATTGAAAATAACGGGATTTAGTTTTTATCTTCTAACTGTTGGGCTTATCATTGGTTCAGCACTGAATATATATTATAACATAAAGCCAGAAACAACAGCAGTTGGAATATTTGTTTCATTAATTTCTATAGCCGTAATGTATTTTCTAATGAACTCAAAACTGAAAGTCGGAAAAAAATTAAATTCAGATGCTATTATTGCAGATGCAAACTGTACAAAAACATGTTTTTACTTATCATTTCTTCTATTAATTTCCAGTGGTGCATACGAAATATTTCACATAGCCTATATCGATATTGCCGGTTCATTAGGAATAGCCTACTTTGCGTTTAGGGAGGGCAAAGAAGCTTTTGAAAAATCAAAATCCGAAACATTAGCCTGCACCTGCCATAACTAAAAAAAATAAAAATTATAAAAGACAAAAAAGATGTTGCAACATTAGATGTTATAACGTATATTTGAATTATAAACAAGACAAATTATCTTACAAATAAAAGGAGAATAAAATGAAAACTGTAAAATTGGCAATGATATTATTATTTGCTGTATCAATTAATTTTGCACAAACAAGTTGGGGATTAGATAAATCTCATTCAAAAATAGGCTTTTCGGTTGTACATTTAGTAATTTCTGAAGTTGAAGGTCAATTTAATGAATACGATGTTAAAGTTACTTCAAACGGAGATGATTTTGATGGTGCTTCTGTAGAATTTTCTGCAGATGTAAACAGTATAGATACTGATAATGAAAAAAGAGATAATCATTTAAAATCAGATGATTTTTTTAATGCCGAACAGTTTCCTAAAATGACTTTTGTTAGTACATCTTTTTCAAAAGAAGATGATAAAAACTATAAACTAGTTGGCGATTTAACAATTAGAGACGTAACAAAAGAAGTTGAGTTAGATGTTGTTTATAACGGAATGGTTAAAGATCCATGGGGAAATACAAAAGCTGGATTTAAAGCAACAGGAGCAATTAATAGATTTGATTATAATCTAAAGTGGAATGCAGCTTTAGAAACTGGCGGCCTTGTTGTTGGAGAAGATGTTAATTTAATTATTAATTTAGAATTGGCAAAACAATAATCATTTATGAAATTAGAAGAAGAAATAAAACAGAGAAAATTTAAAACAGATTATCAAAAACTAGCCGTGAATATAATGTTTACTCACGGCTGGTTAATTACTTTTCAGAAAAAGATATTTGATAAATATGGAATAACCGGAACACAATATAATATTCTGAGAATACTTAGAGGTCAACACCCAGAATCAGTTTCTGTTAATACGTTAAGAGAAAGAATGTTAGACAAAATGTCAGATACATCAAGACTTGTTGAAAGGCTGCGATTAAAAAAACTTCTTATAAGAAATATCTGCCAAAACGATAGAAGAAAATCGGATATAAACATTACTGAAAAAGGTTTGCAGCTTCTTAAAGAATTGGATACAATTGATAGTGAGTTTGAAAATTTATTTAATACTTTATCTTTATCAGAAGTTGAAACACTAAATAATTTATTAGATAAAATGAGAGGCTGAAATGGATGAAAAAAGAGTTTATTATAAGTCAGAAAAAATTTCTGTAAGTTTTGCACCAAGCGTATGTATTCATGCAGCTGAATGTATTAAAGGATTGCCAAACGTTTTTGATACATCTAAAAAACCATGGGTAAACGTAGCCGGTGCAAATCCAGAAGAAATCATTGAAGTTATTGATATGTGCCCATCGGGTGCTCTGAAATATGAATTAATTGATTATGAACTAGAATTGGAAAAAAAGAAAATGGAAAAAACAAAAATTACAGTTATGCCAAACGGACCATTGATGATTGAAGGAAATCTTACTGTTAATAAAATGTCAGGTGAGAATATTAAAGATGGTGAAAAATTATTTTTATGCAGATGCGGACATTCAGCTAACAAGCCATTTTGTGACGGCTCTCATAAAAAAGAAGATTTCAAAGCTGAATAAGTAAAAGAAGCTCAACTTTTATATATTAGTATTCAATATAGCTAGGATTCACTAAAAGGTATCTTTATTTATGTTTGAATTTATTGAGGACTCTCTGCTAGAGAAATTATCCATCGATACAAAACCTGTATGGGGAACAATGACGGCTCAGCATATGATTGAGCACTTAGTTCAAACACTAAAGGCAAGTAATGGGAATAGTCCAATAAATGATTGTATGAATCCACCAGAAAAATTTCCCATTCTAAAAAAAATACTTTTAAGTAATAGACCATTACCAAAAGGATTTGTTAATACCATTGTTGGCGAGGGATTAAAACCATTACAATTTGAAAATTTAGATTCTGCCAAAAATGAACTGAAAAAAGAAGTAAACTTTTTTTTTAATTACTTTAATCAGCATCCAAGTGAGAAACCAAATAATCCTACGTTTGGTCCTTTAAATTATGAAGAGTGGATAGTTTTTCACAAAAAACATTTTACGCACCATTATACCCAATTTGGATTGATTCCTGCATTATAGACACGAAATTTTTTAATTTATCTCATCAGATAAGTTTAATCTTTCAAACATCTGCAAATAGAATTACATTTTTTTTACATTCTTCTGACAAATCCTTTTTTTCTAAAAACTAATTTTCTTTTGAATCTTTTTTACAAAATTAAAATTTTAGTTGGAGGATATATGAAAGCCTTAAAAGTAATTTATTTAATACTTTTCTTAAGTCTAATTGTTTTGGCATGTAAAGAAAACGACCCTGTTTCACCATTAGATAACCAAAGTGACGCAGTTCCTGAGAAACAAAACAGTAGCCCAAAGAATATTACTGTAATGACTCGAAATATTTATGTTGGCACAGATGTCGACAGGCTTCTTATGGCTGAAGATCCTGAACAAATTCCACTAATTGTAACAGAATTAATGCAAATGTTGGAAGCGACAAACTTTCCTGATAGGGCAGTATCTTTAGCTCAAGAAATAGCTGCTACTCAACCACACCTAATTGGATTACAAGAAGTTTCTCTTTTTAGAATTCAATCTCCGGGTGATTTTGTTTTGGGTGGAAAATCGCCAGCAAAAGATGTTCTGATTGATTATCTGGATGTATTATTACAAACAATGGCTTCAATGGATTTACATTACGAAGTTGCTGCAAAAGTTGAAAACTTTGATATTGAGCTACCAATGGTTACAAGTCAGGACCCTACTTTTGATGATATTAGGCTTACGGATTATGATGTAATTTTAGTAAAGAAAGGTATCAAAATAAGTAATGTTGAAGAACGAAACTATAGGGTAAAACTTACAATTCCAGAAATGGGAATAGAAATACCAAGGGGTTATTGCGCTGTAACTGCAGAAATAAATGGGATGAAATATAGGTTTGTCAACACACATTTAGAAGATGCAGACCAAGGCGGCCCACTGCTTAAAATTCAATTAGCGCAAGCAGCTGAGTTATTAATTAGACTTGCCAAAGTTAAAATTCCGGTTATACTTGTCGGGGATTTTAATAGTGCTGCTCAGGATGAACCAACATATCGATTAGTGACGTTAACAAATCGATATAAAGACACATGGTTATTAAATAGTTCAGTTGAGAATCCAGATGGATTTACTTATGGCCATGATTTAGATTTATTGAATACATCACAAAAATTTTGGAAAAGAATAGACCATGTTTTTGTTAGAGAGGAGATGAATATTAAAGGATTAGAATTAATCCAAGTAACCGCAGAAGTAATAGGAGATGAGATTTTAGACAAAACATCATCTGGTTTGTGGCCGTCGGATCATGGAGGGGTTGTTGCAGAGTTAATATTTGAAAAAGGATGTAAATAATACATTCTTCGTAAAACTTTGATTACAATTTTCGAAATGGAGGAAATTAAATAGATGGGGTTTTCCTCCATTTTTATCAAATAATTTTATTAATAGAAGAAATCATTTAAATAAATTATATTGTATTAGCTCCATTAACAATTTAAACTATCAACGACTCTACTCAATTCTTGTTTTGTTAAAATATTTAAACAAAGCGAGGTTGTATTGAAAAAGCATTCGCCGAATCAAAGATATCTAATAATAATAGATATAATAATATTCTTGCTTTCATTACTTGGGGTTTTCAGCATAGTAAATAAAGCCGACTTGCCTTTTATATTAAGTTCATTAAATAAAAATTTAATAATTACAGAACTCGAAAAAGAAAATAGAAACTATCAGAAAAATGATCAAATTATTAATATTTCAGGGTTTGAGTTTAAAACAAAAGAAGAAATAGAAATATTTCTTGATGGTAAAAATCCGGGTGAAAAATTAAAAGCTGAACTTCAAAGAAATGGTAAAATATTTCAGACCCAAATTGTAACGGTAAAATATTACTCGGTGTTTTATATTGTTACCGCATGTATAGTCGGAATTTTATTTTTTCTAGTGGCAATAATAGTATTAATTAAATGTGACAACAAAACATTAGCAAACACATTTCATTGGGCCTTTATTTTTACGGCAATTATAATCTTAATGACATGGGGAAATTATTCAAAGTTACCAATTTACTTAGGCAAGGCAACAAGAATAGGTTTTCATATTGGATATTTGTTTGCTCCAATATATTTTTTAAGATTTTCAATTTTGTTTCCATCAAAAACCAAACAATTAAACAAACTTACTTCTAATGCATTATTGGCTTTTGGTGCCATTCTTTCAATTTTACTAAGCTATAATTTTTTAAAGTTTTCATTCAAATTCAATCTTGATGCAGCAAGAGGGTATATTCTAATATTTGATATTAGCAGCATCTTTATAACGATTCTAATTATTTCTTCAATTCTAATTTTCATAAATACTTATGCAACTTCAAAGGATGAAACAGAAAGAAAAAGAATGAGGTGGATTATAACAGGATTTATAATTGGACCACTTGGTTATTTGCTCTTATGGGTTATTCCCACAAGGATTTGGAATAAGGCGATATTGCCTGAGTCATTTATTTTATTATTGGTTGCATTTGTTCCAATTACATTTGGCATTGCAATCATAAGATACAGACTAATGAATATAGATGTAATAATTAAGCGTGGTATAGTGTACACAACTGTTATTGCCTCACTTCTAATAATATATGCAATAATTTTAGCGATAGTTGCAAAACTAATAAATTCTCAGAATTCTGAGCTTGCTTCAATAGCCGCAGCTATAACAATTGCTTTGCTCTTTCAACCAGCGAAAGAGAAAGTGCAAAAATTTGTTGATAGAAAATTTTTTAGAATTGAATATGACTATAGGCAAGCGTTAAAGTTATTTGATGAAGAAGTTAAAAACATTCATAATAAAGAAATTTTAATAAACAAAGTTCTTCATCTGATAAACAGACTAATTCCGCTTTATAAGATTGGATATTTTACATACAATGATCAAAAAAATGAAATTAATAAGTATCAAAACCCAAACTTCAAAACCACCAATGAAAAAAATACAATTGTAAAACTTACTTTAAATCCTATGGCAGTAAACTATCCTGTTTCATTATCTGCTTTAATCGAACCAAGCGTGAGAATATCAAAGATTCCTTTTTCAGAATCTGATGAAATAAACAAATCGCTTATACTTTGTATTAAATCCTCTAATATAAATATTCATGGATTTTTAATTCTTGGTGAAAAGAAAAGCGAAACAATCTTTACCGCTGAAGATGTTGATTTGTTAAATATTATTACTACAAGCATTGGATTAACATTGGATAGAATAATGCTTCAAGAAGAAGTTATTAGAGAGCACCTGGAAACCGAGCGGTTAGAAGAACTCAATAAAATCAAATCATATTTTGTTTCAAGTGTTTCACACGATCTTAAGACTCCACTTACATCAATAAAATTATTTGCTGAACGATTAAGAACAATAAGCAATTTAAAAAAAGAAAAGGTAGACGAATACTTAGATATAATAGAGGGCGAAAGCGATCGTTTAACAAGGTTGATAAACAGTGTTTTAGATTATTCAAAAATTGAAAAGGGAGTTCAAAAATATATTCTGCAAAAAGTTAATGTTGTTGAAGTAGTAAAAAAAGTTTTGGTCAGTCTTGATTACCAATTTAGAATCGGAAAATTTAAAGTTGTTACTCATTTTGAAAATGATAAAATATATGTTAATGCTGATGAGGATGCAATAGCAGAAGCATTGGTAAACCTATTATCAAACTCTATGAAGTATAGTAATTTAAAAAAAGAAATCCTTGTAAGTGTTTATAAGGATAACGCAAATATTATTATCGAGATTAAAGATTTTGGGATTGGCATTTCAGAAGAAGAGATTTCAAATATTTTTGAACCATTTTTTAGGTCGAGCAATCAAAAAATTGATAAGTCAGGTGGAGCTGGTCTGGGACTTTCAATAGTAAAGCATATTATGGATGGACACAATGGAAAGGTTGAAGTAAAAAGCAAAATAGGAGAAGGAAGTACATTCTTGTTAATATTTCCATTAATTGGAAATAGTTAAGTTTTCAAAATTAGAATCAAAAAAAAGAATATGCCTTGAGGATAAAATGAAAAAAATACTAATAGTTGAAGATGATCCGGCAATTTTAAAAGGATTAGTTGAATCCCTAACCGAAGAGCATTATGATGTTATAACAGCAGAAGATGGAGAGGTTGGATTAAGAAAAGGAAAAAACGAAAATTTGGATTTAATAATTTTAGATATAATGCTGCCATCTAAAAATGGCATTGAAATTTGTAAAGATCTTAGAAACAGCGGTGTTGGGATTCCAATACTTATGCTGACTAGCAAAAAAGATGAAATTGATAAAGTTCTTGGTTTAGAAATAGGCGCGGATGATTATGTTACAAAGCCTTTTAGTATAAGGGAATTAAATGCAAGAATAAAGGCGCTGTTTAGAAGAAATGTTGAAATTAAAAAAGAACTTGAAAACTATTCCTTTGGTAATATTGAAATAGATTTTGTAAAACATGAAGTTTTAAAAAGTGGAAAGATCGTAGAAATATCATCAACCGAATTAAATATTTTGAAATATTTTATTAAGTCAGAAGGTAAAGTTATATCAAGAGATCAGCTTCTTGATGATATTTGGGGATATGAAAATTTTCCCACAACCCGCACTGTTGATAATTTTATTTTGAACATCAGAAAAAAAATAGAAGACAATCCATCTATACCAAAACACTTGTTAACTATTCCAAAAGCGGGATATAAGTTTGTAAAATAATTTTGTGAAATTGATTTTACATTTTTATGACAACTAGCAAATTAGAATTGTGCTTATTACAAGCAGCAATAATAATTTGGAGGTTAAAATGTCACTAAGAAAGTTTGCAGTTGTTTTCTTCTCATTTATTATTTCCTTTCCAACATATTCTCAAAGAGTTGAAACAATTCCCCAGCTTAAAGAAAGAAACCTTGGTGGACCAAGATTAGGCTTAACATATGTTCATGGAAATGGTGAATTATTCAAAACCATGAAAAAAAACAAAATGGATCGTCTTGTAAGTCAGTTTGGATGGCATTTTGAATATCAAGTTAGTCCAACCGCAGCGCAAGGACCGTCATTTGTGGTGCAGTTTATTCCTTTGTTTGGAGGAGTTGAATATGGAAAAATTGTACCCAGCCTTACAACAGCTTTTGGAATAAGATTTCTTAACGGATATGAATTTGGCATGGGTCCAAATCTTATAGTTTCAAAAGATACTTATGATAAAACAATAGTAAGCTCGTCTCTGGTTATTGCCGGAGGGTTGAGTCTTGATTACGGTGGTGTCAGTATTCCTTTGAATATAGCATATTCAATTAGTCCAAGAGGAAACAGGGCTTCATTCATTTTTGGTTATGCCCTTGATTAAGAAACGGCGGTATGAAATGAAACGAAGAATATTAAATATTTTTATCACTTTATTACTTATTAATCTTAATATCGGCGGACAAGTGAAATTGTTTGAACCTGAAAAAACATGCTGGGTAAATATAATTACTAATGATAAAGATACACTAGTTGGAAACTTGTTTTCTGTTGAAGAAGAAAAAATTAAAATCAATAAAAGCCTAAATTCCAACTTTAACCAAATAGATAGTTTACATTATAGTAATATTTTTTCGGTAACAATAATAAAAGAATCGCAAGTATCGTCAAGTATGGGGAATGGCTTTCTAATAGGAGCTGGCATTGGCTTATTGTTAGGATTAGCAAGTGGTGATGATGAGGGAAGCTTTATTCGATTTTCTGCTGGACAGAAGGCTCTAATGGGTGGAGTCGCATTTGGCTTGGCTGGAGCTCTTATGGGTTCGGCTGTAGGAGTTGGTTTATCAGAAAACGAAGAAATAATTATAAGAAACAAAAATGATCTTTTTTACTTGAAAAATTTTATTAGTAATAAAAATGAACTAAATAAAAGTCTAGAGAAAAGGAATGAAGAGAAGCAAATAGAAAACAAACCAACTAAACATAATGAAGATATTAAAGAACCCGAAATATCATTTAATAAAAAAATAGAAATAGCTTTTTATCTTGGGACAACATCAAGCGGTCCAGCGCAAAATATAGAAAATCAATTAATCAAATCTGGATTTGATGAGACTACTTACAACTGGTTTTCATCAAGGAGCATTACACACCCAATCTCCTATACAGGCTTTGGAGAATTGGGTGCTCCTTGGTTTTTCTCTCTTAAGTATTTTTATAGTAAAGAATATGCCTTTGGAGGAATTTATGGAAACAACCCAATTGGCAGCACCCACGGATACAACAATCAATTTGGATACATTTTTCTAAATTATTCAATAAAGACACTTGCCCCAATGATATGGTTTAAATACGGAGTTCTTAATCTTGGAGGAGGACCAGCATATTTCTTTACAAAAACCTGGGAGGATAATTCTAAGAATATATCTAATACATCAACAGTTGGTGTTGTCTTTGATCTCGGAATAACCTTTCCTCCATATTCTTCGATGTTTGTTGCAGTAAACGCACAATTAAGATATATGGGAAAAGTAAACATAGGTCAATTTGAGATTTCTGATGGTGAAAACGTACTAGTAATTCCTGAAACAAAAGTTAATTTTAGTCACACTGCTTTTAGTTTAGGCACAGGATTTAGATTTTAAAGTGCAAAAATGATATTAAATAAAACTAAAAAAATATTTTTAACAACTTTAGCAATTTCTTCTTCTTTGAATGTTTTTGCGCAAAATGATACCACCTATTATTTACAAAAACAATGGGAGGCATTCCCAATTGTAAATTATGATACAGATGTTGGATTCGGCTATGGAGCCAAGGGATTTTTATATAATTTTTTAGGCAGTGAAGAAAGTTTCGATATAACAATTTATAATAGCACAAAGGGCGAAAGGTGGTATCAATTAATTTTTTCTTTTCCTGATAAACAAAGAAGGCATGGAAAAGATTATGGTTCCGCATTTGATTTTATAATTGATTATGACAAATGGATTGATTTTGACTTTTACTCAATAAGAAATAATGATTTTGCGAAATCTACAAACACAATTGAAGAATACACTAGAGAACCAATTGATATAAGTACAATTTTTAGCAAAACATTAACAAAATCATTAATTGCTGAATCTGGATTTAAATATACAAGTATTAGTTGCTATGATATGCCGTCGGATGGAACATTAAAGCCAATTTCTAACTCACACGTACAGAATCTATCTTTTCTTTTAAATTTTCTTTATGATACAAGAACAGACTTAATTCATCCAAAAGAAGGATTCCTACTTCAATTAAACAACGAATTTGCCAGAGATATTAATGGTGGAAAACAGTCTTTTATAAGAAACAAGATAATGTTTCAATACTATTTTCCAATATTTAGTCCAGACATTATCCTCGCTTCAAGAATCGCTTATGAAAGAATGAGCAATGTAGAATTTCCAAATAAGCTTGCTTTGGGCGGAAACAACACAATTAGAGGTATTCCTCAAGATAGATATATTTCAGAATCATATATTTTAGTGAACGAAGAGTTCAGAATTCCAATCTGGTGGCGATTTGGCTTTATTCTTGGAGTCGATATTGGCAATAGCAAATCTACACCAAACTGGATTGTAAATTCAATTTTGGGACTAAGGTTTTATATGGATAATTTTATTGTACGAGCAGATTACGGCATAGGAAAAAACACAACCGGTTTTTACTTTAATTTTGGGCACTTATTTTAATATTATTTAATCAAAAAAGAATTTATCATTTAATTTGTTAAACGCTTTTCGCGCCAACAGCAGAAAATAAAAATTAAACCAGTTAAAGGAAAAAGCACAAAGAAAAAACCCAGATTTAAATTTTTTGCATATAAGGAGTTAACAATATAGAACATAGCAAAACCAATAATAATTAGTAAGCCTCCAAAAAATTCCCATTTCCAAGCAGACAAAAGACCAACAAACATTATTATGAATGAAGAAATCAAAAGCAATTCTTGTAATGTTAACTTCTCTATACTTTTAAAATTTTCTCCCAATGCCAAAAGCAGAACAACAAATATTAGCAGAATACTAAAAAGATGAGCAATATAGCGTAAAAAAGAAATGACTTTTATTTCTGAAAACATTAAAGATTTCATATTCCCTCCAAGCGGTTAAAGAGAACACGTAATTTATATTTCTATTTAAGAAAAAATTAATGAATGTTCAATAGAATAAAGGGAATAATCTAAAAAAGCAGATAAATTAATTAGTTAATTAAAGAGGAAAGCAATTCTTCTTTCCACTTATTTTTAGTAATATCATACACTCCAAATCCAGCCCCAAACTCCCAGTAATTCCAGCTGAAGCCAAACTTTTCAGCAGTATCAATAACAGTTTTTGTCCATCTTTTTCTTGATTCCAAATCAGCATGGTAATAAGATCCAAACTCACCTAAATTTATAGGGACATTATTTTTTAAACTCCATGAGCTGACAAACAAAAAGTGATCAACTATTTTTTTTCTTTCCTTTGGTGATCCTTTCCATTTGTTCTTTAAGAATAAATGACTGAAATAAACCCATTCTGCGCCTTGATGAGTAAATGTAAATGGTTTGTAGTAATGAAAGGTTACAATAATATTTTCCTTGTTTTCCGGAAGAATAAGGTTGTTCAATCCTTCGATGTTGTTCCATCTTCCTGGCCCAATTAAGATTGCTCGTGTAGGATTTGATCTTCTTATAATTGGCAAAACATTTTGAACAAACCTATTCCATTTGGTTGTTGTAAGAAAATAGTGAGGTTCGTTTAAAAGTTCAAATATCAGGTTCTCAGAATATTTAGCATATCTATTGCTTAACTGATCCCATAATGAATAAAATTTTGTTTCAAATTTATTAGGATTAAAAAACAATTTATAAAAATGATGAATGTTTATAATTACAATCAGATTGTTTTCCAAGGCTTGATTTATAACCTCATCAATTCTTAAAAAGAAATCGTCATTAATTTTATATGGTTCTTTATTTGAAGAATGTATTGACCATCTAATCGGAATTCGTACAGAAGTAAAGCCGGCTTGTTTAATTAAGTTAAAATATTCATTTTTGATTTTTAAGCCCCAAACACCTTCAACCGGAGCCTCAAGAGCATTGCCAAAATTAATACCCTTACCAATTTTTCTGTTAAATTCAAAAATATGGGACATATTATTTTTTTGAGTGGTGGATAAATGTAATAAATATTTTCCACGTTGAAAAGAATCTTTTATTTTAATGAAATAAAAAAGTTGCTAAAGGAAAGTTTTTGTTATGATAAAATGGAGTTCTTAAATTTAACAGTAAATGTGCTGCCTTCGCCTTTTTTACTTTTTATTGAAATGTCGGCTTTATTTAAATCGCAATATCTTTTCACCAAAGCCAAGCCAAGTCCGTTTCCATCAAATTTTCTTGTATAGCCTTGTGATTCTTGCGTAAACGGATTAAAAATATTTTTGAGAAATTCATCGGAAATACCAATACCAGTATCACTAATATCTACATATAATTCGTGATTACCATTGTTGTAAGTTCTTATCTTTACTTCTCCTGCGTTAGTGTATTTAAGAGCATTGTCAATTAAATTATTAAATAGTTGAGTAAGCGAATATGAATCACCAGAAATTGTTGGATCATCTGCAAATCTCTCTAGGTAAAATTTTAAACCTTTATTTTGAGCTTCTACCTTAAATTCGGAAAAAATAGGAATAAGAATATCGTTTTCAAGATTGGTTTTTTCAACAACTATATCAAAAGTACCCGTTTGTATTTGGGACATATTCAAAATAGAATCAACAGTTCTAATTAATCTTTTTCCGCCAAATGATATTGAGTGAAATATATCGGAAAAATCATGAATTCCTAAGTCTTTTAACTCATCCTTTAGCAAACTACTGTAACTTAGTATTGTATTTACAGGAGTTCTAATTTCGTGCGACATTCCTGCAAGGAAATCTGACTTAAGTCTATCTGATTTTTCAGCGGCATCTTTTGCTTCAATTAATGCGAGCTTTACTTTTTTCTGTTCAGTAATGTCTTTTACATTTGCAAGAATATAATTGGAACCACCAAACGTTATTTTAGTAAGAAAAACTTCAACATCAAACACTGAATTATCGCCTGGTCTTTTTGCTTTCCATTCAAAAACCTGATCTTCTCCTTCCAAAGCTTTTTGCCAATAAAACTTTGCCTTTTCCAATGAACTGTCATTACTTGAAATATCAATTATATTTAAAGTTAGTGCTTGAATTCTATCAACATTATACATAGACAGCATTTTTTCATTTACATCTAAAATACTTCCATCTTCTTTGTGGATAAATATTGCATTATGAACGTTATCATATACTTTTTGGAGATTTTCTTTTGCATTGATTAAAGCTTCTTTTGCTTTCTTTTCTTCTGTCACATTCCTAATGTTTGCAAGAATATGGGTTTTTTCTTTAATTTTTATAGTCGTTAAAAATACTTCTACATCAAAAAATAGGTTTGAATTATACTTATTAGCCTTGAACTCAAACAAACGGTTTTCACCATTAATAACTTTTTTCCACTCAGCTTTTAATTTCTCTAAAGTGTTTTTATCATCTAAAAGATCTGAAACAGTCAGGTTATTAAATTGCTCTGTGTTCAAACCATGAAATTGTAAAATCTTATCATTTACTTTAAGAATATTTCCTTCTGTATCATGAATAATTATTCCATTATATACATTATCAAACACCTTGTGAAGTATTTCTTCAGAATCTCTGAGATTATTTTCAGCGAGCTTTCTTTCGGTTATATTCTCTACTGTACCTTCATAAACAGCATTTCCAAATTCATCTATATTTTTACTTGCACTTTCAGAAATATATATTACTGAACCATCTTTTCTTTTCCATTCAGATTCAAAAGCAGTTATACTTCCCTTTTTTTCGAGTTCATTAATAAACTCATTTCGTTTATTTGGATTAAGATAACCATCCTTGTTATTATTTCTTTCATTTAATTCTGCTAATGATTCATATCCAAGCATTGTTATTAAGGCGTTATTTGCCATCAAAACTTCACAGTCAAGATTCATTCTATATAATCCAAGAGTAGCATTCTCAAAAAGACCACGAAAACGTCTTTCGCTTTCTATCAATTTCTTTTCCATTTGAGATTTAAATAAGGCAATTTCAATAGAAGTATGTAATTCTCTTACTTCAATGGGCTTTATTATATAAGCGTAGGGTTCAGATACTTTTGCTCGTTGAATAGTTTCTTCATCTGCATAAGCGGTCATGTATATAATGGGAATATTAAGTGCACCTTTAATTTGGTTTGCAGCCTCTATTCCATCAATATCCCCCCTTAAATTAATGTCCATTAGAATTAAGTCAGGGCTTATTTCTTTTGATGTGCTTACTGCATCTTCTCCCGAATAGACAGCGCCGGCAACTTCATATCCTAACTCTTCAAGTCGACTCTGAATTTCAAGAGAAACTATACTTTCATCTTCAACAACTAAAATTTTTGCTTGATTCATGACTGTTTAGTTCTGACTTTATCCCTATCAATAAAATTAATTTTGTACATTGTTCCTTTTTCTGAATTAACTTTAATATCACCCTCAATCTGAGCAACTAAACTATTAACAAGTTTTAAACCAAGAGATTTACTTGTCTTAATATTAAAATCCTCTGGCAACCCAACTCCATTATCGGAGATTACAAGAGAGTACTTTAATTCTTCTTTTTGATTTACTGCAATTTTTATGTGAGGTTGATCACAATTATAATTTTCCGGGAAAGCATATTTTAAGCCATTAGAAACCAACTCATTTATAAGCAAGCCACATGGAACAGCGGTATCTATATTCATCTTTATCGGATCGGAAATAATTTCCAGTTTAATTTTTTTATTATGCTGGTAATAATTAAAAATGTAGCTTGTTAAATTTTCTATATATTCTTTAAAATCAATATGTGAGAGAGTCTTTGATTGATATAATTTTTCATGGACCAAAGACATTGATTTAACCCGTGTTTGACTATCCATTAAAATGTTTGAAAGTTCTTCGCTTTCAACTTTTTTACTTTGCAGATATAATAAACTTGAAATAATTTGTAAGTTATTTTTTACACGGTGGTGAATTTCTTTTAGAAGAATTTCTTTTTCATGTAGGGAAGATTGTAACAATTCTTCACCTTTTTTTCTTTCAACAATTTCTTTTTCCAATGCAATATTAGATTCAGCTAATTCTGCCGTTCTTTCAACCACTCTATTCTCTAGTTCTAACTGAGCTTCACTTAAAGATTGGGTCATTATATTAAAAGAGTCAGACAAACCCTCTAATTCATCTCCGGTTTCAATTTCAGAACGGACATTTAAATTTCCTTGTGTAACTTTTTTTGTCACTTCGTTTAAGTGATGAATTGGCTTGCTAATTTTACGGGCAAAAAGTACTGAGGCAAAAAAACCAATAATAATTGCCACTATTGATGATGTAAAAGTTCTAAGGTACAACTCTTTTATTCCGGCATTATAATTTTTTAAACTCAAGCCTATATGAATCCAGCCCCATTCAATACCGGAATAACTAAAAGGATACTTGTAGTAAAAGATGTTTTCTTTAATCATATCTTCGTATACAAACTTACCAATATTATTGTCTGCATCACCCAAAGTCCATTTTCCTCCAAGGGTGTCTAAGCTCCAGCCATCGTCAAGTATTATTAAAGAAAATCCATCTTTTTTAGTTATTACAGAATATAAGATTGAATTACTTTCCTGAACAACATTTAAACAATGTTCAAGAGCAAAACTATAATCTTCTCCAATAATAGCAGTTGCAGTTACTTGACTAATTGAAGAAGCAATATCACGCGCCTCGGAATTCATTCTATCAATCAATACTTCTTTTTGGTATGGTATTGTTGAAAAAATGAAAATAGCCAATGTTATTACAATCACTAACCAAGAAAGAGAAGCAATTCTAAAAAATATAGTCCGGCGTTTTTTCATTTACTTTTTAAGGTTTATTCGCAACCAATAAGTTTTTATAATTTTTTAACAAGCTTCTTATTCCTTCTAAATCACTTTCTTTAAATTTTCCAGCCCCAATTGTTTTAAATATTTTAAAGAGTTGTTCGTTTTTAGGCATAGTTTTAAAATTTAAAGCTATGTCTGTTACTAATTTTTTTTCTTTTGGGGTAAGGTTTTTGTTTATACAAATTAGGTCGTTATTTAATGGCTGACTTGAAAAAACGTGCTTTAATCCCTTTGTTATTTGAGGATTTAATTCTGCCAATGCTTCAAGGGAAACAGAATTTACAATACAATAATCAGCTTTGTTCATAAAAATTGGGAGAACTGCCTGCATAGGTTTTTCAACAAATTCAACCTTTTTAAAAAATTTATATTTATCTTTTACTCCACTTTGTAAAGCAAGATAATCAAGCCACAACTCGGCAATTTGTTTGTATTTACCACCTTGAATTAATATAGTTGAGTTTTTTAAATCCTCAAATTTTTCAGCATTACTTTTAGTGTTTGACAAAAGATCAAGATGATAGAAATCTTGATAATTCGATTTAGTAGATATGGCCGGTGTTAAGTTAATCTTGTCTTCATATTTTGCATACATTAATGAACTAATGTACATAATATCAATTTTATTTTTTTTTGAATCTTCAATGATTGATTCAACGTTTTCATATACAACAATGTTAAGACTATCAACTATTGGCATTTCACTTATTAGTAATTGTCCCCAAAGTTTAAGAGTTACTTTTGCGTCTCTTAAGTTAATATCTTCAAAAATATCAGTTGAAATTCCTAAGGTAAATTTGTTTCTTATTTCATTTTGTGGATATACGTTTGAAACAATCAACAAAGAAATTAGAATTATATTTTGAAGTATTTTATTCATACTATTATGATGAAAATGATAAAACATATAATTTTTTCTTTTAATCATTTAATAACTTTTTGATATTTAATATTTGCCTTTTTTATTCCTTCGATATATTCTTCTTTGAAGTCAACCACATTTTCGGCTTTAAAGAGTGTTAAAATTTGCTTGCCGGATACACTTTGCGATAAAGTTTTGGCAGCACTTACAATTTTTGTTTTTAACTCGGGACTAATATTTTTGTTAATACACATCAATCCATTCGGATATATTGGACTTAATTCAATAGCAATCAATTCTTTACTAATTTGAGGATTTAACTCTTTCATTGTTATAAACGAACTTTCAGTAACAACGCAAGCATCTGCTTGTTTAAAGAATACAGGAAGCAATGCCTGTGAAGGTTTTTCAACAGTTCTGACTTCTGAGAAATAATTTTCAACGGGTCTATTTTTTTCAAGAATTAAATTTGAAATCCAAACATCTATTATTTTTCCATAAGCTCCGCCAGGTCTTAAAATCGTTTTCCCATTTAGTGATTCAATGTTTTTATAATTGCTTTCTTTTCTTACTACCAGAATAAAGACATCACCAGGATTTCCTTTAATAGTAGTAATAAGCGAAGGTTCTATCTGTGCTTTTTTTGCAATCTCAAAATAATCCAAAGTGCTTATGCTAATTAGCTCAAGCTCATTGTTATTCAAAGCATTAATAATATCATCATTTGTTTCATAAATTTTTGATTCAGGTGAAAAGTTCATTCCCAAATTTTTTAATAGTTCATCTCCCCACATTTTTATTGCAACAGTTGCATCTCTAATATCAACATCTTTAAATAAATAAATAGAAAAACCAGTTCGTATCTTTTGTGGTTCAGAACCCTTATTATTTGTAGAAAGTACGCTTTGGGTAAAAAGGACTAAAAAACTAAAAATTAATATGATTTTTTTAATTAGCATTTTTATTACTTTAATTTTGTACCAACAACAAACTCAAGATCAGCTAATGACTCATAATAAGTGTATAGAGATTTATAATATTGCACTTCCATAATTGCTTCAAATAACTGAGCTTCCATCAAATCCTGTAATTCAACCAAATCGCTTTGATATGCTCTATCGTTTAATTCTTGATTTTCAATTGCTGTATCCATTGCAGATTTTAGTGACAATTGCTGATCTGATGCCGACTCATAATCGACGAGGGCTTTTTTAACTAAAATACCTAAACCATTTTCTAAAAGAATTTTTTGACTTTTAATTTTTTCTAAACGGTAATTTGCTTCATCAACTTGAGCAGAGGTTCTAAATCCATTAAAAAGCGGCAGCTCCATTCCCAATCCAACCGTCCATGACAACTTATTGACATCGGAAACGAGACCGTATTTATATGCATTGTTTAAAACATTAAAGGAACCCATTAGTCCAACCTTTGGCAAATGACCGCTATAAGCTTCATCAACTTTTTCTTCAAATATATTTTGAGCAACTTCTAATGTTTTCCATGTTGGATTATTTTGAAATGCTGTGATAAGCAAATCTTCATAATTGAAATTTTTTAGAACATCATTCACTTCTTCATATTTAACAGAAACGTCTTTATCAATCTTTTCTCCCAATGCATTTAACAATGCAGATTTTGCTAAAATTAAATTATGCTTAAAAGTTGAATTTATAGATCTAACATTTTCAACAAGAATTTTATTTTTTAGAAAATCAGTCTTTGTTACTTTACCGGAACCTTTTAGGTATAAATTCTCGGTTAATTCTAAAGTTGTTTCTAGTCTTGCAAGAGTTTCTTCACCTATAGCACTTAGTTTTTGCATTACATAAACGGCATGAAATCTTTTCTTTACATCAGCTATAATCTGTAATTCATTTTTCTTAGCTTCTTCTTTTGCTATTAAAAGACCGCCTTCAGCTTGACCCACCAATGATGAAATTAAACCACCGGTATAAAGTGGATAAACCATTTCAACGGATCCCATTACCATTGTTTTATCAAAAAGTTTTATGTTTTGTTCAGGAACCCCAATCGGACCAATTTCTAATCCAGGAAAATTAAACGATGGAACTTCAATCTGTGATGCCGGAAAAATAAAATTTGGATCATCATCCATTGTAGATACCGAAGCACTTAAATCAATTTGAGGCCAGTAAGCTGAATGAGCTTGCTTTAATTGAGATTCAGAAATTCCAATAGAACTGTTGTTTAAGAGTCCCATTGGATGATTTTTTAAAGCATATTCAATGCAGGCTTCAAGTTCAAGCGGTTTATTAAAAAATTTTTCAGAGCCTTGTGCGACTGTAATTTTATAAAAAAATACGATTATTAAAAATAATAGAATTGATTTTTCAAAAAACTTCATCTTTCTTCCAATTAATATTAATCTATTAGAAATAATCGAAAGAATGTTGAGGAATGTTAGAATTTGTTGATTTTTAGGCAGATTACAAAGACATGTCGTCTTTGTTTTGTTGGTGAAGAATAATAAGTTTAGTTAAAAAATAAATCGAAGCGATATCCCAAATCATTAAATTTATCACTGTTTTCATTCAAAACGTCTAAAATTTTGTTGATAGTCAATATTTTAGTAATTCCATATTTTATATCTGTCTCTTGTTCAACAATTACTTCGCCTTTATAAACAGCTTGGGGCACAAAGACAAAATCAGAATTATCTGTCTTGGGTTTCAACTTGAAATCTTTGTGTACTGTTCCGGACTTAATCATTCCAACTATTTCAAAATTAGGAGCACCGTCTCTAATTGCCAAGACAATTCCACCACTAAATCCTCTATTAAAAACAGCATCGACCAAAAAATAATCATGTTCAAATTCTTGAAACGGACTAACAATTCCAGAAGTTATCATTTTATAATTAAGTGGAAAACCAAGCATATATACTTTAGTTCCCCAAGTAAGTTCTTCTGCATTGCCTGCTTTAAGTTTAAACGTATTGAATATTTGAGAATTATTTTTTTTAATATTGGAACCAATTACAGCAATATCAGAAGAATTATCCACAGCTAAAATTTCAACTTTGTTAAGAAAAGTATATTCCGGCAACAAATTTGTTTGTTTTGTTTTGATTGAAATAGATTCAATTATATCCGTTGATTTACCAAAATTATCTTTGAAAAATGTTATCAGTGTATCCGGAAAATCTATAATATGTGCACAAGTTAACAGAGCTGCTTTTTCATTGTCGGAGTATATAATTGTTGCAGTACCGCTTGCAGTTTCTGTTGAATGCGATTCACTTATTGCAATTTTTTTAAAGGTAGGTTTACTAAGATTTTCTTTTTTTAAGTTGCTAGAAAAACTAAATGTATAGCTCTCATAATAAGCAATACAATTAAGCATTTTTACAGAATTAACTAACTCATCTAATTTTTTATTTTCACTTATTTGAACAAAATCCGAATCGTACTTTCCATCTATTAAACCTAAGTCATTTACAGTTGTAACTGATCTGCTGCATGATAAAAAAACAACAAATATCAGCAAGGTTAGAAGTCTTCGAAGAAATTTGTTCATCAATAAATTCTTTTTATTATTATACTATTGTAAAATATAATTAAATGAAAGAGAATAATTTTTGGATTTAATCATATGAAAATAATTACAAATAAAACAAAAAACCTTTTTTCACTTTTTTTTGGAATAGTCATTTTAGGTTGTTCAAATAATAATGAAGTTCCGATTGGTTCAGAAGAATATATAAGCGAAATAAACGAATGGCATGCAAACAGAATTGAAAGCTTAAAAAAAGAAACAGGCTGGCTTAATTTGGTTGGGCTTTTTTGGCTGGATGAAGGTGAAAACTCTTTTGGGTCAGCAAATACTAATAAAATTATTTTTCCAGAAAACGCACCCAAGAAAATTGGTACAATAATTAAAACAGACTCGATATTAAAATTTATTTGTGAACCGGAGATAATAGTTAAAAGTGATGGCGTTCAAGTTAAAGATCTTGAATTAAATATAGATCTTTCTGGAAATCCCACAATTCTTGAAAATGGTTCATTCAGATGGTTTATTATAAAAAGAGGTGATAAATACGGCATAAGGTTAAGAGATTTGGATGCACCGCTTTTAAGTGAATTTAAAAGTATTGAAAGATTTGTTGTAAATGAAAACTGGAAAATTAACGCAAAATTTGTTCCTTATGAAAAGCCAAAGGAAATTGAAGTACCAACTATTTTGGGCACAGTGGAAAAAGAATTATCGCCGGGGAAAATTGAATTTAACTTTGAAAATAAGAATTATAGCTTAGAACCAGTTGCCGCCGGTAAAAATCTTTTTGTCATTTTTGCAGATTTAACTAGTGGAGAGGAAACATACGGAGCAGGCAGATTCTTATATGTAACGGCTCCAGATTCAAATAACAATTTAATATTAGATTTCAATAAAGCATATAATCCGCCATGTGCTTTTACAAAATATGCAACATGTCCATTACCGCCGGAAGGAAATAAATTAAGGATTAAAATAACTGCTGGTGAAAAAAACTATGGCGAGGGACACTAAATTTTATTTGAATATGATTTACTTTTTAATTTAGTCAGTTTTTCTTCAACTGGTTTTGGCAGTTTGACTGTAAAAATGCTGCCAACTCCCTTTTGGCTTTCAACTTCAATTTCTCCGTTATTTAGATCAATATATTTTTTTACCAGAGCTAATCCTAATCCATTTCCTTCGAAAGACCTAGTGTAGCCCATTTCTTCCTGTAAAAATGGTTCAAAAAGTATTGGCAAGAACTCCTCAGAAATTCCAATACCTGTATCTTTAACCTTAATGATGAAAGAGTTACTATCTTCCTCTAAACAAATATTTATGCTTCCAGAGTTGGTATATTTTATAGCATTATCAATTAAATTAACAAACAACTGAGTGATTGTGTAAGAATCGGCAATGATATTTGAATTTTTTGGAATAAAAGTAATTGTAAAATCTAATTTTTTTCTATCAGCCGCTTGCTTAAATTCTTCTAAAAGAGGTTGAATAATATCATCTGCTATTGAAAACAATTCCGGATTTGTATCATAAACTCCGGCTTGAAGTTGGGACATATTAATTATTGAATCAATTGTTCTAATTAATCTTCTGCTTCCACTGTCAATCATTTCAAATGATGAGGCAATATCTTCAGAAACATTTTCTCCTAAATCAGATTTTATGAGTGATACGAAATTTAAAATTGTATTTATTGGGGTTCTTATTTCGTGTGACATACCGGCCAAAAACTCTGATTTAAATTTATCAGATTGTTCAGCTTTTTCTTTTGCTGCAATTAATTTTGTTGCTGATTCTTTTTGCTCAGTTATATCTCTAACATTTGCTAGAATATATTGAAACTTTCCAAATGAAATTTTGGAAAGAAAAACCTCAACATCAAACAAATATTTATCTTTAGGCCGCATTGCTTTCCATTCAAACTTATATGTCTTTCCGGTATTTACAATATCAGTCCAATATTCAGCTACCATTTTCATATCCATATTTTCGCTGGAAATTTCATTGATTGAAATATTTAATGCTTCTTCATAACTAATATTGTATAGATCAAGAACCTTATTATTTACATCAATTACTTTTCCATTTATATCATGGATAAAAATTGCATCATATACATTATCAAGAACTATCTGTAACCTTTCTTTTGATTCAAGAAGCTCATGCTCTGCAGTTTTACTTAATGTAATATCTTCTACGGTTCCTTCAAAAATAATATTACCTGATTCATCATCTATTCTTGCACTTTCTCTGATATAAATAATCGAACCATCTTTTTTTCTCCACTCCGAATCAAAACCTACAATACTACCGTTTTCTAACAAAGTGTTTTTATAAATATTGCGCTGCTTTGGATTTACATAACCCGACTCATTAATATTTCTTTTGCGTAATTCTTCAAGTGAATTAAATCCTAGCATTTTAATTAATGCATTATTTGCCATTAGAATATTTCCATCTGGCGTGCTTCTATAAATACCTAGTGTAGCATTTTCAAAAAGACTGCGTAATCTTTTCTCGTTTTCATACAGCTCGTCTTCCATTTTTTTTCTTGAAGTTATATCTTGTTTAATTGCAATAAAGTGGGTGATATTATTATGATTGTTTTCTTTTACCGGTGTTATGATCATATCCTCATAATATAATTTTCCATTTTTCTTTTTATTTATAATTTCACCTGACCAAACTTCACCTTTTAAAATAGTTGACCAAAGGTTTTTATAAAATACTTTGTCATGTTTGCCCGATCTCAGTATTCCCGGTGTCTTTCCGTATAGTTCATTGAGTTTATAGCCGGTAAGTTTTTCAATGGCTTTATTACACCAAATTATATTTCCATGAATATTTATAATCATTATTCCATTTGCGGCAGATTCCAACGCCTGACTTTGCAGCAAAAGTTTGTTTTCGGCTTCATCAATAACTTTATCTGTTTCGTTAATTTTTTCACTTAAACTTTTATTCTTCTCAAAGGATTTTTTTAGCATTAAGGTTTGATAAAAATCTCTTCTTGAGTAATATTCAAGAACGTAAGCAATAAAAATTCCGGCGAGGTTAGAAGCATAAATATATGATGTGCTTACAAAGAGTAGTTCAGAATCCAGATTTAAAATGAAAATAGAAGAAATAACGTAGACAACAAAAATTGAAATTCCGGATAATGTTGCCCAAAGAAATCTTAATTTAAGAAAAGTGTAAATCCAAAAATTAATTAAAAGAAGACCAATATAATATGTTGAATCCAATCGCGGCGAAGCCAGGATGATAAACATTATATCAGCACAACCAATTAAAAACGTAGTAAAACTTAAAATTGGTTGGTTAAGATTTTTATTTTTTGAATTATTAACAGCTAATAGAGTAAGAAATATTAAACCGCCGACAAAACCCACCCTAACAAATAAAAAAGTGTAAAACAGATCCGGTACTAGAAGAAAATCGAATATTGAAAAAACAGCAAATAAAAAAGCACCAGCTGATGATGCAATATTAATTTGCAATACAGAGTTTTTATTGTAATGATTTAAATACTCGGTTTCGTATGGTTGTTGAAATTTTAGATTTAGAGGATTTAGTTTTGCAATTTCATTTTCATTGATTGAATCATTCTCATTTTTAGTTGTACTTCGCCAAATAAAGAAATTCTCAATTATGTATTTAATTACTTTCAAACTACTACTTTCCCCCAAACATTATAACAATAATCGAAAACGAAAAGGGATTAATAATAGCTATTGTATAAAAATTGAGTTAAAACGAAGGATTAGGGATTTACGGCAGGAATAATATAATTGCCAATAATATTTAAAATAGTGGTTTCTTGCTCATTTGCTTCATCCCACCAAAGATCAGAAAATGCATTTGTTGCAACAATTAAATTTAATTTTGGAATACACAAAACAAATTGACCGCCATGCCCAATTGCGGTATACATTTTATATTCATTAATTTCACCAAGCCACCAGAGATAACCATATCCAATATTTTTCATAACACTCCAATTCCCAATTCCACCTGAATAATCATTTAGTGAAGCAGCTATCCAATCTTTTGGTACAATTTGAACTCCATTTAAGATTCCCTCATTTAAGTAGAGCAAACCTAACACGGCCATATTTCTTGTTGTAAAAAACATATCATTTCCGCCAAAATAAATGCCTTGCGGATCTTGTCTCCAATCATTGATTTCAATTCCCATTTTATTTGTTAAGTGCTCTTCTATAAACTCAAGCGAACTTACACCTGAAGATGCAGTTAACACAGCGCTTAATAAATGTGTGCCCGGAGTTGTATAAACAAATTTTACTCCAGGGTTATTTATTAAATTCATACTGAAAATTGTTGACAGCCAATTACTGCTGTTTACAACGTTGGAATAAATATTTCTGTCACCATCTAAACCGGCTTTCATTGTAATTAAATTCTGCAAAGTAATTTCATTAAATTTAGTGTCAGTAATTTGAGATTGATAGTTGTCAATAATATCAGTTAACCTTTCATTTAAAGAAATCATTCCTTTGCTTTCTGCAATTCCTAATGCTGCAGATAAAAAGCTTTTTGAAACAGACTTTACACTATAAATTGAGTTTTTGTCTTTTCCATTAAAATACTTTTCAGCGGCAATTTTACCATTTCTAACAACTATGATGCTGTAAATAAAATCTAATTTTTCAGCATGAGAAAATGCCTCGTCAATTTTATGCTTATCAATATTTAAATCTATTGGATCGGCAAACTCCCATGAATATTGAAGAAAAGAGTTGTTGTCATCGTTTTCGGTTGAGCAGCCCCAAATGGAGATAAAAATAATTATTGTTAAGAAAAATTTTTCTTTCACTAATTTTCCTTTAAATTTCTATATACAACTAAATCTTTTTAAATAAACAAAACAATCTAAAAATTGAGTATCAGGAAAATGTTAAATAAATATAAACATGTTATTTGGGATTGGAACGGAACAATGCTTGATGATGTTAAGCTTTGCGTTGATGTTGGCAACAATCTTTTTAGGAAGAAAAATATTCCACTTTTAACCGTAGAAAAGTATAAATCAATTTTTACAATTCCAGTGAAAGATTATTATATAGCGGCAGGATTTGATTTTACCAAAGAATCATTCGAAATAGTTGGAAAAGAATGGATGGATGAATATGAAGAAAGAAAATACGAGTGTGATTTGCACAAAGATTTACTTTCTGTTATGCAAAAGTTTAATGAAGTAGGAATTAAACAATCAGTTGTCTCTGCATATAAACAAGATAATCTTAATAAAATGATCAAGACATTTGAGTTAGATTCATATTTTGATCACATAGTTGGATTGGATAATATTTATGCAGCCGGCAAAACTCATTTGGCAAAAAACCTTATGGCACAATTGGAAAATGGACATGGCGAAACCTTGTTGATTGGCGACACGGTTCATGATTATGAAGTTGCAATGGAGATTGGTGCTGATTGTATATTGATAGCTGGTGGACATCAGCCTTACGATAAATTGGCAGAAACTGGAAGTAAGGTCTATAATAATTTAGGTGAATTTTATTTAGAAATTTCCCAAAACAATTAAAATACTGATTATTCTGAGGAGAACAGTGACGATTAAATCTTATAATTCATGTTAAAAAGAGATTTTTTATCTGTCAATTGAGGGACTCGAAAAGACAAGTTTTTAATTTTTTAAAGTATCTAATGCTATTTTATTCCAACCAAATTAATAACCGAAGCATTCCCTTCGTGAAATGGACCTTCGTTCAAATATATTTCTTTTTCTTCAATTCGCAACTTTGAAAGAGACCCAAAATCCTTTTCCAGTTCTTCTTTTGAGAAAAGCATTTCAACATTTTTTGGTCCGCCAGAGGATTTGTTTATTTGATCTTTTGAAAAACCTTGTAAAATTATTGTTCCAGTAGGCTTTAAAAAATTAAGTAATTTTTTATGAATACTTTCTCTTAAATGTTGTGGAGAATGAGCAAAAATCAAAACAAGACAGTCAAAATAGTCTTTTTGCAATTCAATTTTTTCATAATCAGAAACCAAATAATTAATTTTGACATTATTATCATTTGCTAGTTTATCTGCTTTTTGTTTTGCCGCAACACTTGAGTCAAATGCAGTTACATTCCAACCCAATTTAGAAGCATAAACAGCATTTCTTCCCTCTCCTTCTGCTGGAAAAAGAATTTTGCCAATTTTTAATTTATTTATCTCTGATTTATAAAATTCGTTAGGTTCAATACCGTACACATATTCATTTGAAGAATATCGTTCATCCCAGAAATTATTCATTTTATTTTAGAGTTTATTGGAAAAATTAAGTTTTAATAGGATTCCATTTTGGGAATTTTGAGAGAAATTTTTGTGCCTTTGTTTTTTTCACTTTCAACATCAATTTTAATGGAGTTAATATCGCAATATTTTTTTACAATTGCCAAACCTAAGCCATTTCCATCAAAACGTCTTGTGTAGCCCATTTCTTCTTGTGAAAATTTATCAAATAAATAAGGAAGATATTCTTTGCCTATTCCAATTCCTGAATCTGCAATTATTAAATTATAATTTTTACCATTTTCTGCAAACAGAACTTCAACTTTGCCGTTTTCAGTATACTTAATAGCATTATCAACTAAATTTATAAATATATGATTAAACGTATATTCGTCAAGTTTTGCTGCTGATTCTTTAACGTTCGAAATGTAATTAAGCTCAATCTTTTTTTCCTTTGCAATTGGATGGAAAGACTGAATATTCAACTCAATTAATTTTTGTATTTCAATCTTTGTAAAATTTGGTTCATAACTTCCAGATTCTAGATCAGATAAATTTAAAATAAGATCTATTGTTCTTTGAAGTCTATGAGCCGCTTTTTCAATTGCGTTAAAATTTGCTGTTGTAGAATCGCTTGCAATTCCCTTAAACTCTGATCGCAGCAAATATGTATAATTCATAATAGTGTATATTGGAGTTCTAATCTCGTGAGACATTTGAGCCAGGAAGTTTGATTTAAGTAAATCAGATTTTTCAGCTTTTTCTTTCGCCTTTTCAAGTTCAACTAGTGAATTTAATAACTCAAGATTTTTTGTTCGTAGCTTATTATTTACAGCTTCTCGCACAAACTCGATATAATACGAAAGTATTGCAACGGCACTGTAAGAACCCAAAAATCTTAACTTAAAATTTTGAGTATATATTACTGGAGCAAATCCTGAGAAATCAATCAGAATTGTAATAACCAAATAAGCTATAGAAAATATTCTTCCCTGCTGTCTTCCAAACAAAAACATTGAAGTTATCGGGAATAAATATGACCACAAAGGTCCGGAATAATCTGTTCCACCTGTAAATAAAAGTATTTGAAAGACTATTGCAGCTAAAATTATAAGAGAATAAAAAAGAAAATTAATTTTATGATATTTTTTAAAAACAAAAATAATAATAGTAACTACCATAACTATTCCGAAATCCATTATAGCAGTTAAGATATGTTCTTGGTAAATGGAAAGAATTCCAAATGAAATGCTAAAAATATATACCATTCCCAGAATATATCTTAGCATCACTAATTTGCGTGAAATTTCTAGATTGGAAATATCTGTCCCATTTTGAATTGCTTTGGGTACATGGTTTCCAATTAAAAACAAAGTTGTTTTTTTTAGTAAATGAATAATTTTTTTGATCATTACAAATTCTTATCAGGCAAAACTACTCATTAACTATCGGCAATAATAAACGAATATTAAACTAACGTGATTTATCTCAATTTGTCTTTAAAGATCTTTTTGAACTTTTCCACTTTTGGAGTTATTACCAAGCTACAGTATGGCTGACTTTTATTTTGTTCATAATAATCTTGATGATAGTTTTCGGCAGGATAAAATTTATCAAATTTTGTAATTTCAGTTACAATTGGATCTTCAAAAATTTCTGCCTTGGTAAGTTTTGCTTTATAATCAGCAGCAAGTTTTTTTTGTTCTTCATTATGATAAAATATTGCAGATCTATATTGGGTTCCAACATCATTTCCTTGTCGGTTTAAAGTTGTTGGATCATGAGTTTTCCAAAAAACTTCAAGCAATTCTTCAAAACTTATAATTTTTGGATCGTAAGTAATTTGTAAAACTTCAGCATGACCTGTTTCTCCCGTACAAACTTCTTTGTAAGTTGGATTTTCTTTATGTCCACCCGAATAACCTGAAACAGCAGAAATTACACCATTTAGCTTTTCAAAAATCGCTTCTGTGCACCAAAAACATCCGTTTCCAAATGTTGCAACTTCGTATTTATTATCTGTATTCATTTTCATTCCTTTGTCAGATACTTGACTATAAAAATTATTTGCAGCAAAAATAATAATTACTCCAACAATTAATAAATATTTAATATTTTTCATAACGCCTTTCTTAATGTGACCCGCGGTCTTTTTACATAAATAATATTATTATTGTTCCATGATGCTAAAAACAAATCTCAATCCATATGTTAAAGCTTCGGTCGGACAAGTAAAATGTGTTCCGTTTTCAAATTCAACAAATTTTAAACTAAGATTTTCTATTTTATCTAATTTTTCTTCAATTCTCTTAATCGGATTATGATATTCAATTTGATCTTCGGTCTCGCCAACTGAAATAAAAAGTTTCTTTTTCTTTTCAAATTTATTTATCTGTGAAGCTTTTTCATCTAACTCACTAATATCGTTGGATAAGTAAGGGCTTCCGGCAATATAATAATTAAATAATTCTGGTTTGTCAATTAATGTGTTTAATGTAAACAATCCCCCCAAAGAATAACCGTTAAGAATTCTCAAATTACTTGTTCTGTAATTTTTTTCCACCGTTGGAATTAATTCTTTTTCAATAAAATTTAAATATTTGTCGGCCCCACCGCTTTCATGAAATCGCTCAACCTTTGAAATTGAATAATCTCTTTCTCTAAAATTCTGCTCATTGTCGTTCATCATTGTACCGTAACCAATTCCAATTATAATCATTTCCGGAACATCGTTTCCATATTGTAAATAACGTACAATGCTTGTGGCCATATTAAATGAAATATCTCCATCAAGTAAATATAAAACAGGATATTTTTCATTTGATTGATCGTAATTTTTGGGAAGTCTTACATAAACATAAAATGTATCATCTACTTCTTTAGAAATGATTTCTTTTATTTCTGTGTACTTGGTTGTTACTGTTTTATATTTTTGAACAGGCTTAATTTCATCTTTATAATTACAGCTCCAAATAATTGCAGCAAAAAATAGAGTTAAAATATATTTAGTCATTTTTTGTTTCTTCATTTTTCTTAGTGAAATTTATTGTTAATATGTTATTGATTCCAGGCAAAAGCATAATCAGATTATAACAAATTATAACATTTTTATAACATGCGGAACTATCTAAATTTTTTTTGTTATAATTGGTAAATCATTTAGGAGAAGAAATGAAATTATTTATATTTGTTTTTTTTACAGCCTTTTTAACAATAACATTTGCACAGGATAAAATGAAATACAATAAATTAACTCCAGAAGAAGCAAGAGTAATACTCAACAAAGGAACAGAGATGCCCTTTACCGGCGAATACACAAATAATAAAGAAGCCGGAACATATATTTGCAGACAATGTAATGCCGAGCTTTACAAATCCAGCGATAAGTTTGATTCACATTGCGGCTGGCCAAGTTTTGATGATGAAATTCCCGGCGCAGTTAAAAGAGTTCCGGATGCAGATGGAAGAAGAACAGAAATTATATGCAATAATTGCGGTGGACATTTAGGTCACGTTTTTCTTGGAGAAGGATTTACTGAAAAAAATACACGTCATTGTGTGAATTCAATCTCATTAATTTTTGTACCTGATAAGAAATAAAAATATTTTATAAAATAATTAAGTGCTGAGATATTTTCCTTAAAGGGGATACATTTCAGCACAATCGTCAGATTTTCATATTTCAATTCGAAATTATCTCCATATCCTTTAAATAATTTTACACTTATATTTAAATTCATATAAAAATACTTCAAGAAAACTTTCTACAAACAAAGGCAAGCAAAATGAAGATGCACTCAAGAATAATAGTGTTTCTATTTTTCATTTTATTAATAAGCTATCCGTTTTTACTAAGCCACGCGCAAGCAAAAACTAATGATGAAATAAAAGAACTTGTTCAAAAATTTAAAACACAATCGCGCGGACCTTACAAAGCAATAAGATGGTTTTGTCCAGATGGATCTACTGTTCCGCCTGATCAACGTTGTCCCGAACCAGGCGGAGTTCAAAGAGCGCAATACAAAGATGAAGTTGTTTCTTTAGCTAAAACAAATAAAATTTATTTAGGGCAAATTTTATCTGCAACAAAACTTGAAGATTTTTTAGATGAGCAAAATCAATATTCACGGTTAAAACAATACCAAATAGAGAGTTACCTTAAACTTATTGACAATGGCTGGGTTAACCAAAAAGCAAAATTTTATCGTGGTGCAATTCAGGTTGAAGATGAACAAAATTGGGGTAGAAGTTTTCTTCAAGAAATTTTAGCAAAGGATAAATTAGTAAGCGAGAACTTCTATTTAATTCGATCAGCAGCAAATGATATTCCACATAAAGGCGATACAAAAAATGCAGAAAAAGTTAGAGCAATTTCAAAAACACTTTCCGATACAATTCCATCGTTTATGAGTTTGAGAGTAAAACTTCATGGAAATCCTGAGGAAAAAGATATACAAAGTGTTAAGCAATATGTAAAAGATAACAACAAAAAACTAACGGAAGATCAAAAAAAGGAATTTGTAAAGCTTGTTGATGAAATGAATAAAATGTATGCCCCTATTGAGCTTGGTTTCTTGACCAAGTTGATTAAACCGCTTCCAAAAGATTCAGAAGTTAAAACAAAGACGCAAAATTTTATTAACTCTAAAAAATCTTTGGGTGAATTATCCGAGAATGATTACAATACTCTTTCTGATATTTTATTAAAAATTCGAACGGAAACTTTAAAATATAAAAAAGGCAATACCAGGCTTGATTTGCTTGATTTATCATTAACTTTAGAAAACATTCTTTTCACCGAATTAAATACTTGGGCCCCAAAAACATTAAGTGAACTACTGAAAAAAAATTACTGTCTTGCGCAAACTCTTGCCGGTATAGGAAATTTAGAATTATGGGAATGGGAAAAAGTCAAGTTAACTTTAACCGCGAATTCTGTTGATAAAAAAAATATTGACGAACTTATACAAGTAAATGAATTAAGCAAAAGAATAATTGAGTGGTCGGCAAACATGATTCGATCAACTTATGGAAATGAACTTAATTTATTTTTAGGTTTCGAGCCAATTGCACATGGATTTATTGATGATAAAATAAGAGCATCTGTTTTGCTTTTTTACGGCAATACAGTAAGTCAGTTAAATGAGTTTGTGATGAAGGAAATTGGTCAAAAAAATGAAGTGCTGAATTTAGCAAATCAAAATCAAATTAAAGGATTAAATCCTGGTTATGCAAAAGGAGAGCTTGTTGTTATAAAAGGTCTAGCTGAAGACGTTGAGTTTAAGTCTGATAAAATTTATGCATTTGAAAAACCTTTAGCTGATCTAAAACCAGTTGCCGGATTATTAACAGTCTCAGAAGGGAATTTAATTTCTCATATTCAGCTTCTTGCAAGAAATCTTGGAATTCCCAATGCCACATTGTCTCAAGAGAGCCTTGATGATCTTATGAAATTTAATGGCAAAAAAGTTTTTTATGCTGTTTCCAGAAAAGGGAAAGTTATTATGAAACTTGAAAAAGATATGACCGAGATTGAAAAAAATCTTTTTGCCGTTAAAAAAGAAATAACAGAAATATTTAATGTTCCGACTGACAAATTAAAATTGAACGAAAACAAATTAATTGATTTGAGAAAACTTAAATCAATAGATTCTGGTGTTTTGTGCGGACCTAAAGCCGCAAATCTTGGTCAATTAAAAAGTATGTTCCCGGATAATGTCGTTGAGGGATTTGTAATTCCATTCGGCACATTTAAAGAACACATGAACCAAATGATTCCCGGCAAATCAATATCTTATTGGAAATCTTTAAACGATACTTTTACTGAAAAAAGAAAAATGGAAAAAGTTGGTAAAAGCGAAAAAGAGATAGAAGATTTTACATTAGCAAAATTAAAAGAGCTTCAAGCGCTTATAAATGAAATGCCGTTGCTGCCAAACTTTGTTGCTGATCTAAAAAATAATTTTTCAAAAATATTTGCAGCTGAAATTGGAAAAATTGGTGTTTTCTTGCGCAGCGATACAAACATGGAAGATTTGAAAGATTTTACCGGAGCCGGACTAAATCTTACTTTGTTTAATATTCAAAAAAAAGAAGAAATTTTAAAAGGAATAAAGCAGGTTTGGGCATCACCTTTTTCTGAAAGAAGTTACAGATGGAGACAAAAAATATTACAAAATCCCGAAAATGTTTATCCATCAATTTTAGTAATTCCAGGAGTAAATGTTGATTGTTCTGGAGTAATGATAACAACGGGAGTAACATCAAATAATGAAAAAGATGTGACTGTTGCTTTTAACAGAGGCGTCGGCGGAGCTGTTGAAGGTCAGCAAGCCGAAAGTTATTTAATAAAAGACAACGGGTCAAATATTTTGATTTCTCCTTCACGCGAAAATAAATTCACGGTTTTAAATTCAGCTGGCGGAACAAGTAAGGAATTTGCAAATTTTCAAAATAGAATTTTAAGTGAAGAAAATATTAATCAGATATTTGAAATGAGTAAGGAAATAAAAACTCGATTACCAAACACGCCTGGTGTTGAATCATCAGGACCTTTTGATGTTGAGCTTGGATTTAAGGACTCTAAGATTTGGCTTTTTCAAGTTAGACCTTTTGTCGAAAATAAAAGAGCGGCATCTTCTAATTATATAAACAGTTTGGATGCAAAAATTAATAGCAGTAAAAAAGTAAATTTGAATATAGAATTGTAAGGATAGAAAATGAAAATTTTAAAAACTTTAATAATTGTTTTTGCAATATTTTCTTCGGAATTGGTTTATTCATATCCAATTGATGGATATTTGCTTACCAATATTAGGCGACTTTTAAGGATTCAATTAATTTTGGATGGCAAAATTAAAGATAAAGAACCTATAAAAGGTGCCCGAAAATCAATTAACGATATTAAACTCAACCTTACAAATTCTAAAGGTGATAGTCTAGCAAGTTTTCCAAAAGTTGATGCGGTTTTGCAGAAAAGATTAAACAGTCTTTTCCCAAACTTAAATGAAAGTTATTCAATCTGTGTTTTAGATGTTACAAAAGGAAAAAAGACACGATATGCTGAAAGACAATCTGAAAGAAGATTTGTACCTGGAAGTGTTGGAAAGTTAGCAATATTGGCCGGACTATTTACAGAATTACAGACATTGTGTCCCAATTCATTTGAAAAAAGAAGGGAAATTCTAAAAACCAGATTTACAAAAGCAGGTAAGTGGGCAATTGTAAATATTCACACTGTTCCATTTTTTGATCCGGAAACGCATAAATTTTTCAAAAGGACGGTTCAACAAGAAGATGTGTTTTCTCTTTACGAATGGACAGACCATATGATTTCGGTAAGTTCGAATGCTGCAGCAAGTATTGTTTGGAAAGAGCTAATCTTAATGCGAACATTTGGTAAAAATTATCCGGTATCGGTTGAAAAAGAAGCTGAATTTTTTGCAAAAACCCCAAAGAAAGAATTAAAGGAAATCGCAATGTCTGTTGTAAACGATCCTTTAAGAAAATTAGAAATTGATGAAAAAGATTGGCATTTAGGAAGCTTATTTACAAGTGAAGCTAAAAAAATTGTTCCGGGTGAAGGCGGAAGTTTTGCAACTCCACTTGGTTTAATGCAATATTTAGTTGCATTAGAAAGAGGTAAAATTGTGGATAAGGAATCCAGTTTAGAAATAAAAAGAATTTTGTATCAAACAGATAGAAGAATTCGTTATGCCCAATCATCAGCATTGAAAGATGCAGCAGTTTACTTTAAGTCGGGAAGTTTATATAAATGCAAAGCGGAAGAAGGATTTGAATGTAAAAAATATATGGGAAATGTTGAAAATTATATGAATTCTGTAATTATTGTTGAGCACGAAGATGGTACGACTTACATGGTGACCCTAATGTCTAATGTTTTAAGAAAGAATTCTGGTTCTGACCATATGGCTCTTGCCTCACAAATTGACAAAGTAATTAGACAGAAGTAATCTTATCAATCCTTTAATTCTAATATTATTTTATCAATTGCAGACCCAAGGTCCGAATCATTTTCTTTTAACATTTTAATTTTGGGCAAAAGCTGATACATTTTAGAAAGAACTATAACCTTTATTGCAGCTAAAATCAATTTATTATCATTACTGTTTAGCAAATCTTCAAAGCATTCTGTTTCATCTGGAATTTTCAATTTATATTGTTTTAATATTTCAGCAGAAAGCTTTTCAGAAATTTTTAATTCTACAATTGGCAAAATCATTTTCTTCAAATTCATTTCCAATAGATTATCAAGAAAATCAACAGCGTTTGCTCGCATTTCTTCTTTTGAACTTTGAATGCTGTTGTAAATTTTAATCATATCCTGTGGTGGATATTTTAGTCCAAGCAAGCGGAAAATTCTTTCTAAACCAACATCTAATCGGCTTTCTAAAATTGTTATTAAACTTTTTCTAGCAAGCAATAAAGCCTTATCGGTTTTATTATCATTTGATTCTTCAATTTCTATTTGGGTTTGAAGATAAATTGAGGTTATAATTTCAAGCTCTAATTTTATTTCATTGTAAAGCTTATTTAAAACTCTATCCCAATCAAATTTTAGCTGTGGATAATTTTGCTTTAAGCTGTTTAGTGATTTAAGAATTTCCTTTTGTAGATTATAATCTTCTCTTTCAAGCGCATCAAATAATATATTTACGGAATTTCTCGAACCAATACCGCCAAGAATTTCAATAATATTTAATTTGGTTTGTTTGTTGGTTGCAGCTCGCAGTAGTTTGTTTTCAAGTTCAACTAACGCAGATTCGCCATAAATTTTTAATGAATTTATTGCACACTTTGAAGTTTCTGAATTTTCAAGTTTGTTGATCAACAACGGAATAAATTCCGGCAGCAATAAATAACTTAAAGAAGAAATTGAAGTGTTTACAACCGTAGTGAATTCATCGTTAAGCAAGTCTTTAAAATCATTTAAGTAACTATGTAAATTTGCTATTGCAATTACTTTTGCAATAGTTATTTTTTCATCTTCTGAATCAGCATATTTTTTTTGTTTAATGTTTTCAAGTTTTTCATGAACAAGCTGATCCAAATTAAACTTTTCTTTTAAGTAAATATTATCTTTAATTTCTATTGCCAGGCTGACCAAAGCAGAGTTGGCAATTTTTTTATCTTCATGGAAAATATATTTTTCCATTAGCTCAATTGAATCTTGTGGAGCATGTTCAAACAAATAGTGGAAAGCCTCTTCCCTAACTTCTTCATTCGGATCGTTAATAAGGTTTTCAATTTCGCTGTTGTAACTATGCGATTTATAAAAGTATAAATTTCTTAAAGTCTCAAGCTGAATTTCTGAAATTGGGTGATTTATTAATTTTTCTAACGCTGGAAGAAATGCATCATTTTGAATTTCTCTTATAGTCTTTAAAGTATGAAGAATTTGTTTATCCGAGCCATTCTGCAAAATCTTTATTATTCCGCCTATTACAGATTCGTTGCTGATATCAAAACTTTTTTGAGAGTGATTTTTGTTTTGCTCAAGTTTAATTTTAAATGAATTTAAATATTCTTTTTTTACCTGAATAATAATGTAAAACCAAATAAGTAAAAGAATCAAAGTTCCAAAACTTATATATCTTATTGATATATCAAATCCAGAACTTAGAATTATTAAAATAAATCCGCCTATGCCGGTAGCAATACTATCAACAAAAATATCTATATATGATTTTGTTTGATTTTTAATTTCTGCGGGAACGGGCAAAGCGAGAAGTTCCATTCCGGATTTATTAATAGACTGTTTTAAACTTCCGTCACTTAATCTTATTAATATTGCTGCCCAAAGATGTGGTGAAATAAAAATCGCAAAGGTTCCAATAAATATTCCGGCGGGTAAAAAGAAAAGAGATGTTCCAACTCCAAACATTCCAACTATTCTTCTAGTTAAGAAAAGTTGAATTAGTAGAGAAATAATATTCATGTTTGAAAACCAAAATCCAAAAAATGAGGTAAGTTCATCTTCGTTTAAAATTTCTCTTGAGGCAACAGCGCTAAATTGAAATTCAACCAAACGCGCAACAATTACGCTTACACCAACAATTAATGCTAAATAGGTTAGATGTTTAGAAGATTGAATTAATTTAATCGGATGGCTTTCAAATAAACGTGTGGCTTTCTTCTGTTTTATGTTCGATTGAAAATGAACTAAGTTTTCTTTCCATAAAAAATTTACAATTGGAATACATAAGCTTAGCAGAAAAACCGAAATTAAAATTAAGTTTTCACTTCCTATTAATTCAGCTAAAATACTTGTTAAGTAACCGCCAAAAATTCCTCCGCCAATTGCACCGGCCCCGATTATACCAAATAATCTTTTGGCTTCACGCGAATTAAAAATAAGATTTGCAAAAATCCAAAATTGAGATGCCGATAAAACTGAAAAGACTGCAACCCAAATGTAGAAAAGATATAAAACCCATCCGCTTAAAAAATTAATTTCCAGTAATATCCAAAAAAGTAAAAATGAAATATTTGAATAGAATAGTGTTCTCTTAATTATAACTTTTATTGAAGCGACTGTAAGAGAATATGAGTAGAAAGTTATTACTCCGGCAGCAAAAACTGCTACAAAAATAAATGCAATAGGAAGTTGTTCAATACCAAACTCTGAAAGGAATAATGAAATTACTGTAGGTTTTAAAATTAAATTAGCGGAGATGATTAAGAAAATGTAGAAAGTCATAAAGAAGGTTCGTGTATATTCGCCTTCTCTGATATCAAAAGATGTACTTAAAACATTCTTAAAGCTTTTTTCAAGAACGCTCTTATCTAAATTAATCATATCGAAACTTAATACAACTGAAACTTTCTCTTAGGCAAAATAATATTATTTTGTTTGAGGTTTTAAAATTTCTTCAACTTCGGGAAGTAGATTTCTAATAATAGCTTCACCGTTGGGATCTTCAATCAATGCAACAAGTATATATCTTCTCCAGCCATCACCCCAAACCAAAATTGAATCTGAATGATAATTTTGCCAAGTTCCGGATTTTCTATAAAGCTTTGCGTTTGGATCAATTTGTTCAATTGAATTTACAAATTTATGATGCAGTTCCGGATCAGACATAATTTCTAACATTTCTTCTGAGCGTTCAAAAGAAACTAACTGACCGAAAGCCATTAAATAGTAAAATCTGCAAACTTGTGAAACGGTTGCTGAGTGGCTTAATCCCATTATTGGATCTGGATAACGAGGACCATCGCTAGCATATCTTTTTCCAACCCACAAACCGCCGCCGTACTCTTCATCATATAAGTCATATCTTGGATCTGTTAAAACCTGCTCTATTTTTTTATAACCCAATCTATCAATCATTCTAGTTGAAGCAGCATTATCAGACTTTGCTATCATTAATCTCATATCGTCTTTAATTTCATTGGTTTCATTTAAATCACCATCTTCAAAGGCTTGCTCGGCAGTTAATAAAACAGCAATCTTGGGCAAAGAAGCCGCGTACATCATATCATTTCCGTTTACTCTAGCAAATTTTACTTTATACGGATCTCTAATATCAACAACTCCAACAGCCATTTGTTTAGATTCAATAAGTTTTTTCCATTTAGAATTTTCATTTAATTTTTTTTCTAAGGATGCTTGAAGAGTAAAATCAATTAATTGTCTTAGTGGCTTTATTTGATTTGTATTAATTACAAATGGAAGGGCATCTTCAACAAGAGAATTGCTATCACCAAAATTATTAAACTCAAATACCAGCAAAAATAAAATTGCATACAGTATTTTCATAAATCCTCAAAAATTAAATTGGAATAATGTATGTAAAAAGAAGATCATTCAAAATAGAATATTTCATGCCAAGTTCAGAAAATATTAATTTATAATGAATATAATCGTAAGACTTTTTTACATGTAAATGTTACACTTTTATCTCAATCAATCTCAAATTAAAATAATTAATTCATTAATTAAATTGTGATTTAGATCAAAATATTAGCAAAAACACATGTAATTAGTATGGTATAGTAATTGTTTAATATAAACCTGAGTAATTATTAGGAGAGAGCATGATTAAAAAATTCATAATAGTTTTATTTTTAATTGGAATTACAATTTCGGCACAAACAAGAGATTTTTCAAATTATAGAACAGTTCACATGTCCGTTGGAGCCCAGTTTGGTATGTTTAATGGTGTTGGATTTCATGTAAATTTCCTAACATCAAATTTTGCGGATAATTTTCCATTTTCAGCAAAATTAGGTTTTGGTTTCAGTTCTCTCGATCCCGGTGATCCTTTAGCAGCAAGAAGAATTTTTATTAACAATAATACAAACGGTATTCCAGAGCAAAGCGGCAGAACTTGGGATTTTAACCTTGATTTTTTATATAGATACGGGGTCTTAAATTTAAAGAGGAATTATTTTTATGCCGGACCAAGATATACAATGTTCACAGGTAATTTTAATTACGTAGGCGGAAATGAAGATTTTGACATAACAAGCAATTTGTGGGGCATTGGAATAGGAATGGAAAATTATTTTAGAATAATACCGCAAATAGATTTAGTAGTAAATTTTGGGTATGATTATTATTTCTCAAATACGTTATATGGACACGATACCTCATATAGTCCCAGCGGCGAAGATATAAATCCCAGAGAAGAATATAATTTTGCAGATGCCGATAAAGCAATAAATCAGCCAAAACATCAACTAAAAGCCATGATTGGTTTTAATTATGTGATTCAATAAAAAAAAATACCAGATGCTCAGACCCCCGATAATATCGGATTCTGGCATCTGGCAGGGCAGGGAATTTAAACTAAGAGCAATAAATTCCCTGTAGGGTCCCGTGCAATTTTTCAAAAAGTTATGTATTCCTTCTGATTCAGCAAACGGTTAATTTTATTAACAATTATATTTTTAGGAGTTGGTCCCGTAATCACATCCAAAAGTTCATTGTTTTTATAGAATAATATTGTTGGAAAAGTAAATAACTGAAAAGATTGTGTAATTTCAGGGTGTTTATCAATATTAATTTTGTATGCTTCAACCAAATTGATATTTTTTTCTAAAATATCATTCAAAGAAAGTTCAACAAGATATGAACCAGTGCTGTTTTCTGTAAAAAGCTCAACAATTACTAACTTTTCAGAATGACTAATAGTTTTATAAAAATTTTTAGTATTTATTTCGTTTATCAACTTAAAACCAATAAAAGTTAAAAAAGATTTAATATACCGGTACAAACTTGCTTAGACAATATAAGGTAAATGTTTGGGAAAAAAATCAGTATATTTACGTAATTTTCAAAAAAAGTGAAAAATTTTTTTACTGCATAAAATCACTCCTTTTTTAAACGAAGAGCAATTTTTTTCGATAGTTATTTATAGTGAATAGAGATTTACAATGAATAATTTGAAGAATACACTTTTTCTAATCTTTTTAATTTTAACAGAAACTTTTTCCCAAAGCTTACCGGAAAATGCAATATTAAAAAATTTTCATCCATTTACTACACCAAGAACAAATGGAAGACCGGGCGAGGTTTATAGAATAGATGAAAATGGTGTAAAATTTATAGTTCAAGATGTTACAGCAATAAAAGCAAAAACTAGTGATGAAGGAGATCTGGTTGGAAGAATGTATTTTACATCTGATGAACTATTGAGCTTGTTAAATTTAGAATTTGACAGATTGGATACCGTGCCAGCTGAAGTAAAAATTGTAAAAGCAATTAGAGAATATACTGAACAAACTACGGTAGATAAAGTTTTATATGATGATGATAAAGCTAGAGAATTAATTGTAGATCCCAATAGTTCTTATTATATGGTTAGAGAAGCCATTCTTTCTAAAGATATAACATTTAGGTTTAGTCATGAAGTTGTAAAGAAAATTAAAAAGGGAGCTGCGGGTTTAACAGAAATAAAATCAGAAGAGGAATTGGATTTTCCATTTGAAATTCAGAAAAAATTCAAATCAGAAAAAAGAATATTTTACTTACAGCAAGCTATTCATATAGATCCTTATGATGAATAAGACCAATTTTCAATTTCACGTACTGCAATTCATTTAAGCTCTTACTTAAATCAAAAACCACAACAAATCATATTTAAAACTTTCTAAAATTTTACAAAAGGTTTTACCATAAATTTAATTTTAAATTACTTTATCCGATAATTCAATTAATTCAAATTGTTAATCCTAACATTTTCGGGGGAAAATAAATGTTACAATTTAGTAAACCTAGTTTTTTCAATTCTCTACGGTTTAAATTACCTGCACCAGTCATAATAAGTTATTTATTGTTAACCATTAGTATATTCGTAATAACTTATTTAAACACCACAGATGAACTTAATGAAACTATTGAAAATAATTTTCAAGTATTTGAAAAAATGTTTGGTGATCAAGTAAAGGCAAAAGAAGAAGATGTAATAATGGCAATGAATATTATGATGAATAACGATACGCTTATTTCAAAATTTGCACAAGGTGATAGAGACGGTGTAAATGATCTTTTATTTAATCTTTATGATAACAGCCTTAAAAAGAAACATGAAATTGAACAATTACAATTTCATACTCCACCTGCTACTTCGTTTTTAAGATTACACAAACCTTCAAAGTTTGGTGATGACTTATCTTCGTTTAGGCAGACGGTTGTTGAAGCAAATAAAAATAAGAAACTTATTTCAGGTATTGAAGTCGGAAGAGGCGGTCCTGGTTTAAGAGTTGTGATGCCGGTTGAAAACAAAGGTAGTCATATTGGAACCGTTGAATTTGGATTGGGATTAGGCAACATTTTGACAGGCATAAATACAGCTTTAAATATTGAATATGCTATTGGAATTAAAAAAGAAGCATTTGAAAAAGCCAAAAGATTTGATGCAGCCGAAACAGATATAATTAACGGTGATGTTATTTTTTATGATTATTCAAAAAATATGATTAAAAATAATTTAACGACCGAAGTTTTAGACAAGTCAATAAAAAGATTTGATGTTAACGAAAAAGAGTTTGCATCATATTCTTTTCCAATTTTTGATTATGCGAATAACTCGGTAGGTTATATTGTGCTTTACAGTGATATTTCGGAGCATATAGACACCATGAAAGCCTCATTACTTCAAACCATTTTAATAATAGTTGCTATTTCGATTTTAGCTTCCTTTATTTTGACCATGCTTTTGCGTTTCACAGTAATAAAACCCTTGGAATTTATGAGCAACGCCGCAGATGAATTTTCTAAAGGGAATAAAAAGACTTCTTTTGAAGTTAATAAAAATGATGAATTAGGTAGTTTATCTAATAGTTTAAAAGAAATGGCTCAGAAAATTAATACACAGCTTCAGTATTTAGATAATTTACCAACGCCGGTTACTATAATAGACAGAGATTTTAATGTTCAATATATAAATAATGCAGCAGCTGAGTTTGCTGGCGTAAAATCTTCTGAAGTTGTTGGTAAAAATTGTTCTAATTTATATAATACTCCCCATTGTGGAACTGATCAGTGTGGATGCTTAAAGGCAATGGATTTAGAAAGAGCAGTCACTTCTGAAACAATATCAAGCACCAATAGTCAAAAAAGACCAATCATGTATACTGGTGCTCCAATTAAAGATGAACATGGAAAAGTAATAGGAGCTTTGGAATCATCAGCTGAAATTACTGATATTAAAGATAAAGAAAATTACTTGGCAAGAAGTACTCAGCAAATTCTAACAGCAATGGAAAAACTTTCTAATGGTGATCTGACTGTTTCTGTAAGACCCGAAATAGAAAATGATGATATTGGAAAATTATTTAGAGGATTTAATAATACTGTTGAAAACATAAAAAGTCTTGTAAATAATTTATCTGATGCTATTGCAGCTACAGCAAGTGCGAGTACTCAAATATCATCGAGCGCAGAAGAATTAGCGGCAGGTTCACAAGAACAGAGTGCTCAAACCGGTGAAGTAGCAAGTGCGGTTGAAGAAATGGCAATTACAGTAGCAGAAACAACTAAGAATGTTACAATTGCAGCTGATTCAGCTAAAGATGCAGGATTAACAGCTGAACAAGGTGGAACAGTAATAAAAAATACAATAGTGGGAATTGAAAAAATATCAGATGTTGTTACAGAAGCGGCTTCGGCTGTTGAATTACTTGGAGCAAGTAGTGAAAAAATTGGTGAAATAATAAATGTAATTGATGATATAGCCGGACAAACTAATTTGCTCGCACTTAACGCGGCAATAGAAGCTGCCAGAGCTGGAGAGCATGGAAGAGGTTTTGCAGTTGTGGCAGATGAGGTGAGTAAATTAGCTGAAAGAACAATCAATGCAACAAAAGAAATAACTGAAACAATAGAAAACATTCAGGTTGAAACTAATAAAGCAGTAGAATCAATAAGACGAGGAAGAGAAGAAGCAGTGAAAGGTAAAGATTTTGCTTCCGAAGCCAGCAATTCTTTAGAGCAGATAATATCCAAAACCGATGCAGTTATTGAACAAATAAATCAGGTTGCTTCTGCTAGTGAACAGCAGGCAACTACAGCTGAACAAGTTAGCAGAAATATTGATACAATAAATTCTGTTACACAAGAATCTTCAATGGGCATACAGCAAATAGCTGGTGCTGCAGAAGACTTAAACAAATTGACCGAAAAACTTCAAGAAATGGTTAATATGTTTAAAACAAATAGTGAAACAATAAATGAATATTCTTACCAAATAAAACAAAAAGAATTAATATCCTAACTTAACTCCGCGATCTAAAAACGGCTTTGAAATTATTCAAAGCCGTTTTTTATTTAAATAAAACTCATTTAAAAAAGATGTTATCATCTTAATAAATTCTAAATAATTGATTACATTTAAGGTGATCTTTTGAAACAATCTATTCAAAAAAGTTGAAGCTAAAATGAAAAAAAATATTGACTCTAAAAAGCAAAACAAATCAAATAACATTTCATTATATGAGAAAAAGTTAAAAACTATTTTTAAAGCAGCCCCAATTGGTATTGGAATTATTAAAAATAGAAAATTTGAAGAAGTTAATGATGAATTTCAAAAAATGATTGGTTACAAAAAATCCGAATTAATAGGCAAAAGTTCACGTATCATTTACTCAAATAAAAAGGAATTTGATTTTGTTGGTAGAGAAAAATATAAGCAGATTGATAAAAAAGGAAAAGGTACAGTCATTACAAAATTTAAAACCAAAAAAGGTAAATGCATAGATGTGCTATTAAGTTCGGTTCCAATTGACAGGCAAGATTATACAAAAGGAGTAGTGTTTACCGCAGAAGATATAACCAATAAAATTACTGCGGAAGAAAAATTAAAAAACAGTGAAGAAAAATTTAGAAAAGTATTTGATACAAATCCAGACTCAATAACAATAGTTAATCTTAAAAATAAAAAATATGTTTCTGTTAATGACGGATTTCTTAAATGCAGTGGATTAAAATTAAGTCAGGTTATTGGAAAAACTTCTGATGAATTAAATATTTTTTATAATAACCAAGAAAAGTTAAAATTTGTAAATCTTTTGAAAAAGAAAGGAAGTGTAGAAAATTTTGAAGCTACTTTTGTGAACAAAAAAGGTATAATGAAATATGGCCTGCTGACAGCTACGATTATTGAGCTCGATGGAGAAAAACATATTCTTACAATTACAAAAGATATAACAAATTTTGAAATGATTTCTGAGGAATTAAAGCAAAGTGAAGAAAAATTTAGGAAAGCTTTCGATACCGATACAGATGCTATTGCCATTAATAGAATAAGTGATGGGAAATATACATTAGTAAATAAAGCATTTCTTAAAATATCAGGTTATAAAGAAAATGAAGTTATCGGTATAACTTCCAAGGAGCTAAATATTTGGAAAAACCCTAATGATAGAGAAGAGTTATTGAAACGCTTACAGAAAAATAAAACTGTAAGTAATATGGAAATACAATTTATATTGAAAAATGGTAATGTAAAGTACGGACTAATGTCAGCAACAATAATTCAAATTGATAACGTTGATTACATCCTATCTTTAACAAGAGATATTTCTGATAGGAAAAGAATTGAAAACCAATTAAAGATCAGTCAACAAAATTATCAGCAAATCTTTGATAATATGATTGACATGGCTTTTGTTATAAATATGCAGGGCAATGTAATAGATGTAAATAAGGCGGCAACTCAAACTCTTGGCTATACAAGAGAAGAACTATGCAAGCTTTCTCCTCTTAATTTTGATGCTGAACTTTCAACAAAACAAATCAAACAACTTCTAAAAAAGATGCCTATTGAGAAATTTCAATTTTTTGAAACAATGCATAAAACTAAAGATGGCAGAAAAATACCGGTTGAAATTAAATCTACAATGATAAATTATTTTGGAGATCAGGTTGTTCTTAGTATTGCAAGTGATATTACAGAAAGAAAAAAAGCAGAAGAAAATCTAAAACAAAGTGAAGAAAAATTTAGAAAAGCTTTTGAGTTAAATCCCGATGCGGCAAGCATAACAAAAATAAAAGATAGAAAATATATTCTAGTTAATAAGTCTTTTTTGAAAAATACAGGCTATGCAGAAAAAGAAATTATCGGCAAAACCGCAGAAGAAATAAAAATTTGGAGAAATCCTAAAGAAAGACAAATTTTTGTGAATAAATTAAAAGAAAAAGGAGCAATTAATAATTTTGAAGCAAGCTTTAAAGGCAAAAATGGAAAACAACTTTTTGGACTAATATCTTCTTCTATTATTGAAATTAATGGAGAAGGATGTGTTCTTTCAATTATAAGGGATATTACAGAGAGCAAAAAAATTGAAATAGAACTTCAGAATAGCTATCAAAATTATCAGCATATTTTTAATGGCATGAAAGATATGGCAATTGTATTTGATCAAAAAGGAAATATAATTGATGTAAACGATGAGACATTAAATAGACTTGGATATTCAAAAGAAGAAATGTTAAAACTAACACCATTTGATATTGATAGCAACTTCACTCCAAAAGAAATAAAATCAACAATGAAGAAAATGAATAAAAGTAATTTTCTTACTTTTGAAACTACTCACCGGACAAAACAAAACAAAAGCTTTCCAGTAGAAGTAAAATTAACACAAATTGATTACTTTGGAAAAAAAGTAATTTTAAATATTGCAACAGATATTTCAGAAAGAAAAAAAGCAGAAGCCATAATTTCAGAAAGTGAGAAAAAGTATAGATCACTTTATCAATTACTAAACTCAATGTCAAATAATCTTCCAGACATGCTTTGGGCGAAAGATCTAAATAAAAAATACTTATTCGCAAATAAAGCAATTTGTAAAAATCTGCTTAATGCAAAAAATACAAACGAACCCCTTGGCAAAACAGATATATTTTTTGCAAACAGAGAACGAACAAAACATCCTAAAAATATAAAATATCACACATTTGGAGAATTGTGTCAAGACTCAGATCAAATTGTTCTTGATACTTTGAAACCCGAACGATTTGATGAGTTTGGAAATGTTAAAAATAAATTTCTGTTTCTAGATGTACATAAAGCACCATTTTATGATAGTAACGGAGAATTGATAGGTACTGTAGGAAGCGCCAGAGATATTACAAATGAGAAAAAAATAGAAGAAGAATTAAAAAGAAGTGAACAAAACTTAAAAATATTTTTTAATAGTATTGATGAGTTTATATTTATTTTAGATGATAATGGATTAATAGTAGAAGTAAACAAGACTGTTTTAGATAGACTGGGATATTCAAGAACTTACTTGATTGGAAAACCGGTCTTAGCTGTACATCCCCAAGAGTTAAGGGGAGAAGTTATTCAAATAGTCTCTGATATGCTTGCTGGGAATAGATTAACTTGTCCAATACCATTAAAGACAAAAAGCAATAAATTAATACCGGTTGAAACAAGAATTAAAAAGGGCACATGGAACGGAAAGCCGGCTATTTTTGGTATAACAAAAGACATTTCAGAATTAGAAGTTTCAAAAGAGAAATTTTCAAAAGCATTTCAAAATAATCCAGCTATTGCAGGATTAAGCGATCTTGAAACGGGTGAATATGTAGAAGTTAATAAAACATTTTATGATAAATTGGAATATACACCCAAAGAAGTTATCGGAAAAAAGGCTTCAGAAGTTGTAAAAATGGAATCAAAATTTAGGGAAAAGACTTTATCAAAATTAAAAAAATATAATTCTATAGAAAATGTTGAAACCGTGCTTTATACAAAAAGTGGAAAACCTTTAAATGTAATATTAAATGCTGAAATTATAGTAATTGATGGCAGAAAATTTAATTATACTTCAGCGATAGATATTACTGAAAAACTTGAATATGAAAAAATATTAAAGATAAACGAAGAGAATTACCGCAAATTTTTTGAAAATGATATAACCGCCGATAGTCTTATAGCTGCCGATGGAACAATACTTAGCTGTAATCCTTCCTTTGCAAAACTATTTGGTTTTAAATCTTGTGAAGATGTTGTTGGATATAATGCAAAATTATTTTTCCATTCAGAAAAAGAAATGCGTTACCATTTTAATAGAGTTATTAAAGAAGGAAAAATATTAAATTTAGAAATTGAGCTTCAAGATATTAAAGGTGAAAAAAAGCAGGTAATAACGAATGTTGTGGGTGAATATGATGAACAAGGTAAAATAAAACAATTTAGAAGCTATATAAATGATATAACCCATAAAAAGAAAATTGAAGAAGAGCTTGAAAAATATAGATTGCAATTAGAAGATTTAGTGAAAGAAAGAACAATTGAACTAGAAAGCGAAATTATTAAAAGGAGAAAAGCAGAAGAGCAAGCGATGATTGCTTTGGAGAAGGAAAAGGAATTAGGTCAGCTCAAATCAAAATTTATTTCAACTGTTTCGCATGAGTTTAGAACGCCTTTAACTTCAATATATTCTTCCGTTGAACTAATTGAACGGTATTCAAGTAAATGGGATAATAGTCAAAAATCAGAGCACTTCAGCAGAATTAAAACTTCAATTGATCACCTTACAAATATGCTGGAAGAAGTATTAAGATTAAACAGAAGTCAATCAAGCAGTGTTGAATTTAATCCTAATAAAATTGATTTAAATATTTTTTGCAAAAATTTAATTAATGATCTTGAACCATTACTTTCAAAAAACAATAAGCTTTTTTATAATTTTAATATTCCACTAAAAAATTATTTGGCAGACGAAAATTTGCTTAAAGTTATCTTAACAAACTTAATTTCCAATGCTATAAAATATTCATTAAATGGAGGAAATATTTATTTTGACGTTGATGAAAATGAAAAGCAAATAATCTTTAAAGTGAAAGACGAAGGCATTGGTATTGGTAAAGAAGAAATAGAAAAAATATTTACACCTTTTTATAGATCAGCAAGAAATTCTACAATTGCAGGAAGCGGATTAGGTTTATCAATTACTAAAAGTTATGTTGAAGTTCATAAAGGAACAATAGAAGTTAAAAGCCAGAAAGATAAAGGAGCAATTTTTACAATAAAAATTCCTAAGAGAGTATATGAATAAGGTCAATTCACAAATATTAATTATTGAAGATGATCCGGTTTTATCAAATAATTTAAAAACCTTACTAGAAGAAGAAGGATATAAAGTTGCGGCAGCTGAAAATGGTAAAGTCGGTTTAAAGTACGCATTAAATTTTAAACCAGATTTAATTATTTGTGATATTTTAATGCCAGGTTTGAGTGGATTTGATGTAAAAAAAGAGTTGAATAAATATGATAATTCTTTTGACATTCCACTTTTATTTTTGACTGCAAAAACAGAAATGACTTCACTTAGGGAGGGAATGGAATTAGGTGCTGAAGATTATATATTTAAACCTTACAAAGCATCAAATTTGTTAAAAATTGTTAAACTGAGAATTGAAAAAAAACAGCGCGTTATTGCAAAAATTATTGAAGAAAATAAAAACCAGCGAAACACTTTAGAAAGTCCGAATAGTATTTTAATTAACCAAGGCAATAAAAATATTCTGTTAAATATTATTTCAATTAAGGCAATCATGGCCAGCAATCAGTATAGTAATATTTTGATGGAAAATGGTAAAACATTCCTTGTTAGGCAATCACTAAACGATTGGGAAAAAAAATTACCTAAGAAAAATTTTCAAAGAATACATAGATCTACAATTGTCAATATTAAGTTTTTAGAAAAAATTGAAAAATCTAAAGTCTATCTTAAAAATTATTCAGAACCACTTGATATAAGCAGAAGATTTTTAACAGAGTTTAAAGAAAAATTTAAATCGTAAAACAAAGCATTAAAATTTTACCGCTCACAACATAAAACAACAGCTCACAACAATAACACAGTTATTTTCTAAATTTTTTACGATAATGGAGTGTCAAAATATTAAAGTTTAAAGATATGATGATATTTTGATTGTTAGAACACCGGTTTGGGGGAAACCGGTGTTTTTTCGTATATAGGAAGTATTTTTGATCAGCTATCTAAATCTTCTGTGCAAAACCAGCTTAATAAGAATCCAAATAATAAATGTGCTTCATATAGACTTATCACTTTCTACTAATCTTTTATATATTTATTATCTCTTCAAAAATATTTGAGTTGCAAATGAAGTATTATTTTAATGAATCAATTGGTTTTATTATTGTTAAAGCAGGCCGGCTAATTGAGAATAAATTGAAATTAAATTTCGAAAAAGAAAATATAGACATAACACCGCAGCAATGGTCAGTATTAACTTATCTTTGGAACGAAGACGGAATATCCCAGCAAGAACTTGCAGATGCATTTTCAAAAGATAAAACAAGTATGACTAGATTGTTAAATAATATGGAAAAGAATCAATTAATTTCTAGACAAATAGATTCTTTAGATAAAAGGAATAAGAAAATATTTTTAACTAATAAATCCAAACTAATTAAAAAGCACTCCATTAAAATAGCTGAAAAAACGTTAATCGAAACTTTGGGCGGCATTGATCATAAAGATTTAAAAATTAGTAAAAAAGTCCTGAAGCAAATAAATAAGAATTTGGAAGATTAAATAATTTATTTACCTCAGGATTTTTAAATTTTACCAGGCATAACCAATATCAAATCTTACAACCGGAATAGATCCGCTGTAACTATTAAAATCATCATCAACATTATCATTAGAAAGTGTATAATGATCAATTCCAATTCCTAAGCCAATTGCAAAATCGTCTCCGGGAAACCATTGCCATCCAACCAATGCACCTAATCCAAATGCCGAAACACTTTCACCGTGAGCAGTCAATTTCATATACGTTAAGTTTGGTGCAAAATAGAATCCTCGCAGAGTTTTTTTCGAGGGATAAATTCTTGCTTCTGCATTTAATCCAACACCGCCCAAACCACTAATTGTAGGTATTTGAAATCCAGCACCAACAGCAACACTTTCTGAAACCTTATGAAAGTAAGATAAATTATAAAAGAGAAAGAATTTTAGCGGATTGATTACAAGCATGTCTTCTCTTGGAGTAATATCTTCTGATTTTGAAACTATTGTAGATTCGGTATAAATTGTATCACCCTTTTCAGTTACGGTTTTTCTTTTTTCTTCAGTAACAACTTGAGCATTAATAGAAATTGAAACAAAAAGGAGAACAAGAAATAAAGTTAATTTATTCATAACAACCTCCGTGTAGTGTCTTAGCTTCAATTATAAATCAACAACAAGCATACCAGAAAAAATAAGTAACTTGATAAAAAAATCACTTCATAAATATAAAAAATCGTACATATTTAAGAACATCATGACCATTTATTAAGTCTGTGTTAGGGATAAATTTTGGGATTAGAAAAAATGAACATGTTTAAAAAACCTGCGTCTAAAAAATACAACTAAAAGAGTAATAAAATGAATGAAAAATACGAGTACAAATTTGTCAGGTTAGGTCATGGATTGCTTTGGCCAACAAAAAAAGCAGAAACTTACAAAGAAGAAATTCAAAAGCATGCAAAGGAAGGTTGGAAGTTAGTACAGGTTTTTGCACCTAGCAGAACAATTTTAGGCATTGCTAACTTTCATGAATTAATATTGGAAAAGAAAAAGACAAATTAGTTTTTAGTATTTATTGATTATTTCCAGAATTTTATGTCCCATTGTTAATTGTGGACCATGCATTGCATAATTTGAAAGAACTATTGCACCCGTTGATAATGATTTATTAAAACCAATATAAGATGAATGTCCCTGTGTATCACCCCCTGAATAAATTATAGTTTGTCCGTCATCTAAAGTTAATACAAACCATGCCAATGCTTGTTCACCCATTGTCCCAATATGTGCCTGCGGTTCATGAGTCATATCCATTGGGTTTTTTAGATTTGTTTGTGTTAATCCAATTTGTGCATCAAGATATTTAAATAGATCATTTAAAGTTGATTTAATAAACCCAGCCCCTTGAAAAATATCATTAGCTAAGTAATAGGGAACATTTTGTAAATCTGTATTATAGCCCAAAGAATAATTAGTCATTTGTTCCTCGGTTAAAAATAGTGAACTTCTGCTCATACCTAGTTGACCAAATATTTTTGTCTGTAATACATCTTCATAAGTAGAATTATTTACCAATCCAACTAAATGACCAAGCAAACCAAATCCAGTATTAGAATATTCCCAATATGTTCCGGGTTCAAAATTGAGCTGGCAATAATTGGTCAGATAATCATAAACCATATCCGTTGTATAATTTTGATATGGATTTTCGTCATTAAACTTTGGTGGAATTGGATATGTTTGACCAGCTTCATGAGGAGTTCTGGGCAAGCCCGATGTATGCGTTAATAAGTGGACAATCCTTATTACAGTATCGTTATATTTTGGCATCTCAACATTTTGGGGAAGGTAATGATCAACAGTATCATCTGTAAAAGTTCCATTAAGGTAAATTTCAGTAAGCAAAGTAGCTGTAAAGGTCTTTGTCATTGATCCAATATCAAATACAGTGTTTTCATCCGGCTTCTCATTTGCTTCGCGAGATTTTGATCCATATGTAAAAATTAACTTTTCTTGATTTTTTTTGATTATGCCGATTACCATTCCAACTTTTAAATTTTCTGCGGCTAACTGGTTAATTTCATCTTCTAATGTAGTTTCTGGAGTAATTGGATCTTTGTCAGCACAGCAAATTAAAAATATTGTGAGGAAAAACAACAAACAGAGAGATTTCTTTGTCATAATAATCCTCAATGATTTGTTTTCTATTGTTAGGACGAATTAAAAGCAAAAAAGTTAGTCTGAATATTTGCACTGGAGAAAAACATATCTTTTTGCTTGACAATAAATGAATGATCATTTATTTTTAAGGCATGAGAATTAAAGATATACAAAAGCAAGAAGCAATAATTTTTGCAACTGTTGAGTTGGTGAACGAAATTGGTTTTGTTGCAAGTTCAGTTTCTAAAATTGCAAAAAGAGCAAATGTATCACCGGCAACTCTTTATATCTATTACAAGAACAAGGAAGATTTACTGATTTCCACTTATGTAGAAATTAAGAAAAAGCTAAGTACTGCAATGTTAAAAAATTTTGATGAATCTAAACCTTTTAGAGATATTCTTTTTAAAGTTTGGTTAAATAGTTTTGAGTTTATTAAGAAAAATAGAAGCCTATACCAATATTCAGAGCAATTTTCTAATTCGCCTTTCACCGATTTGGTAAATCATGATGATCTTGAAGAACATTTCGAACCTCTATTCAAAGTACTGCAAAAGGGTATTGATCAGAAAGTTATAAAGGATGTTCCCTTTGAAATTTTAACAGCCTTTATTTTCTATCCTGTTATGAACTTATCAAATCCGAAGTTATGCAGAAACTTAAATTTTAATAAGGAAATAGTAGAAAAAGCATTTACATTAGCTTGGGATGCAATTAAATTATAAAAAATTTTAAATAATAAATAAATGAATATTCACTTATAAGAAAGTAATAATGAAAATAAAAACAAAAAATATTATAAAGAAAAGTTCAATCGCATTAGTGTTAATACTTATTACATCAATGTTTCTTGCACAATCATGTTCTTCAGCATCATACAGTACAGAGGATATTAAAATGGAAAAAATAGAAAAATCTCAGCAATACGAAAATGGAAAATTTGTCAACCTTAATCCCGAGCCTGATTTGAATTTTGGCAAAATGTTACCAATTATGTGGGATTTTCTTTTCACCGGAAATGATCGAAAACCAGATGTTGATATACCAAGACAAGAAATTAATTTTGAGCAAATTAAAAACTCAAAAAATGATGAATTGAAAATTACGTGGGTAGGTCACTCTTCGCAAATAATAAATATTGATGGAAAAATAATTTTGACCGATCCGGTTTTTGAAAATAAAACAGTTTTTATGGGACCTTCTAGATATAATGGGGATGTTCCATTAAACATGGATGAAATCCCGGAAATAGATTTGGTCCTAATTTCCCACAATCATTATGATCATTTTAATTCAAATACACTCGAGGAATTAAATAATAAAACAAAAATGTTTTTAGTTCCATTAATGGTAGGGGCACAATTAGAAAAATTAGGAATACCAAGAGAGAAAATTACAGAACTTGATTGGTGGGATGAGGTAAAACCTTTTGAAAATTTTATGGTGGCATTCACACCAACTCAGCATTTTTCAGGCCGGGGTTTGTTTGATAGAAACGAAACACTTTGGGGATCTTTTGTGGTTGAAGGCCCGTATCACAAAATATATTTCAGTGGCGATTCTGGGTATTTTGAAGGTTTTAAAGAAATTGGAAATAAATATGGGCCGTTTGATTACACTCTTATGGAGTGTGGGGCTTATAACGAAAAATGGCATTATGTTCATATGTTCCCCGAAGAAAGTGTACAAGCTAATATTGATCTTAAAGGAAAAGTAATGCAGCCAATGCATTGGGGAACTTTTGATCTAGCGCTTCATGCTTGGTACGATCCGATGGTTCGTGTAGTTAAAGCTGCGGATAGTTTAGGTGTAAAAATTTCTACACCAATAATTGGAGAAACTATAACAGTCAATGAAAATTTAATTACTGAAAGATGGTGGGAAGCATTGATACAAGATAAAGAATTATTTGCTGAACAAGACTAAAGATAAAAGTAAAATAGAAAAATTGAAAAACATTGAGACAATAAACGTAAAACGAAAGACATAAAAAGAAATCTAAAAAAATGAAATAGTAAAAACCTTGTCATCCTAAGGAGCGAAGCGACTTGCCTACAGGCAGGCTTTATTGTTAATCCATAATAAAATGTAAATTCCGATGCGGGAAATATAATAAGAACCATTCATACTGAGCGGAGTCGAAGTATGAAAGACGCAATGAAAAATTTGAAAAATATAAATATTGGAAATAAGTAAATGAGTAAAAACAAAAATTGGACGGCAGAAAATATTCCAGATCAAAATGGTAAAGTTGTAATAGTAACTGGATCAAGCAGTGGTATTGGTTTTGAAGCCTCAAGAGTTTTAGCAAATAAAAATGCTAAAGTAATTATAGCAGTTAGAAATTTGGAAAAAGGAAATAATGCAAAGCTGAAAATCAAAAATGAAAATTCTAATGCTGATATTGAAATTATGAAGTTGGACTTGGCTGATTTGAAATCGGTAAAACAATTTGCTGATTATTTTAAAGCCAATTTTGAAAGATTAGATATTCTGATAAACAATGCCGGAGTAATGGTTCCGCCATATTCTAAAACAAAAGATGGATTCGAACTGCAGATGGGCACAAACCATTTTGGACATTTTGCATTAACATTGCAATTGCTGGATTTAATTAAAAATACACCAAATGCAAGAATTGTAAATGTCAGCAGCACAGCACATAAAGCCGGCAACATAAATTTTGATGATTTAAACTGGGAAAATAGAAAATATTCAGCTTGGAAAGCTTACGGAGATAGTAAAATTGCAAATCTTTATTTTACACAAGAGTTAGGAAGAAAACTTAGTGGAACACAAACTAAAGTTACCTCTGCACATCCTGGTTGGACAGCAACTGATTTACAGAGAAATTCTGGAATCTTTAAATTTTTGAACAACTTTTTTGCAATGAAACCCGAGCAAGGTACGCTGCCAACATTAAGAGCGGCAACTGATGAAAAAGTAAGTAGTGGTGATTATTTTGGTCCAAATGGTTGGTTAGAAATGAGAGGTTACCCAGTTAAAGTTGGAATGAAAGAATTAGCAAAAAATGAAAAAATCGCTAAAAAATTATGGAATGTTTCTGAAGAATTAACAAATATTAAGAAAATTTAAAAAATATCGATTGTAGATCAATAAGAAGTTATAACTTTACTATTTGCTGAATTATTTAGCAAATAATGAATTATAAATATATGTTAAATAAGGGGGAATTAGCATATATGGTCGGTAGTTCAAAATCCAAAGATGAACTAATACAAGAATTATCTGATCTGCAGAAACAGAATGCAAATCTTAAAGAGACTCTTGCCAAAAGAACTAGGTTAATAGATCAACTACAGTTAACACAATATTCAATAGATAATATTGCAGATAGTATTTTTTGGATAGACAGATCCGCAAAATTTCACTATGTAAATAATGCCGCATGTAAAAATCTTGGATATTCAAAAGAAGAATTATTGAATATGAATATCTTTGATGTCGATCCAGTATTTCCTAAAGATAAATTAGAAGATCATTGGCAAGAAATAATAAAAACTGGATCAATAGTAATTGAAACAATTCACCGTACAAAAGATGGAAAAGATATACCTGTAGAAGTAACTACAAATTTTGTTGAATATAATGGTTCACAATATAATTGCGCTATTGCAAGAAATATAACAGAACGAAAACAAATTGAACAATCGCTTATAGAAAGTGAAGAACGATTTAAAGCGCTTCATAATGCATCATTTGGCGGAATTACAATTCATGATAAAGGGAAAATATTAGAGTGTAACCAAGGTTTATCTGAAATTACAGGTTATACAATTGAAGAACTAATAGGCATGGATGGATTATTGCTTATTGCAGAAAAATCCAGAGATTTTGTAATGAATAAAATCTTAACAGGGTATGAAAAACCTTATGAAGCTTTTGGAGTGCGTAAAAATGGAGAAGAGTATCCAATTCGATTAGAAGCTCGTAATGTTCCATACAAAGGCAAATCGGTAAGAACAGTTGAATTTAGAGATATAACTGAACAAAAAAATGCAGAAAAAGAATTGCGTGAAAGCGAAACACGTTATAAAGCTCTTCACAATGCTTCTTTTGGCGGGATAGGAATTCATGATAAAGGGATAATACTTGAGTGTAACCATGGATTATCAGAAATGACGGGTTTTTCTTATGATGAACTTATTGGTATGAACGGATTATTACTCATTGCAGAAAAATCCAGAGATTTTGTAATGAATAAAATTTTAACGGGGTATGAAAAACCTTATGAAGCTTTTGGAGTGCGTAAAAATGGGGAAGAATATCCCATGCGATTAGAAGCAAGAAATGTTCCTTATAAAGGGAAAAATGTAAGAACGGTTGAATTCAGAGATATAACTGAACAAAAAAGTTCAGAGAAAGCAATACGGGAAAGTGAACAAAGGTTTAAAGAACTGGCCAATTTGTTACCGCAAACAATTTTTGAGACAGATAACAAAATGAATGTAACATTCATTAATAAAGAAGCCAGTATAGCTTTTGGTTATTCTGAGAAAGATATTAAGCAAAAAATAAATGCAATAGAGGTAATAGTCCCTGAAGACAGAGAAAAATTAAAAGAAAATTTCAAAAGAGTTTTCACTACTAAATCAAATAGCAGCAATGAATATACCGGAATTAGAAAAGATGGCTCAACTTTTCCAATTATTATTTCATCAAGTCTAATAATTAAAGATAATATACCAATTGGAGTTAGAGGAATTATAATTGATATAACAGAACGTAAACAAGCCGAAGAAGATCTTCAAAAACAAAATAAATTGTTAGAATCTCAATACGAAGAATACATGCAGCTTAATGAAATTTTGCGTAAAACTAATTATGATTTAGAAATTGCAAAAAAAGAAGCTGAAGACAGTAACAAAACAAAATCTATATTTCTGGCAAATATGAGTCACGAATTAAGAACACCTCTTGTGGGGATTCTTGGCTATAGTGACCTGTTAATGAAATTTATTGAAGATGAGGAATTGTCTGAAATGGCTTCGGGTATTCATAGAACAGGTAAAAGATTGCTAAATACAATTAGCCTAATTCTTGATCTAAGTAAAATTGAAGCAGATAATTTCAAAACAAATATTGGTGAGCATGATTGCATTAATATGTTGAAAGAAACTTTTGAAAACCTCAAAGGTGGAGCATTAGCAAAGAATCTTGAATATACATTTGTACCTCATAATGAAAAATGTAATATAAAAACGGATGCTGAAATGTTTAGAATCATTTTTGAAAATATATTGAGCAACGCAATAAAATTTACATATGCTGGTAAGATTGAAATGACCACTAAATTTGAAAACAACAGTGGCGAGAATCTAATAAATATTATGATTTCCGATACTGGAATTGGAATAGACCAAGATGATATTCCCCAAATTTTTGAGGAATTCAAGCAGCTGAGCGAAGGAACCACAAAAAATTTCCCGGGCTCAGGTTTGGGTCTTTCAATTACAAAAAAGTTTGTCGAACTGCTAAACGGCAATCTTCAAATTCGAAGTGCAAAAGATATTGGAACAACTGTAGAAATTAAATTTAAGATCTAACATAAAAGATCTTTTACAATTTTCAATTATATTGCTAATTTGCAAATCTAAACTCCATTTTCATAATAACTTTAAGTATTTTCATCAATAGATGAAAATATTTTTGTATTTCAGCAAGGTCAATCAATTTCAAGTATAATTAGAGTAAATAATTAAATAATGCATAGAGAAAATATTTATAATATTATAAAATTCATCATCTTGGCAAAAGTAATATTAATTTTATTATTTCTTGGCTCATGTACATCTGTAGATTACATTATACTCAATGATAATAAAATTGATTCCAAAAGTGATATTGGAATAATTACTTTTAATATAAAAGCTATTTATGAAAAAGAAGAATTAGAAATTGATGATTTAATGAAATTGATTAATAATGGAACCAATGACTTTGTTGTATTTCAGGAGTTGTTTGATGAAAGCACAAGAGAAAAAATAATTGAAAGGGCCGATAGAAATAAATTTAGCACCGTAATTGCCAGAGTCGATTATAACTCATTCCCAGAATTTATTTTTCAGGATGCCGGACTTTTTATGATGAGCAAATATCCCAAAGTAGATTTATCAAATATAGATTTTGGCTGTGATGTTGAAAACTCAGAAGGAGTTGTGTATACAATTCTTGAAAAAGAATTTTCCAGTACAAATGATTTTCTTGCAAATAAATCAGTTGCAGGGAGCTTATTTAAGATTGATGAAAACAATATGGTGTTTTTATTTACGGCGCACGTTCAAGCTGCCGGAACTCTTGAACATAAACTTTTTCAATTAGAACAGATAGGTACTTTTATTGAAACTACTGTTCAAAAAATAATTAATGAAAAAATAATTGATACACCGGAAAATTTAACAGTTATTCTTGCTGGAGATTTTAACAGCAACGCATATAGTTCAGATAGATTTGAAAGTATGATGAAAGCATTAAAATATCCTCGTGACTTACATAAAGAATTTCATGGGACTAATGAAGAATATACATTTAAGAATAGAACCAGACGTTATGATTATATTTTATCTTATGATAAAATTGGAAAATATGAATTGAATAAAATAAATGTTCATTCTATTGGAGTGCTTGATATTACAACTAGTAAAAACGAAAGTATTTCTGATCACTTAGCTATTAAAGCTTCATTTAATTTAGAGAATGCAAAATTTACAAATAAAGAATTTGAATTAAGTAAATAAGGTTTATTAATAAATGAAAATAAAAGCTATAATAACCGGCTCGACCGGAATGGTTGGTGAAGGAGTTCTTCACATTTGTTTAAATAATCCAAATGTTGAATCTGTATTGGTAATTAATAGAAAATCTTGCGGAGTAAATCACCCAAAGCTTAAGGAAATAATTCATAAAGATTTTATGGATTTGACAGAAATTGAAGAACAGCTTGTTGGTTATAATGCTTGTTATTTTTGTGCTGGAGTTTCATCAGTTGGGAAAAAAGAAGAAGAGTATAGAAAAATAACTTATAACTTAACATTAAACTTTGCTAAGACCTTACACAATATTCATGCTGAGCGTAGTCGAAGTATGAATAAATCCCTCGACTCCGCTCGGGATGAAAGGGTTGGTCTAACTTTTATGTATGTTTCCGGAACAGGAACTGACAGCACAGAAAAAGGAAAGTCAATGTGGGCAAGAATAAAAGGAAAAACAGAAAATGATTTACTTAATTTAGGATTTAAAGATGCATATATGTTCAGACCGGGATATATTCAGCCAATAAAAGGATTAAAAAATACATACACTATCTATAAATTTCTATCTTCATTTTATCCAATCTTTGAAAAATTATTTCCCAAGTATGTAATTTCACTTGAAGAGCTTGGCAAATCAATGATAAACGTAACACTTAATGGTTACGAGAAAAAAGTTTTAGAAAATGTTGATATAAGAATAACAGCAACCAATTAATTTCAAAAATATAATTATTTAATTAAAACTAAATAAGCATATATTTACTTTTTACTAAAAGTAATTGTTATATTGCTTGTCTCACTGCATGTCCAATCTGAAATAGTCTCAATGTAAAGATCAGTCCAATAACTATAATATATTTCATCAATATAACTACAAGCTTCATCACCAGTTATTTCAAATTTATTTGGGAAATCACAATTAATAGGAATTGCACTTGCTTCAATTCCTTTCAAAAAGAAAATTCTCCACTCTGTATTTTCTTCATATTTAGTCCAACTTACTGATTCTACAAATTTTAAGTTTTGACTCAAAGATACTTTTAGCGTATCATAACCAAAATCAGTTTCTATAAAACCAATAAATTGATTACCAACAAATGAACCATCAATATTTCCAGATCCTTGGAAAAAATAGCGATCCTCATTTTTTGTGTCACCGTTTTCATAATCTGTTCTCACTTTGGCATTTACTGCCAATCCCACGCTGCATTGATTATATTGTGTGATATCAAAAGTACAAGTAGGAAGTTCAATTTTTGGAGTAATTCTAATTTCCAAATCAATTTCAGATAGTCCCAAATAATCAGCTTGAGTTATATTGCTGTTTACTGGAACTACTAAAAATCCAGTTGTGCCATTAGTAAGATATGATTTGGGATTTTCGAGTTCATACTCGGCTGACTGTGTTTTTTCAATAAATTCTAGTTTATTATTTTTTATACCAAATAAAATAAGTGATAAGTCTTTGTTATTATCCGGACCAGTCATTTTAAATTTTAAATTCTGTGTTTCATCCAAATCAGTGTAATTAAAATTTACTGTAAATGTTTTTGCTGAAAGATCTTGGTATTTTCCAAGATCAATACTCGTAAATTCCTTTAATGTATCTGCTGCAGTATTAATGTTCCACTCAGCAATGGCTCTGGTTATAAAATAATCATTTGGTAAAGTGTATAATTCATTATTAACAAGTTCTTTTAAATAATCAGGCCACCACTCATTTGCAGGCAAACCTATTGATACAACAAAATCTTGGACCATTGTATAATAGGATTTAACATTTTTTTTATAATAGCCGACGAATCCTATTCCCAAAGAATTTTTGTTTGTTAAGTACTTTATTAATGCTGACATTCCTCTTCCATGAGGAATTGGATTTTCATCTTCACCCAAATCTTCATTAAAGCCATAAAAAGATTCCATTCCTTCCAATAAAAAATTTTTGGAAATTTGTAAGTTGGATCACCAGATACTAAATCTTCTATCCAACAATAAATAGCAAACTCAATCCAGCTTTTACCTTCAAAGAGTTTTTTTTTCATTATCAATATAAACAGCCTCAGGCATACCAGTAAAACTAAATAGTTCTTGTGTGGTTTTTACTTGTATTGTATAATAATCATCATTGAACAAGCTATTTTGGTTGATATTAAAAATATTTATAAGTTGCTCTTCCCCATTTACTGTATTATTGGTGGTATTTGTTGTTACTAAATTTTCAAGGACTTTACAACGACCAATCTGTCAATTTGGTCATCTATTAAGATTTGTAAACCATCTTCAACAACAGAATATGCATCTTCAAAATGTTTCAAGTAGAAGTTCGGAATTTGAGGTATATCCATCCAAATAAGTCACTTTAAAGTGTTTTGATTTTGTATCTTTAAGACCTGTAATTCCTGAAACATATAAATCAATCGCTTCTCCTACTTTTATCTTTAATAAAGATTTTGTTGTTAAACCATCATTCGGAATTTCACCAACCAAATATCCCAAAGAATCTTTTGCCTTATTAAGATTATTAAATAATTTTGAATCTTGAATAATGGGATCAAATACCATTTCTCCTACTTTTAAGAAACTCAATCCAGACAATTCCCCAGAATATTTTGCAGCAACTCTTAAAGGTTTAGTATAACTTTTTGGAACACCGCTAACTTTAAAAGAAGGTGTTACTGTATTTTCTCCAAAAGCTCCATCTTCTTCAATTTTAATTAATGAAATATTATAATTTCCATCAAACGCACCAGCCGGAATTGAAATCTTAAAATCATCGTTGCCAACAGTACCGCCAGCAATTCCAATTGTTTCCGTTTTAATAATTTTTGAAACAATAAGATTAAGAGTTGTGTCTTTTGTACAGACTAAATTTCTAAAATAAGTTGCATCTAAAGAATCGCCGGTAACCTTAACCGTAAAATTAAATCTTGAGTTTACGTTTACAGGCATTTGCGGATTATGATTTGAAATTTTTTTATGACTAAAATTGCTTGAACTGTTTGTTCCTCCATCAAGAAGAACCATTTTGTGCACTGTAAAATTATTTTTTGTTTTAAGCTGACATAAATAAACTCCAGCTGAAACAGTCTGATTAAAATTATTTCTTCCATCCCAACTTATTTGATCAACTCCGGCATAATGAAAACCGCTAAAAAGAGTCCGGACTTCGCGGCCAAGAATATCAAAAATTTTAATATCAATATTTTCTGAATATGGTAATTCAAAATAAATTATTGTTGATGGATTAAAAGGATTGGGATAGTTTCTTAAAATCAAATAATCAGAAGGTATAGTCTTTTCAATATTTTTAATATTTGTAATGTTGCTAATTTGAAAAAATCCGGAAGCATTAGTTGTTGCACTGTATGTATTTAATGTATCGTTATTATCATAAATTTCTACCAAAGCACCACTTACTAAATTTGCATTTGGATCAGATATTGTTCCGCTAATTGTAATTTGTGCAAAATTATTATTAAAAATTGAAAAGATAAAAATTAAGGTTAAGATAAAATTTTGTTTCTTCATCTTCTGTTTCCAATATTTAATTTTTATGATCTATATGATAAATAATTGAAAATATGTGTTGAGATTTCTTTTGAAAAGTAAATACAGATTTACTTATTAAGTGTTGAATTTTTGGGATATTTCTTGCAGTAGACGAATTCATTGATCCGCAAATTTATTGTAAAAGTTTTATTTAAATGAACAAACAATAAAGCAAACAAAATCTAATATTTATATTCAATGAAAATATTTTTGCAAGAATGGAAAGAAAATAAATAAAATTACTTTAAGCTCAAAACAGAAAATAATCTTGTAACTAATATTATTTATTAAATAATATCTTCTGCTGATTTATATGATGCTGTTTTAATTTTAGATTTTTTGGATTTCATTCCAAACAGCAATCTCATCATATTAAATCTTTTAATAAACAATTCATAAAAAAGAAAACTTCCACCGAATGTTATTAGAACAATTACCCAAAATTTTAAATAAACATTCCAGTCCAAATGAATAATATAGTAACCAAAAATTATCATAATACTTTGGTGTAAAATATAAAGTGGATAAACTGATTCATTTGTGTATGTAAGAAGTTTGCTCGGCTTATTAAGTATGAATTTGCTGTAACCTAAAATTGTAAACAGCCAGCTAATAATAAATACCCATTTTAGCAGTCCGTAAAAAATTTCAAACACTATAGTCTCTTCATTCATTATATAAAAAGTTGGACCCCAGACAAAGAGAATTAAGAACAAGCCCGGAACAGAAGCCATAATTAATGATTGTTTTCTTTTTGCAACAATTGTTTCCCACAATCCAGAAAATGAAGAAATACAAAATCCTAAAATAAAAATGGTAAATGAAACACTGTGATTATACCAATCATCAATTAAAGCATGAGTAGTTGGAAAAATTGAACCTAAAGTGTAGTAGAAAAATAAAAGCGGGAAAATTATTAGATAAATTGAGTTGGAATATTTTACAAAAAACTCATTTACATTTTTTCTTAATTTAAATGATTTATCACTGCGTAAATATAAAAACAGCGGCAGACCAATAATTGAATAAACAAAAATATATAACACATACCACAAGTGGTGCCAGCTTAAACTGCCGCCTTCCGGATAAGGAACAAAGTTGAAAACAGTTTTCCAAAAATCAAAATAATTTGCAAATTGAACACCATTTGAAATTCTCTCGTAATAGATTTGCGGCGGAACAATTACAAGCATTCCAAATATTAATGGAATTAAAAGTCGTTTTGCCCTTTCTTTAATTATACCGTTGGCACTTCTTTTTCCCATTGAATAATAAATTACCATACCGGAAATCATAAATAATAATGGCAAACGCCATTGATTTGAAAATGCCATCCAAGTTTCAAACCATTCTAATGTAATATTATTTTTTATGTGAAAACTCCAGGGCACGAAGATCATACCCACATGAAAAAATATCAAAATGTAGAAAGCAATTACTCTTAACCAATCTAAATAATATTTTCTTTGAGATAAATTATTTTGCTCAATCATATTAATATTCCTAAAAATCACTTTTAAAAATAGTATTAAAAAGTTGAGATATGGAATTTTTGGTAGAATTGTAATCCAGACTTATAAGTTAAAATAAAATTTGATGGAATAATGCGAAAATTGCACTCAAATAAAGCTATTTCTTTAACTAAAGTGAAATTTCTTAACAAATCACTTAAAATTAGAATTTTAATTGCGATTATATATTTCAAGCAAAAATAATTTATATGCAAACTCGGGGGCGGGGATGAAATAAAAGTTAGAAAATTCTGCAAAAATAACAGAAATTTTCAATACAGTTAGCTCCTTCTACTTTTTTAAAATCATTTCTTGTTGCAAATCTTAAAATCATAACAGATTCAAAAATATTTTTTTAATGGAAAGTATAAACCGAATGGAAAACATTACTCATACAAAATGTAGAAAGAGATACATGATAATTGGATTTTTCTTTGGATTGTTGTTCCCAATTATAGCATTTACAATTAGATATTTTGAAAATGATTTTGAGCGTGCAATTGCTATGATGAAACAAGATCCGCTTCTATGGATAATTTCTTTAGCTCCTTTTATTCTTGGTGCAGCTTCTTTTTTTGCTGGATTAAAACAAGATGAAGCAAAAACAAGTATTGCTGAATGCAAGCTAACCGAAGAAAAATTAAAGGAAGCAAACAAACAAGTAAAAGAGACAATTGCGCAGTTACAAGAAAATAATGATGAATTACTTGCTTCCAGAAAAGCCGAAAGTGAACTTTTAACTCAATTAGAACAATCTATTAAACATTCCAGTTTTATTATTGAAAAGATAGGGCAGTTTGATTTAACAGTTCAATTTGATGATAAATCAAATGGATTAATTAATGAAAGAAATCATTTTGAGAATGTATTGAATAAAACCTTATATAATTTACAAACTATTATTAAGGCAATTGTTCATACAATACGTGAAAGTTATAATATTACCGCGGAAATAAATAATACTTCGGAAGAAATAAGTTATAGTATACAAGGACAAAACTCACAAGTTAGTGAAATTACTGCTGCGATAAATCAAACATCACTTACAATTTCAGAGACAAGTGAATTATCAAAGAAAGCATTATTCTCGGCAGAAGAGTCTGGCAATAATGCTAAAAACGGTGGTGAAATAATTGATAAAACATCAATAGGAATTAAAAAGTTATCTGAAATAATTCAGAATTCACTAAACGTAATAGGTGAACTTGGTAATCGCAGTCAGGAAATTGGACAAATTATTGAAGTGATTAACAACATTGCTGATAAAACTAATCTCTTAGCGCTTAATGCTGCAATTGAAGCTGCAAGAGCAGGTGAGCACGGCAGGGGATTTGCTGTTGTTGCCGATGAAGTGAGAAAGTTGGCCGAATCAACAACAAATGCTACAAAAGAAATTTCTGATAAAATTATATTTATTCAAACCAAAACAAATGAATCTGTAAAATCAATAGAGCTCGGAAATTTAGAAGTAGAAAATAATTTACAATTAATAAAAAATGCAGGAAATTCTTTAAAACAAATTATAAAATCTTCAGAAGATGTGATTACTCAGATTAGTCAAGTTGCTATGAGAAATGAACAACAAGCATCTGCGGCTGAGCAAGTTAGAGCTGCAATGGAAAACATGGGAACTGTTATAAATAACTCAACTTTTGGCATTCAGGAAATTTCTGAATCAATTAAAGGGTTAACAGAATTGAACGAAAATCTTAAAGAAAAAGTCGGTTTATTTAAAATTAATGAATATGAAACAAATCAGCATCAAAACAGCGAATATGCTCTTACCATTTAATTGTTTTATAATATCCATATAATGGAATGGATATTAAATCAAATTAATTATTAGATTTTTAAAATAAAATTGATTGTAAATAGAAACAGATAATAAAGAAATGAAAATGTAAGTAGAGACGCAAAGAGTTGCGCCTCTACTCAAATAAATTAACCAACTAATTTTGCATTTAGAAAAACATCAGTTCCAGTTGTTAATCTAGAAATAGGACATTTTTCTTTTGCTTCTGCTGCAAGAGCATTAAAATCTTCTTCACTTAAACCAGGAACAACAGCTTCACAATCTAAAGTAATTGAGGTAATTTTTGGTCCATTATCTTGTCCCAATTCAACAGTTGCTTTAGTTTCAATACTTTTTGGAGTTAATTCTTTCTTGCTAATTAATGCAGCCAAAAACATTGAAAAACAACCAGCTTGAGCACCGCCAATTAGTTCTTCCGGACTAGTTTCTTCACCATCTTCAAACCTAGATCTAAAGTTAAAAGGTCCATCAAATCCAGTAAATGTCATTTTTCCATTACCTTCTTTTAAGGTTCCTTCCCATCTTGCTTTTGCATAATGTTTGCCCATTATAAAGCTCCTTTCGTAATAGTTAAAAATTATGTGTTAAAAATACAAAAAAACTTTACCCGATAAAATATCTTGTTATCAATTAATTGTAAATTATTTTGAAAAACTATGAGGTGCAACTTTAGCTTTTCTTATAATTATTTTTTCCCAGACCTTTCCTTTTACATAAGCTTCATTATTAAGCCATTCTTTTCTTAATTCTTCTTCAGAATTATAATTGCAAAAAATTATTGAACCATTCATATTTCCGTTGTCATCTAAAAGAGCAGAAGCAAATAACCATTTGCCGGCGTTAAACATTTTATCTGCAAAATTTAAATGTTCTTCTCTAACTGCCAATCTTCTTTCTAAAGCTTTTTCGTCTTTGTAATCATGACCTATAACAACAAATTGCATAAATATCCCTTTATAATTTTTTTAAATATGACCTTTAACTTCGTGTTCAAGAGCTTTTAAGGTTAAGTTAACATCAAAAAATAAAAATATTGCTGAAAGTATAATTCCAATAATACTAAGAACAAAAAAAGTTATTCCGAGCGCTTCTAAATTAATTTGAAATAAATTCATTATTAGCAAAACCGGAATGATTAAACTGCTGCATAATATGCTGAAAGATATTGATCCAATTGAATGTTTTAAAATGTAACTGCGTTTAACAAGAATTCTTAACTGTATTCTTTTATTTTCTTTTTCAGTTTCAGATAAAGTTTCTTTTTCAATTTCTGAAACCAAACCTCTTGATCTATCAATTGTTCTAGCAAGTCTATTTGTTAGAGAAAGAAGTATTAGTCCAACGCCGGAAATTAATACCAGTGGCGAAATTGATGATTGAAAAAACTCAACTAGTGATTTTGCTAATTCCATAATAAATTTTTTTTAGAGTTAAAGATAGAAAATAACGAGCAGATTCAGATAAAAATTATTTTGTAATAATTTGATTTAGTTTATTTTCAAGATTGCTGCTTTTACTTATTCCAATTCTAACAATTGAAGATTTGTTTTTGAACGAAAGTTCAATAGCATCCAATCCGCTTATATTGTAAAGCCAGCCTTTTCCAATAAATCGAATTCCCCATCCGTAATACCATTTATTGCGTACTTTTTTAACAGATGCAATGTCAGTAATTTTTATGTTTTTTTGAATTATACCAATTCCATAAGTAATTCTAATATAATCACCATCAATAGAAATAGAGAGTTTATAAAAAATCAGAAATACTACTATAAATATTAAGGTAAAAATAATTGTAAGAAACAACGGGGTTGGATTTGTTCCAATCTGGAATAGATAAAGAACTGGAAATAAAATTATAACTAAAATAAAAAATATATTTATATGCCAACCAATTTGTGTTTCTGTATGTTTCATTTAATTTCACTCTCTAATCAAATATTTTAATATTGATGAAAAGCATCGGAAACAAATTTTAGGACTTCTGGTAAAGATTCTCTCCAATAAGTCCAATTATGCGCTCCGTTTCTTACTCTAAATTCATGCGGAATTTCATTCTTTCTCATTGCAATATGTATAAGTGAATTTCCTTCATAAAGAAAATCATCATCACCGCAATCAATATACCATCGGACAGCATTTTTATTTTCTGCTTTCATGTTATTGATAAGATAAAGAGCGCTGTAATTTTTAAAATGTTCTTCTACTAATTCTTCAGGTAGATCTTCTGCATTGGGCATAAAATATTTTATTTGTTCTCTTGCTTTTTCAAGAGTTAGTGGTCCAGGACTTGCACTTAACGGACAAGCAGAAGAAAACATTTCAGGATGGTGAAGTGCATAGAAAAATGTTCCGCCTCCGCCCATAGATAGACCTGAAATTGCACGATAACGTTTTTCACTTTTTGCACGATATTTTCTTTCAATATGAGGTATTAGTTCTTCAAAGAAAAAATCTTCATATCTCCAATCTTCACCAACTCTATTAACGTAACCTTTTTTGCCTGTGTTTGCGTCCGGCATAACAATTATCATTGGAGTTGCTGAACCATTGGCGATTGCTTTATCGGCAATATGTAAAACTTCACCAAACTGCACCCAACCGGTTTGGTCATCTCCGCTTCCATGCAGTAAATACAATACAGGATATGATCGTTCAGAGGTTTCATAATTGGGGGGCAGATAAACTGCATATTTTCTTTCACTATCCAGAATTTTACTTTGAAGAGAAAGATTATCAAAAACTTTTCCGGTTTGCGCAAATTGAAAGCATGAAAAAAGTAAGGTTATTAATGCAATAAGTTTAATTTTCATTTTTTATCTCTTTAATTTCTGAAAATTGAAAAAATATTATAATGGTATAACTAAAGTTATTTAGAACTATAAATTCTTGCCATAAATAAATTGCCCGAAAACTTCATTTTTTATTTTAGCGACTTTTGGCAAAAACCCCCATTTTTCAAAACCAAACTTTTCTAATATTTTAATACTCTCTAAATTTATTTCTAACAAAATTGCATATAAATTTTCAATTCCATTTTGTTTTGAAAAACCAATTGCAGTATTTATAAGCACTGAAGCAATACCTTTTTTACGATAATTTTTTTCAATGTAATAACTTATTTCAGCTGTTATTTCTAATGCTTTTCGTCCGGGTCTGTGTGGACTAATACTGCACCAGCCAATTATAGCAGAATTAATTTCTGCAACAAAAATAGGATATCTCTTTTGCTCATGGAGTTTCAGCCATTCTTTTCTTTGATCAATAGTAACTCTTTCAGTATCGGCAGTTTTTCCACCCTCTAATATTGCTTGATTGTAAATATCAATTATATTTTGCCAATCATTGGGAGTCGCGATTCTTATTATGATATTTTCTAAATTCATTATAAAAAGTTTACTCTAAGAAAAATTAATATGTCATTTTACATTTTAAAAAAATAGTAACCTAATGATCAAAACAAAAACAGAGCTGATAAACTTGTACTTACCAAAATAAAATATCTATAAATTTTTTCTGGAAATAGTTTTACTAATCTTATTCCGATAAAAACACCGACAAGTATTGCCGGAATGCCAAATAGATCTATTGATAATGTTTGAATAGTAATAGTATTCCAGATAAATATATGAAACGGTACTTTAATAACATTAATGATTAGAAAAAACCAGGCAGCAGTTCCAATGTAATTATTCTTTGGCAAGTGCATTGAAAGCAAATAAAGCGACATAATTGGACCGGCAGCATTGCCAATCATTGTTGTAAAACCACCAGCTAAACCCAGTATTGCTGCAAACCACCAATTATCAAGAAATTTTTCTGACTTATTTTTACGAAAATCTTGCCATAACATTAGTGAAATAGCAATTAAAATTACAATTGCTAATGTTGTTTTAAATTGATCTGCATTAAGATTATTGCCGAATATTGTTGCAATTACGACCCCAATTAAAGCCCAAGGAATTGATAAAATTATATATCTCCAATTAGCATGACGATGATAATAATAAACAGCAAAAATATCTGCAAAAATTAACATCGGCAGTACAATTCCAACCGAAAGTTTTCCGCCAAAAACATGAGCCATTATTGGAACAATCATCAAGCCGGCACCGGAAAGCCCGGTCTTTGCCATCCCAATAAAGATTCCGCAAAGTATGAATAAAAACCAAAGATATGGTGTGTTGAGAAATTCTTGTATGTTTTCTAACATGCGGGCATAAGTTGATATGTTAATTAAAAAATATAATATACATGAATTTTATTAAACTTCTATTTCCTTTGGATCATTATGATCTTCAACATTAAACCATTGATCGGTAGTAAAATCAACATCTGTAATTTTATTTACATGCATTTTGAAATATTTTCCTTCGGCAACAACAGCAATATCACCGTTGGGTAAAACTATTCTTCCTTCTCCTTCAAAAGTACGTGATGTTTCTTTTGTGATTTTGCAAATAACTTTTAATTCTTCATCATATGGAACAGGTTTTTTAAATTTTACATTAAGCTCAAGTGTAACTCCCCACATGCCTTCATCTTTCATTAAAATTGCCCGGCCAATTGCTTCATCTAAAATTGTGGAAGCAATTCCTCCGTGTAATCTGCCGGGATAACTTTGATGAATATCTTTTGGGGTAAATGTTGCGACTAATTCGCCATTTTCCATTTCATAGAAATAAGCTTTAAGTCCAAGTTTATTTTCCATACCACAAACAAAGCACATCTTTGAATTATTTTGTTTACCAATAACTTTTTGTTTCATTGTAGATTCCAGTAAAATTATATGTCATACTTAGCGAAGACAAAGTATGAAATCTTTAGATTCCGGATCAAGTCCGGAAGGACAAGGTTGATTCAATTATTAAACAATGATTATTTACTTAACTGTAAACTTAATGATTTTTGAGGGACAATTCTTGGATGCGGCTTCTAAAGTTTGCAATTCTTCATTTCCTACTTGCAAAGTATAAATTCCTTTTTTTTCTTTTCCGCCAACAAGATTGCATTTGCCGTCTTTTTTTGAAACTCGCCATCTGCTTGGATCAGCCTCTACACAACCATTGCAGCCAATGCATTTTTTTCTAAAATATGTAATTGATATCATTTATAAATTCTTTAACAAAAATTTGTCATTCCCGCATGCTTTAAGCGGGAATCTAGGAAATTGAATAGATCCCCGATAGAAACATTCGGGGATGACAACAGTAATTTAACTTGCAACAACTTTATATAATTTATCAGATGGACGAATAGTTTCATCTATTCTTATTGAGAAATGTTCACCTTGTTTTACTTCATCAACAGAAATATCATCAACACGAACCTCATTGGCTGAGGTTTCAATTACTCCGGTTGTTGGTCCGGTTATTAAAATTTTATCACCTTTTTTTAATGTGTGAGCTTCAAGTAAAAATTCCCCCACATTTATTTTTGAAAAATATTTTATTCCTTTTCCAATATAAATTTTCTTCGTTGTTGCTTTTGATCCGTATGCATCACTCCACTCACCCATTTTTCTGCCAAGATAATAACCATCCCAAAATCCACGATTGTAAACTGTTGCCAATCTTGTTTTCCAAACTTCTGTTTTTTCTTTTGTATAAGTTCCATCCAGAACTGAATCCACGGCTTCTCTGTAACATTTAACAGTTGTGTAAACATAATCTGCTGATCTTCCACGACCTTCAATCTTTAAAACTTTTACTCCAGCATTTAAAACTTTATCAAGAAAATCAATTGTAGCTAAATCTTTTGCACTCATTATATATTCATTATCGATATCAAACTCAATTCCTTCTTCTTTATCGATAACTGTATATTCTCTTCTGCAATTTTGAATACAAGCTCCACGATTTGCAGATGAATTATGTGAGTGTAAACTCAAATAGCACTTACCCGAAACAGCCATGCACAAAGCTCCATGAGCAAATACTTCAACTTCAACTAAATTACCGGAGGGACCACGAACATCCCGTCTTTCAATTTCATTTGCAATTGCGCCAACTTGCTGTAAACTTAGTTCTCGCGCCATTACCATTACATCGGCATAATTCGCATAAAACTCAACCGTATCAATATTACTAATATTACATTGTGTTGAAATATGAACCGGATAATTTATTTTCTTTGCATAATTTAAAGCCGCATGATCTGAAACAATTACTGAATCAATTCCATTTTCTTTTGCTGCATCAATTATACTTTTCATCAAATTTATGTCGTGATCATAAAGAGTAGTATTAAGTGTGATGTAAGATTTTATATTGTTCTCTTTACAGATTTCAGCAACTTTAGCTAAGTCTTCAACAGTAAAATTAATTGATGAACGGGCACGCATATTTAGCTGCTCAACACCAAAATAAATTGAATTGCACCCTGCTTTAATTGCGGCACTTAGCGATTCCCAAGAACCAACAGGCGCCATAACTTCTATTTCTTTTTGTAACATTTTAATTCTTTCTATTGCAAATTAAACTATGCAAAAATAATTATTGTAGAGATAAAAAAACCGATTCCTTTTCAGGAATCGGTCATATAAAAATAAGATATTTTGTTGATTTATGAAATGTTATTGGTAAGTTATTGAATAATGTAATTTAACATTGCAATTAGTATCCTTACCTATTTCGATCGATCTGGAAGAGGGACTAGTACCACTCCATGTGCCATTTGAATTATACGAATGAATTCCACTAATGGTTGCTCCATTCATTCTACTATCATAATATACATTTCCTAAAATATCTTTGTCTGATTCATAGCAAATAAGTTTAACAACTACTTTTTTTCCAATAGTTCTTGGCATAGTAAAAGTTTTTGTCTGATTAATTAAATAATTATATGGATCAGATACATCTAAATATTTATTGAAACCATTAGCAAGAACATTATTATTCTCGTCTAAGAATTGAACTTTAAAATAAAATTCTCCGCCACCTTCAACTCCATCACAATCTTTAATAACAGAGAAGTTTCCCAAATAAATTTTAAATGTGTTAAAATTTTGGGTTGTTACACATTCATTTGCAGTATATTCTGTGGTATAACCTAATTTTGCTAAAGAATTATCTTTCAAATAAAAAACTGAATATCCGATCGGAACTCCGGGATTATTTTTACTATATAGCGCATTTTCACCTGAGATTACACTTTGGATTTTTTGTAAAATTGTAGTTGCTGAATTACTGCTTGCCGAACTAATTGGTTCAGTTGCGACGGCGGCATTTCCTCCAATGGTAACCAAATCTATTGATGACTCTTGCAAAATTTCATCATATGTTGACTTCAGACTTCCATCAACTGAAAAACCAGCAGCGTACTCAAATGCCGCTTGAACATCCGCAGACTTAAAGGTGTTAGTGGTTTCCATTCTAAACATAATTATTCTTCCATATGTTACAGACTTAATATAGGCAGGAGCAGTAGCATCATTTATTACACTTTGTACTTTGCTTAAGGTAGTTTCTTCACTAAAAACTTTTTCAGGGGAAATAGGAGTATCAAATATTACATCATAAAAAGCTTGTTTAAAAACAGCCATAACAACTAATTTTTCTTCATCAGAAGTATAATTAAATTGCGAACTTACCGCCCCAGTTGCCCACTCTGCATTTAAATCAACATCCAAAGATAATTGTTTTGAGCTATATGAAGTTGTTAACCTAAATGAAGAATTTGCTGCATTAACATAACCTTCTTCATATGCATTGTTATTCCACCAATCTAACGAAGAATCTATTGCGGCCTGAACACTTGAAGCTGCTGGGTTTTTAACAGTTCTGATTCCATTTTCTCCCATTCCAGGTAAATTTACACTAATTGTAATTGGGGCTCTTTCAATACTTATTGCTTCAGGCACCCCATCCATTAAAGACCCATTTCCTTTAACTAAAGCTCCTGGCCAAACAATACCATTTGTAGGTCTTAATATTGCGATATTATCAAAATTCTTTTTAAGATTATAAGTAGTGGTTCTACATACGATTGTATTGTTTCCACTAGTAATAGTTTCTGATGTATCTTGAAGTATATCTTTTGTTGATTCTTCACCACCAGTATTCTGGTAATTTAATATTTCTTCAGGATTGTATGATAATTTTGAAATATATTCTTGAATATCAGCAGCATTTTTTTCTGTATCGATACTTGTAGGCCCATCTTCTGAACAAGAAGTAATAATCATTAATGTTACTACCAGAATTGAAAGTAAAAACTTTATTTGTAATTTCATTTTTTCCTCATAATTATTTCGATTAAAAATCAGATAAAATATCATATAATATTTTTTCTATACTCAATACGCAGAAAAATTAAGGTAAAGTGATAATGATTTAAGTGGATTTAAAATAAAAAAGCAGTGATAATTTACTTTTCACTGCATTTATTCGAAATGATGGGATTATTTATTCAACTTTTATGGAATACTTTAAATTAACATTACAATTTGACTCACCCAAATACAAATATTTAGTATACACATAATCATAACTAAGTCCATCGCTCCAAGATCCATCATCATAATTTATATATGTTATGGAATTGGATCTTCCGTTCATTCTATCATCATAATGTGGATTTCCAAATAAATCATAATCCTTTTCATAACATGTTAATTTAATTGTGAATCTTTTATCTTCACCTATTTTCATATTAAAAACTCTAGTAATATTTATTTTTTTATTATCTCCATCACCATAAGCGCTCCACCCGGAATCATATGTGTCAACAATTTTATTATTATTTTGATTTAAAATTTCTATATAAAATAAAAATTCTCCATCTCCCAAAGGCCAGCCATCACAATCTTGAGATACATAAAACTGATCTAGAAAAAGAGTAACAGTATTTGTTGCTTTCGTTGAAATGCATTCTTTAGCTTTATATTCTGTTGTATACCCTAATTTTGCAAGTGAATTATCTTTTAAGTAAAAAACTGAATAACCAATTGGCACACCCGGATTATCTTTGCTATAAACTGCATTTTTACCTTTTATAACACCCTGAACTCTTTCCAAAATAGTATTAGCATCATCACCTGGAGAACTAATTGCTTCAGTAGCAACTTCTGCATTTCCACCCAAAATAACCAAATTAATTGATGATGTTTCTAAGATTTCATCATAAGTGGCTTTCACATTTGCATCAACCGAAGCACCACCTGCATAATTTAATGCTCCTTCTACATCAACAGATTTATAAGAATTTATTGTTTCCATTCTAAACATTATTATTCTACCATATGTTACGGTTTTTATATAAGCTGGAGCAACCGAATTATTTATTACCTCCTCAACGTCTTTTAAAGAAACCTGATCACTAAAAACACTTTCAGGACTAGTAGGTCTATCAAATCTTACATCATAAAAGGCTTGCTTATATACCATCATTACAACTTTCTTTTCTTCATCTGAAGTAAAATTGAATTGACTGCTAACAGATCCCGCAGCCCATTCAACATTTAGATCAACATCAAGGGCTAACTGTTTTGATGAATATGAACTTGATACACTATACGATGAATTAGCAGCATTTACATATCCTTCTTCATAAGCATTATCATTCCACCATTGTAAAGCTGAGTCAATAGCTGCATCCACATTAGAAAGCTTAGGATTTTGAATTGTACGGATTCCATTTTCACCTATTCCAGGTAAATCCACACTAATTGTTATCGGAGCTCGGTCAATTCCAATTTCTTCAGGTACGCCATCCATTAAAGATTGATTTCCTTTTACCAACGCACCAGGCCAAATGACACCATTAGAAGGTCTTAGGATAGCAACTTCCTCAAAATTCTTTCTCAAATTATATTCTGTATTCTTGCAAATTGTTACGTAATCTCCATTCTCAATAGTTTCAGATGAATCTGACAGTACATCTCTTTCAGAAGGTAAACCATTTGTTTGTTGATAATTAAGCATTTCTTCTGAATTATAACTCAATTTTGAGATATAATCTCTAATATTATCTGCATTTTGCTCAGCACGTGGAGCATTTGGACCATCTTCTGTACATGAAGAAATAAAAAAAGATATTAAGACTATAAAAGAGAGTATTGCTTTTATTTGATTTATCATTTTTTCCTCTATTGATTGATTATTATAAAGTTTTTATATTCATTATTTAATTAAAGACTTGTAATTTTAAATTTAGAATAAGACATTCACTCATTTTTCAATATTCTATATCCAATACGCAAGATATTTTAGATAAAGTGATAAATATTTTTTGAGAAATAATGAACACTGTAAAAGAAGTGACACAAATGTTAGTTCAAGTAACCGATGGAAACAAAGAAGTTGTAAATTCATTGTTTCCTATTGTTTATAAAGAACTAAGGCAAATGGCGCAAAACCAATTAAGACATGAAAGAAAAGGGCACACAATAAATGCAACCGCTTTAGTGCATGAAGCTTATTTTAAATTGGTTGATCAAAGAAGTGTTCAATGGCAGAATAGAGCCCACTTTTTTGGAATTGCTTCACAGGCAATGCGAAGAATTCTAATCAATTATGCAAATAGCAGATCAGCCCAGAAACGAGGAAGCGGCGCAGCAAATTTAACATTAATTGACGGAGTTGATGAAAAAATAATTAATACTGAAGATTTAATTGATTTAGACGATGCACTAAAAAAATTAGAAACGTTAAATGAGAGACAAAGTAAAATTATTGAATATTGGTTTTTTGTGGGATTAAAACATGAAGAAATTGCTGAAGTTATTGGAATGTCGCTGCCGACTGTTAGGAAAGATTGGAGACTAGCACGAGCATGGTTAAGCAGAGAATTAAAAAATAAAAAGATCTAAAGTTTTATTATGAGCAATTATTGGGAAAAAGTAGAAGAATTATTCAGTAAAGCATTAGATATTGATAAAAAAGATAGATTAGAATTTCTCCAGAATAATTGTGAAAACAATCATAAATTATTAAATGATGTAATATCTCTTCTAAATGAAGATGAAGAAATTCATCCTCTTCTTAATAAAAAAGCCAGCGAACTTATTAACATTGAAGAAAAATTAAATTTTGTTGGTCAGCAAATAGGCAATTATAAATTAATTGAAGAAATTGCCAGCGGGGGAATGGGAACTGTTTTCCTTGCCGAAAGATGTGATGGAATTTTTGAGCAAAAAGTTGCTCTTAAAATTATTAAACCTGGATTAAGTACAATTCCAATAATTCGCAGATTTCAGCACGAACGTCAAATTTTAGCAAATCTCCAGCATCCAAATATCGCAAGACTTTTTGACGGCGGAGTTACAGAAGATAAAAGACCATTCTTTACAATGGAATATGTAGATGGAATTCCAATTGATGAATATTGTGATAAAAACAAATTAACCATCAAAAAGAGATTAAAGCTATTTATAAAAGTATGCGATACAGTTCAATATGCGCATAATAATTTAGTTATTCATAGAGATTTAAAACCAAGCAATATTCTTATTCAAAATGATGGAACAATAAAACTTTTAGATTTCGGCATTTCAAAAGTATTAAGTGCAGAAAGTGAAAGAAGTGATTTGCCGACAATTACTCAAGCGGAAATTAATCTTTTAACTCCGGAATATTCTTCACCAGAACAAATCAAAAATAGTCATATCTCAGTTTCAGCAGATGTTTATTCATTAGGACTAATTCTTTATAAATTACTTTCTGGCAAATCTGCACATGAATTTAAGACCAGAACATTTAATGAATTTGAAAAAGTAATATGCGAGAGCTCGGTATCTAAACCAAGTACAGTTGTAGTACATGCAGATGGTGAAACTTTCGACAACAGAAATACACATCAGCAAAAATTACAAAGAATCCTTAATGGAGATCTTGATAATATTTGTTTAATGGCTTTAAGAAAAGAGCCTGAAAGAAGATATGCATCCGTTGAAATGTTTGCATACGATATTGAAAGATATTTAGATAATTTACCAATTCTTGCCAGAAAAGAATCATTTACTTATACGGCTAAGAAATTTATAATTCGCCACAAAACTGCAGTCATTGCCAATATTGCACTTTTCTTTATCATTAACGGATTAATATTATTCTACACAATTCAACTTAAGGAACAAAGGGATAAAGCAAATTTAGAAGCAAGAAAAGCTGAACAAGTAGCATCATTTTTACAAGATTTATTTTTAGTTTCTGATCCCGATGAATCAAAAGGGGAAACAATTACGGCAAGAGAATTGCTCGATAAGGGAGCATCAAAACTTAAATTAGGACTGAATGAAGAAATAGAAATCAAATCAAAATTATTAAATACAATTGGAAAAGTTTACACTAATTTAGGTTTGTACAATTCGGCAGAGGAAACGCTTTTATCAATTAAAGAAAATAAAGACTTAAGTAAAATTGATAAAGAAACTTTTATTGAAACATTATTAAATCTGGGTACTGTTTATAGATTTAAAGGAAAATTTGACATTGCAGAAGAAGTACTTATTATGGCGAATAAAGAATGCGATGAAAATTTAAAAGAAAACCATCCATTATTTGGGGATTGTTATATTAATCTTGGCGGATATTATTACGAAAAAGGAATGTATGACAAATCTTATGATTACTATAAAAAAGCAGAAAAAATATTCAGATTAAATTTTGGTAATGAAAATGAAAAAGTTGCTGAAGTATTGCACGGAATTGGAATTCTAGAATTTGATGAAGGTAAATTACACAAAAGTGATTCGCTTTATAGAGAAGCACTAAAGATTTATTCAAAAATTAATGGTGAATTAAATGTCAACACTGCTGCTGTACAAAATGAGTTAGCAACTGTTTTAAGACATTCCGGAAAGTTTGAAGAATCAGCTAAACTTTATGAAAAATCATTAAATACCAGAATTAAATTGTTAGGTAAAGATCACCCGGATGTGGCACATACTCTTAATCATTTATCAAGGTTGTATTATAATCAAGAGCAATATGAAAAAGCCGAACCTCTAGCAAGAAGATCACTTGAAATAAGAGAAAAGTTGAGTGGTGAAAATCATCCTGAAGTAATGGCAAGCAGAAGCAGTCTTGCCGGCACTTTAATGGGATTAAAAAAATATAAAGAAGCTGAAGAGTTATATAGATTAGCCTATAAAACAGCAAAAGCTACACTTGGTGACTCTCATGTTTATACTCCTGCTATATTAGGCAATATTGGAAAAGTTTTAATGGAGCAGAAAAAATATGATGAAGCTGAAAAACTAATTTTACAATCAATAGAAATGATTGAAAAAATTCAGAACGTAAGATCAACTTATAAGTCAGGTAGAGTAGTTAGTTTAGCCGAATTATATAACAGAACAAATAGATATAAAGAAGCAGAAATATTATTAAGAGAAGAAATAAAAGAATTAGAAGGAAAAAAAATTGACGATGATTGGCTTATTGGTTTTGCTGAAAGCGAGTTGGGGTACAGTTTATTCAAGCAATCAAAAGACCTAGAGGCAGAGGGAATATTAATAACTGGCTACAATTTACTAAAACAGAGAAAAGGAAAAGAAAGTTCAATTACTAAGGATGCACTAAAAAAAATAATTGATTTTTATAAGCACAAGAATAGAAAAGACAAAGCCGCCGAATATTCAGCCCTACTTTAAATTCAGTGTAAAAACAAGGTACCGCATAAACATGCGGTTGCAAAAAGAATTTTAAATCACTTTATTGATTTCAGAAAAAAGAAAAGAGCCCCTTAGTTAGAATATGGTTAGTTAGTTAAAACGGTGGAACTGGTTATTCCACCGTTCTTGATTTAAAGATCTTAAAATTTCATTTCAATACCAACTGGACAATGATCTGATCCCATTACGTCTGGTAAAGTAAAAGCATTGGTAATGTTTTTCTTCAAATTTTCGCTTATAAAGAAATAGTCGATTCTCCAGCCCACATTTCTATCCCTTGCTCTGGAAATTTGATCCCACCAAGTATATACTTCAGGCTGATCATTAAACATTCTCAATGTATCAATAAAACCAGCTTCCAAAAACCTATCTATCCATTCTCTTTCTTCAGGCAAAAAACCGGATATTTTTGAATTCTCTTTTGGACGGGCTAAATCAATTTCTTTATGTGCAGTGTTTACATCACCGCAGATTATTATTTTTTTACCCTTTTTAAGCAATTCTTCAGCATGTTTTTGAAACACTTCATAAAAGTCTAATTTATATTTTAATCTATCTGCCCGGGCTTTTCCATTGGGATAATAAATATTGTACAGTACAAAATTTTTATACTCAGCAATTAATGTTCTGCCTTCAGTATCAAATTCCTCAACACCAAATCCTTTTTGAACGCTCAATGGTTTTTCTTTTGTATAAATTACAACACCACTATAACCTTTTTTATTTGCCTCATTAAAATATGAGGTATAACCATCAATGTTTGTTAAAGATTCATCTAATTGTTCTTCCCAAGCTTTGGTTTCTTGCAGGCAAAGAATATCCGGCGCTTCAGCTGCAAACCATTCATGAAATCCTTTTTTTGCAACTGCTCGTATTCCATTTACATTCCATGAAATTAGTTTAAGAGTTTTCATTTAATTCCTTTCTACTCTATTTTAATAATCTTAACACCAATTTAAAAATAATGCATTAATTTTTTTTAATAATGTGAGTGAAAAATTCTACTTTTGAAAATTAGAAACAAACTTTAGTAAAATTTCAAATGCAGGTTTTGCCATTCCAACATGATCAAATCCTTGAAGCTCATATAAGTCAACATTTTCATTACCAACTACTTTTAGCATTCTATAAAAATATGCATTTTCTTCATATCTGCCGAGCAGTTCAATATTTCTATCGCCGGTAATTAAAACTATAGGAGGTGTATGATTTCTAACATGATAAAGTGGCGCAAATTCATCAATAATAGGCTGTTCCCCTGGAATTCCTCTTTCTTCTCTTATTGTGAAATGAGTTATTGTGTGACCGCTAAAAGGAATTAATCCTGCAATGCTATCAGCATCTATTTCTAAATTAGAAAGCCACTTTTTATCAAAGCCAATAATACTTGTTAAATAACCGCCAGCAGAATGACCGGAAACAAAGATTAATTTAGAGCTTCCGCCAAAATTTTCAATGTTTTTAAAAATCCAGGCAACAGAAGCAGCCGCATCTTCTATATAAGCAGGGCATTTAACATTTGGATACAATCTATAATTTATTGCAGCAATTGCAATTCCCTTATTCTGTAATTCTTCAGGTATATATTTTTCTCCCGCACTTAAACCTCCGCCATGGAACCAAACAATTGTAGGAAAATTATTTTTATTAACCGGGTAATAAAGATCAAGCTTACATCTTTCTTTGATATATTCATCACTAATTGTATCAATATTATCATAATAAAAAATATCTTTAATGGTTTTATAATCAGCTAAATTAGAAACTTGATCAGTTTGAGAAAAAACATAAGTGTAAGATAGGACAAGAATCAAAAAACAGTATTTTTTAAAATTCATAATCATTTTCTTATATTTATATAATTTGACCAATAATCATAAAGCTCTCGGCTATTATGGCCTTTTGTTAGAATAAGATGATTTCCGAGTGGATTATTTAATAACTCAGATACATTTCCTTTTGAAAGTTTAATTTCAACTTGTGTTCTGCATAAATGTTCAGAATTTCCTGTTTGAATAATTTCACCTTCTGCCAACCATATCTTTTCCATATTTGAACCGCCAATTCTCATTAAAGTAACTTTATCATTCGAAAATGTGCCCTGGATTCCAACACCAATTCCAGACTCAAAATGAGATCTTATATTATAACTCCCTACAATACTTCTTGGCACGGTACAATGTGCAAGCCAAAGTGTATTATTTACTTCATCTAATTGAACAGGATTTGCCATCCACGGTATTTGATTCAATAATTTATATGACCACAACATTCCAACAGTGCTTACCAAATCACCCTCACAACCGGCAATATATCCATCGTCATTTAATTGTGATAAACCAAAACATCCGGTGGATTTTATATTTAGAACTAAATCAAAACAGCGGATTGTTAAAGCTGTTAATTTATACTTTTCAGTTAATCTCTTAAGTGCCAAATAAATTTTAATGTTATTAATGATGTCTTCATTTGTTGGTTCATTAATGGATCTGGCTTTATTTACAAGTGAATTATAATAATCTTTAATCTCATCTTTGTTCAAAATATTTAAGAGCTCAGTAATTTCTTCCATTTCAATAGAGATAACTTCGGGGCCCCAAGTTTTACTTACGATATTTGCATCAGGACTACTTGCTATTAACCAATCTGAAGGAGAACCGATCAACCCGATTTTATATTTTTTCAAATCAAGATTAGTCTTACTGTTTGTTAAATTCTGTTTAATATTTTCAAATGTTGATAAATCATTTTCACTGCTTATATAAAATATTTTTCCACTAATTCCTTCTTGCTGAAGTTTTGCTAAAATTTCTAAAGAAGCGGGCAGGGAATTATGTGTTGGGTGGGCAATTAGAAATACGGGTTCATCTTTTACAAATTTAGTTCTCTTTTTAAATAAGTTCAGAAATAAATTCTCTGTGCCCCCTGTAATAATAAAATATATTAAAGGATTTGGTATGTCCAGATTTTCTTCATTCCATCTTTCGACTCCCAAATTTTTTAGGGAAGAAAAATATTTACCAGCAATTTTTAATAATTCTTCTTCTGTCTTAATAAATTGAGAAGCTATTGGAATAAAACCGAAATTTGAGTTCATTGTTTTTTAAAAAATTATTCAATTATAATATCATACTTTTTAAGTAGTCCAGATAAACCATCTTTTGAAAACTTAGTTTTTTTTATAATGTTATTTTCGGGATCGATTGAAAAATTATATGATGTTCTTAAATCAACTTCAGAAAGATTAGTATTCTCAAATATTGTGTTTTTCAAATCACAATTGTTTAAAACAGATTTTGTTAAATCTGTTTCACCAAAGTCTGCCTCGGTTAAGTCGCAGTTAGAAAAAATCGTTCCCTTAATTTTCATTTGGAAAAAAGAAGATAAATTGAGCTGACATTCGGTGAATGAAAAAGTTAATAAAAGCTGATTGCAATTATTAAATTCCAATCCTAAAAGTTTACATTTAATAAAATCGACATCTTTAAGTGAGGCATCATTCAATTTGGCATTACTCAAATCACATTCAATAAATTTACATTCAAGAAAAATAAATCCGGATAAATCTTTATTTGTGAATTTGCAATTTTTAAAGATACAGTTTTCAAACTCAATGCCTGCAATTTGTTTTTTTGAAAAATCAACACCACTGAAATTTTTGTTTTCTACAATTTCAAGATTCATTTTTATTATTAAGTTTATTTAAAACTTCCGGAAATTCATTAAGTGAATCAATTACAAAAGTAGCAGAATTAAGAACATCTTTTGGAACTTCAACTTCTTTACTTGGGATGGCAATTACATTGGCTTCGGCTGCAACTCCGGCTTTAATTCCATCTCTTGAATCTTCAAGTACAACAGATTCTTTTGGCTTGACATTTAATCTTTTCATCACTTCCAAATAAATATCTGGAAACGGCTTGCCTCTTTCTAGATCGTCACTCGATAAAATTACATCAAAAATATTTCTCCAATTATTTATATCTAATGAAATTTCCATTAATTGCTTATATGAGCCAGTTGCTAATCCAACTTTATAATTTTCTTTTGCAAGTTTTAAAGCTTCTTTTACTCCTGGCATTAATTCTATTTCACCTTTCTTGTATAAATTTATCATTCTGTCTGTTACACCATGGAGCAACTCATCTTTAGTTAATATGCCATTTACTTTTTTGTACAAATAATCTATCCAAAATTGTGTTGGAACACCCATTGTTGCAATTTGATCTTCGTGTGTCCACTCAAGATTTAGTGTTTTCATTAATTCTTGTTTTGCTCTAAACCAAATTGGTTCTGAATCGATTAGCAATCCATCCATATCAAAAATTATTGCTTTTATCATAAATGCCATTAATACTTTTTAGTAATAGAAATGAGTGAGGTTAAATATAATTAAATACGTGTAGTTAATAAAAAATATTATTTATAAAAGTTCCATGAAGTTTATTATTCATTAAAAATATAACCGATTCCCCTTACGCTCTTAATATATTGTGGATTGGTTGGATCAATTTCTAAATGCTTTCTTAATCGAGAGATAAAAATATCAACAGTTCTGGTTTCAACTTCTGGTGAAATATTCCAAACATTTTCTAAAAGTTCTTTTCTGCTTACAGTCTCACCTTTTTTATCTATTAAATATTTTAGTATCATAATTTCGCTATGCGTAAGTTGAAAATCCTTACCGTCTCTGGAACAAGTCAAGTTTTGAAAATTAATTTCACTTAATCCAATTTTATAAATAGAGATATTATTTGTTAATTTTTTATACCAGGTCTTTCTTTTTAACATTCCTCTTATTCTAAGTAATAATTCATCAAGATGAAAAGGCTTTGTCAAATAATCATCAACCCCAAGCTCCAAACCTTTCAGTTTATCTTCGTTCTTGGTTTTTGCTGTGAGCATTAATATTGGAATTTGCGGATCTTTTTTCCTAACAATTTCTGTAATTTCAAACCCATCATAAAAGGGAAGCATAATATCTAAAACTATAAGATCAATTCTATCGTTCTCAAAAATTTCGAGAGCCTCTTTTCCATTTTTAGCAATTATAGTTTCATAACCTTCTTCACTTAAATTATACTCTAAGCCAACTGCGAGCGTTTCTTCATCTTCAACAATTAGAATTTTACTTTTTTCACTTAGTAATTGATTCATAAATTATTTCCTGGATATTTCATACTCTTTTGATCTTCTTAGTAATTTATTAATATATCTTACTTTTGATGATTTGTAAATAGGGAGTTCAATTTTAAATGTTGTTCCCAAATTTTTGCCTTCGCTAAATGCAGTAATATTTCCGCCATGTCTTTTAAGAATTTCTTTTGACCAATAAAGTCCTAATCCGGTACCTTTTACACTAGGAATATCTTTGTTATAAATTCTATGAAATTTATTAAATATTTTTTTCTGATCTTCTGAAGCCAAACCAATACCATTATCAGTAAATTCAATAATTACTTTTTTTAATCCGCATTTCATTTTCAAATTTATTTTTGGCTTTTCAAGATTATATTTAATTGAATTATCAACCAAGTTATTAAAGACAATTTTTAAAGCATTTTTATCAATAACAAACCTGCAGTTTGCGGTTCCCTCAAAACTTATAGAATCTTCAGGTAGATTAAACTGCAAGATGGCTTCTTTTGATAATTTAATAATTTCATCGCCTGCATTATAAATATGAAAATCATGAGCAATATTTTTTTGATCGAGAGAGGAAATTTCCAATATTGAATCAATTAAATTTTTAAGTCTATTTGAATCTTTAAGCATTAGTTTGTAAAATTCTTTCTGCTTTTCAAGAGGCACGTTTCTCGAGTTCAATGTTTCAAGATAGAGTTGAATTGATGATAAGGGTGATTTTAATTCGTGGGTAACATTTGCAATAAAGTTATCGTAAAGCTTATGAAGTCTCAACTGAACATTTAAATGACGAAATATAAATGACATCCCGAGTGAAATACCAATAAGCAAAACTATTCCGCCAATAAAGGGAATAGAATTAATTCCATCATAAATTAATTGAGGTGAAATCTGGTCACCAACTTTTTCAAATATAATATAATTTGAAACGTACCAGTAAATCCATATTCCAAGAAGTAATAACCAAGCTATTTGAGCTAATGCAAAAACAGAAATGTGATAGAAAAGTGAATGTGGTTTTTTCATAACGTAAAATCTAATTGTTGTTTAATTAGATGATTTATTATTATATGTTAATATCCAACTTTATTACCTATTTATAAATATCAACACAAAATATTTACAAATCTTTTACAAATCTACATTTAAAAATTTTGCATTATTTGTCAGAAAGAAAATAAAAATGAACATTTATTTATTCTTTTAATTCTATAGGTAATGTATGAAAATATTAATGGTTTATCCTGAAACCCCAGATACTTTTTGGGGATTTAAAAATGCTGTAAAATTTATATCAAAGAAAGCTTCTGAACCTCCATTGGGATTAATTACAGTTGCAGCAATGCTTCCTCCGGTTTGGGAAATCAAATTAATAGATATGAATGTTTCTCCTTTAAAAGATAATGACATCAAATGGGCAGATTATGTTTTTTTAAGCGGAATGATTGTTCAATATAAATCATTTAAAGAAGTGATAAAAAGATGTAATGTTATTGGTACAAAGATTATTGCCGGTGGACCACTTGCGACTACTGAATACAAAGGAATTTTAGGAGTTGATCATTTTATTCTAAATGAAGCAGAAATAACATTACCACAATTTTTAACTGATCTTGAAAATGGAAACCCAAAATTTATTTATACAACGAATGAATATCCTTCAATAAACTTAACTCCAATACCAAGGTATGAATTACTCGAGATGAAAAAATATGCAACGATGGATATTCAATATTCAAGAGGGTGTCCGTATGATTGTGAATTTTGCAGCATAACATGGTTAAATGGACGAAAACCAAGAGTAAAAAGCACTAAGCAATTTTTAAGTGAACTGGATTATCTCTATAATCTTAAATGGAGAGGCGAGATAATGATTGTTGATGATAACTTTATAGGAAATAAAAGAATATTAAAAAATGAATTGCTGCCTTCGTTAATTAAATGGAATAGAGAAAAGAAATATCCTTTTAAATTTATTACAGAAGCATCAATTAATTTGGCTGATGATAAAGAACTAAGTGATATGATGATCGAAGCCGGTTTTTCAACTGTGTTTGTTGGAATTGAAACAACGAATGAAGACAGTTTAATTGAGTGCGGAAAAAAACAAAATACCAGAAGAAGCTTAAATGAATCTATTGATAAACTCCATGATAGCGGATTTATAGTTTCCGGTGGCTTTATTTTGGGTTTTGATAATGATACGCAAAATAGTTTTGAACAAATGATAAACTTTATCCAAAAAACTGGAATTGTTACTGCTATGGTTGGATTACTTAATGCACCATCCGGAACGAAGCTATTTAATAGACTGAAATCAGAAAAAAGAATTTTAGAAAATTTTACCGGGAATAATATGGATGGATCAATTAACTTTATTCCAATTATGCCGTATCAGCAATTGATAAATGGTTATGTCAAAGTTATTAAAACAATTTATGCACAAGAACAATATTACAATAGAATAAAAGTATTTTTAAAGAATTATAAACTTCCAAATTGGCATTCTAATAAAATAAGCAAAACTGATTTAAAAGCATTTTTAAAATTAATATGGAAATTAGGACTTAATGAAAACGGTAAAATATACTTTTGGAAACTTGTAGTTGTAAGTCTATTTAAATATCCTCAAAAGTTTTCTTTAGCGATGACGTTGGCTGTTTATGGATTTCATTTTAGAAAAATAGCAGCTCTTTTATAATTAAAAATTCTTTTGAGAACAAGAGCTAATATTTTATGCTTTTGAGATATTCTACAGCTTTGTTGTAATCTCTAAATAACTTTACGTTTAATCCAGCATTACGTGAAACAGTTTCAACAAAATCATGTGAATGATCTTCTGGATTTACGACCATAGCTACGCATGCAGTTGTATCAACCGCCATAGGATTTTGCATATCCTTGTAAGCAAAAACGTAATTATCAATATTTGTTTCAATATTTTTTGCATCTATTAAATCACATAAATATTTTTTTATTCCTAACTCTTTACCTTTTTTATGTGATTCAATATTATATTCCATTGCAGTTTTTCTGTTTATTTCACCGCTAATTTTTAATATCAAATATTTGCCGTCATCTGATACATTAATTGTTTGCCCCATAAGTCCTCCCCCGAAAAACCAAATGTGCTATTGCTATGTGTTAGATTTTAATCAGAAATAGTAGAATTGAACAATAAAAATATATTTTATCAATATAAAAAAACAAATAAATATTTCATAATTATATCACTGTTTTTAATCCAACAGATAATTGATAAATTCCAAACAAGACAAGCCCAACAGCAGATAGACCTAGTAAATGCCTGCTGACTTTATTCCCAAATTTTTTGGCAAATGCAAAAAGTAATATAGTAATAACTAAAAGTAACGCCATTGTTAAATAGAAACCAATAATTAATGAAATGCCGTAATGCGGAGAAATTTGCCATCCTTCTAAAAATAACGGACCCATTATTAAACTCCACCCTAAGTAAGGATTAGGATTCAATATATTTACAATAATTGCATTAGTAAAAGTTTTATTATTTTGTTTAATTGTAATTTCAGATGTGTTATAATTTTTCCAAGTTGAATAAGTTTTAAAGGCTAAATAAATAAGAAAAATTCCTCCCAAAATTCTGATTGCAGATAAAAAAGAATCAGAAAAAAGGTTGAGCACAAAAATTGTTAAAAAGAAAATAGGTATATCGCTTATAATTGGTGCAATGGATACTGGTAAAGTTAATTTCCATCCTTTTGTTAAAGTCTGTGATATAATATAAGTTTGAAGAGGTCCAGGTTGAACGGCGGCAATAAATCCGTATGTGATTCCAAAAATTAAGTACTCCAACATATTTGACTATTTATTTTTAAATCAAAACGATCTAATTTGAATAAGGTAGGGAAATATATAATTTTCCTAAAGTATTAAGGTCACCAGAAGCAGAGTTAAATATATTTGAAAACTTATCTTCCGCACCTCTGCCAATAAACCAAGCATAACGAAAAACGTCGTCTCTGTTTTCACAAATTTCAACCATCTGCTTCATTTGCAATGCATGCTTTTCATATGAATTTATTTGAGAATTCCAATTAGCCATTTCAGTAATCCAAATTTTCTTACCATATTTTGTTAATCTATCAAGTTGATCATTAAGTCCGTAATCATACCAGTGAAATGCCAGATAACCAATTTGTGGATCTTTTCCATTATTTGCATTTCTGTATGCTGTATAAAATGCATCTAACCAAACAACTGGATCTGAATAATTTTGCATGGTTCCCCATGTTATTGCGGGACCAACTATATAAATTGTTCTTTGCATAGCAGCAAGTTCAGCTACAACTTTTTCGTATTTTACCCAATCAGATGCAGCTTGAGATGGAGTTCGATTAGCTTGGTCTGTCAAATTTGGTTCATTAATTACAAGTAGATATTTTATTTCTTCATGATTTAAAATAAATGTCTTTAAGTTTGCTAAGTCAGCAGTGCTAACATTTCCGCCCCAAAGCATTGGAATAAATTCCATTTCATATTTTTCAAAATAATCTTCTTTTACAGAAGTTGAATAATACCAATTGTACCACCAAGACACACCATTTTTTAAAGCTTCTAAATCAGCCGGTTCTGTAAGATTATATGCTAAACCTCTTTTGAGACTTTTATTAAATGATATAGATTCAGGAGAGTTTGAGTTGCTGCATGAAATAACAAATAGTATAACAATGAGCAGCTTAAGAAATATTTTCAGCTTGACCATGATAAATATTAAAATTAATTTTTGACATAATCTAAAATATATAGAAAACAGAATATTTTAATAGCAAAACGAAGTTTAAAATAACATAATTTTAAAAATATTCTGGCAATGGTTTGCCAAGCCAAATCCAATATATATAATCTATTAGTGGTGGTTTATTCTCTAGGGATCTAATCTTCAAATTTACTTGTCCACGATGATACATGCTGTGCATTATAACTTGATGAATTGTGTCTTTTAGGTTTGTCTTCTCGGGAGGTTTTCCAAATTCATCCTCAAAGATTTTTATCCATGGCAGAGTTATGGTATCATCTAAATTTTGCTCCTTAAGATTATTTATAAAGTCAAGATTTCTTTTATGCAAATCTATTCCCCAGTTGTAGAGTTCATGTAAACTTTGGAATTTGATTTTGTCAAAATTAGGTAAAGGCTGATTGTTCCAAATATTATGATATGCAAATTGGCATGAATGTATATGAAGCATTAGATTGTGAATTTCATGAATATCTTTCTGTGTATCTAGTTTGAATATTTCTTTCCAAATTTCATTATCAGCCCAAACCATATGAGCAACTAAATCTTTTATTTCTGAAATCATGCAACCCCCTAATTAAATTAAATAAAAAATCAATTAGTAAAAGTTTCTCTTAAATAACTAAAATAAAAGTTTAAAAATATATGCTATAATTAAGTAACTTAAAATTTACAGTGTTGGGATCCGGAACAATTTTGGCATAGTTTTTTGTCACATGAATTTTTGTAACAAAATCAGCAACAAAATAACCAATGAAACCGCCTAAAATAACATCACTAAGCCAATGATGATTTTGATAAACTCTTGAAAATGCCGTAAGAAATGCTGGAAAATAAAAAGCAGCTTTTAGAAAACTATTGTCTGTATTTTTGGCTAAAATTGTAGAGGTTGAAAAAGCTAAAGCTGTATGACCTGAATTTAATGATAAAAAATTACTTCCCTGAAAGGAAAGTGGATAGAAAGAATATTGATTTGAATTATGTGTGGGGCGTTCTCTTCCAAATCCAAATTTCAATATCATTGTAATTAAGCCGGTATATACGGAAGAACTTAAAATTTCATAACCTATTTTTTTATTGTGTGAATTTTCATTTGCTAATCCGCTTATATAAATTAAACCCCCTAAAGAAGGAGAGAGCCATCCTTCTCCCCAAATTCTACCGAATTCAACTAATAAAGAATTTTTGTATTGATTGTTTTGTAATGCAAAAGATTGAACATCTCTATCGAAGAACATTGAGGAGTATGTTAAGCTGGAAATTCCGAGTAAAATTAATCCGTCTTTTGCGTTCCATTTTGATGGCTGCTGAATAAATTTTTCCGAGTCTTTTTCAAAAGTTTTAAAATCATAATCATTTTGTGCATAAATTAATTGACATGAAATAATTATCAGAAAAAGCAAAGGCAAATATTTTTTCATAATTAATTTACTTTCTTAATTAATGTTATAAATCTGATGAGATAAATGTAAATTTTCTGCTCCTTCTAATTTTGGTAAAATAATTTCTTTTTTCTTTTGGAAGAATTGCATTCTGCGTAAAATTTTATCTAACATTTTTACCGCTTTAATTATATAATAACCTTTGTTGAGCATTACACACTCTGCTCTTTCTGCCAATGCAGAATCTGTAATTTCTGATCTTGTTGGAACACCTTTTTTTGCTAATGTTTCTAAAACTTGAGTTGCCCAAACATCGGGAATATGTGCGGCTTCGCAAATTCTCATAATTTCTTCCTGGATGCTGGCAAAATTTTTCCATCCAGTTTCAATTGCCAAATCACCGCGCGCAATCATTACTCCAACCGGATATTTTTGCATTGATCGCAATAAAATTCTTGGAAGATTTTTAAATCCTTTTTCGGTTTCAATTTTTAAAATTACGCCTATACTTTTTTGTTTGTTTTCCAAAAAATCATGAAGTTGTTCCACATCATTTTCATTATTAACAAAAGAAAAATTTACTGCGTCTGCATATTCTGCAACAAAATTCATATCCGATTTATCTTTATCTGTTAATCCGCTAACTTTTAAATCACTTACCGGAAGATTAATTCCTTTATCAGCTTTTAATTTACTTCCCAAATCTTTCGCATATGTGATTTTTATCTCAACTTCATTTTCTCTTACTTCTTCAATAATTCCTTCAATTTTTCCATCATCAAAATAGATTGATTCTCCAATTTTTAAATCAGAAAATATTTCCGGCAAGGTACAGCTTACGTGAGCCAGTTCTGTAATAATTCCATTTTCATCATACTTTGCATCTTCACCCTGAATAGCTTCTTTTGTTAAAATTATTTTATCACCAATTTTAAGTGTTATAGATTTTTCTAACGGTAATAGTTCACCAACTTTAACTTTTTGAGTTCCATCTTTTTGTTTAATTAATTTCAACTCAGTACCGGAAGTGATATAAGCAGATTCATTACATGATCCCCACTTACCAAGACCTTGTTTTTTATCAATTGTGATTTTACATTTTTTACCTCGGGAATCTGTAAAGGAAATCACGTTTCCTTTTTTAATTTTTTTGAACCATATTTCATCAACAGGTAAAATTGAATCTGCTGAATTGTTAGGGGGAATTACATCCGGTGGAGCAATCCAAATTTTTGCCGGCGAAATGGATTTTCCATACTCATCTCTATTTGGTTTTATGTGAATTACCTGTGCGCCCGGCACCATTGCTCCGGTGCGTAATTTTGGTCCGCCTAAATCCATTGTAACTTTACAGTTTTTATTTAATTTTTTGCTTGCATCTTTAACATTATCTATCATTTTCATCCAAACTTCTTCACTATCGTGAGCGCAATTAATTCGTGCACAATTCATTCCAGACTTAATTAATTTATAAACAAATTTGTAATCATCTGCTGCAGTATTTGGCAAAGTAACCATTATTCTTGTTCTTCTTTTCTTTGATTTATTTCCGAATAAAAGCTTGGTGTTTTTATTCAGTATTTTTTTAGCTTTTTTTACAGATAAATCAACTTTACCATTATTGCTTATTTCTTTATCGTTTAATTTCTCAATTATATTTTTGGTGGATAACAAACTTTTCATTACATGAGGTTCAATATTTGATAAGCCCGGCAAACCTAATTCATTTAATTCATCCTGAATTAATGAAAGATCAAAACTGCGAAATGCCAAATAGTGAATTAAATTTTTTGCACTTTTTGTGTAAAGTGGATTAACATTATTAATTTCAGATTCATATTTTTTTTCAAATGTTTTAAGCTGATTAATAATTTCATCAAACTTAATTTCAAGTGCGTCTAATTTTTGGTTGTTATTTTTCATCTCAAAACTCTTTTTTTTATTTTGTAAATAATTCTCGTTTTGTAATAGAAACTTCTGAAAAATTAGAATTTGTCATATTGAGCAAAGCGAAATATCTCCTTTTTTCTTCGAAATGAGATTCTTCACTTTGTTCAGAATGACACTTAATGAATATTTCAGAAGTTTTTAACAAATATTTTCTACTGTTAGCTTAAATAGTTTCTTTCAGTTCAACACTAAAAACACCAACCATATTTTTTTTGCCTTTTAACGCACAAATTCCAACAGACTCAATTACATAATCTTCATCAATATCATGTAGCACACTTAATAAATCTGCAGAAATTAAAACCTTTTTATTATAAAAATTACAGTTTGATCTTATTCTTGCTGCTGTATTTATTGCATCTCCGTGATAAGCTAATTCTTTTTTCATTTCACCAACTTCAGCAACAGTTACAAGTCCATAATTTAATCCGGCTTTAAATTGCGGAACAAAGCCGTAAACATTTTTATAATGTTCTTCTCTATTTTTTAGTGTTTTTTCAAATTCAAAAAAAGCGTTTATGCAATTATTGTTTTTTATTCCTTTTTTACTCTCCCAAGTTAAAACAACTTCATCGCCAACGTATTGATAAATTTGAGCGTGACATTTAATTACAACGTCGGTTAAATCACTGTAGCAATCTTGAATTAGCATACTATACTTTTTATGTCCAAGTTTTTCAGCATATTCAGTTGAGGAAATTAAATCCAAAAACATAAAGATTCTATTTTCTTCTTGCGGTCTGTGATATTTCCCAATTAAATAATTAAGTAAAATTCCCTGGCCAAGTTTTTCACTGATGGAAAGAACAAATAAAGCTGACATCACAACAAAGCTCCAATATAGCATTAGTGCCCAAACTTTTGGACTTTTTAAGAAAAATATATATCTCTCAAAAATTGCAATGTGAAGAGGGGATTTGTTAAGAATGTATATTAAACTGACATATGTTGCAACGGAAGTGAGTATGAAAATACTTATAAAATAAAATGCTGTTTTAATAATTAGTACTTTTCCAAACGGAAGTTTTCTAAATAAATTATTAAAAAAGAATATTTCGAATATGGCTAAACCTAAACCGCCTGCAACTACAACCGAAGTGGCAATTATTAATACACGAAAGAAGTTGTATTTGTAATTTAAATTGTAAATACCATAAATTGCTGCGGTGTAACCTTCTATTGCCATTTCAAGAAAAACATAAAAAATTGCGGCAACAATCCAGTATACAAGCAAAAAGAGGATTTTATGGAATTGATTCTTTGTCAATTAAAAATCCAAACAATTTTAATTTTAGAAGTTAGAAAAGATTTATTTGAGGTCTCAATTCAGTTTAATTTATATTTATAAATTATAAAATAACCCTCTTATTTCAAAGAAGGATATTATTGCAAGAATTTTAACGAATATTTAAAAATTACGTTTTACCCATGCATATTTAAGAATTTGACTAGTTTAATGAATTAACTGTTATTGCCACATTTCCTTTTTTATGACCCAACTCTACGTATTTATGTGCTTCTATAATTTGATCAAAACTGTAACATTTATCATTGATAGGTTTAATTACATTTTGCTCAACTAATTCCTTAATTCTTGAAAGTCGGTTTGAATCAAGCAGCAATGCTTCATCATCAATAGATAAGTATTTTCCATTTTTAGTTAATGATTTTTTACATGCTTTTTTCAGATCTGAACTTTTAGCTTTTCCCACGGCATCTAAAATTACATCATATATTTCCAATTCATTTATTGAATTCGGTTTCGTATAATCAATTACATTATCTGCACCTAATGATTTTACAAAATCAATATGTTTGGCACTGCATACGCCGGTAACTTCTGCTCCCAGATGTTTTGCAAATTGTACTGCTATTGTTCCGGTGGTGCTGCTTGCACCGTATATAAGTACTTTTTGATTACGTTGAATATTTCCTTTTTCAAGAAATTGCAAAGCAAGCAATCCGCCATAAGCTGCAGAAGTAGCTTCCTCAAAACTTATATTATTTGGTTTAATTGCAAGACCACCTTTTTTTGAATCTTTTTCTTTCATACATTTATAATCTGCATAAGCACCCAAATACATTCCGGTAAGTCCAAATACTTGATCACCAACTTTAAATCTTTTGATTTCAGTTCCAACTTTTTCAGTAATACCGGAGAAAACTTCTCCAAGAATCTCATTCCTTGGTTTTGTAATGCCCATCATTAATCTAAATGGAATAAACAAACTCAACGGAACTTTTGAACTTCGTATAAAAATATCACTGTTTGTAACAGACGCCGCGTAAATTTTAATAAGCACTTCATCATCTTTTGGTTCGGGAGCATTACATTCAACTATTTCCAAATTTTCTGGAGGACCATACTTTTTACAAATAATTGCTTTCATATTTTCTATCTCTAAATGTTATAGAATACTTTTATTAAAACTCTTTTACTCAATTTAATTTCAATCTAATTTATAAATAAGTGATATTCCATTATAAGTAGGATAAATAGAAAAAGAATTTTGTTGTTGACCCAAACCTTCATGAAAATTAATTACTGAATTTGATAAGACCAATCCCAAGGCAGTTCCAATAACAACATCAGAAAACCAATGCTTATCGGCATAGAATCTTGAAATAGGCGTTGTTGCAGCCAACGCGTATAAAGCAACCGTAGCGTAAGGATTATTAATTTGATTTGATAAAATATTGGAAACACCGAATGCAATTGCTGCATGACCGGAAATAAATGAAGCTCTATCTTGACCAATTCCCTTTAAAAATTTGAAAGAAAGATTTCCCTCATTATTATAGGGTCTGGCTCTGCCAAAAATAATTCTAATTGGTACCTGGATTACACCGATTAAAAAAATGGTTTCGGTCAGCATTAAACCGGTGTCTCTTATCCAATCATCCTCAACAATTGCTCCGGTTAAGTAAAACAAAACAGATGCTGGAAAAGCGAATACAGGCGATCCGTAATTATATCCGATTGGTTCAATTCCGTTCAGAACTTCATTTTGATTTTTTAAAGATATTTGTCGAACTTCATCGTCTAATAAAAAAGATAATCCGGAAATAACAGATAATCCGCCAAAAGTAATTAAATCGTTGTTGTTCCATCTAAATGGTGAGGTTAAAGTTGAACCGACAGAATTTAAAAATATTTTTGAGTCGGAGGTTAAAGTTCTTGTATTATATTGATTGGATTTTTGTTCAAAAGATTTGTAAAAATTTACATTTGTTGATGATTGAGAAAAGCTATTGGTCAGAAATAATAAAAGGAAAAAAAACACAAATCTTTTTTTTATTAATAGATCGTTCATAATATTCTTTCATATTATTTACCGACTAAATTTAATATTTTATATTCATAAATATTTTAGAATTTATAAAGTTCATGGCAAATATTTTATTATATAAATCAAAATAATCTTCTTAATAAATTTTATATTTTATTTTTCCAAATTAAATTTTAATCTAATAGGAAATACCAAAATGAATGAAGAATTAATATCAAGAGCTGAAAATTATGTTCGTTCATATTTTGAAGAGAAAAATCCGGAACATTTATATTACCACGATTTCAACCATGCGGTTGACGTAGTTAAAGCTGTTGCTAAAATTGGAGGCGGCTCAAATTTAGCGAGTGATGATTTGGAAATTCTGACTATTGCATCTTGGTTTCACGATCTTGGCTATATCAATTCCTATGAAAATCATGAAGAGGCAAGTGCTGAAATTGCAGAAAAATTTCTTAAGGAAAATAATTACGAAAGTGTGAAAATTGAAAAAATTAAATCGTGTATTATTGCAACAAAGTTTGAAGAAAAACCGCAAAATTTATTGCATGAAGTTATTAAAGACGCAGATTTACTTCATATTGCAAAAAAAAGTTTTTTTGATCAAAGTGAATTGCTAAAACTGGAAACAGAGAAAACTTTTGGAAAGAAAATTGATGATTATGATTGGTATGAGGAAACGCTGAAATTTTTTACAATGCACGAATTTTTTACAACTTATGCATTAGAAAGATATACTGATAGAAAAAGAAAGAACATTGCAAAGCTGAATAAATTTTTGGATAAATCATTATTGAAATCTAAATCGGATAAACTGAAAGAAGAAAAAATATTAATTGAAAAGGAAAAATTAAAAGATAAACAAAGCGCTTCTTTGAAAGCCGAAAGAGGAATAGAAACAATGTTCAGAAATGTGATAAGAACTCACGTTGAATTTAGCGCTATGGCAGACAGTAAAGCAAACATAATGATAAGCGTTAATACTTTAGTTCTTACTGCAATAATTGCAATTCTGGCAAGAAATCTTGATGTAAATCCTCATTTGATAATTCCAACAATAATTTTAACGGTTGTAAGTTTAAGCACATTAATTCTTGCAACTATTGTAACCCGACCCAAAATTACCGATGGAGTTTTTACCGAAGACGATATTAAAAACAAAAAAACAAACCTTTTATTCTTTGGTAATTTTTATAAAATGAAGCTGGATACTTTTACTTGGGGAATGAAAGAAATGATGAATGATAAAGAATATCTTTACAGTAATATGATTATGGATTTTTATTATTTGGGTCAAGTCTTAGGAAGAAAATATAAATTTCTAAATATTTGCTACAGTATTTTTATTTATGGAATGATTATCTCGGTATTGGTTTTTGCAATTGCAATAATTTTATCTCCCGGACAAACTGATATTGGATCAATTATAGATTAATTAAAATGAACCAACAAGAGGTTCCTGAAAAATTAAGAAGATAAATAAATTGTCATTTCGAATCAGTCAACCGAATGATGAGAAATCTTTTTTTTAACTGAAATTATGAGATTCTTACGTCGCTTTGCTCCTCAGAATGACATTGCTTTTTAGAGATTTCTAAAAACTAAAATCCATTCCAAAATAAAATAATAAAGATTCTTTAGAATTGGCAAGAGTTGTAACAAAATTTAATGTTCTATCCAAATATGAAAGCCATAATCCGCCGCCGTAACTGTTATGCCACAATTTAGATTGATCATTTTTAACAAAAACTTTTCCAACATCTGCAAATCCATGAATTCCAAAATCGCCATTAATAATTAATTTTATTTTAGATAACTTCATACGTAATTGAGAAATGCCGTAAAGAGAAGCTTCTCCGGAAAATCTTTCTCTTCTAAATCCTAATAAATTATTTTCTCCACCCAAAAAGGCGGCTGATAAAAATGGAAACTTATTCCAAATATTTTCTCCATTAAATTTTATCGCAAGTGTTGTTTCGGTTAAAAAAGAAGTTGTAAAATAGGTGCGTAAATCAAATTTACTTTTTATGAAATTTTCTTCAACATCAAATATTTTGGGAAAATATTTAACTTCGCCAAATAAATAAACTCCTTTTTTCGTAAAAGATTCACTGTCTCTGGAATCAAATTTAAAATTCATATTTGCATTCAGAGAATTAAACTTTCCTAATCCATAATTTCCATCGGGAAAAGAATCTAATAGATTTTCATTTTCTAATTCATTGTGTGAATATTGAAATGAAAGTCCGTATTCCAAATTTAATTTGGATGTAATTTTATACAAAAGAGATGAACTTAAACTTATATAACTTTGTTCTAATCGGTAATAATCCTCATCATATAATTCAGAATCATAAGTTGTTGAATTTCCGAATCCGTAATAAGTTGTATATTGAAGTTGAGTTGCATCAAAGTTAAAACGCAATTGAGTGTTTTTAAAAATGGAATTATAAATCCATGTAAAATCTAATGAACCTGCAGACGGATAAGTTGCATATTTTGCATTAATCGAAAATTTACTTTTGTATGGAACATCTCTAAATCCAAATCTTGTAATAAATGAACTCAAGCCAACAATAAATCCATCGTCACTTGTAAAATTTAATAGCGGATAAAAGAAAGTATCGCCAGATCTATCTCTTTGAGAAGGTCTGTATTTTTCCTCTGCTGGTTCCGGTTTTTCAACTTTTTCTTTATCCCAGGTTGTTCCGCTGCCGTAAATTATATTTGTCTTTTTTCCATCATCATAAATTTTAGTTTTATTTTCCGCATCACTAATTGGCAAGATAGAAAACAAATATCCATTGACAGACGAACTATCAATAATTGTATCAGCTCCATCTTCACCAATAATTCTTATTAAAATTCCATCGTCAACAATGCCCGTAAGTGTTACGAAATCATCACCATCATTTAAGTAAATTCTTATTTCTTCAGTTATACAGTTATCAAAATATTTTTCAAAGTAAGGTTTCTGTTTTTTTATGTTATTGTCTTCAACTTCTTTGTAAAATTTTAAATGAGTTTGAGAATTATTAACTCTGTTTATTTCAACAATATCTTTTTTATTTCCACCGTAAATATCAACCACAGTATTAACAAAATTGAAATACTCATTTGATAATATTTTTAAATTATTTCTTCTCCATTTCATTTTTCCAATAATTTCTTCGGCAGAAAGGTCATAAATTTCCTTTGGTAATTTATTTGCTGCTTCTTTAATTAAATCATTGGTCAATTTATTTATTACAAAATTTGTAACAGAATCCCACTCGGCTTTGGTTAACTGAATTAAAAAATGCTGATCGACAAATCTTCCATTCCAAGTTACATATTCAATATGATTAAAAGATTTTTCAAAACTGTTAAATTGCGGAATAACATATTCGGCAATACTCGGAAAAATTCCATCAAATTTTGAAAATGCCTGATCACGATCTCTTGGAATTGGATGCCAATATTTTTTTTTACCTAAGTCATATCTTGCCCATTTCCATTGATCAGCATGACGATCCCAATCTCCAATTATAATATCTGCTAATCTTGCTTTTAAATATTCTTTCGAATTTACATATTCGTCTTTCTTTTTCTCTAATCTTTCAAACAATTCAAGAGTTCCAACAACCTTATCAGCATTATCAAACTCAACATCTTCCTCCTCATCATATTTAGGATGAATTTCTAAAATCCCAAACATATTGCCAAAGTCATTTCTAAAGTCACCTAACTTTGGATCATCAGGTAAATAATATAAATATGGTTTTGATTGTAATATTTTTAGTGAATCTAAAATTGGTGCAACTACAAATGCAGCATAAGGATTTGCTGAACTTATTTGATCTTGCAAAATATCATTCGCAATTGTATTTCTTAAATCTTCTGGCAAAGTTTTTGAAGGATCTTTTTCAATGGATCGAAATTTCCAATATTGATTATCATTTCCTTTGAAGCGTAAAGATTTTGTTTGGAAACCGCCGCCTTTTTTATGGGGAGTTAAACCATTGACAAAAGTATTTAGATTTAAAATTTTAGTTTCAACCGAAGTCGTCCAAACATCGCGCCAGTGTTTGCCAAAAAAAACATTATAAAACCAACCGGCTTTATATTGCTTTCCGGCAGAAACTGAAATTGTGCTGTCACTATTTTGTGAAAAGATTAGAACTGATGAAAAAAATAAAATAATTGTTGAAGCAAATATTTTCATTTTTGCGCTTTCATAAATTGGCTATGGCATTTTATAAATAGTTATCTTTCCGGATTTACTGGCTCCTTCATCACAAATTAGAATATTGTTGTTCTTATCAAATGCAATTCCTTCCGGCTGAGGATGAGTTTTGGGATTCAATTTTATTGCTGAAATTATTTTACCCAGTGGATTAATTTTTATTAATGAGGGTTTACCTTTTGCAGATAATATTAAATAATTCCCAGTTGCTCTATCTTTTGTAATAGCTGAAGGATAGAAATCTCTAATGTTGAAATTTTCTTTTAAGTCTTTTAAGGAAATTACAAATTTTGGTTTTTGATCAACTGAATTTGAAGAAAGTGAATAGGAGTATACCGCTCTTACATTTCCTAAGTTTTTACCAGGATATTCTTTTGAAGTAATCAGTAATGAATTTGAAGTTTCATCATAACAAAGTCCTTCTATATTAAACTTTGATGAAAAGTGTAAATCTTTTTCAATTACTTTAACTTTTTGTAAATCTTCACCTTCTTCAAATTCAAATAAAATACCATTGCTGGTGATTATAAAAAATTTCTTTCCAACAATTGCTAAATCTTCAAAATCAGCTTTTATCATTTTATTTCCAAGCTGAAATGATTTTATAATTTCACCGGATTTTAAATCAATTTGGTAAATTATACCTCTTTCATCATTATGACCAAAAAGCTTTCCTTCATCAGAAAAACAAATTCCAGAAATTTCGTTTAGTTCAGATGGAAGCTTTATTTCTGTTTGAAGATATTTATCAAGATCATAATTTACCTTTTTTTCTGAGCCGCAATTAATTAGAAAAAAAGCTAAAACATTAATGTAAAATAATTTTAAAATCATTTGATGAAACTTTCTTCAGAAATTTAAATTCGTTAAGATTCAATTAGATACTGGTTATTTAAATTCTATAATATCAGCTGTTACAAATAATTTTGTCTCTGTGTATAGAAATAAGTTCAGCATATCATTATCAATTCTAATATTTGCCAACACGAGATTTTTGCCTTCTGTGTCTCCATATTCAGCTTTATAATTATTCCACAAATTCTGAATCGCGTCATCATACAATTTTGAACTTCCATTAACTCTTGCAAGCGCAAAAGTATTTGAAATACTTCCTGCTGAATATGTAAATCCTAGTACATAAGCTGCATTAGATTTTCCTTCAACATTTCTTGCAACAACATTAAAGTTTGATTCAGACAATTCAACATTTGTTGCATTCATTGATAAAAATGATCCACCTGTCGAACAGCTTGTAAGTAGAATAAGAATTGAAAATAAAATAATTGATTTTAATAATACAGTTTTCATCATTACACCTTTCTGATTAGTGATTTTAAAAATTCATTTTTTTATATATTTCCTTAAAGCGAGGTTCATTTCTTAGCGGGTCCCACACCCAAAGATGTTTTAAAGTTACCATCATTACTGATCTAACATTATATCCTTTTTCAAGCCAGTCAAGTGCCTTGTCATTCATTCCCAACATTAAATAAAGTCTTGCCGGGTCCATAGGATCAATATATTCACCACTTTCAAGTACTGGCAAAACTTCATCTTTTTTTCCCATTTGAATTTTTAATGCTAATACATCTAAATAAACTAAACCTTCTCCTTTTGTAATTTCATTAGCCTTCTTTAAATATGACATTGCTTCATCATATTCACCCATATACCCAAGTGCGGCTCCCTTCCATTGTAATGCACTACTATAATTTGGATCTAATTCCAACGCATCGTCATATGCTTTAATTGCCTCTTCAAATCTTTCTGCAAAATGATTACAAATTCCTAATTGCCAATATTTTTCAATACTAAGCGGATCATTTTGAATACGTGCTTTTGCCACTTTTATTGCTCGATCAGCATTATTGTTTACAAATATTTCATAGTATAATATAAACTCATTTAGGTCAGACATTCCGTACTTAATTGCATTATTATAATCAACTAATGTTGCATCCCAATCCCAATCAAAAAATAAATGAATGTAAGCCAAAACTTTATGAGCACGAGCCTCAAACTTATTTAAGCTCAATGCTTTTTTTGCCGCCGATCTTGCTTTTGCATAAGCGTCTGATGTTGACATAAGATTAAATCCCGCAAAATGTAAATAGGATTCACCTATGTAAGCATAAGCCTCGGCGTATTCCGGATCCAGCTCAACAGCTTTTTGGAAATATTCCATTGCCCTTTTTTTATCTTCAAAATCTCTGTAAAAAAGATAACTGCCTTTCAGCAATAATTCATAAGCTTCCATATTAGAAGGTTTTTCAATTTCTACAGTCTTGTTTTCTACCTGCAGTTTTAATTTTTCTACAATCTGATTTGCAATTTCTTCCTGGACCGAAATGATATGTTTTAGTTCTCTATCATAAGTTTCAGACCAAAGGTGATAGCCGTCTTCAACATTTATTAATTGTGCAGTAACCCTAACTTGATTTTCGGCTTTTCTTACACTTCCTTCCAAAACCATTTTTACATTTAATTTGCTTCCAATTGAACGGATGTCTTCGTTCTTGCCTTTAAACGAAAAAGACGAAGTTCTTCCGGCTACTTTTAATCCTGTTACTTTAACTAACGAATTTAAAATTTCCTCAGAAATTCCATCGCTGAAATATTCTTGCTGGGGATCATCACTCATATTTACAAAAGGAAGGACGGCAATTGATTTTTCAGATTCATCAATTTTTGAACTTGAACCATTTGTAAATTTCCAGAAAACAAAAACCAATACTACAATTAAGAAAACAGCAGCAATTGAAATAATGTAATTTCTTGATTTATTGTTTGATCTAGATTTACTCTTTTGGTTAACAATTTCTTTAGTATCATTTTTTGAGTGTATATCTTTTGCAGATGGAATAATCAATCCTTCATTAGAGATGGCATAAACATCAATCGGTTTACTAACATTTTTTAGGTTAATGGATTTAACAAAATTTGCATTTATTGATTTCTGATTTTTTATCTCGTCATAAACTTTTCCGGATATCAAAATACTACCGGCTAATGCAAAGGATTCAATTCTTGAAGCAATATTAACTCCATCGCCAATTATTTCATCATCACTTAAAATTATATCACCTGTGTGAATTCCAATTCTTACCGGTACATTTGGATCTTTTCTAAAATTAAGCTGCATTTCAATCGCACAGTTTATTGCGTCAATTGCACTGCTGAAAATACTTAATGTTCCGTCTCCAAAATACTGAAGAATTCTACCGCCAAATTTTTTAGTGAAAGAATTAAATATCTCTCTATGCTTTATTCTTAGCTGAATTGCCTGTTCCTCATTCTGCTGCATAAGCCTAGTGTAGCCTTCGATATCGGTAAACATTATTGCGGCAAGTTGACGTGATCGTTCCATAAAGCAAATTTAGAAAAATATTATTAGAGGTTCAGATAAAAATTTATAGAATTAAAAAAGGATTCTAATTAATTATCAGATCTGTTAAATCCTTTTGTAATAAGCCAAATACCCATAACTATTTCATTTAAAATAATTGGCAATGCTAAAAACATTCCAATGCTCATGTCAAATTTGAAAATATTGAGAATCATAATTAATATAACAGCAATAAATCCCCAAATGGAAATAAATCTTGGTAGTAATTTTGTCGTGTACAAAAAGAAATATAATATTAAAGCTCCCAAACTAAATCCCAATGGAATTAGTGTTGAAGCAATTGTATTTCTTATAATAATTAACATTTCGGCATCGCTATTTAATTTAATAATTGCTAAAGGAATTACAGCTGCTGCCAAACAAAATATTGATTCTAAAATTCTAAAACATACATATCCAATTGCAAGACTTTCATTTTTAATTTTGATTATAGGATAAAATAAAATTGCAATGCCAATAACAGAAATAGCATTTACAATTTCTAAAATTACTCCAGCATTTAGTTGAGTTGCACTTTGATATATTGTATCCAAAAAATTATCTTTTGATAAAACATCCTCAATTAAACCACCACCTACCAAACTAGAAAACATAGCGATTAAGAAAAGAGCTCCAATAAATCTTGCTATTATTTTTTCAGAATTCATTTTGCTAAATCAGTAATTTATTTCAATAACAACTTTTCCTTTAACATCCCCATTGCCCAATAATTGATAAGCCTTTGGAGTATCTTTCAAAGTGTAAACACTGTCAATAGCTGTATTTAATTTTCCCTCAGCTACTAAATCAGAAATAAGAGATAAATTTTTATTTGGAGCATGAACTAAAACTTTCATTTCTTTTTGGCTTCCTAATGTAATTAACGATCCGAATAATGCAGTTTTCAATATTGTATTTACAGAACCTCCCACAACCACAAATTTTCCAGTTGAAGTCAAAGAATTTTTATATTCTCCTAATTTGTGATAAGCTGAAGTATCGAAAATTAAATCGTAATGCTTTCCGTTTTTTGTAAAATCTTCTTTTGTGTAATCAATTACAAAATCAGCTCCATGTGTTTTCATCAGTTCTACTTTATTAGTTTTATCTACACCGGTTACTTCCGCTCCCATATTTTTTGCAAATTGAATTGCAAAAGTTCCAACTCCTCCGCCGGCACCATTAATTAAAACTTTTTGACCTTCTTTTACATTTCCGCAATCTTGAATTCCTTGTAGAGCAATTACTGCAGCTTGCGGTAAAGAAGCGGCTTTTATAAAATCAAGGCTATCATTTATTTTTGTAAATGCTTTTTCATCTGCGCAAACAAATTCAGCAAAACCACCCCAGCCATTTTGACAAAGATCTCCCAACACTTTATCGCCGGGTTTAAATTTGCTTACATTTTTACCGACTTGTTCAACTATACCCGCAACATCTCCTCCGGGGATATTATACTTGGGTTTTAAAAATCCCCAAAAACGAAATAAAACCGGTTTGCCAGTTAGTAGATCCCAATCCCATGAATTTAACGATGCAGCTTTAACATTTAACAAAATCTCATTTTCTTTAGGTGAAGGTTTTTCAATTTCTCTAAGTTCAAGATTTTCAACCGTTCCATATTTTTCATAATAAATTGCTTTCATTAATCACTCAAACTTTTTTCTATTGATAAAGACTTTTTAAATTTATCATCATTAGGGATTATCTTTAGTCCAAATAACGGCCTAATTAAATTTAGCCGTCTGATAATAAACTCGTAAGCAAGCATACAGCTTACAAATGTGAAAAGAGTTATGAGTATAATATTAATGTTCAGATTAAACTTTAGAGGCAAAATTAAATATGCCGCCAAATAAAGAAATATCATGTGAATAATATAAACAGGATAGGCAGCCTGACTAAGATAGTTAAGAATTGGGCTCGGTTTATTTAAATATTTATATGCAAATCCAAAAGCAGCGAAGATCCAATTAATTGATTCTATAGCAGCTAAATAATGTGGTGGATTAAATTCGAAGAAAACTAATCTTATTAAATACAAACCAAATGCAGCAGCAAAACTTATAAAACGCATTTTAGTTACTGAAATCCAGAAAACATCACCAACTGCAACAAAAAGAAATCCGAAAAAGAATGCCAGCATTCCTAAAATAAAACCGTGCGCATTTCCAATGTACACACTAAAATATAAAGGATTTGTCAGCTCAGCTTCAATGACAAAAGGGATTATAAAAAGATAAATTAAATAAGGATGTTTTAATAATTTTCTTAGGAAATTAAAAAACTTGTAATCATAATTTTTATCTAAAAATGAAACGCCAATAATCATTAAGACATAAAGAAAAATGTTTGATAAAAACCATAAATGACCAAAGCTTGGCGAGAAAGAAATATCTTGATTGTAATATTTTTGAAATATGATAATATGAATTGGCACAATAAATAAACTGCCAAATATTAATGGCAGCAAAATTCTTTTTGTTCTATCAAAAAGTAATTCTTTCCAATTTCTTCTTCTTAGTGCAAAACAAACTCCCATTCCGGAAACAAAAAATAATAATGGAATTCTCCATAAATTCAACATTGCCATTGGAATCCATAAAATTTCACTGGATACCGGGCTTTGAATGAATCCTATATAAATTCCCCATGACTGAAAAACAATTGCAACGTGATAAATTAATAATAATGCAATTGCAATAACCCTTAGCCAATCAATATCGTATCTTCTATCTTGCACAAAATTCTATTTGGATAAAAATTATTTTAACATTTCTGCAATTAAAGGTCTGGTATTTTTTATATGCTCATAATCAAGCTCAATACCCAATTTTTTAAATCCTTCATTAATTACATCATAAATTGGCTTTACATCTTCAAAGGATGATTTAACTCCATCATAAGCTGTTGAACCTCTTTTGTTCAGTATAGTTTTGTCAGCTCCTTTTTCGAGCAATGCTTTTACAATTTCCGTATTACAAAGAAAAGCGGCAGTAATTAATGCTGTTGATCCTTCGTTGTTTTGAATATTGAGATCGGCTCCAGCATCAATAAGAACTTTAGCAGTATTTGTTTTACCAAGTGCTGCTGCTGTTATTAAAGCCGTTGATCCATCCATATTTTGATAATTAATTTTTGCTCCGGCATCAATAAGTAATTTTGCTGCTTCAGGTTCGTCTAATGCGGCTGCAGTAATAAGAGGTGTAGATTTTAAAAAGTTTTCCTGAACATTAATATCGGACCCTGCTTTTATATGTTGTTTAATTGCTTCAAGATCGCGCATATAAATAGCTGAATGCAGATCTAAATTTGGCGGTTCGATTTTTCCGGAATCATTATTGTTTCCGCAATAGTAAAATGTTATTAGGATAAAGGCAGTGAAAAGGTATGATATTTTTCTCTTCATTCTAAGTTCTCCTTTAAATCATCAAAGCTAATTTTAAATTTTTGCAAATTATTAAAATTTTAGACGCAAGCTAATTCAATTAGTTGCATAAATTCTAAAATATTAAATTGAAAGAAATAAGATTTATTAAGTAATCTCTTTTAAAGAGATTCAAATAAAGTTCAGGAGATTGTAATCATAAATATTTATGTTTATAAAATAATAAACTATAACACAAATTGCTTTTAATTTATGTAAGATTACGATAATTGAAATACTTTTTGGATTGAAGGATAAATGTTTTTATACCGAGCAAACATTTTTTTATATTTTTTATGATTACTCTGATCTGGTGTAATTGTTTTTTTTACAGAATTCATTTTATCTGCTGCCGATTTAAATGATGAATGAAGTCCTAAACCAACTGTTGCAGAAATTCCAGCTCCAAGACATGAAGCTTCTGAATTCTTCAATATTAGTAAATCTTTATTCGTTATATCAGCAATTATTTTACACCAAAAAATACTACTGGCACCTCCGCCAATAGCTGCTAGTTGTTTTACTTTTTTGCCTGTGATTTTCTCAACTTCTTCAATTGCAAATAATTGCTCAAATGCAATGCCTTCCAAAATTGATCTGTACATATGTCCGCGAGTATGAAATGAAGACAGACCAAGAAATACCGAACGGGCATTGCTATCCCAATATGGATTCATAACGCCATTTAAATAGGGAAGAAATAATAATTCATCACTTCCTAATGAAACTTTTTTTGCTTCATTTTCAAGTTGTTTATAGATCTTGGGTTCTTGAGAAGTGTTAACATTAATAATATTTTTAATAAACCAATCAATAGCAAACGTTCCGGCCCTTAAGCTGCATTCGTAATAATAACCATTATCATTGCAAGCTGACATAGTTCTGAAAGCATTGTTGGTTTTATATTGTTTCCCGTAAATTCCAGCAACAGCAGCTGTCCCTAAATTTAAATATGCTCGTTCAGAAGAAATTGCATTGGACCCTAAACCAGCAGCTTGACCATCACCACCTCCGGCAATTAATTTTGTCTCGGTTTTTAAGCAAGTCGATTTAGCGGCTTCTTTGGAAATTTTTCCTAAACATTTTCCGGTTGGATAAAGAAGAGGCAGTTGATTTTCATTTAATTCCAAATGGCCTAAAATATCATTTGACCATTTCTTTTTTTTCATATCAAACAAACCAAGAGGATCTGCGCTTGCCCAACTTGTTTTAAATTCTCCGGTAAGTTTCCAAACCAGCCATGCCTGTACATCACAGATCATAGCTATTTTTTTATATAGATCTTTCTCATATTTTTTCATCCAAGCTAATCTGTACACAACTGGTGCATAATCTATTGGTTTGCCTGTTATTTTATGAATATTAGCTTTGCCAATTAATTTTGCAAATGGTTCTACTTCACTTTTACATCTTTCATCTAACCAAATAATTGCAGAACGCAATGGCTTCTGGTTTTTATCGAGAGGAACAAAAGTTTCTCTCTGATTAACAATTGATAAAGCTTTAATTCTATTTGGATCAATCTGTTTAGTGATTTTATTTAATACTATTTTTGCAGACTTCCACCAATCTTCTGGATTTTGTTCGTAATAATTTAGTTGCGGAGAGAATAGGGGAATAGGTGAACTAGCCTTTGCATAAATTTTTCCATTTTTATCAAAAACAATTGCTTTTGTGCTTGTTGTACTGGAATCTAATCCAATTACTAAATTATTATTCATAAAAATTAATCAATGATTATAATAGCTTTCATTACACCATCTTTATATTGTGATACCAATTCAAATGCTTCATTCGTATCTTCCATTTTAAAATGATGGGTGACCATTTTATCCATATTTATTTTACCGCTTGATAAGTAATCAAGAGCTTTTTGAGTACTGTTTGCTTGTCGGCGAATATTTAAAATAGTAATTTCTTTTCTTCTGAGTTCATGAATCGGAAATGCAATATCATCAACTTCTGGAATACCGACAATTACAAAAAGTCCGCCCGGCTTTAATAATTCAATCGCATGCCTATAAGCTTCGGGATCTCCACTGCATTCATAAACAATATCCATCTCAAGCGGTTCAATATTTTTAATTTCCTCAACAACATTACTTATATTTGGATTTCCACAATATTTTGGATTCAATTGTTTTGAGAATTCTAAACGGTCGTCAATTCTATCAGTAATAAAAATATCTCCAACTTGATGAGTGCGCAGAACATGAAAAACCGACATACCTATTGGTCCGGCACCGAGGATAGCAATATTTGAGTCCGGTTTAAGTTTTGACTGATCAACTGAATAAACTGCAATTGCCAAAGGTTCAGAAAGTACTGCCTGCTCAAAAGTTATGTTGTCACCAATTGGAAAACAATTGTGTTCTTTTAAAACTACATAATTGCATAAAGCTCCTTCTTTTTGTTTTGGAGCACCCATAAAAACTAATTCTCTGCAGGTGTTTTCTCTACCTGATGAACATTGATCGCATTTACCGCATGATACAGCGGGATCAATTGCAATACGCTGACCAGGCTTTACTTTTGTAACTTTTGCCCCTACTTTTTCAACAATACCGGCAGCCTCGTGCCCGCTAATAAAAGGAAACTCAACAATTTGTGAACCAATTCTACCGGTTGTGTAGTAATGAATATCAGATCCGCAAACTCCTACCATTTTAATTCTAACTAAAACATCATCATCTTCAAATATTTTAGGATCCGGAATTTCTTTTATTTCAAATTCTCTTATTGCTTTAAGTTGAACGGCTTTCATATTTATCCAAAAAATTATTAATTGACTTAAATAGGAATTAAATATACCATTAAATTTCTCAAGATATTTATAACATTATTATGCGATGAATTGTATGTATAAGTAAGGATTTAATAAATTAAATATGAAGAATTTCTATTTTATCGTTTCGTAACATAAATAATGGAGCGCTCTTAATGCATCTATGTAATGATTTCCCCAGTGATTTCTAAAGCTAAACTTCATTTGCCAAAATGCATCTTCAATCGCTTCGTTTGTATTAGTATTAATTTTTTCTAATTCGATTTTTAAATCATGATATATATCTGACAAATCATCACTTAAAGAACCTTTAACCGGCTCACTTTCCATATCAGGATTTATCGGATCAAAAACTTCCCAATAAAATTCATTTTCATTTAATTTAGAAATTATACTTTTATTCCTATTTTCAAATTTAATTTTCACTTCATTTCTTGAATGCACATCTGAATATTTCAATTCAATTTCATCAAAATTATGACCGCAAGTATATAATTCCAATAGAATCGAATGACAACTAATCATAAATTCTTTTAGTGTTAGATTCTCATTTTCAAGCAAATTGATAAAATTTTGTGCGGAGTTTAAAAATTCTTGAGTTGTACTTTTATATAAAAATGTTTTTATGTCATCAGTTATAGTATTCAAAATTTTCCCTTTTAGTTATAAGGAAAGGTTTTTGGTTCAGAATCAATTCTTACAATTAAAAAATATCAATTGCGGGTAAAATAGAGATAATTATGTTTTAATATCCCAATAACTTTAATAGTGTACAAAAAACTTAAATTAAACATTGAGGTTTACTTATACCTTCGTACTTTTTCTCAATAACTTTTACCAAACAAGAAAAGTCAAGTTGCATATGTAGTTCTTGTGAGCGATTTGCTGGCAATACAAATTATATTTTAACTTCTATCCCTAAACTATATATTGAGTTAATTACAATTGGGTAAAATTTAAAGTAATCATGTTTATAGCCAAATTTATTATTGAATAAATAGGAATAGCTCACAAATATTGAAAATGAATTTGAAATATTATACCCTAAAAAACCGACCAAACTCCAATAAACTTTGGACTCTACCATACCCCCATTATGGTATTCTTCTAACATTTGCCAAAATCCATTAATCCCAATTTCAAGATATAGTGGATTACTAAAATCACCTTTCCCGTAAAAACCAAAATCTACGCCCATAATACTTATACTTATGTATTTTAATCCTATTCTAAATTCATTACTAAATCTATCTTTAATCTTTGATCTTACAAAAAAGGATATTCCTCCATGTATATTGCTTTCTTGATAACCAGGGGAATACACTTTACTCCCAGATAAAAATAGTGTTTCAAAAATAACTCCATATGAATATTTTGATGTGTCTATGGTTGATTCCAATCCCAAGTTTTGTGATGAAACCAATGTGTTGGTTATTAAAAATATTAGCACTAATTTCTTCAATAATCCTCCTAATTGTATACTATAATTAAATTATTGATTCACTTTCCCACAACAATTATAAATCTTAATAATTCAAATATCAATAAAAATCAAATTGATTAAATAAGTCATGAAATCTGTTTAGGTATGGGTTTTTAGATAAGAAAAAAAGGGGACTAAATTATATTAGTCCCAAACATATTTCCAACTGCCGTCTTTTTGTCTTTTCCACACGGTATGAAAGTTTCCTTCGGATGTAATTTTTTCTCCATTTTGGTCAGTGCCGGAAAAACTATATTTTCCGTAAGTGTAGCTTAAATCGCCGGCAAGAGAAACATCAACAAAATCGGGTTTCCAATCCAATGTAACATTTTGTAAAATCTGACTTTCAAAATAAGCTTTAATTGCATCTTTACCTTTTATTATTGTATTGTCTCTATTTAATACTGCATCATCAGAAGCAAATTGTAAAAAGGCTTTTTTTACACCTTCTTTTTTTACCAGCTCAGCAAAATTTTGTTCAGTTTTTGTTACTTCTTTTTTTAATAACTCCATTCTGTCTTCATCTGTTTTTATTTTACAGCCATGCAAAAATATTAATATTGCCAATAGAACTATTGAATATGACTTTACGGTTTTCATTTCCTTCTCTTTTAAAGTTGTTAATTTATTTATTAAGTGATTGTATAAAATCTTTGTTAATCCAATATATATTCTGACTTCCATTTAAAGTTGAATGAAGATCTTCAACAATTTTTTTATAGGTCAGCTTTTTATTGCTATTTTTAATTGTGCTTAATTTATTGCTTGTAAAGAAAAGATATTTACCATCTGGACTTAAACTTGGGCAGTATTCAAAATACTCTGAATTAACATTTTCCCCCATGTTCATTGGTTTTTGCCATTCATTATTTTCTTTTCTAAAACTAATCCATAAATCGCCTCCGCCAAATCCTTGTCCCCAACCTGTTGATGTAAAAATTATATACTTACCGTTTGGTTCAACAAAAGCATTAAATTCGTCTCTAACTGTATTGATAGAGTCACCGAGATTTTTAGGTTCTTGATATTTTCCATCAATCAATTCAGAATAAAATAAATCTTCTCCGCCGATTGATTTATTGTTTCTTGCACAAAAATAAATAGTTCCGTCGTTTGTAAAGGAAGGATAAAATTCATTTGCCTCTGTGCTGATTGGAGTTCCAATATTTTGCGGGTTTGCCCAACCAGAATCGGTCATTTCAACAAACCAAATATCATAATCTTTAACTTCACCATTTTCTAAAATTGGTCTGTTTGACGCAAAATATAATTTTTTACCATCAGGAGAAAAGCATGGTTCAATATCTGAATAAATTCCGGAAAAAGTGGCAACTTCAGGTTTCTGCCAAATATTATTAACCCTAATAATATGAATGATTGAATAAGTAGAAGCACCTTTTAATGAATAAAAACACTCATTTCCATTAGGAGAAAAAGTCATGTCGCGTTCATTAAATTCAGTAGATACAATACCATCAGCAAAAATAACTGCAGAATTATTTGGCGATTCTTGGCCCAAATAATTTCCAATCAAAATTGCTTCGCTCGATTTAGTCTTAATGCTCTTAGTGCAGGAAAATGAAAAAACCATTAAAAACATTATTACAGATAATTTTACTAAATTCATTTTTATTGAGATTTTATTTTGTTTAGCTAGGTGAACATAATTCTTTTGCAGAATCAAAACAAGAGGAAAATATTGTATTATAATTTTTGAAACATTACATATTATTTTATTTTTGACTAACAAAAACATTTATAAATGCTCGAATATAAAAATATAATAGCTTTAATTTTTGCAATTGGTGCAGCCCAAGCTATTTTTCTATTTTTTATTCTTCTCAAAAAAAAGGAAAATAGTTTTGCAAATAAATTTTTAGCAGTAACGATGCTTGTATTTGCTATTGATTTAATTGCCGGAATAATTTTTTTAGCCGGTTTTATAAATAATATTCCATGGATTTTGGGTATTAATAGTACGCTGCCATATTTATACGGACCTCTAATTTATTTATATATAATTTTTTTAATTCACAGAAGAGAAAGCTTTTTACAACAAGATTATTGCCATTTTATTCCTTTCATAATTGTTCAGTTATATGGATTACTTTTCTTCTATTTTGAACCATCTTCATATCAGTTAAGTTTACTGGATTTTACAAAACAACCACCTTGGCATATTCAATTAGTTGGAATGCTTATTCCGGTTAGCGGATTAATTTATATGTTTCTCACAATAAGAGTTGCATATAATTTTAATAAGCAGATCAAGAATAGTTTATCTAATATTGATAATATTGATCTCAGCTGGCTTTTATATTTAGTTGGCGGAACAGCGGTAATTTGGCTTGTTGTGTTATTATCTTATTTAATTGGATATGCATTTGGAGAACAGCTTCAGGCAAATTTAATGATTTATATAACAATTTCAATTTTCCTTTATACACTTGCAATTAAAAGTTACAAACAACCTGAAATTAAGGTTGAAAACACTTCACAAGATTCCTATAAAAAATCTGGACTATCAGATGAAAAAGCTGAACAAATAAAACAAAGTTTGTTAGATGTTATGAATACCGATAAACCATTCCTTGATGCCAAATTAAACTTGAACCAATTGGCTGAAAAAATAGATATCAGTACACATAATCTTTCAGAAATTATAAACACAAAAATTGAACAGAATTTTTATGATTTTATAAATAGTTACAGAGTAGAAGAAGTTAAAAAATTAATTACTGAAGATAAGAATGATAAATACAATTTATTAGCACATGGCTTTGAAGCAGGATTTTCATCTAAATCGGCATATTATTCAGCATTTAAAAAATTTACCGGAATGACTCCTGCACAATTTAAAAACAAAAAAATGTAGAGACGGAATATGTCTCACTTTACGTAATAGAATAAGTCTGAATAGTAGGCCGAGATCTAAAAATTTATAAAATAATTTGAACACTTTTTTTACATATGCATTTATAATTGGATCTGCACAAGGATTCTTATTAGCATTTTTTCTCTTTAGAAAAAAAGAAAACAAAATTGCTAATAGAATTTTAGCAGTTACAATGATAATCTTTTCAATGGATTTATTTCTTAACTCGCTTGCAGTAACTGGTGAAATTAAAAAAGCCCCATATTTAATTGGGTTGATGCAGACATTTCCTTATTTGTACGGACCTTCACTTTATTTGTATGTTGTTTTTATTACTAGGGGAATTAAAAATTTTAACAAAAATTATTTACTTCATTTTTTGCCGTTTATATTTGTGCAAATTTATGCATTCTTCTTTTTTTATTTTGAATCAGAATCGTATCAATTAAATTTAGTTTATATAGAAAATCAACTTCCTTGGCATGTTTTGCTTGTCTCGTATCTTACTCCAATATATGGTGCATTATATTTAGGTTTTTCAATCTATGAAGTTTATAAATTCAATAAGGAATTAAAGGGAACATTCTCAAGCATAGATAGACATAATTTATCATGGATCAATTATTTAATGATTGGCTCAGTTATATTGTGGATTACCGCAATTAGTTTAACATTAATTCAAATATTTTTTGGAAAGGAATTTAAACCCGAACTTGGAAGTTATTTAGCAATATCAATATTTATTTATTCAATAGCATATAAAAGTCTGCAGCAGCCTGAATTAAAAAATGAGATAATTCACCATGAGTTAGAAAAAAGTGAACCATATAAAAAGAGCGGATTAAAAGAAGAAGAGGCAAATCAATATTTAAAAAAATTATTAAATATTATGGATGAACAAAAACCATTTAAAAATGAAAAATTAAGTCTGCTTGATTTAGCTGAATTAGTCGGAATATCAACTCATAATCTTTCAGAAATTATAAACACAAAAATTGAACAGAATTTTTATGATTTTATAAATAGTTACAGAGTAGAAGAAGTTAAAAAATTAATTACTGAAGATAAGAATGATAAATACAATTTATTAGCACATGGATTTGAAGCAGGCTTTTCTTCAAAGTCTGCATATTATTCAGCGTTTAAAAAGTTTACTGGAATGACACCGGCACAATTTAAAATCAATAAAACGTAGAGACGTAATATGTTACACCTCTACGGTAGTTTACAAATTTTAAGAATTGTTTTCTACTAAAACTAATTTTAATATTTGTCATTACGAGGAATCCGATGACAAGAGGATGACGAAGTAATCTGCTTTTAAGATTGCTTCACTTCGTTCGCAATGACAACTCTAATTTATCATCATGTATTTGATCCGGTTTCTACTTTTTAGATTCCCGCTTTTGCGGGAATGATTAAAACTTTCTTAAAACTTATAATCAAGTCCTAATACAGGCATTGTGCTCCATTGTTTTTGATAACCCAAAGTATTCTTTTGTTCATCCCATTGGTAGAATGCAATATTCTCTCTTCCGTATGCATTCCAAACACTTAAGTAAACAATTAGGCTCGAGCTGGAAAAATAAAATCTCTTATCAACTCTAATATTTAATGAATGATAATCGGGTAATCTTTTCCCATTTATATTTTCTAAATCCCAAATTCCTCTATTTAGTTCAGTTGATTTTTCTATATCAAATGGAGTGTAAGGGGAACCGCCGGCATAAATCCAACGCAGTTTAAATTCCCATTCATCATTTGGAATGTAACCGCCCTCAATATTAAAATTGAAAACATTATCATAAATTCTATCATGCCAATCACCATTTAAATCTTTGTATCTGGTTTTAGAATAGGAGGTACTTGCCATTCCATAAAAATCAGAAGCTAATTTTTTCTGAATCATTAATTCAATTCCTCTTGAAAATGCTTCTCCATCATCAACAAGACTTTCGTGATTTAAGAAAACCCCATCAATCATTGATTGATCAAAAATAAAAACATTTGGCTGAGCCGGATTAATTGGAAAATTTTGATAAGTTTTATAATAACCTTCCAAACTTAACCGAGTTGATTCACCTAACATTTTGCTAATACCTAAAATAAAATGATTGGAGGTAGGAGTTTTAAGATCTTTGAAATTATCATTCTGAATTAAAAAATTAACCGGAATTTCTTGGGTAAATATTCCGGCACTTCCCGAAACTGTAATTCCATTTTTAAGCTCGTAAGAAAGTGAAAGACGAGGGGAAAAATTTAAATGATCGTTAAATTGGAAATAATCAATTCTGCCGCCGTATTCTAAATTGCATTGATTAAATAACTGCATTTTATGCTGGGCAAAAATTGCAAGTTTTGAGGTATTTAATTTATTCTCAACAAATAATTGCGGAGTAGGATTTCCATAATGATCTTCCCAAGTGTTGTAGAAAACATCAAAATTGCTGAAGTTATAAATTCCTTCAAATCCAAATTCAAAACTATTTGATTTATCCATTTTGTAAAAATTTACATTTCGAAGTTTTAAATTATACTCTTTGGAATTATTTTCGAGAAGATGTTTCTTGGATTTTGTCTCCGAATAATTTCTTTTATATCCAAAATATGTGTGAGAAATGGAAGTATTTGAATAACCTTTTTTTCCCCAGAGAAACTGCCAGTTTAATCCTGCTACATTTGTAATTCCATCAGTTTTTCCGTAAATATTTGTCAAATCTGTTTTAACCGCATTTTCATAATCTAAATTTATCTGATCCCATGAAAAAACCTCTAATAAGGTTAATTTGTTATTATCATTTAAATTGTACACAATTTTTGTTTGTCCATCTCCATAATGGGGAATTGCACCGCCGGTCTCACTTTCATCTAAAATTAAATCCAAATAAGCAATACTTCCTGAAGCCATATAAGAGCCACAGTCAGATAACGGCCCTTCAATCGCTGCTCCAACACCTTGCATACTTAAATTTAATTGTGAATTAAATTGATCTTTTGAACCTTCTCTAAAAGAAATTTCCATAATTGATGAAAGCCGCTCGCCGTAAATTGGAGAAAATCCGCCAGAATAAAAATTTACATCTTCAATAAAATCAGCATTTAAAATTCCAATTGGTCCGTCTGATGAACCTTCGACTGGAAAATGATTAATATTGGGAATTTCAATATTATCAATATAAAAACTATTTTCTATCGGACTTCCACCGCGTACAATTAAACTGTTTCGTGCATCATTAACTTTTGCCAAAGAGGGAAGTCCAAATAAAATTCTGCTCACATCTCCCGCACTTCCCGGGGCTCTTCTAATTTCTTCAGATGAAAAATTTGCAGTTCCCAAAGGTTTATCATTAATTTCAGTGAAATATCCGCTCTCAACAACTACATCATTCAATTCAACAGATGATGGAAGCATTTCAATATTAAGATACGTTGTTCTTTTTGATCGAATTATTACATCGGTTTTTGTGACTTTTTCGTATCCAATATAACTGAACTGAATTGTGTAAGTTCCTACCGGAAGATCATTAAATATATAATTTCCTTTTTCGTTGGAAGTTGTTCCGCTATTTTTATTTAAAATAAAGATGTTTACGCCAATAAGAGAATTTTTATTACTTGCATCTGCAACTAATCCTTCTAAATTTCCCGTTGGAGTATTTTGAGCGAAGATTGAATTTATTAAAAAGAAGATTAAGAGAATTGTTTTTTTCATTTTTTGCCTCGTTTTGTTTTAAAATAATTTTGCAGCAAAAATATGTTAGAAAAGTAAATTAGTCGTTTTTCTCAAAGGGATAGGACTTTAAAGCCCAAAACTTGAGGTTCTATTCGATGGGGAAGGACAAAAAAACTAGAAATGAGAAATAAAAAGAGAAAAATTTAAAAGATTTTAAGTTATCGCAAGAAAATTTTTATAACGACGTCTAAAATATAAATTGTAAATTAATGTTAATGATTAAAAAAGTAGACAATAACAAATTAGAAGATGTTGTTAAACATTATCAGGAAAAAGTAAGAAATACTTGTTTCCGGTTTGTTAAAAATGCTGAAGATGCAGATGATATTGCTCAGGAGGTTTTTATTCAAGCTTATGAATCGTTAAACCATTTTAGGAATGATTCTGAACTTTCTACATGGATATACAGAATTGCAGTAAACAAATCACTAGATTTTTTAAGATGGCAAAAAAGGAAAAAGAGATTTGCAAAGGTAAAATCAATATTTGGTTTTGTTGAAAATGAGGAAAATTCAGAAATTCAAATTTCTGTAAGTGGAAATCCTGGAAAAGAACTTGAAGAAAATGAACGAAAAAAATTACTTGATTGGGCAGTAGATCAACTTCCGGAAAATCAAAAATCAGCAATTACTCTAAGCAAATTTGAAGGATTCAGTAATAAGGAAATATCGGAAATTTTAAATATTTCAATTTCAGCCGTGGAATCTTTAATTCATAGAGCAAAGAAAAATTTACATAATCAGTTGTTCAATTATTATGAAAAACAAATTATATAAACGCAGGATTTTTTCAGAAAAATCGTCAAAAGAAATGTGAGTTAAAAATGGAAAACAAAAGAGAAAAAATAGAAAAAGAGATTGAAAAAACTTTTGAACAGTTTGTTAAAGCTGATAAATTGACTCCGGATCCATATTTTTATTCAAATGTAAAGCGAAGACTGGAAAGTGAAGACAAAAAAGAAAAATCTTTAAATATTATACTAAAACCTGCTCTTCTTTTAATTTTGATCCTTTTTAATATTACATCAATTATTTTGTATACAAGTAAAAGTGAAAAAGAAACTACTATAAGTCAGCAAAATGATTTTATAGAAATAATATCAAATGACTTAAACATAAATCAATCTCAAGAAAATATACTTTTTGAAAAATAGGAATTTGAAATGGATATTTTTAAGCAAAATCGAAATTTGAAAATGGCAGTCATGATATTAGTAGTATTAAATATTTTGGCTCTTACATTTTTATGGTTGGGAAGACCTAAAAACCATCCGCCTGAAGAATTTCTAAGAAATCCAATCGAAGACAATAGAAGAATAATGGTGATGCTAAAAGATGAATTAGGATTTGATGATAGGCAAGCTGAAGAGTATCTAGAATTTAGAAAAAATCACAGAATGGCTGTGGATAACTTAGAAAGGGAAATTAGAAGAATAAAAAAACAAATGTTTGATGAAGCATTAAAAGAAGGGACAAATATTGCAATTTCAGATTCGCTATTAAATTTGGCACAAACAAAGCAAGCTGAAATAGAAAAATTAACATTTCAGCATTTTGTAGAACTAAAGAATTTATGCGGACCAGAACAAAAAGATAAACTACAAAATTTAATTCACAAAATTCTTCAGCCAAAACCGAAAGGAAATGTTCCGCCACCGCCACATCCTAAAGAGTAATAATTTTGTATTATGTTAAAAAATAATCAATTATTCAACGATTCAATTTTCTTTGCTTCACTTATAAAAATAAGATCTCAGATAATTCGTTTCTAGCAATTTTGTTTTTAGGGATTTGTATTTCAAAATAAAACTCACCGCAAGATTTTTTTCCTTTTATCGTCTTAAGAAATAGACAGCAATTAAAATAGAAAGAAAAGAATATGACAAATCAAAAATATTTTATCGTTTCAATTTTATTTTTAATGGCTATAATAAGCTGTACTGATTCAATTAATGAAAGCACAAATGAAGATAACAATCAAACCGAAGAATTGGATATTTCAGATTGGTCGGAAACAACTCACAGCAAAAGTGCATCACCAAATTATGATATAGTATTTCCCCAAGACAAAGTAAATCGTATTGATATTAAAATTTCATCGGATGATTGGCAGACAATGCTTGATGATATGATTTCAAAATATGGAACGTTCGGCTCAAATACTGGAGGAGGTCCGCCAATGATGGAAGAAAGCAGTGATAATCCAGTTTATGTTCCATGTTCACTTTACTTCAACAATATTCAATGGTACAAAGTTGGAATTAGATTTAAAGGAAATTCAAGTCTGCGAACTTCTTGGCAAAAAGGAATTTGGAAAATTCCATTACGTTTAAACTTTGATAAATTTGAAGATATATATCCTCAAATAAATAATCAAAGATTTTATGGATTCAAAGAACTCTCACTTTCAAGTTGTTATGATGATAAATCATTAATAAGAGAAAAAGTTGTTCCCGAGATTTTTAGAGATATGGGTGTTCCAGCTCCTCAAACATCATTCTGTAGAATTTATATTGATTATGGAGAAGGTGAAAAATATTTCGGCCTCTATACAATTGTTGAAATAGTTGAAGACACAATGATAGAAGACCAATTTACGGAAACAGATGGAAATGTTTATAAACCGGAAGGAAATGGAGCAAGTTTTGCAAGTAATGCATTTAACTTGTCTTACTTTGAAAAAAAGAATAATGAAGAAACTGATTGGTCGGATGTTGAATCATTATTTGATGCTTTACAGTCTGAACAAAGAATTAACAATCCTGCTGAATGGGAAAATTCATTGGAAAAAGTTTTTAATGTTAATGGATTTTTAAAATGGCTGGCTGTAAACAGCACAATTCAAAATTGGGATACATACGGAAAAATGACTCATAATTATTATCTCTATAATGATCCCAAAAACAACTGGTTAACATGGATTCCTTGGGATAACAATGAAGCATTGCAATCTGGGAAAATGGGCGGTGCAATATCAATTTCATGCGATGAAGTAAATGATAATTGGCCTTTAATAAGATATTTATTAGATGATGAAGAATATCTTCAAAAGTATAAAATTTATTTGGCCCAAGTTGTTGAATCAGCTTTTGAGCCTTCCAAAATGACAACTAAATATCAATATTATCAAAGTTTAATTCGTGAATATGCTATTGGTGAAAACGGCGAACAGGCTGGATATACTTTTCTATCTAATGATTCTGATTTTGACTCAGCCATTCTAGATTTAATTGCGCATGTAAATAACAGAAATGATGCTGTAAAAAATTACATCAATTGAAAAATCTAATTTGCAGAAATGGAGAAAAAATGAAATCACAAAAATTATTATATACAGCTTTAGTCTTATTATGTTTGATTACAATTACTGTTTCAGCTCAAACTTATAAAATAGTTGATACAGGACAAGAAACTTATTTTGATAATTTAAATGAAATATCAAAGCCTGACTCAGGTAATTCTTTTTATGGTCAAGACGCAAATTATACAGGAAATGAACCTTCATACACTAATAACGAAGATGGAACAATATCAGATAAAGTTACAGAATTAATGTGGTCGCAAACTCCAGATATAAATAAAGATGGAAAAATTAGTTATGATGATAAGCTTAATTATTATGATGCATTAAATTACGCTGATACATTAACTCTTTCCGGTTATAATGATTGGCGGATTCCATCAATCAAGGAATTGTATTCATTAATTATGTTTTACGGAATAGATCCCAGTGGATATGACGGAACAAGTACAGATAATTTAGTGCCATTCATTAACACGAATTATTTTGATTTCGGGTACGGAGATACAGATGCCGGCGAAAGAATAATTGATGCACAGTTTGTTACAACATCAATTTATGAGGGAACAGTAATGAACGGACAGAAAGCTATGTTTGGAGTAAATTTTGCAGATGGAAGAATTAAAGGCTATCCTGTAGATCCAACTCCGATAGATACAGATGGAAAAGGGTTTTATGTTTTGGTTGTTAGAGGAAATAGTGATTATGGCAAAAATGATTTTGTTGATAATGGAGATGGAACAATTACAGACAAAGCTACAAATTTAATGTGGCAGCAAGATGACAGCAAAACTGGAATGAATTGGGAAGATGCGCTTAATTGGGTTAAAGAAAAAAACAAAGAAAATTATTTGGGCTATAACGATTGGAGATTACCGAATGTAAAAGAACTTCAAAGTATTGTTGATTATTCTAGATCACTTTCTTCAACCAATTCAGCAGCAATTGATGAAAAGTTTATTTGTTCAACAATTACAGACGAAGGAGGAGACGAGAATAATCCTTATTATTGGAGCAGTACTTCTCATGAAAACATGATGAACGGAGGAAATGCTGCGTATGTAACTTTCGGTGAAGCGCTTGGCTGGATGCAAGATCCTTTTGTTAGTTTATACAACTTAATGGATGTTCATGGAGCTGGTGCTCAAAGAAGTGATCCTAAGAACGGTGATCCTAATGATTATCCATATGGTCATGGACCTCAAGGTGATGTAATTAGAATTTATAATTATATTCGATTAGTAAGAGATGCAAAAACAACAACGGACATTGGTGAAAATTCACAATCGTCAAATTTTCCAAACGATTTTAAACTTGAGCAGAATTATCCAAATCCGTTTAATCCAAATACAAAAATAAAATATAAAATACCGGCAAACGAAAAACGTGAAATGTCAAACGTGAGAATGATAGTATATGATATAGTTGGAAGCGAAGTAATAACTTTAGTAAACGAAAAACAATCATCGGGAAATTATGAAGTTAACTTTAATGCTGTAGATTTAACAAGCGGAGTTTATTTTTATACTTTAAAAAGTGGATCATTTACTGACACTAAGAAAATGATTCTGTTGAAATAAAGCCATCAATAATAAATATTGATGGCCTTTAAATAATTAAGGAGTAATCTCAAAAACAATTTCCGGATGAATTGCTGGTGCAGTAACTGCATTTATAACTTCAAATTTTAACACAGCATTTGATAATTTATTTACAGTTTTTATCTCAAGTTCAACTGTTGACATTGGTTCTATTTCTACTAAATCACTATGTCTATGAAATGTAAATTCTGATTTATTCTGTAATGTAAATTTACAGCTTGAATTGTTTTTAAGTCTCACTTTTAAAATAATAGCGTCTTTATCATATTCGGCATTATCAATTGTTATTGAAGATTTTAATAATGGGACCAATTGTTCTGTTCTGCCAATGAGAATGTCATTGAAAAATACGACCGTTCTTCTATTTTCCAGAGCTTCTTTAATTGCACTTTCTGATCTCTCTTTAGCAAATACAATTGTTACCGGACGATGACCGCCATCCGGAACATTGTATTCCCAATCAATTAATCCATGAATATCTGAAGTTCCAATTAGTGTTAAATTGTTGTCTAATGCAATTTGTAAAGCTTCATCAGAATAAGTAAACTCATTTACAATTTCGATTCCATTTAATAAGCCATTTTTTATTAAATCTTTGTGCATATCTGTCAATGTAGCAATTCCATCTTTTCTTTGTGCCGTCCAATTTGGGTGATTCCAAAATACAAAAGCTCCTTGATTTTTGGCTTCTTCAAAAGCTTTAATGGGATTATCAACCATAAGTTTGTTTGCATCATTTATAAAGATTGCGTTTGAATGCCCCGGAGGCATATTTCTGGTAATTTCTGATCCCCTAATAATTATAAGACTATCATTTTCAGAAGCTTTTTTCTCAATCTCATAGGCTCGGTTTCTATCGGGATGTGGAATATCATCTTTATGCGGCTGATATTCTAAGTGTTCCGTAACAGCAATTGCATCAAGATTATCTTTTACTGCTTCCATAACACGAATTGTCGGCCAGACATGTCCATCAGAAAAAGCAGTGTGCTGGTGAAAATCGCATTTTAATGTTTTATAACCAGGAATATTTGGAAATATAATTTTGCGGTCGTTTTCATGTTTGTTATGTGCAGTAATCAAAAAGGAAAAAGTTAAAAATAAAATAAGAGATATTTTTTTCATATTAACACTCTTTAGGTTTTGGAAAAAATATGGATTTATAAGTTATGCTATAATATAATAATTATAAAAAGATTAATGTTATTATTGTATTAAATTTTTGGCTTTGATAAAATATTGGAAATGAAAACTTTTCCTTTGAAAAATAAATAAGCGGAATGATTTGAATAAAAAATAATGTTAAGTATATCAGAGAAAGATTTTGAAAACCTTTCTCTGATAATTAATGAATTTTATGGACAATCAACATTATTACCAATAGAATCCCAACAATGCCATTCTTCATCACCAAAATGATTTGGATCCATTACTCTGCCTTCGTGTGAGGTTCTATTCCATTTTATACTGATTGTATTTTCCTTGGCTTTGTTTAATATTTCATAAAAAGCGTCATAATCCAAATCGTCTGTAATTCCATAGTAAATGTATCCGCCATTATCAGCAGCATTTGGAATTATATTAGTGTATTTTATATTTGCTGTACTGTCTTGGATGTTTCTTTCCCACTCAATTTCAATCCAAGGGGTTGGATTAAACGGTTCAAAAAATAATGTCCAAGTGCCATGTGTAGCCAAAAGATCGGATTCGCCGGTATACCATAAAAAGTCAGAATAAACATTTTCTTTTGTAATATACATTTCCCAATTCACGCCTTCGCTGCTTAAAATTCCATAAAGAGATGCTGTATGCTTTATTCCGCCCAATGGAGTAAATTCATATGTCCACAACCATTTTCCTTCTTCAATTTGCTGAGGATCATGATTAAAAGATTCAACAAAAGCTGCAACAGGAATTGCCATTCCGGCCGTTACTAAAGTTTGCCAAACAACTCCATTAAAAGAAGCCCAATACCAATTACTTTTATTTGTTGAATCTGTTGAAGTTTTTGGCATTATAGCAGAAGCCGGAAATGAATCAAAATCCATTTTAAAAGTTGATGCTGGCGGTAATTGCGGTGCTTCTCCAATTGGATTAGTTGTAGAATCATCTTTACACGAGATTAAAATTAAAGCAGAAAAGAACAGAGATAAAATGTATTTAAAATATTTTGATGAGATAAAATTTTGCATCTATTTCTCCGATTTATTTAAAATATTTTTTCAATAAGAATAAGAAGATCCATTAATCTTGCCAAAAAAATTAGAATAGAGTTTTAACAGAAGTATTTGTTATTTTCGAAAAAAAAGGGAAAAATGTAAATTTTCAGAAAAAATTATAAGTAAAAATTATCGAAAAACAGTAAATATTACTTTTTAGCATTAATTAAATTTCTTAATTGAAATTCATGTCTGATCGGATGCATAACGGCATGTTCCAGCATTGCATCAATGCAATAATCAACACCCCAATTTGATTTATAAGTCGGTGAATGAAATTTTTCTTCTTCAACATTTATAAGCGGTAGCCCCCATTTTTCAATAATGTGGTTTAAATAATTATCAGCTTCATTTTCTATATTTTCAAGATCCGGAACTTGGATAATTTCCGGACTTGGCAATTCTAATTTATTACAAATCCAAATCATATAATTTCCGGCAGATCTTAAAACGTGTCTCAGCAAAGTTACAAGTGATTGATAATCCTGATCCTCAGTTTTGGGAAGTGAAATATTTAATAATTTTGCTTCTCTCCAAGTTGTTACAAAAGACCTCAGGTGCTTTTCGTGCAATAAAACCAGTGAACGCGCACCGTTATATTTATATTTTGGCAATTCTTTGTTTATCATAATTTACTCAGTTGTATATTTTGAACGATATTTATACAATGCATTTCCCGAGGTTATATAAAGAGTTTTTCCATCATCATCACCGAAAGTGCAATTTGTAGTTTGACCCGGAACTTCGAAAGATTCCAATAAATTTCCGTCACTTTCAAAAATCCATATTCCAAATGAACCGCTTACAAATAATCTTCCTTTTGAATTTACTTTTAATCCATCTCCGCCGCCATTTGGTTCAAGTTTTGCAAAAAGTCTTTTATTAGTAATTTTTCCATCTGCAACATCCCAAACATAAATATCTTTTGTTTCTGAGTTTGTAACATACAGCAATTTTTCATCGGGAGAAAACGCAATGCCATTTGGTCTTCTTAGTGAATTATCTAAAAGACGCAATTTTCCGTCTGTCCCTAATTTGAAAATTCCGCAGTAACCTAACTCTTCTTGTTCAGAATTAATTCCATATGGCGGATCGGTAAAAAATATTGTGCCGTCAGATTTTACTGCAATATCATTTGGTGAATTTAGCTTACTTCCAAAATAATTATCAGCTAAAGAAACTTCTTTGCCGTCGCTTGAAAGCTTGGCCAATCTTCTTTTGCCATGTTGAGCTAAAAGTAAATTACCGTCTTTATCAATTGCTAAACCATTTGAATTACCGGAAGGTTCTAAAAATACAGTAAGCCCTTCTTTTTCATTCCACATATAAATTTTATTTGTAGGAATATCGCTAAATAATATTGAACCGTCTTTCCAAACTGGACCTTCGGTAAATTGGAATCCCTCAACAACTTTTTCTAATTGGGCAAATGAAATTTGTGAAAAAAGTATAAAAAATATTGCAAGCAATAACATTATAATTTTTAAATTCGCTTTCATTTTTAACCTCAAAATTTGAGATGATAAATTATAAATTTTTCAATTAACATTAATTACCACTTTACCTTTTTTCTGATCTTTCTCAACATAACTATGAGCTTCTGCAGTTTGTTCTAACGGAAAACTTTTATCAATTATTGATTTAATTTTTCCATCTTCAATCAATTCTTTTACTGAGATTAAATCCCTTTTACTACCCGGAGCCAAAGCGCAAATTACTTTTTTGCTTCCAAACAGAGATGTTGAAATCATTTGCAAAAGCTGTTTTGATTTAAAACTGGCCAATAGATAAATTCCATTTTGTGTAAGTGAATCTTTGCATTTACTGAATGAGCTTTTTCCCAATACATCAAATATTAGATCATAAGTTTCGCCATTTTTAGTAAAATCTTCTTTTCTGTAATCAATAACTTTATCAGCACCGAGTGATTTTACGTATTCAAAACGGGCAGAGCCGCAAACACCGGTAACTTCTGCTTCATAAAAATGTTTAGCTATTTGCACTGCAGCAGATCCAATACTCCCGCTTGCTCCATTAATTAAAACTTTTTGTCCGGCTTTAATATTTGCTTTTCTTAGGATATTTATTGCCATTATTGATCCCATTGGAATAACAGCTGCTTCTTCAAAAGTCATGTTTTTGGGTTTGTATGTAATTGTACCATTTTCTGGAAAAGCAATATATTCAGCATAAGCTCCCATTTTTTGACCAGGATAACCGAAAACTTCATCACCAATTTTGAATTCTTTAACTGCATTCCCAATTGATTCAACAATTCCGGAAAATTCACTTCCCAAAATTTTATTTTTTGGCTTAGATAACCCAAAACTAAGTTTGGCAATAAGCCAAAAAAGACCCAGCATATTAAATTCTTTAATTGAAACATTTTTGAAATTTCTTGCAAGCAGATCACCATAATTTACTGAAGTCGCTTTAATTTTTACAAGAACTTCATTTTCTTTGGGCACCGGTTTTTCAATTTCAGAAATTTTTAATACCTCCGGATTTCCATATTCTTCATAAATTATGACTTTCATTTTACTTAATTCCTTTCGTAATATAATTTCCGAGCTATAATGAGAAAGTAGACAAACTATTTTTTCTTATAATTTTTCTCATAAGTTTCAATCCATTTTTCTACTGTTACTTTTGATGCTAATTCACCAATTAATTTATAAGGAATTTGATCAATTTTTTTTAATCTAATACAACTTTTTCCCATATCTAATTTTGCATCTGAATGTTTCGGATATTCTTTTAAAAACCAATCCATTAATTTTTGATCCGCATAAATTCCCATATGATAAAGTGCAATAAAATTTTTTTGTGATGCAATATTCATAAATGGAAGTGGTAATTTTGGATTGCAGTGATAGCCGGCCGGATAAATAGAATGTGGAACCCAATATCCGATCATGTTATAACCAATTCCTTCTTCAAATCCAGAGGGAAGGTTTTCAAGAATTGTTTTACGTAATTTTTGTATTGGCTCTTTTCTTTCATCCGGAATTTGACTAATATATTCTTCAACAGTGCTTGCTGAAAATTGCATGTAAATTTCCTTTTAAATTTGTGACATTATATCTTTTTATATATAATGAAAAATTTTTGATTAGCTTTTGAAAACTCAGGATATCTTTAGATTCTTAAAGTAACAAAAAGTTCAATAATAATAGAAAATTTTCTGAGAAAGAAAATATTAAAATATGTAAAAGAGTTGGGTCAAAATCCTAACTAATTCAAAATAGAATTAGATTGATTCTTCGTAAGCTTCTTTTAACCAAGCGACAACATTTTTATCAACATCTTTTACACTTTTTATTTGCACTCTATGACTGCACATTGTGCCAAATGGACCGGAATTTTCTAATCTGCCGGAAATTGGTTTGTTTTTAAATTTTAGACCTAAGTCAATTCTATCTTTTGTACTTGGCTGAATAAGAGCAAATTGACGTTTTCTTCTAACGCTTACGCTTGATTTCTTTGGAGCAACTTCAATATCGTTTCCAAACTTTGAAATTGTTTTAATGATTTTGTTGTAAATTGGCTTTAGAGAATCTTTTCCTTCATATTGATCAATTATTAGTTGGTCGGAATTTTCTGCTGAACCTGCATCTGCTTTTCTAAATTTCATAGAAATAAGATTAGCATAACCATGTGTAAATCCATGTTTTTCCTTAAGAAATTTTAGAATTTCCCCATGTTTATCAAGTTTTTCTTTTTTAATAATTTTTATCCATTCTTCAAAAGATTTACCAAATTTCTTTTGGATATTTTCCATCATTGTTTTTTCGGCGCTGTCCATTTTATTTTCCTTCCAAATAATAATTTTGTAATTTTTCCAAAATGATGAAATTTCTCTGCATAAATGTTAACTTTGTAAATTATAAAAATGATTTACTAATATAAAGTGAAATAATTTATGAAAAACATAGAAAAACTGATTCTCCCAACTCTAGTAGTTTTAATTTTGGCAATTTTATACTTTTCTTATTTTGCTCCTAGTGATGAGCTTGGCAGTTTTGCCAGTTTAGATCCAAACAATAATGCTTCAGTTCCCGTTATAGTAAAAATGGTTAAAGAAAAGGGAGCTCAAAGAACACAAGACGGAAGCTACATCTTTTATGTTCTTGATAGAGATAATAAGGAAATGATGATAACAGGCTTGAAAGATCTGCCTCCGGGAATGGATGATGCAAAAACTATGGTTGTAACTGGTCACATGTCAGGAAAAGATGCTTTTCATGCACATGGAATTGAGCTGAGAAATTAAGTTTATCCTTTTGTAGAGAAGTAAGATCTTGCGTCTCTACAAAATATTAATTCTAATAAATTTAGAGAAAAATTTTTACCTTCAACATTCTTGCTGTTAATTCGTCTAATAAACATCAACAGTAAGAGAAGTGTTAGATTATAAACTGCCATATCACGTAATTGAAGAAGATGAGGAAGATACCTACATTCCAAAACTCTCATTTAAAACGTACGAAGAAGCAAAAGAATTCATAATGTTCTGTCCTAATCCAAATTTAATAATTGTAAAAACAAGTGAACTGAAAAGGTATTTTTTAAGTATTAAAAATGAGCATGATTATTAAAATATGTTTGTTATAGAGATCATAAAACTTTTGTTAATCCTAACCTTACGACCACATCATCAAATTTATTGTAAACAACATTTATGCTCAGCAAACCAAATATTCCGGAAATACCAGCATAACTTTCCCAATAAAACTCTTTACTTTTTTGTAAGTCAATTAATTTTTTGCCGTTCCAAAGATTAAGCAGACTTACACCAGTTGTAAGTTCAATATTCCATTCAACGGGAAAATAAATTCCTAACATATCAAAAAATGTTTTTCGCCAATTGTGCTCAATGTGCAGAGCAATTCTTTTATCACTTATAAATTGGTAAGGAGTTAAACCTTTAAAAGTTCCGAATGGTGCAAAAATCCCCAAAGAAGTTTGTGGAGTTTCTAGATGCTGTTGATTGTAATTCCCCAAAACAGCAGAGCCTTCAATCATAATTCCAAGATACGGAGCAAAAAGAAGTTCATCATAAAATGTATCAAAATAAAACTGATATGCAGCATTTATTTTAGTATAGTTAAAATCACTGCCAAATAATTTTGAGGAGAAATCAACTTGGGAAACCAATCCATTTTGCTGAAGAAATTGAAAATCGTAAGGCGAAGTTCCACTGTTAAAATTAATTATAAATCGATTATCGATACCTTTTCCGGTAACAAGATTTGGACGAACAAATTGTTTTGCATTAAATATGGAGTAATATTTTTTAGCTTCTAATGAGTTTTGATTTTCAAACGTAAATCCAAATTTAATATTTGTTGCATCACTTAAATTCTTTTGAAAATTTAAACCAACTCCTTTTGATAAATAATAATCGAATTGATCTTCAAAACCTAATGAGACTGATATGGCATTCATAAAATTTGAATAAGGGCTAAAAACAAATGCTGGCTTACTTTCGTAAAATCCGAAGAATGAAATATTATCAAAAAATATTTCTTTAGGGTAATATTTAAATTCAATCATTGAATTCACATCTTTTCTAAGAAATGAATAATTAGTTTCTGCTGAAACACCAAATAAATTAGTTGTATTTAAATTTGAGTATTGAAGTCCTAAAGCAATTCCATCAATTCTATTATTTCTAAAACTTAAATACTCCAAAACGCTAAAAAGGTTAAATCCGGCAGTGTCTTTTTCAATTCTTTCTTGCTCAGATTCTTTAACATATTTTCCACCAATTCCGCCAAGCTTTAAGGACGAAAGAATTGTTTTATTGCTGTCTATTTCAGTATATGCTTTCTGCTCATTTATTGTTATTGGATAAAGACGAATAGAATCCATTTTGCTTAATGAAACAAATTCTGGTTCATGCTTAAAACTTGTATCTGCTAATTGATTTATTGTTTTCAGCAGCGGAGAATTTTCATCAACATTTATTTGGTAATTGTTAAAAACTTTGATGTAAGAAGTGATAGCACTATCTAAGCTAAAAAGGTAGTAGTAGTTAAAAGTTGTTTCTACATCAATATTATAATACTTAGGAAGCCAGTAATTTTTATGCTGTTCTAATTTTTGAAAAACAGACAATTTGAGATTTGTAAATGGCAAAAAATTTCTGCTGATAAATTTTAAGTCAACTCCGGTTAAGGCATAGGTTGAATCATCAATTAAAATTTCACCGGCAAATGTTGGACGAATATTAGAATAGGGAATTACTTTTATATGGTAAAAGTATCGCTGATCACTTTGCTTAATTCCCAAAAGTTCATAATCATAATAACTGAAAGCAAACTTTGATAATGGTAAATGAAAAACAAATTCATCCCCAATAATTAGAGAATCGGCTGTAAAATCAATAATCCCATTTTCTAATATATTTAAATTAGACTCACTAAATGTTTTTTTAGAAATATTTTCTGTGTGATAAAGTTTAGTTTTGATTTCCTTAACGTTTCCAACAAGATTATTCAATCCCTCGCCAATATCTTCTTCAATAAATACAATCTCTTTACCTGATTTTAATATATTCTTTGAATAAAAATTGTAAAAATAATTTGATAAGCCTGCACTATTTTTTTCTCTGTTTGCAATAGCTTTTCTAATAATTGCATAAGCCGGATTTTCATCTGAATTTACAATAACTTCAGGAAGTTCTATTGTAACTGGTTTAAGACTGATCAACAATTCTTTTTGTTCAGGAATAAATACTTGCAGTAATTTTGTTTCATATCCAACACAGCTAATAATTAAATTATGCTTACCTATGTTTAAGGAAATTTTAAATGCGCCATGTTCATTTGCACTTGTTCCAAAATAAGTGTCGGCTAGACCAATGTTTACAAAAGGTACAGCTTGCTTAGAATATTGATCAATAATTTTACCAGTTAAGCTAGATGTTTGTGGGAGCGAAATAATTGTAGGTATAAAAAATATAATTAGAAAATAATAATTTTTCATAAACCAGGAAGTAAGTTTTTATTAATAGACGAACAAAGAGAAGTGAATGTTACAAATATTTTTAATGAAGACGTCTTGTATCAGATTGATGATTTAATTCACCAAATAATTATGTGCAATTAATTTATAATGATTAATTTGAAAATCTATCCAATTTTGCTTTTGATTTAATTCTCCGGCCATAATTTCTGCTACCAATGGTGCGGCTTCAATACTTGCTTTTGCATCCATCAGCAACATTCTTGTTCTTCTGGAAAGAAAATCCTCAACTGTTCTCGCCATTTCATTTCTTACCGCCCAAAAAATTTCACCTTTTACGTTTTCAAAATTTGGATGAATTTTTTCACTCATTTTTTTATCAGTGTTTAACAACTCATTTATTGAAATTGCATCTGAACCGTAAATTTCCAAATTGCCAAATTCATCAGAATGACTATGATAACCATGAATTCTTAATTCTTTAGTTACCGATTCTTCAAAATCTAAATGGGCCAGAACAATTGCTTGATCAATAGTATCTTCGGCCATTTTTCTGTAAGTCGTCCATTTCCCACCTGTAATTGTAATTAAACCTGATCTGGAAATATTAAGTGTATGATCCCTTGAAATTGCAGCAGTATTTTCTTCCTCGCCACTTTTTACTAGTGGACGTAAACCCGCAAATATACTTTTTATATCCTTTCTAGTTGGATCTTTTGTTAAATATCTTGCAGTATGAGAAAGTAAAAATTCAATCTCTTCTTCATAAGGAGTTGGTTCTAAAAGAAATTTATTTACTGGAGTATCAGTCGTTCCAACTAAAATATTTTTATGCCATGGAATGGCAAACAAAACCCTTCCGTCATCAGTTTCCGGAACCATTATTGCGCTATCACCTGGCAAAAAAGAATTATCCAAAACTATGTGCACGCCTTGTCCGCTAACTATAATATTTTTGCATTCGGGTTCATCCATTTTTCTAATTGAATCAGTAAAAACTCCGGTTGCATTTATTACCACTTTTGCACTGATAGAATATTTTTTATTTGTTTCCAAATCAATTGCATCAACACCGCAAATCATATCTTCATTTTTATTAAGGGAAGTAACCTTAACGTAATTTAGAAGAGTTGCTCCTTGTTCATATGCAGTTTCTGCCATGTTTATTGCAAGACGTGCATCATCAAATTGGCCATCATAATAAATAACTCCGCCTCTTAATCCTTCTTGTTCAATAGTTGGAATATGTTTTAATGTCTCTTCTTTGGATAAAAGCTCCGACGGACCAAATCCTTCCTTTCCAGCTAGGGCATCATAAAGCTTTAATCCTATTCCATAAAAAGGACCTTCCCACCAATCATAATTTGGAACTATAAAAGGTAAATCATGAACTAAGTGAGGAGCATTTCTTCTTAAAATTCCCCGCTCTTTTAAGGCTTCTAATACAAGAGATAGATTTCCTTGCTTTAAATATCTTACTCCGCCATGAACCAATTTTGTACTTCGGCTTGAAGTTCCTTTTGAAAAGTCTGATTGCTCTAAAAGTAAAGTTTTATAACCTCGTGAAGAAGCTTCAATTGCGCATCCAAGTCCGGTTGCACCTCCGCCAATAATAATAAAATCCCATGATTTATTAGATTCAATATTTGAAATCATACTATTTCTGTTCATGACTTATCCATTATTTTCTTCATATAACTATTTATTTTGTCTCTAACTTTTAATCTCCACAATTCAAATTTTGAAATATCACTTAATAAAAATTGTGATAAAATTTCTGAAAATTCTTTTGATCTCAAATAACCATAACTTTTATGTGGATTTCTTTCCTCTTTAATCATATAATCATTTACTACAACAATATCTTTAACTTTTATGCCAATATCATTTTTTTCATAATCATCACTAAGTGTGTAGTTTATGGCAACATTATCTTCAATATCAGAAAAATTATACCAGGCTTTTGTAACATTTTTAGGTGTTTGAAGTTTATCAAACTTTGGATTAATCGTTTTCGATTCTTCGGCAATTTTACTAACAATTATTGGCATTCCAAGTGGAGAACCCATTGTCGCTAATGTATGAATTTTAATTTCTGGAATTAAAAAACTTAAAACATCATATGCAATAATTGATCCCATTGAATGAGCTATTAAAAATATTTCCTTGACTTTATGCTTCTTAATTATTTCTGCTAATCTATTTCTTATAATATCTTTTACAGTTTTGTATGATTTATCATTTACTTCCGGACCTTTTGAATAATAAACATCTAATTCTCTAAAATACTTCTTAAATATCATTTCAGAAATAAATGTGAAGTTTGGTGTCAAATCATCGTTCAGAAAAATTTTATCCATTTGATGCTCTAAAAACCCCAAGAATTTTTTTCTTGTAGAGTTTGGCTTTAAAATAAAATGTTCAGGGGAAAGCGAGTATGGTTCATCTAGAAAATATGGATTTTCTGAATCTGCTATTAAACTGTTTAGTGGTTTATCATTTAGAATATCAGCCCAGTAAACTAATTCAAAATCGGGAGTATAATCCAGCTTGTTAATTTTTTGCAAACCTTCACAAATTGATTTAAGCCACCATTTATGCAAGGTATCATGGGGCGGTTTGTTTCCTAATCCATGTATGCCAATTATTATTTTGGACATTTTAATAGTAGTGAAATTTTAAATAACTGAAATATAAAATTATAAATTTTGGAATGGAAAATCAGAATAAAGATGAAGGAGAATTAAACCGGTTTATAAATTAAATCCCAAACCTGGCTTATTATTTGTGTATAGCGTTCCATTTTTTAAAATTACTGCACCATCTGCCGGATCGTCAATTAAATCAAAATGTCCGTCTAGATCAGCATAGGCAACATTTTGTCTGGCTAAAGCAAAATGCAGACCAGCAGCAATTCCTAATGCCGATTCATCCATACAGCCGACCATAACTTCCAAATTGGCAGCTTTAGCAACAGAATTTATTTTTAATGCCTCATCAATACCGCCGACTTTCATAAGTTTTACATTTACTGTATCAACCAAATCTTTTCTTGCCAGTTTAAATGCATCCATTAAATTCATTAAGCTTTCATCGGCCATAACCAATATTGGAACATTATTTGTCACTTTTCCCAAAAGTTCAGGTTCTTGTTTTGAGGTAGGCTGTTCTAAAAGTTCAATTTTTACAGTTCGTGTCTCTTCAACAAATTTAAGCGATTCATAAACAGTATAACCTTGATTTGCATCGAATCTTAATTGAATTTTATTTCCAACTGCTTGGCGAACTTTTTTCATCCTTTCAATATCTTCATCAACATCTTTACCGCCTTTAATTTTTAGGATAGAAAAACCATCATTAATTAATTTTTTAGCCTCTTTAACTGTTTCTTTAACCGGAAGAATTCCAATAGTAACGCTGGTTTTTATTTTTTCTTTAAATCCGCCCAGCAATTTATATATTGGAAGATCAGCTTTCTTTCCTAGTATATCAAATAGCGCCATATCAATCATTGCTTTTGCAGAGGGATGTTTTTTTAAGGGATCATCAATTTTCTGTAATTGATACGCATACCTTAATGGATCAGCACCTTTAAGAAGTGGTTCAATAATATTTTTGCTTACATCTAAAACAGTTTCTTCTGTTTCACCGGTTACTTCCATATCAGGTGCTGCACATCCAAACCCAACAATTCCGGTATTTGTTGTAATTTTTGTGAATACATTTACTGTTGAATTAATTGTTTCGTAAGCAATTGTATAAGGATTTTTAAGTTTCATTTTATGAGACCAAGTCTCAATGGAAGTGATTTTCATTTTGGTCTCAATTAATATTTTTTCTGATGAATTTCATCAAGAGTCATTCGCTTTAAATCTTCAACAAAAGAAACCAAGTGGGCAATCATTATTTCCCAAATCTTATTTCCCTTTTCTGCTGAAGCTTTTGTAGGATCACCCATTGTTCCATTGGCAGAAATTTTTTCTGTTTGGGCATACCAGGGAACTCCTCTTAAAGAAGAAAAATTTAAATAGCGGCTTGTAAATTTTAGTGAAGTTTTTTTAGCAAGATTCATCTTTACCATTTCCGGCCTAATTGATAAAGTGGTGCTGGTTTCAATTTCTCCGGCATGAATGTCGTTTGGAGTTTCAGCCAATTCATCAATATCAACATCGCTGGTTTCACCAGTATCAACAGCTACAAATATATTTGCATCTCTGTTTATCATTTGTGCGGCATAATTAAGAGTCGGACTATTATCTCCATGACCATTGATAATCAATAGTTTTTTAATTCCTTGTTTAGCAATGTTAATTCCAATATCATAAATAAATTTTGCCAATGTTTCATTCGTTACACTTATGGTTCCCTTAAAATCATCATGATGATATGAAACACCATAAGGCACTAAAGGCAGAACTAAAGGTTTTGGATCGCTGCACGCTTCGGCCACTTTTTTTGCTAAATATTCGGCATCAAAAGCGTCAACATCCAAAGGAAGATGCGGACCATGCTGCTCAATGGCACCGGTCGGTAAAATGGCAACGTCCATTGTTTTTAATCTTTGTTCCGCTTCTGGCCAAGTTAATTCAGCCCATAAATATTTGCTGGAAAGTTTAGAAGTCGATTTTTTTTGCGTCTTCGTTTGTTTATTTACAGAAATTTCAAAAGGATATGGTTTTGTAAAATCTGACTCTTTAAAAACATTTGCTTCAATCCAATTACGTGAAACTTTTTTAACTGAGCCTGTTGCATGAGTATTAAAAATTGTAAATAGAGGTTTTCTTAAATCCTGAGGAATTGAAGTTAAAGGTGATCTTTCATTATCAATTCTGACTTGTAAAATCTCCGGATGCGGTTTTAGGTTTTTAGCTTTTTCAGGTGAAAGCTCAAGAATTTTTTTATTGTGCAAAATATAAGTTAAATGCTCCGCACCTGCCGCTTCTTGATGCAATGAAATATTGGTTAGCGATTTAATTCCTTCTTCAATTTGTTTATCGCTGTAACCGCAAATTTTTGGATCAACATCTACAGCCGTAAGCATGCCTATTATTCTTCTGCACTTTTCACATTTACCGCAAGGCTTAATTTTTTCTTCCTCTTTATGAGCGGCATGACACGAAACTTGATGCTGAATTAAATTTGGGTAACGTTTTGCTAAAATTGTTTCAATCAACATTTCTGAAAGTGGGCGCAAAACAGAGAATTGAGAAATAGCCCAACCCTTACGCATAAAAAATCTGGTCATGTTTTCATCAAAATATCTGCTTTGATCATAAAGTCCATCGTAGTGAGTAATACCTTTAAAGTTTTTTCTTTCGGTGGTATCATATTCATCACCAATTAACAATCTGCCAACTCCGCGTTTTCTCAGCAATGGCAAAACGCCAAATAAAAAAACAGCAACTGTCCAAAGTCTTATTGGATAAATGTCTGCACGAACGTCACTAAAATCTTTCCTAATAAATGGCATATGTCTTAACATAAAGGGAAATACGCGATCAGAGTTTACCCAAACTCTGGATGTATTTGGAACGTTATCTTTAAAGTGACGATAAGCATTTAATGCTGTAAACCAATGCCTTCCCGACTCATTTATAAATATTGGATGAGTTTCAAACTTAAGCTCATTAATTAAACCGTATGACAGTAAACTATCTTTGCCGCCGCTGGAAAGTATGCAATGTTTTTTCTTATCGGTATTCCAAAACTCCCAACTTGTCTTTACTGGCTCTTGATTTGCTTCTACAAATTCTAATTCAGCATAAGTATATTTTTTTTGCTTAACCGGTTTGAGATTTGCCACTTCACCTACTAAAAATGGATTTGACTCAAGAAATTTTTTAACATAAATTTCACGCGAAGTGTTCTCTACCCAATCTTTGATTACACTTTTATCTGTTTCATCAAATAATCCGTTGAAAACAATTTTTTTACAGAACAGTCCATAATTAATAGCAACTTGAGCTAAAATCATGCTAGCTAAATTAAGATGCGATTCATCTTCGGGATCAAATACTTCTTCCTCATAACTGTATATTAATTCAATAGAATCTGCAATATCTTTTTTATAGATAGTATAGGGCGCAGATATTTTTTTCTTTTCTACTTTAACCGGACCAATTTCTAAACGGTCAAAAACAACTAATTGATCCAGCATATAATTAGAATTATTATTTGAAGAATTATCCATTTTACTGTTTGGTAATTTTTACTTTTTAAATTTTAGAATAGTTTTAACTAATTTATCAGCTCCATGCCAAAGTACATCAAAAGCAGGAAGTTCATACAATTTTAAATATTCTTCACAAACTTTGTTTACTTCTTTTAGAGTCATGTTTTCATGATTAATTGTAACTGCAATTACACGTTTGCCAGAGATTACTTCAACTGCTTTAATTTGTTTTGATAATGGATGTATTGTGTAATCCGGGAAACCATCATATTCTTTTCTGGCCGGCGCATGTTGAAGAATAACTACATCAGGCCTTCCGGCTGCCAGTAATTCAAATCCGCCAGGATATGCCGGATTGAGTAAACTGCCTTGTCCCTCTAACACTATAAAATTTGGTTTTTCATTTTTCCATGCCGAGTGGACAGCGTGTTCAATTTCACCACTTACAAAATCATTAATTAACGAATCCAATATAATGCTGTATTTTGCTCCCTGCATCCATGCAGTTTGACCTGTACCAATTAATTCTGCTTTATAGCCTGCATTTCTTAGCGCATGAACTATCATCCAAGCGGTTGTTCTTTTTCCAATTGCTGAGTCCGTGCCTAACACAGCAATTACCATAGAATTTACTTCTTCTATTTTACCGGAGAAAAAGTGGAGTTCATTTCTCGATGGTGTTTTTCTAATATCTCTTATTGTAACTTCATTATGTGCGGCTAATGATTTTAACTCTTTATCTTCAGAAAGAAAGTCATGTAAACCAGAATCAACATTTAACTTTTTCTTAAGTGCACTTTTTACAACATCTTTAGTAGATTCAGGCAATCTACCTCCATCGGGCGCAAGACCAATTACAAAATGGGTCGGGTTCTTTTTAGCATTAACCGCGGCTTCAAAAGCTTCTTTTAAATTTGAATAAATTGGAATTCCATTTTCTTTATTATCTAATACTTTTCCAGCATCTTGACCTGCATATTTTGAATCTATAACTGAAAGAACTTGATATCTTTCCGTAAACCGAACAAGCCCATGAGCAGTTTTTCCATTCGGCGTATTAAATGCATTTTCACAATAAACAATAGCATTACCTTCGGGCAATGTATTCATTACTTCCTCCCGGTTAAAACAACGACAAATCTATCGTTGCTGATAGTTTCTTTTTTACTTAATAAGGCAATTAAACCAGCAGTAGATGCCGGCAGTACAAACATTCCTTCTTTTTCTCTAATCAATTTTGAAAAATTTAACATTGTTTTATCTGTAGCATCAGCGGCCCAGCCGTTTGTTTTCCGGATAGCATCTAATGCAAGATCACCATCAATTGAGTGCCAGTTAATTAATGGTTCATTTATTTTTGACTCCTTAATTTTGTCAGGAATTAAATCTTCGCAAGTCTCTTTATTTAGTAAAAATGCCTGAATAATTGGATTTTTTTTAAATGATGAACCGGCTACAATTTTTGGCATTTTAGAAGTTTTACCTCTTCTGTATAAGCTTAAAAATCCTTTATAAATTCCGGCTATTGTTGTTCCGTTTGAAACGGGCACAGCAACAATACTTGGAGCATCACTTAATTCATCATAAATTTCATAAGCAATTTCTCCGTAAGCTTTTAGCTGAAGAGTAATATTTGTTCCCCCCGGATTTGCATCGTATAATTCTTCTGTAAAAGCAACTTCAGAAGAAACTTCCACAGCTCTTTCATAATCTCCTGGCACTCTAATAATTTCCGAGCCAAGATCAGTCATTTCTTTTATTCTTTTGGTATGATAATTTTCCGGAACAAATATTTTACATTTGATATTTGCAATTGAAGCTGCAAGTGAGCAAGCCACTCCATAATTTCCACAAGTGGCTAAAGTCATTGTATCAAATCCTCTTCTAAGAGCATCCATTGCCTGGGCAAAGGCAATTCTGTCTTTTTGTGTTCCTGTGGGATTTCCACCTTCAAATTTTAAAAATATTTGTCTGGCACCAACTTCTCTTTCTATGTTTCTTGCTCTAACCATAGAAGTATCGCCAACTTCCGAATCAATTATATCTTCAAAAGCTTCTAACCTGTCTTCCAAATAAAGTGATTTATCAGCAATAATTTTGCGTTGTTTTTCAAATTCTGCAGATAAATCTAAACCTTCACCTGCAGCACCGTCAATTAAATCGTACGGCATTTCAGGGGTTAAAAGCTGAGAAGAATTTTGGTCGGATTGTTTGGGTAATTCTTCCATTAAATTTTTCCTTTGATATTTGTAGAAAAAATTATGTTATCAGAAAAATAAAGGCAGTAAATGTATACTAAAATTTGGAAGTTTCAATAAGAAAAATATGATTTTTAAAAATTATTAGCGGATTTTATTTTTCAACCAATTTGCTCTATTTGTAGTAATTCCATCTATTCCCCAACTTTGTAAAGTTTCAGCATTTTCAGAATCATCAACCGTCCAGGTGTAAAGTAAAAGGTTTGAGTTTCTTACTTTATAAACAAATGTTTTGGTTAACAAATTACCGGCCCAAACATTTAGTCCCTCTAGGTTTGCATGTTTGCACATTTGTATTAATTTTTCAACTGATGGACTTAAAAGTTTAGTGTACCATGTATAATCTAAGTCTGCCAGGTACAATATTTTATTTTTTGGAAAGATTTTTTTTGCTTCTTTTACTGTTGAAAAATCGAATGAAATAATTTCTATTTGATCAGAAGTTAAACCTGAGTTTTCTATATCATTTCGCAAAAAATTAAGAATTTTAAATTCGGACTTAATTTCAATAATTAGTTTTTTACTTTGAGGAACTGTTGCTAAGACTTCTTTTAGTGTCGGTATTTTTTCATTTTTAAATTCAGCACTTTTCCAAGAACCAACATCCAACTTTTTCAAATCTGCCACTGTTGAATTCTTTATTTTCTTTTTAATACCGCTGACTCTTAAGGTATTGGGATCGTGAATAACCACTACTTGATTATCTTTGCTTAAATGAACGTCAATTTCTACTGCCTCGGCACCTCTTTCCCATGCTAAATTTATAGATGCAAGAGTGTTTTCTGGTGCATCGTAAGATTCACCTCTGTGAGCAATAATTAGTGCACTCATTTTTCAATTATCAATTGTGATTTATATTAAGATTTGTGAATTTGAGAAATTATAACTTCTTAAATTGAAAATATATAAGTACTTTAATCTTCTTTACTAAACTATAAAAAATAGAGGAATTTTATTGTACTTTTAGACTAATAAATTTTTAATAGTTTATTATACCATTTTAGAAATTGGAATTTTTATGAGAACTCATTTCAGCAGACCATTACTTTTAAAGTTTTTTCAAGTATTTTTTTTATTATTGTTTTTTGCTCCCGATATCCATTCGCAAAGTTTGTATATTAATGAATTTATGGCATCGAATGTAACAGCTGTTCCTGAAATTATTGATTTTGATGACTACTCAGATTGGATTGAAATTTATAACGATTCTACATCAGCCATTAATATCAGCGGTTATTATTTAACTGATAATTTAAACGATCCGACAAAATGGCAAATACCCGACAATACTGTTATAAATGCAAAAAGTTATTTTGTCTTTTGGGCAGATGGAAATGATAATTATCCAAATAATAACAGCATTACTTATTACCATACAAATTTTAATTTAAGTAAAGATGGCGAAGAAATCGGTTTGTTTTCTCCAGATGGCGAACTAATTGACTCGGTAATTTTTGACGTACAAATTTCTGATATTTCATTTGGAAGAAATGGAGACGGCGACAGTAATTGGGTGTTTTTTGGAGAACCTACATTCAATAATACTAATAATACAAATGGTACAACTACCACTGAGTTTTCAAATATTCCTCAAATTTCTTTGGACGCTGGGTTTTATAACGGACTACAAAATGTTACAATTACATCAAATCCGGCAAATGCTTTAATAACCTATACAACAGATGGAAACAGACCTTTAAGCAGTTCTCCAGTTTATTCAGCTCCAATTGAAATCAGTAAAAATACAACTCTTAGAATAAGAGTTTTTGAAGAAGGAAAACTGCCAAGTAAAATTATAACAAGATCATATTTTATTGACCAAGACCAAAATTTACCGGTTTTGTCTATAACGGCTTTTCCGGAAACATTTTTTGATAAGAAAATTGGCATTTATACAAATGAAATAAAATCCCGCGAAGTTCCAATTTCTGCACAATATTTTACAGAGGATGGCAATTTAGTTTTCGAAGTTGATGCCGGAATCAGGTTAACAGGTCAATGGTCATTTAACTATCCTCAAAAACCGCTTACTATTGAGCTGGATGAAAAATATGGATATAATTTCATTAATTATCAAATCTTTAAAGACAGGCCGTTTACAAAATATACTTCAATTTATTTACGTAATTCAGGTACGGATGACAATATTCATACTCATTTTAGAGATGCATTTCAGCATTCTTTAGTAATAAATCAAATGGATGTTGATTGCCAGGCATTTCAGCCGGCAGCAACTTTTATAAATGGAGAATATTGGGGCATTTATAATTTAAGAGAAAAGCTGGATAATAATTATTTTGCAGCTCATCATGATGTTAATCCCGATAATCTTGATTATTTGGAATATGAATTTAGTCCACAACCCAATATCGTTGAGGGAGATACAGAAGATTACTTTGCACTTTTAGATTTCATGTCATCAAACAGTATGAATATTGAAGCCAATTGGCAATATATAAAATCAAAAATTGATGTAAATGAAGTGATGAATTATTTAATTACAGAAATTTACTGTGATAATGTCAATTGGCCCGAGACAAATTCCAAATGGTGGAAAGAAAAAACTCCGGAAGGAAAATGGAGATATATTTTTCTTGATTCTGATTTTGGATTTGGAGCACCGAGTTACTATTCACACTTTTCGCATAATATGATTGAGGATTTATATTATGGCAAACCGGCTTTTTCATCTTTTGTATTTAGAAAACTTTTAGAAAATAAAGAATTTAAAAACAGTTTTATTCAGAGGTTTGCATTATATCAGGAAAAATTATTCAGCAAAGATAGAGTGCTTAATATTTTTGACAGCATTAAAACTATGCTTAATGATGAAATGATAAAACATATTGATAGATGGAATAATGAATCACCAAATATTCCAAATGTTGCGGCTTGGAATTATGAGACAAATATTATGAGAGAATTTGGTGAAGAACGACCGCAATACATGAAAGAACATCTCGCAAGTTTTTTCAATTTAAGCGGCACGGAAAAAATCAACTTCAGCTGTAATGATTCACTGATGGGAAGCGTTTTTGTTGAGGACGTTCAAATTGAAAATAATTTTGAAGCCGAATTTTACAGATATACTCCAATTAAAATTGAAGCAGTACCCAAAATAGGTTACCGTTTTGTAAAATGGATTGGAGTGCAGGATAGTTTATCAAAATCAACAACTTATACACCAACAAGGACAGACTCAACAATTTATATTTCAGCAATATTTGAAGAAGATAATGTAAGTATAATAAGCAGTAATATTATAGAAAATACTACTTTAAATATTTCCGGATCGCCTTATTTTGCAAAAGGAAATGTGATTGTAAATCCGAACGTAAGTTTAACGGTTGATGCCGGTGTAGAAATTTTAATGCCCGAAAATGCAAACCTTATAATAAAGGGAGATATTCAATTTAACGGAACTGAAGAACAGCCAATTACAATTAAAGCAAATGAAAATTCCGGGTTTAACAAATGGGGATATATTTTTATTGATAGCGCCACGGCAAAATCGAACATTAAATACGTTAACTTACTTCAAGCAACACAAAATAAATATGATTCAAGCCAGATCGGAGCAATATCAAGTTATAAATCAGATTTACTAATTGAAAATGTTACAATTCTCGATGCACCTTTTCCAATATTTGTTCAGTTTGGAAATGTAGTAATAAGAAATTGTAAGCTTCACACAGAAGAAGTTTCTGATTTAATAAACATAAAATATGCAGAATCAGCATTGACAGAAAATTGTGATTTGCGCGGAAATAATCAATTTGATACAGATGCAATTGATTATGATAATATTTCAAGTGGAATAATTAGAAATAATAGAATTTATAATTTTTACGGATTTAACAGTGATGGAATTGATTTAGGTGAAGGGGCAAAGGAAATTTTGGTAGAGGGTAACTTAATACTTAATTGTAACGATAAAGGCATATCTGTTGGACAAGGTTCAACAGCAATTGTTAAGCACAACATAATTGTAAATTGTGCACAAGGGTTGGGAATTAAAGATGATTCTTCATATGCATATATTGACCGCAACACATTTTACAATTGTGATTACGGAGTAGCAAGTTTTGAAAAGAACATTGGAGCCGGCGGCGGTAATGCGGAAATTGTAAACTCAATATTTTCTAAATCAGTATTAGCACCAGTTTTTGTTGATAATCTTTCACAATTAAAAGTTGATTACTCACTTTCAGATACTGATGAACTGGAAGGAATTGGAAATATAAAAGCGAATCCGCAATTCAGTAATAATTTCATTTTGATCCAAAACTCGCCAGCTATAAATACAGGCAATCCTGCAACTGAACTTGATCCCGATGGGACGAGAGCAGATATTGGTGCAAAATATTTTGATGGAAATTATCAGCCAATTGTAATAAATGAAATTAATTATAATTCGCCTTTTGACGAAACTTTAGAGTTCATTGAACTTTACAATACAATGACAGAGCCAATTGATATTTCAGGTTATAAAATTAAAGGAGTTATAGATTTTACATTTCCTAACGGAACAATTATTGACGGTAAAGATTTTGTTGTTATTGCAAAAGATATTCCAACTTGCTGTGATTCAACAACGCCAAAATTTGCTTGGGGTGAGCCAAGCTTGCCAAACGATTGGGGAAATCTGATTTTACAAAATAATTTAAGTGAGGAGATAGATTTTGTAAGTTACAGCAATAAGTTTGAATGGCCGGTTCTGGCTGACGGAAAAGGATATTCACTTGAACTTAGAAATCCGCTTGATGAAAATTTGGCAACTGTAAATTGGCAGGCAAGCAGTCAAATGTACGGAAGTCCGGGTCAGCCAAATAGATTAAATGCAGAAGGATTGCTTTTTATAAATGAATTGCAGGCAGATAATAAAACTACAATTAAAGATGAAAAAGAAGAAAATGATGACTGGTTTGAGATTTATAACGGAAGCGATTTTCCAATAAATATTGGCGGTTTATATTTGACCGATGATTTTGATGACCTGACTAAACACCAAATTGTTAGAACAGAAGATGAAAGCAATATAATTATTGGAGATGGACATTATCTATTCTGGGCAGATGGAACTCCCGACCAAGGAATAAATCATACAAATTTTAAGCTTGATAAAGCCGGTGAACAATTGGCTCTTGTTTATATTTTTGAAAAGGATACTTTAATTATTGATTCAGTTAGTTTTGGAAATCAAGAAACGGATTTTTCGTACGCTAGAAAAGGTGATGGAGAAGCTCTTTGGGAAATTGACAGTACGCCTTCGCCAAATGAACCAAACAGCAGAAACAATGTTTTAGATAAAGGAATTCTTTTGGTTAACGGTTTAAGAATGAATATTGCGGAAGTAATAAATTCTTATAAAAATAAAGCTTTCTGGGGAGAATATAAAATTAGTTTCTGGGATTTGTTTACAACGCCTTCAAACGGATATCCAGAAAGTTTGCCGGAACCAAAGGGAAACGGCATTATTCCATTAGATACCTTAATTGGTTATTCAACTGTTATCTGGCTGGGAGATAATTCACCTACAGATGTAAATTATTGGAACACGGCTTCATTAATTAAATATGTAAAAATGGGCGGAAATTTTTTACTTATTTTGAAAAATGGAAGGGAATATTTAAATGAAGAATTTCTTGATCGGTTAGGTATTAATTGGATTGAACCGGAAAATGCCGAAATTAGAAATTGTGTACCAACTTATGAAGGATTAGATACAGTTTCAACAATATTAACTCATTTTGGAGCCGGAATATTTGATACTGTTTTCACAAATCAAAATAGCAAGTTGCTTTTTACTGAAACCGATTCTTACAGTAAACCTGTAGGTATAGGAGTTTGGAACAAACCGGAATTTGGAGGCTGGTATAAAGAAAACGGCGGCAACATTATATTTTTATCTGGCAGACCATTCCTATATAACAATCAGAGTTTAAAAAATAATGTTACCTATATGCTGCATGAATTTTTAAATGAAACAGATATTATTGATGATATTGAAAACGAAGAGCAAATAATTACAGAATATAAATTATCTCAAAATTATCCAAATCCTTTCAATCCAAGTACAACAATAAAATACTCAATTCCAAATAATACTGTCATGCTGAATTTATTTCAGCATCTAAATAATTCTGAGATCCCGAATCAAGTTCGGGATGACAATGCAAACGTGAAATTAATTGTTTACGATATTCTAGGAAGAGAAGTAACAACACTTGTAAACCAAAAACAAAAGCCGGGAAATTACGAGGTTGAATTCAACGCAAGAAATTTAACATCCGGAATTTATTTTTATAGAATTACAGCCGGTACTTTTAATGAAGTTAAAAAAATGATATTGTTGAAATAGAGAAACAAAAACATTCCATATTTTTAAAATATGTAATGTTGCTCTTTACAATTTTCTGAAAGTTAACATTTCTTAAAATTACGTAATTATACTGATTTTTTTTCTTACTTAAAGAATTATATTCTTGGATTAAAAAACAAGATGTTGTTATCTGCGTTAAATTGAATAAAAAGTGAAAAAAAATAATTTATTAATTTATTTTTTAGTAATAAGTTCAAGTTTTGTCATTCCACAAACACCAAAATTGATTGGACCGCCTGGTGGAAGAATAAATAAAATATCGGTTAATCCAAATAATCCTTCAATACTATATGCCGCCGAATATAACGGAGCTATATATAGAACAGATGATGGTGGAGAAACAACAAATGCTATTGAAACTTATTTTGGAGATTTTCGTCCAGATGTAATAGCACTTCCATCTGGCAAAGAGAACAATGTTTACACTTGTTATGGAGGCACATATTTACGTAGTGCTGATAAAGGAGAAATTTGGGAAACAATCAATAAAGTTAATAAAACAACCACTGCAAATATATCGTTTAATCCATTAAATTCAGATATAGTTTATATTGTACAAAACTTCAAAGAAATATGGAAATCAAAAGATAGTGGTGATAATTGGAGCTTATTTAAGAATTTTAGTAATAGCGCCAATAATATAGTCATTTCTGACACGGATACTTCTATAATATATTGTAGTGCAGATAATACATTTTATAAAAGTTTAAACAGTGGATTGAATTGGTTCAAGGTTGTTGAAAGTGAGGAACCCTTTTCCCCAATAACAATTGTAAATCCTTATAATAAAAATTCCTTATTTCTACAATACCATAAATTATATAAATCTGTAGATGGAGGTAAAACAGTTTCACAAATATTAGATCAATCGGTTAACACCTTTGTTTTAAATCCATTGGACACGTTAATATTATATGCCTCACATGGAGATTGGGTGTTTAGCCCGGAAGGAGGAATAATAAAAACAACAGATGGGGGAAAAAATTGGTTTACTGTAGTAAATGGTATACCGGGTAGCTATGTAACTGCAAATAGAATTGCAATAAATCCACAAAAACCAGATGAATTATATGCGAGTATAGGAAATTTAGGAATATTTAAGACTATAGATGGAGGAGAGAATTGGGCTCTTTCAAGAATTTCAAATGCACAGGTATATAATATTTTTATTGATGAAAGATTTCCTGAAGGTACGCTTATTTCCGGCCAATACGGTTGGGGATTAATGAAGACCAAAGATAATGGTTTAACTTGGGCACCATTAGAGTTTGACACAGAATTCCAGCATTTAATTTGTAAGAATTTAGAGTTTCATCCAACTGATAAAAATATCGGTTTTTTAGCAGCCTGGTATGGATTGTATAAAACTGTTGATGGTGGAGAAACATGGAATTTATTCACAAACCAATTGGATGGAATAGGTGAAATATCCTACCACCCTTTAGTTCCAAATAAATTATTTGCTACTGGCGGACTTACAACTCCCTTTAGTTCAGCGAAGATATTTCAAAGTGAAGATGGTGGAGAAAATTGGGAAGTAATTTTAGATACATATGATGGTGTAATTGATTTTATATTTCATCCAATAAATCCTGATATAATTTATGCACATTTTGGTAGTGGAATAAGGAAATCAGTTGATGGGGGTCGAAATTGGATTGAAAAGAATGAAGGTTTATTAACAGAAGATGGTTTAGTTGTAGCGATTAGCTCATTAAATATTAGTGAAAACAATACAGATGTTCTATACTGTACGCAAAACTCAATAAAAGGAGGATTGTTTAAAACTATTAATGGTGGGGAATATTGGGAGCAAATAGATTCTGGTTTGTTTTCTATTTCTAAATATGTCGTTCCCTCTTCTATATTATTGGATAAAAACAATGACAATAATATATATGTTGGACTTCTGGATGGTGGACAACCTCAAACATCAACTTTTCATAACGGAGGTTTATTCTTTACCGCTGATGCTGGTAAACATTGGGAAAAAATATATGATGGTCGAGTAAATGTAATTAAAGCGGATAATTCAACACCAAGGAACATTTATTTTGGAACAAAGTTTGGAATTATGCATTTAGTTGATACACTAAATGTTACGGCAATAAAAAAAGAAGATAAATCAGTAGATATTAATTTTTTTCTAC